>NZ_WSRO01000002.1:6745000-8093070 GCF_009769735.1 Streptomyces sp. BA2
CGAAGTCGTAACAAGGTAGCCGTACCGGAAGGTGCGGCTGGATCACCTCCTTTCTAAGGAGCATCTAGACCGCCAAGCTTGCTTGGTGGTCCAAGAGCCATTACGTCGGCAAACGTTCGACGATGGTTAGCTCATGGGTGGAACGTTGACTATTCGGCACAGTTGGCCAACTCGGGCCGCAAGTACTGTCCTTCGGGGCGTGGAACGCGGAATGGGTGGGATGACTGGGCCGGGCACGCTGTTGGGTATCTGAAGGTATGGCCGTATGGCTGCCTTCAAGTGCCGACCCCAGTGAAAGTTCGTTTCGGCGGGCTGTGATGGGTGGTTGGTCGTTGTTTGAGAACTGCACAGTGGACGCGAGCATCTGTGGCCAAGTTTTTAAGGGCGCACGGTGGATGCCTTGGCACCAGGAACCGATGAAGGACGTGGGAGGCCACGATAGTCCCCGGGGAGTCGTCAACCAGGCTTTGATCCGGGGGTTTCCGAATGGGGAAACCCGGCAGTCGTCATGGGCTGTCACCCGCTGCTGAACACATAGGCAGTGTGGAGGGAACGCGGGGAAGTGAAACATCTCAGTACCCGCAGGAAGAGAAAACAACCGTGATTCCGGGAGTAGTGGCGAGCGAAACCGGATGAGGCCAAACCGTATACGTGTGAGACCCGGCAGGGGTTGCGTGTGCGGGGTTGTGGGATCTCTCTTTCACAGTCTGCCGGCTGTGAGACGAGTCAGAAACCGTTGATGTAGGCGAAGGACATGCGAAAGGTCCGGCGTAGAGGGTAAGACCCCCGTAGTCGAAACATCAACGGCTCGTTTGAGAGACACCCAAGTAGCACGGGGCCCGAGAAATCCCGTGTGAATCTGGCGGGACCACCCGTTAAGCCTAAATATTCCCTGGTGACCGATAGCGGATAGTACCGTGAGGGAATGGTGAAAAGTACCGCGGGAGCGGAGTGAAATAGTACCTGAAACCGTGTGCCTACAAGCCGTGGGAGCGTCGCGTGCAGCACTTGTGCTGTACGTCGTGACTGCGTGCCTTTTGAAGAATGAGCCTGCGAGTTTGCGGTGCGTTGCGAGGTTAACCCGTGTGGGGAAGCCGTAGCGAAAGCGAGTCCGAATAGGGCGATTCAGTAGCGCGCTCAAGACCCGAAGCGGAGTGATCTAGCCATGGGCAGGTTGAAGCGGCTGTAAGAGGTCGTGGAGGACCGAACCCACCAGGGTTGAAAACCTGGGGGATGACCTGTGGTTAGGGGTGAAAGGCCAATCAAACTCCGTGATAGCTGGTTCTCCCCGAAATGCATTTAGGTGCAGCGTCGTGTGTTTCTTGCCGGAGGTAGAGCACTGGATAGGCGATGGGCCCTACCGGGTTACTGACCTTAGCCAAACTCCGAATGCCGGTAAGTGAGAGCACGGCAGTGAGACTGTGGGGGATAAGCTCCATGGTCGAGAGGGAAACAGCCCAGAGCATCGACTAAGGCCCCTAAGCGTACGCTAAGTGGGAAAGGATGTGGAGTCGCAGAGACAACCAGGAGGTTGGCTTAGAAGCAGCCACCCTTGAAAGAGTGCGTAATAGCTCACTGGTCAAGTGATTCCGCGCCGACAATGTAGCGGGGCTCAAGCGTACCGCCGAAGTCGTGTCATTCCAGCATATAGGGCCAACGCCTGCTGGGATGGGTAGGGGAGCGTCGTGTGCCGGGTGAAGCTGCCGCGGAAGCGAGTGGTGGACGGTTCACGAGTGAGAATGCAGGCATGAGTAGCGATACATACGTGAGAAACGTGTGCGCCGATTGACTAAGGGTTCCTGGGTCAAGCTGATCTGCCCAGGGTAAGTCGGGACCTAAGGCGAGGCCGACAGGCGTAGTCGATGGATAACCGGTTGATATTCCGGTACCCGCTGTGAAGCGTCAAACATCGAGCCCATTGATGCTAAGGCCGTGAAGCCGTCCTGGAGCCTTCGGGCAAAGGGAAGTGGTGGAGCCGCCGACCCAAGATGGTAGTAGGTGAGTGATGGGGTGACGCAGGAAGGTAGTCCAGCCCGGGCGGTGGTTGTCCCGGGGTAAGGGTGTAGCCCGTCATCTAGGTAAATCCGGATGACATGTGGGTGAGACCTGATGCCGAGCCGATTGTGGTGAAGTGGATGATCCTATGCTGTCGAGAAAAGCCTCTAGCGAGTTTCATGGCGGCCCGTACCCTAAACCGACTCAGGTGGTCAGGTAGAGAATACCGAGGCGTTCGGGTGAACTATGGTTAAGGAACTCGGCAAAATGCCCCCGTAACTTCGGGAGAAGGGGGGCCATCACCGGTGATGAGTCTTGCACTCTGAGCTGGGGGTGGCCGCAGAGACCAGCGAGAAGCGACTGTTTACTAAAAACACAGGTCCGTGCGAAGCCGTAAGGCGATGTATACGGACTGACGCCTGCCCGGTGCTGGAACGTTAAGGGGACCGGTTAGTGCGCTTTCGGGCGTGCGAAGCTGAGAACTTAAGCGCCAGTAAACGGCGGTGGTAACTATAACCATCCTAAGGTAGCGAAATTCCTTGTCGGGTAAGTTCCGACCTGCACGAATGGCGTAACGACTTCTCGACTGTCTCAACCATAGGCCCGGTGAAATTGCACTACGAGTAAAGATGCTCGTTTCGCGCAGCAGGACGGAAAGACCCCGGGACCTTTACTACAGTTTGATATTGGTGTTCGGTTCGGCTTGTGTAGGATAGGTGGGAGACTTTGAAGCGGGCACGCCAGTGTTCGTGGAGTCAACGTTGAAATACCACTCTGGTCGTGCTGGATGTCTAACCTGGGTCCGTGATCCGGATCAGGGACAGTGTCTGATGGGTAGTTTAACTGGGGCGGTTGCCTCCCAAAGAGTAACGGAGGCGCCCAAAGGTTCCCTCAGCCTGGTTGGTAATCAGGTGTTGAGTGTAAGTGCACAAGGGAGCTTGACTGTGAGACCGACGGGTCGAGCAGGGACGAAAGTCGGGACTAGTGATCCGGCGGTGGCTTGTGGAAGCGCCGTCGCTCAACGGATAAAAGGTACCCCGGGGATAACAGGCTGATCTTCCCCAAGAGTCCATATCGACGGGATGGTTTGGCACCTCGATGTCGGCTCGTCGCATCCTGGGGCTGGAGTCGGTCCCAAGGGTTGGGCTGTTCGCCCATTAAAGCGGTACGCGAGCTGGGTTTAGAACGTCGTGAGACAGTTCGGTCCCTATCCGCTGTGCGCGTAGGAATATTGAGAAGGGCTGTCCCTAGTACGAGAGGACCGGGACGGACGAACCTCTGGTGTGCCAGTTGTCCTGCCAAGGGCATGGCTGGTTGGCTACGTTCGGAAAGGATAACCGCTGAAAGCATCTAAGCGGGAAGCCTGCTTCGAGATGAGTATTCCCACCCCCTTTGAGGGGTTAAGGCTCCCAGTAGACGACTGGGTTGATAGGCCAGATCTGGAAGCCCGGTAACGGGTGGAGGTGACTGGTACTAATAGGCCGAGGGCTTGTCCTCAGTTGCTCGCGTCCACTGTGTTGGTTCTGAAACCACGAACAACCCCGTATGTCGGGCCACGACTGCGGTGCGGTTGACAGTTTCATAGTGTTTCGGTGGTCATAGCGTGAGGGAAACGCCCGGTTACATTCCGAACCCGGAAGCTAAGCCTCACAGCGCCGATG
This sequence comes from Streptomyces sp. BA2, assembly GCF_009769735.1. Lineage (NCBI taxonomy): Bacteria > Bacillati > Actinomycetota > Actinomycetes > Kitasatosporales > Streptomycetaceae > Streptomyces > Streptomyces sp. BA2. The sequence goes on from NZ_WSRO01000002.1 coordinate 6,748,657, forward strand.
GTACTGCAGGGGGGACCCTGTGGGAGAGTAGGACGCCGCCGAACTATTATTAGAAGAGCTGGTCCCTGAACTTCGGTTCAGGGACCAGCTCTTTTTTGTTTTGCGTCACTTCCTGTTCACGTTCCGCAGCCAACATCCTGAGGCATGGGGACAGTTGGCATGTTGCGAGCCGCAGGTGTCGGTACCGGTGACGAGGTCATCGTGCCGGCATACGGAAACGTCGAGATCGCCGAGGCCGTGGTCCTGACAGGGGCCGTGCCCGTATTCGCGGACATAGATCAGGCGACGTACTGCCTCGATCCTGATGCGGTGACCGCCGCCGTGACCTCCCGTACGGCCGCCGTGGCCGTCGTGCACCGCTTCGGGCACCCGGCCGACGTCAGGCGGCTGCGGGACGTCGGGCAGCGGCACGGCATTCTCGTACTGGAGCAGGGTGAGACGGACGCGCCGTACGACGAGCTCGCGCAGCGGCGGGCCCACGCGGTCTACCTCAGCGGGCGGCTCGGCGGTGTGATCACCCCGGACGGCGTCGAGGGGCACAGCTATCAGCAGTACGTCGTGCGTGTGCCCGGCAACGGGCGGCCGGACCGGGACGCGTTCGCGCGTGCCGTGCGGGCCAAGGGAATTGACTGCAGGGTGCCTGTGAAGACGCCCGTTCATCGCACGCCGAAGTTCTGGCGGGACGTCTATCTGCCGGAGACCGAGCGTGCCGCGGACGACACACTTGCGCTGCCGGTCGACGCGTCCATGTCGCGGCGCGAACTGCAGCGCGTCGTGTCCGCCTGTAATGCGCTCGGCGGGCTTCTCCAGCCGGCCTTCTAGGACTTCCGGGAGCCCGTTCGCTAAGGGGCCTTCTTTGTGTGGGACTTGAAGAACTCCCACATCAGGTCTGTCGCGTTGACGCCCGCGGTGGGGTCGGACATGCTGCCGCCCGCGCCGCCCGGCCAGGAATGGCCCATGCCGGGCAGCCGGTGGACGATCACGTCCGAGCCGTCGCGGCACTTGGCCGTTGTCCTTTTGATTTTCTTCTTGAGTTTCTCCGGCTGGCCCGCCTTGCAGGGCAGGCGCTTCTGCCAGGCCGTGATGCCCTCGTCCATCCCTGTGTAGTGCTCGTCGAGGCCACCGATGAAGGTGATCACGGAGACGGGTGTTTTCGGCATGTACGAGTCCGCTGCCGAGTCGGGGCCGAGATAGCCGCCGCTGACCGGGGCGATCGCCGCGAAGGTGTCGGGGAGTTCGACCGCCAGCTTGTAGGACATGTCGCCGCCGTTGGAGATGCCGGTCGCGTAGACGCGGTCCGGGTCGGCGTTCCAGGTGCCGGTCAGCCTTTTCGTCATCGTACGGATGAAGCCCACGTCGTCCTCTGTGCCGCAGCAGATCAACGCGTTGAAGCCTTGGTTGAGGCCGTTGGGGTAGGCGACGAGGAAGTTCTCCTTGTCCGCTTTGGCGTTGAGGCCGCTGATCTGGGCCATGGCAGTGCCGTCGGCCGGATAGGGGTGCATGGCGATGATCAGTGGGAGCTTCTCGGCGCGGGTGTAGCCGGGTGGGGCGTGCACCGTGTAGACGCGCTTCTTGCCCTTCCAGGTGAGCGTGACCTTCTGATCGCCGGGGCGCGGGGTCTCCGCGGCCGGTGGCTTCTTGGTGGGCTTCTGGTCCGCGGCTTCTTTGCCGTCGTCGGACCCGCAGGCCGCGAGCGGCAGGAGCAGGGCGGCCAGCGCCAGGGGTATGGAGTTCCGCATGGATGTACCACGTCGGGTCGGCATGGGCGCAGAGTGGCAGTGGCGGTGCGGGCGGTCCAGAGGAACGGTCGGTTCGAGGCGCCTTCGATTTCAGGTATGATCTATTCCGTTGCCGCGCGGAAAACCGCGAAGCGCAACAGGCCCCTATAGCTCAGTCGGTAGAGCGTCTCCATGGTAAGGAGAAGGTCAGCGGTTCGATTCCGCTTGGGGGCTCAGCGAGCAAGTACGGAAAGTCCCCGCCCAGTTGGGCGGGGACTTTTCTGTTTCCCGGGGGTCCTGAGGCCCCCGGGGCGGGGCTTTCAGTCCTTCTGGAGGCCGGGGACGCGCATCGCGAGGATCGCCATGTCGTCCGACGGGGCGTCCGTCGCGAAGCGTTCCACCGCGCGCATGATGCGGGCCGCGACCGCGCCCGCCGTGAGCCCGGTGCACGTGGTGAGGACGTCGGCGAGGCCGTCGTCGCCGAGCATGCGGGTGCCTTCGCGGCGCTCGGTGACGCCGTCCGTCACGCAGAGCAGGACGTCGCCCGGGTCGAGCGTCATCGTCTGTTCGTAGAGCTCCAGGTCGTCCATGACGCCGAGGAGCGGCTGCGGTTCCGCGTACGGCTCGACCGTGCCGTCCTGGCGCAGGCGGAGCGGGAGCGGGTGGCCGGCGCAGACGATCTTCAGAACCGCCGAGCCGTCCTCCTGCGGCCACAACTCCCCGTAGAGGAGGGTGAGGAAGCGGCTGCGGGCGCCCTCGTCGAGGATCGCGGCGTTCAGGCGTTCGAGGACCGCGGGGCCGCCGAAGCCCTCGCGGGCCAGGAGTCGCAGGGCGTGGCGGGCCAGGCCGGTGACGGCTGCGGCCTCCGGGCCCGTGCCGCAGACGTCGCCGATCGCGAAGCCGTACGCGCCGTCGCGGATGGGGAAGAGGTCGTAGAAGTCGCCGCCGACCTCATTGCCCTCGCCGGCCGCGCGGTAGATGACCTCGACCTCGACGCCCGGGATCTGCGGGAGCCCCGGCGGCAGCAGGCTGCGCTGGAGGGACTGGCTGATGGCCATGCGCTCCGAGTACAGGCGGGCGTTGTCCAGGGCGAGGGCCGCTCGGCGGGAGAGATCTTCGGCCAGTTCCAGGATCTCCTGGCGGAAGTGTTCGTCGGAGGGCTTGCCCAGCGTGAGCATGCCGATGACGCGGTTGCGGGCGACGAGGGGCAGGACGACCGTCTCGCCGCCCACCGCCGATGCCGTGGAGAGCGTCGTGCCGATGCCTGAGCCAAGGCTCATGGGCTCACCGAGGCCGAGGCTGCGCATGGAGGTGCGCAGGGCGGCCTGGTGGGCGGCCTCCGAGGGGGCGGCCCAGACGCGGGCTCCGGGGGTCGGCACGGGGTCGGGAGGGGCGATCTTGGAGAGGAGTGCCTTCAGGCCGTCGATGCGCTCCTCGTCCTCATGGAGGACGTACGAGAGATAGGGCTCGGACGCCTGGTCGGCGATCGTGTAGACCGCGCACCAGGTGGCGAGCGTCGGGACCGTCATCTGGGCCATGAGCGCCAGGGTCTGGTCGCGGTCCAGGGTGCCTGCGAGGAGGTCCGAGGCCTCGACGAGGAAGGAGAGCGAGCCGCGGCGCAGGCGCTCCAGCTCGCCCAGGCGCGCGGACTCGACGGCGAGGGCGATGCGGTCGGCGGCGAACTGGAGGCGCAGGGCCTCTTCGTTCGAGTACCGGTCGGGGGCCTCGGCGGCGACGCCGAGGGAGCCCGTGAGGCGGCCCTCGACCTTCAGCGGGACCGTGACCACGGAGCGCATGCCCGTGCCGCTGAGGAGCGGTACGGCGCCGGGGACGACCGTGAGGTCCTCGTGGACGGCCGGCATGCGGGCGGAGCCGTAGCGTCCGGGGCCGGCCTCCACGGGGACGCGGGCGAAGCGCTGGCGGGCCGACGGCAGGCCTGTGGAGGCGCGGACCTCCAGCTCCGTCTCGTCGTCCGTGGCGAGGAGCAGGAAGGCGGCGTCGCCGTCGAGCATGTCGCGGGCGCGCTCGACCGTGCGCTGGAGCAGACCGTCGAGGTCGTCCGGCGCGGGAGAGCCGATGAAGACCTCGAAGGGGTCGGCGGTGTGCGACTCGGTGAGTGCCCCGGGCTCGGGGGCGGGGCCGCGCAGCGGGGTCTGCAGGACGGCGCGCTCGTCGTCGCGGACGAGCAGGCAGACCGTGGACGGTTCGCCGTCGGCGTCGCGGACGCGCAGATGCGAGGCGTAGACGGGGGTCACGCGGCCGTCGGAGCCGCGGATGCCGTAACTGCCCTCCCAGCGGGAGAGTTGGAGCGCTTCCACGATGCCCGTGCTGGTGCCCGGGGTGTGCGGCCAGGCGGCGAAGTCGGTGAGCGGTTTGCCGGTGACCTGTTCGGCGACGTACCCGAAGAGCTCTTCGGCGTCTTCGTTCCAGGCGGAGATCGCGCCGATGCGGTCGATCTGGACGACGGCGACGCGGACTCTGCCGTCGGTGAGCGGGAGCAGCTCGGCGGGGAGGGCGGGGCCCGCTGCGCGGGTGCCCACGGAGCGGTCGGGGAGGTCGAGTTGGAACCAGACCTGTTTGTGGGTGGGGGTGTAGTCGACGCCCCAGCGGGTGGCGAGCGCCGCGCACAGCTGGAGGCCGCGGCCTCCCTCGCGGTCGGGGCTGCCCATGCTCGCCGCGGACTGCTGGAGCGGGATCTCGCGTTCCGGATAGTGGTCGGAGACCTCGATGCGTACGGCGTCCTCGCTGCGCAGGCAGAGGACGTCCGCGGCGGTTCCGGCGTGCACGACGGCGTTGGTGACCAGCTCGCTGGTGAGGACGACCGCGTCGTCGACGATGTCCGTGAACCCCCAGCCCTGGAGGGTGTCGCGGACAAAGGAGCGGGCCGTCGCGACGGAACGCCCGACGGGGTCGAAAGTCGCAGCCGCGCGCGCGGTGATCACAGAACTCCTCGTACGAGTATCGACGCCCAAGTCTCCCACCATGGTGCGGCCGCCCCTCCGATGCCCGCTTGTACGTGTGCCACCGCCCAGGCCGGGCAGGACCGGGGTGGTTGGACAGCCGGATGCCAGGTTACTTACCTTCGCCGTCCATGCTGATGCCGGTCGTCAGTGTTTCCGCCCGGAGGGTGTGCGGACGGTGTGCGAAGCTGCCGAACTGTTATGGCCTGGTTCAGCCATGGTGAAACACTGGGCAAGCTTCTTGGAGAGAGCCCAGGTAACCCGAGCAGTACGGTCGACCCTTGCGGGAGGGACACAGTGGAGTCTGGCGCAGCGACGCGGGGCACTAAAACGCGTGCGAAAGACGGACAGTCCCAGAGCAAACAGCGCAAACCGCGCAACGGGGCGACTACGTCAGTGGACGCGGCGGCCCTGAACAGGTTGCTCGCGGCGCTGGCGGCCATGCGGGACGGAAACTTCCGCAAGCGGCTCACGGTCTCCGGTGACGACGTCATGTCGGAGATCGCCGCCGTCTTCAATGAGGTGGCCGACCGCAATCTGCACCTGACCGGTGAGCTTTCCCGGGTCCGGCGCATGGTCGGACGTGAGGGAAAGCTCACGGAGCGGCTGGAGAGCGGCGCCAGCGAGGGCTCGTGGGCGGCGGCGATCGACGCGTCGAACGCGCTCGTCGACGACCTCGTACGCCCCGTCTCCGAGGTCGGGCGGGTGCTCTCCGCGGTCGCCGAGGGTGACCTGGAGCAGCGGATGGAGCTGCGGGCGCAGGTGGACGAGGGGAACGGTCATCCGCTGCGCGGGGAGTTCCTCAAGGTCGGCCGGACGGTCAACAACCTCGTCGACCAGCTGTCGACGTTCACCGACGAGGTCACGCGGGTGGCCAGCGAGGTGGGTACCGAGGGCAAGCTGGGCGGTCAGGCGCGCGTACGTGGAATGTCCGGTTCGTGGAAGGATCTCACGGATTCGGTGAACACCATGGCGTACCGGCTCACGGCGCAGGTGCGTGACATTGCTCTCGTCACGACAGCGGTCGCCAAGGGTGACTTGTCACGGAAGGTGACGGTTCACGTCGCCGGCGAGATGCTGGAGCTGAAGAACACCGTCAACACGATGGTCGACCAGCTCTCGTCATTCTCCTCCGAGGTGACCCGCGTCGCGCGCGAGGTCGGCACGGAGGGCGAGCTCGGCGGCCAGGCGCAGGTGCCGGGTGTGGCGGGAGTGTGGAAGGACCTCACCGACTCGGTGAATCTTATGGCCGGCAATCTCACCGCCCAGGTGCGTGGGATCGCCCAGGTCACGACGGCCGTCGCGAACGGCGATCTGTCCCAGAAGGTGACGGTCAGCGCACGCGGCGAGGTCGCCCAACTCGCCGAGACGATCAACCAGATGACCGAGACGCTGCGTACGTTCGCGGACGAGGTCACCCGCGTCGCGAACGAGGTCGGTGCCGAGGGGCAGCTGGGCGGTCAGGCGAATGTGCCGGGCGCGGCGGGGACGTGGAAGGACCTCACCGACTCGGTGAACACGGTCTTCCGGAACCTCACCACGCAGGTGCGGGACATCGCGACGGTGACGACGGCGGTCGCCAACGGCGATCTGTCGCAGAAGGTCACGGTCGATGTCGCGGGCGAGATGCTCGAGCTGAAGAACACCGTGAACACGATGGTGGACCAGCTCTCCGCCTTCGGTGCCGAAGTGACGCGTGTGGCGCGGGAGATCGGCGTCGAGGGCGAGCTGGGCGGCCAGGCGCAGGTGCAGGGCGCGGCGGGTACGTGGAAGGACCTGACGGACTCGGTCAACACCGCTTTCCGCAACCTCACGGGCCAGGTCCGCAACATCGCGCAGGTGACGACGGCGGTCGCCAACGGCGACCTGTCGCAGAAGGTCACCGTCGACGTCTCCGGCGAGATGCTTCAACTGAAGAACACCGTGAACACCATGGTGGACCAGCTGTCGTCCTTCGCCGATCAGGTCACGCGGATGGCGCGCGACGTGGGTACGGAGGGCCGCCTCGGCGGTCAGGCGCGCGTGGACGGTGTCAGCGGCACCTGGAAGGAACTGACCGACTCCGTCAACTTCATGGCGGGGAACCTGACGTCGCAGGTACGCCAGATCGCCCAGGTCACGACGGCGGTGGCCCGGGGTGACCTGTCCCAGAAGATCGACGTGGACGCGCGCGGCGAGATCCTGGAGCTGAAGAACACCATCAACACGATGGTCGACCAGCTCTCCGCCTTCGCCGACCAGGTGACCCGGGTGGCCCGCGAGGTGGGCACGGAAGGCCGCCTCGGCGGGCAGGCGCAGGTGCCCGGCGTCGCCGGTGTGTGGCGCGATCTGACCGACTCCGTGAACGGCATGGCCGGCAACCTCACCGCCCAGGTGCGCAACATCGCGCAGGTCGCGACCGCGGTGGCGCGAGGTGACCTGTCGCAGAAGATCGACGTGGACGCGCGCGGCGAGATCCTGGAGCTGAAGAACACCCTCAACACGATGGTGGACCAGCTCTCCGCCTTCGCCGAGCAGGTGACGCGGGTGGCCCGCGAGGTGGGCACCGACGGCATCCTGGGGGGCCAGGCCGAGGTGCAGGGTGTCTCCGGCACCTGGAAGGACCTCACGCAGTCCGTGAACGGCATGGCGAACAACCTGACTCTTCAGGTCCGCAACATCGCCGAGGTCACCACGGCCGTCGCCATGGGCGACCTCTCCAAGAAGATCACCGTCGACGCGAAGGGCGAGATTCTCGAGCTCGTCACGACCGTGAACACGATGGTCGACCAGCTCTCGAACTTCGCCGAGCAGGTCAACCGCGTGGCACGCGAGGTGGGCACCGAGGGCAACCTCGGTGGCCAGGCGCGGGTGCCGGGCGTCACCGGTACCTGGAAGGACCTCAGCGACAACGTCAACCTGATGGCGAACAACCTGACCGCGCAGGTGCGGGGGATCTCCCAGGTCGCGGCGGCGGTCGCCAACGGCGACCTCACCAAGAAGGTCACCGTCGAGGCGCGCGGCGAGGTCGCGCAGCTCGCCGACACCGTCAACACGATGGTGAAGACGCTGAGTTCGTTCGCGGACGAGGTGACCCGTGTGGCCCGCGAGGTGGGTACGGACGGCATCCTCGGCGGTCAGGCCCGTGTGCCCGGAGTCTCGGGTACGTGGAAGGACCTGACGGAGTCCGTGAACGGCATGGCCTCCAACCTCACAGGACAGGTCCGCAACATCGCGATGGTCACCACCGCGATCGCCAAGGGCGACCTGACCAAGAAGATCGACATCGACGCCCGGGGCGAGATCCTCGAACTCAAGACCACCATCAACACGATGGTCGACCAGCTGTCGTCCTTCGCCGAGCAGGTCACGCGCGTGGCCCGCGAGGTGGGCACGGAGGGGCAGTTGGGCGGTCAGGCGCGGGTGCGGGACGTCGACGGCACGTGGCGCGACCTCACCGAATCCGTGAACGAGATGGCCGGGAACCTGACCCGGCAGGTACGCGCCATCGCCGAGGTCGCCACCGCGGTGACGCGCGGCGACCTGAACCTGAAGATCGACGTGGACGCGGCGGGCGAGATCCAGGTCCTCCAGGACAACATCAACTCGATGATCGCCAACCTCCGCGACACCACCCTCGCCAACAAGGAACAGGACTGGCTCAAGGGCAACCTCGCCCGCATCTCCGGTCTGATGCAGGGCCGGCGCGACCTGGCCGACGTCGCCTCGCTGATCATGAGCGAGCTGACGCCGGTGGTCTCCGCGCAGCACGGCGCCTTCTTCCTTGCGCTGCCCACGGACGAGGGCGCGGAGCCGGGCGCCGAGCAGGGGGACGCGTACGAGCTGCGCATGATGGGGAGTTACGGCTACTCCATGGGCTCCATGCCGACGTCCTTCCGGCCCGGTGAGACGCTCATCGGCACGGCGGCGCAGGAGCGGCGCACGATCCTCGTGGAGAACGCGCCCTCCGGCTATCTGCGGATCGCGTCCGGCCTCGGTGAGGCGCCGCCGGCCCAGGTGATCGTCCTTCCGGTGCTCTTCGAGGGGACGGTCCTCGGCGTGATCGAGCTGGCCGCGTTCCAGCCGTTCACGCAGATCCAGAAGGACTTCCTCAGTCAGATCGCCGAGATGATCGCCACGAGCGTCAACACCATCAGCGTCAATACGAAGACCGAGGTGCTGCTCAAGCAGTCGCAGGAGCTCACCGAGCAACTGCGCGAGCGCTCGGCGGAGTTGGAGAGCCGGCAGAAGGCACTGCAGGACTCGAACGCCGAACTGGAGGAGAAGGCCGAGCTGCTGGCCCAGCAGAACCGCGACATCGAGGTCAAGAACACCGAGATCGAAGAGGCCAGGCAGGTCCTGGAGGAGCGCGCCGAACAGCTCGCCGTCTCGATGCGGTACAAGTCCGAGTTCCTCGCGAACATGTCGCACGAGCTGCGTACGCCGCTCAACTCCCTGCTGATCCTGGCCAAGTTGCTCGCCGACAACGCCGACGCGAACCTCACCCCCAAGCAGGTGGAGTTCGCCGAGACGATCCACGGGGCGGGCTCGGACCTGCTGCAGCTCATCAACGACATCCTCGACCTGTCGAAGGTCGAGGCGGGCAAGATGGACGTCTCCCCGACGCGCATCGCCCTGGTGCAACTCGTCGACTACGTAGAGGCCACTTTCCGGCCGCTGACCGCGGAGAAGGGACTCGACTTCTCCGTACGGGTGTCTCCGGAGCTGCCCGCGACGCTGCACACGGACGAGCAGCGGCTCCTCCAGGTGCTGCGCAACCTCCTGTCGAACGCGGTGAAGTTCACCGACTCCGGAGCGGTCGAGCTGGTGATCCGGCACGCGAACGCCGATGTGCCCAACGCCATCCGCGAACAGCTCCTGGAGGCGGGTTCGCTGCGGGACGCGGACGCGGATCTGATCGCCTTCTCGGTGAGCGACACCGGCATCGGTATCGCAGGCAGCAAGATGCGGGTGATCTTCGAGGCGTTCAAGCAGGCCGACGGCACGACGAGCAGGAAGTACGGCGGCACGGGCCTCGGGCTCTCCATCAGCCGGGAGATCGCGCGTCTCCTCGGCGGCGAGATCCACGCGGCGAGCGAACCGGGCCGCGGCTCGACGTTCACGCTCTATTTGCCGCTGCATCCGAGCGAACTGCCGCCGCAGGGCTACACGCAGCTGGCACCCCTGCCGGGCACGGTCTCACGGCCGGCCCTGGAGGAGGGTGCGTCCACCTCCGAGCAGCCTCCGCGGAACGAGGGGGTCACGCCGCCGCGGCTCGACGCGATGCCGGGTTCCGGCACGCTCTTCCGGCGCCGTCGTCGTGCCGCGCACGCCTCGTCGGAGCAGCCGCCCGTGCTGCCCGGGCAGGGCGTCGCGGAGCCTCAGGAGCAGGGCTCGCAGGGGCAGTGGCCGACCGCGGGGCAGGAGGCGCCCGAGGCGCGTGTCGGCTACCAGTTCGGCGGCGAGAAGGTGCTCATCGTCGACGACGACATCCGCAACGTGTTCGCGCTCACCAGCGTCCTGGAACAGCACGGGCTCTCGGTGCTCTACGCGGAGAACGGCCGTGAAGGCATCGAAGTCCTTGAACAGCACGACGACGTGACGGTCGTCCTGATGGACATCATGATGCCGGAGATGGACGGGTACGCGACGACGACGGCGATCCGCAGGATGCCGCAGTTCGCCGGGCTCCCGATCATCGCGCTCACCGCGAAGGCCATGAAGGGCGACCGGGAGAAGGCCATCGACTCCGGAGCATCCGATTACGTTACGAAGCCGGTCGACCCGGATCATCTGCTCTCGGTGATGGAGCAGTGGATGCGCGGGGAGTGACCGAGAAGAGGCTTCATTACGCGGAGTTGCTGACAGAGTGTGGCCGAAGCCGTGTAGAACCACGGGATTCGGGGAACCTTCTGGTCTCCCACTGCGTTTCTGCTACGTGCACAGTGACATCGCGGTGACAGGGTGTGGCGACAGGCGGGGTGCGGCTACCATGACCGGCACAAGGACGGACGGCGTAAGGGAGTCGTCCCCTGGGGCGGCGCCCGGTGTACCGCCGGGGCGAGGAGGGCGGGCCATGGTGCAGAAGGCCAAGATCCTCCTGGTCGATGACCGGCCGGAGAATCTGCTGGCGCTGGAGGCCATCCTCTCTGCGCTCGATCAGACCCTGGTACGGGCATCGTCCGGGGAGGAAGCGCTCAAAGCACTACTCACGGACGACTTCGCGGTCATTCTGCTGGACGTCCAGATGCCAGGCATGGACGGTTTCGAAACCGCCGCGCACATCAAGCGGCGAGAACGGACCCGGGACATCCCGATCATCTTCCTCACCGCCATCAACCACGGCCCGCACCACACGTTCCGCGGTTACGCGGCCGGTGCGGTGGACTACATCTCCAAGCCGTTCGATCCGTGGGTGCTGCGCGCGAAGGTCTCGGTGTTCGTCGAGCTGTACATGAAGAACTGCCAACTGCGGGAGCAGGCAGCCTTGCTGCGCCTCCAGCTCGAAGGCGGCGGCAAGTCCGCGGCGGGTGACGCCAAGGAGCCCGCGGGTCTTCTCGCCGAGCTCTCCGCGCGTCTCGCGGCCGTCGAGGAACAGGCGGAGGCGCTCTCGAAGCAGCTGGACGACGACTCGGCGGATGCCGCCGCGGTCGCCACCGCGGCCCATCTCGAACGCAAACTCACCGGCCTGCGGCGGGCTCTTGACGCCTTGGAGCCGGGCACCGGAAGCGGTGCGCCTTCGGTGTCCTCGCAGAGTTGAGCCGGCGCGGGCGCAGGGTCTGAGCCGATGCGGAGGCGGTGAACGTCCGTCAGTTCACCGCCCCCGCAAGGGCGACACAAACGGGTGAAGCAGTAGGCACACGTGTCCGCAGTGGCCTCCACCGGTAACCTCAGACCCATGGCCTCACGTCCGTCCGCAGCCAAGAAGACGCCCGCGAAGAAGGCGGCCGCGCCCACAAAGGCTCCGGCGAAGAAGGCCGCCGCCAAGAAGCCGCCCGCCAAGAAGGCCCCGGCGAAGAAGGCGCCCGCCAAGAAAGCCGCGGCGAAGAAGCCCGCCCCCAAGCCGGCGCCCAGCCCCACAGGGGGCGTGTACCGCCTCGCGCGCGCCCTCTGGCTCGGTCTCGCGCACAGCGTGGGCGCGCTGTTCCGTGGCATAGGGCGCGGCGCGAAGGGACTCGATCCGGCGCACCGCAAGGACGGCCTCGCGCTGCTGCTGCTCGGCATCGCGCTGATCGTCGCCGCGGGCACGTGGTCGAATCTGCGCGGTCCCGTGGGCGATCTCGTCGAGATGCTGGTGACCGGTGCGTTCGGCCGCCTCGACCTGCTGCTTCCGATACTGCTCGCGGTCATCGGCGTACGTCTCATCCGGCACCCCGAGAAGCCCGAGGCGAACGGCCGCATCGTGATCGGCCTTTCCGCGCTCGTCATCGGCGTGCTCGGCCAGGTGCACATCGCCTGCGGTTCGCCCGCCCGCGCGGACGGCATGGAGGCCATAAGGGACGCGGGCGGCCTCATCGGCTGGGCCACGTCCACTCCGCTGATCTTCACCATGGGCGAGGTCCTCGCCGTACCGCTGCTCGTCCTGCTCACCGTCTTCGGGCTGCTCGTGGTCACGGCGACGCCCGTCAACGCCATCCCGCAGCGGCTGCGGCTGCTCGGCACCAAGCTCGGCATCGTCCAGGCGGAGCCCGAGGCGGTGCAGGGCGACTACGCGGACGACGAGCGCTACGAGGAGCAGTGGCGCGAGGCGCTGCCCGCCCGCTCGCGCAAGCGCGCTCAGGCGCCCGAGCCGTACGCCCCGGACCAGGCGGAGGAGGAGGCGCTCACCCGGCGCCGCAGGCCCCGCAGGGGGTCCGCACAGCCCTCTCTGGACCGTCCGATGGACGCGGTGGACGTGGCGGCCGCCGCTGCCGCCGCCCTGGACGGCGCGGTCCTGCACGGCATGCCGCCGTCGCCGCTGGTCGCCGACCTCACGCAGGGCGTCTCCGGGGAGCGCGACGGGCAGTCCGAGCAGGCCGACACGTCCGGGGAGAGTTCCGCGCCGGTGCCGACCGCGCGCGCCACGGACAGCCCGCCGCCCGGTGTGCTCCGCAAGAAGCCGGGGGAGTCGCGTGACGCGTCGGCCTCCGGCGTGAAGGACCTGACGAAGGCCGCCCCGGAACAGCCGCGGGACCTCCCGCCGCGCGCCGAGCAGCTGCAGCTCGCCGGGGACATCACGTACTCGCTGCCCGCGCTCGACCTGCTGGAGCGCGGTGGCCCCGGCAAGACCCGCAGCGCCGCCAACGACGCGGTCGTCGCCTCGCTCAGCAACGTCTTCAGCGAGTTCAAGGTCGACGCGGACGTCACCGGCTTCACGCGCGGCCCGACGGTCACGCGGTACGAGATCGAGCTCGGCCCGGCCGTGAAGGTCGAGAAGATCACGGCTCTGGCCAAGAACATCGCGTACGCGGTCGCCAGCCCCGACGTCCGCATCATCAGCCCCATCCCCGGCAAGTCCGCGGTCGGCATCGAGATCCCGAACACCGACCGCGAGATGGTCAACGTGGGCGACGTCCTGCGTCTGGCGGACGCGGCCGAGGACGACCACCCCATGCTGGTCGCGCTCGGCAAGGACGTCGAGGGCGGCTACGTCATGGCCAACATGGCCAAGATGCCGCACATCCTGGTCGCCGGAGCCACCGGCTCGGGCAAGTCCTCGTGCATCAACTGTCTGATCACGTCGATCATGATGCGGGCGACCCCCGAGGACGTACGGATGGTCCTCGTCGACCCCAAGCGCGTCGAGCTCACCGCGTACGAGGGCATCCCGCACCTGATCACGCCCATCATCACCAACCCCAAGCGGGCCGCCGAGGCGCTCCAGTGGGTCGTACGCGAGATGGATCTGCGCTACGACGACCTGGCGGCGTTCGGCTACCGCCACATCGACGACTTCAACCAGGCCGTCCGCGAGGGCAAGCTCAAGACGCCCGAGGGCAGTGAGCGGGAGCTCAGCCCGTACCCGTACCTCCTTGTGATCGTCGACGAGCTCGCCGACCTGATGATGGTCGCCCCGCGCGACGTCGAGGACTCGATCGTGCGCATCACGCAGCTCGCGCGTGCGGCCGGCATCCACCTGGTGCTCGCCACGCAGCGGCCGTCCGTGGACGTCGTGACCGGTCTGATCAAGGCGAATGTGCCCTCGCGGCTCGCCTTCGCGACCTCGTCGCTCGCCGACAGCCGCGTCATCCTCGACCAGCCGGGCGCCGAGAAGCTGATCGGCAAGGGCGACGGGCTCTTCCTGCCGATGGGCGCGAACAAGCCCACCCGCATGCAGGGCGCCTTCGTCACCGAGGACGAGATCCACGCGGTCGTCCAGCACTGCAAGGACCAGATGGCGCCCGTCTTCCGGGACGACGTCACCGTCGCCACCAAGCAGAAGAAGGAGATCGACGAGGACATCGGCGACGACCTCGATCTGCTCTGCCAGGCCGCTGAGCTGGTGGTTTCCACACAGTTCGGGTCCACATCGATGCTCCAGCGCAAGCTGCGCGTCGGCTTCGCGAAGGCCGGACGGCTCATGGACCTCATGGAGTCGCGCGGCATCGTGGGGCCCAGCGAGGGCTCCAAGGCTCGTGACGTTCTTGTGAAACCCGACGAACTGGATGGCGTGCTGGCCGTGATCCGCGGGGAGGCTCACCCATAAGGGAGCGGCAGGCAACCGTTTCCCTTCGGCATACGTCAAGTTGAGGGGAGGGAAGACACCGTGCCCCACCGCCCCCACCATCAGGATGTCCGGCCATTCCGATGGCGTACAAAGTCCGTCGCCCAGTTGCCCCACCCTTCGCGAACCCCCCTAGACTGAACATCCGGCAGGTGGCTACACGCTCGAAAGGCGCCCCCGTGTCCATCGGCAACTCCCCTGAAGACGACCGCCCTTCAGACCAACCACCCACAGACGACCGGCCCGCCGACGACCGTCCGGCAGCTGAGAGTCCGGCTGACGACCGGCCCTCGATCGGGCGCGCGCTGCAGCAGGCACGTATCGACACGGGCCTGACCGTCGACGAAATCAGTACGTCCACCCGGGTGCGCATCCCGATCGTGCACGCGATCGAACAGGACGACTTCTCCCGGTGTGGCGGAGATGTGTACGCCCGCGGACACATCCGGACGCTCGCACGCCACGTGGGCCTCGACCCCGCCCTGCTGCTCGCCCAGTACGACGAGGCGCACGGCGGTCGCCCGCCCGCGCCCACCCCGGCGGCGCCGCTCTTCGAGGCCGAGCGGATCAGGTCCGATCCGCGCCGTCCCAACTGGACCGCCGCCATGGTCGCCGCGATCGTCGCGGTCATCGGCTTCGTCGGCTTCACCGCGTTCAGCGGCGGGGACGAAGAGGACGGATCGAAGTCGCAGGTCGCCGAGGGCGCCACGCCCGCCACCAGCAAGCCCGCCACGAAGCCCGCGCCCAACAAGCCCGCCGACCCCAAGCCGGATCCGTCGGACAGCGCGATCGCCGGCGCGCCCAAGGACAAGGTCACGGTCAAGGTGAGCGCCCCGGACGGGCGCAGCTGGATCTCGGCCAAGGACCACAATGGCCGGACCCTCTTCGACGGCGTCCTCGAAGAGGGCAAGTCGAAGACCTTCCAGGACAAGCAGAAGATCGACCTGGTCCTCGGCGACGCGGGCGCGATCAAGCTGTTCGTGAACGGCAAGTCGATCGAGAACGAATTCGAGCCCGGTCAGGTCGAGCGGCTCACGTACACCAAGGGCGATCCCGAGGTCGGCTGAGCCCTGTGACGGCGGCCCGGACCCTCGCGGCGGGGGCCCGGGCAGGGACGAAGTAGTCTTGAGACCATGCCCGAACGCCGTACCGTCGCCCTTGTCACTCTTGGCTGCGCCCGTAACGAGGTGGACTCGGAGGAGCTCGCAGGCCGCTTGGAGGCGGACGGCTGGCAGCTCGTCGAGGCCGCCGAAGACGCGGATGTCGCCGTAGTCAACACCTGTGGATTCGTCGAAGCCGCCAAGAAGGACTCCGTCGACGCCCTCCTGGAAGCCAATGACCTCAAGGGCCATGGCAAGACCCAGGCCGTCGTGGCGGTCGGCTGCATGGCCGAGCGGTACGGCAAGGAGCTCGCCGACGCCCTCCCCGAAGCCGACGGTGTCCTCGGTTTCGACGACTACTCCGACATCTCCACCCGCCTGAACACCATCCTGAGCGGCGGCAGTGTCGAGGCTCACACCCCGCGTGACCGGCGCAAGCTGCTGCCGATCAGCCCCGCGGAGCGCCAGGAGGCGGGCTCCGACGTCGCGCTGCCCGGTCACGCGCCCATGGACCTCCCCGAGGGCCTCGCGCCCGCCTCGGGGCCGCGTGCCCCGCTGCGGCGGCGCCTTGGCACCAACCCCGTCGCCTCGGTGAAGCTGGCATCCGGCTGCGACCGGCGCTGCTCGTTCTGCGCCATTCCCTCCTTCCGCGGGTCCTTCATCTCGCGGCGCCCCTCGGACGTACTCGGAGAGACGCGCTGGCTGGCCGAGCAGGGCGTCAAGGAGGTCATGCTCGTCTCCGAGAACAACACCTCGTACGGCAAGGACCTCGGCGACATCCGGCTCCTGGAGACGCTGCTGCCCGAGCTGGCCGCCGTCGACGGGATCGAGCGGGTGCGCGTCAGCTACCTCCAGCCCGCCGAGATGCGCCCCGGGCTCATCGACGTACTGACCTCCACGGAGAAGGTCGCCCCCTACTTCGACCTGTCCTTCCAGCACTCCGCTCCCGGTGTGCTGCGGGCGATGCGGCGCTTCGGGGACACCGACCGCTTCCTTGAACTCCTGGAGACCATTCGGACCAAGGCACCGCTGGCCGGCGTCCGGTCCAACTTCATCGTGGGCTTCCCCGGCGAGACCGAGGCCGACGTGGACGAGCTCGAGCGGTTCCTCACGGGTGCGCGGCTGGACGCCATCGGCGTCTTCGGGTACTCCGACGAGGAGGGCACCGAAGCGGCGACGTACGACCAGAAGCTGGATCAGGACGTGGTCGACGAGCGGCTCGCGCGCATCTCGCGGCTCGCCGAGGAACTGACATCGCAGCGCGCCGACGAGCGTCTCGGTGAGACCGTCGAGGTGCTCGTGGAGTCCGTGGACGAGGAGGACGGCGCGATCGGCCGGGCGGCTCACCAGGCGCCCGAGACGGACGGCCAGATCCGCTTCACCGGCGCCACGGGTGGGGACGGTCTGCAGGTCGGTCGTATGGTCGTGGCAAAGGTGGTCGGCACGGAAGGCGTGGACCTGGTGGCTGAGTACAGCGAAATTCTGGGGGACTCGCCCCGGATCCCGGCCGAGGAGGCACGCAGATGACCGGAGTCCCGGCATCCGCGGCGGGCGGCTCCGGCGCGCAGGGCGCCAAGCCGGTGCGCGGCGGAAAGTTGGGCGCTGCGGCCGTCAATCAGGCCAGCGTGTGGAACGTCGCCAACTTGTTGACGGTGATCCGGCTGCTCCTCGTGCCGGGCTTCGTGATGCTGCTGCTCGCCGACGGCGGGTACGACCCGGCCTGGCGTGCGTGGGCCTGGGCGGCTTTCGCCGTCGCCATGATCACGGACCTGTTCGACGGGCATCTGGCACGCACGTACAACCTGGTCACGGACTTCGGGAAGATCGCCGACCCCATCGCCGACAAGGCGATCATGGGCGCGGCACTGATCTGTCTCTCGTATCTCGGCGATCTGCCGTGGTGGGTGACGGGCGTCATTCTCGGGCGTGAGCTGGGAATCACCCTGCTGCGGTTCTGGGTGATCCGCTTCGGTGTCATTCCGGCCAGTCGTGGCGGCAAGATGAAGACGCTCTGGCAGGGCACGGCGGCCGGGATGTACGTCCTGGCGCTGACCGGGCCGCTCGCCACGCTGCGGTTCTGGGTGATGGCGGTCGCTGTCGTCCTGACCGTCCTGACCGGGCTCGACTATGTGCGGCAGGCCATCCTGCTGCGGCGTCAGGGCCTTGCGGAGGCGCGTGCGGCGTCGGCCGCGTCGGCTGCTGCTGCGGCAGCTGCCTCTGGGGCTGGCTCTGGGGCTGGCTCTGGGGCTGGCTCTGGTTCTGGGTCTGGGGCTGGTTCCGGCGAAGGGGCTCGGGAGTCGGGCTCGTGATGTCTCTCGGCCCGGCCGCGGAAGTGCTGCGGCTTCTTCAGGCGCGCGGCGAGACGCTCGCCGTCGCCGAGTCGCTCACCGGCGGTCTGGTGGCCGCCGAGGTGACGGCGGTGCCGGGCGCCTCACGGGTCTTCCGGGGGTCCGTGACGGCGTACGCGACCGAGCTGAAGCACGAGGTGCTCGGGGTCGACGGCACTCTGCTGGCCGAGCGAGGCGCCGTGGACGCCGAGGTCGCGCTCCAGATGGCGGCGGGTGTGCGCAAGGTCATGGGTGCGGACTGGGGGGTCGCGACCACGGGCGTCGCGGGGCCCGAGCCGCAGGACGGGCAGGCGGTCGGGACGGTCTTTGTGGCGGTCGATGGGCCGGGTTCAGCGGTTGTTGGGCCGGGTTCTGCGGTCGGTGGGGCGGATTCCATGATCGGCGGGGCGGGTTCCGCTCTTCGCTCTGAGGGGAAAGTGGCCGCGCTGCGGTTGAACGGTGAGCGTTCGGACATCCGTATGGAGAGTGTACGGAGCGTGCTCACGCTGCTGGTCGAGCGGCTGTCCGGCGAACGTGCCGGGAACGGGCGGGCACAGGATACGGAACAGAACGGGGGGACTTGATGTTTGCAGCCCTGAGTGAACACGACATCGCTCCCCGCACGGCCGCCGCGCAAGGCGGTACGGTGGGGCGTGAAGGATGCGGCTACGCGGTCCGAGGAGGGAGCCACCGATGATTCTGCTCCGTCGCCTGCTGGGTGACGTGCTGCGTCGGCAGCGCCAGCGCCAGGGCCGTACTCTGCGCGAAGTCTCCTCGTCCGCCCGAGTCTCGCTCGGCTATCTTTCCGAGGTGGAGCGGGGGCAGAAGGAGGCATCCTCCGAGCTGCTTTCCGCGATCTGCGACGCGCTTGACGTACGGATGTCCGAGCTCATGCGCGAGGTGAGCGATGAGCTCTCTCTCGCCGAACTGGCTGCGTCGGCAGCGGCTACGGAACCGGTGCGCGCACCGGTTCGCCCGATGCTCAATTCCGTCTCGGTGAGCGGCGTGCCGCCGGAACGGGTGACGATCAAGGCGCCTGCGGAGGCGGTGGACGTCGTCGCCGCGTGATGCTGCGCTGACTGACTGCGCATCTATGCATAGATGCATAGATGCATTGACTGTGCGCGCTGTTTGAGTGCTCAGAGCGCTTAGATGTGTTGAAGCCCCGGCCGGGTCACCGGCCGGGGCTTTCGTCTGTCCTGAGATGCGCGTGGCCTGTCCCGGAAGCGCTCACAGTCTGGCTGGCGGTGCTCGCAGTCTGGTCGGCGGTGCTCGCAGCCTGCTCGGAGATGCCCCGATTGGTGCACTTGTGCCATTGTTGGTGGGGATTTGTATTACGGGGGTTTCATGAGCTCTGGAGGTTGGATGTACGTCGTGAAGAGCCCTCTGTCCGATGCGGATCTGAAGACGGTCTCGGACGCCCTGCAGGGGGCGCTCGTGGATCTGGTCGACCTCTCCCTGGTGGCCAAGCAGATCCACTGGAACGTGGTGGGACCGCGCTTCCGGTCCGTCCATCTGCAGCTCGACGAGGTCGTGGACACGGCGCGGACTCACTCCGACACGGTGGCCGAGCGGGCCTCCACGCTCGGCGTCTCGCCCGACGGCCGCGCGGCGACCGTGGCGCGGAGCAGCGGCATCGGTGACGTCGCCGACGGCTGGGTCAAGGACGCGGACGCGGTGGGCACGCTCGTGGACGCGCTCGGTGCGGTGATCACGCGGATGCGGGAGCGGGTCGAGGCGACCGGCGAGGCGGATCCGGTGAGCCAGGACATCTTCATCGGCATCACGGCCGATCTGGAGAAGCATCACTGGATGTTCCAGGCGGAGAACGGCTGAATGCGGAGCATGTGATCCCGGAGATCGTGATCCCGGTTCACGTAATCCGGGATTACGTAGACGCGGAGATCGTGATCGCGAAGAACGGGTGATCAGGCGGCGGCAGCCGTGCCTCGTGTGCGCTGTGGTGCGCCCTCCCGCCTGGTCGCGCCGGGCGTCTAGCGTCGATGGGGTCGCGCCGGGTGCCGAGCATGTCGGGCGTCAGGCGTCGGACCCCGTGCGGAGGTGGTGGCCGTGGCATGGAGAGTCGTGCGGTGGGCGCCGGCTCTGGCGCTCGGCGCGCTCTGGTGGTGGGGCGTGCTGCGGCTGGCCCTCGTGCCTGATGCGGGAGTCCTGGAGGGGGCCGTCGCGGCCGGTGGCTGGGGGCTGAGTCTGCTGCCGGTGCATTGTGTGCCGCAGTCCCGGGCGGTGGGGGCGTCACGGTCACGGTCCAGGGAGCGGGCGCGGGGGGCGGACGGTGCGCTCGGGGGGGCCGGGAAGGGGGCGGGCAGGGGTGTTGCCAAGGCCGCTGCCGGTGCTGTCACCAAGGCATGGCGACGCCGCCGTTCGGGCGGAGGATCTGGCCCGTCGTGAAGGCGGACGCGTCGGACGCCAGGTGCAGGACGGCGTGGGCGATGTCCTCCGGTTCGCCGACACGGCCCAACGGGGACATGCGGACCATGAGCCCCTCGGTGTGCGCCTGGGCGTCGGTGTCGTGGCGGTCGGTCATGGGGGTGCGGATCCAGCCGGGTGCGACGGCGTTGACGCGGATTCCGTGCGGGCCCACCTCGGTGGCGAGCGTCTTCGTGAGCTGGACGACGGCGGCTTTCGCCGCGCCGTAGCAGAGGAGGCCGGGGCCGCCGGTGTCCACGGCGCCGGATGCCATGGTGACGATGCTGCCGGGGCGGCGCGAGCCGCCGGGCTTGCCGGTGTCGGTGTCGGCTTTGGCGGCGTCGGCGTTCGCCGCGATCATCGCGCGGGCCGCGGCCTGACAGGCGTACAGAACGCCCTTGAAGTTGATGCTGAGGACCCGGTCGAGGTCCTCGTCACGGGTCTCCAGGACCGGGCTGCTGTGCATGATCCCGGCGATGGCGGCCATGACGTCCAGGCGGCCGGTGGTCGCGGTGGCGGTCGCGACGGCCTGCTCGACCTGGGCCCTGTCAGCGACGTCCACGGAGTGGGTGTGCGCGGTGCCGCCCGCCGCCTTGATGAGCGTGGCCGTCTCGTGGAGTCCCTGGGCGTCGCGGTCGGCGCAGTGGACGGTGGCGCCCGCTTCCGCGAGGAGTACGGCCGAGGCTCGGCCGATTCCGCTGGCCGCGCCGGTGACGAATGCGGTGCGTCCGCTGAGGTCGTACGCCGTGAGGGGCATGACGGGACGGTACGGCGGGATCTGACGGGGCGTCAACTGGTGGGTACGTTCGAGGTTTGGGGGAGCCGGTGGCTCAGGGAGTGGGGCCCTGTTGGCAGGACGGGCACCAGTAAGTGGGGCGGCTGCGGGAGCCGTCACCCTGCTCGGCCGAGCGGATGGGGGCGCCGCAGCGCAGGCAGGGGCGGGGCGCGCGGCCGTAGACGTACAGGCGTTGGCCCGCGCGGTCGCGGCCCGTGGTGGTGCGCGCCGGGCGGTCGCGGTTGACCTCCAGGAGCTTCTTGGCGAGGGCGGGGATACGGGCTGCCGTCTCGGCGGGGAGCTCGCCTACGGGGACCCAGGGGGTGACGCCGAGGAGGAAGCAGAGCTCGCTCTTGTAGACGTTGCCGATGCCCGCGAGATTGCGCTGGTCGAGCAGGGCCTCGCCGATGGCGCGGTCGGGGGTCGCGAGGAGGTTGGCGAGGGCCTGGTCGGGGTCCCAGTCGGGGCCCAGGAGGTCGGGGCCCAGGTGGCCCACGGCCTTGCCCTCGTCGGCGGTACGGAGGAGTTCGAGCACGGGCAGGCGGTAGCCCACGGCTGTGCGCTCGGCGGTGCCCAGGATCGCCCTGATCTGGTGACCGGGGCCGCCGCTCCAGCGCTCGCCGGGGGCGTACACCTTCCAGGAGCCGTCCATGCGGAGATGGGAGTGCAGGGTGAGCCCGCCCTCGAAGCGGGTGAGGAGGTGCTTGCCGCGCGGGGTGACGTCCAGGACGGTACGCCCGGTGAGGTCGACGGTCGCGAGCTTCGGGACGCGAAGGTCGGAGCGCGTGACGGTACGCCCGGCGAGGGCGGTGTGCAGCCGCCGGGCTGCCTGGTGGACGGTGTCGCCTTCGGGCATGGGGTCCAGGGTGGCATGTTGGGTGTGGGTGTGGGTGTGGGTACGGGCCCCCGTGGGCAGGGCAGGCGCGGCCGGCCCGTGGTCGTGTGGCTGGGCGGGGCCCGCGCGGGTGCGTGGCTGGGTGCCCCGGGGGGGGGCGGGTGGCGTCACGCGCGTAGGCGTAGGCCCCGGGGGGTGGCGTGGAAGCCTGCTCCTTCCAGGAGGGGGGCGAAGGGGGAGGTCAGGGCGGAGCCGCCGTTGACGCGCTCGACCGTGACCGTGCCGAGTGAGCCCGCTCGGGCCGCGGAGGCGAGGGCTTCGGCGGCCGCGTGCAGTCGGGCGTCCTCGGTGGCCGGGGTGTCGTCCTGCGGGGACGTGGGCCAAGCCAGCAGGGTCTTTCCGCCGCGCTCCATGTAGAGGGTCAGTTCGCCGTCGACCAGGACGACCAGGGAGCCTGCCTTGCGGCCAGGCTTGTGCCCCGCGTCGGTGGGCGGTTCGGGCCAGGGGAGTGCCGCTCCGTAGGCGTTGGCCGGGTCGGCGGCGGCCAGGACGATGGCCTGGGTTTCCGAGGGGCGCGGGGAGTAGTTCATGGCGGCCGGTGAACTGTCCGCGCGGTCACGGGCGTTCGCCGCCGCCCGCAGTCGGTCCACCGCGCCGTCCATGGCGAACTGGGCGGCGCCGAGCCCTTCGACCACGTAGCCGCGCCGCGCCTGACCGCTGTCCTCGAAGGCGGACAGGACGCGGTACGTCGCCGAGAAGCCGCCCTCGACTCCCTCGGCAGCGACCGCCCCCCGGGTGACTACGCCGTGCCGGTCCAGGAGGGTGCGGGCCAGGGCGTGGGCGCGCAGGGTGGGGTCGGGCTCGTGGGCGGGGAGCAGTGACCAGCGGCCCGCCACGGTCGGCGGCCCCGTACGCGACGTGGGGCGGGCGGCGGCCGTCAGCGTGCCGTAGCGCCCGCGCGGGATGGTGCGCTTGGCGCGGTGGGCCGTGGAGCCCGCGGTGCGGCCCGAGCCGAGGAGCGAGCGCATCGGGGCCAGCGTGTCGTTCGTGAGCCTTCCGGACCAGGCCAGATCCCAGATCACGTCGGCCAGTTGGGGGTCGGAGGCCTCGGGGTGAGTCGTGGCACGGACCTGGTCGGCGATCTGCCGGAAGAACAGGCCGTACCCCCCGGAGAGGGTGCCCAGGACTGACTCGTGGAGTGCGGTGAGCTCCAGCGGGTGGGCCGGTGGCAGGAGCAGGGGCGCGGCATCGGCCAGATAGAGGGAGACCCAGCCGTCCTTGCCCGGCAGGGCGCCGGCCCCGGCCCACACCACCTCTCCTGCGGCGGTGAGTTCGTCGAGCATCGCCGGTGCGTAGCCGGAGACGCGGGAAGGCAGGACGAGCTTCTCGAGCGCGGACGCCGGCACGGTCGCCCCCTGCAACTGCTCGATGGCGCGCACCAGTCCGTCCACGCCCCGCAGTCCGTGCCCGCTCAAGTTCTGCCACTGGGGCAGGAACTGGGCGAGCGCGGCGGGCGGCACCGGCTCAAGCTCATGCCGGAGGGCCGCGAGGGAGCGGCGCCGCAGGCGGCGCAGGACGGCCGCGTCACACCACTCCTGGCCGATGCCCGCCGGATGGAACTCTCCTTGTACGACACGTCCGTTGGCGGCAAGGCGCTGCAGCGCGCCCTCGGTGACCGCGACGCCGAGGCCGAAACGGGCCGCCGCCGTCGCCGAGGTGAACGGGCCGTGGGTGCGTGCGTACCGCGCGACGAGGTCGCCCAGCGGGTCCTTGACGGGCTCCGTGAACGCCTCCGGGACGCCGACCGGCAGCGCGGTGCCCAGCGCGTCGCGCAGTCGGCCCGCGTCCTCGATCGCCGCCCAGTGGTCGGCCCCGGCGATGCGGACGCTGATCGCGCGGCGGGTGGATGCCAGCTCCTGCGCCCACTCCGGCTCGGCGCCGCGCTCGGCCAGCTCGGCGGCGGTGAGCGGCCCGAGGAGGCGCAGCAGGTCGGCGACGCCCTCGGCGTCCTTGACGCGGCGGTCCTCCGTGCGCCACTGAAGCTCCTGCTCCAGTTCTGTGAGGACGTCCGCGTCGAGCAGCTCACGCAGCTCGGCCTGGCCCAGGAGCTCCGAGAGCAGCCGGGAGTCCAGGGAGAGGGCCGCCGCGCGCCGCTCGGCGAGCGGTGAGTCACCCTCGTACAAGAACTGCGCCACGTACCCGAACAGGAGAGAGCGGGCGAACGGGGACGGCTCGGGGGTGGTGACCTCGACGAGCCGGACCTTGCGGGACTCGATGTCGCCCATCAGTTCTGTGAGACCGGGGACGTCGAAGACGTCCTGGAGGCACTCCCTGACCGCTTCCAGGACGATGGGGAACGACCCGAACTCGCTGGCCACCTGGAGCAGTTGCGCGGCGCGCTGGCGCTGCTGCCACAAAGGCGTGCGCTTTCCGGGGCTGCGGCGCGGCAGCAGCAGCGCGCGGGCGGCGCACTCGCGGAAGCGCGAGGCGAACAGGGCCGAGCCGCCCACCTGGTCGGTGACGATCTGGTTGACCTCGCCCTTGTCGAAGGCGACGTCTCCCGCGCCTACGGGGGCCTGCTCGCTGTCGTACTCCAGAGGCCGGTCGGTGGGCTCCTGGTCCAGCAGGTCCAGGCTCATCAGGTCGGCGTCCGGCAGGCGCAGCACGATGCCGTCGTCGGCGTGCATGACCTGGGCGTCCATGCCATACCGCTCCGTCAGTTTGGAGGCGAGGGCCAGGGCCCAGGGGGCGTGCACCTGCGCACCGAACGGGGAGTGCACCACGACCCGCCAGTCGCCCAGCTCGTCGCGGAACCGCTCGACCACGATCGTGCGGTCGTCCGGGATGTGGCCGCAGGCCTCACGCTGCTCGGCGAGGTACGTCAGGACGTTGTCGGCAGCCCAGTCGTCCAGGCCCGCGGCCAGCAGGCGCACGCGCGCGTCGTCGCGCGAGAGGGAGCCGACCTCCCGGAGGAACGCGCCCACCGCACGGCCCAGTTCGAGCGGCCGGCCCAGCTGGTCGCCCTTCCAGAAGGGGAGCCGGCCCGGGACACCGGGAGCGGGGGAGACGAGCACGCGATCGCGTGTGATGTCCTCGATGCGCCAGGAACTGGTGCCGAGCGTGAAGACGTCGCCCACCCGGGATTCGTAGACCATCTCCTCGTCGAGCTCGCCGACGCGGCCTCCGCCCTTCTTGGGGTCGGCGCCGGCGAGGAAGACCCCGAAGAGGCCGCGGTCGGGAATCGTGCCCCCGGAGGTGACCGCGAGACGCTGCGCCCCCGGCCGCCCGGTGACGGTGCCGGCGACGCGGTCCCACACCACTCGGGGGCGCAACTCCGCGAAGGCGTCCGACGGATAGCGGCCCGCGAGCATGTCCAGGACGGCCGTGAACGCCGACTCCGGGAGCGAGGCGAAGGAGGCGGCCCGGCGGACCAGGGCCAGCAGGTCGTCGACCTGCCAGGTGTCGAGGGAGACCGTCGCGACGAGCTGCTGAGCCAGGACGTCCAGGGGGTTGGCCGGAATGCGCAGCGACTCGATGGAGCCGGTCCGCATCCGCTCGGTGACCACGGCGGCCTGCACCAGGTCGCCTCGGTACTTGGGGAAGACGACGCCGGTGGAGACCGCACCCACCTGGTGTCCCGCCCGGCCGACCCGCTGCAGGCCGGAGGCCACGGAGGGCGGTGACTCGACCTGGACCACCAGGTCGACCGCGCCCATGTCGATGCCCAGCTCCAGGCTGGACGTGGCGACGACGGCCGGCAGGCGGCCCGCCTTCAGGTCCTCCTCGACGAGCGCGCGCTGCTCCTTGGAGACCGAGCCGTGGTGGGCTCGGGCGAGGACCGGAGGAGCTCCCTTGGCAGCGCCCGACTCGGCCATCAGCTCCGCGGGGGAGTGGTCTTCGGGAAGGGGCTCTCCCGTCGCGCGTTCGTACGCGATTTCGTTGAGCCTGTTGCACAGGCGCTCCGCGAGGCGGCGTGAGTTGGCGAACACGATCGTCGAGCGGTGTGCCTGGACGAGGTCGGTGATGCGTTCCTCGACGTGCGGCCAGATCGAGGGTCGCTCCGCGCCTTGGTCGTTGTCGGCGACCGGCGAGCCTCCCAGCTCCCCGAGGTCCTCGACCGGCACGACCACGGAGAGGTCGAACTCCTTGCCGGACGGCGGCTGGACGATCTCTACTCTGCGCTGCGGGGACAGATAGCGCGCCACCTCGTCCACCGGACGGACGGTCGCCGACAGGCCGATGCGGCGGGCGGGCCGGGGCAGCAGCTCGTCGAGCCGTTCCAGGGAGAGGGCGAGATGGGCACCGCGCTTGGTGCCCGCGACCGCGTGCACCTCGTCCAGGATCACCGTCTCGATGCCCGTCAGCGCGTCCCGCGCGGCGGAGGTGAGCATCAGGAAGAGCGACTCGGGGGTGGTGATCAGGATGTCCGGCGGGCGCGTGGCCAGGGAGCGGCGCTCGGCGGGCGGGGTGTCGCCCGAGCGGATACCGACCCGGACCTCGGGCTCGGGGAGCCCGAGGCGCACGGACTCCTGGCGGATGCCGGTCAGCGGGCTGCGCAGATTACGCTCCACGTCGACCGCGAGGGCCTTCAGCGGAGACACGTACAGCACGCGGCAGCGCTTCTTGGGGTCGGCCGGCGGCGGCGTCGAGGCCAGCTGGTCGAGGGCGGCGAGGAACGCGGCCAGCGTCTTGCCCGAGCCGGTGGGCGCGACGACCAGCACGTCCGAGCCCTCGCCGATGGCCTTCCACGCCCCGGCCTGCGCGGACGTGGGCGCGGAGAAAGCCCCCGTGAACCAGCTGCGGGTCGCGGGGGAGAACCCATCGAGGGCGCCGGGGGCGCCGGGAGCACTGGATGCGGACCTGACCATGACCCCATCGTGCACCCCGCCACTGACAACGGCGCCGACCTGCGGAAAAGGGTTTGCACGGCTGTCGCAGAATGGGGGCATGGCAGGTTCGGCGGAGCAGGCGCGGCACTGGCGGTACGCGGAGCTGCCCGGGGTCGACCTGCTGCGTGCCCACTACATCAACAAGACGTTCGTGCGACACACCCACGAGCACTTCGTGATCGCAGCGATCGCCGAAGGCGTCGACGTCTTCCACCACGGCGGTGCCGATCAGCACGCGGGACCGGGGACCCTGGCCCTGATCAACCCCGACACGCCCCACACGGGCCGGGCCGGTGCGCCCGAGGGCTGGCGGTACGCGGCGGTCTATCCGTCGCCGGAACTGGTCGCGGCCATCGCCGCGGAGACCACCACCATCCGAGGAGCCCCCGGCTTCATCCGCCCTGTGCTCGAGGACCAGTACGCCGTGACCCTCGTCCACCGGGTGCTGCGAGCCGCTGAGGAGGGCAACGCGCTCGCGGCCGACACCTTGCTCCGGGTGGCGGTGACCCGGCTGCTGCGGCTGAACGGCGGCCCCGTCCCGCAGCGTGCCGTGCGCACGGCCGGTGCCAGGACCGCGGCACGCGCGCGTGCCGTCCTGGAGGAGCGGCTCGTCGACCCGCCGAGCCTGGAGCGGCTCGCCACCGATCTCGGAGTCGGCCCCTTCGCCCTGCTGCGGGCCTTCCGGGACACGTACGGAATGCCTCCGCACGCCTGGCTCACCGACGCCCGTGTGCGCGCCGCACTGCGCCTCCTGGACACGGGAACGACACCCGCCGAAGCGGCCGTCGCCGTGGGCTTCACCGACCAGCCGCACCTGAACCGGCACTTCACGCGGATCGTCGGCGTGCCGCCCGGGGCGTACCAGCGTGAGCGCAAGAACGTACAAGACGGGGAATCGGCCCTGCTCGTACCGTCCGGCGTGTGGCAGAACAGACGACACCCGCAGGCATAACCCCAGGCCAGATCGAGCACGACGACCGGTCGACCGGCACACCGGAGAAACCCGACTCCGCCGTCGTCCGCGACGCCCTCGGCGTCGGGATCGCCGTCGGACTCTCCGGCTTCGCCTTCGGGGTGACCTCGGCGGGCAGCGGCCTCACCGTGCTCCAGACCTGCGCGCTCAGCCTGCTGGTCTTCACCGGGGCCTCGCAGTTCGCACTGGTCGGGGCGCTTGCGGGCGGCGGAAATCCGTTCACCGCGGCGGCGGGCGCCTTCTTCCTCGGCGTACGCAACGCGTTCTACGGGCTGCGGCTCTCGCAGTTGCTGGCCCTCCCGCGCGCGGTGCGCCCGTTCGCCGCCCACTGGGTCATCGACGAGACCACCGCCGTCTCGCTCGCACAGCCGACACGGCGCGCCGCCCGCATCGGCTTCACCGTCACCGGACTGAGCCTCTACTTGCTGTGGAACCTCACCACGCTCCTCGGGGCGCTCGGCGCCGAGGCCATCGGTGACACCGACGTGTGGGGGCTCGACGCCGCGGGACCGGCGGTCTTCCTCGCGCTGCTCGCGCCGATGCTGCGGACGACTACGGAGCGGGCCGTGGCAGCGGTCGCGGTCCTCCTGGGGCTCGGCCTGCTACCCGTGCTGCCCGCCGGAGTGCCGGTCCTGGTGGCCGCACTCGCCGTGCCGGCGGTGCTCTACGTAGAGGGTCGCAAGGCATCCGCCGAGGGAGCCGCATGCCCCGACGGCGCCCAGAACGACACCCAGGCCCAGAACGACACCCAGGCCCAGAACGACACCCAGGCCCAGAACGACAGCCAGAAGGAAGACCGTTGAACATCTGGATCGCGATCGGCGTGACCTTCGTCGGCTGTTACCTCGTGAAGCTCGCGGGCCTGCTGGTACCGGCGGGCGCCCTGGAACGCCCGCTCGTCAAGCGCATGGCCGCCCTGCTGCCCGTGGCGCTGCTGGCCGCGCTCACAGCCCAGCAGGCCTTCGCCGATGGCAGGGCCCTGGAGCTCGACGCGAAGGCCCTGGGGCTCGCGGCGGCGGCCGTGGCGCTGCTGATGCGGGCCCCGTTCCTGGTCGTCATCGGGGCGGCCGTGGTCGTCACGGCGGGGGCGCGGGCGCTCATGGGCTGACCGCTGCCGCCATCAGCCAGCCTTGCTCGTAGCCCGCGGACACCGTGGCGAGCACCACCCCGTCGGCGGTGTCGAACACCGCGACGTTCGCGAACGCCGGGAAGAAGCCCACCCGTTCGCGCAGCCGCACCAGCTCGTCCCCGGTGTGCGCGCCGGTGAGGTGGGCCAGGAGCGTCTCCTCGCCCCGCCAGACCTGGTCGACGTACTCGGAGTAGTCCACTGCCTTGTGCTCGGTCATGCCCGCGGCTCCTCGTGACCAGTGGGGTGGATGGCCACAGGTCACGAGTTTCGGACCCTGCCGCGTGATCGAACACCCGCTCCCGTCACGCACAGGTCCCGTGGGTAATGTGACGCGTCACAATCGCGGCCCAGCCCCCGGAGAGGAGACACCGTGGCCCTGTCCTCCGAGGCGAGATCCCTCGCGGCGCGCTGCGAGCCCAGGGTCAATGAGCTGGCCCGCAGGATGGCCCGTGAGTCGTTCGAGGAGCTGCCCGGCTACGCGGAGCTCCCCGACGACGTGAAGGACCTGGAGATAGCCGCGACCGCACGCCACGGAGTGCGCCTCTTCCTGCGCCGCGTCTCCGATCGGCCCGGCAGCCACCGGCTCTTCCGCGAGCGGGCCGCACAGCGCGCGGAAGAGGGCATGCCGCTGCACCTCCTGCTGCGGACGCACGCTCTGGGGGTCTATGTCCTGTGGCAGGCGCTGCGCGACGTGGCCCGCCCCGGCGAGGAAGCGGCCCTGGTCGAGCTCGTGGACGTGCTGCTGCAGTCGCACCCGGCCATCGTCGGAGCCGTGGCCGAGACCTACCTGGACGAGCGATCCGCCCTGGAGGCCGAGCAGCGTGCCCAGCGCAAGTCCCTGGTCCGCGGTCTGCTCGACGGCATGGTGCCGCCCGGCCATGTGCTGCTCGAACAGCTGCGCCTCGCGGGGCCCGTGCTCGTCCTGGCGGTCGGCTTCGACGGGGCGCCGGCCGAGGGCCCCGTAGCGGTACGGCGGCGGCTGCGGCGGGTGCAGACCGCCCTGGACCACGCCTTCGAGGTGGAGGTGCTGGCCCTCCTGGAGGCCGACGGCGGACGGGTCATCGTGCCCCAGCAGTGCCGGCCGCCCGAAGACCTGCCGCGCCGCCTCAGCAAGGCCTGCGACCTTCCCGTACGCGTGGCCGCCGTGGACGCCGCCGGGCCCGAGGCCGTGACCGACGCGGCGCGGACCGCGACGGAGATACTGCGCATCACGCGCGCGTGCGGGATGCCTCCGGGACTGCACCGCATGGAGGACGTGCTCCTCGAGTACCACCTCTCCCGCCGCAACGAGAGCAGCCACCTCATCTCCGCGCTGCTCGACCCGGTCGCCGACCGCCCCGAGCTCCTGGAGACGCTGCGTACCCACCTCGGCCATCAACAGGAGCGCAGGGCGACCGCCGCAGCCCTCGGCCTGCACCCCAACACCGTGGACAACCGCCTCGCGAAGATCGGCGAACGCACCGGCATCGACCTGTCGGCGCCGCGCGGCACGGCACT
This sequence comes from Streptomyces sp. BA2, assembly GCF_009769735.1. NCBI lineage: Bacteria > Bacillati > Actinomycetota > Actinomycetes > Kitasatosporales > Streptomycetaceae > Streptomyces > Streptomyces sp. BA2. The sequence continues at coordinate 6,778,969 of NZ_WSRO01000002.1, forward strand.
CGCCATCGCGGCGCTGCTCCTGAGGGAGGCCGAGGAACCCCCGTCAGGCGATGGACCGGCCGTACGCCCGTAGGGTGCGCAGCGCCTCGATGGTGACGATCGGGCGTGCTTCGAGGGTGCTGGCCTGTGCCCACTGCCGCCATCGGATCGGCCAGCCGCCGTCCTCCTGCTGCTCCCGCTCCAGGAAGTCCAGGGAGAGCGCCATCTCCTCGTCGGTGAACCACGCGCGCGCGAGTGACTCGGGGGCCTTCGCGTAGTCGTGCGGGAAGTGATGCTCACCCGGTGCGTAGCCCGGCGCCACGGGATACGCGTCCAGCCGCTCGGGGTCGAGCGCCACGAGGTTCTGCTCCCGCGCGATCCTGCCGAGCCGGTCGGCTGCCGCCTCCGCGCGCGGGCGGTCGGGCGCCCCGTCGAGGAAGGCGACGGCCGCCTCGATCTCGTACGGATGGGACTTCTCCAGGGACTCCACCGCGGCCCAGCAGAAGTCGGTGGCCCTGAACAGCCAGGCGTGCCACACCTCGTTGCGGTGCAACAGGCCCACTACGGGGCCGGTGGCGAGGAGTTCGCTGGGAGGATCGTCCAGCACGGGCACGAACGGAGCCGAGGGGTAGCCGCGTTGGCTGGGATGGATCGCCGGAAGGGCACCGTCGGACGTCGACACCGACGTCAGATAGCGGCACACGCGCTCCACCCGCTGCCCGCCGCAGCGTCGGATCGAGTCCAGGACGCGCAGCGCGTGTCCGGCGTGCAGGGGCTGGCTGACAGGGCCGCGCAGATCCGGTTCGAGCGCGTATCCGTACCCCCCGTCCTCGGTGTCGTACGCGGCCAGGGCGGTCTCGACCGCGTCGGCCGACGGGCCGGCTCCGGCACGGCCCGTGCCGGTCAGGAAGTGGTACGCGAACCGCCGCTGCTCGAGGACGCGCGCGGTGAGCCAGACGAAGTGCTCGGCGCGTGCGACCGGCGAGTGCGCGGCGTGCGGGGATGCTCCGGTTTCGGCCATGCACAGACCGTAGGCCGGAAAGCGCCTTCGGTCAGTCCCCTGCGTCCGGCTGCACTCTCAAGGGAGCGATACTGAGGGCATGCGGTTGACGGTTTTCTGGGAGCGGATGGCGGACCACTTCGGACAGGGGTACGCCGACTCGTTCGCTCGCGATCACGTGATGGCCGAGCTCGGCGGGCGCACGGTGCATCAGGCACTGGACGCGGGCTGGGACGCCAAGGACGTCTGGCGCGCTGTGTGCGCTGCCATGGACGTACCTGCCGAAAGGCGCTGACCGCCGGAGGCGGCACGACGTATTCCGGCGCAGCCGGACACAGTCGGACACTTCGCCGTCCCCCCGCCGCCGCGCCGAGCGCCGTCGAGCGCGAAGACGTGGGGGCGGCGGCCGAATGTCGGTGGCGTGGGCGAGACTGGCCCCGTGGCATCGACAGACGAGACCGCGCAGGTCACTCAGGACGTAGCTCCGCTCGGCACGACGCCGCCGGCCCAGCCCCCGAGCGGGGCGGAGACCGGGCGGGCCGCCAGCATGCCGCGCTGGCTGCCGCGCGCCATGGTGCTCGCCCTCGCGCTCATCGCCTGTTTCCAGCTGGGCAGTTGGGCCTTCCACCAGCTGACCGGGCTGCTGATCAACGTCCTGATCGCGTTCTTCCTGGCGCTCGCGGTCGAGCCCGCGGTGAGCTGGATGGCCGCGCGCGGGCTGCGCAGGGGCTTCGCCACCTTCCTGGTCTTCCTCGGTGTCCTGATCGTGAGCGCCGGTTTCATCACGCTCATGGGGTCGATGCTCGCGGGCCAGATCGTGGACATGGTCGAGGACTTCCCCGAGTACCTCGACGATGTCATCAGCTGGATCAACCAGACGTTCCACACGGAGCTCTCCCGGGTCGAGATCCAGGACAGCCTGGTCCACTCGGACTGGCTGCAGAAGTACGTGCAGAACAGCGCCAGCGGCGTCCTGGACGTGTCGGCGCAGGTTCTCGGAGGTCTCTTCCAGCTCCTGACGGTCCTGCTGTTCTCGTTCTACTTCGCGGCCGACGGCCCCCGGCTGCGGCGTGCGCTCTGCTCGGTGCTGCCGCCCGCCCGCCAGGCCGAAGTGCTCCGCGCCTGGGAGATCGCGGTCGACAAGACCGGCGGCTACATCTACTCGCGCGGTCTGATGGCGCTGATCTCCGGAGTCGCGCACTACATCCTGCTGCAGGTCCTCAGCGTGCCGTACGCGCCCGTGCTCGCGGTGTGGGTCGGGCTCGTCTCGCAGTTCATCCCCACCATCGGCACGTATCTGGCGGGCGCGCTGCCGATGCTGATCGCCTTCACGGTCGATCCCTGGTTCGCGCTGTGGGTGCTGCTCTTCGTCGTGGTCTACCAGCAGTTCGAGAACTACGTCCTGCAGCCCAAGCTCACCGCCAAGAGCGTGGACATCCACCCGGCGGTCGCCTTCGGGTCGGTCATTGCGGGCACGGCGCTCCTCGGAGCGGTCGGCGCCCTGATCTCCATCCCGGCGATCGCGACCCTGCAGGCCTTCCTGGGGGCGTACGTGAAGCGGTACGACGTCACGGACGACCCGCGTGTCCACGGACACAGGCGCAAGGGCGGAGCGTCCGTCCTCACGCGCGTGAGGCGTGCTCTGCGGGGGCCGAACCGGCCGGGGGCGGCGTCGGAGGCCGAGGTCGCGGCGGAGGAGGCTTCGGGTCCGGAGCCGGGCTCGGGCGAGCGCCGGTAGGCACCCTCCAGGCCTCCGCCGAAGTCTCGGTGGGAGCCGCGTGGTGCGCTTGACACCAAAATCGAACATCCATTCTCATGGGTGGCCTGGCGGCGTTTTCCCGGGGTTTTCGCGGGGGATCCCTGGGGCTCCGGCGGATTTCGGCGGGGCGATCGCCTCGAGTTATCCACAGGCCGGACGGGCGTCGGGGCGGATTGTCAGTGGCAGGCGCTAGCGTCATTGACGTGAAGCGATCGACACAAGCAAATCGGGTGGAACCCATGGCAGGAACCGACCGCGAGAAGGCGCTCGAAGCCGCGCTCGCACAGATTGAACGGCAATTCGGCAAGGGCGCAGTGATGCGCATGGGCGAGCGGCCGAACGACCCCATCGAGGTCATCCCCACCGGGTCGACCGCGCTCGACGTCGCGCTCGGCGTCGGCGGCATCCCGCGCGGCCGTGTGGTGGAGGTGTACGGACCGGAGTCCTCCGGTAAGACGACGCTGACGCTGCACGCCGTGGCGAACGCACAGCGCGCGGGCGGCGCCGTCGCCTTCGTGGACGCCGAGCACGCACTCGACCCCGAGTACGCGAAGAAGCTGGGCGTCGACATCGACAACCTGATCCTGTCCCAGCCGGACAACGGCGAGCAGGCTCTGGAGATCGTCGACATGCTGGTCCGCTCCGGCGCGCTCGACCTGATCGTCATCGACTCCGTCGCGGCCCTGGTGCCGCGCGCGGAGATCGAGGGTGAGATGGGCGACTCGCACGTGGGTCTGCAGGCCCGCCTGATGAGCCAGGCGCTCCGGAAGATCACCAGCGCGCTCAACCAGTCCAAGACCACCGCGATCTTCATCAACCAGCTCCGCGAGAAGATCGGCGTGATGTTCGGCTCGCCGGAGACCACGACCGGTGGCCGCGCGCTGAAGTTCTACGCCTCGGTGCGGCTCGACATCCGCCGGATCGAGACCCTGAAGGACGGCACGGACGCGGTCGGCAACCGCACCCGCGTCAAGGTCGTCAAGAACAAGGTCGCGCCGCCCTTCAAGCAGGCCGAGTTCGACATCCTCTACGGCCAGGGCATCAGCCGCGAGGGCGGCCTGATCGACATGGGCGTGGAGAACGGCTTCGTCCGCAAGGCAGGCGCCTGGTACACGTACGAGGGCGACCAGCTCGGCCAGGGCAAGGAGAACGCCCGCAACTTCCTGAAGGACAACCCCGATCTCGCCAACGAGATCGAGAGGAAGATCAAGGAGAAGCTGGGCGTCGGCGTGAAGCCGCAGGCCGAGGAGCCGACCGCCGACCCGGGTAAGGAAGCGGCGGGCGCGGCGGCTGAGGACGCAGCCAAGACGGTGCCCGCCCCGGCGGCCAAGGCCACCAAGCCCAAGGCCGCCGCGGCCAAGAGCTGATCCATGACGCGGCGCACGGACTGGGCGGACCAGATCACTCCCGAGCACCACACCGACCCCGCGGGCCGAGGCCTCGCGGACGGTGCGGATCAGGGTGGCACCGGCCAGGAGGGCGACGGCACCGGCTTCCGCGGGGGCGGCGGCCGGAGGGGGCGCCGACGGCGTGGCGGCTTCGGCGAAGGCCGAGGCGGCGGTTCACAGGACAGCGGCCCCCCTTCCTCGTCGAGGGCCGAGAAGGGGGAGCCGCCGACAGCGGATCCGGGTGAGCGGGCGCGGGCGATCTGTCTGCGGCTGCTCACCGGGACCCCGCGCACGCGCAAACAGCTGGCGGACGCGCTGCGCAAGCGGGACATCCCGGAGGACGTGGCGGAGGAAGTGCTGACCCGCTTCGAAGAGGTCGGCCTGATCAACGACGGCGCCTTCGCGGGCGCGTGGGTGGAGTCCCGGCACCACGGCCGGGGCCTGGCCCGACGGGCGCTCGCGCAGGAGCTGCGTACGAAGGGCGTGGACGCCACGCTGATCGAGGAGGCCGTCGGACAGCTCGACTCGGAGCAGGAGGAGGCGACGGCACGCGAGCTCGTCGCCCGCAAGCTCCGCGCCACGCGGGGCCTCGACCGCGACAAGCGGCTGCGCCGCCTCGCGGGCATGCTCGCCCGCAAGGGCTACTCGGAAGGCCTGGCGCTCCGGATCGTTCGGCAGGCCATCGAGGAAGAGGGCGAGGACGCGGGGGACTTGGAGTACGACGGGGACTGAGCCGACCAGGGCCCTCGCGGGGGTGGGGCCCAGGTCAGGGCCGGGCAGTGCGGTGAAAACCGCGGCCCGGCCCTTTCGCGTTCTTCGGGGCCTCACCGCGAAGGGAGTGCTTCGCGCCGCAGGGTTTCGTTCCGCCGGGCCGCTCCCCCCCCCAACTCCCCTCCTCTGTCCGCGAGGTGGGGTTAACCCCCCACTGAAGACGCCGGTCCACCGCACTGCAAAGGAACCTGTGCACAGACGACTGTGTACGCATGGCAAAGGAACCCGGCACGACCGGCGCCCCCGAGGACTCCACCGATGGCGCCCGGGAGGACTCCATCGACGGTGCTCCGGAGGAGCTGAGCGACCTCCGTGTCCTCAAGGCGCTCGCACAACCCCGGCGTCAGCAGATGTTGCAGCACCTCACCGTGCACGGCCCGGCCACCTCCGCGACCCTCGCCAGGGCGCTCGGCCTCAACACCGGGGCCACCAGCTACCACCTGCGCGAGCTCGCCCGGTACGGCTTCGTAGAGGAGACCGAGGGCACGGGCCACGCCCGCGAACGCTGGTGGCGCGCGATCCCCGGCGACCGGCGCTTCCCGCCGCGCAGCAAGCAGAACGTCGAGACGCGGCTCGTCATGAACGAGTTGAACCATCTCTCGTACGCCGCCGACCTGGAGCTCTTCGAGCAGCTGCAGCGAGACGCTGGCGACACCGACGCCGTCGGCGCCGAACTCGGTGAGTGGGCCGACGCGTTTCCGTACTCCCGCGGCACCATCCGGCTGACGCTCCCCGAACTCCGCGAGTTCTTCGAGGAGTACATCGCCCTGCTCAACCGCTACAAGCGCCCCGACGCCGAGACCCCGGCCGACGCCCGCACCGTACTCACCCGGCTCCTGGCCTTCCCCGCACCCACCCCCGCTCCTCCACCCTCCCCCTCCCGCTTCCCCTCCCACTTCCCCTCCCCCTCCTCCGAGCCCGAGGCGACATCATGATGCTGCGCTACGCACTGCAGACAGTCCGCGACCGCAAGGGCGGATTCCTCGGCGCCTTCCTGGCGTTGATGTGCGCGGCAGCGCTCATCACGGCCTGCGGCACCCTCCTGGAGACCGGCCTGCGCGGCACCATCAAGACCGAGCGCTACGCCGCCGCCCCCGTGATCGTCTCCGCCGACCAGAACGTCCACCAGACCACCGTCAAGCACAAGAAGGGCAAGACCAAGGTCAAGCACAAGGCCAAGCCGATCGCCGAGCGGGCCTGGCTGTCGGACGACATCGCGCACAAGCTCACGGGCGTCCCTGGCGTCGGCGAGGTCATACCCGAACTCACGTTCCTCGCGGCGCCGTTGACCCCCGCGGCCGGAGACCTCACCGACAAGCCCGCGTACGGCCACGCCTGGGAGTCGGCCGCGCTGACCCCCTTCCGCCTCGTCGAGGGCGAGGCCCCGCGCGCACCCGGCGACCTCGTCATCGACCGCGGCCTCGCCGGGCGCGCCCATCTCAAGACCGGCGACCGCCTCACCGTCCAGTCGACACAGGCCCCGCGCTCCTACCGCATCACCGGGGTAGCCGCCCCCTCCGAAGGCGCCCTCGCCCACCAGACGTCCCTCTTCTTCTCCACCGGAGAGGCGGAGCGGCTCGCCGCGCACCCCGGCAAGATCACCACCCTCGGCGTCGTACCGACCGAGGGCACCGGGACGGGAGAGCTCAAGAAGCGGGTCACAGACGCCCTCGCCGGTACGAAGGCACAGGTCAGCACAGGCGACGACCGTGGCCCCGTGGAGTTCCTCGACGCGGCGGGCGCCCGCATCAAGCTGGTCAGCATGGGCGGCGCGATGGGCGGCACCTCTCTCCTCGTCGCCGTCCTCGTGGTCGTCGGCACCTTCGCCCTCTCCGTGCAGCAGCGCCACCGTGAACTCGCCCTGCTCCGCGCCATCGCCGCCACCCCGAAGCAGATCCGGGGGCTCCTCAGCCGTGAGGCCCTGGTCGTCGGAGCGGCCGCGGGCGTCATCGGTTCGCTCGCCGGAATCCCGCTCGGCGGCTGGCTGCACGGCAGGTTCGTGGACATGGGCGCCGTCCCCGCCACCCTTGAGCGGACCGTGAGCGTCTTCCCGCTCTTCGCCGCTGTGGCCGCGACGCTGCTCGGCGCCTGGGCCGCAGCTCGCCTCTCGGCCCGCCGCATCGCCCGTATCCGCCCGGCCGAGGCCCTGGCCGAAGCACGTGTCGAGCGCACCCGGCCGCCGTGGAGCCGCATCGTCGCGGGTCTCTTCCTCCTCGCCGGAGGCGCCGTCCTTGTCGCCCTGCTCAGCGTGCTGCGCACCGAGCCCGCGTCGACTCCCGTGACGTTTCTGACCGTGGTCGTCCTCTCCTCGGCAATCGCGCTCCTCGGCCCGCTCGTGGTCAGGGCGGCGGCTGCCGTGCTCCGCGTCCCGCTGCGGCTCTCCGGCCCCGGTGGCCGCCTCGCGCACGCCAACCTCCGCGGCAACGCGGCCCGGATGGCGGCAGCCGTCACCCCGCTCGCCCTCCTCACCGGCATGACCTGCACCGTCCTGTTCGTCCAGCCCACCCTCGGCGACGCTGCCCGCACGCAGGCCCGCGAGGGCATCCGCGCCGACTGGGTTCTGGCGGCGCAGGGCCCTGGCGTTCCGGCCGAGGCCGCGCGGAAGCTGCGTACGACCGAGGGCGTCGAGGCCGCCACCGAGGTCGTCCGCACCACCGTGCGCGTCGGACTCGACAAGTACCCGGCGCAGGGCGTCAGTACGGCCGGGCTCACCCGCACCTGGGACCCGGACGTGACCGCCGGATCCCTGAAGGGCTTCGGCAGGGCAAGCGTCGCCGTCAGCGAACTGGCCGCCGACCAGCTCGGCTTGAGGCCCGGCAGCACCCTGAAGCTCACGCTCGGCGACGGCACGAAGACCACGCTCAAGGTCAGCGCCGTGTACGCGCGCGGGCTCGGGTTCGGGGATCTGACCATGGCGCACGACCTGGTCGCCCGCCACGTCGACAACCCGCTCGCCGCCACGGTCCTGATCAAGAGCGACCGTACACAGGAACAACTCGCGGCAGGTGTCGCGAAGTTCCCGGGCGTGCGGGTTCTCTCCCCGGCTGCCGTCGACAACGTCCAGGCCGAGCGCCAGCAGGCGAACGCCGAGGTGAACTACCTGGCCATGGGCCTCATCCTGGCCTTCACCGCGATCGCCGTCGTCAACACCCTCGCCATGTCGGTCTCCGAGCGCATCCGTGAGTTCGCGATGCTGCGTCTCGCGGGCGCGAGCCGCCGCCAGGTCCTGGGCATGCTGCGCACCGAGGCGCTGTCCGTCCTGCTCATCGGCACGGCCCTCGGCAGCGGTATCGCGCTCGCTGTCCTGACCGCCTTCAGCGTCGGCATGACAGGCAGCGCCGCACCGTCGATCACTCCCTTGGTGTACGTCTCCGTGGTGGCCGTCGCGGCTCTTCTCGCCCTCACCGCGACCGCGCTCCCTGGCCGCGCCGCCCTCAAGCCGCGTCCCGTCACGGTGGCGACGGCCAAGGAGTGAGCGTGCTCAGCCCGAGGCGGGGAAGGCGGCGGTGGCAGGGAGTCCGGCGGTGACCGGGAGCCCGGCGGTGACCGGGAGTCCGGCGGCCTTCCACGCCTGGAATCCGCCGATGAGGTCGGTCGCGTGCCGCAGCCCCAACTGCCGCAAGGACACGGCCGCGAGGCTCGACGCGTAGCCCTCGTTGCAGATCACGACGACCCGCAGGTCGTGGCCGACGGCCTCCGCGGCGCGGTGGCTGCCCTGCGGGTCCAGGCGCCACTCCAGCTCGTTGCGCTCGACGACGAGGGCCCCGGGGATCAGACCGTCGCGCTCGCGCAGGGCGGCGTACCGGATGTCGACCAGAAGTCCCCCCGCAGTGGCGGTGTCACGCGCCTGCTCCGGAGTAAGACGGTCGAGGTCGAGCCGGGCACGTTCGAGCAGCTCATCGATGCCGACGGGGCGTTCACTCACTGCCAGTCCTCCGGGCGCTCCACGGACTCCAGGCGCAGGACGGCGCCCGTACGGCTGTAGCGGCGGATGCGCGGCAGCGGCGGATAGTAGGCGTGCACGGAGACGGCGTGCTCGCTCGTGGACTCGTTCAGAACTTCATGCACGTGGTTCTGGCCGAATGCCCTGCCCTTGCCGACCGTCAACTCCCGCTCACGGTCCACCCCTTCGGACAGCTCCAGGGTCTTCCAGCCGTCGGTGGGCAGCCGGGCGGCGAGCGAGTTCTCCTTGAGGGTGCCGGCAGCGGTGAGGAAGGCACCGACCGACTCCGCGTGGTCGTGCCAGCCGGTGCCGGTGCCCGGCGGCCAGCCGATCAGCCAGGCCTCGCTGCCACCGGGCCCTTCGAGGCGCACCCAGGTGCGGCCCTCGGGGTCGAGCGGCAGTGAGGCGATGAGCTCGGGGTCGGCGGCGCTACGGCGTACGAACTCGAGGAGTTCGGCGGCGGTGGGATCGGACACCGCCGTGGAGGCAGGCGCGGTGAAGACAGAGGCAGACACGGGTACCGTCCTGGAAGTTCGCGGAAGCGCGCGCCACGAAGAGGGCGACGCGCAAGAGAGAAGAGGGCGAATTCAGCAGGACGGACGACACACGCAGCCCGCATAGCGGACGAGGTCCATATGGACCCTCCGCCACAGGCGCACATCGGTGTCAGTCACGTTTCGGAGTAGACCATGACGCTGCGTGCCGGTCAACTCCTTCTCACTGTGTGGTCGGCCGGCTCACGACGGCCGTGCTCTCGGCCTTCTCCGTAGTCTTCGCGCTGTCCGTACGCCGCTTCGGAGCCGCCCCGCCGAGAGCCGCCTCGGCCGCCGTATACAGCTCGGCGGGGCGCACCCCGCCGAGGGCGGTGACCAAGTGACCGTCCGGGCGGATGAGCAGCACCGAGTGCGCGGGGGCTCCTGGGTAACTCTCCGCTACGAGGAGTTCCGCCGGGTGCGGCAGCGCCGTGACGGCGGCGGCGAGCCGGGGCATGATCCCGGCCGTCACCCAGTGGCGCCGCTCCCACACCACCGTGCCGGGCGCGACAAGGACGACGAGCAGCTGTCCCACGCCGAGCCGGTCGCGCAGCCGCACGAAGGACCCGTCGGGCGCCGTCACCGGTACGTCGGACACGGGCGCGCCCGGCTCCGTGCCCACGGCCACCTCGGACTCGGACAGCGGGGGCGCCAGCGGCGAGTCCGCGTACGATCCGGGGGCTCCGAGGGGCCCGCGCCCCACATGGCCGTCGGTGAGGAGCGTGTCGTGCCCGCGCGCAGACCCCGGCACATAGGAGCGCAGGCCTTTGCCGCCCCGCAGTATCGGCAGCGACTGGTCGGCGGCGCGCAGGCGTGCGGCGACACTGGCCCGCCGCTCGGCCTGATAGCTGTCGAGCAGGGCGTCGTGCGCGCCGTGGTGCCAGGCAATCGCCAGCTTCCAGGCGAGGTTGTCCGCGTCCCGCAGCCCTTCGTCGAGCCCTTGCGTACCGAGCGCGCCGAGCAGATGGGCGGCGTCGCCCGCGAGGAAGGCACGGCCGACCCGCCACCGGCGGGCCAGGCGGTGGTGGACGGTGTGCACGCCCGTGTCGAGCAGTTCGTACGGCGGCGTGGAGCCGCCGCACCAGCCCGCGAGGGTCTCGCGGATGCGCACCACGAGGGCGTCGGGCGTCACGAGCTCGCCGCGTGGCGGCAGCAGCCAGTCGAGCCGCCACACCCCGCCGGCGAGCGGACGGCCCGTCACCTCTGCGCCTCCGTGGCGCCACGGAGGCGCACGATGCAACAACGCCTCGCCGGGCCCCGGAAGTTCCGTGCGCAGAGCGGCCACGGCGTGTCGCTCGACGGCCGTACGCCCCGGGAAGCGGACGTCGAGGAGTTTGCGCACCGTCGAGCGCGGCCCGTCGCAGCCCGCCAGATAACTGCCGCGCCACCAGGTGTCCTTGGGCCCGCGCGTGTGGGCGGTCAGTCCGCCGGCGTCCTGCTCCAGGGAATCGAGCTTGCTCTCGACGGCGACCTTGACGAGCCGCTCGTCGGCGATGGCGGCACGCAGGGCCCCGGTCAGCACGTGCTGGGGCACATGAAGGGGGGAGGGCACCTCATCACTGAACGTGAGCTCCCGCATCAGCTGCTTGCGCCGCAGAGACCGCCAGCCGAGCCACCGCGCACCCGACTCCTGGTCACCGAACGAGTGACCGGCGAGCCGCTCCATGAGGGCCGCGGTGTCATCCCGCAGGATGACGGTCCGCGCGGGCCGCTGCTCGTCCTTGCCGGGCCCTTCGTCGAGTACGACGGTGGGTACGGAGTGCCGCGCGAGAGCCAGGGCGAGCGTGAGCCCCACGGGACCCGCGCCGACGACGATCACCGGGTCCACGGTGCGTGGCCTCCCGCCGCAAGGGCCCGGGAGCGCTGGACGTACGTACAGGAACTGGCAGTTGGAGCCCGGTGCACGATCACAGAACGTATGCAACCCACCGCTGCTGCCTGCGTCAAGTTGCCATAGGGCTGTTGTGGCGTGAGGGTGAGGGCGCGCTGAGCGGGAAGATGCCCGGAACGCGGTGGGGGGCTGCCGTCCCACTCAGGACAGCAGCCCCACCAGTACCGCTTGCAGTGCGGTCGATCACCGCACTGCCCAGTCGGTTCGGGGTTCTTGCATCGCATCAGCGTCCGGGCTGATCAAACCCCGCCCAATGGGTTGCCTCCGCCTCCGGTGGCCGCGGTTCCGTTGACCGCCGCCGCGGGAACCACCGCCCCCGTCGACTTCTTGCCGCGCCGCAGCCGGCCTTCGAGCCAGGAAGCGAACGTCGTCAGCGCGAAGTTGATGGCGATGTAGATGAGGGCGACGATGGTGAAGCTGGCGATGGTGTTCGCGCCGTACGCGGCACTCATCGGCCGGACCGATGCCAGCAGCTCCGAGAAGGTGAGCAGCGCGCCGCCGAGCGCGGTGTCCTTCACGATGACCACCAGCTGGCTGACGATCGCGGGCAGCATGGCGGTGACCGACTGCGGGAGCAGCACGGACCGCATGACCTGTCCCTTGCGCATGCCGATGGCCATGGCGGCTTCGGACTGCCCCTTGGGCAGGGACAGAATGCCCGCCCGCACGATCTCCGCGAGAACCGACGCGTTGTAGAGCACCAGGCCGGTGACGACGGCGTAGAGCGGGCGGTCTTCCGAGCTGATATCCGTGAACTCGGAGTACGCCGCGTCGGCGAAGAGCATCAGAATCAGCACCGGGATCGCGCGGAAGAACTCCACGACGCCGCCGGCCGGTAGGCGAATCGCCAGGTGATCGGAGAGCCGGGAGATACCGAAGAACGCACCCAGCGGGAGAGCGATCAGCATGGCGAACGCCGCGGCCATGAGGGTGTTCTCGAGCCCCGGCCAAATGTACGTCTCCCATGCCCGGGCATCAGTGAAGAAGGGCTTCCACTTCACCCAGTCGAGCTGGTTCTTCTCGTCCAGCTTGGCGTACACCCAATAGACCACGGCAGCCAGGGCGGCCAGGAACACTATCGAGTACAGGATGTTCCGCCGCTTGGCGCGGGGCCCCGGAGCGTCGTACAGAACGGAAGTCATCGCTTCACCGCCACCTTCTTGCTCACCCAGCCGAGGATCAGACCGGTGGGAAGGGTGAGGCACATGAATCCGAATGCGAAGATGGACGCGATCAGGAGCAGTTGGGCCTCGTTCTCGATCATCTCCTTCATGAGGAGTGCGGCCTCGGCGACACCGATCGCCGCGGCGACCGTCGTGTTCTTGGTCAGCGCGATCAATACGTTGGCCAGCGGTGCCACGACCGAGCGGAACGCCTGCGGAAGAATGATCAGGGTCAATACCTGAGTGAAACTCAGGCCCAGAGCGCGTGCCGCCTCGGCCTGGCCGACGGGCACGGTGTTGATGCCGGACCGCAGCGCCTCACAGACGAATGCGGACGTGTACAGAATGAAGCCGAGTACGGCGAGCCGGAAATTGGTGGTCTCGAATTCATTCGAACCCATGTTGATGCTAAGGGTCTGGAACAGGCCCAGTGACGTGAAGACGATGATCACGGTCAGGGGGGTGTTCCGCACCACGTTCACGTACGCGGTGCCGAAACCTCGCATGAGTGGCACCGGGCTGACCCGCATACCGGCCAGCATGGTTCCCCATATAAGGGAGCCGACGGCGGAGAGCGCGGCGAGTTTCACCGTCACCCAGAAGGCCGCCAACAAGTCGTAGTCTTCAAGAAAGTCGAACACGATCTCCCGCGCTTCCGCGTGTGGGGAGGGCGAGGCGCGCCGCCCGGATGGACGGCGCGCCAATCAAGCCCTGCTTCACTTGACGATGTCGCCGATCTTCGGGGCGGGCTCATTCTTGTAGTTGGCCGGACCGAAGTTGTCCTTGACGGCCTTGTCCCACGCACCGTCCTTGACCATCTTGGTCAGCGCGTCGTTGATCTTCTTCTTGAGGTCGGCGTCGCCCTTCTTGAGGCCGATGCCGTAGTTCTCGTTGGTCATCTTGAAACCGGCGAGCTTGAACTTGCCCTGGAACTCCTTCTGCGCGGCGTAGCCCGCGAGGATGGAGTCGTCCGTCGTCAGGGCGTCAATGGCCTTGTTCTCCACGCCGGTCAGGCACTCGGAGTAGCCGCCGTATTCCTGCAGCTGAGCCTTCGGAGCCAGGTCCTTCTTGACGTTCTGCGCCGACGTCGAGCCGGTCACGGAGCAGAGCTTCTTGTTGTTCAGGTCCTTCGGCGACTTGATGGACTTGTCGTCGGCGCGGACCAGGATGTCCTGGTGGGCGAGCAGGTAGGGGCCGGCGAAGTCGACCTTCTCCGCGCGCTCGTCATTGATCGAGTAGGACGCCGCGATGAAGTCGACGTCTCCACGCGAGATCATGTTCTCGCGCTCGGCGCTCTTGGCTTCTTTCCACTCGATGTCGTCGGCCTTGTAGCCGAGCTCCTTGGCGACGTACGTCGCGACGTCGACGTCGAAGCCCTTGTACTCGCCGTCCGGCGTCTTCTGGCCGACACCCGGCTGGTCGAACTTGATGCCGATGGTGATCTTCTTGCCACCACCGGAACCCTTGTCGTCCTTGTCGTCCGAACCGCAGGCGGTGGCGGTGACGGAGAGCGCGAGCACGGCAGCGGCAGCCGCGGTGACCTTGCGAGCCTTCATGGTGAACATCCTTTGTGTCGGCAGAAGAGAGTTGAGACGCAGGTAAGTAGGCGTCATGCGTCAGTGGTGAAGGATCTTCGACAGGAAGTCCTTGGCCCGGTCGCTGCGCGGGTTGCTGAAGAACTGGTCCGGGACGGCCTCTTCGACGATCCGGCCGTCCGCCATGAAGACGACGCGGTTGGCCGCTGAGCGTGCGAAGCCCATCTCGTGGGTGACCACGACCATGGTCATGCCGTCACGTGCGAGCTGCTGCATGACCTCCAGGACCTCGTTGATCATCTCCGGGTCGAGCGCCGACGTGGGCTCGTCGAAGAGCATCACCTTGGGGTCCATGGCCAACGCGCGGGCGATCGCCACGCGTTGCTGCTGGCCGCCGGAGAGCTGCGCGGGGTACTTGTCGGCCTGCGAGGCGACACCCACGCGGTCCAGGAGACCGCGTGCCTTCGTCTCTGCTTCCGCCTTGGACGTCTTGCGCACCTTGATCTGGCCCAGCATCACGTTCTCGAGCACGGTCTTGTGCGCGAAAAGGTTGAAGGACTGGAAGACCATGCCCACGTCCGCACGGAGACGGGCGAGCTCCTTGCCCTCCTGGGGCAGCGGCTTGCCGTCGATCGAGATGTCTCCCGACTCGACCGTCTCCAGGCGGTTGATGGCGCGGCACAGTGTCGACTTGCCCGACCCGGAGGGGCCGATCACGACGACGACCTCACCGCGGGTGATGGTCAGGTCGATGTCCTGGAGGACGTGCAGAGCGCCGAAGTGCTTGTTGACGTTCTTCAGCACGACCAGGTCGTCCGCCCCGGGCGGTATGGCGTCCTTGGTCACCGATACTTCGGTCACGGCTTGTTGCTCCATCCTCCTCGGTTGGGAGGACAGTAGTAACCCGGTGCGACCAGCGTCATTACATCTGAGGGGAAATTGAGCATAACGATCCGGCCGCAACCGGACACACCGTGTGAACGGGGACGCCGGTGCGCGTACCGGCTCCATAACGGAACGTGCCCGTGACCCGAACCCTCTTGACGCGGTCCTTATCCATCGGCGTGGATGCCTTGGTGCCTGTGCACGCGCGCATACCGGCCATCGGCGAGCGCGAACGGAACGACCGATGAACCGGAGGGGGCCCGTATGAGACTGCTCCTCGTCGAGGACGACGATCACGTGGCCGCCGCCCTGTCCGCGGTCCTGGCCAGGCACGGCTTCGACGTCGTGCACGCCCGCAGCGGCGAGGAAGCGCTGCAGGCCCTGCTGCCCGGCGAAACGGCACCCTTCGGAGTCGTGCTCCTGGATCTGGGACTGCCCGATCAGGACGGCTACGAAGTGTGCGGAAAGATCCGCAAGCGCGGGTCGATCCCGGTGATCATGGTGACGGCGCGCGCCGACGTGCGCTCCCGGATCCATGGCCTGAACCTCGGGGCCGATGACTACGTAGTGAAGCCGTACGACACCGGGGAGCTGATCGCCCGCATCCACGCGGTCATCAGGCGGCCCCCGTCCGGCGCCGCCGCGGGCCCCGCGGACAGCGAACTGCGCCTTGGTTCCGTACGCATCGAACTGCCCACCCGGCAGGTCAGTGTGGACGGTTCGACAGTCCAACTGACCCGCAAGGAGTTCGACCTGCTCGCGCTCCTCGCGCAGCGGCCCGGCGTGGTGTTCCGCCGGGAGCAGATCATCAGCGAGGTGTGGCGCACCAGCTGGGAGGGAACGGGACGCACTCTTGAGGTGCATGTCGCTTCCCTGCGCTCCAAGTTGCACATGCCGGCCCTGATCGAGACGGTACGAGGCGTGGGCTACCGGCTCGTCGCCCCGGCCGCGTAGCGAGTAGCGAGGTCAGGTGCGCTCTCGCCTCCTCCCGCTGCTCATCGTCCTCATGGCGGGTGTGCTGCTCGCGCTCGGCTTCCCGCTCGCCGTGAGCGTGGCGGCGGCGCAGCAGCAGAAGGTGGTCATCGACCGGATCGACGACACGGCGCGGTTCGCGGCGCTCGCGCAGTTCGTCACGAAACGTCCTACGGGTTCGCGCCTGCGCGACAAGGACGAACGGCGCGAAACCCTCCAGACCGAACTCGACTACTACCACGAGGTCTACGGGATCAAGGCGGGCGTCTTCTTCCGGGACCGTGAGCCCATGGCTCACGCCCCCGGAGACTGGTTCCTGCCTCCCAGGGGCGTCGAGGTGCGGGAGGCCTTCGAAGAGGCCCTCAGGTCGCGTGGGAGCCACGATCCGCGTCAGGTGTGGCCCTGGCAGCGCGGCCGGCTCGTCGTCGCGTCGCCGGTGATCAGGGACGGAGACGTCGTCGCCGTCGTCGTCACCGACTCGCCCACGGGACGCATGCGTTCGAAGACACTGCAGGGGTGGCTGCTCATCGGCGCCGGCGAGTCGGCGGCGATGCTCCTCGCCGTCGGCGCCGCGCTGCGCCTCACCGGCTGGGTGCTGCGCCCGGTACGTGTCCTGGACGCGACCACGCACGACATCGCGACCGGACGCCTCAAGTCGCGGGTCGCGGCCGCGGGCGGGCCGCCGGAGCTGAGGCGTCTGGCCCGGTCGTTCAACGAGATGGCCGACAACGTAGAGGACGTACTTGAGCAGCAGCGGGCCTTCGTCGCCGACGCCTCGCACCAACTGCGCAACCCTCTCTCCGCCCTGCTGCTCCGCATCGAGCTGCTCGCCCTCGAACTGCCCGAGGGGAACGAAGAGATCGCCTCCGTGCGCACCGAGGGCAAACGCCTCGCCCAGGTGCTCGACGACCTCCTGGGCCTCGCGCTGGCCGAGCACGCCGCGGCCGATCTGCGGCTCACCGACATCGGTGAGCTCGCGGCCGAACGCGTCGGCGCCTGGCGCCCGCTCGCCGAGGAGCACGGGGTGCGCCTGACGGGCGTCTGCCCGGCGACCACCGGGTGGGCCGACCCGGTCGCCCTGTCCAGCGCCCTGGACGCGGTGATCGACAACGCCCTCAAGTTCACGCCCGAGGGCGAGGAGGTGCGGGTGGAGGTCTCCTGGAGCGGTGAACTGACGACCATAGTGATCACGGACGGCGGCCCCGGCCTCACGGAGGACGAACTCGCCCGCATCGGCGACCGCTTCTGGCGCAGCAACCGCCATCAGAACGTGAAGGGATCGGGCCTCGGTCTGTCCATCTCGCGCGCCCTGCTCACCGCGGGCGGCGGTTCCATCGCGTACGAGCAGCACGAGCCGCACGGACTGCGGGTGACCGTCGGCGTCCCGCGCGACGATCCCGGGAACACGGCCTGACGGCCAGGGCTACGGCTTGACGGCCAGGGCTGTGGCTACGGCTTGACCGACTGGTAGTAGCGGCGCGCGCCCTCGTGCAGGTCGAGCGGGTCCGTGTAGAGCGCCGTCCGCAGGTCCACCAGCTGGGCCGCGTGCACCACGCTTCCGATGTGGTCGCGGCTGTCGATCACCGTGCGGGTCAGGCCCTCGGTCAGTTTCGGATCCGCCCGGTCCGTGGTGACCAGGAGGTTCGCCACGGCCAGGGTCGGTACGGCGTCGCTCTGCTGGGTGGCGGGATAGGCGTCGGCGGGCATCACCGCTGCCCGGTAGTAGCGGGAGGCCCCGCCCTGCTCGTGCAGCGCCTCCACCAGGGTGCCGAGCGGGACGAGGCGAATGTCGAACTCCTTGGAGAGCTCGGTCACGGTGAGCGTCGGCAGTCCGCCCGACCAGAAGAAGGCGTCGATGTCGCCCTTCTTAAGAAGATCGGGGGCCTTGTCGATACCGGCGTCCACCGGCGTGAGGTCTTTGCCGGGATCGAGGTCGGCGGCCTTGAGTACTCGTTCCGCTATCAGCCGCACGCCCGAGCGCGGCTGTCCCACGGCCACCTTCTTGCCCCGCAGGTCCTGTGGCTTGCCGATGTCCGACGAGCGCCGGACGACGAGCTGGACGTAGTCGTCGTACAGCCGCGCACAGCCCCGCAGCCGGTCCGCGCCCGCACGCCCCTCCAGGCGGTACTTCTCGACGGCGTCGGCGGCCGCGATGGTGAAATCGGCCTTCCCCGTGGCCACCCGCTCGACGTTCTGCTGCGACCCCTCGCTGTTGAGCAGCTCGACGTCCACCTTGGGCATGTCATGGGAGACCGCGGTCCGCAGGAGCTTGCCGTACCGCTCGTACACGGCGTTCTTCACGCCCGTGCTGAACGTCATCCGGCCACCCGGGGAGTCGTCGCCCGCCGGAACGAGCCACCACATCAGGAGCCCGAAGACCACGAGGGCGGCCGCCGCACCCTGGAGTGCGCGGCGCCTGCTGATGTGGGGGAGTGCCTGGAGCATGCGCGCGATCCTGCCAGGCCACTCGCTGTAATGGCCAGGCCCGAGCTCCCGGCGGGGACACTCCCGCGACCGCCTACCCTTGTCACATGAGCAGCGGCGACCGGGGACAGGCAGTGGGCGTTAAAGGAACGTACGAGGTACGCACTTACGGGTGCCAGATGAACGTCCACGATTCGGAGCGTCTCTCCGGTCTCCTCGAGGGCGCCGGATACGAACGCGCGCCCGAGGGCTCGGACGGCGACGCCGACGTGGTCGTCTTCAACACGTGCGCCGTCAGGGAGAACGCCGACAACCGTCTGTACGGGAACCTCGGCCGCCTGGCGCCGATGAAGACCAAGCGGCCCGGCATGCAGATCGCCGTCGGCGGCTGCCTGGCCCAGAAGGACCGCGACACCATCGTCAAGAAGGCCCCCTGGGTCGACGTCGTCTTCGGCACCCACAACATCGGCAAGCTGCCGGTGCTCCTGGAGCGGGCCCGCGTCCAGGAAGAGGCCCAGGTCGAGATCGCCGAGTCCCTCGAGGCGTTCCCCTCGACGCTGCCCACACGCCGCGAGAGCGCGTACGCGGCATGGGTGTCCATCTCCGTGGGCTGCAACAACACCTGCACGTTCTGCATCGTGCCCGCTCTGCGCGGCAAGGAGAAGGACCGCAGGACCGGCGACATCCTCGCCGAGATCGAGGCGCTCGTCGCCGAGGGCGTCTCCGAGATCACCCTGCTCGGCCAGAACGTGAACGCGTACGGCTCGGACATCGGCGACCGCGAGGCCTTCAGCAAGCTCCTGCGGGCCTGCGGGAAGATCGAGGGCCTGGAGCGCGTGCGCTTCACGTCCCCGCACCCGCGCGACTTCACGGACGACGTGATCGCCGCCATGGCCGAGACCCCGAACGTCATGCCGCAGCTGCACATGCCGCTCCAGTCGGGCTCGGACCCGATCCTGAAGGCGATGCGCCGCTCGTACCGCCAGGACCGCTTCCTCGGCATCATCGAGAAGGTCCGCGCCGCCATGCCCGAGGCCGCGATCACCACCGACATCATCGTCGGCTTCCCCGGGGAGACCGAGGAGGACTTCGAGCAGACGATGCACGTGGTCCGCGAGGCCCGCTTCGCCAACGCCTTCACCTTCCAGTACTCCAAGCGCCCCGGCACGCCCGCGGCCACCATGGAGGGGCAGATCCCCAAGGAGGTCGTGCAGGCCCGCTACATGCGCCTGTCCGCCCTCCAGGAGGAGATCGCCTGGGACGAGAACAAGAAGCAGGTCGGCAGGACCCTCGACCTGATGGTGGCCGAGGGCGAGGGCCGCAAGGACGGCGCCACCCACCGCCTCTCGGGACGCGCCCCCGACAACCGCCTGGTCCACTTCACCAAGCCGGACGCTGAGGTCCGCCCCGGTGACGTCGTGACGGTGGAGATCACGTACGCGGCGCCGCACCACCTGCTCGCCGAGGGCCCCGTCCTGAACGTGCGCCCCACGCGCGCGGGTGACGCCTGGGAGAAGCGCAACACCGAGGCGGCCGCCAAGCCCGCGGGCGTGATGCTCGGACTGCCGCAGGTGGGCGCCCCGGAGCCGCTGCCGGTGGCCACCACAGGCGGGTGCGCGCTCGACTGACCGGGGCGAGCGGACAACGGGCGGGCAGTCGGACAACGGGGGACGGGCTGATGGCGCGCTGGGCGCTGATGATGGAGAACCCGCCGGGGCCGGGGGCATGGCATCTGTTCGAGCTGATGGCCACGGTGGACGGCACGCATGAGGAAGCGGTGGAGCGGTTCGCGGAGTTCGTCCGCCTGTACCGCCCGAAGCACCCGCGCTATCCCGTACGGATGCGCCGCTACCGCACGGCCGACGGCTGGATGGTGATCGGCGACGGTTCGTCCGGGGGCTCGTTCCCGTACCGCTTCTCGATCTCCGAGCTGGAGTGGGACTCGGGCCCGATCTCCTACTAGCGCGCGCTCCAGCTCGCGCCCGTTACGCTGCGGATCATGCTTGTCGCCGCAGCCGTCTGCCCCTGCCCGCCCCTGCTCGTCCCCGAGGTCGCCGCGGGCGCTGCGCCCGAACTGGACGCCGCGCGCGCCGCGTGCACGGACGCCATCGGGGTGCTCGCCGCCTCACGGCCCGACCGGCTCGTCGTGGTCGGCCCCGCCGAGCAGAGCAGACGCGGCCCGCATCCGCAGGGCGCCCGCGGGACTTTCCGCGGGTTCGGCGTGGACCTGGACGTGCGACTGGGACGTTCCGACGCCGACGGTTCGGTCGGTACGGGCGGTGCGGGCGGGTCCCTCGCGGATGCGGCGGAGGGCGAACTTCCGCCGTCGCTCGCCGTCGCCGCCTGGCTGCTCGACCGTACGGAATGGTCTGCGGCCCCGCTGGAAGGTCTCGGGGTGGGGGAACCTCTCGCGGCCGAGCGGTGTATTCAAGTCGGAGGGGAGATCGCGGCGCGGGCCGACCGGGTGGCCCTGCTGGTGATGGGCGACGCCAGCGCGTGCCGCACGCTGAAGGCGCCCGGCTATCTCGACGAGCGGGCGGCAGGGTTCGACGCGGAGGTCGCCCGTGCGCTGGGGGCGGCGGACGTCGAGGGGCTCAAGGCGCTGGACGAGGATCTGGCGTACGAACTGAAGGCGGCGGGCCGGGCACCGTGGCAGGTGCTCGCGGGCGCGGCCGAGGGAGGGGGCCTGAGCGGCGAGCTGCTCTACGAGGACGCTCCGTACGGCGTCGGGTATTTGGTGGCCGCCTGGTCGTAGCGGCTTAGGCCTCTTGTGCGGCTCGCGTGGCCTGAGCGGCCTGAGCGGCCTGACGGAGGCGTCCACGCGCGCTGCCGACGCACGGCGACGGCCGCGGAGCTGGTGGCGCTCCGCGGCCGTCCGCCGGGGTCGTTCGACCGGTGACGCGGGGTGATTCAGGGTGCCGGAGGGGGCGTGGGCGGGGTCGTGCCACCCGCGGGTGGGGTCGTGCCACCCGTGGGCGGAGTGGTGCCACCCCCGGGCGGAGTGGTGCCGCCTGTGGGCGGGGTGGTGCCGCCACCCGTGTCCTTGCCCTCGTCGGGCGTCCCGGCGAGGCGGTCCACGGCATCCTTCGCCTTGCCCGTCCCCGTCTGGATCTTGTCGCTGTACTTGCCCTTGGTCTTCTCGTCGACCACCTTCGCGGCCTTGTCGAGACCTTGGTCGATCTTGTCCCCGTGCTGCTGCGCGAGGCCCGCGACCTTGTCCTTCGCCGGGGCGAGCTTGTCTTTCAGGTTCTGCAGGAAGCCCATCGGTTGCCTTCCCTCGCTGGGAGAGTCACTTGCGGGCGCCTTCGTCGGCTTCGTCGTTGTCGGGGGCCTTCTCCGCGGACTGCTGCTTCGGGATGTCCACGTTCTCCGCGGCAGCCGCTTCGGTGTCTTCCGACTTGTCCTCGGTCTCGGTCTCGGTCTCCGTCTTGGCCTCGGCGTCGGCTTCAGCCTCGGCCTTCCCTTCGGCCTTCGTCTCGGTCTCAGCCTGGGCCCCGGTCTCAGCCTTGGGCTCGTCGGTGGCGGCTTCGGCCTTGGCCTCTTCCTTGCTGGAGTCGGCCTCGGGGGACTCCCCGGCCGCTTCCGCCTCGGCCGTCAGGGTGCTGGCTGCCGCCTCGGCTGTTGACGCCTCTTCCGTGTCCTTGGACTTCCTGCGGAACCGTGCAAAAACGCCCATATCTACTCCATACGGTACTCGTGTGGGCGAAATCCCGCGCCGCCCGGTGCGCCCTGTTGCGCCACCCGGGTCGCCGATCCTCGAAACCGGCGGCCGGAACCTCGCAACAGGCAACGACCCCGGAGGTGTGGCGTCACGTAGCTCGTTCGGGAAGTGGTCGCGGGATTTGCGAGACTGGGGCGGTGAGTAGAGCAGCTCCCGCACCGCGGGTCATCGCCGTCGTCGGGCCGACCGCGGCAGGAAAGTCCGATCTGGGCGTTTTTCTCGCCCAGCGTCTCGGCGGCGAAGTCGTCAACGCCGACTCCATGCAGCTCTACAGAGGGATGGACATCGGGACCGCCAAGCTGACGCTCGAAGAGCGTGAGGGAGTGCCGCACCACCTCCTCGACATCTGGGACGTCACGGAGGCGGCGAGCGTCGCCGAGTACCAGAAGCTGGCGCGAGCCGAAATCGACCGCCTCCTCGCCGACGGACGCTGGCCGATCCTGGTCGGTGGCTCCGGGCTCTACGTCAGGGGAGCCGTCGACCACCTGGAGTTCCCCGGTACCGACCCGGAAGTGCGGGCCCGCCTTGAGGAAGAACTCGCGCTCCACGGCTCCGGCGCGCTCCATGCCCGCCTCGCCGCCGCCGACCCCGGAGCGGGCCAGGCCATCCTGCCCAGCAACGGCCGCCGCATCGTCCGCGCCCTTGAGGTCATCGAGATCACCGGAAAGCCCTTCACCGCCAACCTCCCCGGCCACGACTCCGTCTACGACACTGTCCAGATCGGCGTCGATGTCGGCCGCCCCGAGCTCGACGAACGCATCGCCACGCGCGTGGACCGCATGTGGGACGCCGGTCTCGTCGACGAGGTGCGCGCCCTGGAGGCCGTGGGGCTCCGTGAGGGGCGTACGGCTTCACGTGCGCTCGGGTACCAGCAGGTGCTCGCGGCGCTCGCGGGGGAGTGCACCGACGACGAGGCGCGCGCGGAGACCGTGCGCGCGACCAAGCGTTTCGCGCGCCGTCAGGACTCGTGGTTCCGCCGCGATCCCCGGGTGCACTGGCTCAGTGGCGCCATGACCGATCGAGGGGAACTCCCAGGACGTGCAATGGCGTTGGTCGAACGAGCGGTCACAGCCTGATCACGTGATGGCATCGGGACGCTCCGGCGGTCATCCCGGCCCCTGACGCCGTGCCATCATCGACCATCGATCGACCAGTGGAGTCCGAAGTAGGAGGGCGGATGGCGATGGAGGCCGGCCCTCGTGACACCGCGCATGACGGCGGCGAGCTGACCCCGGACGGCCCTGACGGGCCGCCGGACGGCGTGACCGACGACGGTCCCGTCGCGGACGCGATGGCCGCGGCGGAGGTCGAGGTCGAACTGCGCCCGCAGCGCCGTCTGCGCATCTGGCAGCTCGCGCCGATCGTCATCCTCGCCGCCGCCGGATCGCTGATGTTCGCCTTCCCGCTGGCCTTCGAGTTCGGGGACGGCGGCGCCGTCGTCGCCATGCTCGGACTCCTGATCAGCAGCTGCGCCGCGGGCTGGGGCATGATGGCCGCGCGCCGCGTGGGGCACACCTGGCCGGGACTGCCGGAGCGCGGTTCCGGAGCCCGCCCGGACTGGCGGATCGTCTCCGCGTACGCCCTGGTGTTCCTCGCCGTCGCCGTCCTCGCCGTGTGGCGGGTCGCGCGCCTTCGCTGACGGCGTTGTACGAGGTCAGAGCCCTGGCGGGCACCTTGACGACTGACTGTCCGCGGCACCCCGTACGATCGAGGAATGAGCACGCGGATCGCCTTCCTCAAGGGGCACGGGACCGAGAACGACTTCGTGATCATCCCTGACCCCGAGAACGCCATCGAGCTGTCCCCGGCCGCTGTCGCCGCCCTGTGCGACCGCCGTGCGGGCATCGGGGGCGACGGCCTGCTGCACGTCGTGCGTACGACGGCTCACCCCGAGGTACGCCATCTGGCCGCCGAGGCCGAGTGGTTCATGGACTACCGCAACGGCGACGGTTCGATCGCCGAGATGTGCGGCAACGGCGTGCGCGTCTTCGCCCGCTATCTGCAGCGCGCCGGACTGGTGGGCGAGGGCGATCTGGCCGTCGCGACCCGTGGCGGCGTGAAGACCGTGCACATCGCCAAGGCCGCGGCCGGCGGGGACGTCACCGTCGGCATGGGCAAGGCGTCCTTCCCCGAAGGTGACGTCGAGGTCTCCGTGGCGGACCACCACTGGCCCGCGCGCAACGTGAACATGGGCAACCCGCACGCGGTCGCCTTCATCGACGACCTGGCCCACGCGGGCAACCTGTACGACGCGCCGCCATTCAGTCCCGCTTCGGCCTACCCGGACGGTGTGAACGTCGAGTTCGTCGTCGACCGTGGCCCTCGTCACGTCGCCATGCGGGTGCACGAGCGCGGCGCCGGCGAGACTCGCTCGTGCGGCACGGGCGCGTGCGCCGTGGCCGTCGCGGCGGCCCGCAGGGACGGGGCGGACCCCGCCACGACCGGTTCGCCGGTCACGTACACCGTCGATCTGCCTGGTGGGAGCCTGGTGATCACCGAGCGGCCCGACGGCGAGATCGAAATGACGGGCCCCGCGGTGATCGTCGCCGAAGGCGAGATCGACGCGGAATGGCTCGAAACTGTAAACCCGTGAACTGTCGCTCGAATGGGTGATCCGTTTCACGCTCGGCGAGAGGCGGTCAGCGGCGCGTGATGGGCTCGGTAGCATCAAGCACCGGCCCGGACGGAGCACGCCGTCGTCCGCCCACCGCCGGTCGGAGCAGCCGGAGGTGCCCATGAGTGCGGAGGCTACAAACCCTGCGATGTCAGGCCCCGTGACGCCCGCAGCGCAGCGCAGGCGCGGCCGCCCACGGCTTGACCTGCGCAGGCTCGGCCGGGCAGCCCTGTTGGGGTCCGGCACCCGGGACCGGTTGCCGGACGCCATCGGCCATGTGGCGGAAGCCCATCGCGCCCACTACCCGGACGCGGACCTGGAGCCGCTGCGGCGTGCGTGGGTCCTGGCGGAGTCATCCCACCGCGGCCAGATGCGCAAGAGCGGTGAGCCGTACATCACACACCCGCTCGCGGTGACCCTGATCCTCGCCCAACTGGGCGCCGAGATCACGACCTTGACCGCCTCCCTGCTCCACGACACCGTCGAGGACACGGATGTGACGCTCGATCAGGTGCGTACGGAATTCGGCGACGACGTCTGCTATCTGGTCGACGGCGTCACGAAGCTGGAGAAGGTCGACTACGGAGCCGCCGCCGAGCCCGAGACCTTCCGCAAGATGCTCGTGGCCACCGGCAACGACGTACGCGTCATGTCGATCAAGCTGGCCGACCGCCTGCACAACATGCGCACGCTCGGCGTCATGCGCCCCGAGAAACAGGCACGGATCGCCAAGGTGACACGTGACGTGCTCATTCCGCTCGCCGAACGCCTCGGCGTGCAGGCGCTCAAGACCGAGCTGGAGGACCTCGTATTCGCGATCCTCCACCCGGAGGAGTACGCCCGGGTCCAAGAGCTGATCGCGGCCAACGCCGTGGGCGGCGGCGACCCGCTGGAGGGGACGGCGGACGACGTCCGGGCGGTGCTGCGCGAGGCGGGCATCGCGGCCGAAGTCCTCATCAGGCCACGGCACTACGTCTCGGTCCACCGGGTGCACCGCAAACGCGGCGAGATGCGCGCGGCCGACTTCGGACGGCTCCTGGTCCTGGTGAACGAGGACGCGGACTGTTACGGCGTCCTCGGAGAGCTGCACACGTGCTTCACGCCGGTGGTCTCGGAGTTCAAGGACTTCATCGCCGTACCGAAGTTCAACCTCTACCAGTCGCTGCACACGGCGGTGGCCCGCCCGGACGGGGAGGTCGCCGAAGTCCTCATCCGCACGTACCAGATGCACAAGGTGGCCGAGGCCGGCGTCGTCGCGTTGCGCAATCCGTACGCTCCTCCTTCGGAGGAGCAGTCCGATGCCGGTCCCGACGCCTCTTCGGACGACGCCGTGGAGGGTGAGCGCGCCGACCCGACCCGGCCCGGCTGGCTCTCCCGCCTGCTCGACTGGCAGGAGGCGGCGCCCGACCCCGACACGTTCTGGTCCACGCTCCGCGAAGACCTCGCCCAGGACCGCGAGATCGCCGTCTTCCGCCCCGACGGCGGCACGCTCGGCCTGCCCGCCGGTGCGAGCTGCGTGGACGCCGCCTACGCCCAGTACGGCGAGGACGCCCACGCCTGCATCGGCGCACGTGTCAACGGCCGCCTGGCCACGCTGAGCACGGTCCTGCGGGACGGCGACACGGTCCAGCTGCTCATGGGACAGGACGCGGCGTCCGGGCCATCGCGCGAGTGGCTCGACCACGCGCGCACGCCCGGCGCTCGGATCGCCATCCGGCGCTGGCTCACGACCCACCCCACGCCCGCCTCGGCACCCCCGGCGTCGCCCCCGGAGAAGACGGCCCCCGCGCCCCTGCCGCAGGCCTCCGACTTCCCGCGCCCCGCCGCGGCGAACGCCGTGGTGGACAGGGAAGGCGCGAGCGTACGACTCGCCGGCTGCTGTACGCCCGTGCCGCCCGACGAGGTGACCGCCTTCGCCGTGCGCGGCGGGGTCGTCACCGTGCACCGCGTCGAGTGTCCCGCCGTCGCGCGCATGAAGGAGGTGGGGCGTGCGGAGGTAGGAGTGCGCTGGGGAGACAGCGCGGAGTGCCGGGTCACGCTGATCGCCGAGTCGTTCGGGCGGGCGCATCTGCTGGCCGACCTCACGGAAGCCATCGCCCTGGAGGGCGTCGAGGTCATGTCGGCGACCGTCGAGCCGCCGAGCCAGCAGCGCGTGCGCCACACGTACACGCTGCAACTGCCGGACGCGGCCCACCTGCCGGGGCTGATGCGTGCGATGCGTGCGGTGCCCGGGGTGTACGACGTCAGCCGTGCCCAGCACCCGGCGGCGGCGACTTCGTAGTTGACGGTTATCGGGCGTCAGCGTCGCCTCGGCCCCCTGCCTGCGACTCGTTCGAGTGGCATGGCGCGCGCCGACACCGGTGCGGAAGGCGCGCGCTGATAGCGGTAGTTCATGCTGCTCACCCCCCGGGTCAAGGCCTCGCGGCCGAGGACTCTCCGCATCGCGACCACGCTCCTGGCCGCGGCCACCTCCGCCACCCTTCTCGCCGCGAGTGCGCCGTCACCGGCCAGACCGCTCGGCATCGGCGACCGGCTCTTCCCGCACCTGGGCAACCCCGGGTACGACGTCATGGCGTACGACATCGCCTTCACGTACCACGGCGACAACAAGAAGCCGCTCGATGCCGTGACGGTGATCGACGCCCGTACGAGCGCCCCGCTGAGGCGCGTCAACCTCGACTTCGCCCACGGTAAGGTCCGCTCAGTCGCCGTCAACGGCGCTCCAGCCCGCTTCGAGACCACCGGTGAGGACCTGGTCGTCACGCCGTCACGGCCGCTGAGCCGGGACGAGCAGATGCGGATCACCGTCCGGCACACCAGTGATCCCCGGCCCACGAAGAACAAGGACGGCGGCTGGGTGCCCACCGCCGACGGGCTCGCCATGGCCAACCAGGCCGACGCCGGGCACCGCGTGTTCCCGTCGAACGACCACCCCTCCGACAAGGCGCGGTTCACCTTCCGCGTCACCACCCCGAAGGGGCTCACCGCCGTCGCCAACGGTCTGCCCGTCGCGACGGCGCACACCGGGGCCACCACGACGCGGGCCTTCCGCACCCGCCACCCCATGGCGACGGAACTGGCGCAGGTGTCCATCGGCCGCTCCACCGTGGTGCACCGCTCCGGGCCGCACGGCCTCCCCGTACGCGATGTGGTGCCCACCAAGGACCGCAAGGCTATGGAGCGCTGGCTGAAGAAGACGCCGGACCAGATCGGCTGGATGGAGGAGAAGGTCGGCCGCTACCCCTTCGAGACGTACGGCGTGCTGATGGCGCAGGCACAGACCGGCTTCGAACTCGAGACGCAGACCCTCTCCCTCTTCGAGAGCGATCTGTTCAAGCGGCCCGAGTTCCCCGAGTGGTACGTGGACTCGATCATGGTGCATGAGCTTGCGCACCAGTGGTTCGGCGACAGCGTGAGCCCGAGCTCCTGGTCCGATCTCTGGCTCAACGAAGGGCACGCCACCTGGTACGAGGCCCTCTTCGCCGAGGAGAAGTCGAAGAAGCCCCTCCAGAAGCGGATGCGTGAGGCCTACCGGCAGTCGGACGGCTGGCGCGCCGCGGGCGGACCGCCGGCCGCGCCGAAGGGCCCCGCACCGGGCCAGAAGATCAGCATCTTCCGCCCGGTGGTGTACGACGGCAGCGCGCTGGTGCTCTACGCACTGCGGCAGGAGATCGGGCACGACAACTTCGACCGCCTCGAGCGTGACTTCGTGCGCACCTACCGGGACGGGAACGCGACGACCGCGGACTTCGTGCGGCTCGCCTCGTCGACCGCGGGCCGTGATCTGAGCGGTTTCTTCGACGCCTGGCTGTACGGCGCGAAGACGCCGCCGATGCCGGGCCATCCGGACTGGCGTAAGGCGGCTCCCGCCCGGAAATAACCCACGTGACGAGACGGGCCGTTCCGTGCAACCATCTTCAGGTCGGCGCCGCTGCGGGTCCGGGAAAACCCTTCGGGGTGATCTCAGGGCTCCCGCCGGCCGGCCCGGGGAATCTCGGGGCGGCCCCGAGCGTTCAACCCTATGACGAATCCCATCGACGTAAGGATCCAATGACCTCCTCTTCTTCCCCTTCCCAGGACGCGCAGAGCCTCGCGCAGAACTACCCCGAAGGTCTTCGGGCCGATGCCCTGATGGAAGAGGACGTCGCCTGGAGCCACGGACACGACGGAGAGCGGGACGGCGAACAGTTCGACCGCTCCGAGCGCGCGGCCCTGCGCCGCGTCGCCGGCCTCTCCACCGAGCTCGAGGACGTCACCGAAGTCGAGTACCGACAGCTCCGTCTGGAGCGAGTGGTGCTGGTCGGCGTGTGGACCTCGGGCACAGTGCAGGACGCGGAGAACTCCGTCGCCGAGCTGGCCGCCCTCGCCGAGACGGCGGGCGCGCTCGTGCTGGACGGCGTCATTCAGCGCCGCGACAAGCCCGACCCGGCGACGTACATCGGATCCGGCAAGGCCCAGGAGCTGCGTGACATCGTCCTCGAGACCGGGGCCGACACCGTCGTCTGTGACGGTGAGCTGAGCCCTGGCCAGCTGATTCACCTCGAAGACGTCGTCAAGGTCAAGGTGGTCGACAGGACCGCCCTGATCCTCGACATCTTCGCCCAGCACGCCAAGTCCCGAGAGGGCAAGGCGCAGGTCGCCCTTGCCCAGATGCAGTACATGCTCCCGCGCCTCCGAGGCTGGGGTCAGTCGCTCTCCCGCCAGATGGGCGGCGGCGGATCCAGCGGTGGCGGCGGCATGGCGACACGTGGTCCCGGTGAGACCAAGATCGAGACGGACCGCCGTCGGATCCGCGAGAAGATGGCGAAGATGCGCCGGGAGATCGCGGAGATGAAGACGGGCCGCGAGATCAAGCGCCAGGAGCGCAAGCGCAACAAGGTGCCTTCGGTCGCGATCGCCGGTTACACGAACGCGGGCAAGTCCTCCCTGCTCAACCGCCTCACGGGCGCGGGCGTCCTGGTGGAGAACGCCCTGTTCGCCACCCTCGACCCGACCGTGCGCCGGGCCGAGACGCCGAGCGGCCGGATCTACACCCTGGCCGACACCGTCGGGTTCGTACGGCATCTGCCGCACCACCTCGTCGAGGCGTTCCGCTCCACGATGGAGGAGGTCGGCGAGTCCGACCTGATCCTGCACGTGGTGGACGGTTCGCACCCGGTGCCGGAGGAGCAGCTGGCCGCCGTGCGCGAGGTGATCCGCGATGTGGGCGCGACCGACGTGCCCGAGATCGTGATCGTCAACAAGGCGGACGCGGCCGATCCGCTGGTCCTCCAGCGGCTGCTGCGCAACGAGAAGCACGCGATCGCGGTCTCCGCGCGCACGGGCGCGGGCATCGAAGAGCTGCTCGCGCTGATCGACGCCGAACTGCCGCGGCCCAAGGTCGAGATCGAGGCCCTCGTGCCGTACACGCAGGGCCAGCTCATCTCGCGGGCGCACGCCGAGGGCGAGGTGCTCTCCGAGGAGCACACCGCCGAGGGCACGCTGCTCAAGGCGCGAGTGCACGAGGAACTGGCGGCGGACCTCACGCCGTACGTCCCCGTCGCCGGCTGAACGCAGCACCGGACAGGCGTGGTTCACGCGGTTCAGTGGTTCACGCGGTCCACATGACGAAGGCCCGCCCCCTCTCGTAGGGGGCGGGCCTTCGCCGCGTCAGGTGCGAGGTGCGGGGGTCGCCCGCCGTGCGGCTACTTGGAGCCGTACTTCTTGCTCATCATGTCGTAGACCTGCTCGGCGCCCTTGCCCAGCTGCGGTCCGGCCAGCCAGGTGTTCTCGGCCGGGCCGATCGAGGTGTTCGAGACCAGCTGGGTCTTGTCGCCCACCATCCGGAACCACCCGCCACCGGACGAACCGCCGGTCATGGTGCAGCCGATGCGGTACATCGTCGGCTGGGTGGAGGTCAGCGAGAGGCGGCCCGGCTTGTCGATGCACTTGTGCATGATCTGGCCGTTGTACGGGGGAGCGGCGGGGTAGCCCCAGGCGCCCATCGAGCTCACGCTCTGCGCCGCCGGAGTCGAGAAGTCGACCTCGAGCGCGTTGCCGACCGTCTCCTCGAGGGACTTGGAGCCCTGCTCCGGCTTCACGTGCATCACGGCGTAGTCGTACGGCGCACCGGCGCCGCCCGAAGCCGCGCCCTGGTCGATCCACTCGGCGGAGGTCGAGACCCAGTCGGCCCAGTACTGGCCGTAGGGGGCGACTTCCTGCGGGGCGGCGTTGCTCAGCTCGGCCTCGGACTTGCCGAGGTCGTTGTAGGCAGGCACGAAGGTGATGTTGCGGTACCAGCCACCGGCGGAACCGGCGTGCACGCAGTGGCCCGCGGTCCACACGAGGTTGGACTTGCCCGGGTTGCGCGGGTCTTTCACGACCGTGCCGGAGCAGACCATCGAGCCCTCGGGGGCGTCGAAGAAGATCTTGCCGACCGGGGCGGCGTTCTCGTGGTACGGCGTCTTCTCGCGCTTCGCCTGGACCGGCGACGGCTCGGGGTCCGTCGCGCCCTGGTCCGAGGGGGCGTCCTTCGCGGCGATGGTCTTCTTCGGGTCCTTGGCGTCCTTCATCCGCTCGGGCTTCCAGAGCCCTTCGATGACCGGGTTGACGAAGTCCTTGGCCTCGCGGAGCCATTCACCCTTTTCGAAGTTCTTCCAGCCACCGTCCTTCCACTTGTCCGGGTCGATGCCGTGGTCCTTCAGCTTGTCGGCGAGGTCGCCGGGCAGCTTGGCATCGGAGCCGGTGTCGGAACCCTTGTCGGCGCCCTGAGAGGTGCCGGAACCAGCCTTGTCGCTGGCCTTGTCGTCGCTGGGACCGCAGGCCGTGGCGGTGAGTGCCAGAGTCGCGGCGAGCCCGGTGGCGGCGAGTGCGAGACGCCGCCCGCGACTGCGCGCGAAGGGCGCACGAGTGGAACGCATGGTGCTGTAACCCCCGAATTGAACGTGTGATTGCTGCACTTGATTGCTGCAATTGCCATGTACTTGTCATGTGTCGGCGTGGAGGCTCCGGGAGCGCCCCGCCGACGCAACACCTCACTATGCCTGTGTGTTTGGGGACGAATGACGGCGGGGTCGTGAAGATTTCCGGCGACCCCGCCGTCGTACATCAGGCGACTTCTACTGGTCGTGCATCAAGTGACTTCTACTGGTCGGCGAACTTCTTGCTCACCGCGCCGTAGATGCCCTTGGCTTCCTTGCCGAGCCGGGGTCCGGCCAGCCAGCCGGCCGTCACCGGGCCGATGGAGGTGTTGGAGACCAGGGCGGGCTCGCCGTCCGAGCCCTCGGCGACCCAGCCGCCGCCGGACGAACCGCCGGTCATCGTGCAGCCGATGCGGTACATCGTCGGGTCGGGCTTGCTGATCGAGAGCCGGCCCGGCTTGTCGGCGCACTGGAAGGCCTTCTGGCCGTCGAACGGCGGAGCCGCCGGGTAGCCGGTCGCCGTCATGTCGGCGATCTGCGGCACGGCCGGGGCGTTGAAGTCCACCGGGAGCGCGGAACCGACCTGCTCCTCAAGGGACTTGCCCTCGCTGCCCTTCTCGGGCGTCACGTGGATGACCGCGAAGTCGTACGGCGCGCCCTTGCCGCCCGTCGGGCCACCCTGCTCGATCCACTGGTCGGAGGTCTGCGCCCAGTCGCCCCACCAGACGCCGTGCGGAGCGACTTCTTCCTTGGGGGCGTTCTGCAGCTCGGCTGCCGACTTGCCACTGTTGTTGTACGAGGGCACGAAGGCGATGTTGCGGTACCAGCCGCCATCCGCTCCGGCGTGCACACAGTGACCCGCGGTCCACACCATGTTGGACTTGCCCGGGTGCGCCGGGTCCTTCACGACGGTGGCGGAGCAGACCATCGAGCCATCGGGGCCGTCGAAGAACAGCTTGCCCGACTCGGGAACGCTGGCGTCGTACGGCGCCTTCAGGGCTGCCGCTTCCACCGGCTCGGGCGTCGGGTCGGTCACGCCCTGGTCACCGGAGATGTCGTTGTCGTCGACACCGCGGTCGGGGTTCTTGTCGGCGTCGCGCATGCGGTCCGAGTCCCACAGGCCCTCGATGATCGGGTTGACGTAGTCGCCGGCCTCGCGGAGCCAGTCGTCCTTGTCGAACTTCTTCCAGGCCCCGCCCTTCCACTTGTCCAGGTCGATGCCGTGCTCCTTGAGCCGGTCCTGGATGTCCTGCGGAATCTCGACCTTGCCGTCGTCGTTGCCGCCGTTGCCGTTGCCGTTGCCGTCGTCCGCGGGCTGGGAGGCGGACGGATCGTCGCCCGCGTTGTCCTCGCTCGGGCCACAGGCCGTCGCGGTCAGAACGAGCGCCGCGCCGATGGCGACAGCGGCCGCCACAGGGGAGGTTCTGCCGCGCGCGCTCCTCCCACGACGAGCGGTATTGAGCGGGCGTATGGGTCGCATAGAGAGATTCCCCCTGGGCTTCGAGATCGTTCACATGCCGGACACCGAGTGCCGCACGGTGCGTTGAGCACCGTACTTCCGTGGCGCTGCACACCCTGCTGCGGATGAACGGCACCTCACACTATGCCGGTGCCGTAGGGGACTGCCGACGGAACGGCAACGGTTCCGTCACGGCAAGGATCTTCCGATTACCCGTGTTCCCCCGCGGCCCTCGTCGTTGGTACGTACGGGGGACTGGCTGCCTGCGTTCATCTCCCCTGCCAACTCGTCGGCGCGCTAGCCCAGATCGAGTGGGAAGCGCCCATTCCCAGCGGGAGGACCAACAGTCGTGGCCGTGACCGAGCCGGCGCCCGCGGCGGTTTCCGCGGGGCACTCCGCAGCACACGAGGGGATCCTGCGACGCCAGTCGGCGCGCGAGTCGGCGGCGCGCACCTATGCGCGCGCCCTGCCGATCGTGCCGGTACGGGCGCGCGGCCTGACGATCGAGGGCGCCGACGGGCGGCGCTACCTCGACTGCCTCTCGGGTGCGGGGACCCTGGCCCTCGGGCACAACCATCCGGTCGTGCTCGAGGCGATCAGAAAGGTCCTCGACTCGGGGGCTCCGCTGCACGTCCTCGACCTGGCGACGCCGGTCAAGGACGCCTTCACCACCGAGCTGTTCCACACGCTGCCCCGTGAACTCGCCGACCGCGCGCGGATCCAGTTCTGCGGCCCCGCCGGCACGGACGCGGTGGAGGCCGCGCTCAAACTCGTGCGGACGGCGACCGGACGTGACGGCATGCTCGCCTTCACCGGCGCCTACCACGGGATGACGGCAGGGGCGCTCGAAGCATCCGGCGGCGCACCGGACGTACGCGTCGCGCGCCTGCCCTACCCGCAGGACTACCGCTGCCCGTTCGGCATCGGCGGTGCGGACGGGGCCGAACTCGCGGCCCGCTGGACCGAGAGCCTCCTCGACGACACCAAGTCGGGTGTGTCCCGACCGGCCGGGATGATCCTCGAACCGGTGCAGGGCGAGGGCGGCGTGATCCCCGCCCCCGACGACTGGCTGCGCCGGATGCGCGAGATCACCGTCGCACGCTCGATCCCGCTCATCGCGGACGAGGTCCAGACCGGCGTCGGGCGCACCGGCACCTTCTGGGCCGTCGAGCACAGCGGCGTGGTCCCGGACGTGATGGTGCTGTCCAAGGCCATCGGCGGCAGCCTGCCCCTGGCCGTCGTGATCTACCGCGACGATCTCGACGTCTGGCAGCCCGGCGCCCACGCGGGCACCTTCCGCGGCAACCAGCTCGCCATGGCGGCCGGCGCGGCCACCCTCGCGTACGTCCGAGAGAACGGCCTCGCGGAACGCGCGGGAGTCCTGGGCGCCCGCATGCTCACCCAGCTGCGGTCCCTTGCCGCCGAACACCCCTGTATCGGCGACGTACGCGGCAGAGGCCTGATGATCGGCGTCGAACTCGTGGACCCGGCCGCCGCGGACCCGGCGGCTGTCCACTCCGTGCCTGCCGGACCCCTGGCCCGCTCCCCGCGCCCGCTTCCCCCGGCACCCGAACTCGCCGCAGCGGTGCAACGTGAATGCCTGCGCCGCGGCCTCATCGTCGAACTTGGCGGACGGCACTCCAGCGTCGTACGCCTCCTTCCTCCTCTCACCATCACGGACGAGCAGGCGGCCGCGATCCTCGACCGCCTCTCCGACGCGATCTCCGCGGCGGCGCGTCCGCACCACGGATAGCCACGCCGGACCCGGGCTGTCCTGCCGGACGGCCAAGAGACATCAGCACAGCTCCAGCCCGTCGCCCCGGAGCCCGAACGACTTCACAAGGAAGCCCTCTTGAACGCCACCCCCCCATCCGACGACCCACCCCACCCCCACGTCCCAGGCGTGTGCGGCACACAATCCTCGCTGGTGGCGGAGCCCGGCACGGTCCCCCGGCAGAAGGGAGGCCGGCAGACCGAACAGCTGCGAGGCGCGACCGCCGACCTCCTGGAACACCCGGATCCGCACACCGCCGCGCAGGTGGCCGCCATCGAGAACCTCCTGCGCTGCTGGGTACGCGAGAACGACTTCCCCGCCCCCGAGCAGGGCGCCCTGCGGATCCCGCTGGAGGCCAGCGGCACGGCCCTCCTCGTCCCCGTGTACTACTGGTCGGCCACCGGATGGCACCGCTTCGGTCTCCCGTACCTGGAAGACGGCCCGCAGAGCGCGCCCCCGGCCGACGCCGTCACCGTCGCCGCCCTGTTGGGCCGCGAGACCGGCCAACGCAGCGGAGCCGCCGCTCCGGACGAGCAGCCAGAGGAGTGGGCTGACGGGCAGGGAGGACCCGGCGCGGACGACGAGCCCGACCGCACCAACCCCGGCACCGGCACTGGTACCGGCACTGGCACTGGTACCGACTCCGACTCCGGTACCGACTCCGAACCCGGTCTCGGCACCGGCTCCGAATCCGGCCCCGGCAGCGAGGGCGAGCGGGTCGAGGGAGGGGACCTCGTCGGCCGCGTCGCCGATTCGGTGCGGCGCACCGCCACCTTCATCGCCGATCGCCGGAACAACCCGGGAGACGAGCCCGACCTCTTCCTCGCCGCCGAACAATCCCTGCTCCTCGGCCACCCCCTGCACCCCACACCGAAGAGCCGCGAGGGACTCTCCGACACCGAATCCCGGCTCTACTCACCGGAGTTGCGTGGCGCCTTCGCCCTGCACTGGATCGCCGTCGACCGGTCCGTACTCGCCGCGGACTCGGCCTGGACCGAGCGTGGCCGCACGCTCCCGGCCGAGCAGCTCACCGCACGCCTCGCCGGTCCGGACCTTCCGCTGCCACAAGGCCACGCCGCCCTGCCCCTGCACCCGTGGCAGATGCGTGAGCTCAGGCACCGTCCCGCGACCGCCGCTCTCCTGGAAGCCGGCCTCCTCCAGGACCTCGGCCCCCACGGCGCACCGTGGTACCCGACCTCATCCGTGCGCACCCTCTACCGCTCGGGCGCCCCGGCCATGCTGAAACTCTCGCTCGGCCTGCGCATCACCAACTCCCGTCGTGAGAATCTCCGCAAGGAACTCCACCGCGGCGTCGAGGTGCACCGCCTGCTGCGCAGCGGCCTCGCCGAGCAGTGGCAGGCCGTTCACCCGCGCTTCGACGTGATCCGCGACCCGGCCTGGCTCGCCGTGACCGGCCCCGACGGCGCGCCCGTCCCCGGGCTCGACGTCATGATCCGGCACAACCCCTTCGGCCCCGGTGACGACGCCACCTGCATCGCCGGACTCGTCTCGCCCAGGCCGTCACCGCACGCCACCGGACACGGCCGTCCCCTCATGCGCTCCCGGCTCGGCGAGATCGTCACCCGCCTCGCCGGACGGACGGGCCGCCCCCGGGGAGCCGTCGCCACGGAGTGGTTCCTGCGCTACCTGGAGAACGTCGTACGCCCCGTGCTCTGGCTGGACAGCGAGGCAGGTGTCGCCCTGGAAGCCCACCAGCAGAACACGCTCCTGCTGCTCGACTCCGACGGCTGGCCTGTGGGCGGCCGCTACCGCGACAACCAGGGTTACTACTTCCGCGAGTCCCGACGCGCCGAACTCGACCGAAGGCTTCCCGGCATCGGAGAGCACAGCGACACCTTCGTGTCCGACGAGGTGGCGGACGAGCGCTTCGCCTACTACCTCGGCATCAACAACGTCCTCGGCCTCATCGGAGCCCTGGGCGCCCAACGCCTGGCCGACGAACAGCTGTTGCTCGCGGCGTTCCGCCACTTCCTCGGCGACATCGTCTCCGGCCCGGCTTCGCTGCGTACGCCGCTGCCCGCCCTGCTCCTCGACTCACCCGTGCTGCGGTGCAAGGCCAATCTGCTGACCCGTCTCCGCGGGCTCGACGAGCTCGTGGGCCCGGTCGACACCCAGTCCGTCTACGTCTCCATCGCCAACCCCCTTCATTCCTGAGGAACATGACCGACCCTTTCTGAGAGGAGCGACGCCGTGCCTCCGCCTCCCCCCGATGCGAGCACCGACGCCGGAACCGAGTCCGCCACTGAACCCGCCCCCGAGTCCTCCGCCGCCGACAGGGCAGACGTCCAGGACACCCTGGACCTGCGCCTACCGGACGAACTCTTCGCGCTGTTCGGCGCCAGTGGGGCGGCGACGGCCGCCTCGTCAGCCGACGACCTGCTCGACAATGTCGCCGACTGGGGCCCCGCGACCACCTCGGCCGGTGTCTTCCAACTCGTCCCCGTGCGTATCGAACGCGACCTCCCCCTCATCAGCCGGTGGATGAACGACCCCGCCGTGGCGGCGTTCTGGGAGCTGGCCGGCCCCGATGCCGTCACGGAGGCGCATCTGCGTGCCCAGATGGACGGTGACGGACGCAGCGTCCCTTGCCTCGGTGTCCTGGACGGCACGCCGATGAGCTACTGGGAGGTCTACCGTGCGGACCTCGACGCCCTGGCCCGCCACTATCCGGCCCGCCCACACGACACCGGTCTTCACCTCCTCATCGGCGGTGTCGCCGACCGTGGCCGCGGGCTCGGCACCTCTCTGCTGAGAGCCGTCGCCGACCTCGTGCTCGACCGTCGTGCCTCATGCGCACGCGTCATCGCGGAACCCGACCTGCGCAACACCCCCTCCGTCTCCGCATTCCTGAGCGCCGGATTCCGCTTCGCCGCCGAGGTGGATCTCCCCGACAAGCGCGCGGCGCTCATGGTCCGTGACCGGGCCCTGCGCGCAGTGCTCTGACCCGCTCACTTTTAGTACACCGCTCGACCTGATCCGGTTCCCTCCCTGAGGAGTCCCCGTGCCGAATCCTTCCCTCCCCCCGACGCCCCGAGAACTGCCCGCTCTCCACGGCCCGTCCGCTCTCTACGACCCGCCCGAGCTGACCCCGGACAGGTGGGCGAGAGGCGGACGCCGCCTCCTCGCCAAAATGGTCGGTGAGTTCGCCTACGAGGAGATCATCGAGCCCGTCCCC
The DNA here is from genome assembly GCF_009769735.1 of Streptomyces sp. BA2. Classification (NCBI taxonomy): domain Bacteria; kingdom Bacillati; phylum Actinomycetota; class Actinomycetes; order Kitasatosporales; family Streptomycetaceae; genus Streptomyces; species Streptomyces sp. BA2. The sequence goes on from NZ_WSRO01000002.1 coordinate 6,816,875, forward strand.
GCCGGACCGGGCGACACGGACAGTTACAGCCTCCGCCTCGACGGCGACGGCGACGGCGAGCGCAGCGAGCCCCGGCAACCGACAGCAACAGCGCCCCGCCTCCTCTTCCGCGCCCGCCGTGGCTCGTACGGCAGCTGGCACGTCGACCCTGCCAGCCTCGCCCTGACCGAGGGCGAGGGGCCACCGCTTCCTTTCAGTGACCCCCTCCGCTTCCTCACCCGGGCCCGCCGCACCCTGGGAATCGACGGCGCCACTCTCGGCCACCTCATCCGCGAGCTGACCATCACGCTCTCCGCCGACGCCCGGCTCGACCAGACCGCCCTCCCCGCCGCGCGGCTCGCCGACCTCGGCTACGCCGAACTCGAAGGGCATCAGACCGGCCATCCCTGGCTCGTCCTCAACAAGGGCCGCATCGGGTTCTCCGCCAGTGACGCCGCCCGCTGGGCGCCCGAGGCCCGCCTCACGGCGGAGCTCCCTTGGATCGCGGTCCACACCGACCTCGCCGCCTACCGAGGCGTCGCCGGTCTGGACGCGGCAGAGAAGCTCTACACACGTGAACTCGCTCCCGCCACAAGGGAATCCTTCGCAGACATACTCAGGGCACGCGGCCTCGACCCGCACGCCTATCTCTTCTTGCCGGTGCATCCGTGGCAGTGGGACGACATCGTCCTGCCCCTCTTCGCCCCCTCTGTCGCCGCGGGAGCGATCGTGCCCCTCCCCACCGACGGCGATCTGCGGCTGCCCCAGCAGTCCATTCGTACGTTCCTGAATCTGTCCCGTCCCGACCGGCACACCGTCAAGCTGCCGCTGTCGGTCCTCAACACCCTGGTGTGGCGCGGCCTCCCGACCGAGCGCACTCTGGCTGCCCCCGCCGTCACGGCATGGATGCACGCCCTGCGCGACGCCGACCCCTTCCTGCGTGACGAATGCCGGGTGATTTTGCTCGGCGAGGTCGCGTCGGTGACCGTCGAGCACCCGCTGTACGACGGACTTCCCGAGGTCCCCTACCAATACAAAGAACTGCTCGGTGCGATCTGGCGCGAACCGATCACCCGGTATCTCGCCCCCGATGAGCGCGCCCGCACACTCGCCTCCTTGTTGCACACCGACCCGGACGGCAGGGCCTTCGTCGCCGAGTTGGTCGAGCGCTCGGGCCTTGCCCCCGAGGCCTGGCTGCGGCGCCTCTTCGGCGCCCTGCTGCCTCCGCTGCTGCAGTTCCTGTACCGGTACGGCACCGTGTTCTCCCCTCACGGGGAGAACGCCATCGTCGTCTTCGACGACAAGGACGTACCCGTCCGGCTCGCTGTGAAGGACTTCGTCGACGACATCAACGTCAGCGCCGAGGCCCTTCCCGAGCACGCGTCGATGCCGGACGACGTCCGCGACGTACTGCTCACCGAACGCCCCGACTTCCTCACACAGTTCATCCATTCAGGGCTCTTCGTGGGTGTCTTCCGCTACCTCGCCCCGCTCTGCCGCGAGCAGCTTGGCGTCCCGGAGAGCACCTTCTGGTCCCTCGTCCGCGCCGAGATCCTCCGCCACCAGGCGCGCGCCCCGCAGCTCAAGGAGCGGTACGAGATGTTCGACCTGCTCGCCCCGCGCATCGAGCGGCTGTGCCTCAACCGGAACCGGCTCCACCTCGACGGGTACCGGGACCGCCCCGAGCGCCCGCACGCCGCCGTGCACGGGAGCGTGCCGAACCCTCTGCATCAGCCTTGATCGAAGAAGCCTTGATCGAAGGATTGTCAGTGGAGACCCGTAGGGTGGTCGCGCTATGACAAAGCCCTCCCTTCCCGAGCTCCTGCACGCCGCCGTCACCGCCGTCGGCGGCACAGAGCGCCCTGGCCAGGTGACGATGGCCGAGACCGTCGCCGAGGCGATCGACGACGGTTCCCATCTGCTGATCCAGGCCGGCACCGGCACGGGCAAGTCCCTCGGCTATCTGGTGCCCGCGCTCGCACACGGTGAGCGCGTGGTGGTCGCTACGGCTACGCTCGCGCTGCAGCGTCAGCTCGTGGAGCGTGATCTGCCGCGGACCGTGGACGCCCTGCATCCCCTGCTGCGCCGCCGCCCCCAGTTCGCCATGCTCAAGGGCCGCTCGAACTACCTGTGCCTGCACCGCCTGCACGAAGGAGTGCCGCAGGAAGAGGAGGAGGGCCCGGGTCTCTTCGACCAGTTCGAGGCCGCCGCCCCCACGAGCAAGCTCGGCCAGGACCTGCTGCGAATGCGCGACTGGGCGGACGAGACCGAGACCGGCGACCGGGACGACCTCACCCCCGGGGTCTCCGACCGAGCCTGGTCCCAGGTGTCCGTCTCCTCCAGGGAGTGCCTGGGCGCGTCGAAGTGTGCGTACGGAGCGGAATGCTTCGCCGAGGCGGCGCGGGAGCGGGCCAAGCTCTCCGAGGTCGTCGTCACGAACCACGCGCTCCTCGCGATCGACGCCATCGAGGGCGCCCCTGTCCTCCCTCAGCACGAAGTGCTGATCGTGGACGAGGCCCATGAGCTGGTCTCCCGAGTGACCGGCGTCGCCACCGGCGAGCTCACCCCTGGCCAGGTCAACCGCGCCGTGCGCCGGGCCGCCAAGCTCGTCAACGAAAAGGCGGCAGACCAGCTCCAGACGGCGTCCGAAGGCTTCGAGCGGGTGATGGAGCTGGCGCTCCCCGGCCGCCTGGAGGAGGTCCCTGAGGACCTCGGGTATGCGCTGATGGCCCTGCGTGACGCCGCCCGCACGGTCATCTCGGCCCTCGGCTCCACCCGCGACAAGTCCGTCCAGGACGAGGACGCCGTACGCAAACAGGCCCTCGCCTCCGTCGAGACGATCCACGACGTGGCGGAGCGCATCACGAACGGCTCCGAGTGGGACGTCGTCTGGTACGAACGGCACGACCGCTTCGGGGCCTCGTTGCGGGTGGCGCCCATGTCCGTGTCGGGCCTGCTCCGCGAGAAGCTCTTCAGCGACCGCTCCGTGGTCCTCACGTCCGCAACGCTCAAGCTCGGCGGTGACTTCAACGGGGTGGGAGCCTCCCTGGGGCTCGCCCCCGAGGGCGTCGAGTCCGAGGACGCCCCGGCCTGGAAGGGCCTCGACGTCGGCTCGCCCTTCGACTACCGCAAGCAGGGGATCCTGTACGTCGCCCAGCACCTGGCCCGGCCGGGCCGCGAAGGCACGCGCAGCGACATGATCGACGAGCTGGCCGAACTGATCGAGGCGGCAGGCGGCCGTACGCTCGGCCTGTTCTCGTCCATGCGCGCCGCTCAGAACGCCGCCGAGGAGCTCCGCGGCCGCCTCGACATGCCCATCCTGCTGCAGGGCGAAGAGACGCTGGGCGAGCTGATCAAGAACTTCGCGGCGGACACGCGGACCTGCCTGTTCGGGACGCTTTCCTTGTGGCAGGGCGTCGATGTGCCCGGCGCCAGCTGCCAGTTGGTGGTCATGGACAAGATCCCCTTCCCGCGCCCCGACGACCCCCTGATGAGCGCGCGCCAGAAGGCCGTGGACGAAGGCGGTGGCAACGGCTTCATGGCCATCGCCGCGACGCACGCGGCACTCCTGATGGCACAGGGCGCGGGGCGGCTTGTGCGGGCCTCCGCGGACCGTGGAGTCGTCGCCGTCCTGGACCCCCGGCTCGCGACGGCGCGCTACGGCAGCTATCTGCGGGCTTCGCTGCCCGACTTCTGGTACACGACGGACCGCAATCAGGCGCGCCGCTCCCTGGCCGCGATCGACGCGGCGGCCAAGGCAGATCCCAAGCCCAACCCCAAGCCCGATCCGAAGGCCAATCCCCAGACGGACGGCGAGGACGAGGCCGCGGTGGAGTAGAGGGCCCGGCTCCGGTGCTCTGGGCCCGGACGCCTCCAGACGCAGCAGGGCCCCGGAACCGGCGCAGTTGGTTCCGGGGCCCGGTCAGGGGCGGAGGCTCACACTCGCCGCAGCACCGCCACCACCTTGCCGAGGATCGTGGCCTCGTCACCGGGGATGGGCTGATACGCGGAGTTGTGAGGCAGCAACCACACGTGTCCGTCCTCGCGCTTGAACCGCTTCACCGTCGCTTCGCCGTCGAGCATGGCGGCGACGATGTCGCCGTTCTCCGCGACCGGCTGGCGGCGCACCGTCACCCAGTCCCCGTCGCAGATGGCGGCCTCGATCATCGAGTCACCGACGACCTTGAGGACGAACAGCTCACCGTCACCGACGAGCTGCCGGGGGAGCGGGAAGACGTCCTCCACCGACTCCTCGGCGAGGATCGGGCCACCGGCCGCGATGCGGCCGACCAGCGGGACGTACGAGGCGGCGGGCTTGCCTGCCGTGTCCGTGGGCTGGCTGCTCGGCTGGTCCGAGCCACGCACCTCGTACGCTCGCGGGCGGTGCGGGTCGCGGCGCAGGAAGCCCTTCCGCTCCAGGGCCATCAGCTGGTGAGCGACCGACGAGGTGCTGGAGAGGCCTACCGCCTGCCCGATCTCCCGCATGGACGGCGGGTACCCCCGCCGCTGCACCGAGTCCCTGATGACCTCGATGACGCGGCGCTGCCGGTCGGTGAGCCCCGAGCTGTCGGCGCGGATGCCCGGAGGTCGTCCTGGTAGGGAGCGTGTGGGCTTGGTGCCCTCCGGGTCCGTGGCGTCATTCATGGCATGCACCGGCTCGAGTCGGCTCTGGCGGTCCTGGGCAGTGATGGTGGCGCTGTCTGCGGTGGTGGTCACGTCGGTCGGCCCCTCTCGAGATTGTCTCCCTAGTTAGCCAACGGTAGTTGCTTTCGAAAGGTTGCGCCAAACACACGTTCGAGTGAAAAATCGCAGAATGCCTGCCGCGATCATGCGTCTGGGTGTATGGCTAACGTTCGAGCCGACTGGCATTTCGGTTCATTACGGTACGCTTCACCGCCAGGGTCGCACCCCGCTCAGTGGGGCTCCCATACTGCCACTCGCAGCCCGGTCAACCCCGCACCGCCCCCTTCTCCGTGCGGCGCGCAAGGCGGGCTCGTACCCTTCCCGGCGAGCCGTGGGCACGCGACACGCGATGGGGCCGGATTTACGGCCAAACCCCAGATCTAGTGGTTGGATTGCAACCACGGCCCAGAAGTTGTGGTCCCCGGTCTTTCCAGGCCTTGGGCATCGCCTATGCTTGGGGCTGCTTCGAGGGCCTCATGGGCCTGTTGAGGCCTATGAGTCGTGTCTTGAAGGAGGGTTGGGAGTTCCATGCACTGCCCCTTCTGCAGGCACCCCGACAGTCGCGTGGTCGACAGTCGCACCACCGATGACGGCACGTCGATCCGCAGGCGCCGTCAGTGTCCCGATTGCTCCCGTCGTTTCACGACCGTGGAGACGTGTTCGCTGATGGTGGTCAAGCGATCCGGCGTGACCGAGCCTTTCAGTCGTACGAAGGTGATCAACGGCGTACGCAAGGCGTGCCAGGGGCGGCCGGTGACCGAGGACGCCCTCGCCCAGCTCGGCCAGCGGGTCGAAGAGGCGGTGCGGGCCACCGGGAGTGCCGAACTGACCACGCACGACGTGGGTCTGGCCATACTCGGTCCGCTGCAGGAGCTGGACCTCGTGGCCTACCTGCGCTTCGCGTCCGTGTATCGGGCGTTCGATTCACTTGAGGACTTCGAGGCTGCCATCGGGGAGCTGAGGGACCAGCGGGAAACGCGGCTCGACGACGAGCCGCAGAGCGCCGGCGGCGAGAGCGGCGTGAAGAAATGCGGGCCCGGAGGGACTGTCGAAGTCCCGGTGCCCGCCACTGCCGCCGACTGACCGGCTGACCGGCCGACGGCGGCACACACAGACCTGTTGCGGGCGCCTTCGCGGGCTTCCGCGGCACCAGACAACACCGTGTCACGGGAACATCGTGGCACTTCAGGGCGTTTTAGCCTGATACAGGGAGGCGGCATGACCGAGACGACGAGCGGCCCGGCACGAGGTTCCCGAGCCAAGGGATCCAAGGCCAGCAAGGGTCTGCGTATCGAGCGCATCCATACGACGCCCGGCGTGCATCCGTACGACGAGGTGGTCTGGGAGCGCCGAGACGTCGTCATGACCAACTGGCGCGACGGCTCGGTCAACTTCGAGCAGCGTGGCGTCGAGTTCCCCGACTTCTGGTCGGTGAACGCGGTCAACATCGTCACCAGTAAGTACTTCCGCGGGGCCGTTGGCACCCCGCAGCGCGAGACCGGCCTCAAGCAGCTGATCGACCGCATCGTGAAGACCTATCGGAAGGCCGGCGAGGACTACAGCTACTTCGCCTCGCCCGCCGACGCCGAGATCTTCGAGCACGAGCTGGCGTACGCCCTCCTGCACCAGATCTTCAGCTTCAACTCGCCGGTCTGGTTCAACGTCGGCACGCCCCAGCCGCAGCAGGTCTCCGCCTGCTTCATCCTGGCCGTCGACGACTCCATGGACTCGATCCTCGACTGGTACAAGGAAGAGGGGATGATCTTCAAGGGCGGCTCCGGCGCCGGCCTGAACCTCTCCCGTATCCGTTCCTCGAAGGAACTGCTGTCCTCCGGCGGCAACGCCTCGGGGCCGGTCTCCTTCATGCGCGGTGCCGACGCTTCCGCAGGAACGATCAAGTCGGGTGGCGCCACGCGCCGCGCGGCCAAGATGGTCATCCTCGATGTCGACCACCCCGACATCGAGGGCTTCATCGAGACCAAGGTGAAGGAAGAGGAGAAGATCCGCGCCCTGCGTGACGCGGGCTTCGACATGGACCTGGGCGGCGACGACATCACGTCCGTCCAGTACCAGAACGCCAACAACTCGGTCCGCGTGAACGACACGTTCATGAAGGCGGTCGAGGAGGGCGGCAAGTTCGGGCTGACCTCCCGCATGACGGGCGACGTCATCGAGGAGGTCGACGCCAAGTCGCTCTTCCGCAAGATGGCCGAGGCCGCATGGGCCTGTGCCGACCCCGGCATCCAGTACGACGACACCATCAACGCCTGGCACACCTGCCCGGAGTCCGGCCGGATCAACGGCTCGAACCCGTGCAGCGAGTACATGCACCTGGACAACACGTCCTGCAACCTCGCCTCGCTGAACCTGATGAAGTTCCTCAAGGACGACGGCCTGGGCAACCAGTCCTTCGACGCCGAGCGCTTCTCCAAGGTCGTCGAGCTGGTCATCACCGCGATGGACATCTCGATCTGCTTCGCGGACTTCCCGACGCAGAAGATCGGCGAGAACACCCGCGCCTTCCGCCAGCTGGGCATCGGCTACGCCAACCTCGGCGCCCTGCTGATGGCCACCGGTCACGCGTACGACTCCGACGGTGGCCGCTCCCTGGCGGGCGCCATCACCTCCCTGATGACGGGCAGGTCGTACAAGCGTTCCGCCGAGCTCGCCGCGGTCGTCGGTCCCTACGACGGCTATGCCAAGAACGCCACGCCGCACAAGCGCGTCATGAAGCAGCACGCCGACGCCAACGCCACGGCGCCCCGTGTGGACGACCTGGACACGCCGATCTGGGCCGCCGCCACGGAGGCCTGGCAGGACGTGATCCGCCTCGGCGAGAAGAACGGTTTCCGTAACTCCCAGGCGTCCGTCATCGCCCCGACCGGCACCATCGGTCTCGCGATGTCCTGCGACACCACGGGCCTTGAGCCCGACCTCGCCCTGGTCAAGTTCAAGAAGCTCGTCGGCGGCGGCTCGATGCAGATCGTCAACGGCACCGTGCCGCAGGCCCTGCGTCGCCTGGGCTACCAGGAGGAGCAGATCGAGGCGATCGTCGCCCACATCGCCGACCACGGCAATGTGATCGACGCCCCCGGTCTGAAGACCGAGCACTACGAGGTCTTCGACTGCGCGATGGGCGAGCGTTCCATCTCCGCGATGGGCCACGTCCGGATGATGGCGGCCATCCAGCCGTGGATCTCCGGAGCGCTCTCCAAGACGGTCAACCTCCCGGAGACGGCCACCGTCGAGGACGTCGAAGAGGTCTACTACGAGGCCTGGAAGATGGGCGTCAAGGCGCTCGCCATCTACCGCGACAACTGCAAGGTCGGCCAGCCCCTCTCCGCCAAGAAGAAGGAGAAGGAGAAGGCCGAGGTCACCGAGAAGACCGAGGACACGATCCGTGCCGCGGTCGAGAAGGTGGTCGAGTACCGCCCCGTCCGCAAGCGCCTTCCCAAGGGCCGTCCGGGGATCACCACCTCCTTCACCGTGGGTGGCGCCGAGGGCTACATGACCGCCAACTCCTACCCGGACGACGGTCTCGGTGAGGTCTTCCTGAAGATGTCCAAGCAGGGCTCGACCCTCGCGGGCATGATGGACGCCTTCTCGATCGCGGTCTCCGTGGGCCTGCAGTACGGCGTTCCGCTGGAGACGTACGTCTCCAAGTTCACGAACATGCGCTTCGAGCCGGCCGGCATGACGGACGACCCGGACGTGCGGATGGCGCAGTCGATCGTCGACTACATCTTCCGCCGCCTGGCGCTGGACTTCCTGCCCTTCGAGACCCGCTCCGCGCTCGGCATCCACTCGGCCGAGGAGCGTCAGCGTCACCTGGAGACCGGTTCGTACGAGCCGTCCATGGACGACTCGGACGTCGACGTCGAGGGGCTGGCCCAGTCAGCTCCGCGGCAGCCCGAGGTCCTGAAGGCGGTCGCCACGCCGAAGGCCCAGGCCGAGGCCGAGAAGCCCGCTCCGCAGCAGGCGCACACCAGCGCCGAGCTCGTCGAGATGCAGCTGGGCATCCAGGCCGACGCGCCGCTGTGCTTCTCCTGCGGGACGAAGATGCAGCGGGCCGGCTCCTGCTACATCTGCGAGGGCTGCGGCTCGACCAGCGGTTGCAGCTGATCGCTGACCTAGCCCGGTGAGGGGTTGGCGGAGCCGGAAGGCTCCGCCAACCCCTCACCGCGTTCTCAGAGTTCGCCGCCCATCAGCGCGGCGAAGGACGTCGGGTCGGCGTCGAACCCGCGGATGATCTCGCGGAAGGACCACGCGCCCGACTCGTCCCGGGTGAACTCGGCGATGGTGGCCGCCGTGGACCCGGAGACTCCGGAGAGGTCGCTGAGGGCGAGGTCCGTGTATCCATGGCGGATGCGTACCGAGGTGTTCGGGATGTCGCCGAACACCTTCTCCCCCTCGTGGGGCTGTATGGCCACACCGACCACCACGCGCGCGTACGTGGCCGCGAGCCGGCCGAGCTCCAGGGTCATGACCTCGTCGAAACCGAAGCCCTGTCCTGTCTTGCTGTCCCTGTTGAGGGTGATCGTCCCGTCGGGGGCGCGGCTGTCGAAATGCACCAGGTATGCGGGGCTGTCGTACGGAGCGCCCGCCGTGTAGGTCGCGGCGATGATGTCGAGATCGTGCGACGGCGAGCCCAGAGGGCTCGGATCCCACTTGAGCCCGACCTCGACCTTCTCAATTCCCTTGCTGACACTGCTCACCAGAGATCCCCCTCCTCGTAGTCCCCGCTGACGCCGGTGCTCTAGGCATGTCCAACAGACACGCTACGACGCATGACTGACATCACTGAAGTTCGCCGGTCGGAAAGGCTGTTCGCGTGCCGGCACAGTCCTGTGGATCATTGGCCGCATGACATGGAACGGGGAAGAACTGGACATCGACGCCTACTTGGCCAGAGTCGGCCACGAAGGGGAGGCGAAGCCCGACTTCGACACCCTCCGTGCGCTCCACCGGGCCCATGTGGCGTCGATCCCCTTCGAGAACCTGGAGATGATGCTCGGCCGGCCCGTACCGCTGGACCTGGGGGCACTCCAGGACAAACTGCTGCGGCAGCGCAGAGGCGGCTATTGCTACGAGCAGAACCTCCTGTTCGCCGCCGCGCTGGACCGGATCGGATTCGCCGTCACGGGTCTCGGCGCCGAAGGGCTGCTCGAACCGATCCCTCTGGGGGACGAGGGGGACGAGGGGGACGTACGGCAGGACGTGCGACAAGGAGAGTGGCGGTTCGGGATCGTCCAGGAATCAAACGGTGCGCGGGTGTTGCGGACCGAGCACAAGGGCGGCTGGTTCGATCTCTACGAATACACGCTGGAAGAACGCCTTCCCGTCGACTACGTAGTCATGAACCACTACACATCGACCCACCCCATGTCGTCGTTCATCCGCCGACCGGTGATCCAGAGGGCCGCTCCGGAGGCGCGCCGTACCTTGGTCGGCGAGCACCTGACGGTGACGCGACCGGACGGCACATCGGACGAACGCGACGTATCCGTCGAGGAGTTGGGGGATGTGCTCGACCGTGAGTTCGGTATTGAACTGAGCGCCGATGATCGTGCCGAGCTGATCCGGGCGCACTACGCCGGAGCGTGACCCGGGCCACGCTCGGCGCCGTACGATGGCGCGGTGCTGGTCAAGTGGATTCGCTGCACCGTGGTGGACCGACGGGGGTTCGAGCGGGGACAGCGAAAGTGGGCGGGGCTTCTGGGGGAGCCGGGGTTCCGGGGACAGGGCGGGGGGTGGAGTCGGGAGCGGCCGGGCGTGGCGCACGTCTTCGGCTTCTGGGAGAGCCGGGCCTTCTACGACTCCTTCATGGCACGCTCCCACGACCGGCTCGCCACCGCGCAGTCAGGCACCTTCAAGGACATCCAGATCAAGCTCTTCGACCACCGTTTCGACGTGAAGACGGGCTTCGAGCCGCGCTTCACGGACGCCGACGTGGTGCGGGTGGCGCACTGCCGGGTCCATGAGGCGAGGGTGGAGCACTTCGCGCTCATGCAGGAGAAGGTCTGGAACCCGGCGATGGCGGGCTCTCCGGGGATGGTGCGCGGGCTCTTCGGCGAGGCGCCCGGGCACGAGTTCCTCGTCCTTTCGATGTGGCTGTCGGCCGCCGAGCACGGCAAGTACCGCAGGGAACGGGTGGAGCGCCTCTCGCTGCGGGCCCAGACGGAGGCCGATGTCGCGGCGCTGGCCGGTGACATCGTGGAACTCGAGCCGTCGTGGACAGTGTGACGCCGCGCGCGGTGACCTGCCGCGCGTAAGGGCGCGACCGGCGTCGCGGGCCGCGGCCGCATACGCCGGATGGAGCCCGTACGGCCGACCGGTTGAGCCGCCGGGGAGGGCCCGATCTAGGGTTTCCATATGGCACGTCCGCAGCGCATCTTCCTTGTCCGGCACGGCGAGTCGGCCGGAAACGCCGACGACACCGTGTACGAACGCGAACCCGACCACGCGCTGGCGCTCACCGAGAAGGGGTGGCGGCAGGCGGACGAGACGGGCGAGCAGCTACGGGAGGCCGTCGGCCTGGAGCGGGTGAGTGTGTACGTCTCGCCCTACCGCCGCACCCACGAGACCTTCCGGGCCATGCGGCTCGACCCCGACCTCGTGCGGATCCGCGAGGAGCCGCGGCTGCGGGAGCAGGACTGGGGGAACTGGCAGGACAGGGACGACGTCAGACTGCAGAAGGCGTACCGCGACGCGTACGGGCACTTCTTCTACCGCTTTGCCCAGGGCGAGTCCGGGGCCGACGTGTACGACAGGGTGGGCGCGTTCCTGGAGAGCCTCTACCGCAGCTTCGAGGCTCCGGACCATCCGCCGAACGTTCTCCTCGTCACCCACGGCCTGACCATGCGGCTGTTCTGCATGCGCTGGTTCCACTGGTCGGTGGCGGAGTTCGAGTCGCTGTCGAATCCCGGGAACGGCGAGATGCGGACGCTGGTGCTCGGCGAAGACGGCAAGTACACACTGGACCGGCCGTTCGAACGCTGGCGCGAGCCCGAACCGTACGGCGTCACCGGATAGGGCGGCGTCACCGGATAGAGTGGCAGAGCGATGACCGCTGACTCCTCTCCCGACCGGCGCCTGGCCCGCGCTCTGGCCAGCCTGCGTGGACTGGCGGTGGGGGACGCGCTGGGCTCTCAGTTCTTCGTGCCCGCGAACTACCCGCTGCTGAAGCGCCGGGAAGCGCCCCCAGGCCCCTGGCAGTGGACCGACGACACCGAGATGGCCTGCTCCGTGCTCGCGGTCCTGGTTCGGCACGACCGGATCGACCAGGACGCGCTCGCCCTCTCCTTCGCCGAGCACCATGACTTCGACCGCGGCTACGGCCCCGCCGTGAACCGTCTGCTCAGGCAGGTCCGGGAAGGCGGGGACTGGCGGGAGCTGGCCTCCGCGCTGTTCAAGGGGCAGGGCTCCTGGGGCAACGGAGCTGCCATGCGGATCGCCCCGCTCGGCGCCTGGTACGCGGACGATCCGGAGCAGGCGACGCACCAGGCGGAGATCTCCGCGTACCCCACGCACCAGCACCGTGAGGCGGTCGTGGGAGCCATGGCGGTGGCCGCCGCCGCGGCGCTGACCGCCGACTCCGCGGGGCCGCCCGCACCGAAGGCGCTGCTGGACGGCGTCATCGACCTCGTGCCCCGCAGCGCCGTGGGGGCGGGGCTCCGTCGCGCTCGGGACATGCTCGACTACGGGGACGCGGCCACGGTCGCCGCGGTGCTTGGCTGCGGCCGCCGCACGACGGCTCATGACACGGTGCCGTTCGCGCTGTGGTCGGCCGCCCGTGGCCTCGGCGCCTATGAGCGCGCCATCTGGTCAACCGCCCAGGTGGGCGGCGACATGGACACGACCTGCGCCATCGTGGGCGGAGTGGTCGCTTCCGGCGAGGGCGGGGCGCCTTCGGGGGAGTGGCTGGAGCGGACCGAGGAGTTGCCCGGCTGGGTGCCGGTCACTACGGGCTGACCAGGGGTTCCGGCGTGACTGTCACGGTCATGCCACAGCATGGCCGATGCGGGGGCCGTCGACGGTCTCGCGGCTACTCTTTCCGGCAGGCCGCAAGTTGATCATGACTTGCGTGTCCTCAACGAGATGCCGGTTCGCCCGGCGGCCCCGCCACGCGTGCGTGCCGTCTGCTGCACATGTGCACATGCGGATGCTGCACGTGCGGATGCTGTACGTGCGGACCGGCCGGGAGGGGGTCCCGTGTCCGAAACAGCGTCCACGCCTGAGCCATCAGATGGGGAAGATTCACCAGCAGATTCAGCAAGAGATTCGGTCAGAGATTCAGTAAGAGATTCAGCAGGAGAACCGCTGAGGCGCCCTCGAGCGGAGAGCGGCCCACGGCCTCATCCCGACTGGGCGTACCCGGGTGGCGGGTACAAGCACGAGCCGTTGCTGGCCGACCTGCGGGCAGATCCGCCCGCCCCGGTCCGGACGGGCACGCTCGGCGCGGTGCTCGCGACCGGCCTGCTGAGCATGCTGCTGCTCGGCGACGGGCTCGCGATCAACCTGCTGATCGTCGCCGTGCCGGCCGCCCTCGCCGCGTACTTCTCCGCCGAGCAGGCCGGTCGCAGGCCGCGCCCATGGACGCTGACCTGGGCGGCCGGTGGCCTCGCGCTGCTTGCCGTGCCCGCGCTGCGGGACGCGGGCTGGCCCTCGTTCCTCGCCATCGTCTCCGCCATTGCTCTGGGCTCGCTCGCGCTGCACGGCTGCCGTACCTGGCCCGGCGTGCTGCTCGGGCCGATCGGTCTCTTCGAAGCGGTGCTCTCCGGCCTTGGCTGGGGCTGGCGCGGGGCGCGGAGCCGGGCGAGCGGGTCCCGGAGCGGCCCCGTGCTGCGGGCGGTCGCGGTGACCGCCGTGCTGCTGCTGGTCTTCGGTGCGCTGTTCGCCGGGGCCGATGCCGCCTTCGCGGGGCTCCTGGGCGATCTGATGCCCGACGCCTCCGTTGCCGACGGGCCGTGGCGTCTGCTGCTCTTCGCGGTCGGTGTCGTCGGAGCGCTCGCCGCGGCTCGCACCGCTGCCGCTCCCGTGCGCTGGGACCGGCTCGTCGTAGGTCCCGGCCGTGAGCGGGGCCGCGTCGAGTGGGCGTTGCCGCTGATCGTCTTGAACCTGCTGTTCGCGGCGTTCAACGCGGTGCAGTTGGCCGTGCTCTTCGGCGGGTACGACGCGGTCCTTGAGAAGACCGACCTCTCGTACTCCGCGTATGCGCGCCAGGGCTTCTGGCAGCTGCTCCTCGCCACGCTGCTCACCCTGGTCGTCATCGTCCTCGCCCTGCGCTGGGCGCCGCGGGCCGGGGCACGCGACCGAGGTCTGGTGCGGGCTGTGCTCGGCACGCTGTGCGCCCTCACGCTTGTCGTCGTCGCGTCGGCGGTGCGGCGCATGGACATGTACGTCGAGGCATACGGCCTGACCAGACTGCGTGTCTCGGTCGTGGCCGTGGAGCTCTGGCTCGGCGTGGTCATCGTGCTGATCATGGCGGCCGGGGTGTGGGGAACCCGCTGGCTGCCGCGCGCCGTCGCCGCGAGTGCCGCGGCCGGTGTGCTGGCCTTCGGACTCCTCTCGCCCGACGGCCTCATCGCCGAGCGCAATGTCCAGCGTTACGAGGACACCGGGAAGTTCGACCTGGAGTACGCGCGCGGGCTGTCCGCCGATGCCGCCCCGGCCGTCGACGGACTGCCGGAGCCGTTGCGCTCCTGCGCCCTTGAGGGCATCGCGAAGGGCCTCGGGTCCGAGCGTGGCCCTTGGTACGCCACCAGCCTCGGGGAGGCGAGGGCCAGAGAGATCATCGAGGACCGGCCGCCCACGGCACCCTCGGCGGGCTGTGCACGCACCGGCGAGGAGACCTCGTACCGCTGAGTCGCTTGTGATCGGCTATGGCGACGGAGGGGGGCGGTGGCGAGCTCCCGGGCCGCCCCCTCCGCCGTCGTGGCCGACCCGGTACGTACGCCACGGTGCAGCACGCACGCACGCACGTACGTACGCACGTACGCCCCCGTGTCAGCCGCCCGCCGGGCCCGCCGCGCTCGCCGTGCCGGACAACGCGTCCATGTCGCTCTTGCGCACCCGGACGAGCACCACGGCGGTGACCAGGGCGAGCACGGCCATGGCGACGGCCGGTATGAAGGCCGTCGAGATGCCCTCGGACAGCACTTCGTGTCCCCAGGGCGCGGGCAGTTCGCCGGTCTTGGCGAAGGCGGCCTTCTGTTCCGGCGAAGCGTTCGCCATGAAGTCCGCCATCTGCTCCTTGCCCTCGTCGCGGCTCGCCGTGCCGAACACCGTGGTCAGGATGGAGAGGCCGAGTGAACCGCCCACCTGCTGCGTCGCGTTGAGCAGCCCTGATGCCGCGCCCGCCTCGTTTTGGGCCACTCCGGAGACGGCTGTCAGTGTCAGGGTCACGAAGTTCAGACCCATGCCGAACCCGAACAGCAGCATCGGGCCGAGCACTCCGCCCACGTACGAACTGTCCGGGCTGATCAAGGTCTGCCAGCCGAGTCCGAGGGCGACGATGGCCGAGCCGGTCACCATGAACGGCTTGGGGCCGAGGACCGGAAGCAGCCGTTGGGAGATGCCCGCGCCCGCCACGATCGCGACCGTGACCGGCAGGAAGGCGAGACCGGCCTCGATCGGTGTGTAGCTCAGTACGTTCTGGACGAAGAGCACGATGAAGAAGAACATCCCGAACATCGCCGCGGCCAGGCTCAGCATGATCACGTACGAGCCCGAGCGGTTGCGGTCGGCGAACATCTTCAGCGGAGTGATCGGTTCCTTCGCCCGGCTCTCGATCAGGGCGAAGGCAAGGAGCAGCACGATCGCCGCGCCGAACGACCCCAGGGTGAGGTTGTCGCGCCAGCCGTCCTCGGACGCCCGGATGAAGCCGTAGACCAGGGAGGTCATGCCGAGGGTCGACGTGAGGGCGCCCGCGATGTCGAAACGGCCCGGATGGCGCTCGGACTCGCTGATGTAGAGCGGGGTGAGGAAGGCGATCAGGATGCCGATGGGTACGTTCACGAACAGCACCCAGCGCCAGTCGAGCCACTCCGTGAGCATGCCGCCGGCCAGCAGTCCGATGGCGCCGCCGCCCGCGGAGACGGCCGCGAACACGCCGAACGCGCGGTTGCGCTCGGGGCCTTCGGGAAACGTCGTGGTGATGAGGGCCAGGGAGGTGGGCGACGCGATCGCGCCACCTACGCCTTGCAGGGCGCGCGCGGCCAGTAACTGCCAGGGTTCCTGCGCGAATCCACCCAGGAGTGAGGCGAGGGTGAAGAGCAGGATGCCGGTCATGAAGACCCGGCGGCGGCCGAGGATGTCACCGGCCCGGCCGCCGAGGAGCAGCAGGCCACCGAAGGTGAGGGTGTACGCGCTGACGACCCAAGTGAGGTCTGTGGTGGAGAATTTGAGCGCGTCCTGAATGTGCGGGAGCGCGATGTTCACAATCGTCGCGTCTAGGACCACCATGAGTTGGCAGGCCGCGATGACGGTCAAGGCGATACCGGGTCGGCCCGCTCGGCGGGCGGCGCCTGGCTCTTGATCTTTGGCTAACTGAGAGGTTGTCACTATGGGTCCCCCACAAGTGCGTTAGTGAACGCCCCCGTTCACTGTTCCGTCTACGGTAGTGACTCCCCATCAGTGAACGCAACCGTTCACTGACACTGCCTCGTGCTTCAAGTAGTCCAACCTCCACGTACTCCAACGGAGAGATATCGATGGTTACTTCGCGCTGGAGCGCCGCAGCCGCTCAAACGGCCTCCCTGCGCCGCCGGGGCCCCGTGCTGGAACGGGCGATCCTCGAGGCCACGCTCGAGCAGCTCAGCACCGTCGGCTGGAACGGCCTGACGATGGAAGGCGTGGCCGCGGGCGCCCAGACCGGCAAGGCCGCCGTCTATCGCCGCTGGCCCTCCAAAGAGGACCTCGTCGTGGACGCGTTGCAGGCCGGTCTTCCGAAACTCGACTCCGCACCGGACTGCGGAGGGGTCAGGGAAGATCTTCTTCAGCTGTGCAGGCAGATGCGTGAGGCGATGTTCTCGCGGCCCGGATTCGCTCTCCGCTCGGTGCTTCACGAGTGCGACACGGTGGCGGCCGAGAGATTCCATGGAGTGATCTTCGACGGGGTCATCGGGCCGAGCGTGGAGCTGATCAAAGAGGTCGTACGCCGCGGGGTCGAGCGTGGTGAGGTGCGCGCGGAGGCCACGAACTCCTACGTATGCGATGTCATTCCGGCGATGATGATGTACCGCTCCAAGGTGTGCGGAAGCGAATGGGGGGACGAGGAGTTCGCCGAGCTGATCGACCAGGTCATGGTTCCGCTGCTTCGTCGGTAGGCCTGGGCGGGCCTGGGTGTCGCGGGCCGCATGCGGCGGCGTAGGCTGATGGCGCCATGCCGTACGAACCACCCACCCACACAGTCGAGCGCTCCCTTCGCGCTACCACCGGAGCGAAGATCGTTGCCGGAGTCGACGAAGTCGGGCGCGGCGCGTGGGCGGGACCGGTCACCGTATGTGCGGCGATCACGGGACTGCGCAGGCCGCCCGAAGGGCTCACCGATTCCAAGCTGATCACTCCCAAGCGGCGCACCACGCTCGCCGGGGAGCTGGAGAGCTGGGTCACGGCCTATGCCCTGGGGCACTCCTCGCCCGAGGAGATCGACGACATGGGGATGACCGCCGCGTTGCGGCTCGCCGCCGGGCGTGCCCTGGAGGCACTCCCGGTGCGTCCGGAAGCGGTGATCCTCGATGGGAAGCACGACTATCTCGGGACTCCCTGGCAGGTTCGTACGGTGATCAAGGGCGACCAATCCTGTGTGGCCGTCGCCGCGGCGTCGGTGATCGCCAAGGTTCGGCGCGACAAAATGATGGCCGAACTGGGTATCGAACATGCAGACTTCGGTTTTGCGGCCAACGCCGGCTATCCGTCGCCGGTGCACAAGGCCGCGCTGGCGGAGCGGGGGCCCACCCCGTACCACCGGATGTCGTGGGCGTATCTTGATGCGCTGCCCCAGTGGCGGCACCTCAAGAAGGCCCGCAGCTGGGCGGATGGAAGCGTTCCTGAAATCGAGGGGCAGCTCGGCTTCGATTTCTGACACTTCCGGCAGTTCCACTCGCACTCATGTGCCACCCGCCGATGCCACGCGCACCGGCGTTTGATAGACAACAACGCATGCCTCTCAGTCCCGAGGAGCCTCAGATTCACGAGAGTGCCCAGGGTCCCCGCGTGACCCCGGCCAGTGGCCGCATCACGCCGACCCCCCGCCCCGTACCCGGCCCGCGTCCCGCGGCTGCGCCGCGTCCTGGCCGACCGGGCCCCGCCCGGCCGACGCCGCCGGCGCAGCGCACGTCGCGTGAGCCGGCCGCCAAGCCCGGGCCGTCCGCCCCGGCTTCTTCCGGATCTTCCGCCGCTCCCGCTGGTCCCCCCGCGGGATCCGCCACGGACGCCGGTGCTTCGGTTCCGCAGATCCAGCTGATCCCGGCTTCCGTCGAGGGGGCGCTCGACGCCGCCGAGGAAGCCGTTGACCTGCTGCTCGACTCGGGCCGCGCTCCGGGTGAGGTGCTGGTGATCACCACCGGCGACCCGCACCCGTGGGCCACGCACGAGCTGTCGTTCGGCGAGACCTCCTACTGGGCTCAGCACGACGCGGGCGACGACGTCTTCTACGCCGAAGCCGCCGCCCTGGACCGTGCCGTGTCCCGCCCCGTGGTCGTCGTCGCCATCAACGGCGGCAGCGAGGAGACCGCGGTCGGCGCACTGCCGACGGCGCTCACCCGGGCCGGAGCTCTGCTGATCGTCTGCGGTGACCCGCAGCGGATCAACGCGATGCTGGGCGCGGGCGTCTGACGTTCGCTGTCCGACATCCGCGCACCGGGCTCCGGCTGCGACTGCCTGATGTTCGAGGGCGGGTGGACGGAGCCGGGCGTGGAGCGGCCGGTATCTGTGGCATGGCCGGGTGAGCTTCTAGCCGTGTGCGTCGCGTACCGCGCGACGTGGGCGGCCGGACGCGCGCCGGTCCATGCCTGTGGCCCGCCTCGCGGCGGGTGGTGCGGCGGGCGCCTCAGCGTGCCGCCGCTCGGCGCAGTACGTCGGACGCGGCGCCGCCGGTGCGCGGTGGTGGCGGATCGGTGTCGGCGAAGGCCTCCGGGGTCGAGCCGGTGCTGGGCCGACGGCCGCCACGACCCTCGCCGAGCACCTGCCAGCCGTCACGCGTCAGCGTGATGTAGGCGCCGCACCGCAGCCCGTGCAGCGTGCAGGCGTCCCGCAGCCCCCACATCCACGCCCCGTCCTCCTGGGTCCAACGCGCGTCTCCGTCACGGCAGTAGAGCAGGACGGCGGTGCGCACCGGAGAGCGGCGCCGCAGGTCGTGCGGGATGACCCGGCGCAGCTGCGCGAGCAGTGCGTTACGGAAGACCCAGCCGTCCGCCGTGCTCGGCCGCCGGGTGAACGAAGCGCTCGCCCGGAGCCGTTCCTCAGGATCGAGGACGGCGACGACGGCTGTCGCGGGCGTCGGGCGGTGCCGGGCGTGCAGGCCGCTGACGACGTCACGCGGATTGCGCAGCAGGGGAATTCCCGCGGCTGACCACTCCGCGGGCTCGAGCATCCGGGTCAGTCGGTTGGCGGAATCGGCGGACATCTCAGCCGACGTCGAAGACTCCGACATCGATGCCGCAGCGGACGGAGCGGATCCGAAGGTCACGGTCCTCCCTTCGGCTACGCGCCCAGAGGGCGGGGTCGGACTGGGGGAGCGCACCGCGGCACAGTGCTGCCGGGCCACGGGGAGCCGCGCGGGGAGCGATACCAATTCTTCCCGTCGGACTGCCTTGCGGCAACGAGCAATTGGGACCGCCGACCGGTATCTGGTGATGCGCCTGCTATATCCCTGCCCACGGCGCCCCGCATCGACGCTTGCGTCAGCCTTGCACGGCCAGGACCAGCGGCAACACCCCCTTGGCTCCGGCTCGGCGGAGCATGCGCGCGGCCACCGCCAGGGTCCAGCCGCTGTCCGTCAGATCATCGACGAGCAGCACGGGGCCACCCGCTTCCTGGAGCGCAGCGGCGAGTTCGGAGGGCACCGTCAGCGTCCCGTCGAGGGCGCGCAGGCGCTGGGCGCTGTTGGTCCTCGGCACATGCGCCGTATCGGCTCCGGCGGCGTACTCGATGGAGCCGAGGAGCGGCAGGCGGCCGATCTCGGCGATCCGTGCGCCGAGCGACTGGATCAGCTGGGGCCTGGTGTGCGAGGACATGGTCACGACGCCGGCCGGTCGTGGCGGGGCGTCGGCACTGCCCGAGGCCCAGCCGCCGGGGCCCTTCGCCCAGTCGGCAAGCACGCCGACCACGGCCTTCGCGACGTCGTCAGGCACCGGCCCGTCAGGGGCCTGAGGGGTGAGCATCGGCCGGAGCCGGTTGCCCCACCCGATGTCCGAGAGCCTTCCCAACGCCCGGCCCTGGGAGGCCTGTTCCCCGGCAGGGATACGTCCCTTGAGGTCGACGCCGACCGCGGCGAGCCCGGTCGGCCACATCTTCCGGGGTTCCACATCCACGCCCGCGCGGACCAGTTCGCCCCGCGCCGTGTCGAGTGCCCCGGAGGACACGGCGTCGGTGAAGCGTGCCCCCGCGCAGTTGTCGCAGCGGCCACAGGGAGCGGCCGCCTCGTCGTCCAGCTGCCGCCGCAGGAACTCCATCCGGCAGCCGGGAGTCGTGGCGTAGTCACGCATCGCCTGCTGCTCCGTCTGTCGCTGCTTGGCGACCCAGGCATAGCGCTCGGCGTCGTATGCCCAGGGCATCCCCGTGGAGGTCCAGCCGCCCTTGACGCGCCGGACCGCGCCGTCCACGTCGAGGACCTTGAGCATCGTCTCGAGGCGTGACCGGCGCAGCTCGACCAACGGCTCCAGGGCGGGCAGCGACAGCGGCCTGCCTGCCTGTGCCAGCACGTCCAGCGTGCGCCGGACCTGCTCCTCGGGCGGGAAGGCGAGCGAGGCGAAGTAGTTCCAGATCGCCTCGTCCTCCTTGCCCGGCAGGAGCAGCACCTCCGCGTGGTCCACACCGCGGCCCGCGCGGCCGACCTGCTGGTAGTACGCGATCGGGGAGGAGGGGGAGCCGAGGTGCACCACGAAACCGAGGTCGGGCTTGTCGAAGCCCATCCCCAGGGCGGAGGTGGCGACCAGGGCCTTCACGCGGTTGGCGAGCAGATCCTCCTCGGCCTGCTGACGGTCCGCGTTCTCCGTCTTCCCGGTGTAGGAGGTGACGGTGTGCCCGCACTGCCGCAAGAAGGCGGTGATCTCCTCGGCCGCTGCGACGGTGAGCGTATAGATGATCCCTGAGCCAGGCAGCTCGTCCAGGTGGTCGGCGAGCCACGCCAACCGGTGTGCGGCGTTGGGAAGTTGGAGCACGCTCAGGCTCAGACTCTCCCGGTCTAGGGGCCCGCGCAGTACGAGCGCGTCCGAGGTGCCGCCGGTGCCCAGCTGCTCGGCCACGTCGGCCGTCACGCGCGCGTTGGCCGTCGCGGTGGTGGCCAGGACGGGGACGCCCGGCGGCAGGTCGGCGAGCATCGTGCGCAGCCGTCGGTAGTCGGGGCGGAAGTCATGGCCCCAGTCCGAGATGCAGTGCGCCTCGTCGACCACGAGCAGGCCGGTCGCCGCGGCGAGCTTGGGCAGGACCTGATCGCGGAAGTCCGGGTTGTTCAGCCGCTCCGGACTGACGAGGAGGACGTCCACGTCGCCCGAGGCCACCTCGGCCTGGATGGTCTCCCACTCCTCCGTGTTGGAGGAATTGATCGTGCGGGCGCGGATCCCGGCTCGCGCCGCCGACTCCACCTGGTTGCGCATGAGCGCGAGCAGCGGGGAGACGATCACGGTGGGGCCGCTGCCCCGCTCCCGCAGCAGTGCGGTCGCGACGAAGTACACGGCGGACTTTCCCCAGCCCGTGCGCTGCACGACCAGCGCCCGGCGCTTGTCTGCGACGAGCGCTTCGATCGCGCGCCACTGGTCCTCACGCAGCCGAGGCCCGCCCGGTGGTGGCACCTCGCTGCTTGCGGGCGCGGGACCGCCGACGAGGCGGGCGAGTACGGCATCGGCCGCCGTGCGCAGATCTTCGTTGCTCATGCCCCCATGCAACCCGATGGGTCTGACATTAGGCGAACGAGTCCGCCGAGCTGTGGATAACTCTTGGCGTGCCCCTGACCTTAGTTATCCACAGGGCAAACCGGAATCTGGTGATCCGCGGGAGAGTCGGCGCATGGCGAACCACAGCGAACAAAACGACCCGATCAACCCGATCAACCCCATCGATCCCATCGACCCCATTGGTTCCATCGACGAGACGCTGGTCACCTTGCGTACCCCGGCCGAACTCGCGGACGCCCTGCCGTACTTGCTCGGGTTCAAGCCAGAGGAGAGCGTCGTCCTCATCGCCCTGCACGGCGAGCGGGGGCGGTTCGGCGGCCGGGTGCGCCTCGGTATTCCCGGGCGCGAGGAGGACTGGTCGCCCATCGCGGAGCAGCTCGCCCAGTGCCTGATGGGCGGCTGTGAGCGGCGTGGCGCCCGGCCCGACGGCATCGTGGCCTTCCTGTGCGCGGAACCGGTCGGCGCCGAATCCGGCCGACAGGTCATGGAGCGTCTGCGACCGCTGGCGCAGGTGCTCCGCACCGCCTGCGGAAGCCTTGATGTCCCCGTGTTCGAGGTCGTGTGCATCTCGGCGGGCAGCTTCTGGACCTACTGCTGTCCGAACAAGCAGTGCTGCCCACCGGAGGGCGTGCCACTGCTGAGGCCCGGCACTTCGGTTCTGGCCGCGGCCACGGCCTACGCCGGCGTCCAAGTGGGCGTCACGCCAAAGGAGATGAGGGCGCGACTCACCCCCTGGGAATCCGCCGCCGCAATGGACCAGGAGGCCGCACTCGACGCGGCGGGCATGGCGCTCGTGCACCGGATCCTGGAGGAGGACGGGCACGCCGAGGTCTCCGCTGACACGCTTGACCTGGCCCGCAGGATCATGGCGCGCATGGTTGCCGCGCCGTCGGTCAGCGACCGGCTGGAGGCCGACCTCCAGGACGACGAACTCCTCGCGCACGACGAAGCCGCGGCGCTGATCCTCGGTCTCCAGGACCGTACGACGCGAGATCGGGCTGCGGAGTGGATGGAAGGCGACGCCGCAGCACCCGCGCTTCGTCTCTGGAGGGCCCTGGCCCGTCGCTGCGTCGGCGCCTACGGGGAGCACGCCGCTGCGCCACTGTCGCTGGCGGGCTGGGTGGCATGGTCCCTAGGTGACACCACCGAGGGGCAGGAAGCCCTGGACATGGCGCTGTGTGCCGATCCGAGTTACACCTTCGCGCAGCTCCTGCACCATGCCTGCACCGGAGATCTGGACCCCGAGCCGATCCGCCGCTGCTTGCGCAGGGAGCGAACCGACCGTGGCACGAAGGGAGTTCAGACCGAACTGCCCCTGTCCACGGAACCCTCGGACCCCGCAGATGAGCCGGTGGGTGTCGCTCCACGACGCCGCCGCCCCGCACGCCCGAAGGGCGGCACTGATGCCCGGGCCACCGACAGGCCGACCACAGGGCCACAGAACCGCCGTCGCACCCTCCGGCGCGCAGCGAGGAACGACACATGAACCCGGGAGGCCCGCGCCCGGGGACAGGGACCCGAGGGACGCCGTCCGGGATGCCGTACGGGGAAGGCAGGGGCCGGCCGAGTGGCTTCCCCTCCCGTAGGCGTGACTTGGGGCGGGGCGGGTCCGTTCACCTGAGTGGCGGTACCTGTGCCTGGGTCGATCCGCCGTACGACCTCCGACTTCCCGTAGCGCGGACAGCGCAGAAGAGGCCACCTCATGCCCCTGCCCGCCCCGCCTCCTGTCTCCGGCAGAGAGGGTCCCCAGAGGCCTGCGCCGGGTTCACCGCCTCCTCCCGGCGGACCCACGCAGGCTCCCCCACCGCGTCGCCCCACGCAGCTGCCGCCCGCGCACGCGACGCTGATCTGTGTCGCCATGCCCGCCCTCGCGATCTCCACGGACCAGGGGCAGTTGACCGGCCGCGGACTCGAGGGGTTCTACCGCGCGGGGCGCAGGCTGCTGGCCCGCTGCCAGCTGCGAGTGGCGGGGCGCGAGCCGATCGCAGTACAGGCACGGATGCTCGCGGCCGACCATGCCCGGTTCGTGGCGACGCTGCGCCCATCCGCGGACGGCGGCCCGGACCCGGACGTGGTCGTCGAGCGGATCCGGTACGCGGACGGTACGGAGCGGATCATCCTGCGCAGTGCCGCCTGCCGGCACCTGCGGCTGCCCGTGGAGGTGTCGCTCGGCACGGATCTGGCGGAACTCGGAGCGGTCGCCTCCGGCAACACCGGTCCCGAACTGCCCGCCAGTGTCCACGACTCCGGGATGCGCTGGTCCTCGCCTGCGGGCACCTGTGTGGTCACCGCGCACCCGGCGCCCGCGGACGCGCTGGCCTCCGCGGGGCTGTTGCGCTGGGAGGTGGACCTGCCGCCGGGCGGCACCTGGAGCCTGGAGCTGCGGGTGCGGCCGGAAGGCGCGGGCCCGGTGAGGGCGGTCGGGCACGGGGTGTCACGCTCCCTCGCCACGGCGCGGGCCGCGGGCGACGACCCCAGGGCCCGAACGCTGCTGGACCGATCCGTGGAGGATCTCCAGGCGTTGCTGTTGCGGGACCCCGAGCACCCGACCGACGTCCACCTGGCCGCGGGGGCGCCATGGCGCTGCGGTCTCGCTCCGGCCGAGGCGCTCGCGGCCGCCCGGATGGCCTTGCCGCTCGGCACGCGGATCGCCGCGGGGACGCTGCGTACGCTGGCCCGCAGGCAACTCACGGGCGAGGGACCGAGGGTGGGCATGATCCCGGGGCCGCTGCGGAACGCGGGACCGCATCTGCCGCCGGGGTGCACAGGGGTCGAGGCGACGCTGCTCTTCCCGGTGCTGCTCGCGGAAGCTTGGCGTTGGGGGCTGTCGGCGCAGGAGACGGAGGAGCTGCTGCCGGCGGCCGAGCGTTGCCTGCGGTGGCTGCTTGCCGCGGCGGGCGACGCGGGGCGCCTGCCGGACCCGTATCCGGGCGGGCCCGCGCGCTGCGAGACCCAGGGCCATGCGCACCGGGCCGCGCTGCTCGGTGCCGACCTGCTCGACGCGCACGGCCGTCCGGGCGGTGCCGACCTGCGGCAGTGGGCGGAGCGGCTGCGGGGCAGGTTCCGGGAGGACTTCTGGGTGGAGGACCGGACGGGTGGCCGGCCCGCCGCGGCCTGCCTGGCCGACGGCCGCCCTGTGCCCGTCCTCACCGGCGGAGCCGCGCACCTCCTCGACACGGGGCTGCTCGGGTCGGGCGTGTCGGCGCCAGGACTGCTGGACAAGGTGCGGACCGAGCAGCTCGCCCGGCTTCTTGGCGGGCCCGCCATGGACTCCGGGTGGGGGCTGCGGAGCCTGGGCGCCAAGGAAGTCGCGTACAACCCTTTCGGACATCGTGGCGGGGCGGTCCGTGTCCATGAGACGGCGGTGGCCGTCGCTGGTCTGGCCGCCGCGGGCTACGAGAAGGAGGCGAGCGCACTGCTACGAGGGGTGATGGCGGCGGCCGAGACGTTCGGCCACCGGCTGCCTGAGATGTACGCGGGGGAGCAGCGCACGGAGGGCAGCGCTCCGTTGCCGCACCCTGCTGCCTGTCGCCCGGCGGCCACAGCCGCGGCTGCCGGGGTGCAGCTCCTCACGGCGCTCGCAGGGATCCGGCCCGACGCCCCGGCGGGCACGGTGACGCTGCGCCCCGTCCGCAGCGCGCCCCTGGGGGAGCTGGGGCTGACGGCGCTGCAAGTCGCGGGTGCCCCGTTCTCCGTGCGCGTCAGCAGGCTCGGTCTCGCCATGGTCGAGGAGGCGGCCGACGGACTGCAGCTGGGGGTGTGACCACCGGAGACGGGCCCACGGGGGAAGGACCAGAGGGGCGGGCCCTCCCGGAGAACGGGCCTACGTAGGAAGGGTCTGCGGCGGTGTGCCTCACCTGCGGCGGGTGTGGCCTAAATCTGACGCGGGGCCCGGCGAATCCCGGCGGGATCAGATGCCGGAGGAGCTGTTTATCGTCAGGAAGACGACTATGATCGCGGCATGTCGCCCTACGACCCGTCGGCCTTCCCGCCCTTCGCTGTCACCGTCGATCTGGTCGTGCTGACCGTGCGTCGCCACGCGCTCTGCGCACTTGCCGTACGCCGTGGTGAGTCGCCGTTCCAGGGTCGTTGGGCACTCCCCGGCGGATTCGTGCGTGACGACGAGGACTTGTCGGCCGCCGCCGCGCGGGAGCTGGTCGAGGAGACGGGGCTGTGCGCCCACGAGCCGGACTCTCCGGCCCAGGCGAACGGCGCGCACCTGGAGCAGCTCGCCACGTACGGCGATCCCAAGCGCGATCCGCGGATGCGGGTCGTCAGCGTCGCCCATCTCGCACTCGCCCCCGACCTCCCCGCGCCGAGGGCCGGCGGTGACGCGAACAGTGCGCGCTGGGCGCCGGTCGAGGCACTGCTCAACCAGGGTGGATACGGCCGCGAGGGCGAGCAGGCGGCGCCGCTCGCCTTCGACCACGCGCAGATCCTGGCGGACGGCGTGGAGCGCGCCCGTTCGAAGATCGAGTACTCCTCGCTGGCGACGGCCTTCTGCCCGCCCGAGTTCACCGTCGGTGAGCTGCGCCGGGTGTACGAGGCCGTGTGGGGCGTCGTGCTCGACCCGCGCAACTTCCACCGCAAGGTGACCGGCACGCCGGGCTTCCTCGTGCCCACCGGCGGTACCACCACCCGCCAGGGCGGCCGCCCCGCCCAGCTCTTCCGCGCGGGCGGCGCGACGCTGCTCAACCCGCCGATGCTGCGTCCCGAGGTCTGAGGCTCGCGCCAGGTCGCTTCGCTGGTCATCTGCCGGTCTGGGCGCGTGATGAACACCCGCGGTCCACGCCCTGACCGAAATGCCGGAAATATCGCGTTATCTTGCTGAAGTACCCACGGGGTTCGTCCGTCCCCGACCCGGCGGACGAACCCTGGCCGCCGAGCGGTCGCACATTCCGCGAGAGAAGCGATGATCCAGGCCATCGGACTGACAAGCAATCCCCGCCAGGAGCTGCCGCCCGCCGTCGACGACGTGTCCTTCGAGGCGCGAACAGGCCGTGTCACGGCACTGCTCGGCGCGCAGGGCGCCGGCAAGACGACGGCGCTGAGGCTCATGCTCGAAATCCAACAGGGCCGAGGAGTCACCTACTTCAGAGGGCGTCCGCTGCACCGCATCGCCCACCCGTCACGCGAGGTGGGTGTCCTTCTGGGTGAGGTCCCGGGGCACCCCGGCCGCACGGTCCGCGGTCAGCTGCGCATGCTGTGCGCGGCCGCCGGTGTGCCCGTCCAGCGCGCCGACGACGTACTCGAAGTCGTCGGTCTCGTCAGCCTTCGGGACCAGCGGCTCGGCATGCTCTCGCGCGGCATGGACCGCCGTCTCGGCCTGGCCTGCGCGCTGCTCGCCGACCCGCACACTCTCGTCCTCGACGGGCCCGCTGACGGGCTCTCGGCCCGGGAGGGCGGCTGGCTGCACGGAATTCTGCGCGCGCATGCGGACCAGGGCGGGACCGTCCTGTTCTCCACGGCCGACCCCAAGGAAGCCGCGCGGACCGCCGACCGCGTCGTCACGCTGGAAGCGGGCCGGCTGGTGGCCGACCAGGAAGCGGGGGACTTCGCCCGCACCCGGCTGCGCCCCCGGGTCGCGGTGCGCAGTCCGCACGCGGCACGGCTCGGCGTGCTGCTGACCAAGGAAGCCCGTGCCGGGCAACGCTCCATCGAGGTGGTGCGGGAGGACGGCAACCGGCTCTCGGTGTACGGCAGCAATTGTGCCGACGTCGGAGAGACGGCCTTCCGTCACGGAATCCTCGTCCATCAACTCGCCGACGAGATCGGGGACGCGGGGCCCTCGGCTGAGGCTGCTGTGCCCGTTCCCGAGCCCGCGCCTGCCCCCGGAATCCACGCCTCCGGCGCAGCGGCTGCGGGCGATGCGGGAGGGAACCCGGCAGGACGCGCCCCGGCGGCAGAGACGTCAGCCGCCTCAGCCACCATGCTGGCCGGAGCCGAGACGTCGGCCGAGGCTGAGACCGTGGCGTCAGCCGGGAACCTCATCCCGCTCGCCCCTGCGGACCCGCTCGCCGCCACGGACCGGATCGCGGCCACAGACCTTTCCGCCCCTGCGGACCCGCTCGCCACCACCACCCAACGCGCCCCCCTGCCGCCATCCCCCCTGCCGCCCCCCATCTCCGTCCGACCCGCCCGCAGCCCCCTCCGCCCCTTGCGCTACGAGCTGCGCCGTGCCGCCGGTGTCGGTACCGGCTACCTCACCACGGGCGTCGTACTCGCCGTCTCCGCCGTCCTCTGCGTCTTCCTCGCCAGGAGTGGTCACACGCCGCAGCCCCACCTGCTGGCCGCCTGGCCCCAGGAACTTCCCTTGCCGCCCGCGGCGCTTGGCGCCGGACTGCTCGGTGCCCTCGCCTTCGGCGAGGAATTCCGCCACCCCGCCCTGGCTGCCGACCGGGGCACCGTCCCCCGTCGCTTGGGGCTGCTCAGCGCGAAGTTGATCGTCGCGGCCGCCACCGCGCTCCTGCTGAGCCTGCTCGTCCTGGTCTCCGACGCCGCGCTCCTGCACCTGGTATACGGAGAAGAGGTCGCGAAAGTTCCCGCCGACTGGCTTCCGCTGGGCGCGAGTTGGGTGGCGCTGGTGGCGGGCTGCGCCTGGGCGGGGGTGCTCGCCGGAGGAGTCTTCCGGTCCACGACCGCGGGCCTCGCCGCGGTTCTCGCGGTCCCGATCGTCGTCGTACCGCTCGTACAGAAAGCCTTGGAGGGGCCGTCTGTGCGATCGGCGGCGGGGCTCCCCGGGAGGCTGCGGGACCTCGCGCTGGTGCAGTGGCCGTTCGGTGTGGAGCGTTATCTGGCCGGCGGAGTCCGGATGGTCGCCCAACCTGTTGGTAGTGCGCTGATGTTGTCGCTGACCGCTCTGCTCTGCGCGTATCTGCTCACGGGCATGCGCGGCAGGGCTCGATAGCGGCCGTTCTTCGCTTCCGTTCCCGTCCTGCGCACAACTCCCCGGAGAACGCCCATTTCTTTCCGATAAGGCGTCAATTGCGGCGGGGTAAGCGATCACCCTTTCGTGTGCTTTTCACCAAAGACCTCAAGGGACTTGGGAGCCACGCCGACAAAGGTTCCGTGAGTACCCTTGCGCACACCATGATGACCGCCGCCCGCTCCGCAGACTCCGGCCTCGCCGGCCCGGGCGAACTCGACCGCTACCCCTACGCCGAGGCCCCGGGTGCCGACCGCGTCGTCGCTCCCTCGTGGGACAGCGCCGACCAGGACCTCGGCCGCGTGGGACGACGTACCGCCGGCAGCCGCGGCCGTGGGCTGCACGGCCAACTCGTCCAGCAGCTCGGCCAGATGATCGTCTCCGGCGACCTGGGAGCCGACCGCCCGCTGGTCCCCGAGGAGATCGGCCAGCGTTTCGAGGTCTCCCGCACCGTCGTCCGGGAATCACTGCGTGTACTCGAAGCCAAGGGCCTGGTCAGCGCCAGGCCCAATGTCGGCACGCGCGTGCGGCCCGTCAGCGACTGGAACCTGCTGGATCCGGACATCATCGAATGGCGCGCGTTCGGGCCGCAGCGCGACGACCAGCGCCGAGAACTCAGCGAGCTGCGCTGGACGATCGAGCCCCTCGCCGCCCGGCTCGCCGCGGGCCACGGCCGCGAGGAGGTGCAGCAGCGGCTCGCCGACATGGTCGAGATCATGGGCCACGCCCTCAGCCAGGGCGACGGGATCACGTTCTCCCGCGCCGACGCGGAGTTCCACTCGCTGCTCATCCAGCTCGCGAGCAACCGCATGCTGGAGCACCTGTCGGGCATCGTCTCGGCCGCGCTCCAGGTCTCGGGCGGCCCGGTCACCGGCTGCGACCGCCCCACCGAGGCGTCCCTGGTGCACCACTCGCGCATCGTCGACGCCCTTGGGTCGGGCGACGGGCCCGGCGCCGAGGCCGCCATGCGCCAGCTGCTCACCGTCCACCCGGAGGTGGAGCGCGTCGTGCCCGCCCCCCGCGAGCACTGACGGCCGGGTCTGCGTCCGTACGGCCGGCTCATGCGCCTCGCGGCCCGACCTCATCACTCCGTTGGCGCGGTGGCGTCGCCGGGCTTCTGTGGGTTCCTCGGGGATCCGGCAGAGGCCCGGCGATGCGGTCGTTGCTGTCCGGAGGGCCGTCAGGGCTCGGGTCTGGACGCATCTGACCGTGTCTGGGCGCTTTTGAGCGCTTACGGGGTGTGACTCGGGCCACGTAGATTGGGCGTAACGCTCCTCGGGGCAGCGCGATGACCTAAGAGGTGATAGCCGAGGAGGGAATACAGCAGTCGTTCGCGGCGCTGTGTAGCTCCCCGGCCCCGCCTGCGCCGTCGGCCCATCCCCAGTCGTCGGTCGTCGGTCCTGGTCCACAATGGACGGGGCCGGAAGCCGTTTTCCAACGTTCCGAGAGGTTGTTCGTGTCGGCCAGCACATCCCGTACGCTCCCGCCGGAGATCGCCGAATCCGTCTCTGTCATGGCGCTCATCGAGCGGGGAAAGGCTGATGGGCAGATCGCCGGCGATGACGTGCGTCGTGCCTTCGAAGCTGACCAGATTCCGGCCACTCAGTGGAAGAACGTTCTGCGCAGCCTCAACCAGATCCTCGAGGAAGAGGGTGTGACGCTGATGGTCAGTGCCGCGGAGCCGAAACGCCCCCGCAAGAGCGTCGCAGCAAAGAGCCCGGCCAAGCGCACCGCGACCAAGACTGTCGCGGCCAAGGCGGCCACGGCGAAGCAGGCCACCGCGACCGCCGCCCCCGAGGCGTCGGCCGTGGAAGTCGCAGCTGAGGACGCGCCCGCGAAGAAGGTCGCTGCCAAGAAGACGACGGCAAAGAAGGCCGTCGCCAAGAAGACCGTCGCCAAGAAGGCGACGGCAAAGAAGAGTGCGTCCAAGCAGGACGACGAGATCCTGGACGACGAGGCCACCGAGGAGACGCCCGCCAAGGGCAAGCCCGGTGAGGACGCCCCCGAGGAAGAGGGCGCCAAGGGCTTCGTGCTGTCCGACGAGGACGAGGACGACGCTCCGGCCCAGCAGGTCGCCGCGGCCGGCGCCACCGCCGACCCCGTCAAGGACTACCTGAAGCAGATCGGCAAGGTCCCGCTGCTCAACGCCGAGCAGGAGGTCGAGCTCGCCAAGCGCATCGAGGCCGGCCTGTTCGCCGAGGACAAGCTGGCGAACGCCGACAAGCTCGCCCCGAAGCTCAAGCGCGAGCTGGAGATCATCGCCGAGGACGGCCGCCGCGCCAAGAACCACCTCCTGGAGGCCAACCTCCGTCTGGTGGTCTCCCTGGCCAAGCGCTACACCGGCCGCGGCATGCTCTTCCTGGACCTCATCCAGGAGGGCAACCTCGGTCTGATCCGCGCGGTCGAGAAGTTCGACTACACCAAGGGCTACAAGTTCTCCACGTACGCCACCTGGTGGATCCGTCAGGCGATCACCCGCGCCATGGCCGACCAGGCCCGCACCATCCGTATTCCGGTGCACATGGTCGAGGTCATCAACAAGCTCGCGCGCGTGCAGCGTCAGATGCTCCAGGACCTGGGCCGTGAGCCCACCCCGGAGGAGCTGGCCAAGGAACTCGACATGACCCCGGAGAAGGTCATCGAGGTCCAGAAGTACGGCCGTGAGCCGATCTCCCTCCACACCCCCCTGGGTGAGGACGGCGACAGCGAGTTCGGTGACCTCATCGAGGACTCCGAAGCGGTCGTTCCGGCCGACGCGGTCAGCTTCACGCTCCTTCAGGAGCAGCTGCA
This sequence comes from Streptomyces sp. BA2, assembly GCF_009769735.1. NCBI lineage: Bacteria > Bacillati > Actinomycetota > Actinomycetes > Kitasatosporales > Streptomycetaceae > Streptomyces > Streptomyces sp. BA2. Next base: position 6,848,366 of record NZ_WSRO01000002.1, read on the forward strand.
CTCCGTGCTCGACACCCTGTCCGAGCGTGAGGCGGGTGTGGTCTCCATGCGCTTCGGTCTCACGGACGGCCAGCCGAAGACGCTCGACGAGATCGGCAAGGTCTACGGGGTGACGCGTGAGCGCATCCGTCAGATCGAGTCGAAGACGATGTCGAAGCTGCGTCACCCGTCGCGTTCGCAGGTCCTGCGCGACTACCTCGACTAGTCACCAGCGCTCCATACAGAAGACCCGAGGCCTCACGCGAGGCCTCGGGTCTTCTGTTTGTGCGACGCGTCCTGTCCGACGCGCCTCCGATGCGGACGCCCTGACGCGTGCGCGCGTGGCGCGGGTGCGGGGTGTGCCGCACTGGATCACTGTGGGTGTTTCACGGCAACCCAGAGTGAGGAGATCGCATGCCTCGTCCTTTCGCCCGAACATTCACTGCGGCGCTGGCCCTTGTCGCCCCGGTGGTGGCGCTGCCGCTGGCCTCCCCGGCCCCCGCGTCCGCCGACAGCATCGTCATCGGGGGCAGTCCGGCCCGGGTGGCCGACAGCCCGTGGGTGGTGGCGCTGTCCAGCCGTGACCGGTTCGGGGGTACGCGTTCGGGACAGTTCTGCGGAGGCGTCGTGGTCGGGCGCTCGACTGTCCTCACCGCGGCGCACTGTCTGGGAGAGGAGGTCCTCGGAGTACGGCTGAGCGAGATGAGTGATCTGAAGGTGATCGCGGGCCGGGATGACCTGGGCACGTCGGAAGGCCGCGAGATTCCGGTGCGCGAGGCGTCGGTCAATCCGGAGTACGACAGTTACTCGAACTCCGGCGATGTCGCGGTGCTGTCGCTGGCGAACCCGCTTCCGCAGGGCTATGTGATTCCCATGGCCGGTGCGGGCGATCCGGCGTACGAACCGGGCACGCGCGCGGCGGTCTACGGGTGGGGTGACACGACGGGGTCGGGCGATTACGCGCGGACGTTGCACTCCGCGCGTGTGCGCGTGCTGCCCGACTCGACGTGCAGCGAGGCCTACCCGGGAAGTTCTGACGGAACGTACACGGCCGCATCCATGCTGTGTGCGGGGGAACTTGAAGGTGGCCGTGACGCCTGCCAGGGGGACAGCGGCGGTCCGCTTGTCGCGCGCGGGCGGCTGATCGGCCTGGTGTCGTGGGGGAGCGGCTGCGGGCGGGCCGGGAGTCCCGGGGTCTACACGCGGATCTCGGGCGTCGCGCGGGAGATGCCTCTGCGCGGCTGAAATTACGGGAGTTGTCCACGCGGGGAGTCTGGAGTGCCGCGAGGGACCGCCGAGGAGGTGCCTGGGCGCCCGTCTAACGCGAGCGGGCGGCCGTCCCTGGGGTTGGCAGGGGCGGCCGCCCGGTCACCGGCCTGGTGTGCGCCGGATGGCTCGTCGTGGGGTGCGAGGCGTCAGCGATCCTCGTCGTTGGTCTCAGGGACGGCCGTCAGCCGCTCCGTCTCGTCCTGTATCTCAGCGGCGATCTTCTTGAGTTCCGGCTCGAACTTGCGGCCATGGTGGGCGCAGAAGAGCAGTTCACCGCCGCTCAACAGGACGACGCGCAGGTATGCCTGGGCGCCGCAGCGGTCGCAGCGATCAGCGGCCGTCAGGGGGCTCGCGGGGGTCAGAACAGTAGTCACGTCGCCTCTTCTCTAGCTCGACGAGCTGTCGTACCAGGGTCAACATCCAACCAGGCCGAAAACGTTCCCGCTCGTGGCTTTTCCTCGAAGTTTTTTCCGAGGCGGCTGTCTGCTGCCGGTTGGCGGCGAATGTGCCGTATTACGTCTCTCACGTGTCGTACGGTTTCGCGCTGTCTGTCAGGTCGGTCGTCCGCCGGCTGGGTTGCCGGTTGTTCATGAGGACGTGCCCGGAGCCTAAATGGTTCATGCCTGGAAGGGAACGTGACGTGCGCTTCACTCAATCGAGGGATCGAACAAGCGTGCGGCCCTGGACTAGTGTGAGGTGAGACGAGGGTGGCGTTACAACGGCTCTACCAGGCCTCGGTACCCTCTGAGCGGCAACCGAAGCCGGGGCCTTACCCCAAGAGACCCCTTTTGAAATTCAGCGAGGAGCGAACCGCGTGACCGCCGAGACGTCCGTGCCGTCCACAGCGTTGCTGACCGGAGCAGACCGGGACGGTTCCAACTACACCGCGCGGCATCTGCTCGTCCTGGAGGGGCTCGAGGCCGTTCGCAAGCGCCCGGGCATGTACATCGGGTCGACGGACAGCCGTGGCCTGCTGCACTGCCTCTGGGAGATCATCGACAACTCCGTCGATGAGGCTCTGGGCGGCTACTGCGACCACATCGAAGTCATCCTCCACGACGACGCCTCCGTAGAGGTCCGGGACAACGGCCGAGGCATCCCGGTGGATGTCGAGCCCAAGACCGGCCTCTCCGGAGTCGAGGTCGTCATGACGAAGCTCCACGCGGGCGGCAAGTTCGGTGGTGGCGCCTACGCTGCCTCCGGCGGCCTGCACGGTGTGGGTGCCTCCGTGGTGAACGCCCTCTCCGCGCGCCTCGACGTGGAAGTGGACCTCTCGGGTCACACCCACGCGATCAGCTTCCGGCGTGGCGTCCCCGGGGCCTTCGCCAAGCCCGGCCCCGACGCCGACTTCGACTCGTCGGCCAAGCTGCGCAAGGTCAAGAAGATCCCCAAGACGCGCACCGGCACGCGCGTGCGCTACTGGGCCGACCGCCAGATCTTCCTCAAGGACGCCAAGCTCAACCTCGAGACGCTGCACCAGCGCGCCCGGCAGACCGCGTTCCTCGTGCCGGGCCTGACCATCGTCGTGCGCGACGAGTACGGTCTCGGAGAGGGCGGTACGAAGGGGGAGGAATCCTTCCGCTTCGACGGCGGCATCAGCGAGTTCTGTGAGTACCTGGCCCAGGACAAGGCCGTCTGTGATGTCCTTCGCTTCACTGGGCAGGGCACCTTCAAGGAGACCGTCCCGGTCCTCGACGACCACGGCCAGATGACCCCCACCGAGGTCAACCGTGAGCTCGCCGTGGACGTCGCGCTGCGCTGGGGCACGGGTTACGACACGACGCTGCGGTCCTTCGTCAACATCATCGCCACCCCCAAGGGCGGCACCCATATGACGGGCTTCGAGCGCTCGCTCACCAAGACGATGAACGAGGTGCTGCGCACCCAGAAGGTGCTGCGTGTCGCCGAGGACGACATCGTCAAGGACGACGCCCTGGAGGGGCTGACCGCGGTCGTCACGGTCCGTCTCGCCGAGCCGCAGTTCGAGGGCCAGACCAAGGAGGTGCTCGGCACCTCGGCGGCCAACCGCATCGTCGCCAACGTCATCGCCAAGGAGCTCAAGGCGTTCCTGACGTCCACCAAGCGCGATGCCAAGGCGCAGGCGCGCGCCGTGATGGAGAAGGCCGTCGCCGCGGCCCGCACGCGCATCGCGGCCCGGCAGCACAAGGACGCCCAGCGCCGGAAGACGGCCCTGGAAACCTCCTCGCTGCCCGCGAAGCTCGCCGACTGCCGCAGTGACGACGTGGAGCGCAGCGAGCTCTTCATCGTCGAGGGGGACTCGGCGCTCGGCACCGCCAAGCTGGCGCGGAACTCCGAGTTCCAGGCACTCCTGCCGATCCGCGGCAAGATTCTCAACGTTCAGAAGGCGTCCGTGACGGACATGCTGAAGAACGCCGAGTGCGGCGCGATCATCCAGGTCATAGGGGCGGGGTCCGGCCGGACCTTCGACATCGACGCGGCGCGCTACGGGAAGATCATTCTTCTCGTCGACGCCGATGTCGACGGCGCGCACATCCGGATCCTGCTGCTCACCCTCTTCCAGCGCTACATGCGCCCGATGGTGGAGGCGGGCCGGGTCTTCGCGGCCGTGCCGCCCCTGCACCGGATCGAGCTGGTGCAGCCGAAGAAGGGCCAGGACAAGTACGTCTACACGTACTCGGACAGCGAGCTGCGCGAGACGCTCCTGGAGTACCAGCGCAAGGGGATCCGCTTCAAGGACTCCATCCAGCGCTACAAGGGCCTCGGCGAGATGGACGCGGATCAGCTCGCGGAGACCACCATGGACCCCCGCTTCCGCACCCTGCGGCGGGTCAACATCGGCGACCTGGACGCCGCCGAGCAGGTCTTCGATCTGCTGATGGGCAACGACGTGGCGCCCCGCAAGGAGTTCATCACGAGCTCGGCGGCGACGCTGGACCGTTCGCGCATCGACGCGTAGCGCACTCCACCCGCGGGGTCCACCCGTGGGGCGCCGGGCTCGGGTCTTCGATGAGGCTCTTCACCTGATGGGGTGAAGAGCAGGGAGACAAGAGTCAGGGATCTTCCCGTTCTGTCCATCCTTGGGCACGCGGCCGAACAAGGCTGCGGACAAGGAGAGTTCGGTGGAGAAGCACGACGGGCGCGATGCGGGGCAGGTGCGGACCAGCGATCCGAGGGATCCTTGGTACGACGCGCTTGCGTCCGGCTGGGGCGAGTTGGACGGCACGGGCGCGCCGGCGACCGTGGCGCCGCCCCGAGTCGCGCCGGAGCGGATCGCGAGCGCGGCCGACATCTACCTGGAGGTCCAGCGCAGCGCTGCCTTCCAGGAGGTGCGCGGCCGGTACCGGCGGTTTGTCTTTCCCGCAGTGGCCCTCTTCTTCACCTGGTACGTCGCGTACGTCGTGACGGCCACGACGGCACCGGGGCTGATGGCGCGGCCCGTCGCCGGATCCGTGAACGTCGCGATGCTCGCCGGTCTCAGCCAGTTCCTCACCACCTTCCTCCTGACCTGGGCATACGCCCGCCACGCCCGGCTGCGCAGGGATCACGCGGCGCTCGATCTGCGCTGGGCCGTGTTCGAGCAGAAGCGGGAACAGGACCAGAAGCGGGTGCAGAAGCGCGAGCAGGAACTGGCCCGGGGGAGCGAGCGATGACCGGGGACCACCAGACGCTCGCGCTGCTGCTGTTCGGCGTGTTCGTGGCCGTCACGCTCGCCATCACGACGTGGGTGAGCCGGAACCGGCACGGTTCGGCGGAGGAGTTCTACGCGGGCGGGCGGCTCTTCTCGCCCGTGGAGAATGGATTCGCCATCGCGGGCGACTACATGTCGGCCGCTTCCTTCCTCGGCATCTCCGGACTGATCGCGCTCTTCGGGTACGACGGGCTGCTCTACTCGGTGGGCTTCCTCGTCGCCTGGCTCGTCGTGCTGTTCCTGGTGGCCGAACTGGTGCGCAACTGCGGCCGGTTCACGCTCGCCGACGTCGTCGCAGCCCGGATGCGAGAGCGGCCCGTGCGCATCGCGGCGGGAACTTCCTCGGTGACCGTGTCCGTTCTCTATCTGGTGGCGCAGATGGTGGGGGCGGGCTCACTGGTGGCGCTGCTGCTCGGCGGGACGAGCGGGGCGGCGCAGGCCTGGACGGTGATCGGCGTCGGTGCGCTCATGGTCATCTATGTGTCGTTGGGAGGGATGCGGGCCACTACCTGGATCCAGATCGTCAAGGCGGTCCTGCTGATGTGCGGCGCGATCGCGCTGACCGTGCTCGTTCTGGTGCGTTTCCACGGCGACTTCGACCAGTTGCTGCGGACCGCGGCCGACCGCAGCGGACACGGCAGCCAGTTCCTCGCGCCAGGGTTGAAGTACGGCGGTGACTGGACCTCGCGCCTGGACTTCATCAGCCTCGGGCTCGCGCTCGTCCTCGGCACGGCCGGGTTGCCGCACATCCTCTCGCGCTTCTACACGGTGCCGACCGCGCGGGCCGCCCGCCGCTCCGTCGTCTGGTCCATCGGCCTCATCGGCAGCTTCTACCTGATGACGATCGTGCTCGGCTTCGGCGCTGCCGCGATCGTGGGCTCCGATGCCGTGCGGGGATCGAATGCCGCTGGGAACACGGCAGTTCCGCTTCTCGCGCTCGACCTGGGAGGCGGCGCGGACTCCACAGGAGGAACGGTTCTTTTCGCGATCGTCGCCGCGATCGCCTTCGCCACGATCCTCGCCGTCGTCGCCGGGATCACGCTCGCCTCATCGGCGTCCGTGGCCCACGACCTGTACGCGTCGCTGCGGCGCAAGCACGCGAAGCCGCGCAGCGAGGTGGCGGTGGCGCGCCTCGCGGCTGCCGGGATCGGTGTGGTCGCGATCGGCCTCGGGCTGCTCGCCCGGGATCTCAACGTCGCGTTCCTGGTGGGCCTCGCCTTCGCGGTCGCCGCGTCCGCGAATCTGCCTGTGCTGCTCTATTCGCTGTTCTGGCGGAACTTCACCACGCGGGGAGCGGTCTGGTCGGTCTACGGCGGCCTGGTGCCCTCCCTGGTGCTCGTTGTGCTCTCACCCGTGGTCTCCGGAGGGCCGAACTCTCTCTTCCCAGGGGTGGACTTCCAGTACTTCCCGCTGGAGAACCCGGGTCTCGTCTCCATCCCGCTGGGCTTCCTCGCCGGATGGCTGGGCACCGTCACCTCGCCGGAGCCCGCGGACGAGGCCAAGCACGCGGAGACCGAGGTGCGCTCGCTCACCGGGGCGGGAGCGGCGTAACCGCCCTCCAGGCGCGCCACGCACGGTCAGGAGACGCTGGACGCCCATTCGTAGCGGTGCTCCGGGCGGCCCGTGTCACCGTACTTGAGGCTGAGCCGGACCCGGCCCGAGCGCTCCAGGAGCTTCAGATAGCGCTGGGCCGTCTGACGGCTCAGCCGGGTGCGGTCGGCCAACTCCTGCGCGGACAGTGGCCCTTCCGCGCCCATCAAGGCCCTGCGGACCAGCTCGGCCGTGGTGGGGGAGTGCCCTTTGGGCAGCTCCGGTGCCGGTGTCGCCGAGAGCGCGCCGAAGATGCGGTCGACCTCGGCCTGTTCGGCCTCGCCCCCGCCGTCCAGCGTGCGGCGCAAGGTCGCGTACGCGTCGAGCTTCGCGCGAAGTCCCGCGTAGGAGAACGGCTTGACCAGGTACTGCAGGGCGCCGTGGCGCATCGCGGCCTGAACGGTGGCGACGTCGCGCGCGGCGGTCACCATGATCACGTCGGTCTGGTGGCCGCGCTCCCGCAGCGTACGGACCACCGCGAGACCCGTCTCGTCCGGCAGGTAGTGGTCGAGGAGCACCAGGTCGACGGGGAGCTCCTCGACGAGCCGCAGCGCCTCGGCCGCGCTGTGGGCCTTGGCGGCCACTCGGAAGCCGGGGACCTTCGCCACATAGGCGGCGTTGACGTCCGCGACCCGGACGTCGTCGTCCACGACGAGCACCTCGATCATCGTGTCTCCTCCGTGGGGGCCAGATCGGACGTGGGGGCCAGTTCCGGCTGGGCGAGGGCTTCGGGCAGGATGACGGTGAACTCGGCGCCCCCTTCGGGGGAAGCGTCGGCCCGTGCGCTGCCGCCCTGCCGCTCGGCGAGCCTGCGGACCAGGGCGAGCCCGATGCCGCGCTTGCCGTGCGCCGGAGGCTCCTTGGTGGACCAGCCCTCGGTGAAGATCGTCTCGCGTTGCTCGGGCGGTACGCCAGGCCCTGTGTCGCTCACCCGCAGGACGACGGCGCGTCCCTCGGTGCGCAGGTCGACCTCCACGCGCGCGTGGAGGGTGCCCGCCGCCGCGTCGAGCGCGTTGTCGACGAGATTGCCGACGATGGTGACCAGGCCGCCCGGGTCGATCAGGCGGTCGGGCAGCGCGGTGTCGCGCGGGACGGCGAGGACGACCCCGCGCTCCGCGGCGACCGTGGCCTTGCCCACCAGGAGCGCGGCGAGCAGCGGATCGCCGATCTTCTCCGTGATCTGCTCGGCGGTGACCCGGTGCGCGCCCGCCACCTCGCCGACGAACTCCGCCGCCTCCTCGTACATCTCAAGCTCCAGGAGGCCGAGCAGTGTGTGCATGCGGTTGGCGTGTTCGTGGTCCTGGGCGCGCAGGGCGTCGATGAGGCCGCGGGTGGAGTCCAGTTCGCGGCCCAGCTGCTCAAGTTCGGTGCGGTCGCGCAGGGTGGCGACGGCGCCTCCGTCGTCCGTGGGCATGCGGTTGGCGACCAGGACGCGCTGGCCGCGGACGGTCAGGAGGTCGGTGCCGGTGACCCGTCCGGCGAGCACGTCGGTCGTACGTCCCGGGCCGAGCGCGGTGTCGAGCGGTTGCCCGATGGCTTCCGCTCCGAGGCCGAGGAGGCGCTGGGCCTCGTCGTTGAGGAGCCGGACGCGCCCCGCGCGGTCCAGGGCCACCACGCCTTCGCGGATGCTGTGCAGCATGGCCTCGCGTTCCGCAAGGAGCGCCGAGATATCGGAGAAGGCCAGATCACGGGTCTGCCGCTGCACCCTGCGCGAGATCAGATAGGCGGCGAGGGCGCCGACGGCGAGGGCCCCGCCCGCGTAGGCGAAGAGCCCGGGGATCGCGTGGATGAGGCGGGCGCGGACGCTGTCGTACTCGATGCCTACGGAGACGGCGCCCACGATGTCCCCGTCGATGTCCCGCAGCGGTACCTTGCCGCGGGCAGAGCGGCCCAGAGTGCCGTCGTCGATTTCCATGACCTCGCCACCGGCGAGCGCGTCGCTCGGGTCGGTGGACACGACCCGGCCGATCTCGTCGCGGTCCGTGTGGGACCAGCGCACACCGTCCTTGTTCATGATCACGACGTACTCGGCGCCGCTGGCGCGCCGGATCCGTTCCGCTTCCGCCTGCACGGGCCCGTCGACGGTCGGCTTCGATGAGCTCAGGTCGTCGGCGATCTGTGGTTGGGCGGCCGTGGTCTGCGCGATGGCGAGCGCACGGCGCATCGCCTGATCGTCCAGCTGATCGCTGAGCGGCGCGAGGAAGAGCCCCGTGGCGAGCACGGCGACCCCCGCGGCGATCGCCAGCTGCATCAGCAGCACCTGCGAGAAGACGCGCCGCGGCAGGCCGAGGCGGAGTCGTCGCGCAGGGGAGGTCGGGCTCATGTGTACGAACGGTACGGCGAGCGGAGGGCTACTCCGAAGTCACTGTGGCGGGGATCTCCTGCGCGGCCCCGTACGCGATAGGCCGCACCGCCACGACATCCATGCGTGCCGGGGCCGCCAGCGCCGCGCCGCAGCTCTCCGGCCGCAGCGGCAGCGAGGCCCCCTGGACGACCGTCACGCGCCACTGCCGTCCGTCGGTGTGGGCCACCGTCACGTCCCAGCGAGGGGCCGTGCCGGCCGTGTGGACGACGCTCAGGGCACCGGCGGCGTCCTCGCCCGTCGCGGTGCGCACCGCGAGCTCGGCGGCCTGTCCGGGGCGGTCCCAGGCGGAACTGCCCCGGCAGCCTTCGGTGACGACGCGGCCCGTACGCACCCCTTCGAGGATCTCCTTGACGGCGGCCTGACCGGAGCGGCCGTACGCGTAGCCGTAGGGCAGGACCAGCAGCGTGGGGGAGAAGCGGTGACCACCCAGATGAGTGACTTCCCAGACGCCCTGTTCACCTGACGTGGCGAGCTCGGCGGCGAGCGGCCTGCCCAGGACTGCGCAGCAGCGGTCACGCTTGCCGTTCGTGCAGACCAGGGCGAGCGGGTCGCCCGTGTGCGGGGTGCCGAATCCGCCGTGGTCACCCGCGCCGAGAGCCGCGAGGTCGAGGTCGAGCAACTCCTCCGGCCTGTCCGTGACATGGCCGCGCAGCCAGGTGTTGCCGGGCGCGGTGTGGGCCACGTACACCCGTCGGCGTGCCGAGGGATGGCTGTCCGCGTGACGGCCGGGACGGCGGATGAGCGCGATGCGTACGCCGGTTCCCTCGGCGGCGGCCTCCAAGGCGCGGCCGACCTCCGGATCCAGGTGGCTCGAAGTGAGCGCTCTGGCGCCCCACGGACCCGGCTGTTCAAGCAGCAGCCAGGTCCTGGCGGTGGCCGCGGTCCCCGCGAGCGGCTCGTCCAGATCCCGCGAAGCGGTGGTGCAGGTACTCACAGAGGCGAGCCTAACCTGCGTCGGGTTCGGGGTGATTCATCCGCCGTCGGGTGCGGGCATCGGCTGGGGCGGACGCAGCCCGACGTACTGCCCGCTGGGGCGCATGCGCAGCGGGCGTTCCTCGTACTCCTCCAGGGCGTGCGCGATCCAGCCGGCCGTGCGCGCCACGGCGAAGATCGTCTCGCCCGCCTCCGCGGGCATCCCGGACGAGGCGGTCAGGACGGCGAGGGCCAGGTCGACATTGGCGTGCAGGTCCGTGTGGCGGGCCGTGGTGGCCACCACGTCGCGGGCCGCCGCCAGGGCGGGGCCGGCCTTGGGGATGACCTCCAGGAGCGCGAACAGGGCCTCCGCGCGCGGGTCGTCGCCGGGGTAGAGCCGGTGGCCGAGGCCCGGGACGCGGCGGCCCGCGCGGAGTTCGTCGGCCACTACGGGGGCCGCGCTGCCCCGGTCGAGCACATCCAGGAGCATCCGGTGCGCGAGGCCGCTCGCCGCGCCGTGCAGGGGACCCTCAAGGACGCCGAGACCGGCCGACACCGCCGCGTACGGGTGGGCGCGGGCGGAGGCGGCGACGCGGACGGCGAGCGTCGACGCGGCGAGGTCGTGGTCGACGAGCAGGGCGAGCGCGGTGTCCAGGGCGTGCAGGGAGGCGTCGTCGGGCTGCCGGCCGGTGAGCCGTGCCCAGAGCCGGCGGGCCAGGGGGCCCTCGTCCCGGTGGGCGCGGCTGACCGGGGGCAGCGCCGCGACGAGGGTGGGGATGAGGGTGCGCGCGGTGCCGATGACGGCTTCTTCGGAGAGGTCGAAGCGGAGGGGGTCGGCTGCCGCGGCCGAGATGGCGGCCACCCGCAGGCGGTCGGCGGGGCCGCTGTGCTCGGGCAGGGCGTCGACGGCGCGGCGTGCGGCGCCCGCGGTCTCCTCGGGGGCGGTGAAGCGGATTCCGGGGCGCATGACGCCGGTCCACAGCCACTCGGCGACCTCTTCGTAGGAGTGCGCCAGGGACAGTTCCATCGCGTCGACGCCGCGGTAGTAGTAGCGGTCCTTGTCGATGAGCGTGATGCGGGTGCGGACGGAGAGTTCGCTGCTCGCGGAGGTGGCGGCGGGTTCGCGGCGGTTCTTGCGGGCGAGCGACCCGACCTCCTTGGCGTCGAAGGTGCTGCCCCGGGAGCCGGGACCGCGGCGGCTGGAGAGCTGCCCGCGGCTCACGTACGCGTACACGGTCTCCGGCTTCACGCCGAGCAGTTCCGCGGCTTCCCGGGTGCTCAGGCGTCGGCCTTCTCCCGGGGTGGCCTCTTGATCCGTCATGGGCAACACCGTATCCATTCGGCCGTGCATTGATTCAATCAATATTGACAGAGATTGAGTCAAGCATGGACAGTCGAATCAAGTCCAGGGAGGAAGTCGAGGAAGAACATGTCGATCAATGGCTCCACCACCACCCCCACCGCTCCCGTAGAGGTACCTCGCGGGCTCGCGGGCGTCGTCGTGACCGAGACCCGGCTCGGAGACGTCAGGGGATACGAGGGCTTCTACCACTACCGCCAGTACTCGGCCGTCGAACTCGCGCAGACCCGCGGCTTCGAGGACGTCTGGCACCTGATGTTCCACGGCACACTGCCGGATGCCGGGCAGCGAGAAGCCTTCGCCGCGCAGACTGCGGCCCTGCGCCGGCTGCCCGACGAGGTGCGTGCCGCGCTGCCCGCCATAGCCCGCGCCAGCGCCCTTTCGGGGCCGCTCTCCGGACTGCGTACGGCGCTTTCGCTCTTCGGCGCGGCAAAGGGCTTCCGCCCCGTGTACGACATCGACGTCGACCGGCGCCGTGCCGATGCCCTCGCGGCGTCCGCTGTCGTACCGACCCTGCTCACGGCGCTGTACCGGCTCGGTCAGGGACTCGACCCCGTGGAGCCGCGCGACGACCTGTCGTACGCGGCCAACTACCTCTACATGCTGACGGGTTCGGAGCCGGACGCCGATCGCGCGCGGGCGATCGAGCAGTACTTGATCTCAACCATTGATCACGGATTCAACGCGTCAACGTTCACGGCCAGGGTGATCACCTCGACGGGCGCGGATGTCGCAGCCTGTCTCGTGGGTGCGGTGGGAGCCCTCTCAGGTCCGCTGCACGGTGGGGCGCCGAGCCGCGCGCTCGACACGCTCGACGCCATCGGCACGCCCGACCGCATCGACGGCTGGATCCGCGAGCGGGTGCTCGCGGGGGACCGGATCATGGGCTTCGGCCACCCCGTCTACCGCACGGAGGACCCGCGCTCGCGCATGCTGCGGGGCATCGCGCAGCAATTCGGCGGGCAGATGGTGGAGTTCGCGGTCGAGGTCGAGCGCCAGGTCGAAGCGATCCTCGCCGAGCTGAAGCCGGGACGTGAGCTGCACACCAACGTCGAGTTCTATGCGGGCGTCGTCATGGAACTGTGCGGCCTGCCTCGCGAGATGTTCACGCCTACGTTCGCGGCGGCGAGGGTGGTGGGCTGGGCAGCCAACATCCTGGAGCAGGCGGAGGACTCGAAGATCATCCGGCCGGCGGCGCGCTATGTGGGGCCTGTTCCGCCGGTTCCCGTGCCCTCGGTCTGATCCCAGCTCACGTCGGCGACGGGGGCGTAGGTCTTTGCCGATCGGCGAAGGCCTGCTCGAAGACATGAAACACACGCCCCTCGGCGCTCTCCGGAGGCAGCTCGCCTTTGTGCGCCCGGGTGGCGTTCCAGTAGTGACGGAACGCGGGGCTGGCGAGCATGTTCCTGGCGTGGACGATGAGGTCGCTCTCGGAGTAACTGCCCCAACTGTGCGCCAGCACGAAGTGGTTGAAGAGGAGGTTGGCGAAGAGGTTCTGACGGAGCGTGGTGTCGGACTCTCCCTGGAAGTCGTTCCAGACCTCGGCGAGAGACGGGTCGTCCATGGCCATCTGGGTCAGCTGCACATGGAGAGACCGCATGTCTGCTTCCGCGTTCCGGTGCAGCTCGTCCCGTGACGCGGCCAGTTCCTCGCGTTGAAGGGTGAGCTCTCGACGCTGCAACTGCAGTTCGCGCTGCTGGAACAACAGCGTGATCACGAGCAGAAGCAGGGCCAGCCCCGAGAAGACGGCACTCACGCCACCGAAGTAGTTTCCGAGGGCGCTGCGTTCCTCCGCGGTCTGCCTGCTGCTGTTGGTCGCCTCGACGCCTCGTATGAGCCACCCGCTGACGGCGATGGACGCGGCGCCCACCAGAGCGATGCCCGCTGTCCCGGCCGCCGCCCATCCGGTGATCGAGAGCGCTGATCGCCATACGTGCTGACGCGCCATCAGTCCCTCCCCAGGGTCCGCGGAATTCTTCCCCGGGCCGCACTTGGGAAACGGGCTCGACCCCTGGCGGGGGTCGAGCCCGCTACGCGGTTGCCGCTGCCGGACGCTACTGGTTGGGAATGTCGCGCTTGGCGCGGATGAGCGTCAGGCGGGTGATGATCACGATGCACCGATGCCGCGTACACCTGCAGTCAGGAAGCAGCTGCTGCCTGACTGCCTCGGCCATTTCGGTCCCGATCACGGCGAAGTTGCCGTCGCTGAGCTCAAAGATGTCGGGACACGTGGCGCCCGTAAGGCTTCCCCGCTGGTGCGGAGGGTCACCTATGCGGCGTGTTATCGACAGTGTGCGTCCGAGATGAACAGCCATTCGGAAGCTCCTTGGGGGAGGGGAATGACAAACGGATGTGACCTAAAGCCAGTGATCGCTCACGGCCTGTGACGATGGCTCGGTGTGGAATGCCCGGTTGGGCATGACAGCGAGTTTCGGGCGACTCAGGTCTCGGGGATGTCGACCTTGGCCCGGATGAGGGTGTCCCGACTGATAACGACAATGCGCTCATAGTCGGCACGTGCAGCATCGGTCGGCAGTTCGCCGTCGAGCGCATCGGTCCTGTCCGTCCCGATGACGGCGAAGTTGCCGTCGCTGAGTTCAAAGATGTCGGGGCACGTCTGGCCGGTTGCGCTGTCCCGCTCGCGGGGAGGCGCGCCGATGCGGCGCACGATCTTCAAGAGGATCCCGGTCCTTGGGCGATGGAGGATTAAGGGCGAGGACAGGTTAGCCCCTTGATGCTGCCTGAGCGGGTGCGTGTCATCCAACTGGACCTATTGGGTGGGCGGTTCGCCCACCACCCACCATTCGTCCGTGCCTGCTTCCCGCAATTCGCGGGCCAGGTGGTCCATCATCCGGCCCAGTTCCGCCTCCTCCGATGAGGCGGGCAGGCTGGCGCGATGGTGGCGGGTCGCTTCCCAGTACTCGCAGAAGATCGGGTTCTGGCACATCACCCGAAGGTGTCCACGCAGTTCTTTGCGGCTCATGGCGCCGATGCGATGGGCGTGCAGCGCATTGATGTAGAGCGCGTTGGCGAACAGATACTGGCGCTGCCGCTCTGGAGGTACGTCCTCCGCGTACGTATCCAGGACAGCGGACAGGGTGGAATCACCCATGGCCTTGCACAGGAGGTCGAAGTGGAGTCGGTGGTGCTCCGTGAGCGCCGCGTGCTTGCGTTCCCTGGCGCTGAATGCAAATGTCCCCGTCGCGAAGGCGAGCCCAGCCACTGCGGCCGAGCTCAGCCTTCGTATCCAACAGTTCTGTGTGGCCATGTCAACCCCCGAATCAGGCGACCGTCCGCCGGTCGTCGTGTGCGGGTCGACAGGGAGCGGACCGGCGAGCGATGGGCGGTGCGCTTGCCGTCTCCCAGGGTGCCGAGCGGCTCTGATCGGCGGGGAGGCGGAGAGGAGGCGCACGGAAGGCATCTGTGGTCGCATGTCCCGGCGCCGTGCCCAATGTGTGCCCCGCCTGCGCCGCTAACAATCGTTCACTTCGCGGGCCTTCTACGCGCACATATCCTGGGGCGGTCTTCATTCGTCGTAAGGGATCCGGAGGGGTCGCACGTGAGCAAGCCGCAGATCCCGGTCGTCGTCCTCGCCGGGTTTCTGGGATCAGGCAAGACGACCCTGCTCAATCATCTGTTGCACCGCAGCGGCGGCAGCCGGATCGGGGCGATCGTCAATGACTTCGGATCCATCGAGATCGATGCCATGGCCGTTGCCGGGCAGCTCGGTGACTCCACCGTCTCGCTCGGCAACGGGTGCCTTTGCTGCGCCGTGGACGCCAGCGAACTCGACGAGTATCTGGAGCGGCTTGCCCGGCCGTCCGCCCGGATCGACGTCATCGTCGTCGAGGCCAGCGGGCTCGCCGAGCCCCAGGAGCTCGTGAAGATGGTGCTCGCCAGCGAGAATCCGCACATCGTGTACGGGGGGCTCGTCGAGGTCGTCGACGCCGCCGAGTTCGACGCCACGCGCGAGCGGCACCCCGAAGTCGACCGGCATCTGGGAATCGCCGATCTTGTCGTCGTCAACAAGGTCGACCGCGTCCCTGAGGACGAGCGGGAGCGGATCCTCGACGTGGTTCGGAGGTTCACCGATCGCGCGGCTGTCGTTCCCGCCTCCTACGGGCGCGTCGACGTCGAGCTGCTCCTCGACCGGAAGCCCGCGGGGGAGCGGGTCGGGCAGCTGTCCTTCGACGACCTGCACCAGCACGAGCACGAGGGACACGACGAGCACGACGGCCATCTGCACTGCGCCTACGAAAGCCTCTCCTTCTCCTCCGAAGTGCCCATGAGCCCCCGCCCGTTCATGGCCCTCCTCGACAGTCGGCCCGAAGGGCTCTACCGCATCAAGGGGTACGTCGATTTCGGCGCCGCCGACCCGCGCAACAAGTACGCCGTGCACGCCGTAGGGCGGTTCCTGCGCTTCTACCCCGAGGCGTGGGCCCCGGGCGAGCCCCGGCTCACCCAGCTCGTCCTCATCGGCTCCGGCATCGACGTACCGGCTCTGGAGAAGGAGCTTGAGGCGTCTCGTGAGTACGCCCCACAGGGCAGTGCCGATGAGCACAGCATGTGGGGCGTACTTCGGTACGTACAGGAACCCGGGCCGGTGGAGTAGCCGACTACGCCGGGCCCGCCACCGCGGCCACCGGCTTCGCCAGCGAGACGCCCGAGCCGTCGCGGCGCGGGTCGATCTCCGGCAGCTCCGCGGGCAGACCACTGCGCTGGGCCGCGAGCGGCGGCGTCGGGCCCGCCCACGCGAAGCTCAGGCAGTCCTCGCCCTTCAGGAAGCGCTGGACCCGGACGCCACCCGTGGCCCGGCCCTTGCGGGGGTACTGGTCGAACGGCGTCACCTTGGCCGTCGTCTGCACCGAGTCGTCGAGCGTGCCGCGCGAGCCCGCCACCGTGAAGACCACGGCGTCCACGGCCGGGTCCACCGCCACGAAGGAGATGACCTTGACGCCGTCCGCGAGCTTGATGCCCGTCATGCCGCCCGCGGGACGGCCCTGCGGGCGCACCTGCGAGGCCTGATACCGGAGCAGCTGGGCGTCGTCCGTGATGAAGACCAGGTCCTCCTCGCCCGTGCGCAGCTCGGCCGCGCCGACGATCCGGTCACCGTCCTTGAGGGTGACGACCTCAAGCTCTTCCTTGTTGGACGGATAGTCCGGCACCACTCGCTTGACCACGCCCTGTTCGGTGCCGAGGGCGAGGCCCGGAGAGGACTCGTCCAGGGTCATCAGGCAGATCAGCTTCTCGTCCGCCTCCAGGGAGAGCAGTTCCGAAATCGGTGCTCCTCCGGAGAGGTTGGGAGCCGCGTGCGTCTCCGGGAGCTGCGGGAGATCCACCACGGAGAGGCGCAGAAGGCGGCCTTCGGACGTCACCGCGCCCACCTCGCCCCGCGCGGTCGCGGGGACGGCGGAGACGATCACGTCGTGCTTGACGCGCTTGGTGTCGCTCTCGGCGAACGGCTCGCCATTGGCCGTACGGGCGAGGAGGCCCGTCGAGGAGAGGAGCACGCGGCACGGGTCGTCCGCCACCTGGAGCGACACCGTGGGTGCCGGGGTGCTCGCCGACTCCAGGAGGACCGTGCGCCGGTCGGTGCCGAACTTCTTGGCCACGGCGGCCAGTTCGGCGGAGACCAGCTTGCGCAGCTCCGCGTCGGACTCCAGGATCCGGGTCAGCTCCTCGATCTCGGCGTTGAGCTTGTCGCGCTCGGACTCCAGCTCGATGCGGTCGAACTTGGTGAGACGGCGCAGTGGCGTGTCGAGGATGTACTGCGTCTGGATCTCGCTCAGCGAGAAGCGCTCCATCAGGCGCTCCTTGGCCTGCGCGGAGTTGTCGCTGGAGCGGATGAGGCGGATGACCTCGTCGATGTCCAGGAGGGCGACAAGGAGACCCTCGACCAGGTGCAGCCTCGCCTGCTTCTTGGCGCGGCGGAACTCGCTGCGGCGGCGCACGACATTGAAGCGGTGGTCGAGATAGACCTCGAGAAGCTCCTTGAGGCCGAGCGTGAGGGGCTGGCCGTCCACCAGGGCCACGTTGTTGATGCCGAAGGACTCCTCCATCGGCGTCAGTTTGTACAGCTGCTCCAGGACGGCCTCCGGGACGAAGCCGTTCTTGATCTCGATGACGAGGCGCAGGCCGTGCGAGCGGTCCGTGAGGTCCTTGACGTCGGCGATACCCTGCAGCTTCTTCGAGCCGACCAGGTCCTTGATCTTCGAGATGACCTTCTCGGGGCCTACGGAGAAGGGCAGTTCGGTCACGACCAGGCCCTTGCGGCGTGCGGTCACGTTCTCCACGGCCACCGTCGCGCGGATCTTGAAGCTGCCGCGTCCTGATTCGTACGCGTCCTTGACCCCGGACAGGCCGACGATGCGGCCACCCGTGGGCAGGTCGGGGCCCGGCACGAAACGCATCAGCGTCTCCAGGTCGGCCCCGGGGTGCTTGATCAGGTGGCGGGCGGCGGCGATGACCTCGCCGAGGTTGTGCGGCGGCATGTTCGTCGCCATGCCTACGGCGATGCCCGACGCGCCGTTGACCAGGAGGTTCGGATAGGCCGCCGGCAGGGTGACCGGCTCCTGCTCCTGACCGTCGTAGTTCGACTCGAAGTCGACCGTGTTCTCTTCGATCGACTCCGTCATCAGGGACGTCGCGTCGGCCATCTTGCACTCGGTGTACCGCATGGCGGCCGGCGGGTCGTCGTTGCCGAGCGATCCGAAGTTGCCGTGGCCGTCCACCAGGGGCAGACGCATGGAGAAGGGCTGCGCCATGCGCACCAGGGCGTCGTAGATCGACGCGTCGCCGTGCGGGTGCAACTTACCCATGACCTCGCCGACGACGCGGGCGCACTTCACATAGCCGCGGTCGGGGCGCAGGCCCATCTCGTTCATCTGATACACGATGCGGCGGTGCACCGGCTTCATGCCGTCGCGGGCGTCCGGCAGGGCGCGCGAGTAGATGACCGAATACGCGTACTCGAGGAAGGAGCCCTGCATCTCGTCGACGACGTCGATGTCGAGGATCTTCTCCTCGAACGACTCGTCGGGCTGCGGGGTCTTCGTGCTGCGGCGGGCCATCGCTGCTGCGGCTCCTTCACGGTGTCTGCCAGGGCATCAACAAGATCTGACGCCGACCATCAACGGGATCTGACGCCGACCATTGTGGACTGTCCCACTGACAACGCCGACCACGACCCGGACTTCGGGGCCGACTACGCCGAGCGCGGAGCGGGAACTTCACAGGTTGTCGGCACGCTTGCATACAGTGGCAGGACTGGCAGAATTTCCAGCTTTTCGCGATCGAAGGGACGTACATGCCCATGGGTCACACGGCCACAGCCGAGGCCGGCTCCGGCGGCCTGACAGCGACCGAGCACCGGCTGGCCAACGGCCTGCGCGTGGTGCTTTCCGAGGACCACCTGACCCCGGTCGCCGCGGTCTGCCTCTGGTACGACGTCGGCTCGCGCCACGAGGTCAAGGGGCGTACGGGCCTCGCGCACCTCTTCGAGCACCTCATGTTCCAGGGCTCGAAGCAGGTGCAGGGCAACGGCCACTTCGAGCTGGTGCAGGGCGCCGGCGGTTCGCTCAACGGCACCACGAGCTTCGAGCGGACCAACTACTTCGAGACCATGCCCACACACCAGCTCGAGCTGGCCCTGTGGCTGGAAGCCGACCGCATGGGCTCGCTGCTCTCCGCGCTCGACGAAGAATCCATGGAGAACCAGCGGGACGTCGTCAAGAACGAGCGCCGCCAGCGCTACGACAACGTTCCGTACGGCACGGCCTTCGAGAAGCTGACCGCCCTCTCGTACCCCGAGGGCCACCCCTACCACCACACCCCGATCGGCTCCATGGCCGACCTGGACGCGGCGACGCTGGAGGACGCGCGGCACTTCTTCCGTACGTACTACGCGCCCAACAACGCCGTCCTGTCGGTCGTCGGCGACATCGACCCGGAGCAGACCCTCGCCTGGGTCGAGAAGTACTTCGGGTCGATCCCCTCGCACAACGGCAAGCAGCCGCCGCGCGACGGCTCGCTGCCCGACACCATCGGCAAGGAGCTGCGCGAGGTCGTCGAGGAAGAGGTCCCGGCCCGCGCCCTGATGGCCGCCTACCGCCTCCCGGAGGACGGCACGCGCGCGTGCGACGCGGCCGACCTGGCGCTCACGGTCCTCGGCAGCGGCGAGTCGTCCCGGCTCTACAACCGCCTCGTGCGCCGCGACCGCACCGCCGTGGCGGCCGGATTCGGCCTGCTGCGGCTCGCCGGAGCCCCCTCGCTCGGCTGGCTCGACGTGAAGACGTCCGGTGACGTCGAGGTCCCCGTCATCGAGGCCGCCGTCGACGAGGAGCTCGCCCGCTTCGCGGAAGAGGGCCCCACCGAGGAGGAGATGGAGCGCGCCCAGGCACAGCTGGAGCGCGAGTGGCTCGACCGGCTCTCCACGGTGGCGGGCCGCGCGGACGAACTGTGCCGGTACGCCGTCCTGTTCGGTGACCCGCAGCTCGCCCTCACCGCCGTCGGGCGCGTCCTGGACGTCACCGCGGAAGAGGTCAAGGCGGCCGCTGCGGCCCGCCTGCGCCCCGACAACCGCGCGGTGCTCGTGTACGAGCCCATCGCCCCTGAGGCCGCCGAAGCCACCGACGAGGACGAAGAGGAGGCCGCGAAGTGACCGAGGCCGCAACGATGCAGTTCCACCCGCAGCCCCAGGCGGGCACCGCACGGCCGTGGGCCTTCCCCGCGCCCGAGCGCGCCACTCTGGACAACGGCCTCACCGTGCTGCGCTGCCACCGCCCCGGCCAGCAGGTCGTCGCCGTCGAGGTCCACCTGGAGGCGCCGCTGGACGCCGAACCCGAGGGCCTGGACGGCGTCGCCACGATCATGGCGCGGGCCTTCAACGAAGGCACCGACAAGCATTCCGCCGAGGACTTCGCCGCCGAACTCGACCGCTGCGGCGCCACCATGGACGCGCACGCCGACCACCCCGGCGTCCGCGTCTCCCTCGAAGTCCCGGTCTCCCGCCTCCCGAAGGCGCTCGGCCTGCTCTCCGACGCCCTGCGCGCCCCCGCCTTCGCGGACAGCGAGATCGAACGCCTCGTACGCAACCGCCTGGACGAGATCCCGCACGAGGCCGCGAACCCGGCACGCCGCGCCGCCAAGGAGCTCTCCCGGCAGCTCTTCCCGGCGACCTCACGCATGTCGCGCCCCCGCCAGGGCACCGAGGAGACGGTCACGGCCATCGACTCGGCAGCGGTGCGCACCTTCTACGAGAAGCACGTGCGTCCCGCCACGGCGACCGCGGTCGTCGTGGGCGACCTGACCGGCATCGACCTGGACGTCGTCCTCGCCGACACCATCGGCGCCTGGACGGGCGGCACCGCCGAGCCGCGTCCGGTGCCCCCGGTGACGGCGGACGACACAGGCCGTGTCGTCATCGTGGACCGCCCTGGCGCCGTCCAGACGCAGTTGCTCATCGGCCGCGTGGGACCGGACCGGCACGACCGCGTCTGGCCCGCGCAGGTGCTCGGCACGTACTGCCTGGGCGGCACCCTCACCTCACGCCTGGACCGCGTCCTGCGCGAGGAGAAGGGATACACCTACGGCGTACGGGCGTTCGCCCAGGTCCTGCGGTCCGCTCCGGACGGCAGCGGCGCCGCGATGCTCGCCATCAGCGGCTCCGTGGACACCGAGTCCACGGGTCTGGCCCTCGACGACCTGTGGAAGGTCCTGCGCACCCTCGCGGCCGACGGCCTGACGGACGCCGAACGCGACGTGGCTGTCCAGAACCTGGTGGGTGTGGCCCCGCTCAAGTACGAGATGGCGGCGTCCGTCGCGGCCACTCTCGCCGACCAGGTCGAGCAGCACCTACCGGACGACTTCCAGGCCCAGCTGTACCGCCAGTTGGCCGCCACCGGCACCGTGGAGGCCACAGCCGCCGTGGTGAGCGCCTTCCCCGGGGACCGTCTCGTGACGGTGCTCGTCGGTGACGCCGCGCAGATCGAGGAGCCCGTCAGGGCGCTCGGCATCGGTGAAGTGAGTGTGGTCACGGGGTGAGCGCGGGGTGACTGCGGGCTGAGGGGCAGTCAGGACATATCGGGACCCCAGTGGCGAGAAAACGCCACTGGGGCCCTCATATGTCCGAATTGGTATGGAGGTTACGTGTCTGACCTGTGGCGTGCGCTACAAAAGCTCTGATCCGTTTGTCGTTTGAAAGACGCCCCGCTTAGCGTCTGGTCCGGCTGTTCGTCATGCAGTACGCCGCACCCGCGGCACCGGACAGTCATCGCCGAGTCCCCGTACGGCGCGAGCCAGGGGAGCCGGGGACCCACATGTCCCCTTGGGGTGAATCGGGAACCTCGCCGTGAGGTGAGGGACCCGTAGGAGACCTTCCTGCTCCGAACCCGTCAGCTAACCCGGTAGGCGAGAAGGAAGGAAAGGATCAGCCGCTTCATGGCGTTCACCCGTGCCACCGGGAAGCACCGTCGCCCGAGCCGCCTCACGCGTACGACCGCGAACGTGGCGGGCGTCGCCGCCCTCACCACCACTGGTGTCATCGGAGGCCTGGCCGCTCCGGCGCTCGCCGCCGACGACGCGGCTCTTGAGCACACCGGCCTCACCCAGGCCATCTCCGTGGGCGACTCGCTCGCCCAGAGCATCGACGCGCAGGCCGCTGCCCAGCAGCAGGCCGCCGACGACGCCGCAGCCGCCAAGAAGGCCGAAGAGGCCGCCAAGAAGAAGGCCGCAGAGGCGAAGCGCAAGGCCGAGGCCGAGGCGAAGGCCAAGGCCAAGAAGGAGCGCGAGGCCAAGGAGCGTGCCGCTCGCGAGGCCGAGCGCAAGCGCCTCAACAGCTACGTATCGCCGATCACCGGCTCGTCCATCTCCACGGGCTACCAGACCGGCGGCGCCATGTGGTCCTCCGGCAGCCACACCGGCGTCGACTTCCACGCCGCGTCCGGCACCTCGGTCCACGCGGTCGGCTCCGGCACCGTCGTCGAGGCCGGCTGGGGCGGCGCCTACGGCAACAACGTGGTCATCAAGATGAACGACGGCACGTACACCCAGTACGGCCACATGTCGTCCCTCGGTGTCACGGTCGGCCAGGCGGTCACCCCGGGCCAGCAGATAGGCCTCTCCGGCTCCACCGGCAACTCCAGCGGCCCGCACCTCCACTTCGAGGCCCGCACCGGCGCGGACTACGGCACGGACATCGACCCGGTCGCCTACCTCCGCTCGCACGGCGTCAACGTCTGATCCACGCCGATCCAGGCGGTCGCGCGAAGCGCACCTGATTCAACGAAAGCCCCGGCTCGTCGAGAGCCGGGGCTTTCGCCGTTCTCGTATCTCCTTTGGCCAAAAGTATCCCTGGATTTCGGCCGACCGTCGGAAATTCAGCCGTTCTGCAATAGAGTCGCTGAACAGGCGTCGATCGACCGCGTTTCGCGGGGATTAAGGCGGAGGTCAGGCATGCGCATTCCCGCGCACTCGGTATGCACGGCCATCCGGGACGACATCGTCTCCGGTGTCTACGAACGGGGTGGCCGGCTCACCGAGGAACTACTGGCGCGCCGCTATGGGGTCTCCCGCGTCCCCGTGCGCGAGGCCCTGCGCACCCTGGAGGCCGAGGGGTTCGTCGTCACGCGCAGGCACGCGGGCGCGTGCGTCGCGGAGCCCACCGAGCAGGAGGCGGCCGACCTCCTGGAGATACGCGCGCTCCTGGAGCCGCTGGGCGCGGCCCGCGCCGCACAGCGTCGCACGGAGGCGCACCTGAAGGTCCTGCGCGGCCTCGTCAGGCTCGGCCAGGAGCGGTCGAGGCGCGGTCGGAGTGAGGATCTGCGCTCCCTGGGCGGCTGGTTCCACGAGACGCTCGCCCAGGCATCCGGCAGCCAGGGCCTCACGGCACTGCTCACCCAGCTCCGGCACAAGATCGCCTGGATGTACGTGGTCGAGACGTCGGCCGCCCCCGCCGAGGCCTGGGCCGAGCACGCCGCGATCGTCGACGCGGTCGCCCGCGGGGACGCGGAGCGGGCCAGGTCGCTCACCGCCGCGCACACGGAGCGGACGACGGCCGCGCACCGGCTGCGCCTCGGGCGCAATCTCCCGGGTGTGAGGGGTTCGCAACATTCCGTAAACACTGCGGGTCTGCGCCTTTAACAGAGGCGCCGTATACAAAGAAGTGCTATTCGGCGGGGCATTATTTCTGCTGCCCGAATTCAATGCGGGATGCTCGGTAAACGGGGCGGCGGCAGAAGCAGTAAAAACGCTGAAGGGCCCGCCCCTATTTCGGGCGGGCCCTTCAGCGTATGAGTACCAGTCTTTACTAGACGGTCTCGGGGAGTTCCTCGAGGCCGTCCGCGACCAGCTTCGCCAGACGGTCGAGAGCGGCGTCCGCGCCCTCGGCGTCGGAGGCGAGGGTGATCTCCTCGCCGCCCTGCGCGCCCAGACCGAGCACCGCGAGCATGGAGGCGGCGTTCACGGGGTTGCCGTCAGCCTTGGCGATCGTCACGGGGACGCCCGCGGCGGTGGCCGCGCGGACGAAGATGGAGGCGGGTCGGGCGTGAAGGCCCTCGGCCCAGCCGACGTTGACGCGGCGCTCAGCCATGTGTTGCTGCCCTTCCAGGTGTCTCACACTTGTCTAGACCAGTGTCTCATGCCGTCACGGGTGCTCTGCCGACGACTCCTAGCGTGCCCCGGCCAAGGCGCCCCCGCGACCCGTACCCTGGGCCCATGCAGACCCCGTCGGACCGGCACGCATACCCCTCCCACTGGGAAGCCGATGTCGTCCTGCGTGACGGAGGCACCGCCCGGATCAGGCCGATCACGGCCGAGGACGCGGAGCGCCTGGTCAGCTTCTACGAACAGGTCTCCGACGAGTCGAAGTACTACCGCTTCTTCGCGCCCTACCCCCGCCTGTCCGCCAAGGACGTGCACCGCTTCACGCACCACGACCAGGTGGACCGGGTGGGTCTCGCGGCCACCGTGGGCGGCGAGTTCATCGCCACCGTGCGCTTCGACCGCATCGACGAGCGCGGCATGTCCGCCAGCGCGCCCGCCGACGAGGCCGAGGTCGCCTTCCTCGTGCAGGACGCCCACCAGGGCAGGGGTGTCGCCTCCACGCTCCTCGAACACATCGCCGCCGTCGCCAGGGAGCGCGGCATCCGCCGCTTCGCCGCCGAGGTGCTGCCCGCCAACACCAAGATGATCAAGGTCTTCACGGACGCGGGCTACCAGCAGAAGCGCAGCTTCGAGGACGGCGTCGTACGTCTCGAATTCGATCTGGAGCCGACGGACCGCTCCCTTGCCGTGCAGCGCGCCCGTGAGCAGCGGGCCGAGGCGCGGTCGGTGCAGCGGCTGCTCACGCCGAAGTCGGTCGCCGTGATCGGCGTCGGGCGCACGCCGGGCGGCGTGGGGCGCAGCGTGCTCCGCAACCTGCGCGAGGCGGGCTTCACGGGGCGGCTGTACGCGGTGAACAGCGCCTTCGACTTCGAGGAGGGGGAGGAGGCCGAGGTCGACGGTGTGCCCGCGTACCGCTCCGTGCGGGACATCGACGAGACCGTCGAGCTCGCCGTCGTCACCGTGCCCGCCGAGCGGGTGCCGCAGGCCGTCGCCGAGTGCGGTGAGCGCGGGGTGCTCGGGCTCGTCGTGATCTCCGCCGGGTACGCGGAGAGCGGTCCCGAAGGGCGGGAGAGGCAGCGCGAACTGGTGCGCCAGGCGCGGTCGTACGGCACGCGCATCCTCGGCCCGAACGCCTTCGGCGTCATCAACACGTCGCCCGAGGTGCGGCTCAACGCGTCGCTCGCCCCGCATCCTCCCGAGCGCGGCAGGATCGGCCTCTTCACCCAGTCCGGTGCGATCGGCATCGCGCTCCTTTCCGGTCTGCACCGGCGTGGTGCGGGCCTCTCGACCTTCGTGAGCGCGGGCAACCGCGCGGATGTGTCCGGCAACGACGTCCTCCAGTACTGGTACGAGGACCCGGACACCGACGTCGCCCTGATGTACCTCGAATCCATCGGCAACCCGCGCAAGTTCACCCGGCTCGCCCGGCGCGCGGCGACGGCGAAGCCGCTGGTCGTGGTGCAGGGGGCGCGGCACAGCGGGATCGCGCCCACGGGGCACGCGGTGCAGGCCACGCGGCTTCCGCATGCCACGGTGTCGGCGCTGCTGCGCCAGGCGGGGGTCATCCGGGTCGACACCGTCACGGAGATGGTGGACGCGGGGCTGCTGCTCGCGGGGCAGCCGTTGCCGGCGGGGCCGCGGGTGGCCATTCTCGGCAACTCCGAGTCGCTCGGGCTTCTCACGTACGACGCGTGCGTCGCCGATGGGCTTCGGCCGATGCCGCCGGTGGATCTGACCACCGGGGCCACCCCGGACGACTTCCGGGTCGCGCTCGCCGATGCGTTGTCGGACGACGCCTGCGATGCCGTGATCGTCACCGCGATCCCCTGGGTGGGGGAGGACGGGGCCACGGGGTCTCCTGAGGGTGAGGAGCTGGCCACTGCGTTGCGGGCTGCGGCTGCCGGGTGCCCCGCGAAGCCGGTGGCTGTGGTGCACGTGGAACTCGGCGGGCTCGCCGAAGCGTTGGCTGCCGCGACGCGCACTCGCCCTGACGCTGCTGTAACTGTGCCCGGCGGTGAGGGCTGTGCCCACCCTTCCCCAAGCTCTCAACTCCGTTCGAGCAGGGGAGACCCCAATCGCCCTGCGGGACGCCTGCCCACAGCGGCGGCGGCCACGGAGGGTGGGCCCGCAGCGGGGGCGCCCGCGGCGGCGGCAGCAACGACGGCAGGGACCGCGGAGCCCCAAGGCCGCCCCAGCCCGGCGCAGCCGCACCGTATCCCCGCCTACCCCGCCGCCGAGCGCGCCGTCCGGGCCCTCGCCGAAGCCGTGAAGTACGCGCAATGGCGGCGTGAGGCCAAGGAACCCGGCAAGGTCCACGAGTACGAGGACATCGACGAGAGCGGTGCCGCCCGGCGGATCGACGAGCTGCTCGCCGCGCAGGACGACCCCCGCGGCGCCACGCTCGCCCAGGACGACGCCCGCGAGCTGCTCGGGCGGTACGGCATCGACGTACGGGACGCCCTGCCCGCGCCCGACCCGGACGTGGCCGTGGCGGCAGCCCGCGCGCTCGGCTACCCCGTGGCCCTCAAGACCACGGCCCCGCACCTGCGCCACCGTGCCGACCTGGGCGGCGTGCGGCTCGACCTGGCGGACGAGGAACAACTGCGCCGCGCCTACGCCGAATTGACCGACGCCTTCGGCAAGCCTGCCGAGCTGCGGCCCGTCGTGCAGGCGATGGCGCCCCGCGGCGTCGACACCGTCGTCCGCGCGGTCATCGACCCGGCGGCCGGAGCGGTGCTCTCGTTCGGGCTCGCCGGCGCCGCGTCCGAGCTGCTCGGCGACACCGGGCACCGGCTCATCCCGGTGACCGAGCGTGACGCGGGTTCCCTGGTCAGGTCCATCCGGACCGCCCCGCTCCTCTTCGGCTGGCGCGGCTCGGCGCCGGTCGACACCCCGGCCCTGGAGGAGCTGCTCCAGCGGGTCTCGCGCCTCGTGGACGATCACCCCGAGGTGGTCGCCGTGTCCCTGGAGCCCGTGGTCGTCGCCCAGCGGGGCCTCTCCGTGCTCGGCGCCTCCGTGCGGCTCGCGCCCCCGCCCGTCCGCAACGACCTCGGTCCGCGCGCCCTGCCCGGGTACTGAGGCGGCCAGTGGGGCACCGTGCGCCCTCCGCCGGGTCGTAGGATGGGCGGCATGGCAAAGACCGGTACGACGACCCAGGGGCTGCGCGCGGCGATCGAGCGCAGTGGCTACTACCCGGCCCTCGTGGCCGAGGCGGTGGAGGCCGCGATCGGCGGCGAGGCCATCGGGTCGTACCTGGTCCACCAGGAGACCACGTTCGACGCGAACGAAGTGCGCCGGCACGTGACGGTGCTCGTCCTGACCGGGACCCGCTTCATCGTCAGCCACACCGACGAGCAGGCGGCGGACAGCACATCCCCGACGCCGTACGCGACGACCTCCACGGAGTCCGTGAAGATCGGCCGGATCTCATCCGTCGTCGTCAGCCGCGTCGTCGCCAACCCCGAGAAGTACGTCCCGGGCTCGCTGCCCCGCGAGGTCGTCCTGACCATCGGCTGGGGCGCCGTGTCGCGCATCGACCTGGAGCCCGCCGCCTGCGGCGACCCCAACTGCGAAGCGGACCACGGCTACACCGGCAGCTCCACCGCCGACGACCTCAGCCTCCGGGTCAGCGAGGCGGGCGACGGCCCCGACGCCGTGCGCCAGACCCTGGCCTTCGCGCAGGCGCTGTCCGAGGCGACCGCGGACACCGCGCGCTGATGTCCCTGCCCGCCTGGGACGACGTACAGCCGCTCGCCCTCGAATCCGCACCCCTGCCCGAGTACGGTGCGGGCTCGCTCGCCGACCTGCTGCCCACGCTCGTCTCCCACCAGGGCGTCGACGGCTTCGCGCCCGTCATCCCGGAACTCGCCCCGGCCGACCGGAACTGCGTCTTCCTGATCGACGGCCTCGGCTGGGAGCAGCTCCGCGCCCACCCGGACGAGGCGCCCTTCCTGACCTCGCTCATCAGTTCCTCACGTGGCGGTACGGGACGTCCGATCACGGCGGGCTTCCCCGCCACCACCGCGACCTCCCTCGCCTCGGTCGGCACGGGCCTGCCGCCCGCCTCGCACGGCCTGCCGGGCTACACCGTGCGCAACCCCGCCACCGGCGAGCTGATGAACCAGCTCCGCTGGAACCCGTGGACCGACCCGCGCAAGTGGCAGCCGTACCCCACCGTCTTCCAGCAGGCCCACGCGGCGGGCGTGCACACCGCCCAGGTGTCCTCCCCGACGTTCGAGAACACCCCGCTCACCAAGATCGCGCTGAGCGGCGGCAGCTTCCGCGGCCGGCTCTCCGGCGAGGAGCGCATGGACCTCGCGGCCGAGCAACTGGGCGCGGGCGAGCGTTCGCTGGTCTACACGTACTACGCGGAGGTCGACGGCAAGGGCCACCGCTTCGGCGTCGACTCCGACGCCTGGCGCGGCCAGCTCATGTACGTCGACCGGCTTGCCCAGCGTCTGGCCGAGCAGCTCCCGCCGCGCAGCGCCCTGTACGTCACCGCCGACCACGGCATGCTCGACATCCCCTTCGACGAGCAGTCCCGCATCGACTTCGACGAGGACTGGGAGCTGCGCGCCGGCGTCACCCTCCTCGGTGGCGAGGGCCGCGCCCGCCATGTGTACGCGGTGCCGGGCGCGGAGAACGACGTCCTGACCGTCTGGCGCGAGGTGCTCGGCGAGCAGTTCTGGGTGGCGAGCCGGGACGAGGCGATCGCGGCGGGCTGGTTCGGCCCGCCCGGTGCCGTCGAGGAGCGGGTGTACGGACGCATCGGCGACGTCGTCGCGGCGGCCCACGACGACGTGGCGATCATCGCCACCGAGAGGGAGCCGAAGGAGTCGGCACTGGTCGGCATGCACGGTTCGATGACCGCCGTCGAGCAGCTCGTACCGCTCCTCGAAGTACGCTCCTGAGCAGACCGCTGACCCGTACCTGACCCGTACCTGACCCGTACTGCCCCCGCACGTCCCGAAAGGCTTCAACTCCCCATGCCCGAGCTGGTGTTCTTCTCCGGAACGATGGACTGCGGAAAGAGCACCCTGGCTCTGCAGATCGAGCACAACCGCTCGGCCCGCGGTCTGAAGGGCATGATCTTCACCCGTGACGACCGCGCGGGCGAGGGCAAGCTCTCCTCGCGGCTCGGTCTCGTCACGGACGCGATCGAGGCCGCCGACGACTTCGACTTCTACGCCCATCTCGTCGACCACCTCTCGCAGGGCGGCCGCGCGGACTACGTGATCGTGGACGAGGCGCAGTTCCTCGCCCCCGGCCAGATCGACCAGCTGGCCCGTGTCGTCGACGACCTGGGCCTCGACGTCTTCGCCTTCGGCATCACCACGGACTTCCGCTCCAAGCTCTTCCCCGGTTCGCAGCGTCTGGTCGAACTCGCCGACCGCGTCGAGGTGTTGCAGGTCGAGGCGCTGTGCTGGTGCGGCGCCCGTGCCACGCACAACGCGCGCACCATAGGCGGTGTGATGGTCGTCGAAGGTGCTCAGGTCGTCGTCGGTGACGTCAACCAGGCGGCGGACGAGGTGGGTTACGAGGTGCTGTGCCGCCGTCACCACAGGCGCCGGATGACGAGCGCCACGGCGCACGCGGCGGCCCTGTCGCCCGATGTGCTGCCTGTCGCCTCTGCCTGATCAGCGCTTCGGCGGTGACGCCCGGATGCGTCACCGCCGAGGCCGCCCGGCCACCGCAGTCCCGGGTCACTTCACCCCGAGCAGCTGCTCCAGCGGATCGATGGCGAAGTAGACGAGGAAGAGCGCCGCCGTGCCCCACAGCAGCCAGTGGACCTCGCGGGCCTTGCCCAGGCAGGCCTTGATGGCGACGTACGCGATGAAACCGGCGCCGATGCCGTTGGTGATGGAGTACGTGAACGGCATGACCGCGATGGTCAGGAACGCCGGTACCGCCAGTTCGTAGCGGTCCCAGTCGATGTGCTTGACCTGGGTCATCATCAGGAATCCGACCGCGACGAGAGCGGGCGACGCGGCCTGCATGGGCACCATGGTCAGGACCGGGGTCAGGAACAGGGCGAGGCCGAAGAGGCCGCCGGTGACCAGGTTCGCGAAGCCGGTGCGGGCGCCTTCCCCGACTCCGGCCGCCGACTCGATGTACGTGGTGGCGGAGGACGACGAGGACGCGCCGCCCACGACGGCCGCCGCACCGTCGATGAGCAGCACCCGGCCCAGGCCGGGGACCTGGCCGCGCTCGTCGAGGAGGCCGGCCTCGGCCGTGACGCCGACGATGGTGCCCATCGTGTCGAAGAAGTCCGACAGGATGAGGGTGAAGACGAGCAGAACCACCGTGAGGACGCTCACCTGCCCGAAGGAGCCGAACAGGTCGAAGTCGCCGAGGAGGGCGAAGTCGGGGGCGGCGACGGGCTTGTCGGGCATCGACGGCGCGGTCAGGCCCCACGACTTGACGTCGGCGAGCCCGTTGACGATCACGGCAAGGACCGTCGTCACCACGATGCTGATGAGGATGGCGCCCTTCACCTTGCGGGCGAGCAGTACGACCGTCAGGAGCACACCGAGGCAGAACACGAGCATGGGCCAGCCGGTCAGTGAGCCGGTGCCGAGCTGGACGGGAATGGTGCTGTTCGCGGCGTCCGGGACACGCGTGACGAACCCCGCGTCGACGAAGCCGATGAACGCGATGAACAGGCCGATCCCCACGCTGATGGCCTGCTTGAGCGGCTGTGGGATGGCGTGCATGATCGCCTCGCGCAAGCCGGTCATCACCAGGACGCAGATCAGCAGGCCTTCGAGCACGATGAGACCCATCGCGTCGTCCCAGCTCATCAGCGGCGCGATCTGGAACGCCACGACGGCATTGATCCCCAGGCCCGCGGCGAGTGCGAGCGGCAGATTGCCGCCGACGCCCATGATCAGGGTCATCACCGCGGCCACGAGAGCCGTGGCGGTGACCAGTTGGGCCGCGTCCAGCTGGTTGCCGAACTTGTCCTCGGCGCTGCCGAGGATGATCGGGTTGAGCACAAGGATGTACGCCATGGTGAAGAACGTGGCGAATCCGCCGCGTATCTCCCGGCCGTACGTCGAACCCCGTTCGGTGATGCGGAAGAACCGGTCGAGCGGGCCGCGGGGATACACCGGCGGCGCGTCGGCGGTGCCTGGCTGGCCGAACGGCCCGGACGGGCCTGTCGCGCTGGTCGTCATGAACGTTTCTCCTGGACCGACAAATGGGGACGTGTGACGGAGGGGCACCGAGAGCATGCGAGCGGTATTTGGGGGAACGCACATGCGGCGCCTCGCGAGCGGATCATACGGGGGGTCGTCACACCCTCAACTTCGGCCTCATTACTGGGCAGTAAAGGGCAAGAGAGCTCTTGTCGGTTCCTACGAACTTGACTGCGACGCTTACGCGAAAACCGAAACAAAGGCGACAGGTGACGTGGAGTTAACGGCCGTAACTCCATAGTGTCTGGCCCCGTGCACCCACCACCACCGTTCAACGCCCGGGCTGCCCGGATGCTCCGCGACAAGCTAGGAATGGCCCCCGGCCACGTCGCCTACGGCATGCGTGTCTCGTACGGCCTGGAGTACGTATCGCCGGAACATGTCACCGCATGGGAGCAGGGCAGGGCGGTACCCACGTCGAACGAGCTCGCCGCGCTTGCCGGTGCCTTGTGGTGCGCGCCCCATGAACTCATCGGCGCCCCGCGGACTCTGCGGGACCACCGTCTCGCGAGCGGGCTCGCCATCGAGGACGTCTCCCGGGCGACCGGCCTCGACGTGCGTGCCTACCAGCACATGGAAGAGACCAACACCTGGACGGGAAACCGGCGCCAGTCGGCCCACCTCGGGGCCGTGCTGAAGCTGGGGCCACGGGATTTCGTGGCCGTCACCGGCCTGGAGGACGAACTCGCCCGGCTCCTCGGGGAAGCCGTCAACACACGGTGGCAGGCGCACATCCGCCCCATCGCCAAACTGCTCTCCATGGAGCGCCGCGCTCTGGAGGAGCCCCTGAAGGCCATGCACCAGGAGTACCAGTCCCTCCTGACGGCCACCCTCGGCCGGGTCGGCAACGCCGCCGCGTCGGGCGAGACGGGGCGGCGTTACCTCGAAGACATCGTCGACCACTTCTGGTCCAGGTTCCCCGGCAGTGCTCCCGGCGGGAGGTGACCGTACGTACGGCAGGTCTCGCGGGGTCAGCCCTCCGAGCGCACGAGCGTGAAGACCGCGCCCTCCGGGTCGGCGACCGTGGCCACCCGCCCATGGGCGCCCGCCTGCGCGGACTTGACGACGTGGCCGCCGAGTTCGATGACCCGCCGTACCGATTCGTCCACGTCGGCGACTTCGAAGTACGTCATCCAGTGCGCCCCCCGGTCCCGCGGCAGCGCCTGGCCCATGCCGTGCACCGAGGCCACCGGCCGTCCGTCGACCTGGAGTGTCACGTAGTCGAAGTCGGCCGAGACGACCGCCTCTTCCGTGTATCCGAAGACCGCTTGGTAGAACTTGACGACGCCCGCGGTCTCCTGGGTGACCAGTTCGTTCCAGGCCGGGGCTCCGGGCTCACCGACGAGGGCGGAGCCCAGGTGCTCCGCCGCCTGCCAGATGCCGAACACCGCGCCCGCGGGGTCCACCGCGATGGCCATCCGCCCGGCCGGGCCCGCGTCCAGCGGGCCGACGCCGATCGTGCCGCAGCAGTGCCGCACGGCCTCGGCCGTCGCGTCCACGTCGTCCGACGCCAGGTACGGCGTCCAGGCGATCGGCAGATGGTGGTCGGGCGGCAGTTGCCCGATCCCGGCGACCTCGTGGCCGTCGAGCAGCGCCCGTACGTAGGGCCCGAGCTGCTCCGGGCCAGGCCGGAACTCCCAGCCGAACAACGCTCCGTAGAACTCCTGGGTCGTGGCCAGGCCATGCACCATCAGGCTCACCCAGGTGGGTGTGCCGGGCGCGCGGCGGACGGCCCCCGAGCCATCACGCTGACCCGTCGACCCCCGTGCCTCCGTCATCGTCACTCTCTCCTCGGCCCGTCATGGTGGCCGCTAGGCTCCGCTTTCGAACGCGCGTGCCTACGCCGCGCGTTTGCCCGCCCGTGCAGATGCTCGCACCGCCTGTGGCGCCGCGCGCCCCGGCCGCGCCGCTTGCCCCGGCTCCGCCCAGAGGATGCCCGGTTTGCCGTTTCTCATCCGTTGACGCGCGATTGCTCAGTGGTGTCGCTCGGCAGTACACGGCGTGCCCGGTTCCGTACGCCGCGTGTTCGGCGGTCGTCCGGCGGCAGGGTAGCCGGACCTGGCCGACGCGGCCACCCCGTACGCAAGGATGGGGCCCATGAACGCCATCATCTCCGCAACCGAACTCGCCAGCGACCTGACGGGCGAGAACCCGCCAGTGCTCCTGGACATCCGCTGGCAGCTGAGCACCGCGAAGGCTGCCGGCGCCCCCGCCTTCGACGGGCGGGCCGAGTACGAGAAGGGGCACATCCCGGGCGCCGTCTTCGTCGACCTGGACGCGGATCTCGCGGGCCCGGCGGGCCCGGCCGGCCGGCATCCCCTGCCGGACGTGGAGCACTTCGCAGCGGTGATGCGGGCGGCCGGGGTCTCCGCGGGCCGGGACGTGGTCGTGTACGACGGCGGGCAGGGCTGGGCCGCCGCACGCGCCTGGTGGCTGCTGCGCTGGACGGGGCACCCTTCGGTCCGGGTGCTCGACGGCGGGCTGGCGGCGTGGGGCGGCCCGCTGGAGTCGGGCGACGAGCGCCCGGCGGCCGAGGGCTCGTTCGCCCCCGAGACG
This sequence comes from Streptomyces sp. BA2, assembly GCF_009769735.1. Taxonomy (NCBI): domain Bacteria; kingdom Bacillati; phylum Actinomycetota; class Actinomycetes; order Kitasatosporales; family Streptomycetaceae; genus Streptomyces; species Streptomyces sp. BA2. The sequence goes on from NZ_WSRO01000002.1 coordinate 6,881,863, forward strand.
AACACCACGGATCTCCTGGACGCCGACGCCGCGGCGGCCCTGGCCCGCTCCGGGCTGCTTCTGGACGCTCGCGCGGCCGAGCGCTACCGCGGTGACGTCGAGCCGATCGACCGCGTGGGCGGCCACATCCCGGGTGCGGTCTCCGCCCCGACCACGGAGAACGTCACGGCGGACGGCACCTTCAGGCCGGCCGCCGACCTCGCGGAACGTTTCAACTCCCTGGGCGCATCCGAGACTTCCGAGGTCGGCGTCTACTGCGGCTCAGGTGTGTCCGGCGCGCACGAGGTGCTCGCCCTCGCGGTGGCGGGCATCCCGGCGTCGCTGTACGTCGGCTCGTGGTCGGAGTGGTCGTCGGACGAGTCCCGTCCGGTGGCCAAGGGCCCGGATCCGCAGTAGCCCACGGCACATGGCCGGGGCCCCGCACTGTGCGAATGCGGGGCCCCGGCCGTTCGGACGACGTGCTACTCCTGCTTCTTGCGGCGTGTGCCGAAGACGATCTCGTCCCAGCTGGGCACCGCCGCGCGCCGTCCGGGGCGGACGCCGTCGGCCTCCGCCTGGCGGTCGGTGGTGCCGACGAGGCGGTCGCGGTGGCTGGCCACCGAGCGCGGCATCAGGACGTCCGCGTACGCGGAACCCGCGCCGGCCGATGCCGCGGGGGGCTCCTCCGCCTCGGGGTCCTGCTCGGGCTCCTCCACCGGAACCGGCACCGGCGGAAGGTCCGTGGGCTGCGGCACGGGGCGCTCCGGCACGATCATGTCGCCGCGGAAGCTCGGCACCGCCTCCAGGAGGCTCGTGAGCGAGTCCCGCTCCGACTCGGAGACGGCGGCCGTCGCGCCGGTGGCCGCGGTCTCCTCCGAAGGCTCCGGGGACAGCGGCACGCTCGGGCGCTCCAACTGCCGGTCCAGGGCGCGGTCGAGGGGACGGTCGAGCGAGGGCCTGTCCCGGGGCAGCCGGGCGATGCGCGGCACGAACGGGAAGCTGGGCTCGGGCGCGGCGATGTCGTCCGTCTCGCCGATCAGCGAGCGGGCCTCGTCGTCCACGGCCTGCACGAGCCGCCGCGGCGGGTCGTAAGTCCAGCTCGCGGAGTGCGGTTCGGTCGCGACGCGGTAGACGAGCAGGACCTCCCAGGTGCCGTCGTCGCGGCGCCAGGAGTCCCACTGGACGGTTTCCTTGTCGGCGCCACGCAGGAGCAGTCGCTCCGAGACGGCCTCGCCGAGCTGGGGTCCGGTGTTCTCGCCGGGACGGCGCACGGGGGTCTTCCGGGCCCGCTCGGCCATGAAGGCGCGCTCGGCGAGCACGGGTCCTTCGAAGCGGCGGACGCGATCGACGGGGATTCCGGCGAGAGAGGCGACTTCCTCCGCGCTGGCACCGGCACGTATACGCGCCTGGATGTCGCGGGGGCGGAGGTGGCTCTCCACCTCGATCTCGATCTGGCCGAGGCGCGGGCGGTCGCCGCGCACCGCGGCGCGCAGCCGCTCGTCGATCGGAAGCGTGTACTCCGTGCTGTCCGCAGCTTTGAGCACCAGCCGTGTGCCGTCGTTGCTGACGGCCACGACACGCAGTTCGGGCATGGGGACCTCCCGGGTGGTGCCTGCCGACGTCACGTGCGTCGCTGCTTCCGCTAGTCGAGTGTGGCCTGCCCGGGTGCAGCCTGCCACAACCTTGCCGAGTTGCCCGGCGTGTCGGGCATGGGCCCAAGGTCGCCGTTATGGCACGGTTACCTTTTCGCAACTCTCAGTGACCACTTTGGTCACCCTGTGCAGCGAGCCCCCTCCCGGCGGTCCTGGAAGGCCCCGGGCACCCAGGTGGGAGACCGGACCCAGGGCTCGCAACAGTACTCCATTCGGGCCACGCGGGTGGTCCGCCGCGCCGCCGAACTTCTCGCAGGGGACGGGAGTTGGCGCCCCGGGATACCCGGGCAGGGTGGTACACGAGTGGCGCACTTCACGGAATCTCCAGAAACGGAACTATCCACTTCACCCATACGTCCCTTCTCGTGCAGTCAGTCGAGAAAGGCAGGCAAGGGTCGGAGATGCGTGAAAAGCCGGATTCCGACAAGGAGTCGAAGGGCCAGGCGGAGCCGGATGACTCGACGGAGCCGAAGGAGAAGGGGCGCCTCGACCTGAGTGTGCCGCAGGTGGCGGGGAGCGCGGTGGCCGCTGTCGTGGCGGCGAAGCTCGCATCGAGCTTCGGTGTCTACGGCACGATCCTCGGCGCCGGCGTGGTGAGTGCCGTCGCGACCTGCGGCGGCACGCTCTTCCAGCACTTCTTCCGTCGCACGGGCGAGCAGATACGTGACGTCACGGTGCAGGCCAAGCCGAGGGCGCGTCAGGTCCCGCTGACCGACGGCTCGGGTGCGCCCGTGGCGGAGACGTTCAGAGCGCCGTCGTACACGGGTGCGGTGGCGCACACCGGGACCGGGCCCGTGACGACGACATGGGGGAGAACGGTCGAACCGGACGCCACCTCGGCGCTGCCGCCCGCCGTTGACGCGGATCGCACGAACGTACTGCCGGTCGTGGGCGCAGACGCAGACGCAGACGCAGACGCAGACGCGGACGCCGATGCGGACCGCACGACCTTGCTGCCTGTGGCGGGCGCAGCCGCCGATGCCGGTGCCGACGCCGAGAAGACGCAGATGCTCGGATCCGTCGATGCCACGCAGCTGTTGCCCCGGGACGACGCGACGCGCGTGCTGCGGCAGGCGGCCCCGGTCGTGCCGGAGGAGCCGGCGGTGCCACCGCTGCCCTCGGACGAGTTCACCCACGGCACCACGCATCGCACACAGATCCGGAGCTGGAAGCGGCCGTTGATCGCGGCCGCGGTGGTCTTCGGCGTCGCCATGGCCGGCATCACGACGTACGAGATCGTCTCCGGCGAGGACTTCAGCGGGGGCCACGGCACCACGATCAGCAACGGATTCTCGGGCAGGAACAGCTCGTCGGACGACCGGCCCACGCCCTCGACCGACCCCTCCGGGCAGCCGTCCGACGCTCCTTCCACGGGCACGGACGACGGTTCGCAGCAGGACGGCGGCGCGTCGCGGGAGCCGGACGGTACGAACTCGCAGACTCCGGACAACGGCAGCGACTCGGACTCCGGTTCGAAGGACGACCCCGACACGGGCTCCGGCTCCGGCACGGACTCCGGGGACGACGACGGTTCGAAGACGGACCCGACCCCGACGCCGACCCCCACCCCGACTCCGACGCCGACCCCGTCGAGCGGCGGCGACACCGGCAACGGGAACGACGCACAGGAGGGAGAGACCGCCACCCCGTAGGCGGCGCCGGTCCTCAGGCGCCCAGGACGCGGCGCAGGTAGTCGTTGCCGAACATGCGGTCCGGGTCCAGGCGGTCGCGCAGGGCCGTGAACTCGGCGAAGCGCGGATAGGCCCGCGCGAAGTAGTCGGCGTCGCGGGTGTGGATCTTGCCCCAGTGGGGCCGGCCCTCGTGCGCGGTGAAGATCCGCTCGGCGGCGGTGAAGTACGCCTGGTAGGGCGTGCCCCGGTACATGTGGACGGCGACGTACGCGCTCTCCCGGCCCGAGGCCGTGGAGAGCGTGATGTCGTCCGCGGGGGCCGTGCGGACCTCCACGGGGAAGCTGATCCGCAGGTTCGAGCGCTCCACCATCGTCTTCAGCTCGCGCAGCGTCTCGACGAGGGCGGCCCGCGGGACGGCGTACTCCATCTCCATGAAGCGCACGCGGCGCGGGCTTGTGAAGACCTTGTAGGGGATGTCCGTGTAGGTGCGGGCGGAGAGCGCCTTGCTGGAGATCTTGGCGATGCCGGGGATGGTCGCGGGGACGGCCCTGCCGATCGTGTTGACCACCTGGAAGAGGCCGTTGGAGAGAATTTCGTCCTCTACGAAGGCGCTGACCTTGCCGGGCGGGGCGGCGGGGCCCGCGCTGCGGTTGTTGCGCTTGGTGGTGCAGTTGCCGGTGTGCGGGAACCAGTAGAACTCGAAGTGCTCGTTCTCCGCGTAGAGCGCGTCGAACTCGCTCGTGACCTTGTCGAAGGTCATCGGCTCCTCACGGGCGGTGAGGAAGAAGACGGGCTCCACGGCGAAAGTGATCGCGCTGATCACGCCGAGTGCGCCGAGGCCGATCCGGGCCGCCGCGAAGACCTCGGGATTCTCCTTCTCGGAGCAGGTGAGGACCGTGCCGTCCGCGGTGACCAGCTCAAGTGCCGTGATCTGTGCGGATATCGAGGCCGAGTCGCGGCCGGTGCCGTGCGTCCCGGTGCTGGTCGCGCCGGAGACCGTCTGCTCCATGATGTCGCCCATGTTCGTGAGCGACAGGCCTTCGCGGGCGAGCGCCGCGTTCAGGCGCTTCAGCGGCGTGCCCGCTTCCACCGTGACGGTGCCGGCCTCGCGGTCGATCTTCCGGATACCGGTGAGGAGTTCGGGGCGTATCAGGAGGCCGTCGGTCGCCGCGGCCGCCGTGAAGGAGTGGCCGGTGCCGACCGGTTTCGCCCTGAGGCCTTCGTCCTTGGCCTGACGCAGCGCGGCGGAGAGCTCGTCGACCGACGCGGGGGTGACCTCCCTGGCCGGGCGCGCGGTGACGTTGCCCGCCCAGTTACGCCACGCCGCTGTGCTCTTCCCGCTGCCCGTGCCCGTTGCCGTGCTCATGGGTCCCTCCCCGTTGCGGAACCGGCTTCTTCAGCCGGCGATACCCCAGGAACCCGACCGCCACCGCGACGGCCCCGGAAAGACCGGGGACCGCGTACCCGGCGTCCGATCCGGCCGCGTCGATGACCCAGCCGGCCGCTGAGGAGCCGAGCGCGACGCCGACCGCGAGTCCGGTGCTCACCCAGGTCATGCCCTCGGTCAGCTTCGCGCGTGGTACGTGCTGTTCGATGAGGGCCATCGTCGTGATCATGGTCGGCGCTATGGAAAGGCCCGCGATGAACAACGCCACGGCCAGAAACGGAAGGTTCCCGGCTAGTTGAAGCGGGATCATACTCACGGCCATCGCACACACACCCAGCAGCCATCTCGGTGCGGGAGCGCCCTTGAAGTGCATGAGCCCGAAGGCGGCTCCCGCCAGGCAGGAGCCGAGCGCGTAGACGGCGAGCACGAGGCTGGCCACCGACTTGTGACCGTGGTCCTCGGCGTACGCGACGGTCACCACGTCGATGGACCCGAAGATCGCACCCGTCGCCACGAAGGTCGCGACCAGGACCTGCAGCCCTCCGGAGCGCAGCGCCGAGCCCTTGGTGTGGTGCTCACGGCCGTGCGGCACGGGCTCGGTGGCCCGCTGCGCCGTCAGCCAGAAGACACCCACGGCGAGGAAGACCCCGGCCAGGAGCGGCCCTGCCTCCGGGAACCACACCGTGGAGAGCCCGATCGAGATGATCGGCCCGAAGATGAAGCAGATCTCGTCCACCACGGACTCGAAGGAGTACGCGGTGTGCAGCTGCGGAGTGTCCCGGTAGAGCACCGCCCAGCGCGCCCTGATCATCGAGCCCACGCTCGGCACGCAGCCGACGAGGGCGGCGAAGGCGAAGAGCGTCCAGTCCGGGAGTTCGTACTTGGCGCAGAGCAGGAGCCCGGCGACCGCGGCCAGGGACGCCAGGGTCGCGGGCCGCAGCACGCGGCGCTGGCCGTACCGGTCGACGAGCCGGGAGATCTGCGGGCCGATCGCGGCGGCGGAGAGCGCGACGGTCGCGGAGAGCGCGCCCGCGAGTCCGTACCGCCCGGTGAGCTGGGACACCATCGTCACGATGCCGATGCCCATCATCGACAGCGGCATCCGGCCGAGGAAGCCGGCCGTCGAGAACCCCTTGGTGCCGGGGGCGGCGAAGATGGCGCGGTAGGGGCTAGGCACGTGGGACTCCGGTAAGGCGTAAAGATGGCCGATACAGCTTACGGTCCCGACGGGGCCGGACGCACCGTGATTTTCCGGCTGTCAGTGGCGGGTGGCAGGATCGGATACATGTCCGATGCGCTCGATGCCTCTCCCTATGACGCCCTGCTGCTGCTCTCGTTCGGCGGCCCCGAAGGCCCCGACGACGTGGTCCCGTTCCTGGAGAACGTGACGCGGGGCCGTGGCATCCCCAAGGAGCGGCTCAAGGAGGTGGGGCAGCACTACTTCCTGTTCGGCGGGGTCAGCCCGATCAACGACCAGAACCGCGCCCTCCTGGACGCCCTGCGCAAGGACTTCGCCGAGCACGGCCTTGACCTGCCGGTCTACTGGGGCAATCGCAACTGGGCGCCCTATCTGACCGACACCCTGCGCGAGCTCGTCCAGGACGGCCACCGCCGCGTGCTCGTCCTGGCGACCAGCGCGTACGCCTCGTACTCGGGCTGCCGCCAGTACAGGGAAAACCTCGCCGACTCCCTCGCCGTGCTCGCCTCCGAGGGCCTCGAAGTGCCGCGCGTCGACAAGCTCCGGCACTACTTCAACCACCCGGGCTTCGTCCGCCCCATGATCGACGGGGTCCTGAAGTCCCTGGCCGACCTCCCCGGTGACGTACGCGACGGGGCGCACCTGGCCTTCACGACGCACTCCATCCCGACCGCCGCCGCCGACACGTCGGGGCGCGTGGAGGACCACGGGGACGGCGGCGCGTACGTCGCGGAGCACCTGGACGTGGCCCGGCTCATCGCCGAAGCCGTGCGCGAGGAGACCGGCGTCGAGCACCCCTGGGAGCTCGTCTACCAGTCGCGCAGCGGCGCCCCGCACATCCCGTGGCTGGAGCCGGACATCTGCGATCACCTTCAGGAGCGGCACGCCGCGGGCGCACCCGCGGTGGTGATGGCCCCCATCGGTTTCGTGTCGGACCACATGGAAGTGCTGTACGACCTCGACACCGAGGCCGAGGCCAAGGCCGCGGAGCTGGGCCTCCCGGTCCGCCGCTCGGCCACGGTCGGCGCCGACCCGCGGTTCGCCGCCGCGGTGCGGGAGCTCGTCCTGGAGCGCGCCGCCACGGAGAGCGGGCAGAGCGTCGCGCCCTGCGCCCTGGGCGCGCTCGGCGCGAGCCACGACCTGTGCCCGGTGGGCTGCTGCCCGGCGCGCGCCCCGAAGCCCGCGGCCGCGGGCGCCGACAGCCCGTACGCGTAAGGACTCCGACGTGACTGACGTGACCGACGTGACCGACCTCAAGGCAGAACTCCTCACCGTCGCCTTGGAGGCCGCGCACCGCGCCGGAGCCTTCCTGCGCGACGGGCGCCCGGACGACCTGGGCGTGGCCGCCACCAAGACCAGTGCGGTCGACGTCGTCACCGAGATGGACATCGCCTCCGAGAAGCTGATCACCGACTTCCTCGCCGAGCGCAGGCCGGACGACGGCGTGCTCGGCGAGGAGGGCGCGAGCGCCGAGGGCAGCAGCGGCGTCCAGTGGGTGATCGACCCGATCGACGGCACCGTCAACTACCTGTACGGCCGCCCGGACTGGTCCGTGTCCATCGCGGCCCGCAAGGACGGCGAGACGCTGGTCGGCGTGGTGCACGCCCCGATGCGCGGCGAGACCTACCGAGCCGTCCTCGGAGAGGGCGCTTTCGTCAACGACAAGCAGGCGCACACCCGCCCCGCGCCCCCCTTCGAACAAGCCCTCGTCGGCACCGGTTTCGGGTACGTCACCGAGCGCCGCGTCCGCCAGGCCGAGGTGGCCCGGCAGCTGATCCCGCTGGTCAGGGACATCCGGCGCGGCGGCTCGGCGGCGATCGACCTGTGCGACGTCGCGCTCGGCCGCCTGGACGCGTACTACGAGCGCGGCCTCAACCCGTGGGACTTCGCGGCCGGCGACCTCGTCGCGCGGGAGGCGGGCGCGCTGACCGGTGGACGCCCTGGAGAGGCTCCCACCGGGGAGCTGACCATCGCGGCCCCGCCCGGCCTCTTCGAGGACCTGCAGGGCCGCCTGGAGGAGCTCGGCGCCTGGCACGACTGAGGCGGCGCGGGCAGCGCACGGCACACGCGGAAGGGCCCCGGCATCTCGTCCACGGATGCCGGGGCCCCTCTGCTCGCGATGGATCAGGAGCGATGGATCAGGCGTGCAGCGCGCCGACCTCCACCCCGTGCTCGGCGGCCAGCCGGTGGAGATCTTCGAGTTCGGCCTGCTCGACCTCGGCAAGGAAGTCGTCGCCCGTCTCACGGGCCATCGTGAGGTCGGATTCCGTGGCCTTTATGCGCTGCAGCAGTCCTGCGGTAAAAGCGTCCATGGTTGCGCCCCCTCGGCTGGGTCGTGGGTCGATGGCACGGGGGTGTGCCCTCAAGAAGGGGCGATCACGTCTCAAGCCGCCCGCCCTGCGGCGGAGAGCGGGTTGTGGCGCGCCACATACAAAGCGTGATCGCGGGTGTGAGGTCGTCCTCCCCTGGCTCCCTTCTACGGAAACCTCAACCCTCGGAGAAAATCCCGCATTCCCCGGCCCGGGAGGCCCCAGGGGACCGCCTTACAGCCGGTTTATGGCCGAAAGGGGCAGGATGGAGCCCACACCCCACGAACAGACCTGCCCGCAGGGGCACAGAGGAAGGACAGCGCCGTGCGCGTACTCGTCGTCGAGGACGAGCAGCTGCTCGCCGATGCGGTGGCCACCGGACTGCGCCGGGAGGCCATGGCCGTCGACGTCGTGTACGACGGAGCGGCCGCCCTGGAACGCATCGGGGTCAATGACTACGACGTCGTGGTGCTCGACCGGGACCTCCCGCTCGTGCACGGCGACGACGTCTGCCGCAAGATCGTCGAGCTCGGCATGCCGACCCGCGTCCTGATGCTCACCGCGTCGGGCGACGTCAGCGACCGCGTCGAGGGCCTGGAGATCGGCGCCGACGACTATCTCCCCAAGCCCTTCGCGTTCAGCGAGCTCACGGCACGCGTGCGTGCCCTCGGCCGGCGTACGAGCGTCCCGCTCCCGCCCGTCCTGGAGCGCGCCGGGATCAAGCTCGACCCGAACCGCCGCGAGATCTTCCGCGACGGCAAGGAGATCCAGCTCGCGCCCAAGGAGTTCGCGGTCCTCGAAGTGCTGCTGCGCAGCGAGGGCGCCGTCGTCTCCGCCGAGCAGCTGCTTGAGAAGGCCTGGGACGAGAACACCGACCCGTTCACGAACGTGGTCCGGGTGACCGTCATGACCCTGCGGCGAAAGCTCGGCGAGCCCGCCGTCATCGTGACGGTGCCCGGCTCCGGCTACCGGATCTGATCCCCGGTGGCCGCGACCCCGGCGCCACCCGCCGCGCCCCCGAAACCCACCTGGGACCCCAGGAAGGCAGAACCGCCCTTCCCGTGGCTGCGCCCCACGATCCGCATACGGCTCACGTTGCTGTACGGCGGCATGTTCCTGATTGCGGGCATCCTGCTGCTCTCGATCATCTATCTGCTCGCCGCGCAGGCTCTGAACGTCGGCAGCGACCTGCCGTTCAAGATCGTCTCCGGCCAGGTGGCCAGCGACACCTGCAACTTCCCGAGCCAGCCGTCGGCGGGCGAGCTCAACAACGCCATGAACGCCTGCGTCAACGAACAGCGCCAGCACGCCCTGGACAACCTCCTGAGCCGCTCACTGCTGGCCCTGCTCGGGCTCGCGGTGATCGCCTTCGCGTTCGGTTACGCGATGGCGGGCCGCGTCCTTTCGCCGCTGGGCCGCATCACGCGCACCGCGCGCAGGGTGGCCGGCACGGACCTGTCACGGCGTATCGAACTGGACGGTCCCGACGACGAGTTGAAGGAGCTCTCGGACACCTTCGACGAGATGCTCGACCGCCTGGAGCGGGCCTTCACCGCCCAGCAGCGGTTCGTCGGCAACGCCTCGCACGAACTGCGCACGCCCCTCGCGATCAACCGCACGCTCCTCGAGGTGCACCTCTCCGACCCCGGCGCGCCCCCCGAGCTCCACCAGCTCGGCAAGACGCTCCTCGCCACGAACGAGCGCAGTGAGCAGCTCGTGGAGGGCCTGCTGCTGCTCGCCCGCAGCGACAACCAGATCGTGGAGCGCAAGCCGGTCGACCTCGCCGAGGTCGCCGACCGTGCCGTCGACCAGGTGCGGACCGAGGCCGAGGCCAAGGGCGTGGAGATCCGCGGGGAGCGGGGCCCGGCCGTCGTCCAGGGCAACGGCGTACTCCTGGAGCGGATCGCCCTGAACCTCGTCCAGAACGCCGTCAGGTACAACGTGCCGGACGAGGGCTGGGTCGAGGTCACCACGGAGGCCCAGCACGGCCAGGCGGTCCTCGTGGTGTCGAACACGGGTCCCGTGGTGCCCGCGTACGAGATCGACAACCTCTTCGAGCCGTTCCGGCGGCTCAGGACCGAGCGCACGGGCAGCGACAAGGGCGTGGGACTCGGCCTGTCGATCGCCCGGTCGGTGGCGCGGGCCCACGGGGGCCGTATCATCGCGGAGCCGCGCGAGGGGGGAGGGCTCGTGATGCGAGTCACCCTTCCTCTCTGAGATGCTGCCGCGGACTCGCCGCGATGTTCGCTTTGCGCGGAATTTTCTGGACCTGTTCCTGGAGATTTCGTGTGCGATCGATCACAGGGGCGAATTTTCGGCCATCTACTCTCCGTGATCGTGAAAGTCGTCGGAAAGCCGGGAAAATCCGGGTTTTCAGGGGTCTTGATCACGGGAAGTACACGGGGTGGCGCCTGTGAAGTGCGACATTCGGACCGTGTACGGTCCCGATCGCCATCCAAACCGATCACCTCTTCAGGGGTGCGGTTGGGTGTCGATTGAGTAACAGACCTTGATGTGAGGCAAAATCTCCGCCTCAGGTCGGGCACAAGTCCGGCCTCTCACGCGTTACGTGCGCTGAGACACCGCAGACACCCAGAGGGGGAGAGCGACATGGCAACGGACTACGACACCCCACGCAAGACCGACGATGACGTCAACGAGGACAGCATCGAGGAACTCAAGGCGCGGCGGAACGACAAGTCGACGTCGGCAGTGGACGTCGACGAGTTCGAGGCCGCAGAGGGCCTCGAACTGCCCGGCGCGGATCTGTCGAACGAGGAGCTCGCCGTTCGGGTGCTCCCGAAGCAGCAGGACGAGTTCACCTGCATGAGCTGCTTCCTGGTGCACCACCGCAGCCAGCTGGCCAGGGAGAAGAACGGCCAGCCGATCTGCCGCGACTGCGACTAGGGCAGGGTCGGCCGTGACAGGCTCGACCCCGCCGAGGAAGCGCCGCTTCCGCAAGCGCGGAGCGGACCAAGAAAGCGCCATCCCAGACGGCGTGCGTGACGACGAGCGGGGCTCTTCCCCCACAGGAACAGCCTCGCTCGGACCGGCGAACGCCCCAGAGGTGGCAGCACACGACGAGACGGCGGCCGACAAGGCGTCCAGGGCCCATGGGTCCAAGGGCCGCGTTGCCGCCGTCACGGACGGAGTCAAGGCGGGCGTACGCAAGAGCGGACGCAGCGCCAAGGCCGGCATCGGCTATCTCGCCGACCGGATCATCGAGAACGCCCCGCGGATCCCGGTCCGCGACCTGGGTACTCTCCGCAAACAGTTCCCGGGCCTCGACGCCGAGCGGCTCGCGGACAAACTCATCTCCGGCGCGGCCAACGCGACCTCGACGGTCGGTGCCGGAGTCGGCGCCGCGGCGATGATGCCCGTGCCGCCCGCGATGCCCGCGGAGATGGCCGCCGAGATCACCGGAGTCGCGGCGATCGAGCTGAAGCTGATCGCCGAACTCCACGAGGTCTACGGCCTGCGCCCGCCGGGCAACCTCAAGGAGCGCAGCTCCGCCTACCTCACCGCGTGGACCGAGGAGCGCGGTATCGACGTGGTGAAGCCCGCGTCGATCAACGCCGCGCTCGGCGGACAGATGAAGCGCGAACTGCGCCAGCAGATCATGAAGCGCATGGTGCGGAACCTCCCGAACCTGATGCCCTTCATGGTGGGCGCCGCGGTCGGGGCGGTCATGAACCGCCGTGACACCAAGAAGCTCGCTGAGCGGGTCCGTGCGGACCTGCGGAGGGCGCAGGTGCCCTGGGACGCCCTGCCCGAGCTGCCGCCCCTTGAGCAGCCCGTGAAGCCTCTGGACCCCCTGCGTCCCGGCACGCCGCCCAAGGAGCTGGGGCGCTGACCCCCTAAGAAGCCCGTACCGCCGTCAGTGCCGCCGCGAGCGCCTCGGGGTGCCGCGTCGACACGTACACGTACGGAGTCGGGTCCTGCGGGTCCGTGATCTCGACGCGCAGCGCCGTCGGGATGTAGGCGCGCAGCAGCATGAAGGCGCGCGGGTCGGCCTTCGGGCCGCGCCAGGCGCGCGCCTCTTCCGCGTCGAGTACCACCGGCTCGCCCAGGGCGGAGACCGGGATCTTCGCGTCACCCGCGACGAGCGAGCCCGCCACCACGCGGATCCGGGGGGAGCCGTACGAACTGGTGACGACCGCGGCGACCGCCGTCCCGGCGACCAGGCCGCCGAGCAGCGGCAGGGTGCCGAAGGGGAGCATGATCAGCGCCATCGCGACACCGACCAGGAGCGAGACAAGCCACCAGGAACGGGGCGCCGTCAGGCGTTCTTCGTAAGGCTGCATGTATGCAAGCTTGGCACGATGAGCTGAGTCGGTGGACTCGCGGGTAAGGTCTGCGGCTGTGAGTGGTACTTCAGCAGCTCTGACGCCCCCGGCCGACGCGATAGCGCCCGTCCGCCACCCCGACGCGCCCGCCCCCGGCGAGCTCATCGGAGCCCATTACGAGCACTGTTTCGGCTGCGGCGAAGGGCAGGCCCACGGGCTGCACCTCGCGGCGTACGCCGGCGAAGGCGTGGGCGTCACCGCCGAGTTCACCGTCCGGGAGGCCCATCAGGGCGCTCCGGGCCTCGCCCACGGCGGGGTGCTCGCCACGGCGCTCGACGAGACGCTCGGCTCGCTGAACTGGCTGCTGCGGGTGATCGCCGTGACCGGACGGCTCGAGACCGACTTCGCGCTGCCCGTGCCGCTGGGCACCGTGCTCTTCCTCGAGGCCGAGGTGACCGCCGTCGCAGGGCGGAAGATCTACTCCCGGGCCACCGGGCGGATCGGCGGCCCCGACGGGCCCGTCGCCGTCCGCGCCAAGGCCCTCTTCATCGAGGTCAAGGTCGACCACTTCGTCGAGAACGGCCGCCCGGAGGAGATCCGGGCCGCCATGGACGACCCGGACCAGCTCCGCCGCGCACGTGCCTTCGAGGTGAACCCGTGACCCCTGTATCCCGACCGGAGCTCGACGTACTGATCCGTCGCGTCGACTCCGACGTGCCGCTGCCGTCGTACGCGCAGCCCGGTGACGCCGGAGCGGATCTGCGGACCACCGAAGCGTGCGAACTCGCCCCTGGCGAGCGGGCGGTACTGCCCACCGGGGTGTCTATCGCGCTGCCGGAGGGGTACGCGGCCTTCGTGCACCCGCGTTCCGGGCTCGCCGCCCGCTGCGGTGTCGCCCTGGTGAATGCCCCAGGGACGGTGGATGCCGGGTACCGTGGAGAGATCAAGGTGATCGTGGTGAATCTCGACCCGCGCGAACGCGTGCGGTTCGAGCGCTTCGACCGGATTGCCCAACTGGTCGTCCAGCAGGTCGAGAAGGTGCGCTTCCGGGAGGTGGCGGAGCTTCCCGACTCGGCGCGGGCCGAGGGGGGCTTCGGGTCCACCGGCGGTCATGCCGCCGTGGGCGCCGGCTCGGGTGAAAAAACGGGTGGGAATCGATACGCATCGGTCGTATCTGACCGGGAAGGACAGTGACGTGTTCGGACGTCGCAAGAAGGACAGTGCCGCCGAGGACGCGGCGGGCGAGGCCGAGCAGGTCGTCGAGGACGCTGACCGTGCTGACAGTGATGACACGGCCGCGGCGTCGTCGCGCGTGAGGCTCGAGCCCGAGCCCCGCCCCGACGGTCCCTGGGACGTCTCGGAGGTCCGGGAGCCCGGCGAGGGCCGCGTGGACCTGGGCGGCCTCTTCGTACCGGGTGTCGAGGGCATGGAGCTGCGCGTGGAGGTCGCCGGTGACGCGATCGTCGCCGCGACCGTCGTGCTCCAGGACAGCGCCATCCAGCTGCAGGGCTTCGCCGCCCCGAAGAAGCAGGGCATCTGGGGCGAGGTCCGCGAGGAGATCGCATCCGGCATCACCCAGCAGGGCGGTGTCATCGACGAGGTCGAGGGCCCCCTCGGCTGGGAGCTGCGCGCGCAGGTGCCGGTGCAGCTGCCGGACGGCACGGGCGGGGTGCAGGTCGTGCGCTTCATCGGCGTGGACGGTCCGCGGTGGTTCCTGCGCGGGGTCATCTCCGGCCAGGGCGCGGTGCAGCCGCAGGCCGCGGGTCTCCTGGAGCAGATCTTCCGGGACACCGTCATCGTGCGCGGCGAAGGACCGATGGCGCCTCGCGACCCGATCGTCCTGAAGCTGCCGGACGACGCCCAGATGGTCGCCGAGGGCGGTGTCCAGCAGGAGCAGCAGGAGGGCTCGCGCTTCTCCGGCGGCATGGGCCAGCTCCAGCGGGGCCCTGAGATCACCGAGGTGCGCTAGCGCCCCCTGACGTACAGGCCGATGGGCCGCATTCCCTGACGGGAGTGCGGCCCATCGGCGTTTTCGCAGGTGGGAGCCGGGTCTGGGCCGGAGAGCGCAAGTAGACGTAAGAGAGTCGTCAATGGAGCGCCAACGGCCGTAAGGGAGCCGTCAACGGTGGTCGTTTCCAGCCATACAGGGGGTTTGCTCAAGACGTCAGATCAAACGCCTCTCATCTAGGAGCACACGATGGCCGACGCGGCCTTCGTCGTCACCACGATCGCGGTCTTCGCGCTGGTGGCGTTCATCGCCAAGGGGGTGGCGAAGCTGTGACTGCCGAGAACATCGTCGGTCTCGTCGTGGCCGTCGCCCTGCTGGGCTATCTCGTCCTCGCTCTCGTGTTCCCGGAGAGGTTCTGAGTACGGATATGAGCCCCGTTCTTGCTGGTGTGCTCCAGTTCCTGGCGCTGATCGTGGCGCTCGCCCTGGCATACCGTCCGCTCGGCGACCACATGGCCAAGGTCTACTCCTCCGAGAAGCATCTGCGCGTGGAGAAGTGGATCTACAAGGCCATCGGCGCCAACCCGAACGCCGAGATGCGCTGGACCGCCTATCTGCGCGGAGTACTCGCCTTCTCCGCCGTGAGCGTGCTGTTCCTGTATCTGCTGCAGCGCCTCCAGGGCTCGCTGCCCGGGTCGCTCGGCTTCAAGGCCATCGATCCGGACCAGGCTTTCAACACCGCCGCGTCGTTCGTGGCGAACACCAACTGGCAGTCGTACTCCGGCGAGCAGGCCATGGGCCACGTCGTGCAGACCGGCGGCCTCGCGGTGCAGAACTTCGTCTCCGCCGCCGTGGGCATCGCCGTCGCGGTGGCCCTGGTGCGGGGCTTCGCCCGGTCGCGGACCGGGGAGTTGGGGAACTTCTGGTCCGACCTGGTGCGCGGTGTCGTACGCATCCTGATCCCGATCTCGGTGATCGGCGCGGTCGTCCTCGTCGCCTGCGGTGCGATACAGAACTTCTCCGGCATCCACGGGGTCGGCCAGTTCCTGGGCGGCAGCCAGCAGTGGAACGGCGGTGCGGTCGCCTCGCAGGAGGTCATCAAGGAGCTGGGCACCAACGGAGGCGGCTACTTCAACGCCAACTCCGCCCACCCCTTCGAGAATCCGAACGGATTCTCCAACCTCTTCGAGGTCTTCCTGATCCTCGTCATCCCCTTCGCGCTCACGCGGACCTTCGGGCGGATGGTCGGTTCCCTCAGGCAGGGGTACGCGATTCTCGCCACGATGGTGACCATCTGGGTCGGGTTCACCGCGCTGATGATGTGGACGGAGTTCCACCACGGCGCCCCCGCCTTCGACATCGCGGGCGGCGCGATGGAGGGCAAGGAGACGCGGTTCGGGATCGCGGGGTCGGCGATCTTCTCGGTCGCCACGACGCTGACATCGACGGGCGCGGTCAACTCCTTCCACTCCTCCAACACCGGCTTCGGCGGCGGGCTCGACCTCCTCGGCATGCAGCTGGGCGAGATCGCGCCGGGCGGCACGGGGTCGGGTCTGTACGGCATGCTGATCATGGCGATCATCGCGGTGTTCATCGCCGGTCTCATGGTGGGCCGTACGCCCGAGTACCTGGGCAAGAAGATCGGCACCCGCGAGATCAAGCTGGCGGCCTGCTACATCCTCATCACCCCCGCCCTCGTGCTCGGCTTCACGGCGGTGTCGATGGCGCTGCCCACGCCCAAGGACTCGATGCTCAACTCCGGGGCGCACGGCTTCTCCGAGATCCTCTACGCCTACACATCGGGCGCCAACAACAACGGTTCGGCGTTCGCCGGGCTGAGCGCGGACACGAACTGGTTCAACACCACGATCGGTCTCGCGATGCTGCTCGGCCGGTTCCTGCCGATGGTGTTCGTCCTCGCGCTCGCGGGTTCGCTGGCCGAGCAGAAGCCGATCCCGGCGACGGCGGGCACCCTGCGCACGGAGAAGCCCCTGTTCACCGGGTTGCTGGTCGGCACCATCATGATCATCACCGGTCTGACCTACTTCCCGGCGCTCGCCCTCGGGCCGCTGGCCGAGGGGTTGGCGTCATGACCACCGAGACGAAGAAGCCTGAGGAGCCCGGCTCCATGTCCACCGCTACTCCCACCCGTGCGCCGCACCAGGACGTGCCCGGCGGGCACCAGGACGACGGCGGCCGTGTCGGCGGGGGTCTGTTCGACCCCAAGCAGCTCCTGAAGTCCTTCCCGGACGCCGTGCGGAAGCTCGATCCGCGGGTGATGGTCAAGTCGCCCGTCATGTTCGTGGTGCTCGTCGGCTCGGTGATCACCACCGTCCTCGCGGTCAAGGACCCGGGGGACTGGTTCGGCTGGGCCATCGCGGTCTGGCTCTGGCTGACCACGATCTTCGCCAACCTGGCGGAGGCGGTGGCCGAGGGCCGCGGCAAGGCGCAGGCGGACACCCTGCGCAAGGCCAAGACCTCCACGGTCGCGCGCAGGCTGAACGGCACGACCGAGGAGCAGGTGCCCGGCACCGAGCTGCGCATCGGCGACCTCGTCGTCTGCGAGGCGGGCGACGTGATCCCCGGCGACGGTGACGTCGTCGACGGTGTCGCGAGCGTCGACGAGTCGGCGATCACCGGTGAATCGGCCCCCGTCATCCGGGAGTCGGGCGGTGACAGGTCCGCCGTCACCGGCGGCACGAAGGTCCTCTCCGACCGCATCGTCATCAAGATCACGACGAAGCCCGGCGAGACGTTCATCGACCGCATGATCAACTTGGTCGAGGGCGCTGCCCGGCAGAAGACGCCCAACGAGGTCGCGCTCAACATCCTTCTCGCGTCCCTCACCATCGTCTTCCTGCTCGCGGTCGTCACGCTCCAGCCGTTCGCCGTGTACGCCGGTGCCGAGCAGTCCATGATCGTCCTTGCCGCGCTCCTGGTGTGCCTGATCCCGACGACCATCGGCGCCCTGCTCTCCGCGATCGGCATCGCGGGCATGGACCGCCTGGTCCAGCGCAACGTCCTTGCCATGTCCGGGCGGGCGGTCGAGGCCGCCGGCGACGTCTCGACGCTGCTGCTCGACAAGACGGGCACCATCACGCTCGGCAACCGTCAGGCCGCCGAGTTCGTGCCCGTGCGCGGGACGACCGAGGCCGAGCTCGCGGACGCCGCCCAGCTCTCCTCGCTGGCCGACGAGACGCCCGAGGGCCGCTCCGTCGTCGTACTCGCGAAGGAGAAGTACGGGCTTCGCGAGCGCCACCAGGGGGAGTTGGAGGGGGCCGAGTGGGTCGCCTTCACCGCGCAGACGCGGATGTCCGGCGTAGACCTCGTCGAGGGCGGTGCCGGGCGCAAGGTCCGCAAGGGTGCGACCGGTTCGGTCGTCGCCTGGGTCACCGAGAACGGCGGCACCGTCTCCGACGACGCCCAGGCCCTGACCGACACGATCTCGCAGGCCGGTGGCACACCGCTGCTTGTCGCGGCGGAGGACGAGAAGGGCGCGCGGGTACTCGGCGTCATCCACCTGAAGGACGTCGTCAAGGAAGGCATGCGGGAGCGGTTCGACGAGCTGCGGCGCATGGGCATCAAGACGGTCATGATCACGGGCGACAATCCGCTGACCGCCAAGGCGATCGCGGACGAGGCGGGCGTGGACGACTTCCTCGCCGAGGCCACGCCCGAGGACAAGATGGCGCTGATCAAGCGGGAGCAGGCCGGCGGCAAGCTCGTCGCGATGACCGGTGACGGCACGAACGACGCGCCCGCGCTCGCCCAGGCGGACGTGGGTGTGGCCATGAACACCGGGACCTCCGCCGCCAAGGAGGCCGGGAACATGGTGGACCTGGACTCCAACCCCACCAAGCTCATCGAGATCGTCGAGATCGGCAAGCAACTCCTGATCACCCGAGGTGCGTTGACGACCTTCTCGATCGCCAACGACGTCGCGAAGTACTTCGCGATCATCCCCGCGATGTTCGCCGTGGTCTATCCGGGCCTCGACAAGCTCAACATCATGAACCTGTCGTCCCCGGAGTCGGCCATTCTGTCGGCCGTCGTCTTCAACGCGCTGATCATCGTCGCCCTGGTGCCGCTGGCCCTGAAGGGCGTGCGCTACCGGCCGATGAGCGCCGACAGGATGCTGCGGCGCAACCTCGGCGTCTACGGACTCGGCGGTCTCGTCGCCCCGTTCATCGGCATCAAGATCATCGACATGATCATCTCCCTCATCCCCGGGCTGTAGTTCCTGAAAGCGTGCTGATCGTCATGAACAACTCCGTCGGAAGTACGGCACGGTTGCTGGGCGCGGGCCTGCGTGCCCTGCTCGTGCTGACCGTGATCTGCGGTGTCATCTATCCGCTCGCCGTCACCGGGGTCGCCCAGGGCCTGTTCCACGACAAGGCCAACGGCTCCGAGATCAGGAGCGAGGGCAAGGTCGTCGGCTCCGAACTCATCGGGCAGCGCTACGACCTGCCGCTGAAGAAGGGCCAGGAGACCGCGGCGCCCGATCTGAAGTGGTTCCAGCCCCGGCCGTCCAACGGGCTCGGCTCCAACCAGGACTCGGGGGTGAACACCCAGTACGACCTGATCCTGTCGGGTGCGACGAACCTGTCCGGTGACAACAAGGACCTGATCGCGAACGTCAAGGCGGCCAAGGCGGCCGTGGTCAAGGACAACTCCACGGCGGGCTTCAAGGTCAAGCCGTCGGACGTGCCGGCCGAGGCAGTCACCTCGTCCGGATCGGGTCTGGACCCGCACATCTCCCCGGAGTACGCGGAGTTGCAGGTCCACCGGGTGGCCGAGAAGAACGGCCTCGCCGTGAAGGAGGTCGAGAAGCTGGTCGACGAGCACACCGAAGGCCGGATCCTCGGCTTCGTGGGCGAGCCCCGGGTCAACGTCCTCCAGCTCAACGTCGCGCTGAAGGGCCTTGTCGCCGACGGGAGCTGATCTCCAGTCAACTCCCTTGTGGCCCAAGCTGGTTCGGCTCTACCGACCGGAGCATTGCGGGCCACATTCGCGTACGTCCATACTGTGCCGGTCACGCGGGGGGAGACCGGTGGTGAGCGGACGGCGCGTGCCCGCCGTGGTGCGGAGCGGCCGGTATCACGGGATGGTGCTCGGGGCAGCCGGGCTCGCCGTCCTGCTTGCGGCCACGGTGCTCGCCGCCCTTGCCGCGCTGACCGAGAAGGCCGTCGAAGGCGGGGTGCGGCAGCGGCTCGCCGCGGACCGGGATGCCGTCGTCGAGGTGGCAGGGCGTTACGGCGCCGACAGCGTGCGGCGGCTCGACGCGGACGTACGGGCCGCCGTCGACCGCACCTATGGCGACGTGCCCCACCGGACGCGGCTCGCGCTGCGGGCGCCCGCGGCACGCAACGACGAGCTCGCCGTGACCGAGGCCGGCGGGCAGCGGCGTGAGGACGCCACGGCGTCCGTGGTCGCCTTCGAAGGGGCCCGGTCCCATGCCGGCCTGGTGGCGGGCCGGTGGCCGCGCGGCGGTTCCGGCGGCTCATCCGGTGGGGTTACGGAGACGGTGCTGACCAGGGCATACGCCGCCGAGCTCGCGGTGCGTACCGGTGACGATGTGGTCGTGCGCGGCGCCGGTGAGCGGCTTGTGCGGATGCGGGTCGTCGGGCTCTACGCGACCGAGGGGCGCGAACCCGCGGTCTGGGCGGGCCTGAGCAGCACATTCGGGACGGCCGACTCCATCGCGCTCGTGCCCCGGGGCGCGTTCACGGCGCGGCCGGGGCTCGCGAAGGACGCGGGCGCCCTGTGGCTCGGCGTGCCCGAGGCGCGGGGGCTGCGGCTCGGTGACATCGGTCCGCTGGCCGAGCGTGCCCGGCGGTTCGGAGGCAGCGACGCCTCGCTCTCGGTGCTGCGGGGGAAGAACCCCGAGGCGGAGCTGACCGTGTCGGCGGGGCTGCGCAGGGCGCTCGACCGGCTCACCACGCCCATCGCCGTGGCCCGCGCCGGGCTCTACGTCCCCGCCACGCTGCTGGCCGCCCTCGCGGTCGCGGCCCTGGTGCTGACTGGGCGTCAGCTCGCCGAACACCGGCGCCCGGAGCTGGCGTTGCTGGCAGCCCGGGGTGCGGGAACGCGGCGGCTCGTGCTGTCGACCGGGGTGCAGTGGGCGCTGGTGGCCCTTCCGGTGGGGGGCGCCGCGCCCTTCCTCGCGGGGCCGCTGCTGGGCCTCCTTGAAGGGGCGGGGGTGCTGCACGGCGGGGTGCCGGACGCGGCCGCGATCGGTGCCGCCTGGGTGGCCGCCGCCTTCGCCGTCGTGGTGCACGGGTGCGCGGTGCTGGTGCCGACGGTGCGGGTGGTGCGGGACCGGCAGGCGGTGAGCCGACTGCGCCTGCGGGTGGGACGGTTCGCGGGGGCGCAGCGGGTCGGGGCCGATGTGGTCCTCGGGGCGGTGGCCGTCCTCGGGTGGCTGCAGTTGCGGCAGTACCGGTCGACGGTGACCGGTGACGGTGTCGACCCGGTGCTGGTGTTCGCGCCGGTGGTGATGACCACCGCGGCCGCCCTGCTCGTGCTGCGCCTGCTGCCCTTCCTTACGCGGGCCGTCGAGCCGCTCGCCCGGCGGGGCAGGGGGCTCGTGCTGCCGCTCGGCGGGTGGCAGATCGCCCGGCGCGCGGCACGGCACGCGGGGCCCGCCCTGGTGGTGACGCTCGCCCTGGCCGTCGCGGCCCTGAGCAGCACCGCCCTCGCCATTCTCGACCGGGGGGACCGCGACCAGGCCGCTTTCCAGGTGGGTGCGGACCTGCGGATCGAACCGGGGGAGAGCGTGCCCGCCGGGGAGCGGCGTGCGACGTACGGTGCGCTGCCGGGGGTCGAGTCGGTCACTCCCGTGGTGATCACGGAGGGCTACATCGGGCAGGACGCGGTGGCCGTCACCGGCATCAACACCGGGCGGGGCCCGGTGCCTTCGCTGCGGGGCGACCTCGCGGAGCGGCCCGTGCGGGAGATGGTCGCGCCGCTGGGGGAGGGGGTGCCGGCGCACGGGCTGGCTGTCGGCGACGTTCGTGCCGGTGGTGAACTCCCGCTCCGGGTGGGGCTGTCGGCCGATGGCCCCGGGCGTGCTGTGCCGGTGCGGCTGACGGTCTTCTTCGAGGACGAGGACGGCCTGGTCCACTCAAGTGCCGCCCTTCTTAAAGAAGGTGGTCTGCGGGCGGTGCCGCTGAGGGTGCCGGTACGGAGCGGTGGCCTACGGATCCTCCAGATCGACCTGAGCATGGCGGGCGAGACGGTGCGGCGTACGTACCGTCTCCGGATCGACCGGGTGCCGGGGCTCACCCAGGAGGCCCGCTGGCGCGACCTGCGCGAGGACGCGCCGGACCGCTACGGGGCGGGGTGCCCCGGGGCCGAGCCGCCGCGGGGTGCGGTGGGGGAGGCACCCGGACCGGTGCTCTGCCGTGACCGGCCCGGAGCCGGGGTGCTGCTCGACGCGGTGCTTCGGGGGCCCGACACGCGGCTCAAGTACCCGACGTGGAGCGTCCGTCTCGGTACGGACAACGCGAGGGGGCGCCCCGCGGCACCCGCTCTCGCCGATCGTGCGCTGCTGGACTCCGGGGCGGTACGGGTGGGGGACGTCGTGACGGTGCGGCGGAGTACGGGCGGCAGCGTCCGGCTGAAGGTGGTCGGGCGGATCGCGGCGGTGCCGGGCGAAGCGCGGGACCGGCCCCGGCTGCTCGCCGACTCGCGGGCGGTGGCGGCCCAGTTGGTGCTGAGCGGGGCGTTGCCGGGGTCGGAGAGCGCGTGGTGGGCGGGGGCGGCGCGGGGAGACGCGAGCGCCGCGTGGAAGGCGGTACGGGACAGCCCGCGGCTCGGAACCGCCGTGGACGTGCCGCACGCGCGCGTGGAGCTCGCCGAGGATCCGCTGCGGCGCGGGGCCCGTGGCGGCCTCTGGCTCTGCCTCGCCCTCGCACCGGCGTTCGCCGTCATCGCCTTCACGCTGCATACGGTGCTGGCGGTGCGGGCGAGGGGGCGGGAGTTCGCGCTGCTGCGGGCGTTGGGGGTACGGCGGGGCCAACTCGCCGCGTACCTGTGGACGGAACAGTTGGCGCTGGCAGGGGTGGCGGCGCTCCTGGGCACGGGTCTCGGAGCGGGCCTCGCGGCCGTGATCATGCCGGTGGTGACGGTGGACGCGACGGGCGCCCCGGTCTTCCCCGGCCTGCTGACGGAGGTGCCGTGGGTGCGGGTCTGGCTGGTGGCGGGTGGAGTGACGGTGGTGATCTGCGGGGTGGTGAGCGGGGTGGCGCGGGTTCTGGGGCGGGTGGACCTGGGGCGGGTTCTGCGGGCGGGGGAGGACGTGTGAGGGGACCCTGCGGGGCTTGGGCGGGGGTCTGCCGAGGCCTGGCGGCCTCGGTCCCCATGGCGGGCTACTTGGGCGGGGGGCCGCTGCGGCTGCGGGTCGTTGTGCGTTGCTGTGGGCGGACACCGGCGTGTGGCCTCGGGTTGTGCTGCCGTCTGGGGGTGCGTGCGGGGTGCGGGGTGCGGGGTCGGCGCGTGTGTGGGTGCGGGGCCGTGCCGGTATGTCCGTCCTCGCTATCGTCCGGTGGCCGTGGGGTTGCTTTGGCTCCGGAGTCTTTGGGAGCCGTGCTCCGGGCAGACATACCGGCACGTCCCCTTGCGTGCGTTGCCGTCTGGGGGTGCGTGCGTGCTGCGGGGCTGGCGCGTGTGTGGGTGCGGGGCCGTGCCGGTATGTCCGTCCTCGCTATCGTCCGGTGGCCGTGGGGTTGCTTTGGCTCCGGAGTCTTTGGGAGCCGTGCTCCGGGCAGACATACCGGCACGTCCCCTTGCGTGCGTTGCCGTCTGGGGGTGCGTGCGTGCTGCGGGGTCGGCGCGTGTGTGGGTGCGGGGCCGTGCCGGTATGTCCGTCCTCGCTATCGTCCGGTGGCCGTGGGGTTGCTTCGGTTCCGGGGTCTTCGGGAGCCGTGCTCCGGGCAGACATACCGGCACGTCCCCTTGCGTGCGCTCCCGGCTGCGGGGTGTCGTGTGTTGCTGCGGGCGGACGCCGGCGTGTGCCCTCGCGAGCGCTGCCGGCTGCGGGTGTGGCGCTTTCCTGTTGGCGATCACTGGCCACCCGACGTGTACGGATCACCCCCGGCAGTACGTTCCGCACCGTGCAACTTCCCACCTCCGGCTGTACGTTCCCTACCCACCCCACCGTGCAACTTCCCACCCTCCCCTCATCTCGGCGGACCCCCCACCCACCCTCGGCACCGCGGGGCAATCGGGTGGGTGGGTGGGAGAGCTTGTTCGTGCAGGGGGAGATGCGGGGTGATCGGGTGGGTGGGAGGGGGGTCTTGAAGTCGTGGGGGTGGCGTTGGGGCGAGGGGGGCTTATGAGGCGGGGGGAGTTGGGGGTCTGGGGGTGCCTTGCCGTGCTTTTTGTTGTGCTCAGCGCCGTGGCCATCGCAGGGCCTGGGGTGCTGGACCGCGCCGCCGGGCGTGCCTTGGGGGACCGGCTCGAGCAGGTGCAGCGGGACGCGCCCGGCATCACCCACCGGGTGCGGTTCGGCGCGGAGGACGAGCAGGGCGGGGCGAAGAGCTCGCTGGGCGCCGACCTGCGGCGGGTCTCCACCGCCGTCGAGAACGCCGCCCCCGCCCCCCTCCGAGGCAAGCTGCTGCGCGACTCCACCCGGGTCGCCCTGCCCGGCGTACGGGCCCCTGACGGCACCACACTCTCCCTGGTGTACGCCTCCGACGCCCCGCCCCGCTCCGCGTACGCCGCTGGACGGCCCCCCGCCGCGCGGGGCCGCGTCGTGGAGATCGCCGTGTCCACCCACACCCGTGACGCCCTGAAGCTGCGCCTCGGGCAGGAACTCCGGCTCGGACGGGGCGCGTTGGAGATCGTGGACGCACCGGCCCGGGTGGTCGGGTTCTACGCCGCGGATGGCGAGCGGCGGCTCTGGCGCGAGCAGCCCCTGCTCGCGCGCACGGGGCGGGACGCGCAGGGCGGTGCGGTGCGGTACGCAGGCGCCCTCCTCGCGCCGCGCGGCGTCGAACTGCTGCAGAGTCAGGCGGAGGCCGACCTCACCGTGATCTGGGGCATGCGCCTCGACCTCGGCGACGATGCCGCGCGCTTCGTCGGCGATCAGGGGCAGCGCGACTTCGAGCGCCTCATGC
Organism: Streptomyces sp. BA2; assembly: GCF_009769735.1. Classification (NCBI taxonomy): domain Bacteria; kingdom Bacillati; phylum Actinomycetota; class Actinomycetes; order Kitasatosporales; family Streptomycetaceae; genus Streptomyces; species Streptomyces sp. BA2. The sequence goes on from NZ_WSRO01000002.1 coordinate 6,906,370, forward strand.
TCCGCTACCCGGACTCCGTGCGGGGCGTCACGTGCGACCTCGGCATGATCAGCGGCGGCATGCCCTGCGCCTTCGGTTCGCATCCGGCCACCGAGTCGGAGACCGCCACCGAACTGCCGGACGCCTTGGAGGAGTTCCAGCGGCAGTGGCGGCAGGCCAGTGTCGTGATCTCCTTCGCGCTCGCCTCGGTGACGGCGGTCGGGCTCGCCGCCGTGGTGGTGGGCGCGCTCCTGTCCGTACGCCGTCGCCTCGACGCCCATCGGCTGCAACGCGCGCGTGGGGCATCGGCCCTGGGGATCGCGCTGGGACGTGCCGTGGCAACCGCACCGGCCGTGCTGCTGGGTTTCGTGGGCGGGTGCGTGGTCGCCTCGGCGCTGCCGGGGGCGTCGCCCGCGTACGGGCGAGGGCTGCTCGTCGCCGTGGGCGCGTGGCTGTTGCTGCCCCTGCTGACCTGGTGGGCCGTCCGGGACCGTGCCCTGCTTCGGGACAAGGCGGGAGGCGGTGGGCGCCGCGTCGTCGCCGAGGTGAGTGTCGTGGTCGTCGCAGCGGCGGGCGTCCTCGCACTGCGGGCCCGTGGGACCGCGGGCGGGGCGGGAAGCGATCCGCTGCTCGCCGCCGTGCCCGTGCTGCTCGGGCTCGCCACGGTCGTGGTGCTGGTGCGCCTCTACCCGTGGCCGGTACGCCTCGTCGCGCGCTGGGCCGCCCGTGGACGCGGAGCCGTGACCCTCATCGCGCTCTCCCGCGCCGCCAAGGAGGCTCCGGCTCGGGCGCTCGCGCTGCTCGTCCTGGTGGTGACGCTGGCCGGTGCCGTGTTCGGCGGTCTGGTCGCGGGGACGCTGACGGAGGGGCGGCGGGATGCCGCCGCCTGGCGGGTGGGCGCCGACGCGTCCTTCCTGGGAGCGGGGCGCGACCCGGACACCGCGAAGCGCGTGGCACGCGCGCGTGGAGTGCGGGAGAAGGTGGCGGTGCGGCAGCTGCGGGTCGATCCGGTGAGCACGAAGGACGGCGGGCGGTACGGGATCGCGAGCCTGGTGGGCGTCGACGGCGCGAAACTGCGCTCGGCGGCGGGGAGTTCGGCCGCCGCCCGCGCGCTGCGGGACGCCGGTCTCAGTGGCAGCAAGGGCGGTGGCGGCAGCGGCCGTGACATCCGCGTACTCGCCGACGCCGCCGACGCGGGGGACCTGCTGACCATCACCGTCCACGGCAAGGAGCGGCGCCTGCGCGTCGTGGGCACCCTCCCCGAAGCGGTGCGACGCGACCCCGCACTCGGCCCCGTAGGCGCCGCCACCGAGGCCAGGGACCACCTCCTGCTCGCCGACAACGGGGACCTCAAGGGCTTCGGCGCGAGCGAGTTCGAGGAGTCGGCCCTGCTCCTCTACGGCCCGCGCCTGGACGTCGCTGAGCTGCGCTCGGTGGTCCCGCGCGCCGCGCCCGGGGGCGCCGCCGGAGAGCTGCGGACCCGTGCCGAGGAGCAGGCCGAGGCCGACGAGGACGGTCTGATCGCGGCCCTGACCGCCGCGCACACCGCCTGCACCGCCCTGGCCGTGTTCCTCGCGCTGCTCGCCCTCGTGCTCGAACTCCTGCTGTCCGCCCCGGCACGCGGCAGCACCGCGGCCAGGCTGCGCACGCTGGGACTCGGAGGCCGCGCCACCGCCGGGCTGCATCTGCTCCAGCTGCTGCCCCTGGTGCTCGCGGCCGTGGCCGGCGGCGTCGCGCTCGGTCTGACGCTGCCCGGTCTGCTCGGACCCGCCCTCGACCTGCGGGAGTTCACCGGCGGGCCCACCGAGCCCGCCCTGCGGGCCGACGCGCTGTTCACCGTGGTTCTGGCGACCGGAACCGTCGCCCTGATGGCCGTCGCGGTGGGTGTGGAGACCTGGCTGGGGCGGCGGCGTGGTCTTGGAGCTGTGCTGCGACTGGGGAGGAACGATGACTGAGCTCGCCGATCTGGAGGCCCGCGCGAACGCCGCGCGCCGTCCCGCGGGGGACGAGGGCCTTGTCGTCTGCGACAACCTCGTACGCGTCTATCGCACCGACAAGGTGGAGGTGCAGGCACTCCAGGGGCTCGACCTGGTGGTCGGGGAAGGGGAGTGCGTGGCCCTCGTGGGCGCGTCCGGCTCCGGCAAGTCCACCCTTCTGTCGATCCTCTCGGGGCTCGATCTGCCGACCGCGGGACGGGCCCGGGTCGCCGGGCACGACCTGCTCTCCATGGGGCGCCGCGAACGTCTGGGCTACCGCAGGAACACCGTCGGGTTCGTATGGCAGCAGACGGGGCGCAATCTGCTCCCGTACCTCACGGCTGTCGAGAACGTGGCGCTGCCGATGAAGTACGCGCGCGTGCCCCGTCGCGAGCGCACGGCGCGGGCCGCCGAACTGCTCGGCGTGCTCGGTGTCGCGTACTGCGGCGACCGGCGGCCCGCCGAGCTGTCCGGCGGTGAGCAGCAGCGCGTCGCCGTGGCGGTCGCCACCGCCAACGCCCCGAAGGTGCTGCTCGCCGACGAGCCCACCGGGGAGCTGGACACGGCCAGTGGCGAGGAGGTGTTCGCCGCCCTTCGCCGTGCCAATGAGGAGCTCGGGGCGACCGTCCTGGTGGTCACGCATGATCCGCTCGTCTCCGGTCAGGTCCGCCGCACGGTGCGCATCCGGGACGGCCGTACGGCCACGGAGACGCTGCGTGAACAGGGCGGTGCGGGCGAGGAGTTCACGGTTCTGGACCGGGCGGGGCGGTTGCAGCTGCCGCGCGACTACGTGGAGCGCTACGGGCTGCGCGACCGCGTACGGCTCACGGAGGAGCCGGACCACATCGGCGTCTGGGGCGCGGGGCCGGACGACTTCACACCTTGACGGAAGTCAGGTCCGTACCTATGGTCACGGCCCAACACGCGTGTTCAGAAAGGTACTTGACGTTCACATACGAGAATGGATGGCTCTTCGCATGGCTGACACCCCCACACCCGTGCGCCACCACCGCAGACCCCGCACGGCAGTCCTCGCCACGCTCGCCTCCGTGGTGACCGCCCTGGTCGCCGCCCTCCTCGCCTGGCCCGGCGCCGAACGCGCCGACGCCGCGCCCAGCACCTTCAGCCACCCCGGAGTCACCGTCTCCCGCGGCCAGTTGGACTTCACCAGGGAGAAGGTCAACGCCGGCGCCCAGCCCTGGAAGGGCGCCTACAACCAGATGATGGGCAGCAAGTACGCCTCCCTCTCGCGCACGCCCAAGCCCCGCGCGGTCGTCGAGTGCGGCTCCTACTCGGACCCCAACCACGGCTGCACCGACGAGCGCGAGGACGCGATAGCCGCGTACACCACGGCACTCGCCTGGTACATCACCCGCGACGACCGCTACGCCAAGAAGTCCATCCAGCTGATGGACGCCTGGTCCGGCACCATCAAGGACCACACCAACAGCAACGCCCCCCTGCAGGCCGGCTGGGCGGGCTCGTCCTGGCCCAAGGCCGCCGAGATCATCAAGCACACGTACACCGGCGGTTGGGGCAACTCGGGCCGCTTCGCGACGATGCTGCGCAACGTCTACCTGCCCGAGATCATCAACGGCTCCAATTCCAACGGCAACTGGGAGCTGTCGATGATGGAGGCCGCCATCGGCATCTCCGTCTTCATCGAGGACAAGGGGGCGTACGACAAGGCGATGGCGAAGTTCCGCACGCGTACCGCCGCGTACGTCTATCTCGCATCCGACGGCGAGCTGCCGAAGACCGTGCCGAGCCAGAACCTGGACACCCGCGCGAAGATCGTCAAGTACTGGCAGGGACAGGGCACCTTCACCACCGGGCTCACCCAGGAGACGTGCCGCGACTTCACCCACACCGGATACGGACTCTCCGCGATCTCCCATGTCGCCGAGACCAGCCGCATCCAGGGCGAGGACCTCTACAAGACGGACGTGGGCGAGCGGCTGCGCCAGGGCCTCGGTTTTCAGGCCAAGTACGAACTGGGCGAGGCGCCCCCGAGCTCGCTCTGCGGCGGCTCGGTCCACCGGGCCCTCGGGCCGGTCACCGAGGTCGGCTACAACGCGCTCCACAACCGCCTCGGCCACGCCATGACCAACACCCAGAAGCTCACCGAGCAGAAGCGCCCGGCGGGTTCCAACAACCTGTTCGTCGCCTGGGAGACCCTGACCCACGCCGACAACCCCAGCTGAAACGGACCTTGTTCGGCCGGGCGTGCGGTGACCATACTGGCGCCCGGCCGGGCAGGACCGTACGGGGGAGTGGGCATGACCGAGAGCGCGGTCGTCGTCGAGGATCTGCACCGCACCTACGGCAGTGGCGCGTCCGCTGTGCACGCCTTGCGCGGTGTCTCCTTCACCGTCCCGCGCGGTGAGCTGGTCGCCCTGAAGGGGCGCTCGGGGTCCGGCAAGACCACGCTGCTCAACCTCGTCGGCGGGCTCGACACCCCCGACGCGGGGAAGATCACCGTCGAAGGGCTCGAACTCGCGGGACTCGGCGAGGACGGCCTCCTGGAGCTGCGCCGCGACCACGTCGGCTTCATCTTCCAGTCCTTCGGACTCATCCCGATCCTCACCGCCGCCGAGAACGTCGGCGTACCCCTTCGGCTCCGGAAGACCGATCCCCGCGCGCGTGAGGAGCGCGTCGCGCTGCTGCTCGCGCTCGTCGGCCTCGCCGACCACGCCGAGCAGCGGCCGGGCGAGCTCTCCGGAGGACAGCAGCAGCGCGTGGCGATCGCCCGCGCGCTCGCCAACAAGCCCTCCCTGCTCATCGCGGACGAGCCCACCGGACAGCTGGACGCCGAGACCGGGCTCGCCGTGATGGAGCTGCTGCGTGCCGTCGTCCGCGGCGAGGGCGTCACCGCACTGGTCGCCACGCACGACGCGGCGCTGCTGGACCTCGCCGACCGGGTCCTGGAGCTGAGCGACGGCGAGATCGTCGAACGCTGAGCACCGCGGCCCGCCCCATCAGGGTTGCGTCAAAGAGCGCCCCCCGGCGCACCCTCGCCCGATATGCGGGAAATGTTGGCCGTAAGGTCGACGCTGCGTACACAGCAGTTTCGGGAAGACAATGGGGCCATGGCACGCGGCAAGCTTCGGATATACCTCGGTTCGGCACCGGGCGTCGGCAAGACGTACGCGATGCTGTCCGAGGCGCACCGCCGCATCGAGCGCGGCACCGACTGCGTGGTCGCCTTCGTGGAGCACCACGACAGGCCGCGCACCGAGGTGATGCTGCACGGCCTGGAGCAGGTGCCCCGCAAGGAGCTCGACTACCGCGGCACCCTCTTCACCGAGATGGACGTCGACGCCGCCCTGGAGCGCGCCCCCGCTGTCGCCCTCGTGGACGAACTGGCGCACACGAACGTCCCCGGCTCCCGCAACGCCAAACGCTGGCAGGACGTCGAGGAGCTCCTCGCCGCGGGCATCGACGTCGTCTCGACCGTGAACATCCAGCACCTGGAGTCTCTCGGCGACGTCGTCGAGTCGATCACCGGCGTACGCCAGCGCGAGACGGTGCCGGACGAAGTGGTGCGGCGCGCGGACCAGATCGAGCTCGTCGACATGTCGCCACAGGCGCTGCGCCGCCGCATGGCGCACGGCAACATCTACAAGCCCGACCGGGTCGACGCGGCCCTTTCCAACTACTTCCGGCCCGGCAACCTCACCGCCCTGCGCGAGCTCGCGCTGCTCTGGGTCGCCGACCGGGTCGACGAGTACCTCCAGCAGTACCGCGGCGAGCACGACATCCGCTCCACCTGGCAGGCCCGTGAGCGCATCGCCGTCGGCCTCACCGGCGGACCCGAGGGCCGCACGCTGATCCGTCGCGCCTCGCGGATGGCCGCCAAGGGCTCCGGCAGCGAGATCCTCGCCGTCTACATCGCCCGCAGCGACGGCCTGACCGCCGCCTCGCCCAAGGAACTCGCGGTCCAGCGCACCCTGGTGGAGGACCTGGGCGGCACCTTCCACCACGTCATCGGCGACGACATACCCGCCGCGCTGCTCGACTTCGCCCGCGGCGTGAACGCCACCCAGATCGTCCTCGGCTCCTCGCGCCGCAAGACTTGGCAGTACATCTTCGGGCCCGGCGTCGGCGCGACGGTGGCCCGCGAATCGGGCCCCGACCTGGACGTCCACATCGTCACGCACGACGAGGTCGCCAAGGGCCGCGGCCTGCCCGTGGCGCGCGGGGCCCGCCTCGGGCGGTCCCGGAGCATCTGGGGCTGGCTGGTGGGCGTGGGCGGCCCGGCGCTCCTGACGCTCCTCCTGACCCATGTGGACGCGGACCTGGGGCTCGCCAACGACATGCTGCTGTTCCTGACGCTCACCGTCGCCGCCGCTCTGCTCGGCGGTCTCCTTCCGGCCCTGGCGTCGGCCGCGTTCGGCTCGCTGCTCCTGAACTACTACTTCACGCCGCCACTGCACCTGTGGACGATCTCCGACTCCAAGAACATCGTCGCGATCATCGTCTTCGTGGGCGTCGCCATCTCCGTCGCCTCCGTCGTGGACCTCGCCGCCCGCCGCACCCACCAGGCCGCCAGGCTGCGCGCGGAGTCGGAGATACTCTCCTTCCTCGCCGGCAGCGTGCTGCGCGGCGAGACCTCGCTCGACGCGCTCCTGGAACGGGTGCGCGAGACCTTCAGCATGGACTCGGTGGCCCTCCTGGAGCGGGCGAGCGACGTCGCCCCCTGGACCTGCGCGGGCAGGGTCGGCGAGGGCCGCATGCTCGACCGCCCGGAGGACGCGGACGTGGACATGCCGGTCGGCGACCACATGGCGCTCGCCCTGTCCGGCCGGGTGCTGCCCGCCGAGGACCGCCGGGTGCTCGCCGCGTTCGCCGCGCAGGCCGCCGTGGTCCTGGACCGTCAGCGCCTGAAGTCCGAGGCCGACCAGGCCCGCACCCTCGCCGAGGGCAACCGCATCCGTACCGCGCTGCTCGCCGCCGTCAGCCATGACCTGCGTACGCCACTCGCGGGCATCAAGGCCGCCGTCTCGTCCCTGCGCTCCGACGACGTGGCCTGGTCCGCCGAGGACCAGGCCGAGCTCCTCGAAGGCATCGAGGACGGCGCCGACCGCCTTGACCACCTGGTCGGCAACCTCCTGGACATGTCCCGCCTGCAGACCGGCACCGTCACCCCGCTGATCCGCGCGATCGACCTCGACGAGGTCGTCCCGATGGCGCTCGGCGGCGTCCCCGACGGCAGCGCGGACCTCGACATCCCCGAGACGCTGCCCATGGTCTCCGTCGACAAGGGCCTCCTGGAGCGCGCGGTCGCCAACATCGTCGAGAACGCGGTCAAGTACAGCCGCGACGCCGAACCGGTCCTGGTCTCCGCGAGCACGCTCGGCGACCGCGTCGAACTGCGCGTCGTGGACCGCGGCCCCGGCGTCCCCGACGGAGCCAAGGACCGCATCTTCGAACCGTTTCAGCGCTACGGTGACGCTCCGCGCGGCGCGGGCGTGGGCCTCGGCCTCGCGGTCGCACGCGGCTTCGTCGAGTCCATGGGCGGCACGCTGGAGGCCGAGGACACCCCCGGCGGCGGCCTCACCATGGTCCTGACCCTGCGGGCGGCGGCGGGCGGACCGCAGGCCCTGCCGGACCTCTCCGCCCAGGCCGCCTCATGACCGCCGAGACGGCTACAACTGACAAGCCCGAAAGGCAGGTACGCATGACCCGGGTGCTCGTGGTCGACGACGAGCCGCAGATCGTACGCGCCCTCGTGATCAACCTGAAGGCGCGCAAGTACGACGTGGACGCGGCCCCGGACGGGGCCACCGCGCTCCAGCTCGCCGCCGCTCGCCACCCCGACGTGATCGTGCTCGACCTCGGCCTGCCCGACATGGACGGAGTCGAGGTCATCAGGGGCCTGCGCGGCTGGACGCGCGTCCCGATCCTGGTGCTCTCCGCGCGGCACAGCTCGGACGAGAAGGTCGAGGCGCTCGACGCGGGCGCCGACGACTACGTCACCAAGCCCTTCGGCATGGATGAGCTCCTGGCCCGGCTCCGGGCCTCCATCCGCAGGGCCGAGCCCACCGGAGCGGGCGAGGACGACGTGATGGTGGACACGGAGCACTTCACGGTCGACCTGGCCGCCAAGAAGGTCAACCGCGACGGGCGCGACGTACGCCTGACGCCCACCGAGTGGCATCTCCTCGAAGTCCTGGTGCGCAACACCGGGCGTCTGGTCAGCCAGAAGCAGCTGCTCCAGGAGGTGTGGGGCCCTTCGTACGGTACGGAGACGAACTACCTGCGCGTCTACATGGCACAGCTGCGCCGCAAGCTGGAGGCGGACCCCGCGCATCCGCGGCACTTCATCACCGAGCCGGGAATGGGTTACAGGTTCGAGCGATGAGTCAAGGGTCGGGGACGGGCTGAGCGGGCATAAGCACAGATGAGCGCACCCATTGCGGCGCTGTCGGCGACCCCCGGTACGCTTCCTGTATGAGTGCTGTTCCTGGTTCCGAGAAGCCGGCAGGCCGTTTCCGGCGCATGCTCGACCGGCTGTCCTCCTCCCAGGAGGATCTGGAGTCGGAGGAGCTGCGCGAGGACGCCGAGACGGCAGGGTGCACCCGCATCGGAGACTGCCACGACCGCCAGATAGTCACGGTTACTGGTACCTTGCGCACGGTCACCCTGCGACCACGCGCCGGCGTCCCCGCCCTGGAGGCGGAGCTGTTCGACGGCTCCGCGGCACTGGACGTGGTGTGGCTCGGCCGGCGCTCCATCGTGGGGATAGAGCCGGGGCGCAGACTGATCGCGTCCGGCCGGATCTCGATGAGCCGGGGCCGCCGGGTGCTCTTCAACCCGAAATACGAACTCAGACCCCTCGGACGGGAGTAGCCGGTGACGTCCCTCGACAAGCCGACGGACGAAGGAACCACGGATCAGGACCCCGATTCCAGGGCCGTGACCGAGGCCGCGCTCTTCGAGGCCTTCGGCGGCGTGCGGGGTCTGGTGGAGACCGTTCTGCCCGGCCTCCTCTTCGTGACCATCTTCACGATCAACAAGGACCTGCACATGTCGGCCATCGCGGCCCTCGCGGTGTCCCTGGTGCTCGTGGCGGTCCGCCTGGTCATGAAGGACACCGTCAAGCACGCCTTCAGCGGCGTCTTCGGTGTCGCCTTCGGTGTGGTCTTCGCGATGATGACCGGCAACGCCAAGGACTTCTATCTGCCGGGCATGCTCTACACCCTGGGCCTCGCCCTCGCCTACATCATCACGGCCGTCGCGGGTGTCCCGCTGATCGGCCTGATCCTCGGCCCGGTCTTCAAGGAGAACCTCTCCTGGCGGACCCGCAACCCGGGCCGCAAGAAGGCGTACACAAAGGCCAGTTGGGCCTGGGGCCTGATCCTGCTCGCCAAGTGCGCGATCCTCTTCCCGCTCTACTGGTGGGCGGACACGACCCAGTTCGGCTGGGTCCTGATCGCCCTGAAGATCCCGCCGTTCCTGCTCGCCGTCTGGCTGACCTGGGTCTTCCTCGCGAAGGCTCCGCCGCCCATCGACGTGTTCGCCGAGATGGAGGCCGCCGAGAAGGCGGAAGAGGAGCGCAAGGCCGCGCCCCGATAGGGGCGCGGGGAACTGCGCCACCAGCCACGACGAACCCGCAGATGAGGGGGCGCCCGGAACCTTCCGGGCGCCCCCTCATCTGCGTACAAGCAGCGCTAGCTCGCCGCGTCTTCCCGGCGCACCGACAGCAGGTCCTCCAGCTGCTCCTCGCGAGCCTGCGCGGCCACGAACAGCAACTCGTCCCCCGCTTCCAGGGAATCATCCGCGGTCGGCGCGAGGACGCGCGTGCCGCGGATGATCGTCACCAGTGAGGTGTCCTCGGGCCACTCGACGTCGCCGACCTGCGTGCCCGCGAGGGCCGACTCGGGCGGCAGGGTCAGCTCGACGAGGTTCGCGTCGCCGTGGCTGAAGCGCAGCAGACGTACGAGATCGCCGACGCTGACGGCCTCCTCGACGAGCGCGGACATCAGACGCGGGGTGGAGACCGCGACGTCGACGCCCCAGGACTCGTTGAAGAGCCATTCGTTCTTGGGGTTGTTCACGCGGGCGACGACCCGCGGGACGCCGTACTCGGTCTTCGCGAGCAGCGAGACGACGAGGTTGACCTTGTCGTCACCGGTCGCCGCGATCACCACGTTGCAGCGCTGGAGCGCCGCCTCGTCGAGCGAAGTGATCTCGCAGGCGTCGGCGAGCAGCCACTCGGCCTGCGGCACGCGCTCGACCGAGATGGCGGTCGGCGCCTTGTCGATGAGCAGAATCTCGTGCCCGTTCTCCAGGAGCTCACCGGCGATGGAACGTCCCACCGCGCCTGCTCCGGCAATGGCGACCCTCATCAGTGACCGCCTTCCTCGGGGCCTTCGGCGAACGCCGCTTCGACCTTCTCGACCTCGTCGGTGCGCATCATCACGTGCACCAGGTCGCCCTCCTGGAGCACCGTCTGGGAGGTCGGCAGGACCGCCTCGCCCAGCCGGGTGAGGAAGGCCACGCGCACGCCGGTCTCCTCCTGGAGCTCACTGATCTTGTGGCCGATCCAGGACGCGGACGCGTGCACCTCGGCGAGCTGTACGCCGCCGGTGGGGTCGCGCCACAGCGGCTCGGCCCCGGAGGGCAGCAGCCTGCGCAGCATCTGGTCGGCGGTCCAGCGGACCGTGGCGACGGTGGGGATGCCGAGGCGCTGGTAGACCTCGGCGCGGCGCGGGTCGTAGATGCGGGCCGCGACGTTCTCGATGCCGAACATCTCGCGGGCCACCCGGGCGGCGATGATGTTCGAGTTGTCGCCGCTGCTGACCGCGGCGAAGGCGCCCGCTTCCTCGATGCCGGCCTCGCGCAGGGTGTCCTGGTCGAAGCCGATGCCGGTGACGCGACGGCCGCCGAAGCCGGAGCCCAGACGGCGGAAGGCGGTGGGGTCCTGGTCGATCACGGCGACCGTGTGCCCCTGTTGTTCCAGGGTTTGCGCGAGAGCGGATCCGACTCTCCCGCAGCCCATGATGACGATGTGCACGCCCGTCCTTCCGGCTGTGTCAATACTTTTTGCTCAGGCTGAACGGTAAAAGCGTCTCAGACCGACGCCCAAGCTACACACGCACGGTCCGCGGAGGGCACCCCCGTGCACCTACCGGTGCTCGGACTCGTCACGGGCTCAGTCCACGCTGCGCAGCAGGCTCTCGACGGACTTGAGCCGGTAGTCGATCTCGACTAGCTGCAGCCGCGCCGCCTCCTGCTCGGACCTGGCGCGCTCGACGACCTCGCGGTACTGCTCCATCGCCTCGGCCCACTGGCGGTCGCGCTCGCGGTTGCGCTGCGACTGGAAGTAGGCGACGGCGACGACCGCGCCCGCGAGTATCAGGAAGAAGGCGACCGGGATGATCACGTCGTCCATTAAGACCCCTCTGGTGAGTGCTGTCCGCCTTCGTCGGACGCGTCCTGCCGGACGGCCGCGAGGATCGTGTCCACGTTCAATCGCACGTCGAACGGCGTCAGTTCGAAGTACTTGAGTGCCTTGCCGTCGTCGGAGAGTTCCAGGCGGCCGACGACGAGACCGGCCTTCTCCAGACGGTCGAGGTGCATGTAGAGCAGGGGCCGGGAGACGCCGAGCCGCCGCGCGAGTTCGCTGACGTACAGCTGTCCCGGGGCGAGCTCGGTGATGATCCGGATCCGCTGGGCGTGGCCGACGGCGGAGAGAAAGGCGAGCAGCTCTTCGCTGTCCATGGCCCGCCTTCTCGCTGGTCTTCTTCACTGGTCTTCACTGGTCCCGAAACCTGTCAGCCAAGACTTACGCATGACGGGATCCACTGTCAATCCGCTTCCTTGCAGCCTCGAATGACAGTTGACGGCTCATTCCTTCACCTGTCAGTCTCCACTTACACATGAAGGACTGGAGAGCAGTGAAGGGGCGGGGATGGTCATGAGGAAGCGATCGGTCACGGTGCGCGTGGCCCGGTGGAGCGCGCTGCATCCAGGGCGCGCGGTCGTCGGCTGGCTGGTGTTCGTGGTGCTCTGCCTGGGGGGCGGCATCGCCGCCGGCATGAACAGCGCGACGTCGGAGGACTTCCGCGTCGGTGAAGCGGGCCGCGCCGAGGCACTGGCGACCGAGGGCGGTGTCCAGCTGCGGCCCACCGAACAGGTGCTGATCCGCGCCGAGTCGGGGCCGCTCGACGCGAAGGCCGCCGATGCCGCTGTCAAGGACATCACCGCCCGGATGAAGTCGCTGCCGGAGGTCGCATCGGTGGCGGCGCCGGTGCCGTCGGCCGACGGGCGGGTCCTGCGGGTCCAGGTGGAGCTCAACGGCTCCGAGCAGGAGGACCAGGAGACGGTTCCCCCGCTCCAGGCCCAGACCGAGGAGGCCGCGAAGGCTCACCCCGGCCTGGTGATCGAGGAGACCGGCGACGCCTCCGTGAGCAAGGGCGTCGACGACCAGCGCAACAAGGACCTGCAGTTCTCCGAGGCGATCACGCTGCCCATCACGCTGATCACGCTCGCCGTCGTCTTCGGCTCGGTGATCATGGTCGGCGTACCGCTGCTGCTCGCGGTCACCTCGATCATGGCGACGATGGGCCTCGCGATGCTGGCCTCGCACCTGCTGCCCGACACCGGCGTCGGGATGAGCATGATCCTGCTCATCGGCATGGCCGTCGGCGTCGACTACACGCTTTTCTACCTCAAGCGCGAACGTGAGGAGCGGGCCCGCGCGGGCGGCCGCCTCACCTCCGAGGCCCTGGTCGAGGCCGCCGCCGCGACGGCCGGCCGCGCCATCGTGGTCTCCGGCCTCGCCGTGATCGTCTCCACCACCGCGCTCTTCCTGGCGCGTGACGTGATCTTCGACTCCCTCGCCACCGGCACCATCCTGGTGGTCGCCGTGGCCGTGGTCAGCTCCGTGACCGTACTGCCCGCGCTCCTCGTCAAGCTCGGCCGCCGCGGTGAGCGCCGCGCCGCCAAGCGCCTCGCGCAGGGCAAGGCGGTCCGCAGGACGTACGGCGAGAAGGAGCCGGGCCGCGCCTGGAACGCCCTGCTCGCGCCCGCCCGCAAGCGCCCCGCGCTCACCCTGTGCCTCTCGGTCCTCGTCATGCTGGGACTCGCGCTGCCCGCACTGGACATGAACCTCAAGAACCCGGCGCGTGACAGCTTCTCGCGCGAGATCGAGGCGATGAAGGGGTACGACAGGCTGCTCGAAGCCTTCCCGGAGCAGCGCGTCCGGCACCTGGTCGTCGTACGGGCCGAGGCCTCGCAGGCCGCCGAAGTGCGCGATGCCCTGCGGGAGCTGGACCGCGAGGCGCAGACCGACCCGCTCTTCTCGCACCCCTCAGGTGCGCCGGTCCTCCGCTCCTCAGAGGACCGCAGGACCACCACCCTGGAGCTCAACACCCCGCACCCGACGTACTCCGAGAAGGCTGAAGCCTCGCTCGACCACCTCCGCCACGACCATCTCCCCGCGACCGTCGGCAAGGTGCCCGGCGTCGAGACGGCCGTCACCGGCGAGGTGCCGCGCGGCACCGACTACGTGGAGCACCAGAACCAGAAGCTGCCGCTCGTCCTCGGCTTCCTGCTCCTGATGACCTTCGCCATGACGGTCTTCGCGTTCCGTTCGATCGTCCTCGGACTGCTCGGCATCGTGCTCAACCTGCTCTCGGCCGCGTCCGCGCTCGGACTGCTCGTCCTGGTCTTCCAGGGGGAGTGGGCCGAGGAACTGCTCTCGTTCATCTCGCTCGGCGGGATCTCGTCGCGGGTGCCGCTCTTCCTCTTCGTGATCCTCTTCGGGCTCTCGATGGACTACCAGGTGTTCGTGGTCAGCAGGATCCGGGAGGCCGCGCTGAACGGCGTACCCACCCGGCAGGCCGTCATCGAGGGCATCAGCTCGTCGGCCAAGGTCGTCACCAGCGCCGCGATCGTCATGGTCACCGTCTTCGCGAGCTTCGTGATGCTGCACATCCTGGAGATGAAGCAGATGGGCTTCGTCCTCGCCGCGGCCGTCCTGCTCGACGCGTTCGTGATCCGCATCATGATCCTTCCGGCCGCGCTGCTGCTGCTCGGGCGCGCCACCTGGTGGCCGTCCCGCGCGATCCGCCGTGCCGAGCAGCGGGTGGCCGAACGGCATGGGACGTACGGGACCCGGGAGGTACCGGAAGCACCGGTGGCCGACGACGGGCGTCCGCTTTCCGGGCATTGGGCGGAGCCCGGGGCGGCGCGTCGTGGCTAACCGGCGCGGTTAGGGGGGTGGTGGGTGGGCGGGCACCCATTCGAACGCTTACGATCCTCTGCGTGTCCAAACTGACCGACGTGCCCAAACGGATCCTCATCGGGCGCGCACTGCGCAGCGACCGGCTCGGAGAAACCCTCCTGCCGAAGCGCATCGCTCTACCCGTGTTCGCGTCCGACCCGCTCTCCTCCGTGGCCTATGCGCCGGGGGAAGTGCTCCTAGTCCTCTCGATCGCGGGTGTGTCGGCGTACCACTTCAGCCCCTGGATCGCCGTCGCGGTCGTCGTGCTGATGTTCACCGTCGTCGCGTCGTACCGGCAGAACGTGCACGCCTACCCGAGTGGCGGTGGCGACTACGAGGTCGCCAACACCAACCTCGGCCCCAAGGCCGGGCTCACCGTCGCGAGCGCGCTGCTCGTCGACTACGTCCTGACCGTGGCGGTGTCGATCTCCTCGGGCATCGAGAACCTCGGCTCGGCGATCCCGTTCGTCGTCGAGCACAAGGTGCTCTGTGCGGTCGCCGTCATCGTGCTCCTGACGCTGATGAACCTGCGTGGCGTGAAGGAGTCCGGGAAGCTCTTCGCCATCCCGACGTACGTCTTCGTCGTCGGCGTCTTCATCATGATCGCCTGGGGTGCCTTCCAGGGCATCGTCCTGGACGAGACGATGAAGGCGCCCACGGCGGACTACGAGATCAAGCCCGAGCACCAGGGCCTCGCGGGCTTCGCGTTGGTCTTCCTGCTCCTGCGGGCCTTCTCCTCCGGCTGTGCCGCGCTCACCGGCGTCGAGGCGATCAGCAACGGCGTCCCGGCCTTCCGCAAGCCCAAGAGCAAGAACGCGGCGAGCACCCTGGCCCTGATGGGCGCACTCGCCGTCACCATGTTCTGCGGCATCATCGCGCTGGCCATGATGACCAAGGTCCGCATGGCGGAGAACCCGGCCAAGGACCTGTTCCACAACGGTGTCCCGGTCGGCGGCGACTACGTCCAGAACCCGGTGATCTCCCAGGTCGCCGAGGCCGTCTTCGGCAACGGCAGCTTCCTCTTCATCGTCCTGGCCGCCGCCACCGCGCTGGTCCTCTTCCTCGCGGCCAACACCGCCTACAACGGCTTCCCGCTGCTCGGCTCGATCCTCGCGCAGGACCGCTACCTGCCGCGCCAGCTGCACACCCGCGGCGACCGGCTCGCCTTCTCCAACGGCATCGTGCTGCTCGCGGGCGCCGCGATCCTGCTCGTCTGGATCTACGGCGCGGACTCGACGAAGCTGATCCAGCTCTACATCGTCGGCGTCTTCGTCTCCTTCACGCTCAGCCAGATCGGCATGGTCCGGCACTGGAACCGCCATCTGCGCACCGAGAAGGACCAGGCCAAGCGCCGCCACATGATCCGCTCGCGGGCGATCAACGCCTTCGGTGCCTTCTTCACGGGCATGGTCCTGATCGTCGTACTCGTCACGAAGTTCACGCACGGCGCGTGGGTCGCGCTGCTCGGCATGGTGATCTTCTACGCGACGATGTCGGCGATCCGCCGTCACTACGACCGCGTGGCCGAGGAGATCGCCGCCCCGGAGACCCCCTCCGACGACAGCGTGCGCCCCTCGCGCGTGCACTCCATCGTCCTGGTCTCCAAGATCCACCGGCCGACGCTGCGCGCCCTTGCCTACGCCAAGCTCATGCGCTCGGACACGCTCGAAGCGCTGAGCATCAACGTCGACCCGGCGGAGACCAAGGCCCTCAGGGCCGAGTGGGAGCGGCGCGGCCTCACCGTCCCGCTGAAGATCCTCGACTCGCCCTACCGCGAGATCACCCGGCCGATCATCGAGTACGTGAAGAACCTGCGCCGGGAGAGCCCGCGCGACGTGGTCAGCGTGATCATCCCGGAGTACGTGGTGGGCCACTGGTACGAGCACCTGCTCCACAACCAGAGTGCGCTGCGCCTCAAGGGCCGTTTGCTCTTCACCCCGGGCGTCATGGTGACGTCCGTCCCCTACCAGCTCGACTCCTCCGAGGCCGCGAAGAAGCGGGCACGCAAGCGCTCGGAGTGGAACGCGCCGGGTGCGGTGCGGCGGGGCCCGGTGGAAAAGCGCCCGAAGGAACCGAGCAACAAGGGCTAGCCCCCGACGGTTGGCGAGCGGCCGGACAACACCCACGTAGACTGGTGGGCTGTTGTCCGGCCGTTTCCTTTCGGCCGATGCCCCCTTACGTAGTGGAGTCACCCCGCCATGCAGGCAGAACCGAAGAAATCGCAGGCGGGGAACTCGAAGGAGGACTCGCGCTCGAAGGACGCGCAGGCGGCCTCCCTCGTCGGGCAGGAGTACGAGGTCGAGGTCGGCCCGGTCGCCCACGGCGGCCACTGCGTAGCGCGTACGGCGGAGGGCCGCGTCCTCTTCGTCCGCCACACGCTCCCCGGCGAGAAGGTCATCGCGCGCGTGACGGAGGGCGACGAGGACAGCCGCTTCCTGCGCGCGGACGCGGTGACGGTCCTCGACCCCTCCAAGGACCGCGTCGAGGCCCCCTGCCCGTACGCGGGCCCCGGTCGCTGCGGAGGCTGCGACTGGCAGCACGCGAAGCCGGGCGCACAGCGCCGCCTCAAGGGCGAAGTCATCACCGAGCAGCTCCAGCGCCTCGCGGGTCTCACCCCCGAGGAGGCCGGCTGGGACGGCACGGTCGTCCCGGCCGAGGGTGACAAGCTGCCCTCGGGCGAGGTCCCGGCCTGGCGCACCCGCGTCCAGTACGCGGTCGACCCCGACGGCAACGCGGGCCTGCGCCGCCACCGCTCGCACGAGGTCGAGCCCATCGAGCACTGCATGATCGCGGCGCCCGGGGTCTCCGAGCTGGGCATCGAGAAGCACGACTGGTCCGGCATGGAGTCGGTCGAGGTGATCGCGGCGACGGGATCCCAGGACCGCCAGGTCATCCTGGAGCCGAAGCCGGGCGCGCGCCTCCCCCTGGTCGAACTGGACAAGCCGGTCTCGGTCCTTCGCATCGCCGAACAGGACGGCGGGGTCCACCGCGTCCACGGCCGCCCCTTCGTCCGCGAGCGCGCGGACGGCCGCACCTACCGCGTCGGCAACGGCGGCTTCTGGCAGGTCCACCCGAAGGCGGCCGAGACGCTCATGCTCGCCGTGATGCAGGGCCTGACCCCGCGCAAGGGCGAGACGGCGCTCGACCTCTACTGCGGGGTGGGCCTGTTCGCCGGCGCGATCGCCGACCGGGTCGGCGACCAGGGCGCGGTCCTCGGTATCGAGTCCGGCAAGCGAGCG
This sequence comes from Streptomyces sp. BA2, assembly GCF_009769735.1. NCBI lineage: Bacteria > Bacillati > Actinomycetota > Actinomycetes > Kitasatosporales > Streptomycetaceae > Streptomyces > Streptomyces sp. BA2. The sequence goes on from NZ_WSRO01000002.1 coordinate 6,923,796, forward strand.
GTCGAGGACGCCCGCCACAACCTCGCCGCCTTCGACCGCGTCCGCATCGAACAGGGCAAGGTCGAAGCGGCCCTGCCGCGCACCGGCATCACAGAGGTCGACCTGATCGTCCTGGACCCGCCCCGCGCGGGCGCGGGCAAGCAGACGGTCCGCCACCTGACGAAGCTGGGCGCCCGCCGAATCGCCTACGTGGCCTGCGACCCGGCGGCGCTGGCGCGGGACCTGGGGTACTTCCGGGACGGGGGGTACCGGGTGCGGTCGTTGAGGGCGTTCGATCTGTTTCCGATGACGCATCATGTGGAGTGCGTGGCGATCCTGGAGCCTGCGGCCAAGGGCTCCTCGGCAAAGAGCCCGGGCGCCGCGTCGTAACTGCCGCTCAGCTACCTTCTCGCATGCCGGTGTGACTCCGCAGCCGTACATACGCTGCTGAGTCTGAGCTCCACCTGGCCGAGAGGGAACCCATCCGATGGAACCGATAGCTCTTGTCTGCCTACCCTTCGCAGGGGCGGGCGCCTCGTTCTTCAGAGCCTGGGAGAAGCAGGTACCGCAGACCCTGCGGATGGTGGCGGTGCAACTCCCGGGGAGGGAGGAGCGCTTCGTCGAGCCGCCCCACACGGATGCGGCCCAGGCCGTGGCGGATGCGTACGAGCAGGTCGTGCGCTTCACCGGCGGTGCGGGCCGCGTGGCGGTCCTCGGTCACAGTCTCGGCGCCGTGCTCGCCTTCGAACTGGCCCGCATGCTGGGCGAGTTGGAAGGAATCACGGTTGAGAGGCTGTTCGTCAGTGGCTCACCCGGCCCCTGGAACGGCAGGGAGACCCGGGCCAGCGAGCTGGACGACGAGGCCTTCCTGGCTCAGGTGCGGAGCTTTGCGGGATATGCGCATCCGGCTCTGGAGAACCCGGCCATGCGGGAGTTGCTGCTGCCCCCGCTGCGCGCGGACGTCGCGATGCACGAGAACTACCGCCCCTTCTCGGACAAGCCCCTGCCGGTGCCCATCACGGCTCTGCGGGGCCGTCACGACGAGTTGGTGAGCGAGGACACGATCGCCCGATGGGCGGACGCCACCGAAAGTACGCTGAATGTCGTCGAGCTGGACGGCGGCCACATGTACCTGGCCGATGACGACGGGTCGGCTCTCCTCCGGGTGATCGACGCGCAGGTGCAGGCACTCCAGGGAGCCGACCGTGCGTCTGTCCGGTAAGACCGCCCTCATCACCGGCGCCGCCCGAGGGCTTGGCCGTGCCTGCGCCACCGCCTTCGCGAAGGAAGGCGCGGACCTCGTCCTGATCGACATCGCCCGGAACCTCGACCAGGTGCCCTATCCGCTCGGGTCCGCCAGTCAACTCGCGCACACGGCGGAACTCTGCCGAGACCTCGGCGCCTCCGTCCTCGCTTCGTCGGTCGACGTACGGGACGCGGACGCGGTCGACGCCGCGGTGGACGCGGCCGTCGCACGGTTCGGCGCGATCGACGTCCTGGTCAACAACGCGGGCATCGCGGCTCCTTCCGGCAAGGCCGCGCACGACATCGACGAGGACGAGTGGAACCTCATGCTCGACGTCGACCTGTCCGGGGCCTGGCGTCTCATCCGGGCCGTGGGCGGCCGCATGGTCGAGCGTGGTTCGGGCAGCATCGTCAACATCGCCTCCACCGCCGGACTGGTCGGCTACCGCCACTTCGCCGCCTACGTGGCCGCCAAGCACGGACTCGTCGGCCTGACGAAGGCCGTGGCGCTGGACTACGCACCGCGCAAGGTGCGCGTGAACGCGCTCTGCCCGGGATCGGTCCGGGACGCGGACCACGTCGAAGGGCGCATGCTGTCCGAGATCGCCCGCGCCCTGGACGTCCCGGTCAACGAACATGAAGACACCTTCGTGCAGTCGCAGCCGATGAACGCGCTCGTCGAACCGGAGGACATCGCGTCGGCTGCCCTGTGGCTGGCCTCGGACGAATCGCGCCAGGTCACGGGCAGCGTCGTCACAGTCGATGGTGGCTTCACCACCCGCTGACGCCCCGACACGCTCCTGCCGGGCGCCGCGCCCTCCCCACGACCATGCCACTGGAGTTCAAGCCGTGCCCCGAACCGAAACGTCCTGCCTCACCCCCGCGGCCGCAGCCGCGTCCGCACGCTGCCACGCCCTCCACGTCCGCCTTCCGCAAGGCGTGGACGCGCAGTTGATGGGCCGGACGCTGGACGAGGCGGTCGGAGCCTGGTGGGGTGAGGACTCCGGGTGCAAGCTGCCCAGGCTGTGGCACGAGAGGGTCCCTGCCGACCGGGCCGCCGGGAGCGACCGGGTGCGCGCCGAGACGACCCGTGCTCTCCACCCTCGGCGAGAGGCCTTCCGCGCCGTTCTGCTCGAGTTCGCCGACGGGCAGGCCGATCTCGTCCTCGTGGCCCATCGCGACCGCCTGGACGCGGAGTCCCTGCGCCTCGTCGCCGACGTCCTGACGGGCCGCTCGCGGCACGAGGAGACGCGCCCGGTCGAGCCGCACGACCCGGGGGAGGCGCCGGAAGAGACGCTCCAGGAGTGGCGGGCCGCGGACCGCGCGGCGGGACTGGACTGGGCGGCCGGGGAAGGGGGCGCGGGTGAGCGTACGGGACATGTCACCGTGGAGCTGCGTGCCGGGGCGCCCGGCATGGGAGCCCGGCTCGCGGTCGCGGCCGCCATCGTCATCGCCCGGTTCGAGGACCAGGACAGGCCGCTTCTGGGCGTGCTGCGGAACTGGTGGGACCGGCCCGCCCGGACGCTGGGCGCGTTCGACACCGGCACCTTGCTCGCTCTGGACCTCTCCGGCGCCGTCGACACGGGAGCCCTGCTGGCGCACGCGGGGGAAGCACTCACGGGACGCACCGGCCGGTGCGGAGCGGACCAGTACGCGGATCTCATGCGCGCCGGGGGCAGCGGGATCGCGGTGGGCGTCCTGGACGGAGCGGACGATGAGCCCTCGTACGCCGACGGCCGCCTCTACACGGCGTGCCAGACCGCTCCCTTCCCGCTCACCGTCATTCCTGGACGCACCTGCGCAGGGGCGCCACAGCTGATCGTCCAGCATCGTCTCCGCGAGGTGGGCGAGGAGGCGGCGGCGCGATTCGCGCGGCATGTCGCCTTCGTCTACGAGCAGCTGAGCAGTACGACAGAGCGGCTCGCGCCGGGCGACCTCGGGCTGCTCGGCGAGGAGGAGGCGCGTCGTACGGCCGAACTCGGCCTTCCCGCAACGTCGTTGACCTGGGAGCCGGAGCGGATCGACGCGGTCTTCGCCGCCAGGGCCGCCGAACGGCCCGATGCCGTGGCGGTCACCTGCGAGGGACGAACGCTGACGTACGCCGAACTGGAAGGGCGGGCCGCGCGCTGGGCCGCCGCCCTGCGGGCCGGCGGGGTCGGTGCCGGTGAGCGCGTGGGGATCTGTCTGGAGCGGTCGCTCGATCTCGTGGTCGCCATGCTCGCCGTGCTGAAGGCGGACTGCGTGTATGTGCCGATGGACCCGGACTACCCGGCCGACCGGCTCGCGTACACCGCCGAGGACGCGGGGCTGCGGGCCGTCGTGACCACCCTCGGCATCTTTCACGGGACCGCCGGTATGTGGTGCGTGCGCCCGGAGGAGCTGGAGGCGGGGGAGGCCGCCCCGGGTGCGGCACCGGAAGAAGTGAAGCCCACGCGGGCACCCGAGGATGCGGCATACGTCATCTACACCTCGGGCTCCACCGGCCGCCCCAAGGGCGTGGTCGTACCGCACCGCAACGTAGTGGCCCTCCTCGCCGCTACGCGGGACGACTTCGGCATCGGCCCGGACGACACCTGGACCCTCTTCCACTCCTGCGCCTTCGACTTCTCCGTGTGGGAGGTATGGGGAGCGCTCCTTACGGGAGCACGGCTCGTCGTCGTGCCGTTCTGGGTCTCCCGGTCACCCGCGGAGTTCCACACCCTGATGCTGACCGAGCGGGTCACCGTGCTCAACCAGACGCCGTCGGCCTTCGCGCAGCTGATGGAAGCCGACCGCCGCAGCGGGGAGCAACTGGCCGTCCGGCTCGTCGTGTTCGGCGGTGAGGCCCTCGACGCGCGACCGCTGCGGACGTGGTTCGACCGCTACCCGGAGGACCGCTGCCGTGTGGTGAACATGTTCGGCATCACGGAGACCACCGTCCATGTCACGGCCCAGACCGTCACACGCCGGCAGGCGCTGTCCGGATCGCGATCGGTGGGCGCCGCCCTGCCCGGCTGGTGTCTGTACGTCCTCGACGAGCGGCGGCGCCCGGTTCCGTGCGGTGTTCCCGGCGAGATATACGTCGGTGGCGAGGGCCTCGCCCTGGAGTACCTGGGACGTCCCGACCTGACCCGGGAGCGGTTCGTGCCGGACCCCTTCAACGGCGGGCGCATGTACCGCAGCGGCGATCTCGGCCGGCTCCTGCCGGACGGCAGGCTTGAGCACCTGGGGCGTCTCGACTCGCAGGTGAAGGTGCGGGGCTTCCGGATCGAGCTGGACGAGATCCGCACCGTCCTGCTGGAGGCCCCGGACGTCACGGCGGCCGCGGTGGTCGTCGAGGGAGGCGAGACCGGCGACGCGGCTCAGGCCCGCATCACCGCGTACGTGGTGATGCGGGACACCGGGGGCGAAACGGAGCCGGTGCGCCTGCACGCGCAGAGCGTGCTGCCCTCGTACATGGTGCCGACGTCGGTGATCGCCGTCCCGGACCTGCCCCTGACCGCGAACGGCAAGCTGGATACGCGCAAGCTGGCGGAACACGCCGTCGCCCCCGCGCCGCCCGCACCCGTGGACACGGCCGCATCACCGGACGGTGACCCCGGCGACCTCGCGGCGTCCCTCGCCTCGGCCTGGGAGACGCTGCTCGGCGTGCCCGTCGGACCGGACGACAACTTCTTCCTGCTGGGCGGGAATTCGCTGCTCGCGGTGCGGCTGACAGCGGTCATGCACGAGCAGGGGATGCCACCTCTGCAACTGCGGGAGCTGTATCTCCATCCGACAGTGACACGGCTTGCGCGGGTGCTCGAGAGCAGTCGCACATGACGCCGGCGTCGTCGAGAAGCTTCAGGGAGGGGGCGACGGCGCCGCCGTCCTGCGGGCGCAGAAGCGAGGAGGTCGCCAGCAGATAGCCCAGCTGGGCCCGGCTGCCGCTGGCAAGCTGTTGGGACACTTTGCGGACGTGCTCGGCCACACTGCGCCGGCTCATGCCAAGGCGCCGGGCGATGGAGTCGTCCGTCTCTCCGGACACGATCGCCCGCAGGATGGTCTGCTGGATGTCCGAGGTGATCTCGGGCGAGCGCAAGGGGGCGGCCCGCGGAGTCACGGGGACCGCCCTGTCCCAGGCGTTCTCGAAGAACTGCGCCAGAAAGCGGACGAGTCCCGGATGCGTGACCCGCAGCGCGGCGACGGAACGCTCCTCGGACACCGGTATGAAGGCGACCTCCCGATCGCAGATGATCATGCGCTCGAAGACCTCGGTCAGGGTACGGACTTGGGCACCCGACTCCGTGACCTCCTCGATGTACGACAACGTCGCCTGGTGCGAGCGGACCGTGTGCTGGTAGATGGTGCGCTGCCGGACACCGCGCGACAGCAGGCGCATGTCTCGCTCCCTGGCCTCTTCGAGGAGGTCCGGGGCGCGCCCACCGCCGGGCTGCGCCGTCAGCAGCTCCTCGCGGCATCCCGCCACGGCTGCTTCCAGCGCGGAGCTGATCTGGCTGCCCCCGGTGAGCAGCGTGACCGTCACCTGCCGGTCCCCGCACGCGTCCGCGTACGCCTGCGACAGGGCGGCGAAGGTGGCCCGGGCGGTCAGCAATTCCTTGCGTCGGCGCGCCAGTTCGTCCTCCAGCGGCCCGAGTGCCGCGAAAGCCGCGGCCTCAGGCGGAACGATCTCGACCGAACCGGGCGAGTCGTGGCATTCGCGTACAAGGGACAGTTTCCACAGGCAATCCGGTACGTCCACGCGGGGCAGGGGTCCAGCCATGAGCGAGGCGCTGTACAGATCAAGTGCGGGAGCACAGGGTGAACTTGGCTGCGGGGTGTCGCATTCGCACAAGTTCGACCGAGTTTGTTTAAGGGTCACAAGTGTGAAGGTTACATTTGTGCGCCCTGGTGGACCTATGGAGAAGGTCACCTCGTCGGCAAGCATGGCGACAGGCGGCCCGCACGCCGCCCGATCACTTGATCCTGAGGGGGACCCACCCATGCGTTACCTGATCCGCGCCACGATCGCATCCTTCGTCCTGGGGCTCATCGCGCTCGGGGGCCAGGCCCAGCCGGGCGCAGGAGAAGCGGACACGCACGTCAGCGCAGACTCGGCCTGGGGCCGCTCCGCGCCCGTCGACCACCGGCAGTGACCGCACCGCGCCCGATGCGGCACGGCGACGACCTGCTCACGTACATCGAGGCCGGGACATCGCCGTACCACGCGGTGGAGGAGGCCACGGTCCGGCTCCGGGCGGCCGGGTTCCGGGAGTTGAGCGAGGAGGGTCACTGGGCGGACGCGACAGGCGGCTGTTTCGTGGCCGGCGGGGGCACGCTCATCGCCTGGTACGCCCCGCCCGGTGCCGCCGGTCCGACCCCGATCCGGCTCGTGGCCGCGAACACCGACGCGCCGAACCTGCGGATCGGGCCGACGCCGGATGCGGGGGCCCGGGGGTGGCAGCGGATCGCCGTGGACACCTACGGCCCCGTCCGTCTCGGCAGCTGGCTCGACCGGGACCTGGGCGTGTCCGGCCGGCTCGCCCTGTACGACGGGACCACCCGGCTCGTCTGCCTGGACTCGCCTCTCCTGCGGGCCCCGCAGCCGTTGCCGGACGCGCCCGATGGCGGCCTGGGCCGTGGCAGCCGGGAGCTCGCGCCCGTCTGGGGGCTTGGCGGGGAGGATCCGGGCCGCCTCCTGTACCGGCTGGCGAGCGAGGCGGAAGTCCACGCCGACGATGTGCTCGGCTGGGACCTAATGCTCCACGACGTGCAGCCGCCGGCCTTCCTGGGTGATGCCGGGGAATTCGTCGCATCGGCGCGTCTGAACAATCTCGTCTCCGTGCACTCGGGGCTCGCCGCGCTGCTGAGCGCGGCGGAGCGCGGGCCCCGAGCGGTCACCGCGTTCGTGGCCTTCGACCGCATGGCCGTGCACCCGGGGGAGGCGGGAGGGTCGCAGTGCCTCCGGCTGGCCCGGGTGCTGCGCCGCTCCGTGGAGGCTCGGGGCGGTGGCCGGGAGGACTGGCAACGGGCCGTCGCGGGAACGCTGGCGGTCGCCGCCGGAATGACGGACGCGCTGCACCCGGATTCCCCGGAACCGTGCGGCCCGCTGCCCAACGGCGGGCCGGTCGTGGCGGACAGCACCGCGACCGCCGACCGCCCTCGTGTCGCGGACTTCGTGCGTGCCTGCCAGCGGGCCGGGGTGCCCTGGCAGTCCTGTGACCGCGGGGGCGACCTGCCCGATGGCTCGCCCGTGGCGCGCCTGCTCGCCTCCCGTCTCGGCATCCCCGTCATCGACGTGGGCGTGCCCGGTCTGTCGCTCAATTCGGTACGCGAACTGTGCGGTTCCCACGACCCGAGACTGCTCACGCGCGCACTCACCGAGTTCCTCCTGGCCGACCCCGCGCACTGACCACTTTGCTCCACCCATCACGACGGAACTCCCATGGGAGGGAACGCACTTGACGGCCACCATCAACGCCATGAGCCTCGGCGACCTGCTCCAGCACTACCGCGGCCGTGCCCGGCTGACACAGACCGAACTCGCCGGGCTCTCCGCCGTGAGTGTCCGTGCCATCCGCAACCTCGAACTCGGGCTCGCGCGAAACCCGCGCAAGGAGACGATCCGGCTGCTCGCCGACGCGCTCAGGCTCGGTGGCGGCCGCCGGGCGGCGCTCTTCGTCGCGGCCGGACTCCGGGCCGACGACGCCAGTTTCGAAGTCCTGTCGGTGCTGCCCGCCGTGGCGGCGACACGCCCGCACGGCCGGGGCGCCGAACTGGAACGCACCGTCGGGATGTTGCGCCGGCCCACCGGGAGGGTCGTCACCGTCGCCGGTCTCGGCGGCTGCGGCAAGACCCGCCTCGCCCTGGCGGCAGCCCACATCCTGCACACCGAAACCGGCGTACCCACCTTGTGGATGAGCGTGTCCCGCGCTGCCGGACCCGACACAGGGATCCACGACGGGCTCCAGGTCGCCCCGGCCGCCGTCTGGATGGAAGGACTGCTCGCGCGCACCCGCGGTGCCGGCACCGAGGCCGCGCGACTGGTGGGTGACAGGGACGTCCTGCTGGTGATCGACGGCAACGACACCACACCGGACGGCGACCGCGTCTCCCGCGCGACCATGGACGCCCTCCTCGCGGAGTGCCCACGGCTGCGCGTCGTGGAGACCGCGCGTACCGCGCGCGACAGGGAGCAGGACCGGACCGTCCAGCTGGGTCCGCTCCACGCCCATGACGTCGACGCGCTCGACGGACCGCACCCGGCGCCGCCCTCGCCCGCGCTCGCCGTCCTCCTCGACCGGATCGCCGTACTGCGCCCGGGCTACCGGCCGGACGCCGGTGACGCCGCCGCGCTGGGGGAGATCTGCTCCCTGCTCGACGGGCTGCCCCGGGCCCTTGAATCGGTTGCCTCCTGGCTCGTGCTGTGCCCACCCGACGAACTCGTGTCGATGGCCCGCTCCGAACCCCTGCTCCTGGCCGCACCCCCCTGCGACACCGCCGCCGGCAGCTGGATCGACCGGGCGCTCGCGCAGGCCGTCGCCGAACTGACGCCGGATCAGCGTACGTTGCTGGCCCAGCTGGCCGACCTGGACGGTCACTGGACGGTGGAGCAGGTGGCGCTGCGGCTCGGCCTGAGCCGTGCCTCCGCCGCGGTGGCGGTGCAGGCGATGCTGCACCAAGGGCTCGTCCGCCGAGAACACACGGACAGGCGGATCGCGTTCAGCGTCCTGAACCTCGTACGGGCGGCATGCCCCTCCGTACTGCCCCACCCTGCTACCCCCTCTCACCCCTCTATGCCCTCTCAACCTTCACAGCGACAGGAGGAAGCTCCCCATGACGGCGCAGACCATCGTCGGGATACTCGCCGATTCGGTACGGCTGCGGGTGTTCTCCGCGATCGTTCTCGGCGCGGGCACGCTGCCTGATGTGGCCCGGGCGGCCGGTACGGCACCCAAGGAGACCGCCGCCGCGGTGCGCAAGCTCGTCGCGGGCGGCCTTGTGACCGAAAGCGAAGGCCAATTCCGGGCCGACACCGACCGCTTGAGGGCGGCGGCACGTCCCACGGCCACCTCCACACCGGCAGCGGGCGGCGGACCCGAGACGTCACTGCTGCGCACCTTCGTCGTGGACGGCCGCCTGCGGAGCCTGCCGGCGCAGTTGGAACGCCGACGGACGGTGCTGCGTCACCTGGCCCGGGGCGCCTTCGAGGCCGGCCGCACCTACGACGAACCCGCCGTCAACGCCCTGCTGCGCGCCTGGTGCGAGGGCTCCGGGACCGACCACGTCGCCGTCCGCCGGTACCTGATCGAGCTCCAGATCCTGGATCGCGCCAACGGCGCGTACTGGCTGCGCGACGCCACCACGCAACACGACTGACCCCGCCACCCACGAAGCCGACCGCAGGAGAAGCAGGAATGCCCCAGCACGTCTGGACCAGCGTCGTACGACCCGTACGCGGCACGGCGGTCGCCCGGGTCGTCGTCCTCGCGCACTCGGGAGCCGGCCCCAACGCCCTGCTCCCGACGGTGCGGTGGCTCCCCCACGACGTCGAGGCCGTCGGCGTCACCTTGCCCGGCAGGGAGCGCAGATTCGGGGAGGACCCCAGCCGGATCCTGGAGGATCCCGAGGGCGCGGTGGCGGCCGTGGCCGGAGAACTGCGCACCCTGTCCCCCCTGCCGACCGTCCTCTTCGGGCACAGCATGGGCGCCGCCTTCGCCGTGGCGCTCGCTCTGGCCGACCCGGACCTGTGCCGGGCCCTGGTCCTCAGCGCTCACCCCAACGGCGGCTCGCGTACCGCGCTCGCGGGGAAATGGAGCGAGGAGGACCTGATGGACATCCTCGAACGGGGCGGCGGCACACCCGCCGAAGTCCTGCAGGACGAGTACCTCCAGGCACACCTGCTCAACGTGCTGCGCTGCGATCTCACCCTCGGGCACCGCCTGGCCACCGGGCACGCCCACCGGACCCTGCCGGTCCCGCTCATCGTCCTCGGCGGCCGCGACGACGCGCTGACCGAGACCGCCGAACTCACCCGCTGGAGCCGGCGCGCCGGTGCGGGCCTACGCAATCGGGTCTTTTCCGGGGGCCACTTCTACCTGTTGGACGAGGCCAATCAGAAGGACGTGGCGGACGAGATCGCCGGCGCCCTCCGGGTATCGGCAACAGGCTGACAACTGCCCCCGCACTGCCGGTGGGAATGCCGAAAGGCGCGGGGGACGCGCGGATATCGTTCGGGAGATGGGTTGCTCGTCCGACCCGTGATGTGCGGAGGGGCATTGATACCAGAACGAATCTACGACGTCTCATCGGGAGACCGGTTCATGGAACTCCCGGGATTTACGGCAGAATTCGTGACCAACGTAAAGATCGAGGGTCTCAACCCGGCCGGATCCATCAAAATGAAAACGGCCCGGGAAATGATCCTCGACGCCGAGGCGCGGGGACGCATCACACCTGAGTGCGAACTCATCGAATCCACATCGGGAAACCTGGGAGTGGCCCTCGCCTCCATCTGCGCGGCCCGGGGCTACCGCATCACCCTGGTCACCGACCCCAACGTGAACGCGCGCACCCTGCGCTTCATCAAGGCGCTCGGCGCCGAGGTGGTGATCGTGGACGAGCGGGACCGGGCGGGCGGCTATCTCGCCACCCGCATCGAGTACATCCGCCGACGCACCGCGGCCGACTCCCGGCTCGTGTGGCTGAACCAGTACGCCAACCCGGTCAACACCACAGCCCACAGTACGCACACGGTGGGTGAGATCCTCGCGGGCTTCGGCGCACCCGACTGGCTGTTCGTGGGCACCGGGACGTCGGGAACCCTGATGGGCTGCGTGCGGGGACTGCGTGAGGCGGGGGCGTCGACGAACGTCGTCGCGGTCGACGCCGTGGGCTCGGTGACGTTCGGCGGGGGACCCGGACGGCGCTGGATCCCCGGGATCGGCACCAGCCGCGTCCCCGAGATCTTCATCGACGACGGCTCGTTCCACAAAGTCCTCGTCGACGAGCGGGACGCCATACGCACCTGCCGCAGGGTCGCCCGCGAACACGGGCTGCTGCTTGGCGGGTCCTCCGGCAGCACGCTGGCGGCTGTCGCCGCGTTCAGCGGCCGGATCGCCCCCGGGAGCCGGGTACTTGCCATCTCCCCGGACATGGGGGAGGGCTACCTCGACACCGTCTACAACGACGACTGGGTCGTCGAACGATTCGGGTCAGAAACTCTCGCCGCCGCCCCGGAGCGAAGAGAAGCCGAATACCTGCCGGGCTGACAAGCACCCAGACTCAGAGGAACGAACGTGTTTGAATTTTCCGTGCTCAGCGGCAGCGACGTCATGGCAATAATGGCAGGCAGGGAAAAAGACGTCATCGCCTGCGTACGCGACGCCTACCTCACCCATGAGGCGGGCGACAGCGTGAATCCGGACAGCTATTTCCTCCGGTTCCCGGAGAAGCCCGATTCCCGCATCATCGCCCTGCCCGCCCATCTCGGTGGAACCACCGATGTCGCCGGAATCAAGTGGATAGCGAGCTTTCCGCGCAATGTGGAGTCGGGGCTCCCGCGGGCCTCGGCGGTGCTTGTCCTCAACGACTACACGACCGGCTACCCGTTCGCCCTGCTGGAAGCGGCCGGCATCAGTGCCGCGCGCACGGCAGCGTCCGCCGCGCTCGCCGCCACGACCCTGAGCCATGGCGTGCCCGCCAGCATCGGAGTGCTCGGCGGCGGTGTCATCGCCCGGACCATCTGCCGGTATCTGCACCACGCGGGCATACCGCTCACCGACGTCCGCTGCCACGACATCGACGAGCCATCGGCGCGGACCCTGGCCGATCACCTCTCGACCGAGTACGAGGCCGCCTCCCGCACGGCGTCCGCCGACGAGGCCCTCGACTGCGATCTGGTGGTGCTCGCCACCACCGCGCTACGCCCCCACATCTCCGCCGACCGCGTTCTGCGGCCCGGGCAGCTGATCCTCAATGTCTCGCTGCGTGACCTGGCCCCGGAACTGCTGCTCACGGCGGACAACGTGCTGGACGACGTCGACCACTGCATGAAGGCGGACACCTCTCCCCACCTGGCCGAACAGCTCACCGGCAACCGGGACTTCGTCACCGGGACACTCGCTCAGGTGCTTACGGGACAGGTGCGGACCAACCCGCGGCGGGCCACCGTCTTCTCGCCGTTCGGCCTGGGCGTCCTCGATCTGGCCGTCGGTCACTACGTTCACGGCCAGGCCGCCGCCGAAGGGCTACTGCGGACGATCCCCGACTTCTTCGGCGAGACCAGCCGCTGGTAGGCCCCGGGCCGCCTTCTTCTGTCCACCCACATCGAACGGGAACCGCAACCATGAATGCCGCAGACCCTCGCCCGTCCCGGTCCGAGACCGAGGCCAAGGTCGCCGCCGTGATGGCTCAAGTGCTGGAGCTCGACTCCGTGGCCGCCGAGGACAACTTCTTCGAGCACGGCGGGAATTCGCTGCGCGCGATGCGGCTCTGGGGCGAACTGCGCGCCGTCCTCGGGGTGGAGTTCGCACTGCGGCAGATCTTCGAGACCCCCACGCCGGCCGGTCTCGCCGCGGCTCTGGACGGCGCCGCACAACCGGCCGCCGCCCGGCCCAAGCTGGTGCGCCGGTCCTGACGGCCCTCCCGGACGTCGCGCTGTCGCTTTGAAACTTCCCTGGAGGGTGAGCATGTTCCCGTTGTCCCACGTACAGCAGCGGATGTGGTTCTTCGACCGTCTCGAAGGACCGTCCCCGACCTACAACGTGCCGTTGGTGGTGCGTGTGGGTGGGGTGTTGGAGGCGTCGGTGGTGGAGTCGGCGTGGGTGGATGTGGTGGAGCGGCATCAGGTGTTGCGGACGGTGTTCCGTGAGGTGGGGGGTGAGCCTGGGCAGGTGGTGTTGCCGGTGGGTGAGGCGGGTGTGGTGGTGAAGGTGGTGGATGCCGTTTCGGGTGATGTCGGGGCGGTGGTGCGTGAGTTGGCGGAGTTGCCGTTCGATCTTGATGTGGATGTGTTGGTGCGGGCTTCGTTGGTGCGGGTGTCGGCGGTGGAGCATGTGCTGGTGCTGGTGATGCATCACGCGGTGTGTGATGGCTGGTCGTTGGGGCCGTTGTTGCGGGATCTGGAGGTGGCGTACAACGCGCGGGTAGTGGGTGGTGTTCCCGGGTGGGAGCCGTTGCCGGTGCAGTACGCGGACTATGCGCTGTGGCAGCGTGAGTTGCTGGGTGACGAGGGTGATACGCAGAGCGTGGTCAGTCGGCAGCTCGCCTATTGGCGTCAGGCGCTGGAGGGGCTTCCGGAAGAACTGGCCCTGCCCTACGACCGACCCCGCTCCGCGGCCACCACTTACCACGGCGCCCGGAGCACCTTCGACATCACTCCCGAGGTGCACGCGGGGCTCGTCGAGATCGCCCGGCAGTCGCAGGCGACGTTGTTCATGGTGGTGCAGGCCGCCGTCGCGGCCCTGCTGTCCCGCCTCGGGGCGGGTACCGACATCCCGCTCGGCACCCCCATCGCCGGCCGCACCGACAAAGAGCTCAACGACCTCGTCGGCTGCTTCATCAACACCCTCGTCCTGCGCACCGACGTCTCCGGCCGCCCCACCTTCCGCGATCTCGTCCACCGCGTACGGAACTCCGATCTGTCCGCCTACGCCCACCAGGACGTTCCCTTCGAGCGCGTGGTCGAGGAGATCAACCCGGTCCGCGTCCGCGGCCGTCACCCCCTCTTCCAGGTCGCCGTGGAGCTATTCGGCGGCGGGCTCACCCTCGGCCTCGACGGACTCACCACCGAGGTCGAACAGCGCAAGATGGCGGTCGCCAAGTTCGATCTGTCGGTCGTCCTCCACGAGCGGACCACCCCCGAAGGAACCCGGCAGGGGATCACCGGCACGCTGGAGTACGCGACCGATCTCTTCGACGAGACCACGGCCGCCGCCTTCGCGGACCGACTCGTCCGATTCCTCGGTGACCTGGTCGCCGACCCCGACCGCGACGTGACAGCCATCGACGTCCGCACGCCCGGCGAGCGGGAACTCCTCGCACGGTGGACCGACACCGAGCACGAACTGCCCGACGCGCCGGTCACCACCGTCTTCGAACAGCGCGCCCGGCAGACCCCGCACGCGATCGCGCTGGTCAGTGGTGAAACACGCCTCACCTACGCCCAGTTGAACACCTGGGTCAACCGCCTCGCGCACCACCTCATCGGCATCGGGGCCGGCCCCGACGCCCTGGTGGCGGTCGCCCTGCCGCGCACCGTCGAAGCCGTCGTCGCCTGGCTCGCCACCTGCAAGGCGGGCGGCGTCTACACCCCGATCGACCCACAACTCCCGGCCGAGCGCATCCGGACCGTCCTGAAGGACGCGGAACCCGCCGTACTGGTCACCACCGACGCCCTCGTCGAGCGCGTCGGCCACGCATCCGCCCTGCCGCCGCTCATCACCGAGCACACCGTCGCGGACGCCCCGGACCACGACCCGACCGACGCGGACCGCAGCTCACCCTTGCGCCCGGACCACGCCGCCTACATCATCTACACCTCCGGCTCGACCGGCACGCCCAAGGGCGTGACCGTGCTGCACAGAGCCCTCACGAACCTGCTGACCTTCCACAGCGGGGTCACGTTCCCGCCGCCGCGACGCCCCGAGGAGCGGCGACGCGTGGTCCTGTCGGCCTCGCTCGCCTTCGACACCTCGTGGGAGGGCGTCCTGGCCATGATCGCCGGGCACGAGCTGCACCTCCTCGACGAGGAGACGCGCCGCGACCCCGCCCACATGGTGCGGTACATCGCCGAGCACGGCATCGACCAGCTCGACGTCACCCCGAGCGTCGCCCAGCAGCTGCTCACGGAGGGCCTGCTCGCCCCCGGCACCGCGCCGCACACCCTGATGCTCGGCGGCGAGGCGGTCCCCGAGGCGCTGTGGAGCGAACTGCGCGCCGCCGAAAACACCCGCGTCTTCAACTACTACGGGCCCAGCGAGTTCTGCGTCGAGGCATCGGGCTGCGCATTGACCGAGAGCCCCCGGGCGACCATCGGCCGACCCGTGCACAACACCCGCGTGTACGTGCTCGACGAGCACCTCAACCCCGTCCCGCCGGGCGTCCTCGGCGAGATCCACCTGGCGGGTGCCAACCTCGGCCGCGGCTATCTCGGCCGCTCGGCCCTCACCGCCGAACGCTTCGTCGCCGACCCGTTCGGCGCCCCCGGCACCCGCATGTACCGCAGCGGAGACCTGGGCCGCTGGACCACGGACGGCTACCTGCTCTACGCCGGCCGCTCCGACGACCAGGTGAAGCTGCGCGGCCTGCGCATCGAGCCCGGCGAGATCCACAAGGTGATCGCCGACCAGCCGACCGTCGCCGATGCCGCGGTGGTGGTGCGTGAGGATGTGGTGGGGGACAAGCGGTTGGTGGCGTATGTGGTGCCGGCGGTGGGTGTGTCGGTGGATGTGGGTGTGTTGCGGGGTGAGGTGGGTCGGGTGTTGCCGGATTACATGGTGCCGTCGGCGGTGGTGGTGTTGGGTGCGTTGCCGTTGACGCGGAATGGGAAGTTGGATCGTCGGGCGTTGCCGGTTCCGGATTATGGGGCGTTGTCGGCGGGGCGTGAGCCGCGTTCGGAGCGGGAGCGGGGGGTTGCGGCGCTGTTCGCGGAGGTCTTGCGGGTGGAGTCGGTGTCGTTGGACGACAACTTCTTCGAGCTGGGGGGTCATTCGCTGCTGGCGACGCGTCTGGTCAACCGCATCCGCACCACCCTCGACGCCGAGGTCAACCTGATGCGGCTCTTCGCCGACCCGACCGTGGCCGGTGTCGTGGCGAGCCTGGAGGACAAGCCGCGGTCCGCCGCCGCCCGTCCCCGCCTCGTCCGCAGGACGGAGGGATGAGTCCGATGAGCATGTTCCCGTTGTCCTACGCCCAGCAGCGAATGTGGTTCCTCAACCGCTTCGACGAGCCGGGACCCGCCTACAACGTGCCGTTGGTGGTGCGTGTGGGTGGGGTGTTGGAGGCGTCGGTGGTGGAGTCGGCGTGGGTGGATGTGGTGGAGCGGCATCAGGTGTTGCGGACGGTGTTCCGTGAGGTGGGGGGTGAGCCTGGGCAAGTGGTGTTGCCGTTGGCTGAGGCGGGTGTGGTGGTGAAGGTGGTGGATGCCGTTTCGGGTGATGTCGGGGCGGTGGTGCGTGAGTTGGCGGAGCTGCCGTTCGATCTTGATGTGGATGTGTTGGTGCGGGCTTCGTTGGTGCGGGTGTCGGCGGTGGAGCATGTGCTGGTGCTGGTGATGCATCACGCGGTGTGTGATGGCTGGTCGTTGGGGCCGTTGTTGCGGGATCTGGAGGTGGCGTACAACGCGCGGGTGGCGGGTGGTGTTCCCGAGTGGGAGCCGTTGCCGGTGCAGTACGCGGACTACGCGCTGTGGCAGCGTGAGTTGCTGGGTGACGAGGGTGATGCGCAGAGCGTGGTCAGCCGGCAGCTCGCCTATTGGCGTGAGGCACTGGAGGGGCTCCCGGAGGAACTGGCCCTGCCCTACGACCACGCCAGGCCTCCCGTGGCCAGCAACCGCGGCGGCGTCGTCGAGTTCCCCGTCCCTCCCGAGGTGCACGCGGGGCTCGTCGAGATCGCCCGGCAGTCGCAGGCGACGTTGTTCATGGTGGTGCAGGCCGCCGTCGCGGCCCTGCTGTCCCGCCTTGGGGCGGGTACCGACATCCCGCTCGGCACCTCCGTCGCCGGCCGCACCGACGAGGAGCTTGACGACCTGGTCGGATTCTTCGTCAACACCCTCGTCCTGCGGACCGACCTGACCGGCGACCCCACGTTCCTCGAACTCGTCGAGCGGGTACGGGACTTCTCCTTCGCCGCCTACGCCCACCAGGACCTGCCCTTCGAGCGAGTGGTCGAGGACCTGAACCCGACCCGCACCCGTTCGCGCCACCCCCTCTTCCAGGTCAACGTCGAACTGCACGAGGCCGGCACGCCACAGCTCCGGCTCACCGGGCTCGACACCTCCCTGGAGGTGGTCAGCACCCCGACCGCCAAGTTCGACCTCTCGTGGGACTTCGTCGAGACCGCCCCCGGCGCGGGCGGCACGCCCGGCCTGACCGGCCGTCTCACCTACGCCACCGATCTCTTCGAGCGGTCGATGGCCGATCGGCTCGGAGAGTGGACACTGCGGCTGCTCGCCGCGGTCGCCGCACGACCCGCGACATCCGTACGCGGCATCGGCCTGCTCGCCGCGGCCGAGGAACGGGAACTGCTCGACGAGGCACGGCCCGCCCACGAGGGCATCGAGACCGGCGTCGTGGAGCGCGTACGGCGGCACGCGGCCGAACGCCCCGACGCCACGGCCGTGATCGACGACCACGGCCCGGTGGGCTACGGCCAACTCGTCGGACGTTCCAGCGGCCTCGCGCGGACACTGACCTCGACGGGCGTACAGGTCGGGACCGTTGTCGCTGTCCTCGCCCACCGCGGGGCACAGGCCGTCACCGCGATCCTCGGGATCACCACCGCGGGCGGCGTGTACCTTCCCCTCGACCCCAAGGCGCCACCTGCCCGTACCCTCGGCCTGCTGCGCGACGCCGGCTGTTCACTGCTCCTGGCGGACACGACGCACCTGGCAGCGGCGCGGCACCTGGCAGCCGAAGGCACCGGCACCGGCCAGGCCCTGCGCGTCCTGCCGGTGGACGCCCCTGCCGACCCGCTCGACAGTCTCGTACCGGTCAAGGGCGGGCCCGACGACCTCGCCTACGTCATCTTCACCTCGGGCTCCACAGGACGCCCCAAGGGGGCGATGGTCCACCGGCGCGGCATGATGAACAACCTCCTGTGCGAGGCCGAGGCCGTCGGTATCGACGGGCCCCGCACCGTGGCCTCCACCGCGCCCCTCACCTTCGACATCTCCGTCTGGCAGATGTTCGTGCCCCTTGTCTTCGGCGGCACGGTGCGGGCCTTGCCCGACGAGATCGTGCGCGACCCGAGCGGCCTGTTCGCGCTCGCCGCGGACGAGGGCATCGACGTCCTCCAGGTCGTGCCCAGTCTGCTGCAGGCCGCGGTCGACGAGTGGGACGACGGCGCGCGGCCGCCCGCGCTGCGCCTCGACCGTCTCGCCGTGACCGGCGAGGCACTCCCGGCGGCACTGTGCCACCGCTGGGGCGCCCGCTATCCACACATCCCACTCGTCAACTGCTATGGCCCCACCGAGTGTTCGGACGACGTCACGCACGCCGTGATCGACCCGGCCGGCCTGCCCGCCGACTACCGCACGCCCATCGGGCGTGCCGTGCGGGGCAGCCGCCTGTACGTCCTTGACGACGCGCTCGGCCTGACACCGCCCGGCGTCGTGGGCGAGCTGTACATCGGCGGCATCGTGGTGGGCCGCGGCTACTTCGGCGATCCCCCGCGCACGGCGAGCACCTTCGTCGCCGACCCGTTCTGCCCCGAGCCAGGACGCCGGATGTATCGCACCGGTGACCTCGTCCGCCGCCGTGAGGACGGCCAGTTGGAGTTCCTCGGGCGCCGCGACCACCAGGTCAAGATCCGCGGCCAGCGCATCGAACTCGGCGAGATCGAGCACGCGTTCCAGGCGACCGGTCTGGTCCGCGGCGCCGCGGTGGTGGTGCGTGAGGATGTGGTGGGGGACAAGCGGTTGGTGGCGTATGTGGTGCCGGCGGTGGGTGTGTCGGTGGATGTGGGTGTGTTGCGGGGTGAGATGGGTCGGGTGTTGCCGGATTACATGGTGCCGTCGGCGGTGGTGGTGTTGGGTGCGTTGCCGTTGACGCGGAATGGGAAGTTGGATCGTCGGGCGTTGCCGGTTCCGGATTATGGGGCGTTGTCGGCGGGGCGTGAGCCGCGTTCGGAGCGGGAGCGGGGGGTTGCGGCGCTGTTCGCGGAGGTCTTGCGGGTGGAGTCGGTGTCGTTGGACGACAACTTCTTCGAGCTGGGGGGTCATTCGCTGCTGGCGACGCGTCTGGTCAACCGCATCCGCACCACCCTCGGCGCCGATCTCAGCCTCCGCCAGCTCTTCGACACCCCCACGGTGGCCGCCCTCGTCGAGGCTGTCGAGCGTCAGGAGCCCGTCACGGCCGCCCGTCCGCGCCTCGTACGCCGCGACAGGCAGGGGTGAGGACATGCTTCCGCTGTCCCACTCCCAGCGACGCCTGTGGGCCTTCCACCAGCAGGAGGGCCCGCATGCCGCGTACAACGTCGACGTCCTCCTGCGCCTGACCGGGGCGCTGGACGCCACGGCCCTGGAGCGTGCGCTCACCGACGTCCTCGGCCGGCACGAGGTCCTGCGGACGGTCCTGCGGGACACGGTCGAAGGCCCGCGGCAGGAGATTCTGCCCGAGGGCACGACCGGCCCCGTGCTCAGACCACTGCCGTGCGGCACGAGCCGCTTCGAGGACCTGCTGAAGGACGGCGCAGCCCTCGACCCAGCCCTCGCGGAGGCGCTCGGCCGGCCCTTCGACCTCGACGGCGAGATGCTGCTGCGTGCCTGGATGATCCGGCTCGCGGCCGATGAGCACGTCCTCGTCCTGGTCATGCACCACGCAGTGCACGACGGGTGGTCGATGGGGCCGCTGCTGCGGGATCTGGAAGTGGCGTACAACGCGCGGGTGGCGGGTGGTGTCCCCGAGTGGGAGCCGCTGCCGGTGCAGTACGCGGACTACACGCTGTGGCAGCGCGAGCTGCTGGGCGACGAGAACGATCCGAAGAGCGTAGCCGGCCGTCAACTCACGTACTGGCGCGAGCGGTTGAAGGGACTGCCCGACGAGCTCACGCTGGCGTACGACCGCCCCCGGCCCGCCGTCGCCACGTACGCGGCCCGCGGGATCACCTTCGGCATCGCCCCGGACTGCCACGCCGCACTCCTGGACCTGGCACGGCGCTGCCGGGCGACCCTGTCGATGGTGCTCCAGGCCGCGGTGGCCGCGCTGCTGAACGGACAGGGCGCGGGCAGTGACATCCCGCTCGGCACCGACATGTCGGGCCGCACCGACGAGGCACTCGACGAACTGGTCGGATTCTTCGTCAACACCCTCGTCCTGCGCGTCGACGTCTCCGGTGACCCGACGTTCCGTGACCTCGTCGAGCGTGTCCGGGACGTGTGCCTGTCCGCGTACGACCATCAGGACCTGCCTTTCGAGCGGCTGGCCGAGCACCTCGCCCCGGACCGCACCCGTGCCCGCCACCCCCTGTTCCAGACGGTGGTCAAGCTCCACAACGGAGACGAGACGCAGCTGCCGATCCGGCTCACCGGGCTGAGCTGCGCTCACGAATCCATCGCGACGACCGCCCTGCGCTACGACCTCGCCTGGGACTTCGTCGAGGTGCCGGGGCAGGCCGGGGGAGGTGCCGGCGGCGGAAGCCTCACGGCCCACCTCACCTACAGCACCGACCTGTTCGACCAGCGGACGGCCGAGAGGCTGAGAGACGGTCTGATCCGGCTCCTGGACACCGTCGTCGGGGCCCCCGACACCCTCGTACGCCACCTCCACACCCACACCGAACCCAGGGGACAACGGTGACACCCGAGATCGACGACCTCTTCGCCGCCATCAAGGCGGAACACGGCAGCGACGCGCTCGACCGCGTCGAGGAAATGCTCGAACCGCGGCGACGCAGCGAGACGCGCCACCCCCTCCAGCAGGACGCCAAATGGGTGCTGCCAGGAATATCCCAGACGCCGTGGCACGACCCGTACGCCTATCCCGAACTCCTGCCGCTCGTCACCGAGCTGGAGTCCCATCACGCGCAGATCAAGGCTGATCAGGAGCGCGCCTGGGTGGAGCAGCGGGACAGCTTCTCGGACTACGAGCACTACCTCGTGAGCCAGCGGAACTGGCAGGCCCTCTACCTCTACCGTGACGGCGCCCTGGCCGAGGAGTCACAGCGCGTCGCGCCCACCGCCTACCGAGTGCTGAAGGAACACGCCGTCGACACGGACGTGATCTGCCCCCTGCTCGAGTCGCACTTCTCGACGTTGCTGCCGGGCGCCTCCATCAAGCCGCACTGCGACCTGTGGAACTTCAGCATCAATCTGCACCTGGCCATCGACATCCCCGAGGGTGCGGGCCTCCGCGTGGCCGACGAGGCGCGTACCTGGGACGAGGGCAAGTGCCTCCTTTTCGACTACTCCTTCGAGCACGAGGCGTGGAACGGCAACGACGAGCGGACCCGTACCTGTCTGCTCGCGGACCTGTGGCACCCCGAGACCACGCGCGCGGAGCGGGTGGCGCTGACCGCACTCATGAAGGAAATCCAGAAGATGATGGCGGGCTGACCGGGCTGACCGGGCTGACCCGGTACGACGACTGCCGCACAGCGTGAACATCACAACTCGTACGAACAGATGGGTGGAACAGTGGGACAAGAAGCGGTGACTGACGATCGGCCCGAGCGGGCCGATCGCCCCACGGTGTGGCACAGCAGGAACTTCCTGTTGCTGTGGGGCGGGCAGACTGTCGCCGAGCTGGGCTCACGCATATCGAGCGTCGCGGTCCCACTGCTCGCCGCCCAGACACTCGACGCGAGCGTCTTCCAGATCTCGCTCCTGACCACCGTGGCCTGGCTGCCGTATCTGTTCATCTCGCTGCCGGCCGGGCTGATCGCCGACCGGGTCGACCAGCGCAAGCTGATGATCGCCTGCGACCTGGGCCGGATGGCCCTGATGCTTTCGCTGCCTCTCGTCGCGATCGCCGGGGCGCTGAGTCTGGGGTTCCTGTACGCCGTCGTAGGGATCTCCGGCGTACTGACCGTCCTGTTCAACGTGGCCTACCGGTCGAAGCTGCCGCGCCTCCTGGAGGAACACCAGCTCGTCGACGGCAACGCCAAACTCACCCTGAGTCAGGACCTCGGGGAGTTGGTGGGCCCCTCGATCGGCGGTGTGCTCATCGGGGTCCTCGGCGCCGCCAAGACCTTCTTCAGCAACGCCCTCGCCTACCTGATCAGCGCCGTCACGCTGTGGCTGATCCGGGACGAGCCCGACGACCGGAAGACCGAGGCCGCCGAGACCGCCGAGGAGCGGAGGCCGCTGCGCACCCAGCTGACGGAGGGGATCGTCTTCGTCCGCCGGCAACCGATCCTGCGCAGCGTGCTGTTGTGCAGCACGACCTCCAACTTCTTCGTCATGGCCTCCGGATCCATCGAAGTCACCTTCCTGGTACGCGAGTTGGACGCGCCCTCGTCGCTCATCGGGCTCGTTTTCAGTATCAGCGCCATCGGTGGCCTGCTGGTCGGCGCCCTGACCAAGCGCATCTCGGAGCGGGTGGGCACCGCCCGCGTCATCTGGGTGGCCATGGCCGCGCCTGGCCCGCTGTATCTGTGCATGCCGCTGGCCCAGCCCGGCTGGGGCGTCCTGCTGTACGGCGTCGGCCTCGCCGCGTTCTCCGCCAACGTGGTGCTGTACAACGTCGCCGCCACCTCGTACCGGCAACGCGTCACCCCGTCCCACATGCTCGGCAGGGTCAACGCCACCTTCCTGTGGATCTGCTACGGAGCCATCCCGCTGGGCTCCCTGACCGGCGGAGCCCTCGCCAGCGCGCTCGGCCTGCGGACCGCGCTGTGGATCTGCGTCCTGGGTACGTGGAGTGCCTCCCTGTGGGTCGTCTTCTCGCCGCTGCGCAGGATGCGTGACCTTCCCGAGAGCCGGGCGGTCCCCGAGACCGTATGAGGCACATGCGAGAACCCCGCACGTACGAAGGCGAGGCGGTCTCCCGCCTCGCCTTCGTACGTGCGGGGTTGCCCGCCGTCTTCATGTGCCGTGCCGGAAACGGGCTCAGTACGCGGGTAGTTCCAGGCCACCGATGCGTCGTACGCCGTCCGGGAACCGGAACTCGAAGGTGAGGGCCGCGCGGGCCTCCTCGATGGTCCGCACCATCGCCTCGTGGCTCTCGGCGACCCCAGAGATGGTGTCCAGGGTCAGCGTCGTGGACCCGCCGGGAAGCTCGTCGCCCGGGCGGACGAAGTTCCGGTACGTGGTGACCCCCGGCATCTCGCGGACGGTGTCGGCTCCGTGCACGGCTTCGAGCCGGCCGGGCCGCACGGGGGCGATGTTGTTGTACTGGTAGCGGACCTTGCCGCCGAAGTCGAAGGGCGGGAGGTACGGCTGCTCGCCCAGGGCCATGAGCCCGCCGACGCGGACGAGATCCACACCGCACGCCTCGCGCGCCATCATGTTGATGTGGGCGGAGATCCGTCCGTTGATCTCGATGATGCCCGGCCCGTCGGGGGTGAGTTTCACCTCGGTGTGGGTGAAGCCGCAGTCGGATCCGACCGCCTCCAGGGAGCGGGTGACCAGATCGAGGATCTCCTGCTCCTCCGCGAGCGGCAGATGGCTGGGCCAGACCCTGCCGGTGCCCCGGAACGGGGGGACCACGGGTGTCTTGCCGGTGAGGACGAAGTGGGTGATGCCCGCGGGGGTGCAGATGCTCTCGACCGACACGTAGTCCCCGAACGGACCGCTCGGCCGCCCCCGCAGGAACTCCTCGATCACGAAGGGCCTCCAGGACCCCGCCGCGTGTATCTCCGTGAGGCGCTCCAGGACTTCCGCGGCTTCCTCCTGCGAGGAGATCGCGTGGGTGTCCTGGCTGCTCCAGCCCGTGACGGGCTTGACGATGGCCGGCAGGCCGACCTCGGCCAGCGCGGCCGACCAGTCGTCGAGGACCTCGACGACGCTGGTGCGCGTTCGGTCGATGCCCGCCTCCCGGAGAACGCGTCGCTGCAGCCCCTTGTCGGTGAAGATGCGGGCGGTGCTGACCGATTGGCCGGGCAGGCCCATGGCTGCTGCCAGCTCGGCGGCGGGGCGGATCAGCCTCTCGCTGAAGGTGAGCACCGCGTCGGGACCGATCGCGCGGATCAGCTCCACGTCGTCCGACGAGTCGCCCGTGAGCGTGAAGGTCCGGCCCAACTGCTCGATGACCGGCCGCATCTGCTCCACGTGCGGGGAGCCCTGCGGCAGCAGGAAGACGATGTCGCCCAGCGGGGCGAGACCGGTGCCGATCTCGCCCGCGGGAACCGCCCCGGCGTCGTACAGCACGGCGAACAACGGTCGGGTTCGTGTGTTCATGATCAGATTCCTCTGCCGGCCGGAACGGCCACGGTTGCTGGACTCGACGGATTGGCCACCAGGGCTGCCAGCGCCTCTTGCAGGGCTCCGGCATAGGACTCGACCGAGCCCCGGGGCACGGCCTCGGGGTCGAAGCCGATGCGTACCTGACCGCTGTCGCCGCGGATCTCCAAGTTGACGTGGAAGGAGGAGCTTGGCTTGCCCCGTCGCCACCAGTCACGCGTCGGCACCGCTGCGAGGCGGCCGAGCTCCTGGTAGGCGTGGAAGTTCATGAAGTTGAAGGTGACGTCGAACGCGGGCCTTCCAAGGCGCTCCACGATCTTCGCCTGCGGGTACGCGCGGTGCTGCGCGCCTTCCCGTTCGGCGTCCGCCGCGATCCTGGCCAGCCCCGCCCAGGTCGTGTCCAGACGGGCGAAGCGCATGGGCAGCGTGTTGAGGAAGAGCCCGGTCGCCACGTCGGAACCGACGCTCTCCGGCCGGGTGTTGTACACCACGCCGGTGACGATGTCGCGCTCGCGTCCGGTCCACGCCCCGAGCGCCTGCGCGTGCGCGGCGACGGCCAGCGACTTGACGGAGACGCCGAGCATCCGGGCCACGCCGGACAGCCCTGCCACGAGTGCGGTGTCGACGTCGAAGTCATGGCGCTCCTGCGCGCCGGACAGGTGCCCGGACCCGGGCACGGGCCCGTCGAAGAGCAGCGGCGCCACGTCGGCCTGCCCCAGCCAGTGCCGCTCCGCCGTCTCGGAGCGCAGTGCCTTCTGCTCCGCCACGATGAAGTCGTGCTGCACCGCCGACGGCACCGGTGACGGCTCGGCGTCCGGCATGCCGAGCCCGATGGAGTAGAGCGTCATCAGTTCCACGGCCAGGCGACTGAAGCTCCAGCCGTCGAGAATGGCGTGGTGCGCCGCCAGCACGACACGGAACGACTCCGGCCGCACCACCACGTGGCAACGGGCCAGCGAGGCGGACCGCCAGTCGATCGGCATGTCGATCCGGTTGTCGCACCAGTCCTTGACGAGTGCGTCGGCTTCTTCGGCGCTCGCGCACCGATCGATGCTCAGGGGCAGTTCGGCCCGCTCCTGGACCAGCTGTACCGGAGTGGAGAATCCGTCGAACGCGAAGGAGGTGCGCAGGGCCGGGTGGCGGTGCACGAGCTCCACGAGCGCGGCCCGGAAGGCGGCTTCGTCGTAACGTGCGCAGACCTCCCAGCCGTCCATGACGTGGTAGAGCAATGCGTCCTGGCTGAGCTCGCAGAGGTAGACCATGCCCACCTGGAGGGCCGAGGCGGGCAGGGCGTCCTGAAGGTCTTCCGGCAGGAGAGCCCGGTCCGCTGCGTCGAGCAGGGCGAACGGCGTGCTGCCGACCGCTTCGGCGGGGTCGCCCGCGTCGGGGCCGGTCGGCGTCACGGTCACGGTGGGCGAGCTGATCACGCCCCGGACCGTCTGGTGGATCAGCAGGTCCCGCAGAGTCATCGCGATGCCCAGCGCCCGGGCCTGGTTCACGACGCGTACGGCGATGAGCGAGTCCCCGCCGTACGCGTAGAAGTTGCTGTCCATCCCGAAGTCCGGGACCGAGAGGCACTGCCTGACGATGGCCAGCAGCGCGGCGTCCGGAGCGATCTCGGCAGTGCTCTGCGCGACTGCCTCGCCCGTCTCCTGGGGGGCACGGTGCCGCACGGCCAGTTCCATGCACGCCTGCCGGTCCACCTTGCCGGTCACTGTGAGCGGCAACCGCCCTTGGCGCACGGAGTACTTGGGGATCATGTGGGCCGGCAGCCGGCCGCTCAACCGGGAGTGCAGTTCGACGCCGTCCGTCGGCGGACCGACGTAGACGGCCGCCAGCTCCAGGTCGCCCGACGGGCCGGGCACCGCGACCACGACCACCTCGGCGAAGTCGGTGTGCGCCAGCAGTGCCGACTCGATCTCCTCCAGCTCCACCCGCTTGCCGAGCACCTTGACCTGGTTGTCGAGGCGGCCCAGGTGGACGAGGCTGCCGTCTTCCAGGCCGACCCGGTCGCCGGTGCGGTACCAGGCGTCCTCGCTCGGGGGTTCCTGCGCCGGGCCGGGGTGCACGAACCGGCCCCGGTCGTCAGCCGGGTCCAGATAGCCGGTGAACCGCTGCGGGCCACGCACCTGCAATTCGTCGCCGGACGAGATCCGGTGTTCGAGATGGGGGTGGATCTGCCCGATCGGCACCGTGCCGTTGCTGGTGGCGGGCCAGCCGGCGCGCTCACGCGGCAGCCGGAACGCCGACACCGTCACGGTCAGCTCGGTTGGCCCGTAGAGGTTCTCCACCGTGCTCTCTGGAGCGGCTCGCGCCCAGTCCGCCGCCTGCGTCAGGGTGAGCTGTTCTCCGGCGAACAGGCTCCAGCGCAGCCCCGGCATGCTGCCCGCCGCGAGACTCCCGGTCCGACCCGCCACCGCCGCGATCGCGGGCACCGAGTACCAGTGGGTGATGCGCTGCCCGGTGACGAACCGCACCGGTTCGAGGAGCTCTTCCAGGGACGGGACGACGAGCGTGGCACCCGCCCCCCAGGCCACGAACATGTCGAAGACGGAAGGGTCGAAGGTCAGGTCGAAGGTCTGCGAGAGCCGGCAACCGGGACCCACGTCGTAGCGCGCGATGTTGTACCGCAGGAACGCGTCGACGTTGTGGTGCCGGATCGGTACGCCCTTGGGCCGGCCGGTGGACCCCGAGGTGAAGAGCACGTACGCCACGTCGTCCAGGCCGACCGCCGGGTCCTCCGCGGGCGTGCCGGCCGATGCCGCCGGTACCCGCAGCTGCTGGTGCCCCAGAGGCACCACCGGCACTCCGCTCTCCTCGGCGAAGCGCGTGTCCTGAAGGCCGTCGGTCACCACCACGTCGAGCCCCGCGGTCTCGGCGATGAGCCGGTTGCGCTCCACCGGGTTGGTGGCGTTGAGCGGGACCACGGTCCCGCCGATCCGCAGCGTTCCGAGATAGGCGGCGTACGCGGCCACACTTCGCGAAGCCAGCAGACCCACCCTGGGCGGGCGACCCCCTGGGCCCCGCAGGTGCCGCGCCGCTTCCCGGGAAGCGGCGTCGAGCTCGGCGTAGGTCAGGCAGGCGCCGTCCACGACCAACGCGGGCTCATCGGGGAACGTCTCGACGCTGGCGGCGAACCAGCCATGAAGCGTTTTCTGGGGCACGACCATGTCCTTTGTCTGGTGAGGGGAGCTGCCCGGGGGCCGGCGGTACCGCTACGCGCCGACCGCGGCGGCGAGGCCCGCGTCGGCGTCGGCGTCGGCTTCCCACATCGCCCGCAGGTAGTCGATGCCCGCCTCGACACTGGCGTTCCGGGTCTCGAACGCGATGACTCCGGACCAGTTCTGGGCTCGAATGGCGTCGGTGAGTTCCCGCACCGACAGCGTGCCGTCGCCGAGAGCGAGGTGCGCGTCCTGGGTGCCTTCGTTGTTGCTCAGGGAGAGGGCGGCGATCGACGGAGCGAACGCTTCGAAGGCCGGCAGTGCGAGCGACTGGTTCACGTTGGCATGGCCCACGTCCAGCACGAACTTCACCTGGGGGATCGCGTCCAGAACCGTCTCGAAGTCGGCCTCCCGCGTGAAGACGTACGAGAACGGACGGAACTTGGGGTAGTAGGAGAGGTTCTCCAGCCACACCTCGACACCCTTGTCGGCGGCTTCACGCTCGATCACGGTGAGGAGGGACGTGAACCTCTCCAGTGCGGCGTCGCGGTGCGCTTTCGTCGGCCGGGGCTCGACGAACGCGCCTCCGTGAATGACCAGCGCACTGGCTTCGATCCGAGCCGCGAGGTCGATCTCGGACCGCACGTAGTCGAGCGAAGCCGCTCGGACCTCCGGAATCTCCGAGGCCAGAGGGGCACGGAAGTTGCCGTGCAGAATCGGCGAGATGCCATGCACCGCCGCGGCCTCGACCAGCTTCTGGCTGCGCCCCTTCGACCAGTTGTGCGGCATGTCCTCCATGAGGCTCGCATCGACGTACCAGTGGCTGCAGCGCTCGTCCCGCGCCGCCTCAAGCCCCTCCTCGGCGGTCAGGTACCGCTGTACGGCCACTCCGGTGGCGAACGGAAGAGACCATGTGTCATTCATGCTGTTCACCTTGAACTCATCTCTTGCATAGGGCGCGTCGAACACGGCGACGGCGCAGGGTGCGGGCCGTTACGGCTTGATCGGTCGGGTGGGTGCGGACCGGCGGCCCTTCGAACGGTTGGCCACCACCTCGCGGAGCACCGTCCGGTAGAAGGACCAGTAGCTGTCGTCGGTGTAGGCGGCGAACTGCTTTGCCACTCCGTGCCGTTCGGGCAGACGGTTGATGGGGACGGTCATCGCGGCATGGTGCTCGACGTGCAGGTTGTTGCCGTTCGTGTACCAGGTGCTGAACCAACCGCCGCTGATCGACCGGGTGTTGCGCAGCACGTCGGTGGTGTCGTCGTCGCAGTAGAGGTGCTCCGGCAGCTCGACGAGGAAGTGCAGCGGGGTCGCCACCAGGAGCCACGGCAGGAGCCACAGCTGGACGACGAGCGTGCCGTAGCCTGCCGCCGAGACCGCGGCCGCGGCCACGACGACCACGGACATCAGCCGGTACTCGGCAATGCTGTCGCGCCGGATGCGTTCGGATACCTGGCCGTTCTCATACCGCCAAGTACCGCGCCAGCTCCGGCAGGACGCCACAGCGACGGAGGCCAGCCGCTTGTAGTCGAAGAGGCTGCCGAGCAGCACCCGCAGAGTCAGCGGCTGCCGCTTGTCGAAACCGAAGAACTCGCTGTCCTGGTCGGTGCCCAGGAACCGGTGATGCTGCAGGTGCCGGATGCGGTAATGGCTGTACGAAACCATCATGGGCAGTCCGAGGGCGACCCCGACCGTGCGGTGCAGGCCGACCTTCAGGAAAGCCGAATGGTGCAGGCACTGGTGCTGGAGCTCCACCATGTGCGTGTACAGGAACCCGAGGAGCAGAATTCCGGCGATCACGCATATCGTGTTTCCGGTCACGACCAGGAACACCCCAGCGGCACCCATTGCGAGAACGATGGCCAGTTTGCCCAGAAATACCCTTTGATCTCGCACTGTTAGCCGTGCGCGCTGAAATAGCAGCTCCGGCGTGGGTTGACTCATTGACTGAGACACGACGTCAACTCCTCATGGACAGGGTGCGCGTGAATGTTGAGTCGAGGCGCGAAGAGCTCCGCGGATTCGGGCACCATGAACTTCTGGGGGAAATAGGGGAACTGTCCGAGCGCTGACGCTTCAGAGGGCACCTGCGGCGGGCTGCTCGGCCGTCACAAGGCTGGCGGGACGCAGATCCGTCCAGTTCCGCTCGATGTACGCCAGGCAGTTCTGTCTGCTGTCCGGTCCTGAGACGGTTCGCCAACCGGCGGGAACCTCGCGCCAGTCGGGCCACAGCGAGTGCTGGTTCTCGTCGTTCACCACGACAAGAAAGATTCCCTCTTCGTCGTCAAACGGACTCGCCACGTCACACTCTTTCCGCGTCGGTGATTTCATTCGGCAGAATTGATTCGGTGTGTGTGAGCGTAATGACGACGGGGAATTGCCGAGGGCACAACCACCGGCACCTCGGGGGCAGCTTTCAGGCGCTTCCTGGCTGGGGACGGCGCCGACAGGTCGCGGGAGCCGTGTCGCCGACGACACGGCTCCCGCCGGAGCCCTTCGTGGTGGGAATTCCCGCATCTCACCCATGAAGGGCACTGCGCGAGGAAGCGACGAGGGGGAGCCTCGTTCCTCGCGCCCCGGGCGGCCGTCGCCACCCAGTGCGCGGCGGCCGCCGTCAACCAGCCGCTCCTATCGCACAGTTACAACGTTACTGCACCTTTCCTTCACCGTCCGCACACAAGTGCGGAGTTGGTGCTAACCGCGTAACCGATGTTGAGGACGACGGCCTGCCTCAAGACAGCAGTGCCACCAGTGTCACCGTCGTCCCGGACTCGCAGGCCCTGACGTCGAAGTGGTCAGTGAGGGCCTGGGCCAGCCACAGGCCCCGGCCGTTCTCGGCCTCGTCGGTCTCGGGGAGGGCGGCCGACGTGCACGGATGCGCCGGGGGGCGGCCTGTGCCGTTGTCCGCGATCACGCAGCGCAACCCCTCGGTCGTGTGCGTGAGATGGATGCGGCCCTTGCCGCCACCGTGCACGACGGCGTTGCTCGCGACCTCGTGCACGGCGAGCACGAAGTCACTGAGCCGGGGGTCGCAGAGCCCCGCGTCCTCGGCGCGGCGGGTGACCTGGAGGCGCAGCCGCGCCAAGTCGGCCATGGTGAAGGGGAGTTCGAGGAGAGCCGCCCCGCCCGGTGTGGGGGCGAGGGCGGCGTCGATGGGCTCCCGGTGCGGGGCCGGGTCACCGCCGTTGTCGTCGTTGCCGATGCCGCGGTTGAGGATCACTTCGCGGATCACCCTTCGCCCAGGACGAGTTGAGGCACTTCGACGGCTCCGCAGAGCCGTATCACTTTGTCCTGCTCGGGCCGGGAGCGGACCGCGAGAAGGTGGTCGCAGGGCAGCCCGTACGCGAGCCGCACCAGCGTCGATGCGGCGTGTACGTCCATGAAGCACAGCTCGGACAGATCGAGCACGCGGGGACGGTCCGGGCCGGACAAGGCCTGCGCCAGCGCCGAGTCGAACTCCTCGCGCGTGGCGAGGTCGACGTCTCCGGCGACCCGGAGTTCGGTTCCGGCCCGGGTGATGTCCAGGGCGCCGATGCGCCGCAGGGCCTGCTTGGGGTGGGCGCGGTGGACCCGGCCCATGAGGTCGTCGCCGAACTTCCGCCGGTCGTACTCGCAGATGGCGGTGAACCCGATCTCGGCGAAGAGCGGCGAGAGCCCGGTCTCGTACTCGACCAGGAGATCCTGGTCGACGCCCGGTTCGGCGGCCCAGCCCATGTCGCCGACCACCCGGATGCCGGAGAAGCCGTCGTAGCGCGCCTTGTCGGTCAACTCCACCCAGGTGCTGGCCCGTTCGGCAGGATCGAAGCCGGTGGCCGGGTCGTATCCGGGGACTTCGTTGACCACGACAAGACGTCCGTCCATGAGTGCGGGCCCCAGCGGGAAGCCGCCGGCGCTCAGCTGCTCGGCCGCGAGGGCCGCGGTGGTGGCCCGGTCGGTGAAGAACACCACCTGCTCGCCGCGCGACAGACCGATGTCGGCGTACGCGGCACGGAGTTCCCAACGGGTTTCGTCGTCGTCGAATCCGAGGCAGGCGTGGTCCCCGGAATTCATACGGGTGACGGAGACCGTCCTGGTCACAGAACTGGCATCCATGGGGCAGAGCCTAGGGTCCGTGCGGGGCGCCGCGGCCTCGGTGATCACTGTTGACTGAAGTCGTTCCAATCGCTCGACAACTCGATAATTCGTTGCACGGCGCGATCGCAGGAGGCGAAGATCCCCGCATGGTTCCGACCCCTCCCATGGTGGGCGCACCGGGCGAGGGCTACCCCTTCCCGTGGTCCGTCCGCGGCTGGCTCGACGGTGAGACGGCCGCTCGCGGACACATCGACGACACAGCTGGTACCGAGGGGCGCCCCCGGCGTACTACGACGAGGAGACCCGGCGGTGCCTCGCCGCACTCGACGGCCGTGTCGACACGGCCAGGGCGGCGGCCGTCTGGGATGCCGCCCTCGCCGCGGAGTGGCACGGGGCGCCCGTGTGGTTCCACGGCGACATCGCGTCGGGCAACCTCCTTGTCGCCGACGGCAAGTTGACCGCCGTCATCGACTTCGGCACGTCGGGCGTCGGGGACCCGGCCTGCGATCTGGTGATCGCGTGGGGGATGTTCTCGGGTGAGAGCCGGGAGGTGTTCCGGCGTGCGGTCGGCCAGGACGAGGGCGCCTGGGCGCGGGCCCGCGGCTGGCTGCTGTGGAAGTGCCTGCTGACCCTGAGCGGTTACATCGACTCCGATCCGGCGCGGGCGGCCGTCGACCAGCGGCTGATCGCCGATGTCCTGGACGACCACGAGCTCTTCGGCTGACGTCGCGCGCGCGGTGCGCACGTCTCAGGCCCGCACGTCTCAGGTGGGCACGACCGTCGCCTCCGTCGCCTTCACACTGGTCCACACCGACGTCCCGTCGGCGAGGCCGAGTTCGGCGGCAGCCTGCGGGGTGATCTCGGCCACCAGGTCGGGGGCCTGCGGCGAGGTGATCAGGAGGCGGAGCCGGCTGCCGCTGGTGGTGATCTCGCGGATGGTGCCCGGCCAGACGTTGCGGGGGCTTCCGGTGGGCCTGTCGCGGTGCACGGAGACCGCCTCCGGGGCGATGATCGCCAGCGCCTCGGTGCCCGGCGGGAGCGGGTCCGCGATCACGAGGGTCCCGCCGCCGGGCAGCGCGAGTCCCTCGGGTCCCGCGGTGCCGGGCCAGGCGTTGCGGCCCAGCATCCTGGCCACCCACGGAGAGCGGGGGTGCCGGGTCACCTCGGCCGGCGCCTCGTCCTGGAGGGCGAGCCCCTGGTCGAGTACGAGAACCCGGTCGGCCAGGGAGACCGCCTCGACGGGGTCGTGCGTGACGATCAGGCAGACGCCGCCGAAGGTGTCCAGGTGCGTACGCAGGGTGTGGCGCACGTGCGCCCGGGTCGTCTGGTCGAGCGCGGCGAGCGGTTCGTCGAGCAGGAGCAGCCGGGGGCGGGCCGCCAACGCCCGTGCAAGCGCGACCCGTTGGGCCTGACCGCCGGAGAGCTGGGCCGGTCTGCGGTGCGCGAGGTGGCCGACGCCGAGCCGGTCGAGCCACTCCTGCGCGCGCCGCCGGGCCTCGGCCCGCGGAACACCCAGCGCACGCGGCCCGTACGCCGTGTTGGCGAGGGCACTCATGTGCGGGAACAGGGCGCCGTCCTGCGGGACCCAGGCGACGTGGCGGCGGTGCGGAGGCAGACCGGTGACGTCCGTGTCGCCGAGCCGGAGCTCGGCGTGGGCGCGCGGGGTGAGGCCGAGGAGCGCACGCAGCAGCGTGGTCTTGCCCGCCCCGTTGGGCCCGACGACGGCGATCGTAGTGCCCGGCTCCGCGTCCAGCGTGAGGCGGTTGAAGCCGGTGACGTCGGCTTGCAGGGACCAGCGCTCCGAGGGCGGCGCGGGCTCGGCGGCGCCGTACCCACCCGCGGCGGACTCGGAGAGCGCGGGCGAAACCACCTCGTCCGGCAGCCGCTCGGGCCGCACCGGCCGCCCCTGGCCCCGCCCGCCGCCCGGAGCGCTCATCCAGCGGCCGCGCAGCGCGACGAGCACCGCCATGGCGATGGCGAGCAGCAGCAGCGACACGGACGTCGCGGCCTCGGGGGAGTCCTGGAGCAGCAGGTACACCTGGAGGGGCAGGGTCTGTGTGGTGCCTGGGAGGTTGCCCGCGAAGGTGATGGTCGCGCCGAACTCACCCAGGGCCCGCGCCCAGGTCAGGGCGGCTCCGGCGATGAGCCCGGGGGCGACCATGGGCAGCGTGACGGTACAGAACACCCGTACCGGCGAGGCCCCCAGGGACGCCGCGGTCTCCTCGTAACGGGGGCGGAGACCGCCGAGCGCGCCTTCGAGGCTGATGACGAGGAACGGCATCGCGACGAAGGTCGCGGCGATCACGGCGCCGGACGTCTGGAACGGCAGGGTGATCCCGAACGTGTCCTCCAGCCACGGGCCGAGCAGCCCGCGCCGCCCGAAGGCGAGCAGCAGGGCGACGCCGCCCACGGTGGGCGGAAGCACCATCGGGAGCAGCACGAGGGAACGTACGACCGCCTTGCCGGGAAAGTCGACGCGGGCGAGCAGCCAGGCCAGCGGCACCCCGAGCAGCAGGGAGAGCCCAAGCGCCCAGAAGGAGACGACCAGGGAGAGCTTCAGCGCCTCGGTCGTTCCTTCGGTGGTCAGATGGGCCCCGAGCTCGCCCCATTCCGTACGGGCGAGGATCCCGAGCAGCGGCAGCGTCAGGAACGCGATGGCGAGCAGCGCGGGGATCGCGAGGGCGATCGGGGTGCGGGGGCCGACGGTGCGGCCGCGCAGGCGTTTCATCGTGGTCCCTGGGGGTGCGCGCGGGCTACGGCTTTTCGAAGCCCGCGTCCTTGAGGAGCTTCTGCGCGGCGGGCGTGGACAGCCACTTCACGAACGCGGTCGCGGACTCCGCGTTCTTCGACGTCTTCAGGGTGGCCGCGGGGTACTCGGCGATCGCGTTCTGGCCGTCGGGGATCTTGACCGCGTCGACCTTCCTGGGGGCGGTGGCGGCGTCGGTCTTGTAGACGAGCCCGGCGTCCGCCTCGCCCAGTTCGACCTTGCTCAGGACCGCGCGGACGTTGGGCTCCTGCGAGACCGGCTTCACGTCGATCTTCTGGTCGTCCAGGATCTGCTTGCTGTAGCGGCCGACCGGTACCTCGGAAGCGGCGAGGACGACCTTCAGCTTGCTGCCGGAGAGGTCCTTCAGCTCGGCGACCTTCTTCGGGTTGCCCTCGCCGACGGCGATGACCAGGCGGTTCTTGGCGATGACGGACGGCTTCCCGGTGTCGGCCCTGAGTCCGTCCATGGTCTTGGTGTCGGCGGTGACCAGGGCGTCGGCCGGGGCGCCCTGCTTGACCTGGGCGGCCAGCTCCTGAGAACCGGCGAAGGAGAAGTGGACCTTCGTCCCCGGGTTCTCCTCCTCGTACGCGGCGCCCGCGGTCTCGAAGACGTCGGTCAGGGAAGAGGCGGCGAGCACCGTCAGGTCGGCCTTCGGGGCGGCGGCGCCCGCGGGCTGCTTGCCGCTGTCGTCCTTGCTGTCGTCGTTGCCGCAGGCGGCGAGCGGGACGAGTAGGGCGGCGGTGAGCACGGCGGCGGCGGTGCGGCGTCGGGCCGGGGCGAGAGGGAGGGACATGAGCGTGGAACTCCTTGGTCAGGTGCGGTCGATGTGGACGCTGGTGGACTTCACGCGGGCGGTTGCCTGCATGCCGACCTCCAGGCCCAGCTCTTCCACGGCCTCCCGGGTCAGGAGCGAGACGAGCCGGTGCGGACCTGCCTGGATCTCGACCTGGGCCGCGACGTCGCCGAGCTTCACGGCGGTGACGATGCCGGGAAAGGCGTTGCGGGCGGAGGTGTAGGGGACGTCGTCCTCGCTGTTGCCCCCCTGTGCCTGCCCTTGTGCGACCTCGACGGAGAACGCGGCGAGATCGCGGCCGTCGATGAGCCGACGGCCGCCTTCGTCGCGGTGGGTGGCGACCCGTCCGGCGTCCGCCCAGCGACGAGCGGTGTCGGGGCTGACGCCGAGCAGGCGTGCCGCCTGTCCGATGGTGTAGGACTGCATGCGCGAAACGATAAGCCGCTTCACCTGGCATTTACAACACTTCTGGGTCTTTCTCCATGGCAGATGCCACCCCTCTTGGAGGAAAGGTCAAGAGCCTCCAGGAGGAAAGGTCAAGAGGTGGCATCTGCCCCGGAGAACACGGTCTCCTTCACCTGCGGCACCTCCTCCAGGGAGATGCCGAAGTGCGTGGCGTACGCGTCGAGCACCTCGGCGTCCGTGGCCAGTTCGGTGGTGTGGCGCTCGCCGCCCGTCGTCGTGGTGAGGGTGCGGCCGCTGAGGGTGATCCGCCCGGTCCCGGTGACCATCGAGCAGACCAGTGACCGCGTGAAGTGGGACCGGGGCGAGGTGCGGTGCCACCAGGCGCCGGACGTGAAGTCGCCGAGGGCGCGCGGGCGCCGGTCGACCACGTACTGCGCCTTGCCGTCCCTGCTGACGTCCAGATCGCCCTCGGGGGTCTCGCCGATGCGGAAGGTGCCGCCGGGGTCCGGCTGGTCGCCGCGTTCGCCGAAGGCCAGCGGAAAGTGGCTGTGGGTGCCGAAGCCGACGTCCGCGAGCCAGTCATCGCCGTCGGAGGTGCGCACGTGCAAGGCCAGGTGGTCGTACGGGATCCCGGGATGCCCTACGGCGTCGTACACACGGGCCTGCAGCAGGGTGACCTCGAAGCCGAGCGCGGTGAGCAGTGCGGCGAAGGCGCCGTTGAGTTCGTAGCAGAAGCCGCCGCGGCGGGCGCCGACGACCTTGGCGACCAAGGAGTCCTCGGTGAGTTCGATGTTCTCGCCGAGGTGGATGGAGAGGTTCTCGAAGGGGACGGCGCGCAGGTGGGAGAGGTGCAGGTCGTGCAGGGCCCGCGTGGTGGGAGCGGCGGGACGCTCGGCGCCGATGCGGCGCAGGTAGTCCTCTGTCTGGTCGAAATCCATGGGCAGATTCTTGCGCCTCGCCCATCGGGGGCCTGGACTTTTCCGCGATCGCATCGAGTTAGGTTAGGCTTAGCTAAGTTGATGTTGTCGTGTGCTGGACCAGGAAGGCGGGGAACGATGCGGGTCCTCTTCGTGTGCGGATGAGTGTCACCACGGGGGTGCTCGCGGCCGACGCGGCGCCCCGCAGGATCGCGGGCGCCGTGCCCCGCGTCGAGCGCGTAGCCGCCCGCGCCGCCGACGCCACCGAAGCCGAACGTGCCGTCATCCTGGAGGAGTTCTGGGCGGATGCCGCCCGCCGCGGCACCCCCCAGATCGAGGCGCTCGACGGCGATCCGGACCACCGCGCCGTGACGTTCCTATGGCGCGGCCACCGCGCGACCCGGCAGGTCCTCCTGCTCGCCGAGGGCATCGCGGACCGCGCCGACCTCGCCGCATCCCGGCTGAGCCCGCTGCCCGGCACGGACATCTGGCACCTCACCTACCGGCTGCGCGCCGACCACCGCGGCTCGTACCGCATGGCCGCCGACATCTCGCCGGGCGAACCGCCCGACTCCGCCGAACTCCTCCAGCGGCGGCTGCTCTCCCTGTCCGCGCACGCCGCGCCCGACCCGCTCAACCACCTCCGGATGCGCGGCCGTTGGCCGGACCACGACACCTCCGTCATCGAACTTCCGCAGGCGCCCGCGCGGCCATGGGGTGAGCGGCGCGCGGGAGCGCCCCGGGGGCGGGTCGAGCGGCACCGGCTGCCCGCGGGGGTGCTCGGTGCCGAGCGGGACGTGTGGGCGTACCTCCCGCCCGGTGGCCGGGCGGCGGAGCTGCCGGTGCTCGTGCTGAACGACGGCGACATGTGGTTCGGGCGGCTGGCCTTCCAGGACACGCTGGACGCCCTCATCGCCGACGGAGCCGTGCCGCCGCTCGCGGTCCTCGCCCCGGACGCCGTCGACAGGGCCACGCGCAGCCGGGAGCTGGGCGCGCACGACAGCCATGTGCGCTTCCTCGCCGACGAACTGCTGCCGTGGGCGGCCGGCCGCTGGCCCCTCACCACCGACCCCGCGCGCACGCTCGTCGCGGGCCAGGGCCTCGCCGGACTGACCTCCCTGTACGCGGGTCTCCTGCGGCCCGAACGGTTCGGCAACGTCCTGGCCCAGTCCGTCCCCGTCTCGCACCTTGAAGCCGGCGACTACCGGCCCGTCACCGTGCGCCTCGATGTCGGACTGCGGGAGGAGGCGATTCTCGGCCACCATCGCGATCTGTACGAGATCCTGCGCTCGCGCGGCTGCCCGGTGACCCTGAACGAGTACAACGGCGGTCATGACTGGGCCTGTTGGCCCGCCTGCCTCACTGAAGGGCTTGTGGGACTCCTGGGACACTGACCCGCCGGCCCTGGCACACTGGTCGGCCCGCCCCGTGTCGCTGTTGGGCCGAACGGGTGAGGTCGCGTAAGAATGAGCCAGTGCAGATATCGAGTGCGAGCCAGGACGGGGTGGAGCGTTGAACAGCCACGACGTCACCGATGAACAGTGGGAAGGGCTCGCCCAGGTCGTACCGCTGCGCAGCCGCAACGAATGGCCGTCCTGGCCCGGCCACCGCGCGATGCCCGACGCGGAGACCGAGGCGCGGCGGCGTTTTGTGGTGATGCGGGTGAACATCTTCGCGGACGCCCGCGAGGTCGCCGAGACCGTGATGGCGCAGATTCCGGTCCTCCTCGACCTGACCGGGGCGGAGACGGAAGTCGCCAAGCGCGTCCTGGACTTCAGCAGCGGTGTGGTCCTCGGCCTCGGCTGCGGAATGCACCGCGTCGACAAGAACGTCTTCCTGCTCGCGCCTCCCGGCACCGAGGTGCAGGG
Organism: Streptomyces sp. BA2; assembly: GCF_009769735.1. Classification (NCBI taxonomy): domain Bacteria; kingdom Bacillati; phylum Actinomycetota; class Actinomycetes; order Kitasatosporales; family Streptomycetaceae; genus Streptomyces; species Streptomyces sp. BA2. The sequence continues at coordinate 6,962,025 of NZ_WSRO01000002.1, forward strand.
GCTCGTCGCGGCCGCACAGTCGTAATCCCTCATTCGTAGGAAGGTCACTTGGGCGGAACGGTTCACCAGATCCGTCGCCGCCTACCGTCCGGACATGACTGTGCACCTCCCGGAGGCGGGCGCCGAGCCACCGCCGGGTCCGGACCGGAGCCGCGTCACCGAACTGCGGCTCTCGGCTTTCGCCTCGCACCGGGGCGCCGTGTTCCCGCTCGGTCCGCTGACCCTCGTCGCGGGGCCGAGCGGGAGCGGCAAGTCCACCGCGCTCGCCGCGTACGAGGCGCTGGCGAGGCTCGGGGCGGGCGAGGAACTCGTCGACGTCTTCACCGATCCCGTGGCCTGCGTACCCGATCGTGCCCGGGGTGACGAGCAGCGGCGGCGCGGGTTCCGCATCGGCTGCACGGTCGACGGCCCCGTCGGAGCGGTGCGGCTCGACGTCGCCGTACAGGCCGAGCCCGAACTGCGCGTCGTGGGTGAGCGGCTGACCCGGGGCGGGCTCATCCTGTTCGAGACGGCGTTGCGCGACCCGGGGCGGCGCACGGTGCAGGCCGCCTGGCACACGGCGGGCATGACGCCGGTGACGCGCGGCCCCCTGCCGGACGACCGGCTCGGCACGGCGCTGCTCCCGCTGCGGGTCGCGGGCAAGACCGCGGGACAGCGCCTGGTGCTCGCCGCGGCCGAGCAGGTGGTGGTCGCGCTGCGCTCGGTGTTCCCGTGCGCTCCCCGGCCCGGACTCATGCGGCTGCCCGTGCCCCCTGGACTGATCGGCGCGGGGCGCCTGTTGAGTGGCTGCGACAACGTCGCCGAGGTCCTTCTCCGTACGAGGGAGGAGTGCGGCCACCGTCATGCGCGGCTGGTGGCCGCGGTGCGGGCGGGGTGTGCGGGGCCGGTCGCCGACGTGCTCGCGGAGGTGGCCGAGGACGGGTCGGTCCACGCGGTCATCGACCGGGGAGGCGGGATCAAGTCGCCTGTCGGGCGGCTCGGGGACGGCGAGTTGAGGTATCTGGCGCTCGCCCTGGTGCTGCTCACCGGACCCGGAGTGCTGGAGGTGGACCCGGTGGCCGAGGTGCCTTCGGCCTACCAGAACCTCACCGTGCTCGCCGACGGCCTCGACCACTTCCTCGACCCGCGGCAGAAGCGCGCACTCGCCGAGCTGGCGGCGCGCACCTGCGAACGCGGCCACATCCGCCTGGTCGGGACGGTGAGCGACGCGTCGTGGGCCGCTCAGGTGGGCGGGGCCGCGATGGTAGACCTGGGGTCGTGACTGAACTTGATGTAGCGGGACTGCAGCGCAGGCTGGCCGACTTCGCGGCCAAGCGGGACTGGGAGCAGTACCACACGCCGAAGAACCTGGCCGCCGCGCTGAGCGTGGAGGCGTCCGAACTGGTGGAGATCTTCCAGTGGTTGACGCCCGACGAGTCGGCACGGGTGATGGACGACCCGGACTCGGCGCATCGGGTGACGGACGAGGTCGCCGACGTGCTCGCCTACCTGCTGCAGTTCTGCGAGGTGCTCGGCATCGACGCGCTGGCGGCGCTCGCCGCGAAGATCGACCGGAACGAACAGCGCTTTCCGGCGAAGTGACTTCGGGCCGCCTCTTGTTCGTAGACTCGTCACTCTCCGGAGTGGACACGTTGTCCACAGTCGATAGCTTGTCCACAGATTTCCGAGTTGCTCTGGCTTTTCGTCCCGCTGGCGCTCACTCTAGGTAGTGGGCAAGGGAGTTCGGGCGAACGTGCGGCGGTTGCGCGCGGGATGGATGGGGGTGCGCATGGAGGCGATGCGGCTCATCGAGGCGAGCAGGCACGCCCTGGCGCGGAGCCAGGAGCCGTCGGACATCGTTGCCGAGGTGTGGCAGTCCCAGGCCCTCGCGCAGGCGATCGGCAGCCGGTTCGCGATCGCGGGCCCTCCGGAGTTACGGGGCGAGGCGCTCGGCCTGAGCGAAGTCGGCGGCAGAGGCTGCGGGGCTCTGACCGCCCCGGGCCTCGGGACGGAGGGGATACGGGCCTCGCGACTGACCGGCATCGGCCAGGTGTACGAGGTGCTGCGGGGGCTCGACGAACTGCTCGGCGAGGTCGGCATCGCGCTGGTGGCCGTGGCCATGGGCGCGGACGACGAGGGGGTGTACTGGCAGTGCATGGAAGCGATCGACGCCGCCGACGAGTCGAGGGACCGGGTGCTCGAGATGCTGCGCAGACTCGCGGTGCGCGAACAGAGCCTGCCCGAGCCCGACTCGGCGGCGGGGTCACCATGATCGGGCGCTGTGTCGGGGGCCGTGGACGGCCGGGTGGCACAGGCGCCGGGGGAGTGCCGGCGCCGTCAGAAGCGGGTGGGCTCGTCGCCGGCGGGGGGACGAGGGGCGGGGGTGGCGGTGTCGTCGGCCGTCGTGGACTGCTGCAGATCCGCGTCGAGCTGAGTCAGATCCGCGTTGAGCGCGGCCATCAGCTCCTCCATCTGCTGGAGCAGGCCCTTGGGTGGGCCCTGCTGCTCGGGCACGGACGGTTCGCGCGCCTGCTCGGGTACGGCTTCCTGGGACATGGCGGCCTCCTCGGCCCTCGCCCTCCCGGTGCTGGAGGGCAGCTGATGCAAGCGACGCACCAGCAGCGGCCGCCGGCGCGGGTGCCGGGCGGTCCGGCTCCGCCCGAGCCAACGATCACCTGCGGCGGCGGGTCACTGGGGCGGAGACGCACCGGATGCCGGGTTGACGGAATTTCACCCGGCCGGGGCCGCGCGGGACCGGCCGCACCGGCGGAGTGGACGGGAGTGCGACCGGGGCCGCCGCGGTCAGCCCGACTGCGGTCAGCCCGACTGCGGTCAGCTCAGCTGCGACACGACCTGCGAGGAGATCAGCTCCAGGTGGTCGAGGTCGTCCAGGTCGAGGATCTGGAGGTACATGCGCTGCGAGCCGACGGCCTGGTAAGCGGCGATCCTCTCGACGACCTCCGCAGGGGAGCCGGCGAGCCCGTTCGCCTTCAGGTCCTCCACCTCGCGCCCGATCGCGTCGGCACGGCGCTTCACCTCCGCGTCCGTCTTGCCGACGCAGGCCACCAGGGCGTTGGAGTAGGTGAGGCCGTCGCCCTTGCGGCCGACCTCCTCCGCGGCGGCGCGCACGCGCTTGAACTGCTGCTCGGTATCGGAAAGAGAGGCAAAGGGAATGTTGAACTCGCTCGCGTAGCGGGCCGCGAGGGCGGGCGTCCGCTTGGCGCCGTGCCCACCGATGAGGACGGGAACCTTGGGCTGCGCGGGCTTGGGAAGGGCGGGGGAATCGGAGAGTTGGTAGTAGGTGCCGTCAAAGGTGAAGCGTTCACCGACCGGGGTCTCCCACAGGCCGGTGACAATGGCGAGTTGCTCCTCCAGGCGGCCGAACTTCTCCTTCGGGAAGGGAATTCCGTACGCGGAGTGCTCCGCCTCGTACCACCCCGAGCCGAGGCCGAGCTCGATGCGGCCGCCCGACATCTGGTCGACCTGCGCGACCTGGATCGCGAGGACGCCCGGCAGCCGGAAGGTGCCCGCGGTCATCAGGGTGCCCAGCCGGATCCGCCGGGTCTCACGGGCGAGGCCGGCGAGGGTGATCCAGGCGTCCGTGGGGCCGGGAAGACCGTCGGAGGAGCCCATCACGAGATAGTGGTCGGAGCGGAAGAAGGCGCTGTAGCCGAGGTCCTCGGTGGCCTTGGCGACGCGGAGGAGCGTCTCGTAGGTCGCACCCTGCTGCGGTTCGGTGAAGATTCGAAGGTCCATGCAGCTATCTTGCCCGGATGCCGGATCCAGTTTCAGTCCCGCGCAGGCCGTGTTGCCGCCGCTCGCGGTCGGGACGCGAGGGGCCGCTCGGCCGTGCGGTACCGGTGTCCGGAGGTTAGGCTTCGGCACTGGCTGTCCGGGCGAGGGGCCCGGAGATGGTGTAGGGGTAGGGGTCGAGATGGTCGCTGGCAGGGTTGTCCGGTTCGACGGCGCGCGGGGGTACGGATTCATCGCCCCGGAGCATGGTGGGGAAGACGTGTTCCTGCACGCCAACGACCTGCTGATTCCGGAGCCTCTGGTGTATACGGGGGCGCGGGTCGAGTTCGAGATCGAGGAAGGCGAGCGCGGACCCAAGGCGTCGTCCGTCCGCCTTCCCAAGGGCGCGCAGGCGCCCACGGCACCGCCGTTCGCGGCCGGCAGGGCCCAGGTGCCTCCGTCGATCCAGGCGTCCGCCGCGGGGTTCGACGACGGTGAGGAGCCCACCTGCGACGTGCTCAGCGTCGCGGAGTACTCGTTCGAGGTGACTGAGCTGCTGCTCGGTGCGGCTCCGTGGATGACCGGTGAGCAGATCAAGCAGCTCCGCGAACAACTGGTGCAACACGGCAAGAGCCACGGCTGGGTTGAGGGCTGAGCCGGATCCGGGGGGCCCAGAGGGAGATCCAGGGGGCCCAGGGGGGAGCGAAAAACCCCTGAGTGAGTCAGTGGTGTTCGCTGTACGGTCTAGAGGCGCGCTGGAGCCGCAACCGTAAGTTTCCGCAGTTCAGATGGTGTTTCGAGGCATACCCGTGTTCCTGACGATCAGTACCTCCGGTACCCCTGACAGCCCCGCGACCGACCTCGGGTTCCTGCTGCACAAGCACCCCGACAAGGCGCAGGAGTTCTCCACTTCCTACGGCACCGCGCACGTCCTCTACCCCGAGGCGTCCGTGGAGCGTTGCACCGCCGCGCTGCTGCTCGAGGTGGACCCCGTGGCGCTGGTGCGGCGGGGGAAGGGAAAGGGCCGGGGCGGGGCGCCCGACGCGGCGCTCGCGCAGTATGTGAACGACCGGCCCTACGCCGCTTCGTCGCTGCTCGCCGTGGCGCTGAGCGCGGTGTTCTCCAGCGCGATGCGCGGGGTGTGCAACGCGCGGCCCGAGCGGGCGGGGCAGCCGCTGCCGCTGCGTATCGAGGTGCCGGCGCTGCCCGCGCGTGGCGGTGCGGAGCTGGTGCGTAACCTGTTCGAGCCGCTGGGCTGGACGGTCACGGTGACGCGGATTCCGCTGGACGAACAGTTCCCGGAGTGGGGCGAATCGCGGTACGTCCACCTCGTACTCGAAGTCCCGGACGGGAAGTTGACGCTGGGCGAGGCGCTTCGGCACCTCTATGTCCTCCTCCCCGTGCTCGACGACGCCAAGCACTACTGGGTCTCGCCGGACGAGGTCGACAAGCTGCTGCGTGCCGGTGAGGGCTGGCTCGCGGACCACCCGGAGCAGAAGGTCATCACCAGCCGCTATCTGGCGCGGCGCTGGTCGCTGACCAGGGAGGCCATGCAGCGCCTTGAGCTGGTGCGGCTCGCCGACGCGGACGACACGGACGTCGACGACCTCGACAACGCGGTCGACGAGGAGAGCGACACAGAGGAAAAGCCCGTGCCGCTCGCCGTGCTACGGCGAGAGGCGATCCTTGCGGCGCTGACCGGCGCCGGCGCCGGGCGCGTGCTCGACCTCGGGTGCGGGCAGGGCCAGTTGGTGCAGGCGCTGCTCAAGGACACGCGGTTCACCGAGATCGCCGGTGTCGACGTGTCGATGCGGGCGCTGACCATCGCATCGCGGCGGCTGAAGCTCGACCGCATGGGCGAGCGGCAGGCCGAGCGCGTCAAGCTCTTCCAGGGCTCGCTCGCGTACACGGACAAGCGGCTCAAGGGGTACGACGCCGCGGTGCTCAGCGAGGTCATCGAGCACCTCGACGTGGAGCGGCTGCCCGCCCTGGAGTACGCGGTGTTCGGCTCAGCGCGGCCGCGCACCGTGCTCGTGACGACGCCGAACGTCGAGTACAACGTCCGCTGGGAGACGCTCCCCGCCGGGCACGTCCGGCACGGCGACCACCGGTTCGAGTGGACGCGCGAGGAGTTCCGCGGCTGGGCCCGGCAGGTGGCCGAACGGCACGGGTACGGCGTGGAGTTCGTGCCTGTGGGGGACGACGACCCCGAGGTGGGGCCGCCGACCCAGATGGCCGTGTTCACGCAGGCCGACAAGAACGACAAGAGCGACAAGAACGACGCGAACCTCAAGACCACGAAGAACCTCAAGACCACGAAGGAGGTGCAGGCAGCATGACGCAGGAAACCGGCACCAGCACCGAAGCCATACGCGCGGGCCGCGTGCTGCCCGTCACCGACCTCTCCCTCGTCGTCCTCATCGGCGCCACAGGCTCCGGCAAGTCCACCTTCGGCCGCAAGCACTTCAAGCCCACCGAAGTGCTCTCCAGCGACTTCTGCCGCGGCCTCGTCGCCGATGACGAGAACGACCAGGGCGCGAGCCGCGACGCCTTCGACGTGCTGCACTACATCGCGGGCAAGCGCCTCGCCGCCGGGCGCCGCACCGTCGTCGACGCGACCAACGTGCAGAGCGAGAGCCGCAAGCAGCTGATCGATCTTGCAAGACAGTACGACGTGCTGCCCATCGCCATCGTCCTGGACGTGCCCGAGGAAGTCTGCGCCGCGCGCAACGCCCAGCGCGCCGACCGGGCCGGCATGCCGCGCCGCGTCATCCAGCGCCACCAGCGTGAACTGCGGCGCTCGCTCAAGCACTTGGAGCGCGAGGGCTTCAGGAAGGTCCACGTCCTCAAGGGAGTGGAGGAGGTCGACAACGCCACCATCGTCACCGAGAAGCGCTACAACGACCTCTCGCACCTCACGGGCCCCTTCGACATCATCGGCGACATCCACGGCTGCGCCGCCGAGCTGGAGACACTGCTCGGCAAGCTCGGTTACGTCGACGGCACGCACCCCGAAGGGCGTACGGCCGTGTTCGTGGGCGACCTCGTCGACCGCGGCCCCGACTCCCCGGGCGTCCTGCGCCGCGTGATGTCGATGGTCGGTGACGGCACAGCCCTCTGCGTACCGGGCAACCACGAGAACAAGCTCGGCCGTTACCTCAAGGGCCGCAAGGTCCAGCACACCCACGGACTCGCCGAGACGATCGAGCAGTTGGATGCGGAGAGCGAGGAATTCCGCGCGAGCGTGCGGGAGTTCGTGGACGGCCTCGTCTCGCACTACGTCCTCGACGAGGGCAAGCTCGTCGTCTGCCACGCGGGTCTGCCCGAGAAGTACCACGGGCGGACGTCGGGCCGGGTGCGCTCGCACGCGCTGTACGGCGACACCACCGGCGAGACCGACGAGTTCGGCCTGCCCGTGCGCTACCCGTGGGCGGAGGACTACCGCGGCAGCGCCGCCGTGGTCTACGGCCACACCCCCGTGCCGACCGCGACCTGGCTCAACAACACCATCTGCCTGGACACCGGCGCCGTGTTCGGCGGCAGGCTCACCGCGCTGCGCTGGCCGGAGCGCGAACTGGTCGACGTACCGGCGGAGCAGGTCTGGTACGAGCCGGCCAAGCCGCTGCGCACGGAGGCACCCGGCGGTCACGACGGGCGCCCGCTCGACCTGAACGACGTGCACGGCCGCCGGGCCGTGGAGACCGGCCACGCCGGCCGCGTCGCGGTGCGCGAGGAGAACGCGGCGGCGGCCCTTGAGGTCATGAGCCGCTTCGCGGTCGACCCGCGGCTGCTTCCGTACCTCCCGCCGACGATGGCGCCCACCGCGACATCGCAGCGCGAGGGCTACTTGGAGCACCCGGCCGAGGCCTTCGCCTCGTACGCCCAGGACGGGGTCGCCCGGGTCGTGTGCGAGGAGAAGCACATGGGCTCGCGCGCCGTGGCCCTGGTGTGCCGTGACGCGGACGTGGCCCGCGAGCGCTTCGGTGTGGACGGGCCGACCGGCTCGCTCTGCACCCGTACAGGCCGCCCCTTCTTCGATGACCCGGAGGTCACCGAGGAGATACTCGGCCGCGTGCGCACCGCCGTCACCGAGGCGGGCCTGTGGCAGGAGCTCGACACGGACTGGCTGCTGCTCGACGCGGAGTTGATGCCCTGGTCGCTGAAGGCATCCGGCCTGCTCCGCTCGCAGTACGCGGCCGTGGGCGCCGCGTCCGGTGCCGTCTTCCCCGGCGCGATCGCCGCCCTGGAAGCGGCGACGGCGCGCGGTGTGGACACCGGGGGGCTCCTGGCCAAGCAGCGTGAACGCGCCGTGGACGCCGCCGCGTTCACGGACGCCTACCGCCGTTACTGCTGGCCGACCGATGGCCTGGAGGGCGTGCGTCTCGCGCCGTTCCAGATCCTGGTCGTCCAGGGCCGCAGCCTCGCCGCGCTCCCGCACGACGGACAGCTCGCCCTGATCGACCGCATGGTGGAGCACGACGGCACCGGCCTGCTTCAGACCACCCGGCGGCTCTATGTCGACACGGGCGACGAGGCGTCGGTCCAGGCGGGCGTCGACTGGTGGCTGGAGATGACGAGCCGCGGCGGCGAGGGCATGGTCGTCAAGCCGGTCGAGGCGCTGGTCAGGGACGGCAAGGGCCGGATCGTGCAGCCCGGCATCAAGTGCCGCGGACGCGAGTACCTCCGGATCATCTACGGCCCGGAGTACACCCGCCCCGACCACCTCGACAAGCTGCGCGGCCGCTTCCTCGGCCACAAGCGCTCGCTCGCGATCCGTGAGTACGCGCTCGGGCTCGAAGCCCTTGACCGTCTCGCGGCGGGCGAGCCGCTGTGGCGGGTGCACGAGGCGGTCTTCGCGGTCCTGGCCCTGGAGTCGGAGCCGGTGGACCCCAGGCTGTAGGCCGAGAACGACGGCTTTGGGCAACAGCGGGCGTCGGCCGTCCGGCAGGGGAAAGATGGACTCCATGGGATTCCATGTCGACTCCGAGGCCGGGCGGCTGCGCCGCGTGATACTGCACCGCCCCGATCTGGAGCTCAAGCGGCTCACCCCGTCCAACAAGGACGCGTTGCTCTTCGACGACGTCCTGTGGGTCCGCAGGGCGCGCCAGGAACATGACGGATTCGCCGACGTACTGCGCGACCGCGGGGTGGTCGTCCACCTCTTCGGCGACCTGCTGACCGAGGCCATGGACGTCCCCGGCGCGCGCCTTCTCGTCCTCGACCGGGTCTTCGACGAGAAGGAGTACGGTCCGCTGGCGACGGACCACCTGCGGGCCGCGTTCGAGACCATGCCGTCGGCCGAGCTCGCCGACGCGCTGATCGGCGGGATGACCAAGCGGGAGTACCTGGAACGCCACCCCGAGCCGACGTCCGTGCGCTTCCACTGCATGGACCTGGACGACTTCCTGCTCGGCCCGCTGCCCAACCACCTCTTCACCCGCGACACCTCCGCGTGGATCTACGACGGCGTCTCCATCAACGCGATGCGCTGGCCGGCGCGGCAGCGCGAGACCGTGCACTTCGAGGCGATCTACCAGCACCACCCCCTTTTCCGGGCCGAGGAATTCCACATGTGGTCCCAGGGGCAGTCGGACTACCCCTCCACCATCGAGGGCGGCGACGTCCTGGTGATCGGCCGGGGCGCGGTCCTGATCGGCATGAGCGAGCGCACCACGCCGCAGGCCGTCGAGATGCTCGCGCACAAGCTCTTCGCCGCGGGCTCCGCGCAGACGATCGTGGCCCTTGACATGCCGAAGAGACGCGCGTTCATGCATCTCGACACGGTGATGACGATGATCGACAGCGACACCTTCACGCAGTACGCGGGCCTGGGCATGTTGCGCTCGTACACCATCGAACCCGGCGACGACGGACGGGAGTTGAAGGTCACCGACCATCCGCCCGAGCACATGCACCGGGCGATCGCGGCGGCCCTCGGGCTGCCCGGGATCCGGGTCCTCACGGCCACCCAGGACGTGCACGCGGCCGAGCGCGAGCAGTGGGACGACGGCTGCAACGTGCTCGCGGTCGAGCCGGGCGTCGTGGTGGCGTACGAACGGAACTCGACCACGAACACACATCTGCGCAAGGAGGGCATCGAGGTGATCGAGATCAGGGGCAGCGAGCTGGGGCGCGGCCGGGGCGGTCCGCGGTGCATGAGCTGTCCGGTGCAGCGGGATCCGATCACTGAATAGAAATGTGAGGCATCGTATAGACTTCCAGAATTACGTGTCCCCGCACTCGCCTCTGGAGCGCCATCATGGCCATCGACCTCACCGGCCGCCACTTCCTCAAGGAGCTGGACTTCACCGCCGAGGAGTTCCGCGGCCTGATCGATCTCGCCGCCGAGCTGAAGGCGGCGAAGAAGGCGGGGACGGAGACGCAGCGGCTGCGCGGCAAGAACATCGCGCTGATCTTCGAGAAGACCTCGACCCGGACGCGCTGCGCTTTCGAGGTCGCCGCCGCCGACCAGGGCGCCTCCACCACGTATCTCGACCCCTCGGGTTCGCAGATAGGGCACAAGGAGTCGGTGAAGGACACCGCGCGCGTGCTCGGCCGGATGTTCGACGGCATCGAGTACCGCGGGGACAGTCAGCCCGGGATCGAGGAGCTCGCCGCCCACGCGGGCGTGCCCGTCTACAACGGCCTGACCGACGACTGGCACCCCACCCAGATGCTCGCCGACGTGCTCACGATGACGGAGCACAGCGCGAAGCCCCTCACCGAGATCGCCTTCGCCTACCTCGGTGACGCCCGCTACAACATGGGCAACTCGTACCTGATCACCGCCGCGCTCCTCGGCATGGACGTACGCATGGTCGCGCCCAAGGCCTACTGGCCCGCCGACGAGATCGTCGCCCGGGCGCGCGAGCTCGCCGAGAGCAGCGGCGCCCGGATCACGCTCAGCGAGGACATCACCGAGGCCGTCGCGGGCGTCGACTTCGTCGTGACCGACGTCTGGGTCTCCATGGGTGAGCCCAAGGAGGTCTGGGACGAGCGCATAGAGGCGCTCGCGCCGTACGCCGTGACCATGGACGTCCTGCGCGCCACGGGCAACGCCGACGTGAAGTTCCTGCACTGTCTCCCGGCCTTCCACGACCTGGGCACGCAGGTCGGCCGCGAGATCCACGCCCGGCACGGTCTAAGCTCTCTCGAGGTCACCGACGAGGTCTTCGAGTCGGCGCACTCCGTCGTCTTCGACGAGGCCGAGAACCGCCTGCACACCATCAAGGCGATCCTCGTCGCCACGCTCGCCTGAAACCTGGAAGCTCACACGGGCGGGGCCGGGGAACACCATCCCCCGGCCCCGCTTCTTTGCGGCCCACCCCCCCGCTCGCACAGCACCACCGGAAATGAGAACCACCGCATGCGCTCGACCGGTCCGGCAGGACTCCGCATCAAGTCCCCCGAACTCCTCGTCGCCGAATCGGGCGCCGACCTCGAAGGCCACGGCCTGAAGCGCACCATGGGCCTGTTCCAGCTCGTGTGCTTCGGCGTCGGCGCGATCGTCGGCACCGGCATCTTCGTCGGCCTCTCCGACAGCGTCGCCGAGGCGGGCCCCGCGGTCGCCGTCTCGTACTTCCTGGCCGCCGTCACCTGCATCTTCACCGCGTTCTCGTTCGCCGAGCTCGGTGGTGCGATCCCGGTCTCCGGCAGCTCGTACTCCTTCGCGTACGCCTCGCTCGGCGAGCGCACCGCGTTCCTCGTCGGGTGGTGCCTGCTCCTGGAGTACGGCGTCTCCGTCTCCGCCGTGGCGGTCGGCTGGAGCCAGTACCTGAACGAGCTGCTCGAAAGCCTCACCGGCTGGCACCTGCCCGACGCGCTCTCCGCCGGGCCCGGCGAGGGCGGTGTCGTGAACCTGCCCGCCGTCGTCGTGATCCTCATGGCCGCCGTGCTGCTCGTGCGCGGCATCCGCGAGAGCGCGCGGGCGACGGCCGCCATGGCCATGCTCAAGATCGGCATCCTGCTGCTCTTCCTCGCGATCGCGTTCACCGCGTTCAAGGCCGGCAACCTCAGCCCCTTCGCGGGCGCCGGAGCCTCCGGCATCACCGCGGGCGCCTCGCTCGCCTTCTTCTCCTTCATCGGCTTCGACGCGATCACCACGGCGGGCGAAGAGGTCAAGAACCCCCGGCGCAACATCCCCATCGCCATCCTGATCTGCATCGGCGTCGCCACGCTGCTGTACGTCGCTGTCGCCCTCGGAGCGATCGGCGCGCTGGGCGCGGACGCGGTCGCCGACAAGCCCGCCGCGCTCTCGCTGGTCGTCAACCAGGTCACCGACTCCTCCGTGGGTGGCGGCATCATCGCCTTCGGCGCGGTCGTGGCCATCGCGTCCGTCGTGCTCGCCGTGATGTACGGGCAGACCCGCATCCTGATGTCGATGTCCCGCGACGGGCTCATTCCGCGCGTCTTCGAGCGCATCTCGCCGAAGACGTCGACGCCGGTCGCCAACACCTGGATCGTCGCCGCGGTCTTCGCCGTCCCCGCCGCCTTCTCGTCGCTCGACGTGGTGGTCAACCTGACGACGATCGGCACGCTGGCGATCATGGTCGTGGTGAATGTCGCGGTGCTCGCGCTGCGCCGCTCGGCGCCGGAGCTGAGGCGCACCTTCCGGGTGCCGCTGTACCCGGTGAGCCCGATCCTGGGCGTGGGCTTCTGCCTCTACCTGATCTGGGGCACGGGCTGGACGACGTGGGTGCAGTTCGCGGTGTTCCTGGCCGTGGGTTCCCTGGTGTACGCGCTGTACGGGCGCCGTCACTCCCGGCTCGGCAAGGCCGCCGAGGCCGATTCGCCTACGCCGCAGGGAGTGTGAACCAGACCGCCTTGCCGGAGTCGGTGGGGCGGTGACCGCAGGACGAGCTGAGGGTGCGGATCAGGAGCAGGCCGCGCCCGTGCTCCTGCCAGGGGTCCGGCTCGCTCATCGGCGCCGGGTCGGTGAGATCGCCGGGCGGCATCGGGTTCGAGTCGTGGACCTCGACCTGGCAGCCGGTCGGCAGGAGCTCGATGACGAGCTCTATCGGGTCCTGCCCCGAGGTGTGCTCCACCGCGTTGGCCACCAGCTCGGCCGTGAGCAGCTCGGCGGTATCGGTGTCGGCGGCCGACTCGATATCCATGAGCGCTGTACGCACCAGTGCGCGGGCGATCGGTACAGCCGCTGTGGTGTGCGGCAGCGCGATGCGCCACGAGGCAGGAGCGGGAGGTTCGTGCAAGGCGGGTCCGTTCAGGGCAGCAGGCGATCCTGCTTTCAACCGTACGAATCTTAAGCGCTATGTCGACAGGGTCGACGGTCGGGCATTTCCGGGACGTCCGGCCCTTGGGGGAGTGGGTCTGTGGAGCGGTGCTATCGCGCGCTCGTGACGACGGTCACGGATGAGTGATAGCTTCGAAAGGCAGAGAGAACTTCACGAGGCAGCAAGACGTAGCAAGAGGCAGACCGCCGCCGCCCCACCGAGGAGGCCGCACGTCGTCATGAGTCCCTTCACCGGCTCCGCCCCCCGCACCCCCGACTGGCAGCACCTCCGCTTCGAGGTGGACGACGGGGTCGCCACGGTCACCCTCGCCCGCCCCGACAAACTGAACGCGCTCACCTTCGGCGCCTACGCCGACCTCCGCGATCTCCTCGCCGAGCTGTCCCGCGACAAGTCGGTACGCGCCCTGGTGCTCGGCGGAGAGGGGCGCGGCTTCTGCTCGGGCGGTGACGTCGACGAGATCATCGGCGCGACCCTCGGCATGGACACCGCTCAGCTGCTCGACTTCAACCGCATGACGGGACAGGTCGTGCGAGCCATCCGCGAGTGCCCCTTCCCGGTGATCACCGCCGTGCACGGGGTGGCCGCGGGCGCGGGCGCCGTGCTCGCCCTCGCCTCGGACTTCCGCGTGGCGGACCCCTCGGCGCGGTTCTCCTTCCTCTTCACGCGGGTCGGTCTGTCGGGCGGCGACATGGGGGCGGCGTACCTCCTGCCCCGCGTCGTAGGCCTCGGCCACGCCACCAGCATCCTCATGCTGGGCGACCCGGTGCGCGCCCCCGAGGCCGAACGGATCGGCCTCATCAGCGAGTTGACGGACGAGGGCAAGGCCCCCGAGGCCGCACAGTCGCTGGCCCGCCGCCTCGCCGAAGGACCCGCTCTCGCGTACGCGCAGACCAAGGCGCTGCTCACATCCGAACTCGACATGCCGCTCGCCGCCTCGGTGGAGCTGGACGCGGCGACGCAGGCACTCCTGATGACCGGCGAGGACTACAAGGAATTCCACGCGGCGTTCACGGAAAAGCGCCCGCCCAAGTGGCAGGGGCGATGAGCATGGGTGAGACGCAAGGGAGCGGGCTGCCGATGCGGGGCGAGGCACCGCCGCCCGGCGGGCCGGGCAGCTCCGCCGAGGTGGCCGGGGCCGCCCGGATGCCCATGCCGCCCACGCCGCCCGAGGCGCACCGCATCGCCGTCATCGGCGGTGGCCCCGGCGGGCTCTACGCCGCGGCCCTGCTCAAGCGGCTCGACCCGGAGCGTGAGATCACCGTCTGGGAGCGCAACGCCCCGGACGACACCTTCGGCTTCGGAGTCGTCCTCTCGGACGAGACGCTCGGCGGCATCGAGCACGCCGACCCCGTCGTCTATGCCGCGCTCCAGGCGGAGTTCGTGCGCTGGGACGACATCGACATCGTGCACCGGGGGAGCCGGCACACCTCCGGCGGGCACGGCTTCGCGGCACTCGGGCGGCGCAGGCTGCTCGGCATCCTGCACGAGCGGTGCCGGGAGCTCGGCGTCGACCTGCGCTTCCGCGCCGAGGCGCCCCCCGCCGCCGAGCTCTCCACCGCGTACGACCTGGTGATCGCGGCGGACGGCGTGCACAGTCTCACGCGCGAGGCGCACGCCGAAGCTTTCGGGCCGAGCGTCGAGACGCACCGCTGCCGCTACATCTGGCTCGCCGCCGACTTCGCCTTCGAGGCCTTCCGCTTCGAGATCGCCGAGACCGAGCACGGCGTGATGCAGCTGCACGGCTATCCGTTCTCCACGGCGGGAACGGGCGAGTCCACCGTCATCGTCGAGATGCGCGAAGAGGTCTGGGAGGCGGCCGGATTCGCGGAGCTCGACGAGCGCGACGCGACCGAGCGCTGCGCCAAGATCTTCGCCGACGCCCTCGGCGGCCGGACCCTGCGCGGCAACAAATCCGCCTGGATCAACTTCCGCACGGTCGTCAACAAGCGCTGGTCGCACGGCAATACGGTGCTTCTCGGCGACGCGGCCCACACCGCCCACTTCTCCATCGGTTCCGGCACCAAGCTCGCCGTCGAGGACGCCCTCGCGCTCGCCGCCTGCCTGGAGGAGCAGCCCGGCATCCCCGAAGCACTCGCCGCGTACGAGACGGAGCGCCGTCCCGTCGTCGAGTCCACGCAGCGCGCGGCCCGCGCGAGCCTGGAGTGGTTCGAGCGGCTCCCGGACTACCTTGACCAGCCGCCGCGCCAGTTCGCGTTCAACCTCCTCACCCGCAGCCGCCGAGTCACCCACGACAACCTCCGCCTGCGCGACGCCCACTTCACCGAGTCCGTCGAGCGCGACTTCGGCTGCCCGGACGGTACGCCGCCGATGTTCACGCCCTTCCGGCTCCGCGAACTCACCCTGCGCAACCGCGTGGTCGTGTCCCCCATGGACATGTACTCCGCGGTGGACGGCGTCCCCGGCGACTTCCACCTCGTCCACCTGGGCGCGCGGGCGCTCGGCGGCGCGGGCCTGGTCATGACCGAGATGGTGTGCGTCAGCGAGCGGGGCCGCATCACGCCGGGCTGCGCCGGGCTCTACACCGACGGACAGGCCGACGCCTGGCGCCGGATCACCGACTTCGCGCACGCGCAGGCGCCGGGTACCGCGATCGGCGTCCAGCTCGGCCACTCGGGCCGCAAAGGCTCGACGAAGCTGATGTGGGAGGGCATCGACGAACCCCTCGACGACGGCAACTGGCCGCTGGTGGCCCCCTCGCCCCTCCCGTACAAGGAGAACAGCCAGCGCCCGCACGAGCTGGACAGGGCCGGGCTCGACGAGATCCGCGAGCAGTTCGTCTCGGCGGCCCGCCGGGCCGAGCGCAGCGGATTCGACCTCCTCGAACTGCACTGCGCGCACGGCTATCTGCTCTCCGGTTTCCTCTCGCCGCTGACGAACCGCAGGACGGACGAGTACGGCGGCTCACTGACGAACCGTCTGCGCTTCCCCCTCGAAGTCTTCGACGCCGTACGGGAGTTGTGGCCGGACGGCAAACCCATGACCGTCCGCATCTCCGCCACCGACTGGGCCGACGGCGGTACCACCGCGGACGACGCCGTCGACATCGCCCGAGCCTTCGCCGCGCACGGAGCCGACGCGATCGACGTCTCGACGGGCCAGGTCGTCTCCGACGAGCGCCCCGCGTACGGCCGTTCCTACCAGACGCCGTTCGCCGACCGCATCCGCAACGAAACCGGCGTCCCCGTCCTCACGGTCGGCGCCATCTCCTCCTGGGACGACGTCAACTCGCTGATCCTGGCGGGCCGTACGGACCTGTGCGCGCTCGCCCGCCCGCACCTGTACGACCCGCACTGGACGCTGCACGCGGCGGCCGAGCAGGGGTACGCGGGGCCGGGCATCAGCTGGCCGTTGCAGTACGGGGCGGGAAGCCGCCGCCCGCAGACGGGGCGTACGGACGCGCCCAAGCCCCGCCTCAAGCTGGGGAGTTGACGCTTCAGGCGCTGTCCGGCGTCACAAAGTGCGCACCCGCGTCCCGCAGCCGTCCGTCGAGGGCCGTGAACACCTCGGCGGACCGGTCGCCGGGCCACCCGTCGGGGAGGAGTTCCCCCGGCAGCCCCGGGTCCGCGTACGGCAGCCGGCGCCAGGAGTCCAGGGCGAGGAGATAGTCGCGGTACGCCTCCTCCGGCGGGGTCTGCGTCCGCCCCTGCCAGGCCCTGAGCACCGGCTCGTGCCGGTCGAGGAACGCCTCGTGCTCCTTGGCGATGGAGGACAGGTCCCACCAGCGGGCCACCGCGTCCGCCGTCGCCGCGAAGCCCAGGTGCTCGCCCCGGAACAGGTCGACGTACGAGGCGAGTTGGAGGCGCTCCAGGGTGTGCCTTGTCTCTTCGTAGAGGTGCGCCGGAGCGATCCACACCCCCGGAGCGGCCGTGCCGAAACCCAGTCCGGCGAGGCGGGAGCGCAGCACGTGCCGCTTCTGGCGCTCCGACTCCGGCACGGAGAAGACGGCGAGCACCCAGCCGCTGTCGCGCCGGGCCGCCGGGGGAGACGCGTAGATGCGCCGGTCGCCGTCCTCCAGGAGCTGGCGCGCGTCCGGCGACAGGGCGTACCCCGCCGCGCCCGCAGCTGTCCGCGCCGGGACGAGCAGCCCGCGCCGCTTGAGCCGGGACACGGACGAGCGCACGGACGGGGCGTCCACGCCGACCGGGGCGAGGAGCCTGACCAGTTCGGCGACGGGCACAGGGCCGGGGGCCGCGCGCCCGTAGGCGCCGTAGAAGGTGACGATCAGGGACCGTGGAGTGTGCTGCTCGGACACGTGATCACTCTACGGGCCCGGGCTCCCGCAGCCGGAACCGTTGCAGCTTGCCTGTCGCGGTGCGCGGCAGTGCGTCCAGATAGACGATCTCGCGCGGGCACTTGTACGGCACCAGCTCACCCTTCACGAACTCGCGCAGCCGGTCGGGGTCCCGCCGTGTTCCCGGCCGCTGGACGACGTACGCGACGACTGTCTGCCCGCGCAGCTCGTCGGGGCGCCCCACGACGGCGGTCTCCAGGACGTCGGGGTGGCGCATGAGGGCTTCCTCGACCTCCGGGCCCGCGATGTTGTACCCGGCCGAGATGATCATGTCGTCCGCGCGGGCCACGTAGGTGAAATAGCCGTCGGCGTCGCGCACGTAGGTGTCACCGGTGACGTTCCAGCCGTGGCGTACGTACTGAAGCTGCCGCTCGTCCCCCAGATACCGGCAGCCGACAGGGCCGCGCACGGCGAGCAGGCCCGGCTCGCCGTCCGGCACCGGAGCACCCGAGTCGTCGACCACGCGCGCGTGCCACCCCGGAACGGGGCGGCCCGTGGTGCCGGGCCTGATCGCCTCATCGGCGGCGGAGATGAAGATATGGAGCAGCTCGGTCGCACCGATGCCGTTGATGATGCGGTGGCCGGTGCGCTCGTGCCAGGCCTGCCAGGTGGCGGCGGGCAGGTTCTCGCCCGCGGAGACGCACCGCCGCAGCGTGGAGACGTCGTGCGCGTCCGGCTTGCTCAGCTCGTCGAGCATGGCGCGGTAGGCGGTCGGCGCAGTGAAGAGCACCGTCACGCCGTGCTCGGCGATCGCGGGCAACAGCTGCTTGGGGCCCGCCTGTTCGAGCAGGAGCGAGGAGGCGCCGACCCGCAGCGGGAAGATGACGAGCCCGCCGAGTCCGAAGGTGAAACCGAGCGGAGGGCTGCCCGCGAACACGTCGTCGGGCCCCGGCTTCAGGACGTGGCGCGCGAAGGTGTCGGCGATGGCGAGCACGTCACGGTGGAAGTGCATGCAGCCCTTGGGGCGGCCCGTGGTGCCGGACGTGAACGCGATGAGGGCGACGTCGTCGGCGGAGGTGTCGACGGGTTCGTAGACCTCTGGCTGCCGGGCGGCGCGCGCCAGCAGGTCGTCGTCCGCTTCCCCGCCGAAGGTGGTCACGTCGAGCCCGGGGATCCCGGCCTTGACCAGGTCGTCCACGGCGCGGGCGTCACACAGCGCGTGGCCGACCTCGGCGATCTCGCAGATCGTGGCCAGTTCGTTCGGGCGCTGCTGGGCCAGGACGGTGACCGCGACGGCGCCCGCCTTCATCACCGCGAGCCAGCAGGCCGCGAGCCAGGGGGTGGTAGGACCGCGCAGCAGGACGCGCTGACCGGGCCGTACGCCGAGTTCGCCGGTCAGGACGTGCGCGATCCGGTCGACGTGCCGCTGCAGCTCGCCGTACGTCCACACGTCGCCGGAGCCCGCGCGGAACGCGGGCCGGTCGCCGCCGAGCCGCTCCACCGTCCTGTCCAGGAGCTCGGCGCCGCAGTTGAGTCGATCGGCGTAATGCAGCTCGGGCCGGTCGTGGACGAACGCGGGCCACTGCTCCGGCGGCGGGAGATGATCCCGGGCGAAGGTGTCCACGTGAGCCGATGGGTGGAGTCGCAGTGCACTCTTGGCGTCCACAGCGGGTCGCCCCCTTGCCGTTCGGGCTTGTGGTGAGCTCGCGCAACGAGCGTATCGTGATGGTGACGACAGTCAACGGTGCGCGATAGAGGAGGGGCCCGACATGACGGCATTCTCGCTCAATCCAGAACAAATTGCCTGGTGTGCGGAGCTACGGACCCTCGGCGACGAGCGGCTGCGCCCGCTGGCGGAGAAGGGTGAGCCGGGCCGCGTGAACCGCCCGCTGGTGGAGGCGCTGGGGGAACTGGGGCTCCTTGACCGCCTGTTCGCGGGGGAGGGGCCGGGCGACAGGGCCGGCGGCGCCACATCGGGCGCCCTGGGCCTCTGCCTCCTGCGCGAGTCCCTCGCCTACGCCTGTACGGAGGCCGAGACCGCGCTCGCCCTGCAAGGCCTCGGGGCGCACCCCGTCGCCGCGTACGGCTCCGCGCGGCAGCGCGAACAGTGGCTCGCGCCCGCCCGCGCGGGGCACTCCGTCGCCGCCTTCGCGCTCTCCGAACCCGGGGCGGGCTCGGACGCCGCCGCGCTGGCCCTGCGCGCCGCGCCGGACGGCCCATCCGCCTGGCGGCTCACCGGCGAGAAGTGCTGGATCTCGAACGCCCCCGAAGCCGACTTCTACACCGTCTTCGCCCGTACGACACCTGGCGCGGGCGCCCGGGGCGTCACCGCCTTCCTCGTGCCCGCCGACCGGGCGGGCCTCACGGGCACGCCCCTGGACATGCTCTCCCCGCACCCGATCGGCGCCCTCGCCTTCGACGGCGTGACCGTCACCGGCGAGGACGTGCTCGGCGAGCCCGACCGCGGCTTCCGCGTCGCCATGACCACCCTCAACCGCTTCCGCCCCAGCGTCGGCGCCTTCGCGGTCGGCATGGCGGCGGCGGCGCTCGACGCCACGCTCGCGCATACCGCTCAACGGGACGCGTTCGGCGGCAAGTTGAAGGATCTCCAGGCGGTGGCCCACCAGGTCGCGGAGATGGCCACCCGGACCGAGGCGGCCCGCCTCATGGTGCATGCGGCGGCCGCGGCGTACGACCGCGGCGAACCGGACATCGCCCAACGCGCGGCCATGGCGAAGCTGTTGGCGACGGAGGCGGCGCAGTATGTCGTGGACGCGGCGGTTCAGCTGCATGGGGCGTGCGCGTTGCAGCGGGGGCATCTGCTTGAGCACCTCTACCGGGAGGTGCGGGCGCCGCGAATCTATGAGGGGGCTAGCGAGGTGCAACGGTCCATCATCGCCAAGGAGTTGTACTCGGGTCCGAGCGGGTGATTCTTTCCCCAACCCCGCCCCTTCCCGAAAACCCGCTCGGCGCGGGGGCCTACCTGGGGGCTCCGCCCCCAGACCCCCGCTCCTCAAACGCCGGAGGGGCTGAATCTTTCAGCCCCTCCGGCGTTTGAGGAGGCCCTCGCGCAGCGAGTTTTCGGGAAGGGGCGGGGTTGGGGAAAAGCCCGCCGCAGGCGCAACGAACCCGCACACGAAGGAGAACCCCCATGCCCCTCAACCGCCTCAACCCCGTCGACCTCTCCCCACCCACCGGCTTCTCCCACGCCGTCACCGCGACCGGCAGCCGCCTCGTCTTCCTCGCGGGCCAGACCGCGCTCGACGCCGAAGGCAAAGTCACCGGCACCAGCCTCCCCGAGCAGTTCGAGCAGGCGCTGACCAACCTCCTCACGGCCCTGCGCCACGCAGGAGGCACCCCCGCCGACCTCGCCCGCGTCACCGTCTACGCCACGGACGTCGCCGACTACCGCGAGCAGGCCCCGCAACTCGGGCGCATTTGGCGGAAGTTGGCCGGCCGTGACTACCCCGCCATGGCCGTGATCGGCGCGGTCCGCCTGTGGGACGAGCAGTGCCTGGTGGAGCTGGACGGGGTGGCGGTGCTCGACTGACTCAGTCGCGCCCCGCGAATCTCGTCGTGGCGAACGCCGTCTTGTCCCGCCGCGACGTGCCGTCCGTGATCCACCAGTGCGTGGGGTCCTGCCCGTCCCGGCTCCAGCCCAGGATCAGCTCCTCCTTGCCGTCGGCGTCGAAATCGGCGGCGGCGTACGGACGCGCCTGCCGCCCTCGGAGAATCTTCGTCCGCTTCTCGCCGTCGATCAGCAGCGCGCCGTCGTCCGTGGCGACGAGGATGCCGTCCTTGCCGTCGCCGTCCGGGTCCGCGGATGTGTAATCGCCGGGGCCGTAGTAGGAGTTCCCGCGGCTCTTCGGGATCTTGTACGTGATCGGCTCACCGCCCTTGCCGGGGTAGACCGCGAGCGAGGCCACCACCTTTGGCCCCTCCACGCTCGCGTCCGGCTCGTTGTTGCGGCTGCCGTTGTCGCCGATGGCCACATGGCCGATGCCGTCACCGTCGTAGTCGCCGAACGCCACCGCGTTGCCCTCGCGCAGCTTGATGGAGGTGCGGGAGAGGCCGCTGCCGTCGCGCGCAGGGTAGAGGACCGCGCCCGTCTGCTCGCCGTCGTCGCCCTCATGGACGAGGAGACCGGTCGCGTGCGGCTCGCCCGACGGATCGATGTCGTCCGCGGCGAGCCGGCTGCCCCTGCCGGGCCGGGTGTCGGTGCGGGCCGCGGCACCGGAGCGGGTGAACGGGCCGTACAGGAGGACCACGGATCCGTCCTGCCGGAGCGCCGCGATGTCGTGGTGCCCGTCCCCGTCGAAGTCGCCCCGCTCGGGGGCGGTCAGATCCACGCCCGGACCGCCTGCCGGTATCCGGATCCGGGTCGCCTCCGCGTCGGTCTTCGGACCGCTCGGGCCACCCCAGTCCACGATCGGCCGCTGCCGCTCCTCGTACCAGCCGGACCGGGACTCCTCCTCCGGCACCTTCTCGGTGGTCATGGTGACGAAGTCGGGATAGCCGTCGCCGTCCAGGTCGGCGGTGGTGACGGTGCCCGCGGCGTAGTCGTACACGGCGTGCGTCGACGGGTCGAGCCCCTTCGCGGAGCCGAAGACGACGCCGGTGCGACCGTCTTCGGCCTGGCTGCGGGAGGCCAGCGGGACGAGCAGATCGCGGTGTCCGTCGCCGTTGATGTCGTCCGGGTCCTTGGATCCCTTGCCGTCCGAGGGCACGGGACGGGAAGCGGCCGGGGTCGACACGGGGTTGCCGCCGCCCTTGGACGTGGACGGCGACGGCTTCCCGCGGTCGGCCCGCTCACCGCAACCCGCCGCGAGCAGGGTCAGCGAGGCACAGAACACGACGAGGGCGCGCGTGCCGGGGACGGGGGTGCGATCTGCCATGCGCCCACCCCAACACCGCGCCCTCGCCCACCTCCAGGGGCGACCGGTGATCGTTGCCCAGTCGTAGCGGGACAGCCGGGCAGCCGGACTCGCTCTAGATGTCCCGGAACGTCTCGATCTGCGCGCCCACGGAGTTGAGCCGCTCGGCCAGCTCCTCGTAGCCACGGTTGATCACGTACACGTTGCGCAGGACGGACGTGCCCTCGGCGGCCATCATCGCGAGCAGCACGACCACGGCGGGCCGCAGCGCCGGCGGGCACATCATCTCGGCGGCGCGCCAGCGGGTCGGCCCCTCCACCAACACGCGGTGCGGGTCGAGGAGTTGGAGGCGCCCGCCGAGGCGGTTCAGGTCGGTCAGATAGATCGCGCGGTTGTCGTAGACCCAGTCGTGGATCAGCGTCTTGCCCTGCGCCGCCGCCGCGATGGCCGCGAAGAAGGGGACGTTGTCGATGTTGAGGCCGGGGAACGGCATCGGGTGGATCTTGTCGATCGGCGCCTCCAGCTTGGAGGGCCGGACGGTGAGGTCGATCAGGCGCGTACGGCCGTTGTCGGCGAAGTACTCCGCCGTGCGGTCGTGATCGAGCCCCATCTCCTCCAGGACCGCGAGCTCGATCTCCAGGAACTCGATCGGGACGCGGTTCACGGTCAGTTCGGACTCCGTGACGACCGCCGCGGCGAGCAGGCTCATCGCCTCGACCGGGTCCTCGGAGGGCGAGTAGTCCACGTCGACGTCGATGTTCGGGACGCCGTGCACCGTGAGGGTTGTCGTGCCGATGCCCTCGACCTTGACGCCGAGCGCCTCCAGGAAGAAGCACAGGTCCTGGACCATGTAGTTCGACGAGGCGTTGCGGATGACGGTCGTGCAGTCGCTGCGCGCCGCGGCGAGCAGGGCGTTCTCGGTCACGGTGTCGCCGCGCTCGGTCAGCACGATGGGGCGGTCGGGGACGACGTCACGCGCGACCTCCGCGTGGTAGAGCCCCTCGGTCGCGGCGATGTCGAGCCCGAAGCGGCGCAGCGCGATCATGTGCGGCTCGATCGTGCGGGTGCCGAGGTCGCAACCGCCCGCGTACGGCAGCTTGAAGCGGTCCATGCGGTGAAGCAGCGGCCCCAGGAACATGATGATCGAGCGGGTCCGGATCGCGGCCTCCGCGTCGATCGCCTCCATGTCGAGCTTGGCCGGCGGCACGATCTCCAGGTCGACCCCGTCGTTGATCCAACGGGTGCGGACGCCGATCGAGCCGAGCACTTCGAGGAGGCGGTAGACCTCCTCGATGCGCGCCACGCGGCGCAGCACCGTGCGTCCCTTGTTGAGGAGGGAGGCGCAGAGCAGCGCCACGCAGGCGTTCTTGCTCGTCTTGACGTCGATGGAGCCGGAGAGCCGGCGGTTGCCGACCACTCGCAGATGCATGGGTCCCGCGTACCCGAGCGAGACGATTTCACTGTCGAGAGCCTCGCCAATACGGGCGATCATCTCAAGGCTGATGTTCTGGTTGCCGCGCTCGATGCGGTTCACGGCGCTCTGACTTGTGCTGAGCGCCTCGGCAAGCTGCGACTGCGTCCAGCCCCTGTGCTGACGGGCGTCGCGGATGAGCTTGCCGATACGTACGAGGTAATCGTCTGCCATGTTCCGCAGGTTATCTCAGATATGAGATGACGCATGCGCTGGGGTAGGCCATACGGGAAATGACCGATTCGGTACGGAAGTTCCCGTACATCGTTCCTGTACGTCGTTTCCGTACGCCATGTGCCCGTACCCGGTCAGCCGCATCCGCACGAGGCGTGCCGCCCACCGTGCACCGCGGCCTGCGCCGTGGGCCGCGGCCCGGCCGCCGCGCGCGTCACCCGGGCGGCGGCCGCGCGTCCGGCCGACGAGTCGGCGTCATGCACCACTGTGCCTCCGCTCAACGTCAGACGCACTTCGGAGGAGCTGATATCAGCCACCGGACACCGCGTCACATCGCGGTCGAGCAGCACCAGATCGGCCGACTTTCCCGTTTCGACGGTCCCGGTGAGATGGTCCATACGGAGTTGACGTGCCGTCCCGAGGGTGTGCATGAGCAGGGCGGACGAGCGGCTGAGACCTTCCTCGTCGCGGTACAGATCGCCCTCGCCCTCGAACCCGAACCGGTCGACGGCGGTACGCACCTGATTCCACACCTGGAGCGGATCGACAGGCCAGTCCGAGCCACCTGCGAGCCGCGCCCCGTGCCGCTCCAGACTGCGCGCCGGGTACTGCCAACGGTGGCGCCCCGCACCGATGTAGGGCAGCAGGGCGTCCATCGTCCAGGTGTTGCGGGTGGCCCACTGGAGCTGCATGCAGGGGATGACGCCGAGCCGGGCGAAGCGGGGCAGGTCGGCGGGGTCGACGAGTTGGAGATGGGCGGTCGTGTTGCGCAGGCCGCGCGCTCCCGTCGCACGCAGGGCGTACGCGTACCCGTCGAGGGAGGTGCGGACGGCGCGGTCGCCGATGGCGTGCGCGTGCATCTGCCAGCCGGCCTTGTTGAAGGCGGCGGTCAGCCGGCCGTAGTCCGCCGCCGACACGTACAGGTCGCCGCGGTGGTCGGTGGGCCTGCCGTCCTTGTCGAGATAAGGCTTCAGGAGCGCGGCGGTCTGCGCCGGGTACTCGATGACTCCGTCGAGGAAGACCTTGACGGTGCCGAAGCGGAGTCCTCGTACGCCGCCGAAGTCGGCACGCAGCCCGCGCGCGTAGGCGAGGGCCGCCGCCGGGTCCTTCGCCAGATCCGAGTCGATCCGCAGCGCGGGCACGATGCGCTGAGGCAGAGCGCCGCGTTCGGCGAGCGCCTGATAGACGCTCAGCTCGCTCCTGCCGACGATCGCTTCCATGAAGGTGGTGATCCCGGACGCGGCGGCCTCGGCGAAGGTCTTCGCTGCGGCGGCGACGAGCTGCTCGCGATCCGGCGCGGGGATGTGCCGGGTCACCAGGGGCTGTGCGTCGTCCTTGAGTACACCGCTGGGCTTGCCGTCGGCGTCTTTGACGATCTTTCCGCCGGCCGGGTCCGGGGTGGACGCGGTGATGCCCGCGATGTCGAGGGCGCGCTGGTTGACCCAGATGTTGTGCCCGTCGCCGCCGACCAGGGCGACGGGCCGCCGGGTCGGCAGGGCATCGAGCATCGAGTGGTGCGGCGCCGTCCCGTGCGGCAGGAGTCCCACCGGATTCCAGTCCTCCACCACGAGCCACCCGTCGGGCTCCTCGTCGTTGGAGTCCTTCAGGAACCCGGTGAGTGTCTTCTGCAGCTCCTCGACGGTCTGCTCGGCATGCGCGAGCGACGGCTTCAGTGAACGGTCGGCGGCGCCCATCGGGTGGGCGTGCCCGTCGTGAATCCCGCTCATGAGGGTGCCGCCCCGCGCGTCCACGACGTCGGTGTCGCGCCCGATGAACCGCTTCAGCGAGGAGTCGCTCCCGACGGCAAGGATCTTCCCGCCCCGCCCGACGGCGACGGCCCGCGCGTGGTCGTGCTTACGAGTGCCGGTGAAGACACGGGCGTTGTGCACGACGAGGGAGGCGGACCGGCGCCGTGCGGCGGGCACAGCGGTCGCGCCGGGCGCACCCACGGCTGCGAGCAGCCCGGCGGCACCGGCGGAGGCGATGAGGCCACGGCGGGAGAGGGGGGAGGGGTGCGGAGAGGGCATGGGCGCTCCAGGGTGCGGCCGACCCCGGACACTGACGATGTGCCGCGGGGTAATCGGGATGGGGGTCCCCCCTGCTCCTTAAGAGCTTGGGGGAGGGCGGGAAAGATCCGCCGCGCAGCGGCGGCACGAACGCTGGCCGAGTAAGGCGTTAACCAGAAGCCACCCGCTTCGACGGAATCCGCATCCGTACGATGAGTCCCGTGCCAAGGCCAACCCTCGCCGACATAGCCCGCGCAGCGGAGGTGTCGACCGCGACGGTCTCGCACGCCCTGAACGGCACAGGCCGCGTGGGCGAATCGACGCGTCGCCGGGTACGGGAAACCGCCACCGCCCTGGGGTACGGCGCGGCTGCCGGAACAAGAACCATAGGCATCGCCGTCACCACGTACCCCAGAGCCTGGAGCTACACCGAGGTCGCCTACTTCTCCCGAGCGATCACCGCCGCCACCGCCGTCGCGCACACCCGCGGCTACGCCCTCACCACGCTGCCCGCCGACCGCGCCGCGGACGACGCGTGGCACAGCCTCGCCGTCGACGGCATGCTGATCATGGACAGCCCGCGCGGCGACCCGATGGTCCACGCGCTGCGCGCCCGCGGCATCCCGCTCGTCTTCGACGGCGTGCCCGGCGACCCGCGCCCCGGCGACCACTGGGTCGACAACGACCACGATGCGGCCACCCGCGAGGTCCTCGACCACCTCGCCGCCTCCGGCGCCCGCCGCGTCGCCCTGCAGTCCGGCGACGGCGACGAGCACTACGCGCGCGCCGTGACGGAGGCGTACGCCGCGTGGTGCGCGGAGCGCGGCGCCGATCCGCTGGTGGTGCCCTTCGACGTGGCGGACGCTCAAGGGCGGTCGTTCGACGCGTTGTTGCGGGGTCCAGGACGCGCCGACGCCGTCTACGCGGCGTACGACCCGGGCGGCCGCCAGCTCCTGGCCGCCGCGGCCCGGCTCGGTCTGCGGGTCCCGGAGGATCTGCGTGTGGTGTGCGCGAGCGAGGATCCCGCGTACGCGGCGACGCGGCCGCCCGTGACCACGGTGACCCTCGACCCGGAGCGGACGGCACGCGCCGCCGTCGGTCTCCTCGTCGACCTGATCGAGGGCGGCGGCGCGGCGGCGCCGGGCCCGGTCGTCGTACCGGCCGCCCTCCTCGTACGCGCCTCCTCGCGCGCTCAGCCCGCGGCCGGATAGTCGACGTACCCCTCCGCGCCGCCCTGGTAGTACGTGGCGGGGTCACCGGCCGCCAGTTCCCGGCCGAGGGCGAACCGGCCGACCAGGTCGGGGTTGGCGATGAAGTGCGTGGCGAAGGACACGGCGTCGGCGCCTCCCGCGGCCACAAGGGCGTTCGCGGATTCCCTGCCGAAGCCGTTGTTCGCGATCAGCGGTCCTTCGAACCGCTTCCGGTAGCGCGCGAACGCCTCGAAGCCGGGGGCCTCGCCGGGCCCCGCGAGGTCAGGGCCGCGCAGGTGGAGGTAGGCCAGGGGGCGGTCGTTCAGCGCCGTCACCAGTTCGTCGTGGTCGGCGAGCAGCTCCTCGTCGACGACGAAGCGCTCGGTAGCTTCCATGTACGGGGAGAGCCGTACGCCCACCCGCCGTCCGTCCCACTCGGCGGTGACCGCGTCGACGACGTCGAGCAGCAGGCGCCGTCGTCCGGCGCGGTCACCGCCGTAGGCGTCGGCGCGGTGGTTGAGACGGGGGTTGAGGAACTGGGCGAAGAGGAACGCGCCGAGGGCGCCGATCTCGACCCCGTCGAACCCGGCACGCCGCGCGTTGGCCGCCGCCGCGCGGAAATCGGCGATGACGGCCGCGATGTCGCCCGCGGTCATCGCACGCGGCGTGAGCGTCTCCTTGAACCCGCCGGGCGTGAAGGTCCAGGCGCGGGGGTCGATCGCCGAGGGCCCCGCGGGCAGCTCGCCGCCCAGGTGGTCGGGGTGCGAGGCGGCTCCGGTGTGCCAGAGCTGCTGCACGATGCGGCCGCCGAGCGCGTGGACGACGTCGGTGACCCGGCGCCATCCCGCGACCTGGGCCTCGCTGTAGACACCGGGGACGTTGACGAACCCGACGGCCCGTTCGCTGACCCAGGTCCCCTCGGTGATGATGAGCCCGGCGCAGGCCCGCTGCCCGTAGTAGGCGGCGTGCAGTTCGGTGGGGACGAGGCCGGGGTTGTCGGCGCGGGCCCGGGTGAGCGGGGCCATCACCACGCGGTTGGGCAGGCGCAGTTCGCCCAGGTCCACGGGGTGCAGGAGCGGCTGGCCGAGGGTGGTGGGCAGGGTGGCGGTCATGGCGGTTCTCCTTCGTGGCGTTACTGTCACGGCGGCTTTGGCGCCGGGGACACGAAGGTGACGACGTACGACCGGGAAAGGTGACCGATGGACCCGATGGACCCGATGGACGGGCAGGAGATCCTCGCGGAACGCTTCGAGGCACACCGGGGCCATCTGCGCGGTGTCGCCTACCGCATGCTCGGCTCGCTCAGCGACGCCGACGACGTCGTGCAGGAGGCCTGGCTGCGCCTGAGCCGCACCGATGCCGACGCCGACGCCGACGAGATCGAGAACCTCACCGGCTGGCTCCGCACGGTCGTCTCCCGCCTCTGCCTGGACATGCTGCGGTCGGCCGCGACGCGCCACGAGCAACCGGCGGGCGAGCATCTGCCCGACCGGATCCCGGAACCCGGCGACGGCGGGGACCCGGAGGAGGAAGTGCTCCTGGCCGACTCGGTGGGCCGCGCGCTGCTCGTGGTCCTCGACACGCTGGGGCCCGCCGAGCGGGTGGCCTTCGTGCTGCACGATCTGTTCGCCGTGCCGTTCGACCAGATCGCGCCCGTAGTGGAGCGCACCCCGGTGGCCACGAAGAAGCTCGCGAGCCGCGCGCGCCACAAGGTGCAGGCTCCGCCCGAGGTCCTCGCCGCCCCGGTGCTCGCGGAGCACCGGCGTGTCGTGGAGACCTTTCTCGCGGCCGCCCGCACCGGCGATCTGGAGGCGCTGCTCACGGTCCTCGCCCCCGACGTCGTCCGCACGGCCGACCTCTCCGCGCTGCCGGCGGGCCGCGCCGCGGTGATGCGCGGGGCACGGGCCGTGGCGGACGAGACGGTCCTGCTCAAGCGCAACGCCCGCTTCGCGGAGGCCGCGCTCGTCGACGGCGCGGTGGGCCTTGTCGTGGCGCCACTGGGCAGGCTGCTCCTCGCTCTGGTCATCAGGGTCGAGGACGGGCGCGTGGCCGCGTACGAGGTCGTCGCCGATCCCGCGCGGCTGCGGGCGCTCGATGTGGCCGTGCTCGACGACGTGCCCGGCACGCCCGAAGGAGGGCATGCCGGACTGTGAGCGGGCGCACTTCGTCGTCACGCCGGGGCATGTACTAGAGTTATCTCGACATCGAGATATCTGCCGAGGCGCACCAGAAGCCGCCCCCCGGTAAGGGTTACCTAACTAAGCCTTACCTTAGCGGATCGACGAGGAGTCGTGGCGGCAGGATGTGACGGAAACGCGCACATATATGAAGGAGACTGTCGTGTCGGCGAACAGCTTCGACGCCCGCAGCACGCTGCGCGTGGGCGACGAGTCGTACGAGATCTTCAAGCTGGACAAGGTAGAGGGCTCCGCGCGGCTGCCCTACAGCCTGAAGGTCCTCCTTGAGAACCTGCTCCGTACCGAGGACGGCGCGAACATCACCGCCGACCACATCCGCGCGATCGGCGGCTGGGACTCCCAGGCCCAGCCCTCGCAGGAGATCCAGTTCACGCCGGCCCGCGTGATCATGCAGGACTTCACCGGTGTGCCCTGTGTCGTCGACCTCGCCACCATGCGTGAGGCCGTCAAGGAGCTCGGCGGCGACGCGGACAAGGTCAACCCGCTCTCCCCGGCCGAGCTGGTCATCGACCACTCCGTCATCGCCGACAAGTTCGGCACGGCGGAGGCCTTCGGCCAGAACGTCGAGCTGGAGTACGGCCGCAACAAGGAGCGCTACCAGTTCCTGCGCTGGGGCCAGACCGCCTTCGACGACTTCAAGGTCGTCCCGCCGGGCACCGGCATCGTCCACCAGGTGAACATCGAGAAGCTGGCCCGTACGGTCATGGTCCGTAACGGCCAGGCCTACCCCGACACCCTGGTCGGCACCGACTCGCACACCACCATGGTCAACGGCCTCGGCGTGCTCGGCTGGGGCGTCGGCGGCATCGAGGCCGAGGCCGCGATGCTCGGCCAGCCGGTCTCGATGCTCATCCCGCGCGTCGTCGGCTTCAAGCTGACCGGTGAGCTGCCCGCGGGCACCACCGCCACCGACCTCGTGCTCACGATCACCGAGATGCTGCGCAAGCACGGCGTCGTCGGCAAGTTCGTCGAGTTCTACGGCGAGGGTGTGGCGGCCACGAGCCTCGCCAACCGCGCCACCATCGGCAACATGTCGCCGGAGTTCGGCTCCACCGCCGCGATCTTCCCGATCGACGAAGAGACGCTGAAGTACCTGCGCCTGACCGGCCGCGACGAGCAGCAGGTCGCGCTCGTCGAGGCGTACGCCAAGGAGCAGGGCCTCTGGCTCGACCCGGCCGCCGAGCCCGACTTCTCCGAGAAGCTGGAGCTGGACCTCTCGACGGTCGTCCCGTCGATCGCAGGTCCCAAGCGTCCGCAGGACCGCATCGTCCTCGCCAACGCCGCGCAGCAGTTCGCGCTCGACGTACGCAACTACGTCGAGGACGACGACGAGGCGGGCAAGGAGTCCTTCCCGGCCTCCGACGCCCCGGCCTCCACGAACGGCGTTCCCACGCGTCCGACCACCGTCACGGCCCCCGACGGCTCGACGTACGAGATCGATCACGGCGCCGTTACCGTCGCCGCGATCACCTCCTGCACCAACACCTCGAACCCGTACGTGATGGTCGCCGCCGCGCTCGTCGCGAAGAAGGCCGTCGAGAAGGGCCTGACCCGCAAGCCGTGGGTCAAGACCACTCTGGCGCCCGGCTCGAAGGTCGTCACCGACTACTTCGACAAGGCGGGGCTCACCCCCTACCTCGACAAGGTCGGCTTCAACCTCGTCGGCTACGGCTGCACCACCTGCATCGGCAACTCGGGCCCGCTGCCCGAGGAGGTCTCCAAGGCGGTCAACGACCACGACCTGGCCGTGACTTCGGTGCTCTCCGGCAACCGTAACTTCGAGGGCCGCATCAACCCCGACGTCAAGATGAACTACCTGGCCTCCCCGCCGCTGGTCGTCGCGTACGCCATCGCGGGGTCGATGAAGGTGGACATCACCAAGGACGCGCTCGGCGCGGACCAGGACGGCAACCCCGTCTTCCTGAAGGACATCTGGCCCTCCGAGGCCGAGGTGAACGACGTCGTCGCCAACTCCATCGGCGAGGACATGTTCAACAAGTCCTACCAGGACGTCTTCGCGGGCGACGCCCAGTGGCAGGCCCTGTCGATCCCGACCGGCAACACCTTCGAGTGGGACCCGCAGTCGACGTACGTCCGCAAGCCCCCTTACTTCGAGGGCATGACGATGGAGACCAGCCCGGTCTCCGACATCACGGGCGCCCGCGTCCTGGCCAAGCTGGGCGACTCGGTCACCACCGACCACATCTCCCCGGCCGGTGCGATCAAGGCCGACACCCCGGCCGGCAAGTACCTCACGGAGCACGGCGTCGAGCGCCGTGACTTCAACTCCTACGGCTCGCGCCGAGGCAACCACGAGGTCATGATCCGCGGCACGTTCGCCAACATCCGCCTGCGCAACCAGATCGCGCCGGGCACCGAGGGCGGCTTCACGCGTGACTTCACGAAGGAGGACGGCCCGGTCTCCTTCATCTACGACGCCTCGCAGAACTACCAGGCGGCCGGCACCCCGCTCGCGATCCTCGCGGGCAAGGAGTACGGCTCGGGCTCGTCCCGCGACTGGGCCGCCAAGGGCACCGCGCTCCTCGGCGTCAAGGCCGTCATCGCCGAGTCGTACGAGCGCATCCACCGCTCGAACCTCATCGGCATGGGCGTCCTGCCGCTCCAGTTCCCGGAGGGCCTGTCCGCCGAGTCCCTCGGCCTGACCGGCGAGGAGTCCTTCTCCTTCACCGGCGTGACCGAGCTGAACGAGGGCCGTACGCCGAGCACGGTCAAGGTCACGACCGACACGGGCGTGGAGTTCGACGCGGTCGTCCGCATCGACACCCCCGGTGAGGCGGACTACTACCGCAACGGCGGCATCATGCAGTACGTGCTGCGCTCGCTGATCCGCAAGTAGGCCTCAGCAGCCAGTAGTTGAGGGCCGCACCCCTGTTCGGGGTGCGGCCCTCAGTCGTTCGCTGTAAGGGGAAGTTTCCCCGAATCACTGTGAACGTCCGTGTGTTGCGGGGATATTGGCCGCCGTCCGGAGTGCCACAACGGTGTGGTGCCCGCACGGAGGAGGCCGGCTGATGCCGAGGGAGTGGGCGGGGGAGTCCGATCGTGACCGGTCGGTCCAGGCCTATGTGGAATCACTGATCGTGCCGGACCGGGGCGCCCGCACAGCCGCCCACCATCCCGTCACGCTCCTGCTCGGCCCGCGCGGCAGCGGAAAGACGACCCTGCTGCGGGCCATGGCCGCGTGGGCGGATTCCGCTCCGGTGGCCCGCCTCGACCTGGCCGATCTCGCTCGGGACGAGAAGAACCCCATCGACGTACTCAGTGAGCTCGCCTTCAAGCTGGAGCCCCGCAAGCAGAACGTGCCCCGCCTCTCCTTCCCCGCTTTCACGCTGGTGCGCACCGCACTCGGCATCGACGTCGACCCCGCCAACCGCGCCGCCGGCCGACGTCAGCTCGGCCAGGAGCTCGCCGGAACGCCCCGCCGGTGGCTGGACATCGTCAACCAGGTCGCCCAGATCGTCGCCTCGTTCCTCGGCCTGCCGTCCGGGGTGAGCAATGCCCTGCAACTCCTGCCGCTCGGTGAACAGGGCTGGCTGTGGGGCCGGGTGCGCTGGAAGCTGGCGAGCATCCGGCGGCGTTCCACCGCCATCAGCTCGGCCCTCGACTTCCTCATCGAGCTCAATCTCGCCTACAACAGCGGCGCCGACGAGGACCGGGCCCGCACCGAGCGCATCGCCTGCGAGGTCTTCCTGCACGATCTGCGGCGCCGCTACGCCAAGCGGGCCTGGGCGGTCCGCTGCCTGATCCTCCTCGACAACGCGGACAACGCGCTCGGCGGCGAGGTCCTGCGGCTGCTCCTGGAGAAGCGGCACGCCGCCACCCCCGACCCGCTCGTCGTCCTTGCCACAGCGGGCAGCTACCCCGAAACGCTGCAGAACGTCGAGTACGGCTGGCAGCATCAGCCCGGCGGCGCCTATCCGGGCGTGTGGCCGCCCGGCACCACCGCCTTCACCCCGACCCAGGCGTACGAGGGGCTGCGCGTCGGGCAGCTGCGCGACCTCACCCGCGGCGAGGTGGAGCAGCAGGTCGCGGAGGTCCTGAAGTCCGCATCGCCACCCCCGCCCCGCGACGACTCGGGCGTACGCTGGCTCAGCTGGGCGGTGCACGAACTCACCCGCGGGCAGCCCGCGGGCACGGCACGGGTGCTCGCCGCGCTCTACGGGTTCGACGCCACGGTGCCGTGGGAAGAGCGGCTCGCCCGCATCTGGGACCCCTCCGGGGAACTGGTCCGGGGGCTGCTCGACAGGCTGCTGCCGATCGACACCCCGGAGGGACTGCGCGAGCTGCTCGCCTCGGCCGCCGCCGCGCCGGACCTCGCCCAGGCCCTGATCACGCGCCGGGTGCAGGACGAGATCCCTGACTATCTGCGCACCCAGTTCTACGACTTCTCCCGCGACCGCATGTCCTCCATGCACGTGGACACCGGCGACCCGCACGCCGACGGGCGCCCGGAGACCCCGCACCCACTCCTGCGGCGCCTCCTGCTGTGCGAACTCCCCGATCCGGACGCGCTGCACGCCACGCTCCAGGCGGAAGCCGAGAGCCGCGGCGAGCCCGGCACGGCCGCCTACCACGCGCTCGCCCGAGGGGATCTGCCCACCGCCGCCGCCTACTTGGAGGGCATCTTCGAGCAGACGTCACCCGAGGAATGGTGCACGGAGCTGTGCCGGCTGCGCCGTGCCCCGCTGCCTCCGCCCGGGGACGGCAGCGTCGGCTCCTCCCAGTGGGGACACTACGAGCAGCTCGTCACCCACCTGCGGGACGACGCCGTCGGGCCCCGGCTGCGGACCATCACCCGGCTCCTCGCGGCCAGTTGGATCGCCCCGGAGCCCCGCGCGGCTCTCACCACCGACCTGGTCGGCGATCCGTACCGCGAACCCCTCGGCGATCCGCACGCCACCCTCTACCGGGAGATCAACGCACGCTTCCACACCCTGGCCGCCGCCCACGCCGCACGCGTCGCGTGGCCGCCCGTCCTCCTGGACAAGGCCCAACAGTACGAGATGGAGCCCTGGCGATGACCCGACCGACGCTCACCGTTCCCCGGCCCCCGGTCAACAAGGTGCTCGTCGGTCTGGTGACCCTTGTCGTGCTGGCCGCGCTCGGATACGCGGGTCATCGGGTCTTCATCGAGGTGACCGAGTGCGCGGACGGCATTTCCAAGGAGGCCGGAGGCGAGTGTGTCGGAGTGACCGACGGCCACTTCGCCTTCCCGGGCCTCGACGACATCACCGGCAAGCTCCGTGAGGCGAACAGCCGGGTCGACGAGTCCGGCGAGCACACCGTGACCGTCGCCCACCTCGAATCGATGTCCGGCGGTACCGAGGACCGCGGCCCGGAGGGCATCCGGCAGGCCATCACCGGAGCGCACATCGCCCAGCTCTCCCTCAACTCCGAGCGCGGCACCGTCCCGCGCGTGCGCCTGCTCCTTGCCAACACCGGGAAGGGCGACAAGTACGCCGACCAAGTCGTCGACCAGCTCCTGGAGTTGAAGGACGAACAGCACCTGGTCGCGGTCACGGGCATCGGACAGAGCAACGAGAACACCCTCGCGGCGGTGAAGAAGCTGCGCGAGGCGGGCGTGGCCACCGTCGGCGCGACGGTCGCAGCCGATGAGATGAGCTCCGTCGGGAAGCCGGGATTCTTCCGGGTCTCGTACCCCGCGAAGGCCCAATCCGCGGCGGCGGCACGGCACTTGAAGAAGCAGCAGGACGCGAAGGACGACTACCGGGTGGACGTGGTCCGGGACAGCAAGTCGGGCGACATCTACGACGCCTCGCTCTACACCGGCTTCCGGGCGGCCGCGGCACGCACCGGCCTCAAGGTCCGCCACGTCATCCCGTTCACCTCCGGCGCCGCTTCGGGCGAGGGCAACGCCCTGCGCGTCGCGGCCCAGAAGGTCTGCGACGCGGGCGAGCGTCCGGACGCCGTGTACTTCGCGGGACGCCGCCGGGAGCTGCGCAGCTTCATCGAGGCCGTCGGCGAGACCAGGCGCAGCTGCCCGGTCACCGTCCTGTCCGGATCGAGCGCTGTGGGCGTGTACTTCGACACCAGCCACGGCGGCAGCGGGGAGGAGCTCGCCGAACTCGACCGGCGCTGGAAGGCGAGCGGCATGAAGGTCTCGTACACCGCCTATACGCACCCCGAGGCGTCGAAGGAGATCTACGGCGGCCCCAGGAACAACCCCTACACCGACTTCGAGCGCCGCTTCCTGGAGGTGAACGGTGGCGCACCGGGCGCGCTCACCAACGGCCAGGCGATGGTCGGGCACGACGCGCTCTACGCGGCGGGCATCGCGGCCCGCAGGGCGGTCGACACCTACGGCGGCCGGCAGGTGACGGCACCGAAAGTGCTCGCCCTGCTCGGCCAGACCAATGACTCCTACCGGGTCCGTGGCGTCAGCGGCGAGATCGCCTTCGACCCGGATACCGGGGAGCCGGTGGGGCGCCCGATGGCGCTGGTGGAACTCCGCCCGCCGGGTCAGGACGGGGGTGCCGACGGAACGCGCTACCGCTTCGTCGAGACCCTCGCCCCTTGAGGCCGTACACCGGCCGTACGACTCCCGGCTACGACGCCGGGAATCCGCCGTACGGCACGGTGATGATCTCCATGGCGTGGCCCGCCGGATCCAGGAAGTAGACGCCCCGGCCGCCGTCGTTCGTGTTGAACTCACCCGGCAGCTTCTGCTGCGGATCGGCCCAGTGCTCGATGCCGCGCGCCTTGATCTTCTCGTACGCCGCGTCGAACTCCGCCTCGGAGATCAGAAAGGCGTAGTGCTGCGGGGTGATCTTGTCCGCGGGGATGCCGGCGAAGTCCAGGGTGACGGAGTTGCTCAGTTGCACCGCGATGAACGGGCCCCACTCCGAGGCGATTTCGAGCCCCAGAAGCTCCGAGAAGAACTCGGCGGACTCCCGGTTGTCCCGGGCGTGGATGATCGTGTGGTTCAGCTCGACTGACAAGGAATGCCTCCAGAAGGCATCTCCCGACACCTCCATGCCTCACCCAGCCGGTGACCGGCACGCGATGTCGCCGTGGATCTTAGGCACGGCGACATCACGCTGTCGAGTCATTACCGCTTACCGCTATTACCCTTCTTCCCAGCCCACACTGCCGACGCCCGTGCCGCCGAAGCAGCGGGCGCTCGACACGTCGGAGGCGCCGGGCTTCAGGGTCTTCCAGTCTCCGGCGGTGTCCGGCCACTCCCCGCAGACCACCGTGACACGGAAGGCCGTCACGACCCCGGTGTTGTTGGTGCAGTGTGCGTGACCCCAGTAACCGTCGGTGTCCGTGGTGCAGCTGAGTGCGGCGGCGGCGCCGGCCGGTGCCTGCTCCGCCGCCGTCGCGCCCGTCGTGACGGCGAGCACCGGCAGGGTGGCGACCGCCAATCCGGCGAGCTTGAGGGCGAGGCCGGAAAAACCGCGAGGCTTGTTCATGCGTAGGTCTCCTCTGAATCTCTTGGATCTCTGTCGCGGTGCACCGGATGTGCACCGCCGTCCCACTGCTCTGATGTTTCCGAGCGGCCCTCTCTCGCCGGTCACTCGATAGTCACTCGACACTCACCCCGCGTACTGGAAAGATGACGCTAGGTAACGGGGGTGAGGATCACGGAGTTCGAGTACAGGCTTCTGGGGCCGCTTGAAGTGCTGTTCGACGGCAGGCCCGTGGCGATGCGGGCAGCCAAACAGCGAGCCCTTCTGGCATCGCTCCTGGTGGACGCGAACAAGGTCGTCCCCACCGACACGCTGATCGACAGACTGTGGGACGAACCACCGGACGGCGCCCGCAACGCCCTGCAGAACTACGTCCTGCGGCTGCGCCGCACCCTGAGCGGTCCGTCCGGCGGACCGATCCGCACCTGCCCGCACGGCTATCTCATCGACGTGCCCGAAGACGCCCTGGACCTGCACCGATTCGACGCCCTGGTCTCCCGGGCCCGGACCGCGGGGGCGGCGCGGTCGACGGAGCGGGCTTCGGCCCTGCTGGGGGAGGCGCTCGCCCTGTGGCGAGGAGAGCCGTTCTCGGACGTGCCGTCGGAGCGGCTGCGCCTTGAGATCGCCCCCGCCCTGAACGAACGCCGCCTCGGCGCGCTGGAGTTGCGTACCGACGCGGACTTCCAGCTGGGACGGCACACGGACGTACTGCCACGCCTGCGCGAACTCACCGCCGCCCACCCTCTGCAGGAGCGCTTCTGGGCACAGCGCATGCTGGCCCTCTACCGCTCGGGCCGCCAGGGCGAGGCCCTGGACTGCTACCGCACCATCAGCGCCCTGCTGCTCGACGAGTTGGGCGTCGACCCGGGAGCGGAGCTGTGGCAGCTCCATCAGCGGGTGCTCACCGCTGACCCCTCCCTGACCGCACCGGCGTCACCGGACGGCCCACGGGCCGCGGGAAACCTGCCCGCCGAGACGACGACATTCATCGGCCGGGAGAGCATGCTCCGCAAGACGCGGAAGCTGCTTGAGAGCGCCCGGCTCGTCACGCTCACCGGGCCTGGCGGAGTCGGCAAGACGCGCCTCGGATTGCGCGCCGCCGCCGAGGCCTCCTGGGCGTTCCCGCACGGAGCATGGCTCGCCGATCTCGCGCCGCTGACCGAGCCGCGGCTCCTGGACCGTGCGGTCGCCGAGGCGCTCGGCATCCCCGACCAGTCCCTGCGACCCGGTACGGCGGTGCTCGTCGAGCACTTGCGGGAACGGCAGTTGCTGCTGGTGCTCGACAACTGCGAGCACGTCGCCGAGGCGGCAGGCCACCTCCTGAGCACGCTGCTCGCCGCGGCCCCCGGCCTGCGTGTCCTGGCCACGAGCCGCCAGGGACTGCGCGTCCCGGGGGAGTACCTGCTGCCCGTACCGCCGCTGGCCGTCCCCCAGGACCGGGGCGCGCCATCGGCGCTGACGCGCTGTGAAGCCGTGCGGCTGCTTGCCGACCGCGCCGAGGCCTGTGCCCCGCACTTCCGGATCACCGCACACAACGAAGAAGCCGTGGGCCGCCTGTGCCGTCGCCTGGACGGTATCCCCCTGGCGATCGAACTGGCCGCCGTGCGTCTCGGCACGCTCTCGGCCGAGGAGATCCTGGAGCGCCTCGACGACCGGTTCCGGCTCCTCTCCGACACCGGGGCGCGCACCGGCCCCCGGCACCAGCGCACCCTGCGCGGCGTCGTCGACTGGAGCCACGACCTGTGCGACGAGCGCGAGAAGAGGCTGTGGGCAGGGGTGTCGGTGTTCGCCGGCGGCTTCGACCTCGCGGCGGCCGAGGCGGTGTGCCCGGGCGAGGACACCACCCGTGAGGACATCGTGGACGTCCTTGCCGCTCTGGCCCACAAGTCGGTGCTCACCGTCGACACGACCGGACCCCGGGCCCGGTACAGAATGCTGGAGACCCTGCGCCAGTACGGGCAGTGCAGACTCCGGGAACTCGGCCTGGACACCTCGACGCGGCGGCGCCACTGCGTTCACTACACGGACATGACCGCGCGGGCGGCGGAGCGGTGGTTCGGTCCTGACGAGGTCGCGTGGCTCTCCCGGCTGCGCCTGGAGTCACCGAACCTGCGGGCGGCCCTGGACTTCTGCGTCAGCGGAGAGGGCGACGCCACGGCCGGCCTCGCGATCGCGGCCAGCCTCACCCGCACCCGGTACTGGTTCTTCAGCAGCTCGCTCGGGGAGGGCCGGCACTGGCTGACCCGCGCGCTCGACCTCGCCCCTCACGCGCCCGCCCCGCTGCGCGTCGGCTGTCTGGCACTCGCCGCCTGGATCGCGCTGTGCCAGGGGGACCAGTCGGCAGGCGAGCGGTTCCTGGCGGAGGCCGTGCGGCTCGGTGACGCCACCCCGGACGGTGAATCGCTGTGCGTGCTCTCGTACATGGAGGGAGCCTTCGCCTTCCTCGTCGACGCCGACGCACGGGCCATCGAGCTCCTGGCGCGGGCCAGGGAGCGCTTCCGGGCCGACGGCCAAGTGGGCGATGCCCATATGGCGACCATGCTCTGGGCCATGGCGATGGCCTTCTTCGGTGAGCGGGAGCCCGCCTTGGCGGCCGGGCGCGAGTACGTGACCGAGGCCGACACCCACGGCGCGGGCTGGGCACACTCCTGGAGCCTCTGGGGCATGGCACTCGCGGAGCTCCGGCACGGCGACCCGCACCGGGCGGCGGATCTGTTGCGTGACTCCCTGCGCCGGCAGCGGGCCATCGGTGACCGCTGGGGGCCCGTGTGGGGAGTGGAGGCCCTGGCCTGGGCGGTCGCCGCCACAGGTGATCACGGCCGAGCCGCCCGGCTGATAGGGGCGGCGGCCCGGCTCCTGCGCACGACGGGCGTCGCGCTGACGGGCCTGCGCCCGCTCCACGAGGCCCACATCGAGACCGAACGCGTGGTGCGCCACACCCTCGGCGAGCGGGCCTACGCGACGGCGTTCGCGGAGGGAGCGCAGACCCGGGACCCTTTGCGGCTGGCACTGGGCGGGTCCACCCAGGCGCCACCCACCCGGTGACTGCCACGCGACGCCGCGCTACTTCCTGCGTACGGCCTTCGCCATGCCCGCACCGTGACGGTCACGCCGAGTGCGACTCACCCGACGGCGGTTCCGGGCCTACGCGGCGGCGTTCGCGCAGGGAGCGGGGAGGGGGCCCTTTCACGCGATGCCGCGCTACTTCCCGTCGACCGGCGGGGGCGGGGGGAGAACAGGACGCTTCCGTGCCTCGGACCCGCGGGGCGGGTGGGGCACCTGGAGTTACTTGGTCACGGACACGGCGGCGACTGTAGTCGGCCGGAGGCCTGGGCGTACTCGATTTCCTGGCGGTCCGCGATGACGGTGAGGGCCGCACGCTGCGCCTCGCCGTCGTGGCCGGTCCTGCGGCAGTAGGCCAGCACGTACTCGTCGGCCTCCTCGGTGCCCAGCTCGGCGAGGGCCCGCACGGCGGCGTCACGGCTGGAGTACCGCCGGTCGTCGGCCAGCAGCGCCGCCAGGGGCCCGGCACTCTCCGGCGCGCGTCGCACACCCAGCGCCTCGGCCACCGCCACATGGGCGTCCTCCGGCAGGATCGCCCCGGTCAACTGGCAGAGCCCCGCGACCGCTTCGGCCCCGGGGCAGTGCGTGAGCGCGGCGATCAGTTCATCGGCGACGTCCCCCCGGAGCGGCCGCGCCAGGGATACGAGGACGGGTCCTGCCGGGGCGCCGACCCGGCCCAGGGCTTCGACGGCGGCCCGTGCGACATCGAGGTTCACGTCCAAAGCGGCGACCACCCCGAGCGCCTCGGCCGCCTCTGCCGCCCCGGCCGTCTCGGTCACGGGGAACTCGCCCAGAGCCCGCACCGCCTGTAGCCGCACCGGCTCCGACGGGTCCCGCACAGCGGCCAGCACCACCGGCAGCGACTCCCGCGCCCCGATCAGCCCCAGTGCGCGCACGGCGCGGGCCCGGAGCGTGCCGGGCTGCTCCTCGTCCCCCGCCAGGGCCGCGAGGCGTTCGGCCGCCGGGCGGTGGCGCAGCGCGGCGAGCGCGTCGACGGCGGCGGTCCGCAGCCCCGGCGTACCGGTGTCGTCCAGGGCGGCAAGGAGCGCAGGAGCGGCCTCCGTGCAGCCCAGAAGCCCCAACGCCCGCGCCACACACCCCCGTTGGGCCGCATCGCCGCCTCCGGACAGCAGCGCGAACAGCTCCTGTACGGGTGGCTCCGGCAGGCGGGTCATAGCCCGCGCGACCGCCTCCCCGATCCGTTCGTCGCCGAGCGCGGCGAGGAGCGCGCCGCCCGCCGCCGTGCCTCCCACGGCGCCGAGCGCGGAGGCCGCGGCCCTGCGCAGGGTCGGGTTCGCCTCGTCAAGGAGCTTGACCAGCGCCGGAACGTCCCGGTAGTCGTGTGCCTCGCCGAAGAGTTCGGGCCGGTCCTGGATGAGGGCGCAGACCGTGACGCCGGAACAGCTCGGAGCTCGGTAGGGCGCCCGGCGCCCCGGCGAGGCATCCCTGAGATGGCCCCGCAGTTCGTCCCGGCCTGTCTTGGTCCTGGAGAGGAGCTCCGCCGCGGGCCGTGCGGTCGCGGCATCCGGATCACGCAGCGCGCGCCGCAGCATGATCTCGGGGGTCCAGCCTGCCGGCGGGGGCCAGGACTCCTCCGGGAGTTCGGTGAGCGCCCGGACCGCCGCCCTGCGCAGTTCGGCAGAGGTTCCTTCCGAGGCCACGAGGAACAGCAGCGCCGCTCCCGTACGGGGATCGCGCATCGCACCGAGCGCCCGCACCGCGTGCACCTCGTCACCGGGCAGCAGCGTCCAGAGCGCGGCCAGCAACGCGGGCACGGCCTCCGGCGGGCGCAGCGCGGCCACCGCGTCGACCACCAGCTTCGAAGGGCGCGGCTCGGCCAGCCTGCCGATCAGTTCACTGACGACCTCGGGCCCGCCGATGGCGGCCAGGGCCCGGAACACCGCTTCTTCCTGGCCGTGGTTCTCCAGCCGCCCGTCGTGCAGCAGCCGCAGCAACAGCGGGACCGCGCGGCGCTCACGCAGCTTCCCCAGCGAGGCGAGGGCCCGCAGGTGGAGATAGCGCGGGTAGCTGTCAGGCCGCTCCAGACAGTCGAGGAGTGCGTCGGCTGCCGTCGGGCCACCGATGTCACCGAGCAGCGCGGCAGCCTGCCGTGCCATGGGGAACTCGCCGGACCGCAGGACCCGGCACAGGCCCTCGACATCCCCGGCCAGCCGCATCCGGCCCAGGTCGGCGCGTGCCGCTCCCTGCTCCACTCAGGCCCCCTGCTCCTGGTCCTCGTCCGCCATCGCCACGTACAGCGGCGTGCCGATGACGACCTCCAGTTCGCGCCCGTCCTCCCCGGTGACGGTGCCGTGCAGCAGGCGCCGCGCGAGGAACTCGCTGTAGACCGGCGGTACCGTCAACGACTTGGAGAAGTCCAGGACTTGGCGCAGCGGGGACTGCCTGTTCGCCTGGGGGCGGCCGTCCGGAGCGTCGTGCAGGAGCTGAAACAGCGACGGCAGGTTCGAGTAGGCCGCCTGGATCGTGTCGACAGCCGTCCGCTGCCCGATCAGATGGTGCGCCGACCCGATGAGCGCGATGACGGTGTCACCCTCGCGTCCCGTCATGAACGTCGGCCGGTCGGCCGCCCCGTACCCCGCGATCCGCAGCCCCAGATCACCCCGGAACCAGGGCCTCGGCTCCGTCATCCAGCTGACGTCGAACTCCCGCTCCAGATACTTCTCGACGATGTCGAGCCGGTCGTACGTGCCGGCCTCCGCGCGCGGCGACGACTGCACGGCGACGCTCAGCACCTTCAGGTCGACCTTCGCCTCGACGGCGAGCCGCTTGAGCAGCTTGGGCGGGATCTGCTCGTACAGCATGTCCAGCTTGGAGCCGGACACGTAGAGGTAGTAGCGCACGTGCCGGTCAGGCTGGGGCCTGGGGGAGGGCCAGGAAGGCGCTCCAGGCGTCCGGCGCCACGGTGAGCTGCGGGGCGTCTTCCGGGTTCTTGGAGTCGCGGATGTGTACGGCGGTGGGGTGGGCGGCGAT
Source organism: Streptomyces sp. BA2 (assembly GCF_009769735.1). Lineage (NCBI taxonomy): Bacteria > Bacillati > Actinomycetota > Actinomycetes > Kitasatosporales > Streptomycetaceae > Streptomyces > Streptomyces sp. BA2. The sequence goes on from NZ_WSRO01000002.1 coordinate 7,004,654, forward strand.
TTCTAGGCATTCGCCGCCTTCGCTGCCGCTGTAGCTGGACTTGCGCCAGGCGTAGGCGACTTCGAGGCATTGGCCGCCTTGTTCGCTGCTGTAGCTGGACTTGAACCACTGCAATGCCGTGTTCATTGCTCTCCTAGCAAACGGTCCAACAGGGCCCTCGTTTCCTCGGGGTTGAGGGCCTGTGACCGCAGCATCGCATACTTGCGCTCCAGAATGGACACCTCATCGGGGTCGGCGATGAGCTGGCTGCCTCGCTGGGCTTCGGTGTAGCCGAGTCGCTGGTGGTCCGGGGTCTCGATCAAGGTGAACGGCCCCGAAAGCCCCGCGTGAAAGCTGCGGCCGACCGGCATGACCTGAAGGGCAACACCCGGCAGAGCAGCCGACTCTCGCAGGCAGCGCAACTGCTCGATGTACACCTCATCGCCGCCGAGATGGTCCAGCAGGGTCACCTCGGAGACGACGAAGCTGATCGTCGGCGGTTCCCGGCGGCTGAGGATCTCCCGACGCTCCATCCGGGCTGCCACACGCAATTCGATCTCATCCTCGGTGAGCGCAGGAACCTCGTTATGGAACACGCCCCGCGCGTAGTCCGGCGTCTGAAGCAGCCCAGGCAGGACCTGGTTGTCGTACCAGGACAGTGCGAGCGCCTCGCGCTCCAGGTCCATGTACTCCTCGGCCCACCGAGGAACCAGATCCACCTCCGGCATATTGTCGACGGCCGTCTCCAACGTCCGGTTGGTCCCCAGGAGTTCGTCCAGCTGGATCGCCAGGTCCATCTTGAGAGGCCGCCGCCCCTGCTCAATAGAAGCGATGGCCTCCTCGCCGACGACGAACCGCTCGGCCAGCGACCTCTGCGTGTACCCCGCCGCCTCGCGGTGGACGGCGAGCAACGCTCCCACCATCCGCATGGCTGAGGCGTTCCTTCGTGACCGTCGCTTGGGACTGCTCATGCCGTCCAACTCCCCATCAGAAGCCCCGCATTCACGCAGTGAACCCGTACAGCCCAGCCGTACGGGTTCACGTACTGCTTCATGATGACCACGGAGCGTGACTCTCGTCACGTGAACGACGAAACTCCACGCGAACGCTTCTACCGGCGTGAACGCCAGTCCGTCCCCGCCGCCCGCGCCTTCGTGAGCGCCGCGCTGACTGACTGGGGGGTCGGTGAACGCGCGTACGACATCGCCCTCTGCGTCAGCGAGTTGACGACAAACGCCCTGCTGCACGGGGTCCCACCCGGGCGGGGGTTCCGGCTCCACCTCCGTTACGAGGGCGACGTACTGCGCGTGGAAGTGCACGACAGCGGCGGCGGGTGGCCCCGGCCGGGCGACGGCGGCGGTGACGGCGACGCCGACGAGTCAGGGCGGGGTCTTCTGCTCGTGGCGACCCTGGCCGACAAGTGGGGGGTCGTGGAGCGCGATCCCGGAAAGACCGTCTGGTGCGAGTTCGTTCAGGCCGCCGCCGGTGCCCCGCTCACAGCTTCCTCTCGGCGTGGCTGCCCTGGTCCTCGCTGATGGCATCGACGTTCTGCAGCAATTTCCGCCCCAATCGACACATCATTCGATCTATGCGTAACGTACCTTCTCGATTGATCTGTACCAATCGGGCCCCGGATGACCGGGGTCCGTTTTTTGTGGGGGAACACCACCGTGACGGAAGACCACACCATGAACCGCCCCGCCACGCTCCTGGCCGCGGCAGCTGTCTGCCTCGCCCTGTCGGCGTGCGACACGAAGCCCCCGGGCCCGGACGCCCCCGTACGCGAGACCCACCATCGCCTCCTGGAGCAGTTCCGCTCCTGGGCCCGTGATTCCGGTGAGTCCCGCACCGCACGCCACGCGCAGGCCCTGGACACGGTCGAAGTCACCGATTCTTCCTACGACGTAGAGGTGCGGACCGACCTTTCCGCGAGGTCCGCCGAGGCCGAGCAGTTCGCCGATCTCTTCCGCACCTGGTGGGACGGCGACGACGGCGACGGCACCGTGCGGGACTTCGTCCTGCGCGACGCACGCGGGAATCGCGTCGACGACCACCTGTTCCCGACCCTCGGCAACAGCGGCTACGACGTGGCGCACTACGGCCTGACCCTCGACTACACCCCGGACAGCAACCACCTGACCGGCACCGCGGTGATCACCGCACGGGCCACCCGGGACCTCTCCCGCTTCAGCCTCGACCTCGCGGGCCTGCGCGTGCGCCATGCCGAAACCGACGGCTCCGAGGCACGCGTCAGCAGGGAGCGGAAGAACAAGCTGACGCTCACGCCCGCCCGTCCCATCGGCAAGGGGAAGACCTTCAAGACCACCGTCCGGTACGCCGGTACGCCCCGGATGCTCACGGCGAGCGACGGCGGCGACGAGGGCTGGATCGAGACGGACGACGGCGTGGCGGCGCTCGGCCAGCCAACGGGCTCCATGACCTGGTTCCCCGGCAACCACCACCCGTCAGACAAGGCGACGTACGACATCGACGTCACCGTGCCGTCCGACTACACCGCGGTCAGCAACGGAACCCTGCGCGAGACCCGGCAGCGCGGCAAGCGCACCACCTTCCGCTGGCACAACCCCGAGCCCATGGCGAGCTACGCCGCGACCGTCGTCACCGGCGTCTTCGACGTCTCCACCAGCACGACGGACGACGGCCTGCCCGTCTACACGGCCGTCGACCCCGACGAGGCGGACGGCCCCGTCGACGTCCCCGACCTGGTGCCCGAGGTCGTCGACTGGGCCAGTGACCGCTTCGGCCCCTACCCCTTCTCCTCCACCGGCGCCGTCGTCGACCACCTCCCCGACCTCGGCTACGCCCTGGAGACGCAGACCAAGCCCTACTTCGAGGAAGCGCCGGACGCACGCCTTGTCGTCCACGAACTGGCCCACCAGTGGTTCGGCAACTCCGTCACGCCCCGCGCCTGGCAGGACATGTGGCTGAACGAGGGCTTCGCCACCTACGCCGAGTGGCTGTGGGACGAGGAGCACGGCCGCCGCAGCGCCCAGGAGACCTTTGACTCCTTCTACGACGGCACGCATCCGGAGAGCGAGGGCATCTGGGACTTCCCGGCCGCCGACCCGCCGAACGCGACGCGGGTCTCCGACTCACCGGTGTACGGCAGGGGCGCCATGACGCTGCATCAGCTGCGCAAGGCGGTGGGCGACGACACCTTCTTCGCCGTCCTGCGCACCTGGACGCGCGAGCACCGGCACAAGAACGCCGACACCGAGCAGTTCATCGCGCTGTGCGAGAAGGAGTCGGGGCAGGACCTCTCGGACCTGTTCGATACGTGGCTCTTCTCGGCGGACAAGCCCTAGGGGCGGTCGAGGTCCCGGCACGTGTGCTCGTCGGGGAGCAGGGGCCTGAACGCGACCGCGTAGAGCGTTCCTCCGCTGCTCCAGCGGGTGTTCTGCCGTGCCCCCAGGGCGAGTTGACGGGCGCGTACGAGATCCTCGCCCGTCACCACCTCGCAGCGGCCTGCAATCGGCCGCAGTGGCCACGGTCGCGCCGTGCTGTCGTCGGCGCCGACCCCGCCGGTGGCGAGAATCGCAAGGGCGGTCGGGCGGTAGGCGGTGGAACCCGGCGGGGGAGTGTCCGAAGGCGCGGGCGGGACCCGAGTGCGTACGAAGTCCAGGACGCGGCCCCGATCGCCGTCGCCCCCGGCTTCGGGCGCGGTGACGCGCGTGCCGCGCAGGCCGCCCGGCGTGCGGTAGGTGACCGTCAGGAGGGAGGCGTCCGTGGACGTGGAGTCCTCGTGGCGGCGGGCGCGGGCGAGCCCTGCCGCGTGGGCCGCGTCGGTGAGTTCGCGGTAACGGGTGGGCGTCATGCGGTACTTGACGGCTGTGCGCAGCGCGCCCGAGGTCCGGGCCGGGGCGATCACGTGGCCGCCGCCGTAGAGGGAGAAGCGGGGCAGGTCGCCGCGCTCCCAGGGGCGTGGGGCGCTGTGGAGCTCCTGGACGCGCAGGACGAGGGTCTTGGGGTCCTGGGGTGGGGCGGGTGCCGGTGGGGTGGCCGTCCCCGTGCCGCAGGCGGTCACCGTCACCAGCAGGAGCGGGAGCAGGAGGACGCGCATGCGGGTGGGACGAGGTGGTGTCCCCGCCGGTTCCACCCGCACGAGCGGCTCCCTTCAGGCCGTGGCGTCAGACGTCGTGCCGTGGCGTCAGGACTCGGTCACGGTGTACGTGCCGGTCCCGGCCTTGTTGACGAGGACGACTCCGTAACAGCCGCCCTGCGAGGTGAACTTGAACGACTCGGCCTGGCCGGGGCCGTTCGCGGTCCCCGATGCGGTCGCCGCGTAGCGGCCGCGGACCGCGGTCTTGGCGTCGGCCGGGTCGGAGTCCATCAGGAACAGCTCCGCGTCCTGGCTCGCGTCGGACGGCGTCGCGGTGATGGTGACCTCGGTGCCGGCGGCCGGGCAGGTGTCCCAGACGGCGGTCACGTCGTCGGCGCCGTTCATCACCTTGGTGTCGGAGCCGCTGAGCAGCTTGCCGCTGTCGGCGACCTCGATGCGGTAGTCGCCGGTGCCCGTGCCGCCGAGCGGCCGCTTGACGACGGGGTAGTAGTCGCCGGGGCCCCGCGCGTTGGAGTCGACGGCGATGAAGTCGACGGTGTCCCCGGTGGCAAGGCTGACGTCGAGCCGCTGCTGCAACGCCTGGTCGTCGTACAGGTCGAGGTCGTAGTCGACGCCCGCCGGTGGCCGCAGCGCCACGACCGACCAGAATCGGAAGGTGGTGTCGTAGCGGTAGTTGTGCTGCGGGTCCGGTGTGGGCAGCGTCTTGGACTGTCCGTCGGTGAGCTGGTTGCGGAAGCCGTAGTCGATGCCGTTCTGGTAGAGCGCGCCGCCGGGACCCGAGCCCACGTCGTGGCCCTCCTGGCCGCGGTGGGTCCAGAACTCCTGGAAGGTGTTCGACCGGCGGTCGAGCAGGGTGTCCCAGATGGCGTTCTTCGCGGACTCCTGGTGGTAGTCCCAGTAGCGCTCGCCGGACGGGTCCATGAGGTCCCACAGGGATCCGGTGACCCGGCCCTCGGTGTCGTCACCGCTGTCGTACGACGTGGTGTCCTCGACGTGCCAGCCCCGGTACTCGTCGTTGTTGAAGATCGCCATCGGGTAGAAGTTGGCGAAGCCCTCGACCCAGGCGCAGCCCTTCGAACTGCGGGTGTCCATCGCGTGCGGGCTGCAGTTGTCGATGGCGGGGGGCCTGTTGTCCTCGTACACGTCGGCCATCACCGCGTGGCCGTACTCGTGCACGGTGTCGGTACGGTCGTCCGGCGCGGCGGCTTCCAGCCAGACGCTCTTGTCGCCCCACTGGTAGCGGCTGCCGTCGCCGTCGTCGTCATCGGGGTAGACGATCTCCATGCGGCGGCAGTCGCCGCTGTCCCGGGAGTCCCAGCACTCGCCCGGCGTCCAGTTCTTGGCCTGGTTCGCCAGGTCGTACGCGTGGAAGACCCGGTTCATCGTCTGGTCGCCGGGGGCGATGCGGCCGAAGTCCACCGTGCGGCCGTCGCCGATGTCGTCGCGCTGGCCGGAGCGGAACTCATAGACGTCACGGCCGAAGAAGTTGTCCTCGACGATTCGCCACAGACCGCTCTCGGTGCGGACCTTGACGTACACGTCCTGGCCGCCGGAGGTGTCGTTGTTGTCGAAGCACATCCGGAAGCCGCCGCTGCCGTCGGTCAGCGCGGAGTCGAGCCGGTCGTCGCCGCCGAAGGAGTCGTCGTCCCAGGCCTCGACCTGGATGTTCGGCGAGGGGTGCGCGCCGCCCGGCTCCGTGTAGCCGACCGTGCCGGTGACACAGGAGAGTGCCTTCGCCGACGGTTCGGTGGAGGGGGCGTCGTCGCTGTGCGGCTTGGGGAGCTTCGTCCTTGCGGCCACCGGCTCGAACGGCCGCTCGGGCTTGGCGGGGGTGAGCTCGACGCCGTCCGGGAGCTGGTGCAGCGCGGTGGAGTTGCGGCGCTGGTCGAGGCCCAGGTGCGAGGCGGTGGGCGTGGCGCCGACCGTGAGGAGCTGCATGTGCTCGTCGCGGTCGGTGGGCTCGGCCGATGTGCCGTCGACGCGGGCGCGCACGGAGGTGGCGGCGGCCTTGACTCCCTTGACCGGGAGCGAGAAGCGCAGGGTCTTCCCGGCCGCCAGGTCGATGGTGCGCTGGGCGCGGTGCACCGTGCCGCCGTCCTCCGGCAGCAGCTGGCCGATGTCCTTGAACTGCCATCCTGCGGGCGCGGAGGCCCAGTCGACGGCGGCGGGCAGATCGGCCTGGACGCGGGCGCCGGAGAGGTCGACGCGGGTGTCGACGGTGATGTCGAGGCGGGCCCGCTGTCCCACTGAAGGGGCCCGGTCGAGGCGGGTGGTCACCTGTACACAGCTCGACCAGTCCTTGGGCGCCGTACAACTGCCCTTCGGTGCCTTGCCGGACGCGGTGGGCGAGTGGTCCGCCGCGGAGGCGGGGCCGAGGAGGGTGAGCGGTGCGCCGATGGCGAGGGCGCCGATGACGGCGATGGCCTTGGAGCGGGTGCCGGGTCTTCTTCGCCGTAAGGCCGACGGGCTGGCTGATCTTCGTAACACGAACGATCCCCAATCAGTGGCGTGATCATGACAAAAGGTGTGTTACGAGGTGAGTCTGCATCCCTGTGGAGAGTGAGGCCAGGGGTGTTCCGGCCAACGGCCCCGACGGCCCCGGCGGCTCCAGTGGCGAACACGAAGCGGGGGCGGGAGTGAACTCGCCACTCCCGCCCCCGTGTTGCACCGTGCCTCCCGATGGATCAGCTCAGGAGCTCGACCTCCGCGAGCGTCGCCGACCCGTCCGGCACGAGCCGGTAGTGCCGGTACGTCCCCGGGTCGTCGACCGTGAACACCCGGGTCTGCTGGTCCCAGGCGAAGGACTCGCCGGACCGCTTGTCAAGATCCTTCCACTTCTCGCCGTCGGCGGAGCCCTGGAGCACCCAGCCGCGCGGCGCCTTCGCCTTGTCGGAGGACGACGTCAGCGTGTACTGCACGGCCTTCGTCTCCTTGGCGACCGGCAGGTCCACCGCAGACCCCGAAGTCGCGTCCGTAGCCGATGTGTTGTCGAAGAGCGCGCCGTCACCCTTGATCGCGTCACCGCGCGGCGACGGCACCTTGTCGTCCTGCGTGACCGACGTGGGCTGGGCGTTCTTGCCCGTGCCCCACGCCGAAGGCTTCGGGCCCATGTCGAACTCCAGGACGCCTCCGCGAGCGATCTCCTTGTGGGGGAGGGCCGTTGAGGTCCACTTCTTGCCGTTGACCTTCAGCCCCTGGACGTACACGTTCTTCGCGCTGTTCTTCGGCGCCTTGACGACCAGGTCGCGCCCGCCGTCCAGATGCACGGTCATCTTGGTGAACTGCGGGGAGCCGATGGCGTATTCGCCGCTTCCCATGACCAGCGGGTAGAAGCCGAGCGAGGAGAAGAGGTACCAGGCCGACTGCTCGCCGTTGTCCTCGTCGCCGTGGTAGCCCTGCCCGATCTCGCTGCCCGTGTAGAGGCGGGAGAGGACCTCGCGGACCTTCTCCTGCGTCTTGGACGGCTCACCGGCCGCGTCGTACATGTAGGCGGCGTGATGGGCGACCTGGTTGGAGTGCCCGTACATGCCCATGCGTACGTCGCGTGCCTCGGTCATCTCATGGATGACGCCTCCGTAGGAGCCCGCGAACTCCGCCGAGCCGGTCTCCGGAGTGGCGAAGTAGGTGTCCAGCTTGTCGCCGAGGCCCTTGCGGCCGCCGTACAGGTTCGCCAGACCGCGCGAGTCCTGCGGGGCGGTGAAGGCGTAGCCCCAGGCGTTCGTCTCCGTGTAGTCGTAACCCCACACGCGCGGGTCGAACTTGTCGGACGGGACCCGCCACTCGCCCTTCGTGTCCTTGCCCTGGAAGAACCCGGCCTTGTCGTCGAAGAGCTTCACGTAGTCACGGGCGCGGTTGAGGAAGTACTCCGACTCCTCCTTGTAGCGCTTCTCGCCCGTCTTCTTGTAGAGGGCCTCGCCCATGCGCGAGATGCCGTAGTCGTTGAGGTAGCCCTCCAGTGCCCAGGACAGGCCCTCGTGGGTCTCGCTGGGGGTGTAGCCGAGGAAGGGGGAGGTCTTCATGCCCTTGCGGCCGACGCCCGAACTCGGCGGCACCACGGTCGCGTTCTTCAGCGCCGCGTCGTACGCGCCCTTGGCGTCGAAGTCCACGCCCTTGACGTACGCGTCGGCGAACGCCACGTCCGACGAAGTGCCCGTCATCAGGTCCGCGTAGCCGGGCGACGACCAACGGGACGTCCAGCCACCGTCCTTGTACTGCTGTACGAAGCCGTCGACCAGCTCACCCGCCTTCTTCGGCGTGAGGAGCGAATAGGCGGGCCAGGTCGTGCGATACGTGTCCCAGAAGCCGTTGTTGACGTACGGCTTGCCGTCGACGATCTTCGCGCCGGTGTGGGTCGGGGTGTCCGGCCCGGTCTGCGGCGAGAAGGGCGACGCGTACTGGTACTTCGACTTGCCGTCCGCCGAAGTGACCTTCTCGAAGCCCGAGTTGGGGTAGAGGTACAAGCGGTACAGGCTGGAGTAGAGCGAGGTCCGCTGCCCCTCGCTCGCACCCTCGACCTCCACCTTGCCGAGGATGTCGTCCCAGCTCTTCTGCGCGCGGTTCTTCACGCGGTCGAAGGAGGTGCCGGACGGGATCTCGCTGTTCAGGTTGGCCTTGGCCTGGTCGAGGCTGATGAGCGAGGTCGCGAGGCGCAGGTTGACCGTGCGGTCCTTGCCGGCCTTGAAGCGCAGATAGCCGGTGACATCACCGCCGCCCCCGCCGTCGAGCTTGCCGCCCGCGGTGACGGGCGCGTCGAAGGTCCCGTACACGAACAGGCGCGTCGCACCCGTCGAAAGACCCGACTTGACGTCCGAGAAGCCGCTCACGACGCCGTTCTCCTCGTCGAGGGTGAGGCCGCCCTTCTCGGAGACGTTGTCGAAGATGACGCTCGCGTCGTCACCGGGATAGGTGAACTTCATCATCGCCGCGTGATCGGTCGGGGCCATCTCGGCCTTGAGGCCGTTCTCGAAGGTCACGCCGTAGTAGTGCGGGCGTGCCGTCTCCTTCTCGTGCTTGAAGGGCAGCGCGCGCTTGGTGCGGGACGCGGACGGGGTGTCCTTGTCGACCGACGGCATCATCTGGAACGTCTGCCGGTCACCCATCCAGGGGCTCGGCTCGTGGCTCGCGCTGAACGCCTGGATCGTCGGCAGGTTGTCCGCGTTGTTGCCGCGCGCGTAGTCGTAGAGCCAGCTCAGCGAGCCCGCGTTGGTCACGGGCGTCCAGAAGTTGAAGCCGTGCGGGACGGCCGTCGCGGGGAAGGTGTTGCCGCGCGAGAAGGCGCCGCTGGAGTTGGTGCCGCGCGTGGTGTCCGCGTAGTCCGAAGGATGGGCCTTCGGCTTCGCCGGGGCCTTCTCCTTCAGGGAGACGTCGTCCACCCAGCCGCGGAACTTCGCCGGGCCCTTGGGGGAGTCGTACGCGACGAGCACCCGGTCGACGGTCTTACCGCGCGCGACCTGCCCGATCCGCGCCTCCACGTTGTTCCACTGGTTGACGTAGAGGCCCTTCGCGGCGCCCTGCCCCTGCGGGTCCAGCGGGAAGCCGTGCTGGTCCATGGCCTTGAGGTCACTCAGATAGGTGCCGTCGGTGAAGGCCAGGTCCACGGACACGTTCGTGGCGTCGTAGTCGAGGTCACCCTCGGCCATGGAGGGGAAGATCCGGTACGAAAGCTCCGTGTCACGCCGCACCGAGACGTTCACGTCGAAGACCTTGTTGTACGAGTAGCCGCGCCCGTCCACCTTGTGGGTGCCCGCATAGCGCAGCGCGCGCTTGCCGGTGAACCCGGCGCCCGACTTCGCGGTCGGGGAGCCGCTGGGCCCGCGGTCCACGAGGGAGAGCATGTCCTCGGGGACGGGCGCCTCGCTGCCGCCGACGGAGAGCTGGACGTCGGAGAGCTGGAGGGCGTCGGACGCGCCGTTGTTGGCGGTGACCTCCAGGCGGTAGTGGGCGTACGCGGTGGAGTTCTGGAAGTCGTACTTCTTGGTCTGGTGGCGCTTGTCGAACGCCTCACCCTTCCGGGTGTCGAGGACCTTCCAGTCCTTGCCGTCCGTGGAGCCCTGGAGGGCCCAGTCCTTGGGGTCGCGCTCGGCGTGGTCGTTCGCCGACGTCAGCGCGTACGTCACGGCCTTGGCGGGCTCGTCGAGGTCGAACTCGACCCACCCGGTGGGCGCGAAGGTGAGCCACTTGCTGGTGGGCTCCCCGTCGATCAGGTTCTCCTTGACCTCGCCGCTCCCGGAGTTCTCGCCGCTGGCGCGGACCTCCGTGACGTGGTCGTTCACACTGCCGGGGATCCCCGAACTGAACGCGCCGTTGACACCGGCGGTCCGCTTCTTGCCGTCGGGGCCGGTCTCCACGGTGTTCAGCCAGTCGGGCTGGGCCTCGCCCTCCTCGAACGAGGAGACGAACTCCTTGGCCGCCCTGGGCGGTTCCTCCGGTTTGGCGACGGCGGCGCCCTGCCCTGTCGCGACGAGCGTGAACGCGGCCGCTCCCAGGACCGCGGCCGAACGATGGTGTCTGAAGCGAGGTCTGCGTGATCTGTGCGGCATCCCCGAGCCCCTCCCTGCGAGTTGGACAACGTTGTCACATCGCTGCGCAGGGTCCAGTAGGGCGGCAAGTGGTGGGTGGTGTCAAGGCTGTTGGAAGCGTCGGAGGGGACGAGAGGGGCGACGGCGGCCGGGGGAAAGTCCAAGGGGATCCAGGAGAAAGTCCAATGAGGTGCAAGTGAGCGCCAGGGAAGATCAATGGAGGGGAGTGAAGGCGCGTACACGTTGCGGTCGATTCGTTCGGCTGAATTTGCTCACGCCGTGAACGAACCAGGCCGTATCTCCGCGAGGTCTCAACTCGGGAAAGACTGCTGGCCCAAGCTGCGTTCGATCTTGCTCTGCTGCCGAGAAGTGGACTATACCTATCGGCACCCTGAGTGGCGGGTGCGAGCCCTTGCCATGTAGTTGTCGCACGTAACGCACCACTGAAGCTTCAACTGACCCGCGGTGTCGGGCCCTTCGCCACTGGCGAGCTGTCGGGAGCCCCGTACGCCGCCTGAGTCCTGGAAGGCGAGGACTTGAGCATGGGATCCACCAGCATCAACCGTCGTGACGTGATGAAGAGGGCCGCGGCCACCAGCCTTCTCGCAGTGCCGGCCGTGGGCGCCCTGAGCTCCTGCGCGAGCGGCGGCGGGGACGAGAACAAGGCGGAGAAGGGCGAGAAGTCCAAGAAGAACCCGCTCGGCGTGAAGACGGACGCCGGTCTCGGGGTCTACATCTTCAACGGCGGATACGGCGACAAGTACGCCCAGTTCGTCACCGACATGTACAAGGAGAAGTACCCCAAGGCCGACGCCGACCAGAAGGCCACGGCGAAGATCGCCACCCAGCTTCAGCCGAAGATCGTGCGCGGCAAGCCGACGGCGGACGTGGTCAACAACTCCGGTGCCGACCAGATGAACCCCGGCAAGCTCGTGCACAACAAGCAGGTCGCCGACCTCTCGGAGCTGCTCGACGCCCCCTCGTGGGACGACCCGAGCGTCACGGTGCGCGAGACCCTCGTGCCGGTGGTCGAGCAGATGGGCACCTTCGGCGGCAAAGAGGTCTACCAGCTCAACATCGCGCTGACGGTGTACGGCAACTGGTACTCCAAGAAGCTGCTCGAAGAGGGCCTCGACTCCGAGTACCCGAAGACGTGGGACGAGATGCTCGCGGTCTGCAAGAAGGCCAAGGACAAGGGCATCCACGGCTGGAGCTACCCGGGCGGCCACCCCCGCTACATGTTCTTCAGCATGTACGCGATGTTCGCCCAGCGCGGCGGGCGCGACGTCATCACCGCCATGGACTACCTGGAGCCGGACGCCTGGAAGCACGAGGCGGTCAAGGACGTCTTCGAGGCCTGGGAAGAGCTCGTCGCCAAGAAGTACGTCCTCACCGGCTTCGACGGCACCGAGGCCCACACGGAGATGCAGACCGCCTGGACCAAGGGCGGCAAGTGCCTCTTCGTGCCCAACGGCTCCTGGGTGGAGAACGAGGCCAAGGACACCACGCCCAAGGACTTCCAGATGACGGTCGGCGCGACCCCCTCCCTGGACTCCAGCGACAAGATGCCGTTCGGCACGCTCTACGCCCCGGCAGGTGAGCCGTTCATCGTCCCCGCCAAGGCGCAGAACGTGCAGGGCGGCATGGAGTGGCTGCGGATGATGTACAGCAAGGAGGCCGCCCTGAACCTGTTCAAGGAGGTCGGCTCGATGCCCGTGGTCAAGGGCGCCATCGACGGCCAGAAGCTGCCGTCCGGCACGGCGAGCGCACAGGCGGCCATCGAGGCGGCCGGCGAGAACGTCGTCATCCCGAAGTTCTTCGACTGGTACAACGAGCTGTTCCGCGAGGACTTCAACAACATGATCGCCAAGTTCATGCTGGGCCAGATCGGCACCAAGCAGGCGATGGACACGATGCAGAAGGCGTCCGACCGCATTCTGAAGGACCCCGACATCAGCAAGATCAAGAAGTCTTGAGTACCACCGGAATCAGCACCGGAACCGAGAACGCGGGCACGTGAGCGAGGCGGGGCGGAGTGGCGTGAAGAGTGACACCCGGGTGGACGATTCCCCACCTTCGAAGAAGGCACCGGACCGGCCAGGCCCACGCAAGGCGCCGAACCGGCTGTTGTTCCTCCTGGCGGTGCTGCTGCCGCCCCGCTTCACCCCGCAGAGCGTGCGCTACGACCGGCGCTACCGGACCCTCGACAAGTACCGCTTCATCGCGGGGTTCCTGGCGCTGCCGCTCGCGTTCTACGCCCTGTTCGTCATCTCACCCTTCGTCCAGGCGATCTACTACTCGTTCACCGACTGGTCCGGCGGGCCGGTGGCGAACTTCATCGGCTTCGGCAACTTCACGAAGATGTGGAACGACGAGCGCTTCTGGGAGTCCCTGGAAGTGAGCGTCGTCCTCGCGGTCGTCGCCCCACTGATCACGCTCGTGCTCGGCATGTTCTTCGCGTACATGATCACCTCGGGCGGCCGGCACCGTAAGGGCCAGGCCATCGCCGGTGTCGCGGGCTCGTCGTTCTACAAGGTCGTCTACTTCTTCCCCCAGGTCCTGTCCGTCGCGATCATCGCCGTCGTCTGGGGCCGCGTCTTCAACACCAACAGCGGCCTGATCAACGGCGGGCTCGACAAGGTGGGCATCGACGGCCCCGCCTGGCTGGGCGGCGACCGCGGTCTCGCCCTCATCGCGGTGATGGCCGTGCTCTCCTGGAGCTTCGTCGGCTTCTACGTGGTGCTGTTCTCCGCCGCGATGGGCGCGATCCCCAGGGACATCTACGAGGCCGCGCTGCTCGACGGCGCGGGCCGGGGGCGGACCTTCTTCAGCGTGACGCTCCCGCTGATCTGGGACACCGTACGGACCGGCTGGATCTACATGGGCATCCAGGCGCTCGACTCGTTCGCGATCGTGCTCGTCATGGTGCCCGAGCACGTCCTGAAGGTCACTCCGGTCTTCCTCTACGAACGATTCCGTGACGGTCAATACGGCTATGCCACCTCCATCGGCGTCGTCCTCCTCGTCCTCAGCATGGCGTTCTCGCTGATCGTCATGAGGATCGGGAATCGCGACCGGATCGAATACTGAGACCGCGGGAGCCACTGCATCATGACCACGACCACCGCGCCCCGCACCGATGCCGCCGACGCACCCCGCCGTGAGTCCGAATCGGTGGGCGGAGCGACCCTGAACGTCTTCTCGCACGCCTTCCTCGTCCTGTGGGTGATCCTCGCGGCGGGGCCCCTCGTCTGGGTCGCGCTCACCGCGTTCCGTCCCTCGACCGAGATCCTCAGCGATCCGATGGGCTGGCCGGCCTCCTTCCACTGGGAGAACTTCACCAACGCGTGGACGACGGCCAACATCGGGCAGTACGCCCTCAACTCGCTGATCATCCTGGCGGGTTCGCTGACCGGCACGATGCTGCTCGGTTCGATGGCGGCGTACGTGATCGCCCGCTTCACCTTCCCGGGCAACCGGCTGATCTTCATGCTCTTCGCGGGCGGAATGATGTTCCCCGTCATCCTCGCCCTCGTCCCGCTCTTCGCGGTCATGGAGAACTTCGGTCTCCTGGACACCCGTCCAGGCCTGATGATCGCCTACATCGCGTACTCGCTGCCCTTCACCGTCTTCTTCCTCACCTCCTTCTTCCGTACGCTGCCCACCGGCGTCCAGGAGGCGGCGATGGTCGACGGGGCCTCGCACACCCGCACGTTCTTCCAGATCATGATGCCGATGGCCAAGCCGGGCCTGGTGAGCATCGGCATCTTCAACTTCCTCGGGCAGTGGAACCAGTACCTGCTTCCGCTGCTGCTCAACAACGAGGAGGAGAGCCGGTACGTGCTGCCGCAGGGACTCGCGTCGCTCGCGGTCTCGCAGGGCTACCGGGGCGACTGGGGAGCGCTCTTCGCGGGCCTGACGATCGCGATGCTTCCGGTGCTCGTCGTGTACGCGGTCTTCCAGCGTCAGGTGCAGGCCGGTCTCACCGCGGGAGCTCTCAAGTGACCCTGTCCGCCGGTGATTTCAGCTTGGCCACGAAAGTGGTCTAGGCCTGTTGTGCCAATTCCGGCCGTGAGTAATGTCGGCCCCACGGCGCCGCGGGGGGAACCTTTGCCCGCGTTCAAGTCGACACCGATGTCGAAGGGTTGAACAGCATGAGGAACCGAGTAATCGCCACCGGTGCGGCAACGCTCGCGATGGCCATGGGGCTCACCGCGTGCGGCGGTGACAGCGACAGCGGCGACGGCAAGACCATCAAGCTCGTCGCCGCCGACTACGGCGACAAGGCCTCCAACGCCTCCAAGAAGTACTGGGACGGCGTGAAGAAGGAGTTCGAGAAGGAGAACAAGGGCTACAAGGTCGAGGTCCAGGTCATCAACTGGAACGAGATCGACAAGTCCGTCAAGAACATGATCCAGGCGGGCAACCAGCCCGACCTCCTGCAGACCGGCGGCTACGCCGACAAGGTCGCCGACGACCTGCTCTACAAGGCCGACGAGGTCCTCTCGCCCAAGACGCAGGAGAACCTCATACCGACCTTCGCCAAGGCCGGCGAGGTCAAGGGCACCCAGTACGGCATCCCGTGGGTCTCATCGAGCCGCGTCATGTTCTACAACAAGGACGTCCTGAAGAAGGCGGGCGTGAAGACGCCGCCCAAGACCTGGGACGACATCGCCGCGGCCGCCAAGAAGATCAAGTCCTCCAAGGCCGCCGAGACCCCGTACGCCCTGCCGCTCGGCCCCGAGGAGACCCAGGGCGAGACGATGATGTGGGAGCTCGGCAACGGCGGTGGCTACACCGAAACGAGCGGCAAGTACACGCTCGACAGCGCCCAGAACGTCGAGACGTTCGACTGGCTGCAGAAGAACCTCGTCAAGCCCGGCCTCACGTACTCCAACCCGGCCTCCACCGACCGCAAGACGGCCTTCGCGGACTTCGCGGCCGGCAAGGTCGGCATGCTCAACGGCCACCCGAGCCTCATCCAGATGGCCAAGGACGGCAAGGTCGACTACGGCGTCGCGCCGATCCCCGGCAAGGACGGCCCGCTGGAGTCCACCCTCGGCGTGGCCGACTGGATGATGGCGTTCAAGGACGGCGGCGCCGAGAAGGAAGGCGTCAAGAAGTTCCTGGACTTCACGTACTCCAAGAAGATGCTGGAGTTCGACGAGATGTACAACCTGATGCCCGTCACCCAGGACGCGCTCAAGGAGATGCAGACCAACGGCAAGCACAAGGACCTGGAGCCGTTCTTCGAGGTCCTGCCGAACGCCAAGTTCTACCCCCTTGGCGACACCGCCTGGGACGTCATCTCCGCCGAGATGAAGAAGACCGGTGGCAAGGCCGTCAGCGACGACCCGAAGACGGTCCTCGGTGACCTGCAGAAGAAGGCGGAAGCGGCGGCAGCCGAGGCCAAGTAGCGGGCAGCCCTCGCCAGTTCGCCCCCGTACGCCCCGTACGCCCGTACGCAAGGAGTCCTTGTGTCACTGAAGGCCCCTCCGCCCCCGGCCGACACCGGCCGGGGACGGAGCGGGCGCGCACCCAGGCCGGTGAGCCGCCGCAGCGGCATCGCCCGGCTCGGCCCGCTGCCCTGGATAGCGCCCGTCATCCTGCTGATCCTCGCCGTGGTCATCTGGCCGGTCGTCGAGCTGATCCGCACCTCGTTCCTCAACATCTCCATCGCCGGCATCGTGCGCGGCAGCGCGGGGACCGACAAGTACAAGAAGCTCTTCGAGGAGACCGACTTCGGGGCGGTCCTGCTCTGGACGGTCGTGTGGACCGTCGTCGTCGTGTCCGTGACGATGCTGCTCTCGCTGGCCCTCGCCCAGCTCTTCAACCAGAAGTTCCCCGGCCGCACCGTCACCCGCTGGGCGCTCATCGCGCCCTGGGCGGCGTCCGTCCTGATGACCGCCATCGGCTTCAAGTGGATGCTCAACCAGACCGCGGGCGTGCTCAACACCGTGATGCTGGACCTCGGCCTGATCGACAACTCCAAGGACTGGCTGGGCAAACCGGAGACGGCCTGGCCCTGGATGATGGCCGTCGCGATCTTCGTGTCGCTGCCCTTCACCACGTACACGCTGCTCGCCGGTCTGCAGACCATCCCCGGCGAGGTCTACGAGGCGTCGCGCATCGACGGGGCGAGTCCCTGGCAGACGTACCGGCACATCACGCTGCCGATGCTGCGGCCCGCGTTCCTCGTCGGCGTCGTCATCAACCTCATCAACGTCTTCAACTCCTTCCCGATCATCTGGGCCATGACGCAGGGCGGTCCCGGCTATGACACCTCCACGACCATGGTGTTCATGTACAAGCTGAAGGAGACCGACATCGGCGAATCCGCCGCCATGTCCGTGGTCAACTTCGCGATGGTCGTCGTGCTCGTGCTGATCTTCCTGAAGGTCAGCCGGTGGAACGAGGAGGACTGATGGCCACCGCGACGGCGCCCCGCACGGGGTCCCCGAAGGGGCCCGCGCCCCAGCGCAAGCCCAAGCGCACGTTCCGGCCGCGCACGCTGGTCATCACGGTGGTCGCCTGGGCGCTCGCGGCGATCTTCCTGGCTCCGTACCTGGAGATGGTGATCACCGCGCTGCGTCCCAAGGACGAGCTGCGGGACCGGACGTATCTGCCGCAGAACCTGGAGTGGTCGAACTTCATCGAGGTGTGGAGGGAGTCGGAGCTCGGCCAGAACTTGCAGGTGACCCTCCTCGTCGCGGGCGGGGCGACGCTCCTGGTGCTCCTGGTCTCGCTGCCCGCCGCGTACTACACGGCGCGCATGCGCTACCGCGGACGCAAGATCTTCCTGCTCCTCGTCCTGGTCACCCAGATGTTCCAGCCCACCGCACTGCTCGTCGGCCTCTACCGCGAGTTCCACCAGCTGGACATGCTCAACTCGGTCTGGACGCTGATCATCACGAACGCGGCGTTCAACCTCGCGTTCGCCGTGTGGATCCTGACGGCCTACATCAGCTCCATCCCGCCGGAGCTGGAGGAGGCCGCCATGGTGGACGGCACCAGCCGCTTCGGCGCCATGGTGAAGGTGACCCTGCCCCTTGCGCTGCCGGGCGTGGTCACCGCGGTGATCTTCACCTTCATCACCTCGTGGAACGAGTTCGTGATGGGCCTCACGCTCACCACCGAGCCCGACAAGCAGCCGCTGACCGTCGGCATCAACAACTTCATCGGCGCCTACACCGTGGAGTGGAACTACCTCTTCGCGGCCTCCGTGGTGGCGATCGTGCCGGTCATCGTGCTCTTCGCCTTCATCGAGCGGCACGTGGTCTCGGGTCTCACCGCGGGATCGGTCAAGTAACGGATCGGCCCTCACAGGCCGGGTCTGGGTGGTTTGGGGTGCATCCTCGCCGCTTGGACCCGGCCTGTCCCGCTGTTCGGGAGCGTGGATTTCCGTCAAGGACTTGACTGCGCCAACCCGTTCAGCAGAGCTTGGAGTTCACAACTTGTACGGGCGGCGAAGTCGCTGCTTGTTCATTTACGTCATACGAAAAAAGGGTGGCTGAGTCAATGGAGACTCCGGGGTCGCAGTCGTCGCTGCACCGGGCCAATCTCGAGCGGGTCGTACGTGCCGTACGGCTCGCCGGATCGCTCACTCAGGCGGAGATCGCCAGGACGACGGGTCTGTCCGCGGCCACGGTCTCCAACATCGTCCGGGAGCTCAAGGACGGCGGAACGGTCGAGGTCACGCCCACCTCGGCAGGCGGGCGCAGGGCCCGCAGCGTCTCGCTCAGCGGCGACGCGGGCATCGTCATCGGCGTGGACTTCGGCCATACGCACCTGCGCGTGGCGGTGGGCAACCTCGCCCACCAGGTGCTCGCCGAGGAGTCCGAGCCGCTGGACGTGGACGCGTCGGCCGCGCAGGGCTTCGACCGGGCCGAGCAGCTGGTCAGCAGGCTGATCGCGGCGACCGGCGTGGACCGCGCGAAGATCGCGGGCGTCGGCCTCGGCGTGCCCGGGCCCATCGACGTGGAGTCCGGGACGCTCGGCTCGACCTCGATCCTGCCGGGCTGGACCGGCACCAAGCCCGCCGAGGAGCTGGGGGGCCGCCTCGGCGTCCCCGTGCACGTCGACAACGACGCCAACCTCGGCGCGCTCGGCGAGCTGGTCTGGGGGAGCGGCCGCGGGGTCAAGGACCTCGCGTACATCAAGGTCGCGAGCGGTGTCGGCGCCGGGCTCGTGATCGACGGGCGGATCTACCGCGGGCCCGGCGGCACCGCGGGCGAGATCGGGCACATCACCCTGGACGAGTCGGGCCCGGTCTGCCGCTGCGGCAACCGCGGCTGCCTGGAGACCTTCACGGCGGCCCGCTACGTACTGCCCCTGCTCCAGTCGAGCCACGGCACCGAGCTGACCATGGAGCGCGTGGTCGCCCTCGCGCGCGACGGGGACCCCGGCTGCCGCCGCGTGATCGCCGACGTCGGCCGGCACATCGGCAGCGGTGTGGCCAACCTCTGCAACCTCCTGAACCCCAGCCGGGTCGTCCTCGGCGGTGACCTCGCGGAGGCCGGTGAGCTGGTCCTCGGGCCCATCAGGGAGTCCGTGGGGCGCTATGCGATCCCCAGCGCGGCGCGTCAGCTGTCGGTCCTTCCCGGGGCGCTGGGCGGCCGTGCCGAGGTCCTCGGCGCCCTGGCTCTCGCACTCAGCGAAATGGGCGATTCGACCCTTTTGGACGGCTCGCTCCCTGCGTCCGCACCTGCCTTCACTTAGATAACGCATGGCACCGTTGTCATCTCGTTAAGGATTTACTCCTTGACGCTGGTGTGGCGGCCGAGTTGACTTCGAGCCACCTCGGCCGCAACGACGCGGCCACGTCAGGGAGGTTCCCAAATGAACACGCGTATGCGTCGTGCCGCCGTTGCCGTTGCCGCCACCACCATGGCCGTCACCCTTGCCGCATGTGGCAGTGCCAAGGAGTCCGGCGGTGACAAGGATGAAGCGGGCTCGGGCTCGAAGAAGGGCAACGCGCTGAACATAGGTCTGCTCCTGCCGGAGAACCAGACCGCGCGTTACGAGAAGTTCGACAAGCCGCTCATCGAGAAGCACGTCAAGGAGCTGACCGACGGCAAGGCCAAGGTCACCTACGCCAACGCCAAGCAGGACGCGAACACCCAGAACCAGCAGGCCGACACCATGATCACCAACAAGGTGGACGTGCTGATCGTGGACGCGGTGGACTCCAAGGCCATCGCCGGTTCGGTCAAGAAGGCCAAGGACGCGGGTATCCCTGTCGTGGCGTACGACCGCCTTGCCGAGGGCCCCATCGACGCGTACACCTCCTTCGACAACGAAGAGGTCGGCCGCGTCCAGGGCAAGGCCCTCCTCGAGGCCCTCGGCGACAAGGCCAAGGGCGGCACGATCGTGATGATGAACGGCGCGATCACCGACCCGAACGCCAAGCTCTTCAAGAAGGGCGCCGAGGGCGAGCTCAAGGGCAAGGTCAAGATCGGCAAGTCGTACGACACCAAGGAGTGGAAGCCGGAGAACGCCAACGCCAACATGGAGGGCGCGATCTCGGCGCTCGGCAAGGACAAGATCGACGGCGTCTACTCCGCGAACGACGGCATGGCGGGCGGCATCATCACCGCCCTCAAGGCCGCGGGCGTCAGCAAGCTTCCCCCGGTCACCGGACAGGACGCCGAACTCGCCGGTGTGCAGCGCATCGTCGCGGGCGAGCAGTTCATGAGCGTCTACAAGTCCTACCCGCAGGAAGCCGAGATCGCCGCGCAGATGGCCGTCGCGCTCGGCAAGGGCGAGAAGCTCGACTCGATCGCCAAGACGACCGTCGACAGCCCCACCGCCAAGGACGTTCCCACCGTGCTCGTGCCGGTCGTCTCGCTGACCGACAAGAACATCAAGGAGACCGTCATCAAGGACGGCATCTACACGGTCGACGAGATCTGCACGGCCAAGTACAAGGCCGACTGCGGCAAGGTCGGCCTGAAGTAAGTCCCCCTTTCTCTACGGGACTTCACCACCATTGAGCCCTGTCCGGCGCCCCGTTCCAACAGCCCCGCAGCTCTAGGCGAGGCGCCGGACAGAAACGCGCTCCGGTCGCTCCGCGGCGAGCTCTCGTTCTTCTGGCTTCTGGTTCTTCTCGTTCTCTTCTGTTCAACCTCCCGCCGGTCAGGCGGCGAAGGAGATGGTTCACGTGTCCGCTACGCCCGTGTTGGCGTTGCGCGGGGTCTCCAAGCGATTCGGTGCCGTCCAGGCGCTCACCGACGTCGAGCTTGAGGTCCACGCCGGTGAGGTGGTCGCCCTGGTCGGCGACAACGGCGCAGGAAAGTCCACGCTGGTCAAAACGATCGCCGGCGTGCATCCCATCGATGACGGCGTCATCGAGTGGGACGGCAAGACCGTATCGATCAACAAGCCGCACGACGCCCAGAACCTGGGCATCGCGACCGTCTACCAGGACCTCGCGCTGTGCGACAACATCGACGTCGTAGGCAATCTCTACCTCGGTCGTGAGCTGCGCAGGCGCGGCGTGCTCAACGAGGTCGAGATGGAGCGCCGCGCCCGCGAGCTCCTCACCACGCTGTCGATCCGCATACCCAGCGTCCGCATCCCGATCGCCTCGCTCTCCGGCGGTCAGCGCCAGACCGTGGCGATCGCCCGCTCGATGCTCGGCGAGCCCAAGCTCGTCATCCTCGACGAGCCCACCGCCGCACTCGGCGTCGAGCAGACCGCCCAGGTCCTCGACCTGGTGGAGCGGCTGCGCGAGCGTGGCCACGCGGTCATTCTCATCAGCCACAACATGGCGGACGTCAAGGCCGTCGCGGACAAGGTGGCGGTGCTCCGGCTCGGCCGGAACAACGGAGTCTTCGACGTGAAGGCCACCTCGCAGGAAGAGATCATCTCCGCCATCACGGGCGCCACGGACAACGCCGTGACCCGTCGCGCGGCGCGCAACGTGGAGGCCCAGAAGTGAGCAGCATCGACAAGACCTCCACGCCCGGCGACGCGCCCGTCGACGCCCCCGCGGCCGCCGCCGACGCCGTCACCGCGGTCGACCCGCGCCTGCTCGTGCGCGAGCAGGGCTTCGCGGGCTACATCACCGAGTTCAAGCGGAAGATGCGCGCCGGTGACCTCGGCTCCATCCCGGTCGTCGCGGGCCTCATCATCATCTGGGCGATCTTCGCCTCGATGAACTCGCGCTTCATGACCGCGGAGAACCTCAGCAACATCTCCGTCGCCATGGTCGGCACCGGCATGATCGCCGTCGGCATCGTCTTCGTGCTGCTGCTCGGCGAGATCGACCTGTCGGTCGGCTCGGTCAGCGGTGTCGCGGGCGCGGTCGCCGCCGTGCTCGCCGTCACGCACGGCGCGCCCGAGTGGATCGCCCTGATCGTCGCCGTCCTCTCCGGCACGGTGATCGGCACCATCCACGGCTTCTTCTTCGCGCGCATCGGCGCACCGGCGTTCGCCGTCACCCTGGCAGGCCTGCTGTTCTGGCAGGGCTTCATGCTCCAGATCCTGGGCGACAACGGCACCATCAACCTCGACTCCGAGGGCCTGATCGCCAAGCTGACCTCGTACTACTTCACGGACGTCGCCGCGGCCTACGGCCTGGCGATCGTGGCGGTCGCGGCCTTCTTCCTCTCCTCCTTCCTGGACAGCCGCCGCCGCGAGGCCGCCGGTGTCCCGTCAAGGCCGCTGAGCGAGATCATCGTGCGCACCGCGGTCCTCGCCGTGGTGGCCTTCGCCGCCGCGATCATGTTCAACCAGTACAAGGGCCTGCCCCTGGCCCTGGTGATCTTCCTGGTGGTCCTGGTCGGCACCGACTTCGTCCTTCGCCGCACCGGCTACGGCCGCAAGGTCTTCGCCCTCGGCGGCAGCGTCGAGGCGTCCCGCCGAGCCGGCATCAACGTCACCCTGATCCGTACGTCGGTCTACGCGATCGCCGGTACGTTCGCGGCGGCGGGCGGCCTCTTCATGGCCTCCAAGATCGCCGCCGCCAACCAGGGCGCCGGCACCGGTGACCTCCTGATGAACGCCATCGCGGCGGCCGTCATCGGCGGCACCAGCCTCTTCGGCGGCCGGGGCCGCACCTGGAACGCCCTCCTGGGTGTCATGGTCATCACGTCGATCCAGTACGGCCTGGCGCTCGAAGGCATCGCCACGCCGGTCCAGTACATGATCACCGGTGGCGTACTGCTCGCCACGGTCGTCATCGACTCCGTGACGCGCAAGACGCAGAAGACGGCAGGCCGCGCCTGACCTGCCAGAACCCCGAGCAGGGCTGCCCGGCACCGCAATGGCGCGGTGCCGGGCAGCTCTCTGTCCGGCGCCTGTCGACGGCCTGTGTACCGCCGATCGCGTGACGCGGAACTCACGGCCCGGACGCCGTCGTCAACGGCGGAACATTAGACTCAACAGGCCCGGCAACATTCCGGTCAACGCTCGAACAGCTCTACTGCAAGGAGGCACGGGTGCCGCTGCTGACCCGCATCAGGGGACCGCGCGATCTGGACCGGCTCAGCCCGGAGGAGCTGAACCAGCTGGCCGGCGAGATCCGCGCCTTCCTCGTCGACGCAGTGTCCAAGACAGGCGGCCACCTCGGCCCCAACCTCGGCGTGGTCGAGCTCACGATCGCCATGCACCGCGTCTTCGACTCGCCGCAGGACAAGGTGCTCTTCGACACCGGCCACCAGAGCTACGTGCACAAGCTGCTCACCGGCCGCCAGGACTTCGCCAAGCTGCGCACCAAGGGCGGCATCTCCGGCTACCCCTCGCGCGCCGAGTCCGACCACGACGTGATCGAGAACTCGCACGCCTCGACGGTCCTCGGCTGGGCGGACGGCCTCGCCAAGGCCAACGAGGTGCGGGGCAAGGACGACCACGTCGTCGCCGTCATCGGTGACGGCGCCCTCACAGGCGGCATGGCCTGGGAGGCGCTGAACAACATCGCCGCCGCCAAGGACCGCCCCCTGGTGATCGTCGTCAACGACAACGAGCGTTCGTACGCCCCCACCATCGGCGGCCTCGCGAACCACCTGGCGACCCTGCGCACCACGGACGGCTACGAGCGCTTCCTGGCCCGCGGCAAGGACCTCCTGGAGCGCACCCCGGTCGTCGGCAAGCCCCTCTACGAGACGCTGCACGGCGCGAAGAAGGGCCTCAAGGACTTCATCGCCCCGCAGGGCATGTTCGAGGACCTCGGCCTGAAGTACGTCGGCCCGATCGACGGCCACGACATCGAGGCCCTGGAGTCCGCCCTGGTGCGCGCCAAGCGCTTCGGCGGCCCGGTCATCGTGCACTGCATCACCGAGAAGGGCCGCGGCTACAAGCCCGCCGAGGAGGACGAGGCCGACCACTTCCACGGCATCGGCCCGATCCACCCCGACACGGGCCTGCCGATCGCCGCGGGCGGCATGGACTGGACGTCCGTCTTCGGCGAGGAGATGGTCAAGCTCGGCCACGAGCGCGAGGACATCGTCGCGATCACCGCCGCCATGCTCCAGCCGGTCGGCCTGCAGAAGTTCGCCAAGGCGTTCCCCGACCGGGTGTACGACGTGGGCATCGCCGAGCAGCACGCGGCCGTCTCGGCGGCGGGCCTTGCCACCGGCGGCCTGCACCCCGTCTTCGCCGTGTACGCGACGTTCCTCAACCGCGCCTTCGACCAGCTCCTGATGGACGTGGCCCTGCACAAGTGCGGCGTCACCTTCGTCCTGGACCGGGCGGGCGTCACCGGCACGGACGGCGCCTCGCACAACGGCATGTGGGACATGTCGATCCTGCAGTGCGTGCCGACCCTGCGGATCGCCGCCCCGCGCGACGCCGACCAGGTCCGCCTCCAGCTGCGCGAGGCCGTCGAGGTGGACGACGCCCCGACCGTCGTGCGCTACTCGAAGGGCGCGGTCGGCCCCGCGGTCAAGGCCGTCGGCAAGGTCGGCGGCATGGACGTCCTGCGCAAGGCGGGCACCAGCCACCCCGACGTCCTCCTGGTCTCCGTGGGCGCCCTCGCTCCCATGTGCCTGGAGATCGCGGACCTCCTGAACAAGCAGGGCATCACCACGACGGTCGTCGACCCCCGCTGGGTCAAGCCCGTCGACGAGGCGCTCGCCCCGCTCGCCGAGAAGCACCGCGTCGTCGTCACCGTCGAGGACAACTCCCGCGCGGGCGGCGTCGGTTCGGCCATCTCCCAGGCCCTGCGCGACGCGGGCGTCGACGTGCCGCTGCGCGACTTCGGCATCCCGCCGCGCTTCCTGGACCACGCGTCGCGCAAGGAGATCATGGCCGAGATCGGCCTGACCGCCCCGGACATCGCACGCCAGGTGACCGGCCTCGTCGCCAAGCTGGACGGCCGGTTCGAGCGCACGGCGGCCGTGGACTCCGTCGAGGCGGGGGAGCCCGCGCGCGACTGACACACCACCGGCGTCAACCACGCGGTCTTGTGGGCCGGTCCCAGCACCCTGTACGGGTGGTGGGACCGGCCCATTCGCGTGAATCCACCCGTGCCTGGGCTTGCGAAGTACCGCCTGTCTCGATCATGTCCAGGATGACAAGCGTGGAGGTACGCCCGTGACAAGCACCCTTTTCAGAACGAAGACCGTCGAGCAGTCCATCCAGGACACCGAAGAGCCCGAGCATGCGCTCAAGAAGTCGCTCTCCGCCCTCGACCTCACGGTCTTCGGCGTCGGCGTCATCATCGGCACCGGCATCTTCGTCCTGACCGGCAAGGTGGCCAAGGAGAACGCGGGACCTTCGACCGCGCTGGCGTTCGTCGCCGCCGGCATCGTCTGCGCCCTTGCGGCCCTGTGCTACGCCGAGTTCGCCTCGACCGTCCCGGTGGCCGGGTCGGCGTACACCTTCGCCTACGCCTCCATCGGTGAGCTGCCCGCCTGGATCATCGGCTGGGACCTCGTCCTCGAATTCGCCCTGGGTACGGCCGTCGTCGCGGTCGGCTGGTCGGGATATGTGCGCTCCCTGATGGACAACGCGAACTGGCATCTCCCGAGTGTGCTGGAAGGCCCCGACGTGCCGGGCGGCACGTTCGACATCCTGGCCTTCGTGCTGGTCCTGGTGCTGACCGCGATCCTGGTGGTCGGCATGAAGCTGTCCGCCAACATCACCGCGGTCGTCGTGGCCATCAAGGTGACGGTGGTCATGATCGTGATCGTCGCGGGTCTCTTCTTCATCGTGGGTGACAACTACTCGCCGTTCATCCCCGACGCGGTGACCCCGGAGGTCGGGGTGGGCTGGGAAGACGCCCCCATGGCTCAGCTGCTCTTCGGCTACGAACCCACCAACTTCGGTGTCATGGGCATCTTCACCGCGGCCTCCGTCGTCTTCTTCGCCTTCATCGGCTTCGACGTGGTGGCCACCGCCGCCGAGGAGACCAAGAACCCGCAGCGCGACATGCCGCGCGGCATCCTCGGCTCGCTCCTCATCTGCACGGTCCTGTACGTGGCCGTCTCGCTCGTGGTCACCGGCATGCAGCACTACACCAAACTGTCCGTCAGCGCGCCCCTCGCCGACGCCTTCAAGTCCACCGGTCACCCCTGGTACGCCGGCGCCATCAGCTTCGGTGCCGCCGTCGGCCTGACCACCGTGTGTCTGATCCTGCTGCTCGGGCAGACGCGTGTGTTCTTCGCGATGAGCCGCGACGGGCTGCTGCCACGCTTCTTCTCCATCACGCACCCGCGCTTCAAGACCCCCTACCGCCCGACCATCCTCCTTGGCGTCCTCATCGCCGTCATCGCGGGCTTCACCAGCATCAACGAGCTCGCGACCCTGGTGAACATCGGCACCCTCTTCGCATTCGTCGTCGTGGCCATCGGCGTGCTTGTCATGCGCCGGACCCGCCCCGAACTGCATCGCGCCTTCCGCACCCCGCTGGTGCCGCTCGTGCCCATCCTCTCGGTGGCCGCCTCGGTGTGGCTGATGCTGAATCTGCCGGGCGAGACGTGGCTGCGGTTCGGCATCTGGATGGTGCTC
Source organism: Streptomyces sp. BA2 (assembly GCF_009769735.1). Taxonomy (NCBI): domain Bacteria; kingdom Bacillati; phylum Actinomycetota; class Actinomycetes; order Kitasatosporales; family Streptomycetaceae; genus Streptomyces; species Streptomyces sp. BA2. The sequence goes on from NZ_WSRO01000002.1 coordinate 7,031,180, forward strand.
GGCTTCATCGTCTACTTCGTGTACGGGCGCTCGCACAGCCGGTTGGGCAAGCGCGGGGGCGAACTCAAGGCCGACGGCAGTCTGTAGCCGCCGCTGTCTCCTGCCGTCAATCGACCGGCCCCGTATGTCCCACCCTGATGGGGACTGCGGGGCCGGATAGCGTGCTCACCATGCTCGCCGAGCCCCCCGCCTCACTACGCTCCGTACGCGGGCTCCGGCCGCCGCGCCCGCGTACGGAGCGAACGTCCGCGCCGTACTGGCCGCGCCTGCTCCCCCTGCTCGCCGCCCTGGCCTGCGTCACCCGGATCCCGTCCTTCCGGTGGCCGCTCTGGAGCCCGGACGAGGGATATCTCGCCGTCCAGGCAAGGATGCTGGCCGACGGGGGAGAGCTCTACGAAACGGTCGTCGACCGCAAGCCGCCGCTTGTCCCCTGGCTGTACGAGGGGACGTTCGCGCTCTTCGGCGACGCGACGCTGCTGCCGCTGAAGGTGCTCGCGGTGGCGGCCCAGCTCCTGACGGCCGTCCTCCTCGTCTGCGTCGCCAGGCGCCGCTGGGGCGACGGCGCGGGCCGCACGGCGGGCGTGCTCTACCTCCTCATCTCGGTCGGCCTGAACCCCGAGGACGCCCAGGCGGCCACCTTCGAGGTCTTCATGCTGCCGTGCACGGCGGCCGCCCTCTGGTGCGCCGACCGGCGCCGCTGGGGGGCGGCAGGAGCCGCGGTGGCCTGCGCGTTCCTGGTCAAGCAGACCGGGGGAGCGGTTCTGGTGCCGGTGGCGTGGCTGCTGTGGCAGTCGGGCGGCGCCCGAAGGGGCGTACTGCGCCTGGGAGTTGGCCTGTCCGCCCCGGTCCTCGCGGCGGCGGCGCTCACGCATCCCGCGGGGTTCCTGTTCTGGACGGTCACGGGCTCGGGGGCGTACGCCTCCTTCACCGGCTCCGAACTCCACGTGCTCTTCCGGGGCCTGACGAACACGGCCGTCCTCGCGGCGGCCTGCGTGGGGATCATCCCGCCTGTCGTACGGGTCCTGCGCATCGCCCGCACCGGCTCGGCCGAGCTGTGGCTCTGGCTCGCCTCATCGGCGGCAGCGGTCCTGGTCGGCTTCCACTTCTTCGGCCACTACTTCCTCCAACTGACCCCGCCCCTGGCCCTGTTGGGCACAGCGGCACTCCAGATCCTGCCCAGGGTCCGCACATGGACGGCGGTGTCGGTATCGGCCGGGACCTGCGCGCTGTTCCTGACCTGGGGAATGCTGGCACCGCGCCCCGAACTGGCGCACGCCACGCGCCTCGCGGAGACCGCTCGCGTGCTGACGGCACCCCAGGACAAGGTGCTGTTCTGGGGGATACACCCGGAGACGTACTGGCTGTCCGACCGAACCCCCGCGAGCCGCTACCTCACGGCAGGACTCCTGACCAACTACAGCGGAGGCAGGAACGGCCCGCAGGTGGGCGAGAGATACGCGGTAGAGGGCTCCTGGAGGGTCTTCCGCCGGGAACTGAGGGAACACCCGCCGACGATCGTCGTGGACGACTCCCGAGGCAAACTATTCACCCCGAACCGGCTACCGACCCTGCGACGGCTCCTCACGGTCGGGTACGAGCCGGTGGCGCGGGTGGGGGGAGCGGTGGTGTACGCAAGAGTCCAGCGATGAGGCGAGCGCGGGCCTTCCGCCCAGCTCCAAGGCCCGCGACACCGGCCTCGCGCGCAATGCCGACCTTGCACTGCGCGCCACGGCGGGCGATGCCCCGCCTTGAACTGCGTGCCACGCGCGCGATGTCCGTCGCGGCGCCGTCGGCACGTGCGCGAGGCCCGTCTCGCGTTTCGCGCCACGCGCGCGAAACCCGCCGTCACGTGCGCGACGCCCGTCCCGGGTTTCGTGCCACGCGCGCGACGTCCGCCGCCGCGCCGAGCGGCGTGACAGGTGTCCTGGCCCGCTCTCGCCGCGCGTCCGCGAGGGCGGGTGTCCCGGCGGGGATCTCGTGCCGCCCGGTCGCGCCCCCCCGCGCCGCGAAGGGGTCAGGCGTCGTTTCGTACCGTTCGGGGGCCCACGGACTCCGCTCCCGACTCGCCGACCCTGCGGCGCAGTTCGCGGTCGGCCGTGACGACGACGCACGGGCGGTCCGTGGCCTCGGCGGCCAGTTCCACGATGCGGTCGTCGCCGCTGCCGGGTGCGGAGACGACCCGTACGCCCTCGATGGACTCGACGGCCCGCGCCGCGCCCTCGACGACCAGTACGACCTCCAGCGGCCCTGGGTGCCCGGCGATGCCCTCGGCGGCGTACGCGACGAGCCGGTCCCGCAGCCGCTCGGCGGCCCCGTGCCGGTCCCGCCACCAGCCGTCGGGCACCGAGCCGACGACGTTGGCGGCGTCCACGACAAGGAGAGTTCTCATGGCGTCACCCTGGCACACCGGCGGCCGGGCCCCGGCCGGAAGTCGACTGCGTCAAACGTAGACTTATGCCCCAGTAGACGAGCAGACGACCACTTGCAAGAAGGGCGGCGCCGACTCATGCCGCAGACGTCCGCCCCCAGGCCCGAGGGAGAGTCCTCCCGCCACGCCGCGACAGGCACCCTTGCGACAGCGCGCTGGCTGCTGCGGGGCAGGGACGGCAGGCTCACCGCGTACGCCCGCGCCCGCGAGGGACTGCTGCGCTGGACGGAAACCCGTCCCGGCGGCCCGGAATGGACAGACCAGGAGTTCTTCGAGGCACCGGACCTGACGCACCTCACCCTGGCCCAGGGTGTCGACGGATACGTCCACTTCATCGGCCTGCGCACGCGCGGCTCGGAGGTCGACGTGGTGCACAGCATCCAGTACCAGTCCGGCCGCCCGCTCATGGACTGGCGCTCACTCGGCAACCCGCACACCAAGATGGTCGAGCGCGCCCCGCACCTCGGCGCCCCGACCGCCGCCGTGGACGCCGCGGGCACGGTCCACGTCTTCGTGCGCGACGCGGTGAACAGCGTCCGGCTGCGGCGCGAGGGCAAGGGCGGCAAGTGGGAGGGGTGGAAGGACTTCAAGGTCCGCGAGGTCCTCGACGGCATCACGGCGATCGCCACCTCCACCGGCCGGGTGGAGGTCTTCGGCCCGGCGGAGAACAAGACGCTGCACTGGACCCAGGAGAAGCAGGGCGCCGAGTTCCAGCGCACGGGCGACATCCCGCTGCCCCCGTCCCCCGGCTCGGGCACGGCCCTGGAGACCGCCCCGGACCGCCTCACGTACTACGCCACCGACGCCCGCGGCAGAGGCGTACTCGCCCACCGCTCCGGCGACGACGGCGACGACGGCGACGACGGCGACGAGGACACACGGCCCCTGGGCGGAGCCCCCGGCACCGGCCACACGGCAGCCATCCGCGCGACGATCGAGGGCCACGACTGCACGGTCCTCGCCCACCGGGGCCAGGACGGCCGCCCCGTCATAGCGGCCTACCCGACGGAGGACGAGAAGGCGGGAGTCTGGTGGGCCGCCACCGGCGAACCCTGCCTGGGTTCCCCCGCGTTGGCGCTGGACGCGCAAGGCCGCGTGGTCATGGCGGCCATCGGCCTCGACGGCACACTGCGGCTCGCGCGCCAGAAGGCGGAGTCGGGCCTCGCGCTGGAGGCCTGGACGCGGGTCTGAAGGGCTGAGAACGGCCGATGCCCGGCCGGCCTCTCGGCCGGCCGGGCATCACCCGTATGCGGAGGTGCTATGCGGGAACGCTGGCCACGCCCTGCGCCAGGAACCGCTTGCCGTTGACCCGCTCGCTGACACCGGCCCGGTCCAGGTACGGCGTGACGCCGCCCAGGTGGAAGGGCCAGCCCGCGCCGGTGATCAGGCACAGGTCGATGTCCTGCGCCTCGGCGACGACACCCTCGTCGAGCATCAGACCGATCTCCTGCGCCACGGCGTCGAGCACGCGGTCGCGGGTCTGCTCCTCGGTCAGGACGGTGTCGCCCTGCTTGAGGAGAGCGGCGACCTCGGGGTCCAGCTCCGGCTCGCCGGAGTCGTAGACGTAGAAGCCGCGCTTGCCGGCCTTGACGACCGCCGCGAGGTTCGGCGAGACCGTGAAGCGCTCCGGGAAGGCGCGGTTCAGGGTCTCCGACACGTGCAGACCGATGGCGGGACCGACCAGCTCAAGGAGCACCAGCGGCGACATCGGCAGCCCCAGCGGCTCGACGGCCTTCTCGGCCACCTCGACCGGGGTGCCCTCGTCGATGACGTTCTGGATCTCGCCCATGAAGCGGGTGAGGATGCGGTTCACGACGAACGCCGGGGCGTCCTTGACCAGGACCGCGGTCTTCTTCAGCTTCTTGGCGACACCGAAGGCCGTGGCCAGCGAGGCATCGTCCGTCTGCTCGCCGCGCACGATCTCCAGGAGCGGCAGGATCGCGACGGGGTTGAAGAAGTGGAAGCCGACGACCCGCTCGGGGTGCTTCAGCTTCGACGCCATCTCGGAGACCGAGAGCGAGGAGGTGTTGGTGGCGAGGATGGCGTGCGCCGGAGCGACGGCTTCCACCTCGGCGAACACCTGCTGCTTGACGCCGATCTCCTCGAAGACGGCCTCGATGATGAAGTCGGCGTCGGAGAAGCCCTCGGCCTTGTCGAGCACGCCGGAGACGAGCCCCTTCAGACGGTTCGCCTTGTCCTGGTTGACGCGGCCCTTGAGGAGGAGCTTGTCGATCTCCTCGTGGACGTAACCGACACCCTTGTCGACGCGCGCCTGGTCGATGTCGGTCAGGACGACCGGCACCTCAAGACGGCGCAGGAAGAGCAGCGCGAGCTGCGAGGCCATCAGACCGGCACCGACGACGCCGACCTTCGTGACCGGGCGCGCCAGGTTCTTGTCCGGGGCACCCGCCGGGCGCTTGGCGCGCTTCTGGACGAGGTTGAACGCGTAGATGCCACTGCGCAGTTCGCCACCCATGATGAGGTCGGCGAGCGCGACGTCCTCCGCGTCGAAGCCCTTCTGCAGGTCGCCGTCCTTGGCGGCCGCGATGATCTCCAGGGCGCGGTAGGCGGCCGGGGCGGCGCCGTGCACCTTGGAGTCCGCGATGCCACGGCCACGCGCGACGGCGGCGTCCCAGGCCTCGCCACGGTCGATCTCGGGACGGACGACCTCGACCGAGCCGTTGAGGACGGAGGCGGTCCAGATCAGCGACTGCTCAAGGAAGTCGGCACCCTCGAAGAGCGCGTCGGCGATGCCGAGCTCGAAGACCTGCTTGCCCTTGAGCTGGCGGTTCTGGTTCAGCGAGTTCTCGATGATGACCGAGACCGCGCGGTCCGCGCCGATCAGGTTCGGCAGCAGCGCGCAGCCGCCCCAGCCCGGTACGAGACCGAGGAAGACCTCGGGCAGCGAGAAGGCCGGAAGCGCCTTGGAGACGGTGCGGTACGAGCAGTGCAGACCGACCTCGACGCCGCCGCCCATCGCGGCACCGTTGTAGTACGCGAAGGAGGGAACAGCGAGGCCGGAGAGCCGCTTGAAGACCTCATGCCCACCCTTACCGATGGCGAGGGCATCCTCATGACGCTTCAGGATCTCGACGCCCTTGAGGTCGGCGCCGACGGCGAAGATGAACGGCTTGCCGGTGACACCGACACCGACGATCGTGCCCTCGGCCGCCTCCTTCTCGACCTGGTCGATCGCGGCGTTCAGGTTCGCGAGCGAGCCGGGACCGAAGGTGGTCGGCTTGGTGTGGTCGAAGCCGTTGTCGAGCGTGATGAGCGCGAAGCGCCCGGCGCCGGCCGGCAGGTCGAGGTGGCGTACGTGCGCCTGCGTGACGACCTCGTCCGGGAACAGCTCGGCCGCGCCCTTCAGAAGCTCCGTGGTGGAGCTGGTGGAGCTGCTCACTTGTCGCCTCCGGCGTCCTTGTGGTTCGGGTTCTCCCAGATGACCGTGGCACCCATGCCGAAGCCGACGCACATCGTCGTCAGGCCGTAGCGGACGTCCGGCTGCTCCTCGAACTGCCGCGCCAGCTGCGTCATCAGACGCACGCCGGAGGAGGCGAGGGGGTGGCCGTACGCGATGGCGCCGCCGTACTGGTTCACGCGCGTGTCGTCGTCGGCGATGCCGTAGTGCTCGAGGAAGGCGAGCACCTGCACCGCGAAGGCCTCATTGATCTCGAAGAGACCGATGTCGGAGATGGAGAGCCCCGCCTGAGCGAGGGCCTTCTCCGTGGCCGGGATCGGGCCATAGCCCATGACCTCGGGCTCAACACCGGCGAAGGAGTACGAGACGAGCCGCATCTTGACGGGCAGGTTGTTCTCGCGGGCGAAGTCCTCGGAGGCGATGATCGACGCCGTGGCGCCGTCGTTGAGGCCCGCGGCGTTGCCGGCGGTGACGCGACCGTGCGTACGGAACGGCGTCTTCAGCCCGGCGAGGTTCTCCAGCGTCGTCCCCGGCCGCATCGGCTCATCGGCGGTGGCAAGCCCCCAACCGGTCTCGCCCGCCTCCTCGTTGGTCCGCCGTACGGAGACGGGCACCAGGTCCTGCTGGATCTTGCCGTTGGCGTACGCCTTGGCGGCCTTCTCCTGCGAGCGCACGGCGTACTCATCGGCACGCTGCTTGGTGATCGTGGGATACCGGTCGTGCAGGTTCTCGGCAGTCATACCCATGAAGAGGGCCGACTCGTCCACGAGCTTCTCGCTCACGAACCGCGGGTTCGGGTCGACGCCCTCGCCCATGGGGTGGCGGCCCATGTGCTCGACGCCACCGGCGATGACGGCGTCGTACGCGCCGAACGCGATGGAGCCGGCGGTGGCGGTGACGGCGGTCAGCGCGCCCGCACACATGCGGTCGATGGAGTATCCGGGCACGGACTGCGGAAGCCCCGCCAGGATGCCGGCGGTACGGCCCAGCGTCAGCCCCTGGTCGCCGATCTGCGTGGTCGCGGCGATGGCGACCTCATCGATCTTGGCGGGGTCGAGGGCCGGGTTGCGGCGAAGGAGCTCCCGGATGGCCTTCACGATGAGGTCATCGGCACGGGTCTCGTGGTAGATGCCCTTCGGGCCCGCCTTGCCGAACGGGGTGCGGACGCCATCAACGAAGACGACGTCCCTGACGGTACGAGGCACGATGGCTCTCCTCCAGGGTGCGGGTGCGCCTGCGGCGCGCTTCCGGTCCCCATGCTACTTGCCGGTAACTATGCGGCCAAGGGCTGCCCAGTCCCGGCTCGGGGAGGCGAAGGTCACACTTGGGGGTGGGGTGGCCGCGTGGGGCGGGGGCTTTGCTGGGCCGGGGGCGTTGATGGTGACCGGGCGGCCCCGGTACGTACACCACCCCCGGCCCAGCAGGGCTCCCCTTCTCGGCACCCACCCCGCCGATCAGCTAACCGTAAGTGCCGTAACCAGCGCCGGAGTGACCTGCGAGATCTGCCACCGCCTTGCCCCGTGCGAGGCGAGCGCGGCCGTTACGGAATCCGCGTCCACCTGAGCCGGCGGCTCCCAGCAGACCCTTCGTACCGTGTCCGGAGTGATCAGGTTCTCCTGCGGCATGTTCAGCTCCTCGGCCAGTGCCGAGACCGCCGCCCGCGCTGCGGAGAGGCGCGCCGCCGCTGCCGGGTCGCGGTCTGCCCAGGAGCGGGGCGGCGGCGGGCCGGAAACGGCCTGGCCCGGCTGCGGGAGCTCGGAGTCGGGCAGGGCCTTGGCCCTGTCCACCGCGGCCTGCCACTGCTCGAGTTGGCGTCGCCCCATGCGGTGCCCGAAGCCGGGGAGGGCGGCCAGAGCGTGCACGTTCGGGGGTAGTCCCAGCGCCGCCTCGACGATCGCGCTGTCACTGAGCACCTTGCCGGGCGACACGTCACGCCGTTGCGCGACGCGGTCACGCGCGGTCCACAGCTCGCGTACGACCGCCATCTGACGGCGGCGCCGCACCTTGTGCATGCCGGACGTGCGCCGCCAGGGGTCCACGCGGGGCGGCGGAGGCGGTGCGGAGGAGATCGCGTCGAACTCCTCGCGGGCCCACTCCAGTTTGCCCTGCCGGTCGAGCTCCTTCTCAAGCGCGTCCCGCAGGTCCACGAGCAGCTCGACGTCGAGCGCCGCGTACCGCAGCCAGGGGTCGGGCAGCGGGCGCGTCGACCAGTCGACCGCCGAGTGGCCCTTCTCCAGGACGAAGCCGAGCACGCCCTCGACCATCGCGCCGAGGCCGACGCGGGGGAAACCCGCGAGGCGCCCCGCGAGCTCCGTGTCGAAGATGCTGGTGGGGATCATGCCTATTTCGCGGAGGCAGGGGAGGTCCTGCGTGGCTGCGTGGAGGACCCACTCCGCTCCGGAGATCGCCTCGCCGAGCCCGGACAGGTCGGGGCAGGCGACGGGGTCGATGAGGGTGCTGCCCGCGCCTTCGCGGCGCAGCTGTACGAGGTAGGCACGCTGGCCGTACCGATAGCCGGACGCACGCTCGGCGTCCACGGCCACGGGGCCACTGCCTGCCGCGAACGCGGCGGTCACCTCGGCGAGGGCGGTCTCGTCGGCGACCACCGGGGGGATGCCATCACGCGGCTCGTCCAAAGGGATCGGCGCCGTTTCGACGTCGTCCGGAGGGCCGCCTCCGGTGGTTCGCAGTGAGCTGTCTGCTGCGGTCTCTTGGGCGTCGGTCACCTGTCAAGGGTATCTGTGTATGCACAGCGCCCGTCGACGGAACGTTCCGTCGACGGGCGCGCGAGGGGTGCAAATGAGTCAGTGGATGATTCCGGTGCGCAGGGCCACCGCCACCATCCCGGCGCGGTCACCCGTGCCGAGCTTGCGTGCGATGCGGGCGAGGTGGCTCTTCACGGTCAGGGCGGAGAGCCCCATCGAGACACCGATGGCCTTGTTCGACTGACCCTCCGCGACGAGGCGGAGAACCTCCACCTCGCGGCCGGACAGCTCGCGGTAGCCACCGGGGTGGCTGGGCGCGCCCGGCGGGCGGCGGTGCATTCGGGCGGCGGCCGAGCCGATGGGCGCGGCGCCGGGGCGGGTGGGGAGACCGACGTTGTTGCGGGTGCCGGTGACGACGTAGCCCTTGACGCCGCCCGCGAGGGCGTTGCGTACGGCACCGATGTCATCGGCGGCGGAGAGGGCGAGGCCGTTCGGCCAGCCCGCCGCGCGGGTTTCTGAGAGGAGCGTCAGGCCGGAGCCGTCGGGGAGGTGGACGTCTGCGACGCAGATGTCACGGGGGTTGCCGATGCGGGGACGAGCCTCCGCGATCGAAGAGGCCTCGATCACGTCGCGTACACCGAGGGCCCACAGGTGGCGGGTGACGGTGGAGCGGACGCGTGGGTCGGCCACGACGACCATGGCGGTCGGCTTGTTCGGGCGGTAGGCGACCAGGCTTGCGGGCTGCTCGAGGAGAACGGACACCAGGCCTCCTGGGGTGCGGGACTGAACCGGCTCGGGGATGAAGCCGGAGCGAACCGTGCTTTCAAGGTCACCAACCTCTTCGGCACCAAACCCGCCCGCCTTTAGAGAATGATCACGATTTGGTGAGTAACAATTCGGGCGATTCGGACATGCGATCGATCATCCGAAGATCAACCCGAATCGCAGTCGTTCAGAATCGCTCATCCGCGTGATCGTTCGGTCCAGCGGACCCGCCGCCCCGTTTCAGCCCCGCCTCCCGCCCCTGCCTCCCGCCCCCGCCGTCCGTCACGGCGTCTGCGGCCCCCGCCGCTGCGGCAGCGACACCACGGACCCGTCGCCGCCGTGCCCCTGGTTCGCCGGTGGCAGCCCCGCCACCTGGCAGAGCAGATCGCACCACGACGCGAGATGCGCCGCCGTGTCCGGCGCCCCGCCGGGCCCCTCGCGCGGTGTCCACGACGCCCGGATCTCGATCTGCGACGCGGGCGGCCGCTCGGCGAGCCCGCCGAAGTAGTGCGAGCCGGCGCGCGTGACGGTGCCGCTCGGCTCCCCGCAGGCCAGGCCGCGCGCCTGCAGCGCGCCCGTCAGCCAGGACCAGCAGACCTCGGGCAGCAGTGGGTCCGCGGCCATCTCCGGCTCCAGCTCCGCCCGTACGAGCGTGACCAGGCGGAAGGTGCCCTGCCAGGCGTCGTGCCCCGCCGGATCGTGCAGCAGGACGAGCCGTCCGTCCGCGAGGTCCTCGTCGCCTTCGACCACCGCTGCCTCCAGGGCGTACGCGTGCGGGGCCAGGCGCTGTGGCGGCCGCGTCGGGTCGATCTCGATCTCAGGCCGAAGCCGTGCCCCGCGCAGCGCCTCGACCGCCGCGCGAAAGGGCAACGGAGTCGAATCCGCCACCTTCCCCTCCGTACTTTCCATCTCGCCAGCGCCGTCCGACCGTTGTCCTTGAGCCGCAGCCATGCGGGGAAGATTAAGGGGAACGGCGGCTTCGCGCAGGGAGAGACACCCGTGAGAGGGGCCCCGGTCAAGGCAGCGTGTCCCTCTGGGCGGGGGTCGGGCGGGGGCCGGGCGGGCGCGTGCGAGACTTTCCCGCGTGAGTGCCAACAACAGCCAGAGCCCCGCGGGCCGGCAGAACGCAGCGACGTACGACTCCGCTTTCATGAAGGCGTGCAGGCGCGAGCCCGTGCCGCACACGCCGGTCTGGTTCATGCGGCAGGCCGGGCGCTCACTCCCCGAGTACCGCAAGGTGCGTGAGGGCACGGCCATGCTGGAGTCGTGCATGATGCCGGAGCTGGTCACGGAGATCACGCTGCAGCCGGTGCGCCGCCACAAGGTCGACGCCGCGATCTACTTCAGCGACATCGTCGTCCCCCTCAAGGCCATCGGCATCGACCTCGACATCAAGCCGGGCATCGGCCCGGTCGTCGCCAACCCCATCCGCTCGCGCGCCGACCTCGCCCAGCTGCGGGATCTGACGCCGGACGACGTGGGTTACGTGACGCAGGCGATCGGCATGCTGACGGCCGAGCTGGGGTCGACCCCCCTCATCGGATTCGCCGGCGCACCTTTCACCCTCGCGAGTTACCTGGTCGAGGGCGGCCCGAGCCGTAACCACGAGCACACCAAGGCGCTCATGTACGGCGACCCGCAGCTGTGGGCGGATCTGCTCGACCGGCTCGCGGAGATCACCGGCGCCTTCCTCAAGGTGCAGATCGAGGCGGGCGCGAGCGCCGTGCAGCTCTTCGACTCGTGGGTGGGCGCGCTGGCCCCCGCCGACTACCGGCGCTCCGTGATGCCCGCGTCGCAGAAGGTCTTCGACGCCGTGTCCTCGTACGGCGTTCCGCGCATCCACTTCGGCGTCGGCACGGGCGAGCTGCTCGGTCTGATGGGCGAGGCGGGCGCCGACGTGATGGGCGTCGACTGGCGCGTCCCGATGGACGAGGCGGTACGCCGGGTCGGTCCCGGCAAGGCGCTGCAGGGGAACCTCGACCCGGCGGTCCTCTTCTCCACGCGCGAGGCGATCGAGGCCAAGACGGACGAGGTCCTGGACGCCGCGGCCGGGCTCGACGGCCACATCTTCAACCTCGGCCACGGCGTCCTGCCGTCCACGGACCCCGACGCTCTGACGCGCCTCGTGGAGCACGTCCACACGCGGACCGCGCGCTGACGGACGGGTCGGAGCCGACCGGAGCCGACCGGAGCCGGCCGGAGCCGGTCGGGACCGGTTCGTAGTTGGCTGAAAATCTCGCCTGAATGTGATGGGCGAGGAGGGGCGGGGGCCTAGCCGGGTGCCCGCACCGCCGCCACCGCCTTGCGCGCCGCCACCAGGACCGGGTCCCACACCGGCGAGAACGGCGGTGCGTAGCCGAGGTCGAGCGCCGTCATCTGGTCCACCGTCATCCGGGCCGTCAGGGCCACGGCGGCGATGTCGACGCGCTTGCCCGCGCCCTCGCGGCCGACGATCTGGACGCCGAGCAGCCGTCCCGTGAGGCGCTCGGCGAGCATCTTCACGGTCATCACGGCCGCGCCGGGGTAGTAGCCGGCGCGGCTCGTCGACTCGATGGTCACCGAGACGAACTGCAGTCCTGCCGCCCGCGCCTCCTTCTCGCGCAGGCCCGTGCGGGCGATCTCCAGGTCGCAGACCTTGCTGACGGCCGTGCCGACGACACCGGGGAAGGTCGCGTAACTCCCGCCCACGTTCGAGCCGATGACCTGGCCGTGCTTGTTGGCGTGGGTGCCGAGCGCGATGTGGCGCTCGCGGCCCGAGACCAGGTCGAGGACCTCGACGCAGTCGCCGCCCGCCCAGATGTTCTCGTGGCCCCGCACCCGCATCGCGAGATCCGTGAGCAGCCCGCCGTGCTCGCCGAGCGGAAGACCCGCCGCACGGGCGAGCTCCGTCTCGGGGCGCACGCCGATGCCGAGCACCACCACGTCCGCCGGATACTCCGCGTCCTCGGTGGCCACCGCCCTGACCCGGCCGTCGTCACCGGTGAGGATCTTGGTGACCTCGGCGCCGTTCACCATCTCGATGCCCATGCCGGACATCGCGTCATGGACGAGGCGGCCCATGTCCGGGTCGAGCGTCGACATCGGCTCCGAGCCGCGGTTGACGACCGTGACCTCGTAGCGGCGCTGGATCAGGGCCTCGGCCATCTCGACGCCGATGTAACCGGCGCCGATGACGACCGCCCTGCGGCCCGGCGTGCGGGCCAGCGTGTCCAGGAGCGCCTGGCCGTCGTCCAGGGTCTGCACGCCGTGCACGCCGGGGGCGTCGATGCCGGGCAGGGCGGGACGGACCGGACGGGCACCGGTGCCGATCACGAGCTTGTCGTACGCCGTCCAGTCCTCCGCGCCGGACTCCAGGTCCCGGGTGCGGACCCGGCCGCCCTCGACGTCGATCTCCATGACCTCCGTACGCATCCGCAGGTCGATGTCGCGGGCCCGGTGCTCCTCGGGCGTACGCGCGATCAGCTCGTCCCGTGAAGGGACGTCGCCGCCGACCCAGTAGGGGATGCCGCAGGCCGAGTACGAGGTGAAGTGGCTGCGCTCGAACGCGACGATCTCCAGTTCCCCAGGGCCCTTGAGCCTGCGTGCCTGCGACGCGGCGGACATGCCCGCCGCGTCGCCCCCGATGACCACCAGTCGTTCCTTCGCGATCCTCATACGGACACGCTACGACGCGGCGGCAGTTGACGGCCCTCTAGCCATGTCCAGTCGTCGTCTAGTCGTCGTCGCCCTCGCGCGCCGCCGCCACAGCAGGCCGCCGCGGCAGCCGGGGCCGCACCAGGCGCTGCCACAGCAGGAACAGCAGCGCCGCCACCGCCGCGAACGGCAGGATCGCGCCGAGGGCGACCGCGAGCCACCGCAGCATCGTCACGAAAGCGCTCCAGCCGCCGGACAGCGCGTCCACGAACGTCGGGTCGTCGTCGTCCGCGTCCGCCTTCTTCACGGCCGTCTCGCTGAGCGAGAGAGTGATGGTGGACATGCTCGTACGGTCCTTGAGCGAGGACTGCTGAGCGAGCAGCGCCTCCAGTTCGGACTGACGGGTGCTCAACTCCCCTTCCAGGGTGACGACATCACTCAGCTTCGTCGCCTTGTCCATCAGCTCCCGCACCCGCGCCACGCTCGCCCGCTGCGACTTGATGCGGCTCTCGACGTCGACGACCTGCTCGGTGACGTCCTGCGCCTTGGCCTTGCGCTCGATCAACTTGCCGGTTCCTTCGAGCGATGTGAGGACCTCCTCGTACCGGTCCTGCGGGACGCGCAGCACGATGCGGGAGCGGTCGTGGCCGCGGCCGTCGCGGTCCGTGGTCTCGTCGCCGACGACGCCGCCCGCGTCCGTGGCCACCGCGCGCGCCTCGTCCAGGGCCTTCGGTACGTCCTTGACGCGGACGGTCAGGGTGGCGGTACGGATGATGTGTGTGTCGGCGAGCTTGGGCGGCTTCTTCCGGCCGGACTTGTCCGCCTGGCCGCCGCCCACCCCCTTGTCGTCCTTGTTGCCGGACGCGTACGCGTCCTCGCGCGCGGCGCCCGCCGCCTTGTCGCTGTCGCCGCCGCTGTCGCTGCCGCCGCCCGCGCTGCACCCGGTGAGCGCGAGGGCGACCGCGAGCAGGACGGCCGGGAGTGCCTGGACGGTGCGGTGCCTTGACGTGCTCTTGCTGGACGCGTGCATCTCGACGTACCCCCGAGGGTCGTGGTGACTGATGCTCCTATGACGCCGGGGAGGTGCGGAACGATGGTTGCTGACCGGTCCCGATGGGGTCACGGTCGGGACTCGCGCGGCTCGTGAAGTGACGGCTCGTAGAGTGGAGGCATGCGCGAAACGGACACACGTACGGGCCATGTCGTTGTCATCGGTGGCGGGATCGCCGGACTGGCCGCCGCCCACCGATTGCTCACCACCGGGGCCCGCGTGACCGTCCTGGAAGCCTCCGACCGGCTCGGCGGCAAGCTGCTCCCCGGCGAGATCGAGGGCGTCCGCGTCGACCTCGGCGCCGAGTCGATGCTGGCCCGCCGCCCGGAGGCCGTCGCACTCGCCCGCGAGGTGGGCCTCGCCGGCCGGCTGCAGCCCCCCGCCACGGCGACCGCCGCGATCTGGACCCGCGGGGCCCTGCGTCCGATGCCCAAGGGCCACGTCATGGGCGTACCCGGTGACGCTTCGGCCCTGGCGGGAGTGCTCTCCGACGACGGGCTGAGGCGCATCGAGCGGGACCGTGAGCTGCCGCCCACCGAGGTCGGGGACGACGTCGCGGTCGGTGAGTACGTGGCCGCGCGCCTCGGCCGCGAGGTCGTCGACCGTCTCGTGGAGCCGCTGCTCGGCGGGGTGTACGCGGGCGACGCGTACCGCATCTCGATGCGCTCGGCCGTCCCGCAGCTCTTCGAGGCCGCCCGCACGCACGCCTCGCTCACCGAGGGCGTCCGCGCCATCCAGGCCCGCGCCGCCAAGAACCAGCAGACCGGTCCCGTCTTCATGGGCATCGAGGGCGGCGTCGGGCAACTGCCGCTCGCGGTCGCGGATTCGGTACGCGCGCGGGGCGGTGAGATCGTGCTCAAGAGTCCTGTGCACGGCCTGCGCCACACGCCCGACGGCTGGGAAGTACGCGTCGACGACTACTTCCTGGAGGCCGACGCCGTAGTCCTGGCAACCCCCGCCCGCGAGACTTCCTGGCTCCTCAAGGCCGAGGCGCCCGCCGCCGCGGCCGAGCTCGCAGGCGTGGAGTACGCCTCCATGGCCCTGATGACCCTCGCCTACCGCCGCAGCGAGACCGACCTCCCCGAAGGCAGCGGTTTTCTCGTGCCGCCCGTCGACGGGCACACCATCAAGGCGTCCACCTTCGCGTCGCGCAAGTGGGGCTGGATCGCCGAGGAGGACCCTGACCTGCTGGTTCTGCGTACGTCAGTGGGGCGGTACGGCGAGACGGAGATCCTGGAGCGTGACGACGCCGACCTCATCGAACTCTCCCGGCGCGACCTGCGCGCGGCCACCGGCCTCGACGCCGAACCCGTCGCCACCCGCGTCACCCGCTGGCACGACGGCCTCCCGCAGTACCCCGTCGGCCACCACGCGCGCGTGGCCCGCGTCCGCGAGCACGTGAGCAAGCTGCCCGGCCTCGCCGTGTGCGGAGCGGCGTACGACGGAGTGGGCATCCCCGCGTGCATCGCGAGCGCCTACGCCGCCGTCGACCAGCTCGGCGGTGACCTCGCCGGTGTGCAGGAGCTCACCGCCAACCCGGTGCAGAGTCTGCACGGCGGCGGAGGAGAATAGGGGCATGAGTGACGACGCCCCCGCCAAGAGCCCGAACGCGGGCAAGAAGGCCAAGGACCTCAACGAGGTCATCCGCTACACCCTGTGGTCCGTCTTCAAGCTGCGCGAGCTGCTTCCGGAGGACCGCGCCGGTTACGCCGACGAGGTCCAGGAGCTGTTCGACCAGCTCGCCGCCAAGGACATCACCGTCCGCGGCACGTACGACGTGTCGGGGCTCCGCGCCGACGCCGACGTCATGATCTGGTGGCACGCCGAGACCTCCGACGAGCTGCAGGAGGCCTACAACCTCTTCCGCCGCACCAAGCTGGGCCGCGCGCTCGAACCGGTCTGGTCGAACATGGCGCTGCACCGCCCCGCCGAGTTCAACAAGTCGCACATCCCGGCCTTCCTGGCCGACGAGACGCCGCGCAACTACGTCAGCGTCTACCCCTTCGTGCGCTCCTACGACTGGTACCTGCTGCCCGACGAGGACCGCCGCCGCATGCTCAAGGACCACGGCATGATGGCCCGCGGCTACCCCGACGTGCGCGCCAACACGGTCGCCTCGTTCTCCCTCGGCGACTACGAGTGGATGCTCGCCTTCGAGGCGGACGAGCTGTACCGCATCGTCGACCTCATGCGGCACCTGCGCGCCTCCGAGGCCCGCATGCACGTCCGTGAAGAGGTGCCGTTCTACACCGGCCGCCGCAAGTCGGTGGCCGAGCTCGTGGCGGGCCTCGCCTAGTTAATTCGGTTGCCGCGCCCGCCGGGTGCGCGTTTCATCGAGAGGTCGTAGCAGAGAAGGCGTAGCCGAGAACGAAAGATGGTGCGTGTATGCCCAGGGCCCCGCGGATCAGCTCGAAGCCAGCCCATTCCGCGACGCACTGGAGTCCACCCCACCATGTCCCGCAACACCTCTCGGCGGGCCCGCACTGAGGCGCGCGCCCAGTCCTTCCGCTGCCTGCAGTGCGGTCTCGACGTATCGATGACCGCCCCCGGCACCGACCACCGCAACCACTGCCCCAACTGCCTGTGGAGCCGTCACCTCGACGACACCCCCGGCGACCGGGACGCGGACTGCGGAGCCCGGATGGAACCCCTCGCCATCTCCGTACGCGGAGACGGCGAGTGGGTCCTCGTCCACCGCTGCACCCACTGCGGCGTCCTGCATGCCAACCGCACGGCGGGCGACGACAACGCCCTGCCGCTGACCCGGCTCGCGGTGCGCCCGCTGGCACAGCCGCCGTTCCCGCTGGAACGGCTCGGCGCGCTGTGACCGGCTAGTGCTTCTTGGGAAGAGCCGCCGCCCGCGCGCCGGACAGCGGCTCGGGCTCCTTGTGCGGTGCGCACGCCGCGCGCCGCACGGGGAGCCTGCCCTCAAGGAGGTACGCCTCCATGTGGCCGTTGACGCACTTGTTGGGTCCTGCCCCGATGCCGTGGGTGCCAGCGTCCCGCTCGGTCACCAGGACCGAACCCGCCAGCCTGCGGTTCAGCTCCTTGGCGCCCGCGTACGGGGTCGCCGCGTCCCGCTCGGCGGCCAGGATCAGCGTCGGGGCGAGCTCGCCCTCATCGGTGCGGACGTCCAGGGGCTGCTGCCGGGCCTCGGGCCAGTAGGCGCACGGCAGGTTCATCCAGGCGTTGTCCCAGGTCTCGAAGGGTGCGGTGCGCGCGAGGAGTGAGTTGTCGCGGTTCCAGGTCTTGAAGTCCGTCGGCCAGGGCGCGTCATTGCACTCGACCGCGGTGTAGACCGCGTTGCCGTTCTCCTGCTCCTTGGCCGCCTTCGGCTCGGGCGCCGCCTGCTCGATCAGCGGCTTCGGATTGCCCTTCACGTACGCCGAGAGCGCCGACGCGCGCGCCGGCCAGTAGTCGTCGTAGTACCCGGCCTGGAGGTACGCCGACTGCAGCTGGCCGGGGCCGACCTTGCCGCCCGCGGGCTTGGCCGCCAGCTCGTCGCGCACCTTCTCGTAGCTGCGCCGCACCGCCTCTGGCGTCTTGCCCAGGTGGTACGTCTTGTCGTGCTTGGCCACCCACGTGCGGAAGTCGCTCCAGCGCCGCTCGAAGGCCGCGGACTGGTCGAGGTTGTTGCGGTACCAGATCTGCGCGGGGTCGGGGTTGACCGCCGAGTCGAAGACCATGCGGCGCACGTGCGAGGGGAAGAGCGAGGCGTACACGGCGCCGAAGTACGTGCCGTACGAGGCGCCCATGAAGGTCAGCTTCTTCTCGCCGAGCGCGGCCCGCAGCACATCCAGGTCACGGGCGTTGTTCAGGCTCGTGTAGTGCCGCACGGCCTTCCCGGAGCGCTTGACGCAGCCCTCCGCGTACGCCTTCGCCTGCGCGACGCGCTTCAGCTTGTACGCGGTGTCGGGGTGGGTCGGCGCCTGCGTCGGGGCCTTGGCGAACTCCTTGGGGTCCTGGCAGGAGATCGGCGCCGAGCGGCCGACACCGCGCGGTGCGTAGCCCACGAGGTCGTACGCCGCCGCGATGCGCTTCCACTCGGGGATCATGCCGGCCATCGGGAAGTACATGCCGGACCCGCCGGGACCGCCGGGGTTGAACACGAGGGCGCCCTGCCGCTTGACGGCCTTGCCGCGCCGCGGTTCGGCCCGCTCCGTGGCCTTGGTGCGGCTGACGGTCAGTCTGATCTGCTTGCCGTCCGGGTGCGCGTAGTCGAGCGGCACCGAGACCGTGCCGCACTTGATCGAGGGGGGCAGGCTCTCCACCTTGGGGCAGGCGCCGAAGCGGATACCGGCCGCCTGCGCGCGCTGGGCCGCGACCTGGGTGCCGTGGGCTTCCGCTTCCGCGTAGAGGGAGGGGTAGGGGTAGGTGTCGGCCGCGGACGCGCTTCCCGTGGGGGCGGCGACGAGTGCGGTCAGGACCAAGGATCCGGCGGTTCCGTAGAGGGCGGCTGCTGCTCTCATCGCTCTTCATCCCTTCATTCGGCCGTGCGTTGCTCGAACAAAAGGGATGATTCGTTTGGTAATAGGCGAAGTAAAGCACCGCCCCGCCGGTGTCCGGCGTGTCGGGCTCAATGACCCCGATGCGCCGTGTCCCGGTGCGCGAAAGCCGCCCGCAGCTCCGGATCGGCGAGGGCACGGGCGCCGCGTACGGCCACGGCGGTGAGGTCGGAGCCCCCGCGCGCGGGGAGTGCGCTCAGGAGGAGCTGGCCCGCGGGCGAGGCCCAGCGGGGGTAGGGGTGGATCTCGAAGCGGGCCACGGCCAGGCAGCTCGCGTTCAGGACGAGGGGCAGCGCGAACCAGAGCGCCACGGGCACCTGTCCCGGCGGCTCCTGGGCGGGCATCAGGAGTGCGACGGCCCCGAGGGCGACCACCGCGGCCGCGGCGGCCCGCACCTGCCGGACCGCTCCCGCGACCCCCGACCAGCTGCCTTCCGGCAGGGCGAGCCCCGCCGCGACGAGACGGTCGGCGAGGGCCCGCATCGCGTCGGTACCGGCCGCCGCCCGGCGCACCGGCGCTATCGGCGACTGTCCGCCGGGCCCTATCGCGCCGATCACGGAGCGCTCCATGTCGTCGCCGCCCACCGGGTCGACGACCGTCGCCCAGCCGGTGTGCGCGAGCAGCAGGCGCCGGGCGCGGGCCATCGACACCAGGGTGAGGTCGGCGACGCGCGCGGGACCGCCGGAGAGGAACGCGGCTTCGTAGAGCGTCAGTTCATGGCGGTGCCCCGGGGCCGCGCCGTGCGGGGCGGCGCGGTACGCGGTGAGGCAGAGCCGGGCACAGGACAGGCCCGTCACGACCCAGCCCACGAGAAGGAGCGGAAGCCAGAACATGCCGGTGTTGTATGCGAGGGGGCGGGGGCTGCGCCACGGGCTATTCAGCATGCGGACGCGGGATCGCGGGTACGTAACGTTCCGCTTTGCCGCGGGGCTTTTCCTTGCCCCTGCCCCTGTCCTTCTCCTTATCCCTCTCCTCGTCCGTGGGCTTGGGGCGGGAGGCCGGCGGGGGCAGCGAGAAGGTGGGGGAGGGGGAGACCGGGGTTGCCGGGGACGGCGAGCGGGTCGGGCCCGGTGGGGCGGGGGAGCGGGTCACCGGGACGGGGCCCGCCGACGCCGCGTCGCGCGCCAGATCGTCGAAGTCGACGAGGCCCGTGCCTTCGAGGACCGTGATGTGGTCGAGGACCGTCGTGTTCGCGTCGTCCGCGAGCGTGCGCACCAGCGAGTTGCGGGTGGTCGCGCGGACCTCGGCGACCACCGAGAAGACCTTGCCGTGGGCGGCGCGCAGGATGTTGGCGAACTTCTCGTCGTACGCGTCGCCGTGCGCGTCGCTCATCTCGTCGAGCCAGCCCCGCTGTTGGGCGGTCGGCTGATTGGGCAGTTCCAGGTTGAGCTGTGTCGCCACCTCGCGCACCCGCGCGTCCAGGAACGTATGCCCCTCGACGAGATGCTCGCCCGCCGTCTGGACCGCCTTGGTGGTGCCGCGCGCCTCGGCCTGCTGTCCGGCGGGGAGTTCCCAGAGGCCCGCCAGCCGCACCTTGGTGATGAAGTCCCGGTCGAGCGCGGAGAGCGGGCCGAACTCCGTCGACACGGTCTCCGCGTCGAGTCTGTCCACGCCGGTTCCCGACCTGTCCTCGTACGACCAGACGGGAAAGAGCAGCGCGGCCAGTGTCGCGACGAGCCCAGCGACGATGAGGCCGGTGCCGTTGATGGATCGCATGGCGCCTCCTGTTGCGGCACCGCACGTTAGTGCGCCACGGGGAGACGCCTGCCGGTTACCGCCCGGAGTACGTCAACTGCCGTACGGGTAAGGGGCATGGGATGCGGGGCGGGCGCTGTTCGCGCGGGGGTGCGGGCCGGGTGCCGTTCGCACGCCGAGGGGCCGGGGAGGCCTAGGAGCTGCCCCCGCCCCCTCCTCCGCAGCCGCCACCGCCTCCGCCACCGCCTCCACCGCAGGAGGACGAAGAGCCCCCGCCGCCGGAACTCCCGCAGCTGGAGCCGCCGCACGCGGAGCTGCCCCCGCTGCCTCCGCACCACGCGATGGTGCCAGTGCTGGAGCTCGCGTACGACGAGGACGTCGCCGCCGTACGTCCCGGCCGGATGCGGTGCGCGGCCTGCAACTGTGCGCGCAGTTCGGGGTCGAGGACGCCGACCAGGCCCTCCACCGCCACGCGGTGCGCCGCGCCGGACACGTGCGCGCCCGCGGCGCGGTACTCCGCGAGAGCGGTCCGGCCCGTGGGGGTCACCCGGGTGCGGGTGGCGCGGCTGCAGAGCTGGCCGATCAGGGCGCCGAGCACCCAGGCCACGATCAACAGGATGGTCGACGTGCTCACGGGGTCCCAGGAGGGGCCGTCGCCGTCCTCGACGGCGATGACGCCGATGACGAGGAAGAACCCGGTGAAGCTAAGGGCGTTGTGCCGGATCTTCCGGCGCCGCAGGCGGTCCAGGGCCTCGGGGCGCACCATCAGGCCGCGCCGGGCCAGCGCGTCACCGATCGCCTGTACGGCGGGGCTGCGCATCACGCCGGTGCGCAGCCAGTGCAGGGCGCCGCTCGGCGCGGCGGCGTGGGCCTGGAGCACCGCGCCCTCGACGGGGTTGCGGGCCTCGGGCGACTGGATCGCGACGATGCCGGGGAAAGCGACCACCAGGCGCCCGTCCTCGTGCAGGGCCGCGATCGCGGCGTCGGCGACTCGGCCGGGGCCGCCGGCGAGGAAGGCGGCCTCCAGGGGGTCGAACACGGCTCCGTGCTGTGCGTCGGGCTGCGGAGGCGCGGCCTGCCGTATGCGGGAGACGCCGACGAGGAGACCGGCCGTCGAGGCCGCGAGGAGAAAGGCGAAACAGACGGACAGGATCTCCACGGCTGCCGCCCCCTATCCCCGTCGCAGCGCGAACCGCGCCGCCCGCAGCCACCGTGTGACCGGCCGCGCGTCCAGCGGCGCGGGCCCGGACCGTTCGAGCCACCACCGGGTCAGCTCGCCGCGCGCCTCCGCGTCCTCGGGCCGCCCGGCGAGCAGCAGCCGCTCGGCGAAGTCCAGCGCGTCACGCCGGTATCCGCCGGACATCGGCCGCGACTGCGCGTACGCGATGAACTCCGGGCGATAGCTGTCGCCGAGGATCTCCGGCAGCTCGGGCGCCACCTTCGCCACGACGTCCGCCCGCTTGCCGGTCAACGCCCTGCTCTGCACGGTCAGCCGGGCCCGGTCGAACCCTTCGGGCGCGGGCGTCCCGGCCACCAGGGCGGAGAGGAGCGCGGTCTGCGAGAGGGCGAGGCGCTGACGGGTGGCGTCCGGCACGGCGGCGGGGGCCGCGGCGGCCCGTGCGGTCCCGGTGGCGCACTCACCGGAGGCGGGCGCCTTCGTCCGCACGGTCTCCCGTATCGCGTCCAGCTCGCGCTCGAGCTCCTGGGGCGCCGGGAAGTTCTCATCCCGTTCCAGCAGGACGCCCGGCGGGCTCACCCGCGCGGCCAGGTCCGAAAGGATCGCGAGGACCGGCTCCGGGACCGGGTGGGCGTGGCTGTCGTGCCAGACGCCGTCCCGCTCGAAGCCGCCCGCGACATGGACGTACGCGATGGCCTCGACCGGCAGCTCGTCCAGGGCCTTCGACGGGTCCTCGCCGCGGTTGACGTGGTTCGTGTGGAGGTTGGCGACATCGATGAGGAGGCGTACGCCCGTGCGCTCGACGAGCTCGTAGAGGAACTGCCCCTCCGTCATCTCCTCGCCGGGCCAGGAGATCAGCGCCGCGATGTTCTCCACGGCGAGCGGCACCGGCAGCGCGTCCTGCGCGATGCGCACGTTCTCGCACAGCACGTCGAGGGCGTCGCGGGTGCGCGGCACCGGAAGCAGGTGGCCCGCCTCCAGCGGCTGCGAAGCCGTCAGCGGGCCCCCGGCGCGTACGAACGCGATGTGCTCGGTGACCAGCGGCGAGCCGAGTGCCTGCGCGCGCTCGGCGAGCGCGGCGATGCGCGTCTCGTCGGGGCGGTCGGCTCCGCCGAGGCCGAGCGAGACGCCGTGCGGCACCACCGTGACGCCCCGCTCGCGCAGCCGGAGGAGGGAG
Source organism: Streptomyces sp. BA2 (assembly GCF_009769735.1). Taxonomy (NCBI): domain Bacteria; kingdom Bacillati; phylum Actinomycetota; class Actinomycetes; order Kitasatosporales; family Streptomycetaceae; genus Streptomyces; species Streptomyces sp. BA2. The sequence goes on from NZ_WSRO01000002.1 coordinate 7,053,734, forward strand.
TCGGGGATGTGCCCGGGGCACAGGTTCTCCGCGACAGCCTCGACCCAGTCGATGCCGGGCATCCGTTCCACGGCGTTCGCGATCTCCGGACGCCACCCGATTCCGGTCCCCAGGTGCTTCATGTTCCCCCTCCTCCGCCAAGACCCCGCGTCGTGCTCGTGTCTTGTGAACGTGTGCAGGGGTCATGGCCCCGACAGACGCGGCCGAACCCCTGAGGAGGGACGTTCAGAGCTACATTTGAGGTTCCGGCCGGTCCGTGTTGACCTCCCCCGGAGGTGCGGGCGAGGGCCGCGACGTCGTGGACACATCACCGGTCGGGCCGGCCGGCGGGGGCTCCGGGGGAGCGACGCCTGAGGGCGGCGGAGGCCCGGTGGGGCTGGCCGTGGCGGTGGCGGCGCCGCCGTTCGCGATGTCGTCGAAGTCGACGAGGCCGGTGGCCTCCAGCATCGTGATGTGGTCGAGGACCGTCTGGTTGGAGTCGCTGGCCAGCTGCCGTATCAGCGTGTTGCGGGTGCTGTCCCGCACCTGTGCGATCACGCTGAACACCTTGCCGTGCGCGACCCGCAGCAGATTCGCGAACTTCCGCTGGTACTCCATGCCTTCGGCCTCGGTCAACTCCTGGAGCCAGCCCTGCTGCTGGGCGGTGGGCTGGTTCGGCAGCTCCACGCCGAGCTGCGCCGCGACCGCGCGGGCCCGCTTGTCGAGGTCCGTGTGGCCGACGATCAGATGGTCACCCGCCTCCTTGATCGCCTCGGTCGGTGCGCGCTCGACGGCTTGCTGGCCCGCGGGCAGCTCCCACAGCCCGGCGAGGCGCACCTTCACGAGCAGATCGCGGTCGGCTGCCGAGAGCGGACCCCACTGGGTGGCCACCGACCCGGCGGCCAGATTGGCGGGCCCCGTGCCCGAACGGTCGGCGTAGGACCACATGGGGAACGCGAGCGCGCCCAGTGTGGCCACGAGTGCCGCGATGATCAGAGCCGTGCCGTTGATGCGCCGCAATGTGCTGTGCCTCCCTGCCCGTCAACCTGCCCGTCAACCTGCCGTGAGGCAAGCTACTTCCTGGTACCGGGAGATACGGAAGAGGCGTGCGTGATGTTCAACGCTTTGCGTGGTCGATGTGGGGCTCCGGTGTCCGCCCCAGGAGAGCCAGCACCTCCTCCAGCGGTGACGCGTCCTCCGGTGTGGGCAGTACGGGCGCGAACGCGGCGCCGGGGCCGCGGCGTTCGGGATCCTTCGGCACCCGGCGGGCGATGTCGAGCGCGGCGTCGACGACCGGCCGGGGGAGGTCGAGGCCGACTCCGACGGTGGTCGCCACGTCCCAGGAGTGCACCACGTAGTCCAGGAAGTGGAAGCCGACCGCGATCCGTCCCGTGAACGTCCCGCCGATCTCGGGAAGCGTGAACCCCCGCTCCACGACGCCCTCTTCGGCGAACGCGGCCAGCACGTGACGCACCGACTCGTCGTAGACCTTGAACGGGTCGCGGCCGAGCTCCGGCGCGATCCAGTACGTACGGTCGGCACCCGAGCCCCGAGCCGCCGCCGCGAACCCGTGGTGCTGCGCGGTCATGTGCGCCACCAGGTCGCGCAGCGTCCAGCCGGCGCAGGGGGAGGGGCGCTCCCAGTCGGTGCCGCGGGCCGCGCGCAGGACGCGGAGGGATTCGTGGACGGCGGTGCGGTCGAGGGCGATGAGGTCGGGGGCGGTGAGGTCGGTGAGGTCGGGTGCGGTGGTGAGGTCGGGTGCGTTGGTGAGGTCGGGCATGAGGTCTCAGGGTCCTTCCGCGGAGTGAACAGCTGGGCTCGGCCAGGGACTTGAGCCGGTGAGCAACGCGCTCGCAGCCGCCCAGGCGGCGTGGGGATCGAATGGCCCCGTCGTCCAGGTGGTGGCGCGCATCGCGCCCCGGTCCCGGTGCGCGCGGACGGTCCGTAGGTGGTCGGGGCGGCCGACAAACGCGTGCAGAGGCCTCTCGCCGGTCCAGACCGAGACGGATCCCGAGCGCTTACGCCACGGGTCGATCCAGAGCCACATGCCGACGGCGCCGGGCGTCTTCGGCCAGCTCCGGCGCAGCCGAAGTCCTGACAGGGTGATCGGCACGGTCTGGGTGTGGCGGTGGGCGGTGAACTCCATGAGGCTCACGAGGAGTTGACCTGGCGCATGCGCCTCGGGGCCGGCTTGCCAGGGCGTACGCGTGATCGGTCGCGGGACCGATCGCAGGATCAGTCGCGGGATCAGTGAAGGCATGCGATGAGCTTAAATCTAAACGAACGGTCGTGCTACTTGTTTCGCGGAGTCGGTCGTCGGGCCCCGATCTGCGGGTGCTGAGGGGGCGGGTTGCTGAGGGGGCGGTTTGCTTAGGGCAGCCCCGGTGAGGCGCTGGCGCTCAGGGAGGAGTTGAGCTGAGGCACCAGCGACGGGTCCGTCGCCGCCGCGCGCAGTCGTGCCGTGATGGCGACGCCCGCCCTGCGGTAGATGGCCGGCTCGTCGTGCAGCACCGAGTGCGCGTTCGCCGTCTCCATCAGCGCGATGAGTTCGAAGGCGACCTGGGGTACGTCGGTATCCGGGTGCAGTTCGCCGGTGTCGCGGGCCTCGGCGACGCAGCGCTCCACCTGGCCGGTCCAGTCACGGTCGGCGCGGACCAGCGCGTCGTGCACCGCGCCCTCGCGGGCGTCGAACTCGGCGATCACCCCGTAGAAGAAGCAGCCGCCGGGAAAGACGCGCTGTTCCGAGTAGTCGAGCCAGCGCGCGCACAGCTGCCAGACGCGGCCGAGGCCGGGCGGGGACTGCGTGGCCGGTTCCACCACCGCGTCGAGGAAGATGCGGCCGGCCGCGCGGATGGTCGCGAGCTGCAGCTCCTCCTTGGAGCCGAAGAGCGCGAAGACCCCGCTCTTGCTGAGCTTCAGCTCGGTGGCGATCCGCCCGACGGAAAGCGCGTCCAGACCCTCGACCGAGGCGATGTCAACCGTGCGGCGCAGGACGAGACGCCGGGTCTGGTTACCACGCTCGACGCGCCCGTCGAGCTTGGTTCCGCTGGGGCTGGAGCCCGAGCCGGAGCCGGAGCTGGAGCCCCCGCCTGTACCTGAGCCGGAGCCTGAGCCCGAGCGAGAGCCTGAAACCGAGCCCGAGCGAGAGCCGGAGCCTGTACCTGAGCGAGAGTCGGAGCCCGAACCCGAGTGCGAGCCCGAGTCAGAGCCCGAGCCGGAGCGGGAGTCAGAGCCGGAGCCTGTACCTGAGCGAGAGCCGGAGCCTGAGCCCGAACCCGAACCCGAGCCCGAGCCCGAGCGAGAGCCGGAGCCTGTACCTGAGCGAGAGCCGGAGCCTGAACCCGAACCCGAGCGAGAGCCGGAGCCCGAGCCCGAGCCCAAGCGAGAGCCCCAGCTGGTGCCTGAGGCCGAGTCAGAGCCTGCGCCTCCACTCACCCCTGTCCCCGCCCTCGCGCCCTCGCTCACGCCGAGCTCGCTCGCCATTTCGGTCTCCTCAACGCAGAGCAGGGTGGTCGGCGACCACGGTGCAGGAGCCGGGGGCGATCTCCGTGAAGCCTGCGTCCCGCACCACCGGCAGGCCGCTCGCCACGAGTTCGCGCCAGAGCGCGGCGTCCGGGGTGCGGACGGAGAGCGGGAAACCGGCGTCCCGCCACGCCGCGCGCTCCTCGTCCGCCAGCTCCCACCACGCCAGTTGGGCACCGTGCCCCGCCTGCGCCATCGCCTTGCCCGCCGACATGTCGACATCGGGGCTCATCCACAGGACCGGCGCGGTCGCGTCCGCAGGCGGCACCGCCTCCGGGTCGTCCAGGTCCGTGCCCGAGACCTGGAGCCGAGCCAGGTCCTTGGGCCAGCCGTCCAGCGGCACCGGCGGGAAGACGCGGACCTCCGCCGACTTGCCCGTGACCGTGATGCCCGGGAGCGCCTCGGCCCGCCGCCACTCGGCGCCGCGGGCCCGCCGCACCACCTTGCGGATCCTGGCGTCCTGCCAGTCCCGCATGGCCTGCGCCCACTCCCCGTCGCCGACGGACCGCTCGTCGCCGAGCATGACGAGCACCGCGCGGGCCGCGGTCTCCAGGGCGTCCGTACGGTGCGGAGGCTCGGCGCGCTCGATGCGGGCCACCAGCGGCAGCACGTACTGCGGTGCCTCGTCGCGTGTCGTCTGCTCCACGCGGAAGGGGCTGTCCTGGGGGTCTGGGGTGTCCTGCGGCTGGGAGGTCCCGGCGGCCTGGTCGCTGCTCACGCGTCCAGTCTGCCAGGCGGAAGATCGGGCCCGTCAGGGGCTTTGCCCGATGACTCTGTGGCTTTGCCCGACGACGACTCCGTCCCTTGCCCCGCCGCCGGACCCTTGCGCGAGGATGGCGGCATGGACAGTGATCTTGCGGGGGCCGCGCTGCGGCTCGACGGGGTGGGGCGGCGCTATGCCATGGGCGGACCGTGGGTCCTTCGCGGCGTCGGACTCGGCATACGCGCGGGCACGCTGGTGCGGATCGAGGGCGCGAACGGCACCGGCAAGTCGACCCTGCTGCGGCTGCTCGCCGGGATCGACGCCCCGACCGAGGGCCGCGTCGCAGGCCGGCCGCGCACGGCGTACGTCCCCGAACGCTTCCCCGCGGCGCTGCCGTTCACGGCCGCCGGGTATCTCACGCACCTGGGCCGCATCCACGGCCTGGCGAAGGGCGCGGCCGCGCGGGGCGCGGAGGAGTGGCTGGAGCGCTTCGGGGCGGGGAGTTACTCCCGTACGCCCCTGTCGGAACTGTCCAAGGGCAGCAGCCAGAAGGTCGCCGTGGCACAGGCGCTCCTCGCGGCGCCCGAACTCCTGGTCCTCGACGAGGCGTGGACAGGCCTGGACGCCGCGGCTCGCGACGAACTCGACCGGGCCGTCGCCGAGCGAGTCGCCGATGGCGGTGCCGTCGTCTTCGTGGACCACGACCCGCGGCGGCTCTCGGGGACGGTCGACGTGACGTACGCGGTGGTCGGCTCGGCCGTGAACCTCCGTACCCCGGACGGCACTTCACCGGAAGCCGCGGCATCGGAAGGCCCTTCGGTCGTGATCGAGGCGCAGGGGCCGCCGGGTGCCGCGCCGCCCCCTGTACCGGGCGCCGTAACAGGGCACTCCCCGGAGGGCGCGCTGCGGCTGACGGTGGCGGCGACACACTCGGACGTCGCGCTGCGCGCACTGCTGACGGCACGCCCGCCGTGGCACGTGGTGTCGGTGACCGAGTGGGTGACCGAGTCAGTGAGGGTGTCGGCTCCGGGATTGGCGTGGGCTCCGGGGTGGGTGTCGGGTCTGGCGTCGGCTCCAGCGTCGGAACCGGGATCGGCGTCGGCCGCGGGATCGGCGTCGGCGTCGGCCCCGGAACCGGCCCCGTCCCTGGCCCCGTCCCCGCCCCCGGAACCGGCATCGGCGGCGGTCCCAGAACCGTCCCCGTCCCCGCCCCCGCCTTCGTCCCCGCCCCCGCCCCCGCCCCCGGAACCAGCATCGGAGTCCCTTCCGGCAGCGCCCTCCGCCGCCCCCATGACCGGCGAGGTGCGCGACCGATGAACGCCCTGCTCAGCTACCAGTCCGCCCTCCTCCTGCGCTCCCAGCGCTGGCTCGCCCCCGTCATCCTGTACGCCGCGTTCCTCGCCGTCGGCGTACAGAGCGGGCAGCCGGTCCTCGACTCCCTCGCGTACGCGGCCGCCGCGCTGCTGCCCGTCGCCGCCTGGCTGGTGCGGATCTGCGCCACCAACGAGCCGCCCGCCGCCCGCAGTTGCTCGGCAGCGGCGGCCGGCCCCTGGCGGGCTCAACTGGCCTGCCTGCTCTCCGCGTTCCTCGCCACGGCCCTGCTCGGCGCCGTCGCCACCCTCGTCGTGGCGGTGATCAGTGACGCGGCGAGCACCGATCACCGGACGGCCGTGAACCGGCTCGCGGCGGGCGGAGCGGGGCTGCTCGCGATGCTGGTGAGCGCGCTCGTGGGCACCGCCATCGGCGCCGTCACGAGTTGGCCGCTGATGCGCTCGCCGGGCCGGGCGATCCCGGTGATGCTGCTCGCCGCGCTGCTCTCCCTGGTGACCACGGGCTCCCCCGCGAAGGCGGCCATGACCGGGCTCGTCTCGGGGTCGCGGGACGGGGTGGTGCCGGTGCCGTTGCTGCCCGTCGCGGGAGCCGCGGTGATCGCGGTGGCAGCGGTGGGGGTGGCTTGCGGGCTGGCCGCGCGGAGAGGGTGAGCACACCGGCGTCCCGGTGCCCGGAGCCCGGAGCCCGCTGTCCCGGAGCCCGGAGCCCGGTGTCCCGCGGCTCAGCCCGAGCAGGCCGTGCGCTGCGCCTCGTGCCACTCGCACACGGGGCACAGCGTCACTCCCTTGTGCGACTCCGGGTACTCGGTGGGCTCGCGGCACAGCACACACTCGGCGAACGTGCCCGGGTCGGTGTCGGCGGTTCCCTCGGTGGCGGCGTCGTCCATGCGGGCAGCCTAGCCGCGCGAGTGAGAGGCCCCCGCCGCCCGGATCTGCTCCGACACCCGGACGAACCGGAAGCCGCGCTCGCGCAGTTTGGGGACGATGGTCCGCAGGGCACGCTCCGTCGTGGGAGCCGCGCTGCGCGTGCAGTGCATGACGACCACCGAGCCGGGCCGCACCCCGTCGAGCACCTGCCGGGCCACCGCGTCGGCGTCCGTCGCGAAGGCGTCGCCGCTCACCACGTCCCACTGCACGGCCGTGACACCGCCAGGAGCGAGCGCGCGCAGCGCCTTTTTGTCGTAACAGCCGCCAGGGAAGCGGAAGTACGGGACCTGGCGCTCGACGCCCGCCTTGCGGAAGGCGGCGAAGGCGCGCTCCACGTCGGCGCGCATGCGGGACGCGGGGACGGTCGGCAGGCCGTAGCAGCGGTCGGTGAAGGCGTAGTGGCTGTACGAGTGGTTGGCGACCTCGAAGAGCGGGTCCCGGCCGATGTCCTTGGCCTGCGCCGGGTACTCCTCGGCCCACCGCCCCGTCATGAAGAACGTCGCGGGCACCTTCAGCCGACGCAGCGTCGACACCAGCGCCGGATTGTCGAACCGCTCACCCGCCGCGGCGCGCGGCCCCTGGTCGGCGGTCATGTCTGCGTCGAAGGTGAGGGCGACGGTGGGGGTGGCGGATGCCGGGGTGCGGGGGGCGTTCTTGAAGACGGGGGTGAGGCCCGCGGGGCCGGGGGCGAGGGTCGCGGGGCGGGGCGGGGCGCTTGCCTTGGGTCGCGATGGCTGGTCGCGGCCGCCCGGCTCGGGGTCCGTGCCGCAGGCGGCGAGTGCGGTGAGGGTGAGGGCGGTCAGGGCGCCGGCGGCGGTCAGCCTCCGGGCCCTCGGTCTCTTCGTAGCAGGTCTCTTCGTGGCCGGTCTCTGCGCGGTCAGTGTCCGTGTCGGGGCGATCATCTGGCGAACGTATCGGCATAAAAAGGATGAAATGGTGAGGTGCGGGCCGCGCTGCCCCGCGCTGCCCCGGACGGACGAACCACCGGACGGAAAGAGTCGGGAAACGCCCGAAAGGCAGCCGCAACATGTTCGTCCTGCTGATGTACGGCGCCATGCTCGCCGTACCGCTCTGGGTCATCGCGGTCGTGGTGAAGCTGATATCGGTCGTCCTCCCGGGGCGCCGACCGGACTGCCCCAGGGACCTGCTCCTCTGGAGCGCGGGCATGGCGGCTGCCGCAGCCGTCATCGCGTACACGATCGGGCTCGGCTTGGTCCAGTGGGACGCGAGCGAGGCCGAGTCGGGCGCGGGGTCCTCCCCGGCGGCTCCCTGCCGGTCACTTCCGCCCGGCACGCTCGACCAACTCGCCGGGCACGAACCGTCCTACTTCCCGCTGGGCTTCGACTGTCTGCTGGACGGCGGCCGCGTCGTCGAGGCCGACGGCCCCTACGGCCCGCTGAACGTACTGGCCGCCGCCTTCGCCCTGGCAGCGGCGCTGTCGGCCCTCGCGGTGGGGTTTCTGGACGAGTACCGGGCGCGGGCCCGGAAGTCCCTCACGTGACGGATGGGTGCCTCTGTGGCGCGGCCTCTCGGAGGAGGAAAAGCCACGCGGCCTCCTAGACCCAGCCGTCCAGCGACCCCATGTACGCGTCGAAGTTGTCGCGGTGGATGGTGTGTCCTGCGCCCTTGACCGTCCGTACCTCGAACCCGCGCCGCTCCAACTCCCCCTTCAGCTCGTCGGACACGAGGAAACTGGGGTCCGCGACCTGCACCAGCGACGGGACCACCGGCGCGGCGGGCGTGCGGTCGACGGCGTTCGGTCCGGAGAGGGCGAGCGCGGTGTCCGGGTCCCAGGCGGCCAGCGTGGCGACCTCGATGTCGATGTCGGCCTCCTCCCAGCGCGGATTCAGGTTCGCGATCGTCCTCCGGGTCGCGTTCCGGAACTCGACGAACACGGCAGGGTCCACGCCCGCCGCGCCGAGTGCCCACGCCGGGTCGGAGTAGACGGCCCGTGCCGGTGCGAGCCGCTCCACCGCGAGGGCCAGCGCCATCCCGCCCAGCGAGTGCCCGACCGCGAGCTCAACCCCGCTCGGCACCGTGTCGATCAGGTCGTCCGCGAAGATCTCCGGGCTGTACGCGCCCCGCCCGCTCGCCCCGTGCCCGCGCAGGTCGACGCCGATCACCCGGTAGCCCTTGTCGGCGAGGGCGGGGCCCAGGCGGCGCCAGGTGCGGTGGTCCGACATGATGCCGTGGACCAGGACGGCGACGCGGTCGCCGGTGCCCCATTCGCGGGTGTTCAACTTCATGGTGATACCTGCTTTCTAGCGGTCTAGCGGTCTAGCTATCTAGCCATCTGGCTATCTAGCGTGCTTGCGTTCCCGCGTTGCGCGTTCTTGCTTGCTTCTCGTACGCGAACTGCGGCTCCGACCGGCCAATTCCTCAGCGAACGCCGCGTATGGGGCGGACCGCGAGCGCGCCGAGGACGGACAGGACGGCGCCCGCGACGAACAGGGCCGTGTAGCCGCCGCCTTGACCGCCTCCGCAGAGCGAGACGATGACGGAGGCGACGAACGGGGCCAGGATCTGTGGGCCCGCCTGCGCCATGTTCAGGACGCCGAGATCGCGGGCCGCGTCATCGGCGCTCGGCAGGATCATGGACACCAGCGCGTTGTCGACGGCCATGAAACAGCCGAAGCCGAGGCCGTTGAGAGCGGCGTAGACGATCATCGCGGTCCAGGTCGGCGAGACGGCGGGGATGACGAGGGCGACCGCGGAGATCGTCGCGGAGGCGGCGACGAACAGCTTGCGCCGGTCCATCCGGTCCGAGAGCACACCGCCGACGACGGTGGACACGGCCATCGCGACCGCGCTGACGGGCGCGAGGACGGCGACGGCGTCCTCGGGCTCCATGCCGGACGGCAGGTCGATGTGGTCCTGCAGGATGTAGAGCTGGTAGCCGAAGACGCAGAAGTAGCCGAGCACGAGCAGTGCGCGCCCGATGAACGCCCAGCGGAAGTCGCGGTGGCGCAGGGCGCCGAGGAACGCCGCGAACTGCTTCTTGACCGGGACCGGCGCGTTCTTGACCGGGACCGGCGCGTGCGCGTCCGACTGCCGCGCGGGCGACTTCGGCTTCTCGCGCGCGAAGACGGTGAACAAGGCCGCCGAGAGCGCCACGAACAGGCCGAGCACCAGATATCCGGTGCTGAGGTGGTCGGCGAAGGCCGAGCCGATGAGCGCGCCGAGGGTCGAGCCGATCGGCAGTCCGATGCCGACGGCCGCGGACGCCCTGCCGCGGGCGGCGAGCGGCACGCGGTCGGGGACGACCGAGGTGAGCGCGGCCTGGAAGACGTTCATCACGGCCTGGCCGAGACACCAGGCGATCGTCACGAGCAGCACCGTCTGGACTCCGCCGAGCAGGGCCATCGCGCCGACGGCCGCGACGCCGCCCCCGAGGATCCAGGGATTGCGGCGCCCGCTGCGGTCGGAGAGTGCGCCCGCCACGGGGTTGAAGACGGTGGCGAAGACGGCACTGACCCCGCTGACGAGGCCCAGTACGGCGACCTTGTCCGCCTTGTCGATGTGCTCGATCTGGAGCGGTAGCAGCACGCTTCCGACACCCACGTAGAGCGCGTACATCGCGGTGTTGGCCAAGGTCAGGAGGGGCATGAGGCCGCGCGGGGTGCCGGACCGGCCGTCGCTGTCGCCTCCGCCTCCGCCGTCGCCCTCGCCCTCGCCCTCGCCCTCGCCGGGGTGCGGGGCCCGGGGCGTGGCAGCCGGGGGAGTCTGATCCTGGTGAGCGGAAAGGGCCACGTTGCCCTCCTCCTCAGAAGGTCGGTCGTGATGACCGAAGGGGTGGTGACACGTGTAACTTGACACGTGTAAGTGCATTCCTAGCACTCACCCCGCGCCCGCACCAGAGCCTGAGCCGGAAAAGCAGCCGGGAAGCAGCCGGGAAAGCAGCTGGCAAAGCAGCCCGGAAGGCAACCGGGAAAAAGCGGCCGGAAAAGCCGCCGTGAAAGGATGCGCAGCAGGATGACCGAAAGCTCGGGCCCCCAGCGGGGCAGCGCCTCGCCCCCCACCAGCACTTCCGTCGCCCGGCACGCCGGTGTCTCACGTGCGACCGTCAGCTACGTCCTGAACGGCTTGGCCGCGGGGCGCGTCAGCGACGCCACGCAGGAGAAGGTCCGAGCGTCCGCCGAGGAGCTCGGATACGTTCCGCACGCCGCCGCCCGCTCCTTGCGCTCCGGCAGCAGCGGACTCGTCCTGATCGCTGTGCCCGCCGATGCGGTGCCCGTGTTCGGGGCGCTCTTCACGGGCTTCGTCGCCGCGTTCCAGACGGAGTTGCAGGCGTACGGGCACACCGGTGTCCTGCACGGCGCCAGTGCGGGGGACACCCCGAAGGACGCCGCCCGCGCCTGGGCCGAGCTGCGGCCCGCCGCCGTCATCGCCACGATCGGCGCACCGCTCGACGAGGCGTCCGTCGCGACGCTGAAGCGCTCGGGCACTTCAGCGGTCGTCTCCTACGGGCCGCCGCCCGCGCCCGGCGCGCACGGCATCGCCATGGACCAGGCGGAGGTCGGCGCCGTGGCCGGTGCGCATCTCCTGGCGGGCGGGCATCGGCGTATCGGCGTCGTCGTCCCGGTCGAGCACGGCCTCGGCATGTTCAGCACGCCGCGCCTCGAAGGCGTCCGGTCCGCTGCCGCCGCGTATCCCGAAGCGCGCGTGCAGCCGGTCGAGCTGGCTTACACCGAGGAATCGGCGGCCGAACTGGCCGCCAGCTGGCGGGACTTGGGCCTGGACGCGGTGGTCGCCTACAACGACGAGTACGCGATGCTCCTGATGCGAGCCTTGCAGGACGCCGGCATCGACGTCCCCGGAGAGGTCGCCGTCGTCGGCGCGGACGATCTGCTGCTCGGCAGGCTGCTGCGGCCGAGGCTGACGAGCGTACGCATCGAACTCCCCCCGCCCGCCGAGGTGGCCGCCCTCGTCGACCGCCTCATCCGCGAGCCGGCGACGCCGCCCGCGGTGCACGGGCGGTCGACGGCGCACATCGAGGTCAGGGAGTCCAGCCACCGGGTGCGGCCGGTGCCAGGGGTATCGCCTCGGTGAACCGCTGCCGCAGCAGTTCGTACTCCTCCTGACGGCGCGGCAGCCGACCTGGCGGCCGCTCCACGGCTCGCGGCGCCGTGATCCGCTGGCCCAGCAGGAACTGCTCGCGCGTCAGGTCCAGTTCGACGCCGCTCGCCAGGCGGTTCCACCAGTGGAAGCCCTGCTGCTCGCCGTCGGCCGACCGCACCTCGCCGACCAGCAACTCGCCGCCGAATATGTCGTGCACCACGATCGCGGTGATGTCGCAGTGACCCCAGGCCGGGTTGTCGGCGGTCCACGGAGCGCGGGCCGCGTCGTCGGGCGAGCAGGTGTCGGCGGACCACGCGGTACGCAGCGCGGCATCGATGCCGGTCAAGGCCAGCGGGTTGGCTTCGGGCGGGCTCAGCGGGCTCAGCGGGCTCAGCGGGCTCGGCGGGCCAATTGGGCTGCTCTGGGGGCTCATGGTGATCACAATGGCATCCGCCACTGACAACGACGGCACCGTCACGGACGAAGGGCCCACCCATGCGCTCGACCCTCTTCAACGTCGCCTTCGACTGCGCCGACGCGTACGAACTGGCCCAGTTCTGGAGCAAGGTGGTGGGCCACCCGCTCAACGACGACGACCTCCCCGGCGAATCGACCGCGGCCATCGCCCTGCCCACCGGAATCCACCTCTACTTCGCCGAGGTCTCCGAGCCCAAGACCCAGAAGAACCGCGTCCATGTCTGTCTCCAGCCCGAGAGCACCCGCGACGCGGAAGTGGAACGGCTCCTGGCGCTGGGCGCGGCGGTGGTGGCGGACCGCCGCAATGCCGACGGCACCGGCTGGGTGGTCTTCACCGACCCCAACACCTCTAACTACCAGTTCTACGATACCGGCCCGCCCGCCACAGAACAGCAGAACGCCCCGCCCCAACTTTGGGAGGGGGCCTCTTTGTTGCTGGTCAGCGGCAGAACGACGACTTAACGGCGGTCACGATGTCCGCGGCCTGGTCGTCGGTGAGGATCGGCACCTAGCTGACGAGAGCTGACACCAAGACAATGCGCAAGCCCCGCCCACGCGCCACGGGGGGAGGGGTATGAACGGGGCGGTGCCGGGCCGCTGGATGGTGCTCGCGGTCCAGCGGCCCGGGGTCTCTACTCGTCCCGGGTCACGCGGGCGTGATCGGTCACGACGCGACGGAAGAGGTCATGACCAGTGCGGCCGGTGTGGCGCAGACACCAGTCCTGCGCCATTTCCTGCTCTTCCTGAGCCCCGGAGTTTTCCTCACAGCCGGGGGTCACGCAGAAGGCTTCGAAGGTGACTCCGCCTTCTGGTTCATGGCAGATCGTGTGGGGGACGTAGCGTAGAACGGCACGACTCATGGGGACGCCTCAGCAGGTTGTTCGGGGCTGTCGGCGGCTTCGTCATCTTCTTCACCCACCTCGCTCTCGGGCACGGACAGGCGAAGTCCTCGGCTCTCTGCGATCCGCAGTGCGTCAGTCAGGCACTCCGTCAGACGCAGCAGTGTGTACCGCACCTCGGCATGAGTGGACATGGGATCGTCCAGCACCTTGGACGCTTCCGTAAGCGTGTCCGCGCCCATGGCGAGCTGCACGGCTTCGAAGTTGTCGGCAAGGCGGGACATGAACCCGTCTTCGTCGTCGGTGCTCAGTAAGCACCTCTTGCCGTCCTCCGTCGTCCAGGGCAGTAACCGGGGACGGCGCCCCGTGGACACATCGGCAAGGTCGCGCCGCCGCTGCCGGTCGCTATCCGTTCTCTGCATCGCTTGGGCCCCCTCTGGTGGCTACTCGGCAGAGGGAACCTACGGGCGCGCAGAAGCTCAATCCACGCGCCCACAGCAGTAGTTCATCTCCTTGCCCAAGCGAACTACCACGCTCCGCAGCGCCTACCCGGCAACCCGAAGATGTGCCGCCATGCTGCGCATGTCTTCCGTCAGGATCCGCTTACGGGTCTTGAGGATGTCCGCCATCACGCGCCGAGCCATGGGCTGATGGGTCATCCACTCGCTGGACGTACGGCGGATGCGGGTCAGCTCGTCCATGGCGTCCTGGTGCGACCCGAGCACGACATGGGCACGGGCGACGTCCAGCCGGTGACGGCCCCAGTTGTTGGTGCTCAATGTCCCGTAATTCCGCACTGCTTTGGCGCTCAGGGGTCCGTCGTCGGCCCGACGGAGCACGCCTCGCGCATCACCGATCAGCGACAGGTCCTCAACGGCTTTCGCCTCAGCGGTCACGGGACCGAACGCGCTCCAGTGCGCGGGGAAGTCGACGTGTTCACCGTCCAGCGCGCCCCCGGCGGTCCGTGCCCTCCTGCGGGCTTCCTGCGCTACGTCCGGCCGGTTGTTGCGTACCGATGCCGCCGCGACCCTCAGCCACAGTTCCCCCCACACCGCGAGGCTCGCGGGCGTCGCTCCGGACATGCGCGGTTCGATCTCCTGTGCTGTCTGCGCCGCAAGCTGTTCGGACTCCTCGAACCGGTCCTGCCGCAGCAAGAGCCAGCAGAGCCCCACAACTCCCGTTGCCGCCAGCTGAGTCTGGCCAGTTTCGCGGGCGAGGCGGATGGCTTCAGCGAGCGCGAAATAGGCCATGTCGTACTGGCGAACCTGAGTCAGGTACTTACCCGTGAGCAACAGTGCATGAGCCCGCGCGATCGTGGCGTGCTGCTGCTCCTCGCCTTCGAGGGCGGTAACGGCGGCTTCGGAGGACCGCAGCAGGTCGGGCAACTTCCGTGCGACAGACGTATACCTGTCGGCCTGGTAGAGGGCGTGACCGTCCTGCACGCCTTGCCGGATGGCGGACACTTCCCCAGCGCCACCGGGTTCAGACAGCGGCACTGAGAGCCCGACAGGAGGCATGAGAGCCCGCCTCAGCTCCGCCAGGTAGCGTCGGTTCGCCTCATCCTCCGTGCCAAGTACTGACTTCGGTGCTTCCGTGGCGAACAGGGCGGATGTCGAGACCCCCAGCGCGCGGGCAAGGGCAGCAAGCGTGCCCATGCTGAGGTGCCCGCCCTGCTCTGCCTTGCGCACGGTGCTCAGCGAGAGATCCGCCGCTTCAGCCAAGCCCTCTTGGCTCAGTCCGGTCGTACGGCGGAACTTCCTGACGTTGTCTGCCAACCCTGTGGACATCGGCACTCACCTCACGTCAAGCGTATGCCCCCGCCGTAGTCAGGCAACTCTGATCAGTCAAGCGGGACCGCTCGCCAGATCATCAGATGCGCCGCCAGAATCGGGAAGAGCCCCGCACCCAACTCCCCGGACAGGGAGATGAGTACGGGGCCTTACTGTCAGCTCTGTCAGCCGTTCATAACGCTTGTCAGCCGTGCGGCGGCCTTACCGCCGAACAGTGCGAGACCGCAGTAGAAGTCGATACGAGTCCGGTAGACGGGCTTGTCGTGGGCCTCACCCAAATCGGTTGCCTGCACTCCACCATTGGTCAACCCGGACACCCCGGCATCCGCCTCGGAGGAGCCGAAACGCACGGCGTAAATATCACCGGTCACCTTGCCACCCGTTTCCGTTGTGAGCGGCAGCACGTCCGTGCCGTCGAGTCGCTGTCCCGCATCCAGCAGAGGGACCCCGTTCCACATGGTGGCGCGCTTCCCGGCTATCTCATTGACCAGGAGTTCACCACCACCGAGCCGACGGAACCCGGAAACTATCTTGGCCCGGAGTGCGCCGTTCATGTAGAGCGCGCCGTTCGATCCGCTGATCCCCCTCACCTGCGCGGTGAGAGCGTCCAAGGTGTCGAAGAAGTCGTAGCCGCTGGCGACGGGCCCCACGCCCTTCGCGTCGATCACCTGGTTTCCCATGAGCCTCTTGCGTAGACCGTCGAAGCCCTTCGGATTCACGGTCACATCGCCGTTGAAGAACTGGTCGGAGAAGTGAATCGATGCAGCCTTGATCTTCATGTGAGTCTGAACGGCTCGTTGGTCGTTCAGGTTGCCGCGTGTCTGGATGATGAACTTGTCCAAGTCCGCGTCCCCGCCAAGGATGGCGAGTGTTTCAACGCGCTGATTGAGTGCACCCACACTCTCCGGGTCCGCCTCGTTTACGGCGCGGAACGCGACGCCGGGCAGGGTGGATTCCTCGTTGTACTTGTATGCGCTCCCTTCAACTTGAATCAACGGCAGGCGGTCAAGGATCGGGGACTCCTGAACGAAAGTCTCAACCACCCCGCGCTGCAACTGGTCAAGGGTGAGCTTTGCCGATTCGGCAAGGGTGAGTGCCATAGTTGTCCTTCACTAGGGGTTTCAAAATTCGGAATCGGATGAGCGCCGGTTATTCTTGGGGCCCTGGATTCCCGCACAAAGGGTGGCCTGCCACTGCGTCGAAGTAGGCGAATGGAGCCTGTGAGACTCGCGTAGCAGTCACCATGGGGCGCGAGCGGCACGCTTCGGCTATCTCGTCCGTGGTGAGCCCGAGTTCCCGCAGTGCGTCCAGCGGGACGGGCGAACGTCTCCGTCATCATCCCCACCAAAGTCGGGCGGGGTGATCCGGGTTGCCGATGCAGGGCTAAGCCCCAACTCACCCACCAGCGAGCGGAAGTGACTCCGGTACTGGTGGGCAATCGTCACCCACGGACTCTTGACGTTCCCGCGCTCCGTCTCGACTACCAATCCGTTACGAGATAGCTCCCGCTCTGCCTGCCACAGACGAGCGACAGTCAGGCAATACTCAATGGCCGTTTCCCGCTGCGAGTCGGATAGTCCGGCTGCCACCACCAGGGCGGGTATCGTCCTCGCCAAACATCGGCAGTCTTACCGCGCACGTCCTCGGACGAGTCGCCCGGAAGCAACTCGGACCAGCCGGGTTCGATTGGCTCGGCGGGGTTGCATCGGGCCCCCTCGGCATTGCGGTCTTGGCGGAATGTGCCCTCTCGGACCGCTTGGATATGAGGTTTCGGCTTCTGTCCGGGCACTGCCACGGCCGCTCTCCTTTCACAGAAACGCTCAAATGAACCACGCGAGTTTTTTGCCTCCCTGCCGTTCTTTTGCGGGAGGGAGCGGGGGTCACCCCCTGGTCGGCGTCATGAGCGGCGAGGCTTGACGCGCTCGGCTGCCCATCCGCCGGGCTGGTGTTTCGCGGTCTCGCGGTTATGGCACTTCGTGCACAGCGGACGCAGACGAGACCATGCGTCCGGATCACTGACACCCCGAGCGACCAGCGCACGCCGTGACTCGGGGAAGTGGTCGGCAACCGTCGCAGTGCGAGAGCAGAGCACGCACCACGGATGCGCATACAGGTAGCGCTTACGGATGCGCTCCCATCGGACGCCGTACCCCTTGGCCGTGGTCGTCCCTCGCTGTTGCTCGGCTCCCCTTGCATGTGCCGGGCAGCGTCCGCCCGTGGTGAGTTCGGGGCAGCCGGGGACAGAGCACGGGGGGGCGGGGCTTGCGCGGCATGGGGGGCGCCTCCTGTCAAGGGCGTAGAAGATTGACTGACCGTCATGGGATGATCACAGGGACCGAACCGGCGGAAGGATTGGAGAGAGCCATGTCAGACGCTCTGAAGTCACCCGAGGGTGCAGAGGAACCCGAGGGCGCAGAGGAACCTGAAGACACAAAGCCAACCAAGGACGCAAAGGCTGCCGGTCGCGCTCTCCCCGGCCTGGTCCTTCCAGGTACTCATAACTCGGGGTTTGACAAGGAAGCCGAGTAGTCGTTCACGGCCAATCCGCCCCGGTACAGCGCGCCGACTCTGCACCGGGGCGGAGCCATGTTCGCGGGGTGGACGGAATCGAACCGTCTCTACCGCCCGGTTTCAGCACGGGAACCACCCGCGCTTACTCGGGGCAGAGTGCACGCCTACACCACACCCCTTCCGCACCAGGACGAGCCGGGTTAAGGCTGGTCTAGGGCGGTGTCTGTGCGGGGGCGTAACCCGACAGGTTCAAGATCGTTGGCAGGGCATGAACAACACCAAGCGTGTAGCTGCCGCTGTCTCTCTCGGAACCGCACTCCTCGGAGTCCTCGCGTCTCCCGCCAGTGCCGTTCCCGACCCCGTAGCCACCGTGGACTGTGCTGTCCAGGACGTCACGTCGCTCGTTGACCCCGCCAACATGGGAGTGCCCACCGAGATCCCCGCAACGGGCTGTCTGGCCCCTTGAGTCAGCCCTTACGGGCCGAACTCTGTACGGGTCTTGAGCTGGTGGCACTCCCGACACAGCGGTTGAACGTTGCCGTCCGTGTCCTCGCCCCCGAGTGCAAGCGGCTGCATGTGGTCCACGTCCACCACGTCCGCGAGGACGAGCAACCCGCACCGTGCACAGCGGGCACCACCATGGGCACCGACTAGAGCACGGAGACGAGCGGCCCCCGAGTGCACCGCAACAAGCACGGCACGGCGAGCACGCCGAGCACGGACCGAAGCCCGCTTGCCGTAGTCCTGGTGGTGTTCCTCGCAGCGTCCGCTGTGCGTCGCCGGCTCGGTGCAGTCGATACAGCGCACGGTTCCGCACCCCCTGTAGCTCGTCGTCCTGGTGCTCGTTGTCACCCTCGGAGCGAACGGCATATGTGCTGGTCAAAGGCACAGTGCCCGCGCCGGTTCTCCCGTTTGGGCTAAGCGCTGTGCTGTGCTCGTGCGTGCGTCAGTTGGCTGCACCAGCTTGGAAGGGAACGCTTACGTCCCAGCAGAGGAGAACCCCATGGGCATCGAAGACGGAATTGGTGAGGCCGCCGACCAGGCCAAGAAGGTTGTGACCGGCGAGGACCGGGACGAGCAGCAGAACGATAAGGACAGCAACACAGACGACTCGGACAACGCAAACATGGAATACGAGCGCGACGACAAGCTCTGAGACGTGCCCACACCCGGAGTCGAACCGGGAACTCTGCGGATTGTGTACGGGTCCCCCCGAGGGGGCCGGTACCGCGCACCTCTGCCATTGGGTCATGTGGGCTGGTGGTCGTCCTCGCCGGCTCGGCCGGTCCGGACACTGTGGGGAGATCACACGAGCTTGCAACCCCGTTCGGCACCCCCGGCCAAGGGGTGGTTACTGGTGGGCGGTGTGATCTCCCCGCGCTCTGCCTCACGACCACTGCGGCCACCCCTCGGGGTGCGTGCTGCACGGGCAGAGCTGTTCGTGAGAGTCAGGCACTCGGACCGCCGTTTCCGGGCTGGTGGGGTGCGCGGTAATCCCGCTCTCACTGTGTTGTGGGGACCAGCAGATTCCCGAGGGGGGTCGACCATGGCGGGGTGATGGTTGGACGCGCTGTTTGGTTTTCTCTCTATTTTTTAGACGTAATCAAAAGAACCCCTCTAACCGTCATACCGCCATGGCTCCGCCCGCTGGCCCGGCTGTCGCTCGGCGAGCCTGTGCGTCTGCCTGTGGGCACAGCAGGGCCCCGGCGGTCACGTGGACTACCGGGGCTAGGTCGGGGCGATTCTTAGGCGTCGTATTTGCCGTCGAGCATTTGGGTGAAGCTCTCAAGCGAGAAGTTGCCGTTCTCGCCCTTCGGTGCCCGGATCACCACCCTATTCGCTGCGAAGGAGGTTCGCCCCGCACCTCTCAGCAGCTCCACGACATCTTTCTCGCCGACGCCGCTCCCGTCATCCATGTGCTTGAAGAGGTCGAGCAGGTGCTGCCTCTCGTCGGCGCTACGGTCGGACTGAGTTTCGCTCACGACGTGCCTCCTGGTGCCTCAGCCACCCTGCGTGAGTGACGTTCCGTAATTGTACAGTTACGTTGTGCGCTGACCTGGAAAGGCATCAGCTTTGCGGGACTACTTGGCACACGGCCACCAGAACGCAAAAAAGCCCCGACCAGTCCGAGGACCGACCGGGGCTCTTGCGGCTAGTTGTACTGCAACCGCATATAACGGATGACCTAGCCGCGCGCCGAACTGTACTGGGCTACGCGGCCACCAGTTCGCGGACGGGCTCGGCAACGGGGACCAGCTCGGGGGCGGGCTCGGCGAGCCGAACCGTGCTGCCCGGTGCCGGGGGTGCGTCGTTGCGGGTCTCGGCTTCCTGCTCCGCAGCGTTGGCCGTAGCCGCTTCGGCGGCGGGGTCCAGCTCTCCGCGCATGTGGAAGTCCACGCGGGACGTGTCGAGCTTCCGCCACCCGCCACGGGTGCCGCGTCGTACGTCCAGCCGAACCCCGGCTTCAATGAGCATGGTTCGTCGGCCCGCGGTGTCTGCGGCTGCCCACTCGTCCGTGAACGTGCGCCCCGTGGGGGTCACGATGCGCTGTGCTTCGCGCTTCTCGCTGTTCTCCAACATGGCAATGCGCGCGTCCAACGCGTCCGCCCGTTCCTGCCACGCAGCGGCAGCGTGCCGGGACTTCTGACGCCCCTTCTGTTCCTGGTGGTCGTTGAACTCGGCAAGCGTGGCCAGTAGTTCGGGCTCCGGGTCGTAACCGGGGATCTCGACTACGTGTGTCGTCTGGACGGAGCCGACCACCCGCAGAAACTCGGCGGTCACATGCTCGTCCGCCCACTCAGCCTTGATGTTTGCGGGCAGCGTGCACAGGTCTCCGCGCGCATGGCTGTTGCACTTGTAGAAGTCACTGACGCTCGCACCCTTGCGGGTCGGCTTGGACAGGTACATGCGGCCCCCGCAAGAGTCGCAGTGGATCACGCGCAACAGCAGTGCGTCAGTGTCCGACCGTTCCCGGTTATTGATGCTGCGGGAGTCCAGCACGGCCCCCACCCGGTCGAACTCTTCACGGGTCATGATCGGCTGTTCGGTCTGCATGACCGGGTCGCCCTCGGGGTCACGTACGGGCTTGCCCCGGTGCATCTTCCAGCCGAGCAAAGTTTCGTTGCGGAGCATCCGCGTAATAACGGCGGGGGTCCACTTGAAGACAGCACGCACCGTGTGTGAGCCCTTTGCCCCGCCGGTCTTGCCGCCCTTTTCGCGCTGCATCTTCACTGCCCAGTGATCACGCGGGCTCGGGATGTTGTCCGCGTTGAGCCCCACGGCGATTGCCGAAACGGTCTTGCCTTCCAACAGCTCACGGACGATGCGCTCAATGACCGTCACGGCTTCCGGGTCCGGGACGAGCGTCCAGCCGATACCGCCGTGCTCTTTAGGCATGGGGGCGGGCATGTAGCCGTACGGAGGACGGCCACCACCCCGCCACCGAAGCGGCATACGGCGCATGGCTGCCATGGCGCCGGTTACGCGGTCTTTGATGCTCTGCGCTTCCACCTGTGCGGCAAAGGCGAGCATCATCATTTGGAATTCCGCCATGGGGTCCATGGGGTTCCGGAAGTCAAAGACGAGCTTGCCCCCGCCGATGCCCTCGGCAAAAACCAACATCTTCCGGTGCGCCTTAGCCCACTTGGCAAGGTCGTGCATGTCGCTCATGGACCGGATGGCACGGTCAAAGCGCCACCACACAAGGGCGTCGTACTCGTCCGGACGGGAGAGCCACCCGCCGAGCGCGGGACAGTCGAACGGGGCAACCTTGCTCGCGGACACATCAAGGTCCACGGCTTCGCGGAGCCCGTCACCCTCGCCAAAGCTGATGTTGAGTTCCGCGGCTATCGCGTCATCGGCTTCGCGCTGCCGCTCGGGGCTGGTGGTCTCGTCGGTGAGTACGGAGAGCCGGACACACCGCACACCCCGAAGGGTCTCGGTCTGGTACACCGTCCCGGCTAGGGGGTTGCGGGTAGTCGTCATGTCCGCTGTAGGGACCAGCGCGTTCCCGCTCGTCTCGCCCTTGACCAGCACCGATGCCACCATGGCCACACCCCAGAACCGCTAGAACGGAGTGTTGGGAGACCCCGAGGGCAACGAGTTCTGCGTGCTGCGCAGTGCGGCCGAGCGTGAGGCGGGCGAAGCGGGCCCTTGTGACCGTGCCGCGCACTGAGCTGTGATCACGCCCCGCACTGATCGGAGCGACTGGCCACACCCATTTTGAAGCGATCGATTCATAATGTGCTAGCGTCCTGATCGTCGATTTTGGAGCGCTCGCTCCAAAATATGGTCGAGTGATCAGGAGGAGCATCAATGCCGCCTGCGGTGTACATAGTTGGGCTCGGCATCTTCACCCAAGGGACCTCGGAGTTCATGCTCTCCGGCCTCCTGCCGGGCATGGCCGCCGACCTGGGGGTGTCGATCCCGGACGCGGGGCTGCTGATCTCGGCCTTCGCGATCGGCATGGTCGTCGGCGCCCCGCTGCTCGCGGTGGCCACCCTGAGCTGGCCCCGGCGGACCGCCCTCGTCTCCCTCCAGGCGGCCTTCGTCGTCGCCCACGTGATCGGTGCGCTCGCGCCGGGCTACGGGGTCCTCTTCGTCACGCGCGTGGTCAGCGCCCTCGCGTACGCGGGGTACTGGGGCGTGGCCGTGGCCACCGCGGTCGCCCTCGTGCCGCCCGCGGCCAAGGGGAAGGCGGTCGCCGTGGTCGCGGGCGGTCTGACGCTGGCCACGGTCGTCGGCGTACCGGCAGGCACCCTGCTGAGCCAGTACTCCAGCTGGCGCGCCGCGTTCTGGGCGGTGGCCGCCGCCACCCTGGTCAGCCTCCTGTGCACGCTGCTCGTCGTCCCCGGCGGCCGGTCCGAAGCCGGGCGTACGTCGGTGAAGGCGGAGCTGCGCGGTATGGCGAGGCCTCAGCTCTGGCTCTCGTACGCCGTCACGGCCTTCACCTTCGGCGCGGTCATCGTGACCTTCAGCTATCTCGCGCCGCTCCTGACCGACGTGAGCGGAGTGTCCGAGGGGTGGGTGCCGGCGGTCCTGGCCCTGTTCGGAGTCGGCGGGATGGTGGGCCTGTTCATCGGCGGGCGCACGGCCGAGACGCACCCCCTGCGGACCCTCGGCCTTGGGCTCGGGGCGCTCGCGCTCTTCTCCGCGCTGCTCGCCCTGACGGCAGGTTCCACGGGCGTCGTGATCGCGCTGGTGTTCCTCCTGGGGCTGGTCGGGTACGTCACCAATCCCGCACTCCAGTCACGGGTGTTCACCCTCGCCCCGGCCGCCCCGACGCTGGCCGGCGCCACCAATACGGCCGCGTTCAACGTCGGCAACACCCTGGCCCCGCTCCTCGGCGGCCTGACCATCGACGCCGGACTCGGCTACGCCTCCGTGGCCTGGGTCGGCGCCGCACTCGCCGCCGCCGGAGCGGTGGCCGTGCTCTGGGCGGCACGGCTCCAGCGGGCGGAACGGGACGTCGTGACGGAACCCCTTGAACGTACGCATGTGGCCGCATGAACAGGCCCACGCACCATCGGCGTCACGCACCATCGGTGTTTTGTACGTATATTCCAAAACCCGTACTGTGGGGTCCATGGCCAGGCCACGAGAGTTCGACGAGGACCGCGTCATCAGCGCGGCCATGGACACCTTCTGGCGTCACGGCTACGAGGGCACGTCGACGCGCGCGCTGTGCGACAGCACCGGCCTCGGGCCCTCCAGCCTCTACAACACCTTCGGCGGCAAGCGTCAGCTGTATCTGCGCGCACTGCGGCGCTACTACGAGACGAGCACCGCCGAGCAGGTCGAGATCCTGCGGGGAGAGGGCACGGCGAAGGAGCGGCTGCGGGCCATGATGGTCCATGCCGTGGACGCCGATCTCGACGAGGCGGACGGGCGCGGCTGCTTCGCGATCAACGCGGCCGTCGAGATCGCCGGGCTCGACCCTGAGGTCAAGGACGCGGTGCGGCGCAACTTCGACCGCGTGGAGGAGGAACTGCGCGCGGTCGTGACGGACGGCAGGCGCACGGGCGAGCTCCGCTCCACGGCCGACGCGCGGACCGTCGCCCGCCGGGTGCAGAGCACGTACTACGGCCTGCGCGTCCTCGCCCGCGTCCAGGACGACCGGCAGGCGCTGCTCGGCACGGTGGAGAGCGCGCTCGCCGACCTGTGACCGCCCGGCCTCCCAACGCCACCTGAGCGCAGCCCACTTGAGTCCTGGCGGGTCACACAAAATCGGCGCGTCCCCGTCGCGGATCTTTGTTCACGTGAAGTATCCCCAGAAGTAATCGCGGCTGATTGGATATGCGACGCCCACCCCCCCACTCTCAGGAGACTCAGTGCCGCACCCAGCGCTGCGCAGGACCCACGCCGCCGCGATCACCACGGTGCTCGCCGCGGCCACGCTCGCCGCCGTCGCCCCGTCCGCGACCGCCGCCGACGCGCCTGCCGCCTCTGTCGACACTCCCGCACTCAAAGTGCTCTCGTACAACGCGTTTCTGTTCAGCAAGAACCTCTACCCGAACTGGGGCCAGGACCATCGCGCCAAGGCCATACCGGCCGCGGACTTCTTCCAGGGCAAGGACGTGGTCGTCCTCCAGGAGGCCTTCGACAACTCCTCGTCCGACGCGCTGAAGGCCAACGCCGCGGACCGCTACCCGCACCAGACCCCCGTCATGGGCCGGAGCAAGGACGGCTGGGACGCCACCGGCGGCGCGTACTCGTCGGTGACCCCGGAGGACGGGGGAGTGACCGTCCTGAGCAAGTGGCCGATCCTGCGCAAGGAGCAGTACGTCTACAAGGACGCCTGTGGCGCCGACTCGTACTCCAACAAGGGCTTCGTCTATGCCCAGTTGAACGTCAACGGCACGAAGGTGCACGTCGTCGGCACCCACGCCCAGTCCACCGACCCGGGCTGCGGCTCCGGCGAGGCGGCCGCGACGCGCGCCCTGCAGTTCAAGGAGATGGACGCCTTCCTCGACGCCAAGGACATCCCGGCGGGCGAACAGGTCGTCGTGGCGGGCGACTTCAACGTCGACTCCCACAGCGGTGAGTACGCCTCGATGCTCGCCGACGGAGGCTTCGCCCCCGCCGACGGCCGCAGCGGCCACCCGTACTCCTTCGACACCCAGGACAACTCCATCGCGTCCGAGCGCTACCCGGACGACCCCCGCGAGGACCTCGACTACGTCCTGCACCGCAAGGGCCACGCCCGCCCCGCCACCTGGCGCAACGAGGTGGTCAAGGAGCAGAGCGCGCCCTGGACGGTCTCCAGCTGGGGCAAGCAGTACACATACACCAATCTGTCCGACCACTATCCGGTGATCGGCTCCTAGCCCCACGGGGTGCGCGGCGGGCAGCCGCGCACCCCATCCGGTCAGGTCCGGTGCCAGGGCCCCGTCACGGCGAACGTCGTGCCGGGGGTGTAGCAGTTGACGTACATCGTGTCGCGGTCCGGTGAGAACGAGACGCCCGCGAACTCGCCCCACTCGGGCTCCTCGGGGGTGCCGATGTTCTGCCGGTTGCGGGCCATCTCGTAGACCTCACCCCGGCGCGTCAGGCCGTACACATGCTGGGCGCCTCCTCCGTCCTCGGCCACCATCAGGCCGCCGCTCGGCGCGAGGCAGATGTTGTCGGGGGACTCGCCGGGCAGCTGGATGTCGGTGCTGGGGCCGAAGACGATCACCAGGGTGAGGCGGCGCTTCGACGGTTCGTAGCGCCAGACCTGCCCGAAGTGGTCGGCCGCCGAGCCCTCCGCGCTGTGCGCGAAGGACGACACGAAGTAGACGGAGCTCCCGCCCCAGTAGCAGCCCTCCAGTTTCTGCGCGTGCGTGATGCCCTTGGGGCCGAAGTCCTGGAGGCGGATGGGGGTCTGGGCGGCGAGCGGGTCCGGTACGTCGGCCCATTCGATGCCCTCGAAGCACGCGCCCGTCTCCTGGATCGCGGACAGGTCGGGCACACCAGGCACCCGCATGGCCTGCAGCTTGCCGCCCGCGCGGAGCGAACCGCGGCCGCCCTCGGGCTTCTTGGGCAGGAAGCGGTAGAAGAGGCCGAAGGGCTTCTGGAAGGCGTCCTCGGTCTCGTAGACGACGCCACGTCGTGGATCGACGGCGATCGCCTCGTGCTGGAAGCGGCCCATCGCGGTGAGCGGCACGGCTCCGGTGCGGTGCGGGTCGACGGGGTCGACCTCGAAGATGAAGCCGTGGTCCTTGGTGTAGCCGTTCGTGCCGGCCTTGTCCTCGTTCTCCTCGCAGGTCAGCCAGGTGCCCCAAGGGGTGGGCCCGCCCGCGCAGTTGACCGCGGTCCCGGCGATCGCGACGCGCTCACCCAGGACGTTGTTGTGGCGGTCGAGCGCGAGCGTCGTACAGCCGCCCTTGGCCATCGGGTCGTAGGTGAGGCCCTTGACCGTGGGCACGGGGGTTCTTCCGTTGTGGCGGTTCTCGTGGTTGCGGACGAGGTGGACGCCGCCGCGCTTGCCGCGGAACGCGTCCATGCCGTCGAAGTTGCTCGGCACCTTGCCCTCACCGGACGGCAGAGCGCCGCCCTCCCGCGAGAGCACCTTGTAGCGGAAACCTTTCGGCAGATCGAGAAGACCGGCGGGGTCGGGCACCAGCGGCCCGTACCCGGCCTTGCCCTGCGCGGCGGCGCTCCCGGCGAACAGCTCCGTGAGCGCGCCGGTGAAGGCGATTCCCGCACCCACCGCACCGGTACGGGCTAGCACCTGACGTCGTGTCGTGGACATAAAAAGGTCGACCTCCTGCTGGCGGACAGGAACATGACCGGATGTGTGTACCACGCGCCCGGGCGTGCGGGAACCACGCGCGTAGAGGTGAGTCGCTACGAACGCACGAGTCCCTTCGCGTCCCGCGCGAGCGCCGTGAGTCGCGAGATCGCCCGGAAGTACTTCTTCCGGTAGCCGCCGTTCAGCATGTCCTCGCTGAACAGCTGGTCGAAGGGGACACCCGAGGCGAGTACGGGGACCTCGCGGTCGTACAGGCGGTCGGCGAGCACGACGAGGCGCAGGGCGGTCGACTGGTCGGGTACGGGCGTGACGTCGGTGAGGCAGACGGCCCGGAGGTCGTCGGTGAGCGCCCCGTACCGGCTGGGGTGGACGCGCGCGAGGTGGTCGAGCAGCTGCGGGAAGTCGTCGAGGCTCGCGCCGTCGGTCGCGTACGCGGCCTTGGTGACCTGCTCGTCCGAGTACGGAGCGGGCGCCTGGGGAAGCCCCCGGTGGCGGTAGTCATCGCCGTCGATGCGCAGCGACCTGAAGTGGGTGGCCAGACCCTGGATCTCGCGCAGGAAGTCGGCGGAGGCGAACCGGCCCTCGCCGAGCTTGCCCGGCAGCGTGTTCGAGGTCGCGGCGAGCGCGACGCCCTCCTCGACGAGCCGCGCGAGCAGCGAGGAGACGAGCACCGTGTCGCCCGGGTCGTCGAGCTCGAACTCGTCGATGCAGAGCAGCCGGTGACCGCTGAGGGTGCGCACGGTCTGCTGGAAGCCGAGCGCCCCGACCAGGTTCGTCAGCTCGACGAAGGTGCCGAACGCCTTCTGCTCGGGCGCGGCGGGCGTCGCGTGCCAGAGGGAGGCGAGGAGGTGGGTCTTGCCCACGCCGTAGCCGCCGTCGAGGTAGACACCGCGGGGTCCGGTGGGGGCGGCGGGCTTCTTCTGGAACCAGCGGCGCTTGCCCGCACCGGACGCGTGCGCCCCGCCGAGCCCGGCCGCGAAGCCGCTCAGGACCCGCACGGCCTCGGTCTGGCTCGGCTGGTTCGGGTCCGGGATGTACGTATCGAAGCGGACGGAGTCGAAGCGCGGCGGCGGCACCATCTCGGCGACCAGACGGTCGGCGGGGACATGGGGCTCGCGGGCGCACAGCGACAGGGGAGCCGCTTCGGCTATGGGGCTCTGCCCGGGGGCGGCGGTGGAGGACGACACGGTCCCTAACTCTAAGCGCCGTGCAAGACTGCTGGACATGCGACGCCTGTTCCCTGTGACCGACCAGACAGACGAAACATCAGTACGAGAGTGGGGGCTGGGGGAGCTGGCCGACGCGTACGCCTACCCTCCGGGCGAGACCTCCTGGCTGCGCGCCAACATGGTGTCCACGCTGGACGGGGCGGCCCAGCACGACGGCCGTTCGCACCCCATCTCGAACGCCACTGACATGCGGATCTTCGGCACCTTGCGCTCAGTCGCCGATGCCGTGGTCGTGGGCGCCGAGACGGTACGCCAGGAGGGTTACAGACCGGCACGCGCGCGTGAGGCCTTCGCCGAGCGCAGGGAGGCCGCCGGGCAGACGGTGGCGCCCGCGATCGCCGTGGTCAGCGCGAGCCTCGACCTGGATTTCACCCTTCCGCTCTTCACCTCGCCCCTGGTGCCCACGCTGGTGGTGACCGGCGCCGCGGCGCCCACCGACCGGGTCGCGGCGGCCGAGAAGGCGGGCGCCGTGGTGGTGATCGCGGGGGAGGGCGCGGTGGTCGAGCCCGAGCGGGTCGCGCCCGCCCTGGCCGAGCGCGGTCTGACCCGGCTGCTCACGGAGGGCGGGCCCCGGCTGCTCGGCCAGTTCGTGGCTGCGGGGGCCCTGGACGAGCTCTGTCTGACGGTGTCCCCGATGCTCACCGCGGGGGACGCTCAGCGGATCGCCTGGGGGTCCGCGGTGGAGGTGCCGTCGCGCTTCGCGCTGGCTTCCGTACTGGAGGAGGCCGGGTTCCTCTTCACCCGATACCGTCGAACCTGACAATCAGCGGAATCAGCCGTTCCGTTTGGCTTCCGTTGGGCACACTAAAAGTCGCAGACCCCGTGCGGCCACGGGGCAGGATGGTTTCCGCAGGGGCTTGACGAGACAGACTCTCGGCAGCCCACGGATGAGAAGGGCGCCTGTCGTGTTCACAAGCGTATTGATGATCGAGAAGGCCCTGACCTCCGCCGACGTGGAGTTCGTCACCACCTTGCACGGCGACGAGACGGTCAGCTTCCGGGTGCTGCTCCAGCCCCGCGGCGATCAGGCGGACCGCCTCCTCCGGGCCATCGACGACGTGGCTCTGGGGGAGCTCGACGAGGCGGCGAAGGAAGGCGACGTACCCGAGGGGCAGGACGCCACGGCCCCCGCGCAGAAGGCCCTCGCGGTCTCGCTGACGGCACTGCGCGCGGCGGGCTGCGAGGCGACCGGCCAGCTGATCGAGGACCACCCCCTCGACGCGCTCAAGGAACTGGTCGACGAGGCGGACGCGGACGAGGTCATCGTGCTGACCGACCCGCACTACGTGGAGGAGTTCTTCCACCGGGACTGGGCGTCTCGTGCCCGGCACAAGGTGGGCGTTCCCGTCCTGAAGCTGTTCTCGCACACGGAGGACTAGGAATTAGGCTGGGCCGGCCCAGTTACTAGGCTGGACCCCGCCGGGCCGCACGGCCCGGTACGTTCAGTCGCCGTCACACCTGGAGAAAAACCTATGGCACCCGGCCTTCCCACCGCCATGGACCGACCGCACTTCATCGGCATCGGCGGCGCCGGAATGTCGGGCATCGCCAAGATCCTGGCCCAGCGTGGCGCCAAGGTCGCGGGCAGCGACGCGCGGGAGTCCGCCACCGCCGAGGCCCTGCGGACCCTGGGCGCCACGGTCCACATCGGCCACGACGCCGCGCACCTCGCACCCGACGCGACCTGCGTGGTCGTCTCCTCCGCGATCCGCGCCGACAACCCCGAGCTGGCCCGCGCCACCGAGCTCGGCATCCCGGTCGTCCACCGCTCGGACGCGCTCGCCTCCCTCATGGAGGGCCTGCGTCCGATCGCGGTGGCCGGCACGCACGGCAAGACCACGACGACGTCGATGCTCGCCGTCACCCTCTCCACCCTCGGCCTCGACCCCTCGTACGCGATCGGCGGCGACCTGGACGCGCCGGGCTCGAACGCCCTGCACGGCGAGGGCGGCATCTTCGTGGCCGAGGCGGACGAGAGCGACCGCAGCTTCCACAAGTACGCGCCCGAGGTCGCCATCGTCCTGAACGTGGAGCTCGACCACCACGCCAACTACGCGTCGATGGACGAGATCTACGAGTCCTTCGAGACCTTCGCGGGCAAGATCGTCCCCGGCGGCACGCTGGTGATCGCCGCGGACCAGGACGGCGCGGCGGAGCTGACGAGGCGGGTCCGCGGCCTGGGCGAGCTGAAGGTGGTGACCTACGGCGAGTCCGAGGGCTCCGACCTGCGCATCCACAAGATCACCCCGCGCGGCCTGACCAGCGAGGTCACGGTGATCCTGAACGGCAAGTTCCTGACCTTCACGGTCTCCGTCCCCGGCCGCCACTACGCCCACAACGCGGTGGCCGCCCTGGCCGCGGGCATCGCGCTCGGTATCCCGGCGCACAACCTCGCCTCCGCCATCGGCTCGTACACCGGCGTCAAGCGACGCCTCCAGCTCAAGGGCGAGGCGGCGGGCGTCCAGGTCATCGACTCGTACGCGCACCACCCCACGGAGATGACCGCGGACCTGGAGGCGATGCGCTCCTCCGCGGGCGACTCGCGCCTCCTCGTCCTCTTCCAGCCGCACCTCTTCTCCCGCACGCAGGAGCTGGGCAAGGAGATGGGCCAGGCCCTGGCCCTCGCGGACGCCTCCGTGGTCCTCGACATCTACCCCGCACGCGAGGACCCGATCCCCGGCATCACCAGCGCCCTGATCATCGACGCGGCCGTGGCGGCGGGCGCCGACGTGCGCGCCGTGCACGACAAGACGGAGGCCGCGGCGGTCGTGGCGGGAATGACGCGACCCGGCGATCTCGTTCTCACCATGGGAGCGGGCGACGTCACGGACCTCGGCCCGCAGATCCTGTCAGAGCTGTCGAAGTAGCCGAAGTTCTCGAAGTTCTCGAAGTAAGGGGTTCAGTCTCATGTCGTACGACGTCGAGAAGCCGGACGAGCAGTGGCGCGCGGAGCTGAGCCCCTCGGAGTACGCGGTGCTGCGCCAGGCGGGCACGGAGCCCGCGTTCGTGGGTGAGTACACCGACACCAAGACCAAGGGCGTCTACTCCTGTCGTGCGTGCGGCGCGGAGCTGTTCACCTCGGAGGAGAAGTTCGAGTCGCACTGCGGCTGGCCGAGCTTCTTCGACCCCAAGGACACGGACGCGGTCGAGCTCATCCAGGACACCTCGCACGGCATGGTGCGCACGGAGGTGCGCTGCGCGCGCTGCGGCTCGCACCTCGGTCACGTATTCGAGGGCGAGGGCTACGCGACACCGACGGACCAGCGGTACTGCATCAACTCGATCTCACTGACGCTGGCGCCCGAGGAGGGCTGAGCCACCGAGTCGTCGCCCGCTCGGGAGCCGAGAACCGCGGCGACTGCTCTGCTTCCGCCGAACCCGGTACGCCGTCGTCGCTGATCGGCACAATGTGAAGGTGCCCAACTTCACTGAGCTCGAGCTCGCCGACGGGACCGCCATCCGTTTCGAGGTGTTCCCCGCCCAGGGGCAGCCGCCCGTGCCGGAACCGGAGTCGGACGGGGACCTGCCCGACGGCATGGGCCACAGCGTTCCGGTGTCACGGGGCGGCGACGCGGTGGCCGCGTTCGCCGTCGAGGCGCTGCGCACCACCCTGCGCCCGCTGGGCCCCCTCATCCGCGAGGTCCATGACGCGGTGATGGGGTCCGAACGGCCCCCGCAGGAGGCGAGCGTGACGTTCGGGGTGCAGGTCGGGCAGGACCTCAAGCTCGGCATCGTCGGCGCCAGCGCGCAGGCCCACCTCACCGTCTCGGCGACGTGGCAGCGCCCTGCGTCGGCCGGCTGACATGGGCTGGTTCCTGACCGAGGCCGGGTCTCCCTCGGCCGACCCGCGGCACTGCGTCGTCTCGGTGCTGCGCACCCGTGACGTCAAGACCGCGGGAGCCGGGGTGTTGTTGACCCCGACCCGGCTGCTGACCTGTGCTCATGTCGTCAACGACGCCTTGGGGCGCAGGCCGTTCGAGACCCGGCATCCCGGTCGCGAGACGGTGCACGTGACCCTGCGCGGGCCGACCGCCTCCGTCAACCACGAGACCAGAGTGGCCCATTGGGTGCCGCCACGCCGTCTCGACGGCGCGGCGGAGGTGCAGGAGAAGAGCGATCACGAATGGCTCGGCGACCTCGCGGTGCTGCGCCTCGACTCGATGCCCCACGAAGCTGTCCCCTCGCCGTTGTGGCAGCCCA
Organism: Streptomyces sp. BA2; assembly: GCF_009769735.1. Classification (NCBI taxonomy): domain Bacteria; kingdom Bacillati; phylum Actinomycetota; class Actinomycetes; order Kitasatosporales; family Streptomycetaceae; genus Streptomyces; species Streptomyces sp. BA2. The sequence goes on from NZ_WSRO01000002.1 coordinate 7,085,031, forward strand.
TGGCGCAGGGGCAGTCGCTGCGGGCCTGGCACGGCAGCGGCATGAGCAGTTCCTTCGCCGACGTACGGGTCAAGACCTGTGACGACGTGCTCGGGTACGTGGACGGAGAGCCCACCGGGATGGCCATCGGCCCCGCGTTCAGCGGCGGCCCGCTCTGGTCGGTCACCGACAATGCCGCCGTGGGCCTGGTGGTCGCCCACATCATGCCGCCCGCCGACCCTGTCACCGGGGAGGCCAGGCCCTTCAGCTCCCAGCACCTCTCGCGCCGCAGCTGGGGCATCCCCTGGCAGCGCATCGAGGCCGAACTGCGGGCCGTCGGCGCCGATGACCTCCTCGACGTCGCCGTGGCCGACCCGGACGATCCCGCGTTGCCGGTGCTCACCGAACTCCTCGAGGGCGTCATGCCCTCACCCGTGCTGCGCGGGGACCACGCGAGAGCCGTCGCGCGCCGGTGCGGATATGGCCACCCGGGCGGCGAATCCGCCCCCACTCCCGCGGAGTTCGCCCAGCTCCTGGTCACCGAACCCCGCGCGCTCGCGGCGCTCACCGAAGTGCTGCGGCGCCCCGAACCCGCCGCCGTCCGCCCGCTGTTGAACGCCGGGCAGTTCTCACCGGTGCCCCGGCTGCTCTCGCCCGACGAGCACCGCAGACTCCACCAGACGCTGAAGGCGGTCCCCGCGGCCACCCTGGCCCGGCTGCCGGAAGCGGTGCGCGCCGCACTGCCCCTGGCGGCCGCCTTCCCCGGGGAGGACTCCACCGACGCCTACCTCGATCACCTCGAATGCCTGCCGGGCGACAGCCGCACGGACGGGGAGGGGTTCCGGGTTCCGGCCCTGCTGCGGGTGATGGAGTACATGGCGGCCCTGTGCCTGCCCGCGCAGTGCGCACGGCTGCGGATGTGGTCGGACGGCGTCGCCAAGCGGCTCGGCATCCCCCGCTCGGCCCTCGCCGAACGCCGTTCCGACGCGGTGGACTGGTCCAGGACCCAGGGTCAACGGGACGTGCCACTGCGGGTGTTGGTGCAGGTGAGCCGCAGCGGTGAGGACCGCTACCGGCTGCGCGTCTGGTGCGACGAGGGCTCCGGGCCCCGTCAGGTGTCGACGGAGGGCGATGTCACGTTCAGCGCGGCGCTGGCCGCGCGGGAGCTGCTGCGGGTCCTGGAGTCGCTGCACCAGGCCTCGCCGAGCGACCGAAGACCCCTCGTGGAGGCGCTGGTCGACCGGGCGGGGCTGAACCTGCCGATAGACGAGTGGGAGAGCTTCGGGCCCGACGATCTGGTGCCGGGGGTCATCGGCGCGGAGTACCCACTGGTCGTCAACTGTCCGGAACTCCTGCGCCGCAACGAACGTTTTCTCCCTGACTGGCGCCGCCGCTGGCGCCAGCTCGACACGGGCGTCTCCCTGTTGTTCGCCGACGAATCGCTGGGACGGCGCGAGATCTACGGCGCGTTGATGGACCACGCGGACGCCGTGCGCGTCGCGGTGGACGTCCCGCCGCGTCTGCGCGACGAGGTCGTGCAGGCATGCCTGGTGGTCGGGATCCCGGTGGTCGTGTGGGACCGGGGCCTCGGGCGCGAGTCCCACGCAGTGGAGCGGATGAGCGGCGTGACCACCCGTGAGCTCCCCGAAGGCGTGCGGTCGTACCGCGCCAAGACGGTGCACCAGCCCCGCGCCTTTCCCGGACGTCCGGTCCTCGCCTGGGCCGACCCGGACCGCACGGTTCCGCAACTGCATCTGTCCGAGCCCCAGGAGGGAACATGAGCACGGACTCGAACGGCAGCTGGCGGATCTTCCGCGGCGACGGCATGCAGCGCCCCGTCACCATGCCGCCCGCTCCGCCCTGGCGCCGGTTCGGCCCACCGGACGGATCGGCGGCGCCGCTGCCCTATCTGATCGCCCGGGAGCACGCGGACGTGGTCAACGCGGCACTGCATCTGCGCAGGCCGCTCCTGGTGACAGGTCCCGCGGGCACCGGCAAGTCCTCGCTCGCGCGGGCCGTCGCACACGAACTCAGCCTCGGCGAGCTGTTGCGCTGGCCGGTCAACAGCCGCTCCAGCGTGCAGGACGCCCTCTACCAGTACGACGCCATCGGACGCCTGAGGGAGACCACCCTCAGCCGTGACCGCGGAGACCGCGAGCCCTCCATCGGCAACTTCATCCGGCTCGGTGCTCTGGGCACGGCCCTCGCCCCGACCGGCACACCTCGGGCGCTGCTCGTCGACGAGATGGACAAGGGCGACGTCGACCTGCCGAACGATCTGCTGACCGTCTTCGAGGAGGGCGTCTTCGAGATACCCGAACTGGCCCGGCTGCCCGAGGAGATGGCGACCGTCGACGTCCTGACGGCGGACCACCACGGCTCGGTCGCCGTCGAGCAGGGCCGGGTGCAGTGCGTCGAGTTCCCCGTCGTCGTCATCACCAGCAACGGCGAGCGCGACTTCCCGCCCGCTTTCCTGCGCCGCTGCATCCGGCTCGACCTTCCGATCCCGGACGAGGACCGGCTGCGCGCCATCGTCTCGGCACACCTGGGGGACGGAGCACTCCTGGAGGTCGACGACCTGCTGCAGGCGTTCCTGCGCCGCCGGGCACCCGGCGAACTCGCCACCGACCAGCTGCTCAACGCGGTGTTCCTGCGGGCAGGGGGAGTGGACCTGGACGCCGAAGGGCTGCTGGACGCCGTGCTCCACCAGCTGACGGGAACCCTCTGACCGTGGACCGCCGGGACGACACCCTGGGCACCGCCCTGCGGGTCCTCAAGGCGGCGGGGCAGAGCCTCGACGCGCAAGAAGTCCTGGACGTGCTGTGGCTGGCCCACCGCCTGACCGACGGCCCCGGAGAGCTGCCGCTGGAACGTGCGAGCCGCCGCGCGCGGAGCCGACCGGAGCCGTCCCCGCACGGCGAGGCGCCCGAACCGGCCGGGGACGACGGTGGACCCCCCGAACCGGCCACGCCCGACGACGACCTGCCCGACCTCACCACGCCCGAGCTGCACGCCGCGTCCCTGCCCCCTCTCGTTCCCGACCGCCCCGCGCCCCTGCCGGCGGACGAGGAACAGCCCGCCCTTCCCCTGCGTGTCCCCGAGGACAAGGCGCTGCGGCAGGAGCTGCTCATCGGACGCGCGCTGCGCCCGCTGAAGCGCAAGCGGCCCAGCAGGTGGCGTCAGGAACTGGACGAGGCAGCCACCGCGGCGGCGCTGGCCGAGACGCGGCTGCCCGATGTGGTCATGCGTCCGGCGCGTGAACGCTGGCTGCATCTGGCCCTTGTCGTCGACGGCGGCCTCTCGATGCTCCTGTGGCACCGGCTCGCCGCCGATCTGCGCACCGCGCTGCAACGCCTGGCCGCCTTCCGCTCCATCCGGGTCCTCGGTCTCGACACCCGCGGCGCCGACACCCCGGTACTGCACGGCAGGCCCTTCGACAGCGGCGGCTCCACCATGTCGCCCAGCACCCTGCTCGACCCGACCGGGCAGACACTGGTCCTCGTCGTCAGCGACGGCCTCGGCAGCGCCTGGCGGCGCGGCACCATGCACGACACTCTGCTGGAGTGGGCCACCAGAGGTCCGGTGGCGGTGCTCCACACCCTGCCGCCCGCACTGTGGGACGGCTCCGGCATCCAGGCCGACCGCTGGCAGGCCACCACCCGCAGGACCGGCGGCGCCAACACGTCGTGGGAGATCACCGACCGGGTGCTGCCCGTGGGCGTCGCCGACTTCTCCGGCGTGCCCATCCCCGTGCTCGAACCGGTGGCGGAGTCGCTGCGGGACTGGTCGCTGCTGCTCACCTCGCCGGGCACCACCGTCGAACTGCCCCTCCTGGCCCGCCCGCAGCGGCTCGCGCCGATCACCCCGGGGCGCGAGGTCCGCGGCATCCAGCACTTCCGTGACGCGGCATCCCCGGAGGCGTACCGCCTGGCCGCGCATCTGGCCGCCGTCTCCCCGCTGTCCGTGCCCGTCATGCGGCTCGTGCAGTCCGCCGTGCCCTGGCGGGCCCCGGCCGCGCAGCTGGCCGAGGTCTTCCTGGGGGGTCTGATGCACCCGTACCCGGCTCCCGTGCCGGGGCCGCTGCCCGCGAAGCACCGCATCTTCGACTTCACGGAGGAGAGCAAGACCGCGCTCCTCGACGCCGTGCCCAGCTCCGAACTGCTCCGCACCGGGCGGGCCATCGGCCGGCGCCTGGAACAACTGGCCGGCCGCTCACCGGACTTCCCCGCCTGGCTCACCCACCCCGAAGGAGCGGACACGGTGCCCGCCGCCTTCCATTCCTTCACCGCGGTCGAACGCCGGCTCCTCGCACGGTTCGGCGTGGCGGCGCAGCCCCGTGTCCCGGCCTTCGACGCGCCGGACGGGCCCCGTGCGGAGCCGTGGGCACCCTTGACCCCGCAGGATCCCACGCGCCTCGGCCGCTTTCAGCTGCTCGGCCGCAGGGCAGGCACCCGCACCTTGGTCTACCGGGGCCGGGACGACAGCGGCGGCGAGGCGGCCCTGCGGGTGGCACGTCCCGATCTTCCCGTGGCCACCGAGCAGTTGCTGATCACCGAGGCCGAGGCGCTGCGCCGGATGAACGGGCGCTACGCCCCCGAGCTCCTGGCCTCCGGACTCGACGACCGCCCCGCCTGGCTCGCCATGCGGCTGGTCGCGGCCCCCGGGAACACGGATCTGCAGCCGCCCCGACTCAATGAACTCCTCGCGTACGAAACGCCGGAAGGCACCTCCGCGTTCGACATCCTCACCAGCCTGCTGCTCGCCTGGCACCTGGCGAGCGCGCTGAGCATCTGCCATCTCAACGGGCTGGTTCCGGCCGGTCTCTCCCCGGACTCGGTGATGGTCCTGGAACGTTCCGTGGTGCTCGTCGGCCTCTCGGACTGCGTCGTGGACGGTGAGTTCTCCGGTGCGGGAGCCGCGCCGACGCGAGAGGACAACGTCAAGTCCCTCGGCGAGCTGCTGCGGTTGATCAGCAGCAAGCGGCAGGCCTCCCTGCCCGGCCTGCCCGACGGCATGCACCTCTGGCAGGGAACCACCTGGCAGCCCCTGCGCGACATGGTCGAGCAGTGCCTGGACGCGGACCCGGGCAGGCGGCCCACCGCCGCTTCGGTCGCCGACAGACTGGCCCGGTACGTCGCGATCGCGCAGGCCATGCGCGGCGACGGGAAGCCCTCCGGACAGCCGGCGGCCTCCTCCGGCCGCGTGCCTCCGCGCCCGCCCCTGCAGACCACGGCGAGCGAGCAGAGCGCTCCGGGCACTTCCCGGATCGGCCGTCGCAGCCTCCGCGTGGACCTGGGGATCGGAGGCGCCCGCGCCGCGCACGAGAACCGCCTGTCCCTGGCCCGCCGCCCCCTCACGTACAGCAGACGCGTCATCGTGGTCGGCGCCCACCCGAGCTGCGGCCGGTCCACCACCACGTTCATGCTGGGCTCGCTGTTCGTGGCGGTGCGCGGCGAGCCGGTTCTCGCCATGGACGGCGCCCCGGTCAGCGGTGACCTGAACGGCTACCTGGTCCGGCAGAACACCGCGACACCCCGCGATCTCACCAGGCTGCCGATGGACGCGGGCCACGCCGACATCCGCCGCCTGACCAGCCTCGCCCCCTCGGGCCTCGAAATCCTCGCGCACCGGGCCAGCTACGCCGTCCGCAGCCCGGCCTACGCAGAGGAGTACCGCCGCATCCTCACGATGACGGCCCGCCACTACCCCGTGATGCTGACCGACTGGGCGGCGCCGCCGCGGGACCCGGCGCTCGACGTGGCCCTGGACATGGCCGACCGTCTGATCGTCTGCTGCACGACCTCGGCCTACTCCGTGACGGCCGCCGCCGAGCTCCTCGACGACCTGCGCGAGCGGGGTCGCGAGGAACTGGCCGGCCAGGCCCTGGTCGTCGCGTCCCGCCTCGGCGGCATCGACAAGCCCCTGCGGGATACGGACGTCGAGGAGCGCTTCACCGACGAGTGCGCCGGCACCGTCCTCATCCCCTTCGACCTCCACCTCTCCGAACACCGCGCCAAGGAACTCGCCCGCCTCAGAGGACGCACAGCGGAGGCGTTCCTGGATCTGGCGGCGCGGGTCGTGTCGGGTCCGCGGGAGGCGGGAGCTCCCGACGCCGGGTAGACGCGGGAGCCACCGCCGGACGGAGCGGGGTCAGAACGTCAGCTTCCAGCTGTTGATGTAGCCCGTGTCCTGCGCCGCCACATCCTGCACCCGCAGCTTCCAGGCGCCGTTCGCCGGTTCGCTCGATGCGTTGACCGTGTACGTCGCGATGACGTTGTCCGCGGAGTCGTTGCCGCTGGAGTTCTTCATGCGGTACGCCGTGCCGTCGGGTGCGAGCAGGTCGATGACCACGTCGCCGCGCCAGGTGTGCCGGATGTCGACGTCCGCCTTGAGGGTGGCCGGGGCGTTGCCCGTGCGGCCCGTCACGTTCACCGTCGAGGTCACGGCCGCGCCGTTGTCAGGGATGGCGACGTCCGTGGTGTTCTCGTACGAGTCGCCGGGCGGGATGGGAGTCTCCGTGCCGAGGGTCCAGACGGCGTGGGCGATGGCGTCGCTGTTGCGGTCCAGGGCGGTGTCGTTGATGTTCGACGTGGTGTCGCACGACGAGTGGTAGCAGCGGTCGAAGGCCTGGCCGGCCGTGCCGCCCCACTTCTGGGCCTGGGCGCTGGACTTCGTACGGCTCGCGCCGGTGAAGAGGCCGCCGACCGGGATGCCCACGTTCTTGAAGCTGGCGTGGTCGGAGCGGCCGTCGCCCTCGGTCTCTATCTCCGTGGGGACGTTCAGGCCCGCGTAGTAGTCCTTGAAGGTCTTCTCGATCGTGGGGTCGTCGTCGTAGACGAAGTAGCCCGGGTTCGGGGAGCCGATCATGTCGAAGTTGAGATAGCCGGAGACCTTTGAACGCTCCGTGGCGGGAAGGTTGTTGACGTAGTACTTCGACCCGACCAGGCCCAGCTCCTCCGCGCCCCACCAGGCGAACCGCAGGTGCTTCGTCGGCTCCAGCTGTGCGCGCGAGACGGCGAGCGCGGTCTCCAGGACGCCGGCCGAGCCCGAGCCGTTGTCGTTGATGCCGGGGCCCGAACTGACGCTGTCGAGGTGGGCGCCCGCCATCAGGACCTTGTTCGGGTCGCCGCCCGGCCAGTCCGCGATGAGGTTGTAGCCGGTGGCGCCGCTGGAGGTGAACTGCTGCACGGTGGTGGTGAATCCGGCCGCGTCCAGCTTGGCCTTCGCGTAGTCGATGGAGGCCTTGTAGCCGGGGCGGCCGTGGGCGCGGTTGCCGCCGTTGGCCGATGCGATGGACTGGAACTGGGAGAGGTGCGCCTTGACGTTGGCGAGCGGGATGTCGGGGGCCGCGAGCGTCGGGGAGGGTGCCGCGAGGGCCGTGGGTGCGGTGACGGCGAGCAGTCCGGCCGCGGCCAGGGTGGCGACGCCCGCGGTGGCCCGTCTCAGGGTGCGGGGTATGGCGGGTCTGGAGATTCTCATGTGGGGCTCCGAATTCCGAACAGCGAAGGGGACGGAACGTACTGACGCCCTGCGAGCGGATGCCGCAGGGCGTTGGAGCTGTGCTGAGCAGAAGGGTGGGGCGGTTGTGCGTTGCCTGATATTGAAGCTGGAACGACCCACCGTCAAGAGAGGAAACCGGTCAGATGCCGGTCAGCCAGATTCGGATATCGGACACCCTGCGATCGCCCCGCCAGGGCTCGCATACGGGGTCGGACTCAGTCCTCTTCGGGCGTCTCGGGACGCAGCAGCGGGTGCTTGACGCCCGGGAACACCGTGGCCCGGATCACCGGCTCGGCGGACGCGCCCTGCACCACCGTCTCGGCGACGCCCCACGGGCGGCCCGGCAGCACGACGAGGATGGTGTACGAGGAGGAGCAGCCCATGCAGTCGTAGCGGTCCGCCCAGGTCTCGACCTCGGTGCGGCTACCGGGATAGCGGGCCACGTGGCGGTGGCGTGCGTGGCAGCGGTCGCACTTCTCGCCCGGCTCGCAGGTGCCACCGCAGGGGCAGGGCACGTCCAGGGTCTCGGCGGGCTGCCAGCGCTGCGTGACGATCGCCTCGCGGGTGGCGCCCATGTCCTTCATGGCCTTGAGGTTGCGGGCGGCGACGTTGTACGACTCGCCGGTCGACGTCATCCGGTTCCGGATCACGTCCTTGCGTCCGCGGTTCGTCGTCATGCTGGGCCTCCTGGGGTTCACGCAGCCCACCAGGAGGCCCATGAGATCGGTCCCCCTACGGTACCCGCCCGTCGGGCGCGGCCCCGAATCCCGCCGGGCTACTCGATGACGAGCTCGACCTCGATGTTGCCGCGCGTGGCCTTGGAGTACGGGCAGTACGCGTGCGTGGCCTCGACCAGCCGCTGCCCGGTCTCGCCGGCCAGGGAGTCCGGCAGCTCCACGCGCATCACGACTGCGAGCCCGAAGCCCGTGTCGTCCTTGCCTATGGAGACCTCGGCGGTCACCGAGACGTCCTTGGTGTCGACCTTCATCTCACGGGAGACCGCCCCCATGGCGCTGGCGAAACAGGCCGCGTACCCGGCGGCGAAGAGCTGCTCGGGGTTGGTGCCCTGTCCGTTGCCGCCGAGGGCCGGGGGCATGGCGAGCGCGAGGTCGATCTGGCCGTCGGAGCTGACGGCGCGGCCCTCGCGGCCGTTGGCGGTGGCGACGGCGGTGTACAGCGCGTTCATGGGGTGTCCTTCGGTTCGTCGGTTCGTCGGTGGCCGGGCGTGGGTCGTCGGGCGTCGGTTCGTTCGTCCGGCTCGTTTGTCCTGTCCAGATAGTTGCACACGATTTAGTTGTGCACAACTGAATGGCGCGTGCGAGGTACTCTGGACCCATGACGTCAACGCCGACCGCCCTACCCCCCGGACGCGAGCTGCCCGACGTGCCCGACGCCGAGCTGCTCCGCCTCGACCACCAGGTCTGCTTCTCGCTGCACGCCGCCTCGCGCGCCTTCGGCGGCGTCTACCGCGATGCCCTCAAGGACCTGGGCCTGACCTATCCCCAGTACCTGGTCATGCTGGTCCTGTGGGAAGACGGCCCGCAGCCCGTCAAGGCGATCGGCGAGCGGCTGCGCCTGGACTCCGGAACGCTCTCGCCGCTCCTGAAGCGGCTGGAGACGTCAGGGCTCGTCCGGCGTGAGCGCAGCGCCGCCGACGAGCGCTCCGTCACCGTCCAGCTGACGGACGCCGGGGCCGAGCTGCGTGAGCGGGCCCTGCCGGTGCCGCGCCGGATCCTTGCCTCGACCGGTATGACGGTCGAGGAGATCCTGGCTCTGCAAGGACTCCTCGGCCGCCTCACGGGCGCTCTCGACGGGGCTCAGTGACGCTTCACCGCTTCAGCTCCCGCACGTACTTCCCGAACTTCTCCAGGCCGTCGATGTTGCGCGGCCCGCTGATGCCCTCGTTGTAGTCGAGCACGAAGAAGTTGTTCTTCTTCACGGCGGGCAGTTCCTTGGTGTGCGGGGACTTCTTCAGGAAGTCGATCTTCTTCTTGGCGGGCATGTCTCCGTAGTCGAAGATGATGATGACCTCGGGCTCGGCCTTGGCGACGGCCTCCCAGTTCACCTGGGTCCAGCGCTCGTCGAGGCCGTCGAAGATGTTCTTGGCGCCGGCGGCCTTGATGATGTCGTTGGGCGGGACCTGGCTGCCCGCCGTGAAGGGCTGGTCCGTGCCGGAGTCGTAGAGGAAGACGGGGAGCGGGTCGCCCTTGGGGGCCTTCGACTCGACGGCGGCCACACGCTTCTTGAGGCCGCCCACGACCTCGTCCGCCTTCTTCTCCACCTTGAAGATCTTGCCCAGGCGGTCAAGGTCCGAGTACAGGGCCTTGAACGGGGTCACTTTCTCCGGGTACTTGGGGTAGTTGAAGCAGCTCTCCGTGTGCATGAAGCTCTGGATGCCGAGCTTGTCCAGGATCTTCGGGGTGATGCCGCGCTGGTCGCTGAAGCCCGAGTTCCACCCCGCGACGACGAAGTCGGACTTGGCCTCCACGACGAGCTCCTTGTTGAGCAGGTCGTCGCTGAGCATCTTGACCTTGGCGTACTCCGACGCCCAAGGGGACTCGCTCACCGGCGGGTTGGCCGGAGGCATCACGTAGCCGTGGACGTGCTTCGTCAGGCCGAGGCTGAACATCTTGTCCGCGCTGCCGCCTTCGTAGACCACCGCGCGCTGCGGGGTCTTGTACGTGACCGGCTCGCCGCAGCGCTTGACGGTGACCTTCTCGGACGCGCCGCCCGCGCTCTTGGAGTCCGCGTCGACCTCCGCGCCGCAGCCGCTGAGCAGCAGGGCCGCCGCGAGCGCGGATCCGACGGCGGTGTATGTACGTGTTCTGGGCATGGCTTGGTGGTGCCTTTCGGGTGTCAGAGGGGAGTCGAGGGGCTGAGTGCGTAGAGGAGTTGGGGGTCGCCGGTCAGGGGGTGGGTGATCACGCTGGCCTTGACGCCGAACACCTCGTCGACGAGACCCGTGGTGAGCACCTCTTCCGGCGTACCGGCGGCCACCAGCGCGCCCTCGGACAGCACTCCGATGCGGTCGCACGCGGCCGCCGCGAGGTTGAGGTCGTGCAGGACCACGAGGACGGTGAGCCCCGAGCCCTTCAGGAGCGAGAGGAGCTCTATCTGGTGGCGGACGTCGAGGTGGTTGGTCGGCTCGTCCAGGACCAGGATCCGCGGCTCCTGCACCAACGCCCTTGCCAGCAGGACGCGTTGACGTTCGCCGCCCGACAGGGTGAGTACGCCGCGGTCGGCGAGGCGGGTGAGGTCGAGACGGGCCATCGTCCGCGCGCACAGGTCGCGTTCGCGTGCGCCGAGCGCCTGGTTGCCGCGCAGATGGGGCGCGCGGCCCAGGGCGATGACCTCCTCCACCGTGAAATCGAGGTCCACGGCGCCGTCCTGGGCCATCGCGGCGACGACCTGCGCGCTGCGGCGCGGCGTCAGGCGGGAGAGATCGTCGTCGCCCACCCTGACCACGCCGGAACTCGGACGCAGCGCACGGTAGACGCACTTGAGGGCGGTGGACTTGCCACTGCCGTTCGGGCCGACCAGGCCCACGATCTGGCCGCTGCCCACCTTCAGGGACAGGTCCCGGACGAGGAGCTTGCCGTCGATCGTCACGGACAGGCCGTCGAGTACGAGTTCCATCTCAACGCCCCCCGAACATATAGGCCTTGCGCCGCATCAGCGCGACGAACACCGGCACCCCGACCAGTGCCGTGATGACCCCGAGCGGCAGCTCGCGCGGCGCCACCAGCGTGCGCGACACCAGGTCGACCCAGACCATGAACACCGCCCCGACCAGCGGCGCGACGGCGAGCACCCGCGCGTGCGTGGCGCCGACCACCATGCGTACGAGGTGGGGCATGACCAGGCCGACGAAACTGATCGCGCCGCTGACGGCGACCATCACGCCGGTGATCAGCGAGGCGAGCAGGAGCAGGCCCTTGCGGTGCCGGTCGGGGCTGATGCCCAGGCTCGTCGCGGTCTCGTCACCGAGCGCGAGGACGTCGAGCGCCCGGCTGTACCTGTAGAGCACCGCGAGACCGAGCAGTACGCAGGCGGCGACGACGGGCAGGGCGCCCCAGCTCGCGGCGCCGAAGCTGCCCATCGTCCAGTACAGGACCATGCTGGTCGCCTCGCTGTCCGGCGCGAAGTAGATGATCACGCTCATCACGGCCTGGAAGCCGAGCGCCATGGCCACGCCCGTCAGGACAAGCCGCAGCGGCGAGAGCCCGCCACCGCGGCTCGCCGAGGCGACGTACACCAGGAGGGATGCGACGAGCGCCCCGATGAACGCCCCCGCCGACACCGCGTAGATGCCGAGTGCCGCGAGTCCGCCGGTGACCGTGACGGCGACCGCGCCGACCGAGGCCCCGGACGAGACGCCGAGGACGAACGGATCGGCGAGCGCGTTGCGCACCAGCGCCTGGATGGCGACGCCCACCGCGCTGAGGCCGGCCCCCACAAGTGCCGCGAGGAGCACGCGAGGTGTGCGGATCTGCCAGATGATCTGATACGTCGTCACCTCATCCGCATCGATGCTCCCGCCGCTCAGCGCCGCCCACAGCAGCCGGGCCGTGTCACCCGGCGTGACGACGGCGGAGCCGAGGCCGATGGCCACGACGACGGAGACGAGCAGGGCGAGGAAGAGCACGGCGCAGACCGCCCCCAGACCCGCCCGGGAGGCGAGACGGCTCCGCACACCCTTGGCCGGCGGCGGGTCCGGTGGGGGTGCGTCGGGGGCCAGGGCAATGGCTGCCGTGGGGGAGGTCGCGGGCGGCGGGGACATGGCGGTGGTCGGGCCTCTCAAGTCGGTGTGGACTTAGGCGGGTTGGGCTCTTTGGGTTGGGGGCCCAGGGGCTGGCGGATCGGGGTGCTAGATGACGGCCCCGGATCCCTTCCCCGGGCCGTCCTTCGCCGGGCCGTCCTTCCCCGGCCCGGCGCTCGCCGGGTCCTGGTTCGCCTTTGTCGTGCCTTCGCCCGGCCCCCGGTCCGCCGGGGTCTCCTCCGCCGGGCCGGCCCTCAGCACGAGAACCGCGGCCACCAGTGCCGCGATCACCAGCGCGCCGAAGGTCGCGGCGACGCCGGTATACCCGGCGAGGCCGAGGCCGAGGCCGCCGAGGCCTGCGCCCACGAAGACCCCGAGGCTCATTCCCGCGGCGTTCACGCTCAGGGCCGCGCCGCGTTGTGTGCCGCAGCGGCGGACCAGGAGGCTGACCACGCACGCGGCCACCACGGCGTGGCTCGCCGCGTGCAGGGACGTCATCGCGAGCGCGAGCGGGAGCCAGTGCGTGAAGTAGAAGCCCACGACCGAGACGAGCGCGGCGACGAGGCCGATGGCCAGCATCCGCTCGGTGCCGATCCGCGGCTCCTCGGAGTTCGTGACCCGCCCCGTGAGGAGGTTGCTCACAAAGAACGACGCGCCGCTCAGCGTCCACACGAACGCGAAGAGCCCGGGGTCGAGTTGGAACCGGTCGTCGTAGTAGGCCGCCAGATAGGAGAGGTAGCCCATGAACACCGCCGTGCGCAGCAGGGCGATGAGCAGGAGCGGGACAACCCCGGGGATTGTCCCGAGCGCCTTGAACGAGGCCACGTAGCCCAGGCGTTGGGTGGAGTCCTTTTCCTCCACCGGCTTGTCCTTGCCGTGTACGAAGAAGATCACCGCCAGGAGCAGCGACACTCCGGTCACGGCGAACAGGTCGCCCTGCCAGCCCCAGAGCAGCGCGGGCAGCGCGATGACCGGCGCCGCGAGCATCGCCGTCATCGACTGGGTCGCCGTGACGAGCGTCGCCGCGCGCCCCGCGGCCTTCCCTGAGCCGAAGCGGTCGGCGGCTGCCGCTGTCAGCGCCGGGTTCAGCACCGACGTACTGGCGCCGACAAGGAGGCAGAACACGGCGAGCAGGATGAAGTCCCCGCTCGCGCCGAGTGCGGCGGAGACGCCGAGTGCGGCGAGACCGCCCGCCGCGGCCCACTCCTTGCGCACCCGGTCGATCAGCGGGGCGAGCGCGGTACCCACCAACAGGGCCGCGAGACCGCCGAGTCCGCGCAGCCCGCCCAGCGTGGCGACACTGCTGTCGGCGTCCTCGGCCATCGGCACCAGATACGTGCTGAAGATGGTGAACGGCAGCAGACCGACCGCGGACGCGACCAGGACGGGCCACAGCGTGCGGGCCATCCGCAGATCGCCCGGCAACGCTTCTTCAGCGGCGGCCGGCGGTATGGAAGTCGGCGCGGGAGCCTTGGAGTTGACGCTCACGCCGCCTCCTTGTAGCGGTAGAGCGGCGTCTCGTCGGCGCTGAACTGCGAGAAAGCGAAGGGTTCCGCGGAGAGCCCGGTCACCCCGGCGGGCAGGAACGCGCGAGCCACCGCGCTGCCGCTCTGCGCGTACACCACCAGCGGCACCTCGTGCTCGCGGCAGTGCGCGAGGATCAGGTCGAAGGTGCCGTTGCTCAGCGTCATGCCGGTGGCGACCACGGCTTCGGCTTCCTTGAGTACCTCCGTCATGTCGTCGGTGACCCGGTCGCCCCACTGGGTCGTACGGAGGTTGAGGTCGCAGGGCAGGCAGACGCCGCCCCGCTCGCGTATCGCCGCGACGAGGGGGTTGACCACGCCGATGAGCGCCACCTTCGCGCCCGGCTCGATGTCGAGCAGCCCCGCGATGGCCGCGTCGCGTGCCTTCGCGCGGACCTCCGGGGTGCCGGTGGGCAGCGTGACGCGCTCGGCGTCGGCGGCGTCCCGGTGCGGGTTCACCTGCGCGAGATAGGCGTCGAGCGCGGCGATGCGAACGGGCGTGGACTCGGCGCGCAGCAGCTTGTCGAGGCTGTGGCCCGACGCGTTCTCGCAGAAGTCCGGGGCGAGTTCACCGGCCTCGAAGGAGCAGGCACCGAACGCCGTCCCGACCCGGAGCAGCAAGTAGTGGTTGTGGTACGTCACTTCGCTGCCCGCGAGGCGGGTGGTGTTGTACAGCCAGAACGCGCTGGTGACGGAGAGTTCCTTGGGGTCGGGGCCGTGCTCGCCCGCCAGGACGGCGTCGATGAGCTCCGCGACGTTGTGGGGCGTGCGCGGCTCAGGGTGTGACATGTGGTGTGCCCTCGGAGTTCGGAGTTCGGAGTTCGGGGTTCGGGGTTCGGGGTTCGGAGTGGTGATGGACGCTGTTATGGGAGGTCGGGCCAGGAAGTGGTCGACCAGGGGTGCCTCAGCTCGTCGAGCGAGGTGATCTCGTGGGGCTTCAGGGTGTCGATGTCCGGCGCCTCGGCGTGTTTCGCGTAGGCGCTTTCGACATAGCGATGACCCGTGTCCGCCGCGATGAATACGTACGTACGGGAATCGTCGCGGCGCTGTTCCCAGAGAGCGGTCAGATAGGCGGCACCGGCGGAAAGGCCGGCGAAGATTCCGCTGGTCCTCAGGAGCGAGACCGCGCCGGACACCGCGCAGTCGAAATTCACCCAGTGCACGCGGTCGTACGCTTCGTGCCGGACATTCTGGAATTCGATGGCGCTGCCGATCCCGGCGATGATCATGTCCGGGTCGGCCACGTGCTCCGAGCCGAAGGTGACGCTGCCGAAAGGCTGCACGCCGACGAGTGAGACGTCGCGGCCCGCCTCCCGCAGATACCCGGCGATGGCGCCGGTCGAGGCCCCCGAGCCGACCCCGCCCACCAGGGCGAGCGGCCCCTCGGGGACCTCGGCGTCGATCGTCCCGGCCACGTCGCGGTAGCCGAGGTAATGAATGCTGTCGTGGTACTGCCGCATCCAGTGGTACGAGGGATTCGCCTCGAGTATCTCCGCGATGCGCCGCACCCTCAGCTCCTGGTCGAGCCGGAGATTCTTGGACGGCCGCACCTGTTCCAGCGTGGCGCCGAGTATGTCCAGCTGGACGCGCAGGGTGTGGTCCACGGTCGTGGAACCCACGATGTGGCATTTCATTCCGTAGCGGTGACAGGCGAGCGCCAGCGCTTGCGCGTAGATACCGCTGGAACTGTCGATGAGGGTGTCGCCGGGTTTCACGGCACCGGAGTCAAGAAGGTGACGGACCGCTCCCAAGGCCGAATAGATCTTCATCGTCTCGAACCGGAGACAGACCAAGTCCGGCTCCAGGGATATGAGATCGGGTTTCTTCACCGCTTCGGCTATGTGGTCGTGCATGTCAGCCCTCTGCCCCCTGTGTTCGGTCGCCGAGCCGAGAGCATCACACTAGATGAAAATGATTGTCAAGACGGTTAGGGTTGTGGCAGCCTGTGGGCGCTGGAGGCGTCGGGACGTTGAGAGGAGACCTGTGAAGCTGTCCCAGGAGGCCGGGCCGCGGCCCCGCGCGGCGGGTGCGGGATCAGTCGGAACCGGAGTGGGTACCGCCTTCGGGACCTTCGGTGAGCTGCTCCAGGGTGTGCTGCCGGAGGAGGACGGGGACTTCCTGGTGACGTTGCCCGTCGCGCGGTGGACGATGGCCACGTTCCGGCGGGAGCCCGGCTGCGGGGACGTGACGGTCCGGCCCGCGGGTAAGACCAAGGCGCTCCAACTGGCGCGTACGATCTGTGAGTTGGCGGAGCGGCACACCGGCTTGACGTCGGCCGGGGGGACCCTCCACGTCAACAGCGTCATCCCCGAGGGCAAGGGCCTGGCGAGCTCATCGGCCGACCTCGTCGCGACCGCGCGGGCGGTCGGGCAGGCGCTGGGCGTCGAGATGCCGCCTGCGCGCATCGAGCGGCTGCTCGCGGACATCGAGCCCACGGACGGGGTGCTCTATCCGGCGATCGTCGCCTTCCACCACCGCACCGTGCGCCTGCGCGGCATCCTCGGATCGCTCCCGGTCATGGCCGTGGTGGGGATCGACGAGGGCGGCTCGGTCGACACGGTCGACTTCAACCGCATCCCCAAGCCGTTCACGCTGGCCGACCGGCACGAGTACGCGCGCCTGCTCGACCGCCTCGCGTGCGCCGTCCGCCGCCGCGACCTGGCGGAGGTCGGCCGGGTCGCGACCCGCAGCGCCCAGATGAATCAACTCCTGCGCCACAAATGGGCCTTGGAACCGATGCGGGAGATCTGCCGGGAGGTCGGCGGCCTGGGCGTCGCCGTCGCGCACAGCGGCACGACCCTGGGCATCCTGCTGGACACCGCCGACCCGTCGTACACGCAACGGGTCAGCGCGGCGGCGCGGGCGTGCGCGGAACTGGCGGGCGGGGTGACCGTCTACCGGACGCTCAGCTTCCCCCGAGGGGCCGGGCTCGTGCGGGGCTGAAGGGATCGGGAGTGTGGGGCTGAGGGGAACGGTGGCGCGGGGGGTGGGGAACGGTGGTGCGGGGTCAGAAGAACACCCCGCACCGGAGCAGCACGTTCGCGTACGGCGTCGCCTCGCCGGTGCGTACCACCAGGCGGGCCGTGGCCGTGCGGCGCTTGAGTTCCTCGTGGGGGATCAGGGTGAGGGGTGTGACGCGGGACGCCAGGAGCCCGGCCGTCGCCGGGTTCGCCTCCCGGACCTCCGTCGCCGCCGTGCCGCCCTCCGTCACCAGCTCGGCCAGCAGTCCGTCCAGTACCTCCGCGAAGGACGGGACACCCGCACGGAAGGCCAGGTCGACTACCCGCGGGCCCGGCGGAATGGGCATGCCCGCGTCGCAGATCAGGATCGTGTCCCCGTGGCCCAACTCGGCCAGGGCGCCGGAGAGATGGCGGTTGAGGATGCCGATCTTCTTCATGCGCCCTCCACCTGGCCCTCCATCTGGCCCGCCACCTCGTCCGCCGTCGGGTACGACTCCTGCGCGCCCTGCCGGGTGACCGAAGTGGCCCCCACGCGCGCCGCGTACGCCGCAGCCGTCGGCAGTTCCTCGCCCAGGCCCAGGCGCCAGGCCAGGGCCGCCGTGAACGCGTCGCCCGCGCCGGTCGTGTCCACCGCGTCCACCTTCGGGCTCGGCACGGTGACGGGTGAGCCGCTGCCGTCCGCCGTCAGCGCTCCCCGCGCGCCCAGGGTGATCACCACCGAGCGGGGGCCGAGGGTGAGCAGCGCCCGCGCCCAGTCCTCGGGGGAGTCTCCGGGGGCCGCGTCGTCGCCCAGGATGTAGCGCGCCTCGTGCTCGTTCACCACCAACGGGTCGCATGCGGCGAGGACTTCATCCGGCAGCGGTGCCGGAGGAGAGGGGTTGAGGACGAAGCGGGCGGTCGCCGGCAGGGTGCGTACGACCTCGGTGACCGACTCGACGGGGATCTCCAGCTGCGTCGAGACCACCCGGGACGCGGCGAGCAGGCTGCCCGCCGCGCGGATGTCCTCGGGCGTCAGCCTGGCGTTGGCGCCCGGCGAGACCACGATGCTGTTGTCGCCCGACGGGTCGACGGTGATCAGCGCGACGCCCGTGGGCGCCCCGCCGACCAGGACGCCGACCGTGTCCGCGCCCGCCGCGCGCTGCGAGTCGAGCAGAAGCCGGCCGTGGGCGTCGTCGCCTACCCGCGCCAGCAGGGCCGTGCGGGCGCCGAGGCGGGCCGCCGCGACCGACTGGTTCGCCCCCTTGCCACCGGGATGCGTGACGAGGTCGGAGCCGAGGACCGTCTCACCGGGGGCGGGGCGGCGCTCGACCCCGACCACCAGATCGGCGTTGGCCGACCCGACGACGAGGAGGTCGTACGTGGCGTCGTCGAGGTCGTGGTCACGGCTGGGGTCGTGGGCGTGGGCGTGGTCGTGCATCTGTGGGTCCGGCTCCTGCTCTACGGGGATGCGGCGGCGGGTTGTGGTGTTGGCGGGGCGGGGGCGGCGGGCGTGGTGCGGGCGGCTCACACGCTGTGCCACCGGGGGCGTGGTGCCGGTTCACGCTGACCGGCACCACGCCCCCGCCCGGCAATCGCCGGGCGGGGGCGTGGTGGCCGCAGCGGGGTGCGGTTGTGGTGTCTGGCATCAGGCGATCACCCCCGGCGCCCGAGCCGGTTGCCGTCGGCGGTCACGCCGGCCGTGGCGCGGTTGCGGTCGTGGTGTCCGGTACC
This sequence comes from Streptomyces sp. BA2, assembly GCF_009769735.1. Lineage (NCBI taxonomy): Bacteria > Bacillati > Actinomycetota > Actinomycetes > Kitasatosporales > Streptomycetaceae > Streptomyces > Streptomyces sp. BA2. The sequence continues at coordinate 7,103,462 of NZ_WSRO01000002.1, forward strand.
CGACGCCCCGGGTGCCCAGCGAGTCGACGGGTTCCGTCGTCGGCGGGCACGGCGGCCCCGGCCACCGTAGCCCGGTGCCTGGGCCCGCCGACCGGCGGCCACGTGCAGCCACGTGCAGCCGTGCGCGGCCATGTGCCGTCAGGAGAAGTCGGCCACGTTCTTCTTCGTGACCACCTTCACCGGGACCTTCACCATGGTCTCGACCTCCTTGCCGCGCACCGCCTTCACCGCGTTCTGTACGGCGATCCTGCCCAGCTCCTTCGGCTGCTGCGCCACGGACGCGTACAGCGTGCCCGCCTCAACGGCCTTGAGTCCGTCGGGAGTTCCGTCGAAGCCGACCACCGAGACCGACTTGCCCGCCTTGTTGCCGAGTGCCTTGACGGCGCCGAGGGCCATCTCGTCGTTCTCGGCGAAGACGCCGTCGATGCCGGGGTTGGACTGGATCAGGTTCGTCATGACGTCCAGACCCTTGGTGCGGTCGAAGTCGGCGGGCTGGGAGGCGACGACCTTGATGCCGGGGTACTCCTTGATGCCCTCGGCGAAGCCCTTGCCGCGCTCACGGCTCGCCGACGTGCCCGCGACGCCCTGGAGCGTGACGATCTTTCCCTTGCCGCCCAGCTTCTCCGCGAGGGTCTTCGCGGCGAGCTTGCCGCCCGCGACGTTGTCGGAGGCGACGAGCGTCGCCGCCTTCGCCTTGTTCACGCCGCGGTCGGCGGCGATCACCGGAATGTCCGACTTGTTGGCGCCGCGCACCGCGGGGCCCACCGCGTCAGAGTCGACCGGGTTGACGATGATCGACTTCATGCCTTCGCCGGTGAAGTTCTGCAGCTGGTTGGTCTGCTGCGAGGCGTCGTTCTGCGCGTCCGTGACCGTGAGGTCGATGCCTGCCTTCTCCGCCTCCGCCTGCGCGCCCTCCTTCATCTGCACGAAGAAGGGGTTGTTGAGGGTGGAGAGCGACATGCCGATCTTCGTCGTCGTACCGGACGAACCGTTGTTGAAGAAGGAGACGGCGCCCACGACGGCCGCCACAAGCACGGCCGCGATCCCGAGCTTCAGGGCCTGGGGTCCCTTCTTGCCGCCCCCGGCTGCCGCGCCCGTCGAGGCTCCAGGAGTCGCCCCCGCCTTCCTGCGCAACGTATCGAGCAGGACCGCGAGCGCGATGACGACGCCGATCACGACCTGCTGCCAGAAGGCGGACACGGAGAGGAGGTTGAGGCCGTTGCGCAGGACCGCCAGGATCAGCGCGCCGATCAGGGTGCCGGACGCCTTGCCGACGCCGCCCGCAAGGCTCGCGCCGCCGATGACGACCGCGGCGATCGCGTCCAGCTCGTAACCCTGCGCGGCCTGCGGCTGCGCGGAGACCAGACGGGACGCGAGGACGATGCCCGCGACGGCGGCGAAGAGGCCGGACAGGCCGTAGATGACGAGCTTCTGCCGCTTCACGCGGAGCCCGGAGAGACGGGCCGCCTCTTCGTTGCCGCCGATCGCGTACATGGAGCGGCCGATGTACGTACGGCCCAGGATGAGCGCCGTGACCAGGCCCATCGCGATCATCACGATGACCGGGACCGGCAGCCAGCCGCCGATGGTGTCACCGAGGTTGGAGACCGAGTCGGGGAACGGGATCGGGCTGCCCTGCGAGATGACCAGGGAGAGACCGCGGGCCACCGACAGCATCGCCAACGTCGCAATGAACGGCGGGAGTTTGCCGTACGAGACGAGCAGGCCGTTCACGAAACCGCACGCTATGCCGGTGCCGACGGCAAAGATGATCGCGAGCCAGACCGGCATGCCTTCGGACGTCGCCGACCAGGCGAGGACCGTCGCGGAGAGCGCGGCCACCGAGCCGACCGACAGGTCGATGCCCGCCGAGACGATGACGAAGGTGACGCCGAACGCGAGGATCGCGGTGACCGCGGCCTGCACGCCCACGTTGAGCAGGTTCTGGGTGGTGAGGAAGTCCCCGGAGAGCAGCGACATCGCCACCAGGAGGACTACCAGGGCGCTCAGCGCGCCGTTGTCGAGCAGCACGCGGCGCAGACCGGTGGCGCCACCCGCGTTGCTCTTCAGCGTTTCAGTGGCCACGGGAGGCCTTCCCTTCGGTTGCTTCGTCTGTCTGAACTGCCGTACTGCTGACGGCAAGCGCCATCACCGCGTCCTGCGTCGCTTCGTCCGCCGCGAGCTCGCCCGCGATGCGGCCCTGGGCCATGACGAGCACGCGGTCGCTCATGCCGAGGACCTCGGGGAGATCGCTGGAGATCATCAGGACCGCGTGCCCGGAGGCCGTCAGTTCGTTGATGAGCTGGTAGATCTCGACCTTCGCGCCCACGTCGATGCCGCGCGTCGGCTCGTCGAGGATGAGGACCAAGGCGCCGGCGAGCAGCCACTTGCCGATGACGACCTTCTGCTGGTTGCCGCCGGACAGCGTGCGCACGTGCTGGCCGAGCCCGGCCATCCGCACGCCGAGCTGCTCGGCGATCCGGGCCGCCGCCACGCGCTGGCCCTTGAGGTCCACGAGCCCGGAGCGCGTCGCCGAACGCAGCGTCACCAGGCCGAGGTTCTCCTGCACGGAGGCGTCAAGGAGGAGCCCCTGGCCCTTGCGGTCCTCCGGTACGAGGCCGATGCCCGCGCCCATCGCGGCGATCACGTCATGCCGGGGAAGACGCTCGCCGCGTACGTCGACGGAGCCCGCGTCGTACGGATCGGCGCCGAAGACGGCGCGCGCCACCTCGGTCCTTCCCGCGCCGACGAGTCCCGCGAGGCCGACGACCTCACCGGCCCGCACCTCGAAGCTGACGTCGTGGAAGACGCCGTCGCGGGTGAGGCCCTTCACCGTGAGCAACTCGCCCCCGGCGTCGGGGCGTTCACGCGGATACTGCTGCTCGATGCTGCGGCCCACCATCAGCCGTACGAGCTCGTCCTCCGCCGTCGACGCGGGCACCTGGTCGACGCTGCGGCCGTCGCGCAGGACGGTCACACGGTCGCCGAGCGCCGCGATCTCCTCCAGGTGGTGGGTGATGAAGACGACGCCGACGCCGTCCGCCCGCAACTGCCGCACGATCGCGAAGAGTTTGTCGACCTCCTCGCTCGTCAGGACCGCCGTCGGCTCGTCCATGATCAGGACGCGGGCCTCCAGGCTGAGCGCCTTGGCGATCTCGACCATCTGGAGCCTGGCGATGCCCAGTTCGCGCACCTTGGCGCGCGGCGACACCTGGACGCCGACCCGCTTCAGGAGCTCCTCGGCCGCCGACTCCATCGCCTTTCGGTCGATCAACCCGAAGCGGCGCGGCTGGCGGCCCAGGAAGATGTTCTCGGCGACGGTGAGGTCGGGTACGAGGTTGAACTCCTGGTAGATCGTGGCGATGCCGAGCCGTTCGGCGTCCTGCGCCCCATGGATGCGGGCTTCCTTCCCGTCCACGAGGATGCGGCCGCTGTCGGGGCGGTAGGCGCCGGAGAGCATCTTGATGAGCGTGCTCTTGCCCGCGCCGTTCTCGCCGAGCAGGACATGCACTTCGCCGCGGCGGAGGTCGAAGTCGACCGAGTCGAGCGCGACGACACCGGGGAAGGTCTTGCGTATGCCTTCGATGCGCAGCAACTCGTCGGGCCCGCGGTCGGCGCCGCGCCGCAACTCGTCTGTGTCGCTCACGTGTTGCTCCTCTGGTCGGTGGGGGACTCGCCGCAGGAGCGGCGTACGACGAGACGGGCGGGCAGCGTGACGGACCGGGGGCTCCTGCCCTCGATCAGATCGACCAAGGCCTGCACCGCTGCCCGGCCCAGATCGCCGGTCGGCTGCGCGATGGCGGTGATCGGCGGATCGGTGTGCACGAACCACGGGATGTCGTCGAAGGCGGCGAGCGCGATGTCGTGCGGCACACGAAGGCCGCGTGCGCGGATCGCGTCGAGCGCGCCGAGCGCCATCAGGTTGTCCGCGGCGAAGATGACCTCGGGGGGCTCGGGCAGCGCGAGGAACCGCTCGGTGGCGCGGCGCCCGCTGTCGGCCTGGAAGTCGCCCTGCCCGATGTAGTCGCCGGGCAGCGGAAGTCCGTACGCGCCGAGTGCGTCCCGGAAGGCCTCGACGCGCTCGCTGCCGGTGGTGGTGGCCGCGGGCCCGGCGATGATCGCGAGCCTGCGGTGGCCGACGGCGTGCAGATGGGCCACCAGGTCACGGACGGCTTCGCGGCCGTCGGCGCGGACGACGGGGACGTCCACGCCCGGGATCCAGCGGTCCACGAACACCATCGGGGTGCTGGAGCGCGCGGTGTCGAGCATCAGCGGGGAGCCGCCGTCGGTGGGGGAGACCAAGAGCCCGTCGATCCGCCGGTCCAGGAGCGTGCGTACGTGGTGGTCCTGCAGCTCGGGCCGCTCGTCGGCGTTGCCGATGATCACGCTGTAGCCGAGCGCGCGGGCCGCCTCCTCGACGGAACGGGCCAGGGCGGTGAAGTACGGATTCAGTACGTCGCTGATGACCAGGCCGAGCGTGCGGGTCTGGTCGGTGCGCAGTGAGCGGGCGACGGCGTTCGGGCGGTAGCCGAGGCTCTCTATCGCGGCGAGGACGCGGGCGCGGGCCCCCGGGCTGACCGAGGGGTGACTGTTCAGGACGCGCGAGACCGTGGCGACGGATACGCCTGCCTCGGCCGCGACGTCCTTGATGCTCGCCATCGCCGGTCCACCTCCTTGTGGAATCGATTACACGGAGGATTGGAATCGATTACACGGGTGGGTGGCAAGACCCTGGCGGGTCAGCGAGACCGGATTGTGATGCGGGGCGCTCAGGTGAGCGGAGGGATGCGGGGGGCGCCGAGTGGCTGCCGGGCTACGCGAACGGCACCGCCAGCCACGGGCTGTCCGGATCCGAGACCAGCTCGCGGTGGGCCTGGAGCACCGTCGTGTACCAGTCGCCGAACTGCTCCTCGTCGAAGTGGAGGCAGCGGCCGAGGACGTAGCCCGCCGAGAACTCCTCCCACGAGGTGTACGCCGACCGGGCCGCGTGGCTCGCGCGCTCGACGGCCGCCTCCAGCTCCGCATGGGTCGCGTACCGGGCGCCGCGCCCCCAGCGGGCCATCTTCGACGCCCGCCCGATGTCCCACGCCGCGATGGTGCGGACGTGACCGTCGGGCGGCAGGAGGTCGTCGGCGCGGAAGCGCGCCTCGTAGCGGATGATCTTTCCGACGAGGCCGCGCAGCGCGGCGACGAAGTCGTCCAGGTCGGGGTCGTCGCCCGGCTTGTGCGGGGAATCGTGGCCGCCGGTCTCGGCCATGCGGTTGCGGATCGTCACCTCCACGCACTGGCGCCACAGCTCGGGGTCGACGCGCGGGCCGAACTGCTCGATCAGCGACGTGCGGGCGCCGAGGACGAAGTCCCAGTACCACGGGCTGACTTCACGGTTCAGTAGCCGCTCCTGCGTGTCGATCCAGTCCTCGCGGCCGTGCACGCCCCACCACTCCTCCAGACGCTCGACCTCGGAGTTGTAGCCAGCGCCGTGCCAGTCCAGGGTGTTCCAGGCGTCGCCGTTGGCGAAGCAGAGGTGGGCGCCGCAGGCCAGACCGTGCAGCAGGGTGGGGGACTCCGGTGCGCCGGTGCGGCGGGTGTCGATGCGGTCGTGCAGACGGCCGTCGACGTAGAGGTCCGCGTGCAGGTCCCCCCAGACGTCCCGTTCCTCATCGGTCGTCAGATAGAACTGCTGACAGGGTGTAGCCGCGTTGACCACCAATATGTCGATGTCGTCGGGCAGTTCGGCGGCGAGCGTGCCCAGCGTGACGAACTCGTACACGACCTCGGGGTGCGGGCGCGGGAGCAGTCCGGCGGTGTACATCTGCGCGATCCGGCGGCCGTCGGGGAGGTCCACGGTGAGGACCGGGCGCTCGGTCGCGCCCGGTTCGATATCGGCCGCCGACACCGGGCGGTACAGGCCGGTGACGGCTATCGCCCGCAGGTAGGTGTACCGGTCGTCGGCCTCGCACAGTTCGTACAGGTGCTCTTCGAGGTCGGCGGGGGCCTGCCAGCGGCTGCCGTCATCGGGGGCGTCGACGTTCGGGAAGATGTCGTCGTGGTAGTCGTCATCGGCTGCGGGGACGGCTGCGCCGTGCATGCGGGAGTCTCCGTGGTCGGTGGCGCGCGGGGCTCGCGCGCGGGCTCGCAGTAGATCTTGAACCGTATCCGATGGCCGCGGGGCCGCCGAGTTACTGTGCCTTCGGTACCTTTACCGGCACTGACTTCACCTTTACCGGCACCGACTTCAGCCCGTTGATGAAGTTGGAGACCAGGCGCCGGGGTGGCCCCGCGAGTTCAAGAGGCGCAGTCCCCGCGTCACGGAACTCCTCATACAGGACACGGAGTTGGAGGCGCGCGAAGTGAGCGCCCAGGCAGACGTGCGGGCCCTCGCCGAAGGAGACGTGGGGGTTGGGGGAGCGGGCCAGGTCCAGGCGGTGGGGGTCCGTGAAGACGCGTTCGTCGTGGTTGGCCGAGGCGTGGAAGACGACGACCTTGTCCCCGGCGCGGATGGTCCGGTTCGCCAGGATGGTGTCCTTGGTGGCCGTCCGGCGGAACGTGAGGACGGGAGGGTGATGGCGCAGCAGTTCGTCCACCGCCGTGGCAACGGGGACTTCGCCCTCGCGCAGGCGGCGGTACTCCTCCGGGTGCTCCATGAGGGCGAGGAGGCCCCCGGGCGCCGCACTGCGCACGGTGTCGTTGCCCGCGACGGTGAGCAGGAAGAAGAACATCTCCAGTTCAGGGGCGGTCAGTTCGGGGTCGTTCGCGAGGGTGGTCATGATGTCGTCGGCGGGTACGCGGCGCTTGTGCGCCGCGAGGTCCTGCGCGTAGCCGAACATGTCGCGCAGCATCGCCGGTGAGCGTGGGTTGAGCGGCTTGCCGTCCGGGCCGAGCGTCAACTCGCCCGCCTCGTCCGGGTCTTGGTAGCCGATCACGCGTTGCGTCCAGTGCAGGAGCAGGCCGCGGTCGCTCTCGGGCACGCCGAGGAGGTCGGCGAGATTGAGCAGGGCGTAGTCGTCGGTGACGGCGGTGACGAGATCGCAGGTGCCGTCGGAGTCACGGGCGCGGTCCGCCGCCGTCGAGAGCAGGGAGCGGGCCCGGTCGCGGGCAAGCGTCTCGAAGCGCTCAACACGCCTGGGGGTGAAGGCGCGGCTCACCAGGCGGCGCAGTCTCCCGTGCTCGGGAGGGTCCTGATTGAGAATCATGCGGCGGATGAACGGCAGGTCGTCCGGGTCGGGATCGCGGATCTGGGTGGCTCCCAGGTGCGAGGAGTAGGTGACGGAGTCCCTGAGGACGCGGACGACGTCGGCGTGCCGTGTCACCGCCCAGAAGCCGGGCCCCGCGGGCCAGTCGAGCACACGCGGCTCGCGCTGCCAGGAGACGGGGTGCCGGTCGCGGAGTACACGGTAGCGCTCGTGCGGGACCCCGGCCGCGTACTGCCGGGGGTCGAACACATCCGGTGCGGCGGTGGGTTCGACGCTCACGACGAGCCGTCGCCGCTCTCGCTGCCACCCTCGCCGTCACCCTCGTCGTCCTTGCGCAGGAAGTCCTCCACGGCGCGGATGAGAGCGAGCGGAGTCTCGTCCATCGCGTAGTGGCCCGCCTGGCTGAGTTCGGTGAGTTCGGCGCGCGCGTACCAGCGCAGCCAGGTCCGGCGCATCAGGTCCGCCCCCAGCGCGGGATCCAGCGCCCCGACCACCGCCAGCGCCGGCACGGTCGAGCCCTCTACCCGGTCGTGGAAGTCCTCGCCCGCCCAGGAGTCGAGCCAGGCACGGAATGCCTTCGCGTCGCTGACGTCGAGCGAGCGTTCCACCATGCGGTCGAGCCAGGCCGCGGGCCGTGCACCGCCGGTGGTGGCGTCGATGATCGCGCGGCGGTTCCCCGGCAGCCGGTCGGCCTCGGAGAACAGCTCCCACTGCTCCGGCGGCAGTTCGAGTCCGGAGGCGGGCACGGGCGAGACGCCGACCAGCCTGCGGACCCGGTGCGGTGCGATCGCCAGGACCCGCTGGGCGACGCAGCCGCCCATGGAGTGGCCGATCAGCGAGAAGCGGTCCCAGCCGAGGCGGTCCGCAAGGCCGACGACATCGGCGGCCCCCTCAGAGGTCGTGTATGCGCCTGCGGCGTCCTTCGCCTCCCCGTAGCCGCGCAGATCGACCACCGCGTACTGGAACGAGGCGAGGTCGAGGTCCGCGAGCACCGGCGCGTAGGCCGACCGGTCGGCGAACCACCCGTGCACGGCGATCACCTTGTGGGGGCCGTCGCCCACAAGGGCATGGGGGAGCTGGAAGGACGGGGAGGAAGTAGAGGGGGAGGAGGAAGAAGAGGAGGAAGAGGAGGCCACGTCGACTCCGATCGCCTTGAGGAAGGCATCTTGAGGAAGGGGCCGTTCGTGGCGGCCCGGGACCACGTTGGACCCAACCCTCCGGCGCCGCAAGGGTGCGCGGCGCCGCCGGGGAGCGGGCCGTGAGCCGAGTGATTCCCGAGGAAGGTGAAAACTTGGCGGACGGCCTGCGATCGAGGCGCGCGGGTGGTCACAATGTGGCATGGCCATCCGCCGACTCAGCTATCGGCTCGACGAGGAGCCGGTCACCGGAGCCGTCCGTCTGATCCCCGCACCGGCGGGACCGCAGGAGCAGGAGAAGGAACAGTCCCTGGAATCAGCTGAGGTGGCCGAGTACGTGCTCGCCGTCGGTCACCGTAGAGGACTCAGCCGCAGCAGGCTCCCCGGAGGCGGCGCCCTCCTCTGCGCCACCGTCGGTGCGGAACAGCAGGTCGACGCCGTGCATGTGGACTCGCTCGATGAACTCCCGGCGTCCACACTGGACTTGGTGACGGAGCGGCTCGTCGACTTCGCCCGCGAGAACGCGTCCCGCGTCGAACCCTTCCTCGCCGACGTGCGCCGGCTGTTCGACGAGCGGGCCGGGCGGCAGATCGTCGTCGCCGAACACGATCCGCGGACCGTGGCCCACTGGGTGGCTCTCGCCTGTGCCTCGCTGCCCAGGCCGTACGCCGCCTCGCTGACGTTCAGTACGTGGACGGCGGAGCCTCGGCGCGCGCCGCAGCAGATCCTCGGCATCGGCCCTGACGCCGACTTCGACCGCTTCGACGGTCCGACGCTCGACCACATCTACCGCGTGCACGACGGCATCGGCGGCCAGGGCAGTACGCCGGTCCCCGACACCTGGGCCGAGGTGACCGCCCGGCAGTGGATCGAGGGGACACCGCCCGAGCCGGGCGCCGACGACGATCCGTTCGCACTGGCCCGACCCACCCTCGACGTACGGCAGTTGGTCGCGATGTCCGGCGACGCCCGCCGTGACGTCGTCCGCGCCCACGCCGCTTCTGTGGCCGAGCAGAGCGCGGGCAGCCCCGTCATCGACGAGCTGTACACGCTGTGCCAGGAGCTCGGCGCCGAGGACCGTGCCGCGGCCGAACCCCTCGCCCTCGCCCTGGTCCGACACTACATGTCCGTGGCCGAGGCCCAGGGCACGCTGCCCGACCTCGCCGCCTGTGAACGGCTGCCGCTGAGCACAGAGGCCCGGATGCGGCTGCGCGGAGAGTTCGGCGGGCGCGCGGACGACGAGCTGCGCCGCAGGCTGCGCGCGCCCATGGAGACCTGGACCGAGCCGCTGCGGCTCGCGCTGGCCATGGGCGCGGACGCGGGGCGCGGGCTCGACGAGGCCATGCAGCGGCTCGCCAGGGCTCTGCTCAACCCCGGGCGGCGGGAGTGCGCCGAAGCCGTCGAGGTCCTTCAGGCCCTTGGCCACACCGGTCTGAACCGGCGGGTCCTGAAGCTGCTCGCCCTGCACCTCACGGACCACAAACTGGACCGGCTGCGCGACTTCGCCAACGCCCCGCAGGGGGAGTGGCTGCTGAGGAACATCGATGACGCGCCCCTCGCCGTCCGCCTCGCCGAAGCGGCCGCGCGCTGGAGGAGGGAGCCCGGCGGCCCGCGCGGCGCCGAGCTCTTCGGCGCGCTGACCAAGCTGCTGCCGGGGCGGCGGGTGAACGACGTCGAGACGCTGAAGCTGCTGTGGCGCCTTGTGTGGGGCGGCCGGCAGCCCGACCGCGTCGACGTGATGAGGCTCGCCCGGACCTGTACGGCGCGTCTGATCATCGACGCGGGCTTCGGTATCCGTCTTGTGGGCTTGCTCAAGGAGCCGGAACGGGTCGACGCCGAGCTGGTGGACCTGGCCAGGGCGCTCCTGTCCGTGTCCCTCGGACCGCGTGAGCGTGCCACCGCGGAACTCCTCGTACTGGCCAAGGACTTCGCCGACGGCAAGGTTCCCGTGGGCCGCGCCGTCGACGGGCTCGGCGTCACCCTGCGGCAGGCGTCGCCCGTCCATGTCGTCCTGCGCAGGGGAGTGGACGAGCTGATCGCCCGAGGCATCGCCGAGGTGGATCCGGTCGACCTGTGCCGCTCGCGGGGCCTGAGGTTCCTGATGGCGGCGGAGGGCGACGTGCTGCGGCCGTACCGCGCGTACCTCCTCGACGACAGCGCACGCGAGCGTCGGATCCACGCACTGCCGCACCAGCCCGCACACATCGCCGCGCTCTACCACGCGTGGCGCCCCCGGCACGGGCGCGGGGTGACGGTGGAGTGGCAGCGGGTCGCCGACGAACTGCTCGCGCGGATTCTGGCGCCCGTGCTCCCCGCGCTCGACGACTGGACGCTGAGTCAGGTCGCCACGGAGCTGGCCCGCCTCGCGCAGGGGCGTGGGCAGCAGCGCGTACAGGAATGGAACGCGTGGCGCAGCCGGCAGGCACAGGTGCGGGCGCAGACACAAGGCCCGCCGAGGCCGCTAGGGCCACCAGGACCGTAAGGCCCGACGGGACCGTAAGGCCCGCGGGGACCGCAACGCCCGACGGGACCGCAAGGACCAATCTCTTGACCCCAGCTCCACAGACGACGCGCGAGAGGACCAGCGTGAGGAAGACCAGCGACACCAGTGTGACCGTCGAGGCCCAAGGCGCCGCCGACAACTTCCCCGGCGGAAGCATGGCCAACCGCCCCGTCCACTTCATCTGGATGCTCGACTGCTCGGGCTCCATGGGCGTGAACGGCAAGATCGGCGAGCTGAACTTCGCCATCCGTGAGGCCATCCCCGAGATGCAGCAGGCCGCCGAGTCCAACCCGGCCGCCTCGCTGCTCGTGCGCGCCATCTCCTTTGCCAGCGGCGCGAGTTGGCACGTGGGTGAGCCGACCCCGGTGGACCGGTTCGCCTGGGAGGACGTGCACACGTACGGCGGTACCGACATGGGCGCGGCGTTCAAGCTCGCGGCGGGCGCGCTGCAGACCCCGCCGATGCCGCAGCGCGCGCTGCCCCCGGTCCTCGCCCTCGCCTCCGACGGGCAGCCCACCGACGACTGGCGCGCGGGCCTGCGGGAGATCGACGCGACGCCGTGGGGCAAGCGTGCCGTGCGGGTCGCGGTGGCCATCGGGGACGACGCGGACAAGAGCATGCTCAAGGAGTTCCTCGGCAACCCGGAGCTCGAGCCCCTGCAGGCCAAGAACCCCCGCCAGCTCGCCGCGGCCATCCGCTGGATGTCGACAGCCGTCGTCAAGGACGCGTCGACGCCGAAGGTCGAGGACGCCAAGCCCGCGTCCCCGCTCGGCCCCGCGCCGCTGACCAAGGGCGACGAAGACGACATCTGGTGAGCGGGCCCTCGACGCCGGCAAGCACCCAGCAGGAGACCGCCAGTTGGGCCCTGCTCAGCGCCACGGTCAAGGGAGTCGGCAAGAAGTACAGCCAGGACAGCTGCGGCGCCCTGTCCGTGGCGCAGGGGCGTGCCGCGGTGCTCACCGTCGCCGACGGCCACGGCTCCGCCGCCCACTTCCGCAGCGACTTCGGCTCCTGGTGGGCTGTCGAGGAGTTCACCGCGTGCGCGGTGGGCTTCGCCCGGGAGGCCGTGCGGGTGGGCGCCGACGCGACGGGCTGGAACGCCCTGCGCGCCGAGGCCCGCAGGCTGCCGCAGCAGGTGGCGCACCGCTGGCGCGAGCGCGCGCTCCTGCACGACTGCAACTCCCCGGCGCACGGCGGACGCCGCCTGTCGGCTCCGGCCGATGACGAGCCCGACCTCGCCGTGTACGGGAGCACCCTCATAGGCGCCGTAGTCACTCAAAGCATGCTGTTCTGCTGGCAGTTGGGCGACGGGGACATCGTCCTCGTCGACGCGGACGGCACCCCGCACACACCGCTCTCGACGGGACCCGACATGGGGGACGAGACGGACTCGCTGTGCGAGCCCGAGCCCTGGCGCAAGATGCGGTCGCACTGGCAGCCCTTCACCGGGGGCGCGCCGCCGGTCGTGCTCCTCTCCACCGACGGCCTCTCCAAGAGCTTCGCCGACCACCAGGGATTCCTGGACTTCGCCACCGGCGTCACCGAACGCGCCGCGGCGCAGGGCGTGCCCGCCGTGCAGGCGCAGCTCGCGGACTGGCTGGAGCGGGCCGCCAAGTACTCCGGTGACGACACCACGTTCGTGGGCGCCTTCGCGGCCACCACGGGAGCCGCTGAGACCGAAAGCTCAGCCGAACAGGAAGCCGAGAGAGGAACCGCATGGTGAACGGCATGCTCGCCGCCGGAAAGACCCTGGTGGCCGAGTCGGGGGACAAGGTCAAGGTCGCCGAACTCTTCGGCTCCGGCGGCCAGGGAGAGGTCTATCGCGTCACGACGCCACAGGGCGATCGCGCGCTGAAGTGGTACTACCCGCAGCTGGCCGACGCCCGCCAGCGGCAGATCCTCGAAGGGCTCATCGCGCGCGGCTGGAGCGACGACCGCTTCCTGTGGCCCACGGCGATCGTCCTCGACCCGGAGGGCAGCCAACCGGGCTTCGGCTATCTCATGGACGTACGCCCAGCGCGCTTCCAGGACCTGCCCGCGCTGTTCCGCCGCGACCCCTCGGTGTCCGCGGCGACGATGCGCACGCTGGTCACCGTGGCGCTGCACACCGTCGAGGCGTACCGCTCGCTGCACTCCAGAGGCATCGCCTACCGCGACATCAACTGGGGCAACATCTTCTTCGATCCGCACACCGGGGACGTCCTGGTGTGCGACAACGACAACGCGGTGGTGGAGGGCGAGTCCGCCGCGGTCGCCGGGACGATGGACTTCATGGCGCCCGAGCTGGTCCGCCGCGACAAGGGGGCGCAGCCCGGCACCCAGACCGACCTGCACTCGCTCGCCGTCCTGCTCTTCCTGCTCCTCATGAACGACCACCCGTTCAACGGCGCGCAGGCCCTGCAGATCCGCTGCATGGACGAGGCCGCCAAACGGCGCCTCTACGGCACCGATCCCGTCTTCATCTACGACCCGTCCGACGCCCGCAACCGACCCGTGCCCGGCGAGCAGCCGACCGTGGTCGCCACCTGGGGCGCCCTTCCGCCGATCCTGCGGGACCTGTTCATCCGTACCTTCACGGAGGGGGTACGGACACCGGTCAAGCGGGTCCGCGAGTCGCAGTGGTGCGACGCCCTGAGCCAAGTCCTCGACGCCATCACCCAGTGCGGCTCCTGCGGCAAGCAGAACCTCACGCAGCCGGACGGCGCGGCCCCCGACTGCTGGAAATGCGGTCGTACGCTGGTGCTGCCGCCGCGGCTCGAACTGGTCACCGGTACGGGGACATCGCGCACCCGGCGCGGCATCAGGCTCGCCCCGAGCGCGCGCGTCTACGCCCATCACCTGGTCGAGTACCCCGACCGGCACGACTTCCGGGCCGTCGTGGGCGAGGTGACCGCACACCCGCAGAACCCGGGCAGGTTCGGCCTCACCAACCACACCAAGGACGTGTGGACCGCGCGGAAGGACGACGGGACCGTACGGGACGTGGAGCCGGGCCGCACGATCGCACTGCGGGCGGGACTGCTCCTGGAGTTCGGGGGCGGGGCGGAGGCGGAGGTTCGGGGCTAGCGGAGGTCCGGGCCTAGGCGCTGTGAGAGGGCGCGGGTGTCTGCTTCGTACGCCATCGCCGCCACCACGTCCGCCACCAGGGGGCGGGAGTCGGCGGTACCGGTGGTGGCGCGGCGGGCAGCACGGCTCGTGCGGACGGCGCGCCGATGGCCACGGCATCCGGCCTCGGCAGCGCGGTCACGGTGAACCGGCACTCCGCCGGGGAGACCTGGAGCGCCACGGGCCGCCCCGAGACGTGCTGGCTGCGGGCCACGCGCCGCTCACCGCCGCGTTCGCCGTCCTCCCAGGAGATGAGCGTGAGGACGGCGGGCTCGGGCCACTCGAACCGCAGCTCGGCGCGGTCGGCGGCCACCCGCCGCACCTCAAGGTCCCGTACCTCCCCCTGGTGTTCGACGACCACGTTCGGGCCGGAGACCGCGCGGTCGCCGAGCACGCTCACGGCCGTCATCCGCAGCCGTTCACGGGGCGGCGGCAGCACGTCGACGGAGGTCGGCGGCGGTCCGTCGGGCGGAGTGAGGCGGCCCACGTGCTCGGACACGTCCGCGCCCGGCGGCACATGGTGCGCGAACCACGGCACCAGATGGGCATCGCCGCGTGCGGGCGGACGCCACGCGACGCGTACGCGGCCGTCATCGAGGCGCCGCACGGAGAGCTCCTCCACCGGCGACGGCCAGCGTTCGACGCGGGCGGTGACGGTGCGCCCCGGTGACCGGACGAGCCGGCCGCCGGGACCGGGGTAGGCGCACCGGACCTCGTAGACGTAAAGCCCCACGGCGAGTGGTGTGTCCAGGAGCCGGTCGTGCTCGCAGAACACCCGCTGCCCCGGGCCGCTTTCGCCCTCGGCCCTGCGTACGACACTGACCTCCAGGGCCGAGGGCTCCGGCCGCCACCGCAGCCGCACGCCGTCCGGCACCGCTTCGGCGCGCAGCTCCGAGACGTCCGGGGTGAGCAGCACCTGTGCGGTGACGCGCGGTACCCCGGCGATGCGGCCCCGGCGCATCGGGAACACGGCGTAACGCAGCGGGCGCCCGGTGGGGGGATCGAGGTCGGCCCTCGCGAGGGCGGTGTCGTCCGCCGACACCTCGACGGCGAGCTCGGGAGCGTCGTCGGGGTACCGGAGCACGCGGTACGACACCGGGTTCGTGCCAGTGCCCGTGCCAGTATCAGTGCCTGTGCCTGCGCCTGTGCCCGTGTCCCGGTCGTGGTGGCTCGGGGCGTGCCAGGACAGTCGTACGGTCCGTTCCCCGACGGAGGCCGTCACCTCCGACTCGCTCGCGGCGGAGGGAGCGTCGGCCAGGAGCGCGGCGACGCGCAGGAGACCGGCCTGCGCGTCCACGTCGTCGCGGGCCTGCCGCAGGGCGCCGAGCCAGGCGCCGGCCGCGCCACGGAGGTCGCCCTTGGACTTCAACTCCTCTGCTGTGTCGATAAGTTGACGCACGGCTGCGGACCGGGCCCGGAGCGTGTCGAGCAGCGCGGCCAGTACGTGATCCGTGGGCGCAGGGGCGATCAGCTGCGCGAGCCGTTCCGCCTCGCGCAGCCGGGTGCCCGGCCAGATGTTGTTGAGGGTCTCGGCGGCGTGCCGGGCGTCACCGGCCGCGGGGAAACGGACGGCGGCGACGGCGTCCACGAGCGGCCCCGCCTCGCCGCGGTGCACGCCGAGGGCGACGGCGTGCGCGGCGGCGGGTGGTGTGCGGGCGGCCCCGGGCTTCCGTTCCGCGGTGCCGTCGCTCAGCCGGCAGCACAGTTCCCACAGGACGATGCGGCGCAGGCCCATCGGGTCGTCGCGTACGACGGTCTCCAGGATGTCCACGACGGCGGCCACGTCCAGGGCGCGCGGGTAGGCCGACGCGATCCACTGGGCACGGCACTTCTGGACGTACGCCAGATCGGCGCGCTGCCACAGGCCGCCGCGGGCGGGGAACCACAGGCCGTCGAGGATGCGGAAGCCGTCGTCGGTCTCGGCCTTCGGCAGCGTGCCGAACAGCGCCTGAGTCGACTGCCCCGAAGCGTGCGCGGGCGCGGGGGCGCGGAGGGCGTCGGCCGCGTGGCGGAAGCCCAGTTTCCTGATGGTCGCGTGCAGTTGGGCGTAGCCGCGCATCGCGGGGAAGGCGGGCAGGCTCGGCAAGGGGAGCCCGGAGACGTCGTCCGGCGGGCGCTCGCCGGGGTGCCAGTTCGTCATGGGTCAGCCGCCCGGCGTCGTGTAGAAGTACACCCTGACCTTCGCCGTCGACACGGGGTCGCCCAGGTTGTGGAAGTCGTCCGTAGCCGTCTTCTTGGTGAACATGTCCGGACGGCCCTTGCCGAGCAGCGAGTTGACGCGGTGCGCGTACGCCTCGCCGTTCCTGGAACCGCCGAAGGTCAGCACCAGCGCCGCCTCACGGCCCGCCCACTTTCCGGTGTTCTTGTGGATCTGCGTGGCGAGTTCGCCCTTGTCCGTGCCCTTGACCCGGAACTCCTCCGGCCGCAGTTCCACCGAGCGGGGGCCCGTGGGGGGTTTGGAGGGCGGCGGCTTCGATTCCCTCTTGGACGCCTTGGGGCGGTCGGCCAGGGGGTCGGGGCGGTCGGCCATCGACACCAGGGCCAGGACGAGGAGCAGATCGGCGAAGAGCCACCCCGCGAGGACGACCACGCTGATGCGCCCCCGGCGCCGCGTTCGGCTCACGCGTCGCCCCCGCCGGGCGGCCGGTGCGGGGGCCGTGGCGGCGCGTCGACCGGTTCCGCCGGGGAGGGGATGTGACGTCCGCGGGCGTGCAGGGCACGGGTCTCCTCACTCCGGAGAATGTCATCGCTCCGGAGGGTCTCCTCGCTCCGGAGGGTGTCATCGGAATCCTCGGCGTCGTCGACGGCCTGCCCGTTCGAGCCGCCGCCCCACGCATGTCCGTTCCCCGCGGCTCCGGCCGAAGCGGGCACGGTCTCCGTCCCCAGCAGGGTCGAAGCGACCACGGCCGGTGCACCATGCAGGCCAGACGCCCCGGCGAGCGCCCCGATCCGAGCGTCGAGCCGCGCCGCCGCGTCCTGCCAGTGCGCCGCCGCCGCGTCCCACCGCTCCGTCGCCTCGCGCATCCCGTCCACCGCGTCGCCCGTACGCCCCGTGCTCGCGACCAGCGCCTGCGAGGCCCGGTCGGTGGCCTCGGCCACCGACTCCGACTTGGTGACCAGCGACTGCTGGGCGGCGATCAGGGACTTCAGGGACGCCTCGACCGTGTCGCCCGCCGCCTTGACGCGGTCGGCGATGCCGCGCGCCGCGTCCGCGCCTGCCACGCTCGCCTTGTCCGCCGCCGTACGGCCGTCGCGCAGGGTCTGCTCTATGCGGGAGGCCGCGACGCCCAGCTTCGGCACTTCGACGGTGAGCGCGTCCGCCGAGGCCTTCAGCGCGTCGATGGATGTGCTCACCGCCGTCGTCGTGTCGGTCAGCGCCTTGTGGCTCGTCGCCGCCTTCGACGCGAGCTGCCGCATCTGGGTGGCCGCCTTGGTGAGCTCGGAGGCGAACTGCTGGGGTGAGGCGCTCCGGTGCGGGACGAGCACCATCTGCGTACGCGTGAGGACGGAAGCGAGTTCGGCGAGGAGGCGTTCACGCTCGCTCTGCTGCTCCGCCTCCTCCCGCTCCGTACGCGCCCGCACCCGCGCGTGCCACACGGAGAGCAGGACGAGGAGAGCGATCAGGAGCACCGCCATCAGCGCGACGTTCTCGAAACGGCCCAGAGTCGACAGATGCCCGCCGAAGCCGGACTGCCACAGCTGGAGGAAGGGCCGCGTCGACTCCTTGGGGTCCTCCTTGCTCAGCTCCCCATACGCCCGCACCGCCTCCCGCAGTCCGAACCATGTCACCAGGAGCGGGATGAAGACGAGGATGCCGAGCGCAGCTTCGAGGCGGCCGTCGTGCCGCCCCGCCTGCCCTGCGGGCGGCGTCAGGATGCTCTCGGGGCGTACGTAGGCGTCCACGAGGTCCACCTCGGCCCATCGGTCGAGCTGGTGCGCGGGCCTCAAGTCCTTGGCGAGCACGGTCAGTTCGGCCGAACGCGGTGCGAGCGCCGGATGGGCTGCCAGACGCTGCAACTCGTCGATGAGTTTCTGCTTGTCCAGCAGTTCTGCGGGCGTCAAACGCTTCCCCCTGTTCTCGGGCCTCGCCGGTTGTGCCCGTCGCGGTTCAACCGCCGCAACAGGGCCTCGGCATCGGCGTGTTCAGGATTCCATGTGAGGCACTTCCCCAGGGCCTCAATCGCCTCATCGCGTCCCCCGAGACGCTGTACTTCCACCGCGTGCCGGTAGGTGCGCTCCGCGAGCAGTCCGCGTACGCGTTCGCTGGTCGGGTCATGGCCGTACGCGCACCGCAGCCACCGCTCGGCGTCGGGGAAGTGGCGGGGTGACGTGTCGGCCATCGCGGCCGCGCAGTGCACGTCGATCATCGCGTCGAGCACGTCGGCCCCGGCGGGTCTGGTGGCCGCCCCCATCCATGCCGCGTGCGAGGCCTGTACGGCGTCCTCGTAGCGACCGAGTTCCAACAGGTTCTCGGCGCGGGCTAGTTGACGCAGAGCGATCCGGTCGGCCGGAGGTGGCGTCTGTGTGTCGGGGGCGGCCGGCGGCGGCATCGACGTCAGTTCGTCGAGCAACGCCCCCGCCTCCGCGACGATCTCCCGCAGGAGTGTCACCGCCTCCTGTGCGCGCCCCTGCCCCGCGAGTAGCCGCGCCTGTTCGACATCCCTGCGCGGCGAGGCCTCCCACGCCTGCTCCGCGCCCCCGACCAGCGTGGCCGTCAGAGCGGGCGCGTCCGACAGCGTGTCCTCGGCCGGGTCGGCGGGCTGCAGCGGGCCCTCCTCCAGCGCGGCGGACCCGCCTGCCCCGCCCGCGAGCCGCACCGCGTGCTTCAGCGCCCCCAGGGCGAGCAGCTCGGGCGGTGCCTGCACCCGGTGCCCGCCGAGCTCGGCCACCCCCGAACCGATCTGTTCCATCAGAGTGTTGCCACCCGTCAGGAGCAGCGTGTCGACGTCCGCGGGCGTCATCCCCGACTGGTCGAGCAGCGACCGCGCACGGTCGACCGTGCGCCGCACATGCAGGGCTAGGTAGGCGTCCAGATGGGGCCGGGTGATCCGCACATCCAGCGGCGGCCCCGTCCCCACGTCCAGGGACAGCTCGGCGGCACCCGCGCTCCCCGGCGTGCTCAGCGCCTCCCGAGCCTCCTGCGCCCGCGCCCGCAGCGCGAGCCACACCTCGGGGTCCACCCCCGACACCGACCCGGGGCCGCGGTGCCTGCGAAGCAGCCGTACCGCCGACGAGAGGACCTCCCCGTCGAAGGCGCGCCCGCCCGAGGTGGCCGCGCCCTCGTGGCCGAGCGCGCGGTAGTGCCCCCGTACACCGCGGACCAGGCCGAGTTCGAACCCCTCGTACCCCATCCCGTACACGAGGAAGGTGCCGCTGTCCCGCTCCGAAGCGTGTCCGACGACGGCGGCCATCGCGTCGCTGATGAGCCGCGTGGGCGCGAGCCCCGCCTCCTGCGCCGCGTCCCGCAGCGCCGCACGCTGCGCCGACCGGTAGGCCGCGGGCACACTGATCACGGTCTGCGCGAGCGTCCCCGACGTCTCCGCCTCAAGGCGCTCCCGCAGCAGCCGCAGCATCCGCACCACCAGGCGCTCCGGCTCGAACGGCGCCCCCTGCGCCCGGACGGGCCGCCCGCCGCCGACCCGGCTCTTGAGGCTGGGGAAGGAGACGGGAAGCACCCCCGCGGGGGCGGGCTCGCACAGCAGCCACGGCCAGTCCGACCGGTCGACGACCGCCGCGTCGAGCCGGCGCGCGGGCTGCCCCGGCAGCGCGAACAGCGCGCGCAGGCCCGTGCCGCCGAAGTCGAGCCCGAGGCACACAGGGGCGCGCCCCACCGCTGAAGTCATCCGTCGACCGTGTCTTCCCCGACCTGGAGGATGCCGCCGTAGTCGGGCCGGTCGGGCAGCGACCGCACCCGGCGCTCCGACTGGGCCACCGCCACCAGACTGCGGAGGTTGCGGGCCTGCTGCGCGGTCTGCACCCGATTGCCCTGCCGGTGGGCCTGCTTGACGAAGTCGACCGCCTCGTTGATCTGCCGCACCGTGTCCGGCGGCGCGCCTTCCGACGCCAGCTCGGCCTGCCGGAACTGGCTGGCAAGCCCGCACTGGTGGAACACGTCGTCGAGGAGCAGCTCGGTGAGGCGCTTGTACTCGCCGCTGTCGCCCATCGCCGCCGCCCGCTGGGCCTGCTCGATGTCACGGCGCACCTTCATCGCCTGCACCGGCTCGATGTACGTGCCGTACCGCTTCAGGAAGTGGTCGGCCTCCCGCTCGGCGTACCCCAGCTCCTCGCGCAGCACATGGCTGTCGACCTCCGCGCCCGTCTCCGGCGGCGGGGTCCTCGGCCGCTCGCGGTTCGGGGTCGCCTCAAGCGTCATGTCAGTGCCGCGCACACTGATGCGTACGGTGATGATGCGATCGGCGGAGTAGTTGAACGACACGTCCACGTGCCGGTTGATCTCGATCTCCTGCGGCAGGTCGAACTCGACGACACCCTGCTCGTGGTTCTCGCTCGCCACCTGGCTGTCGCCCTCGTAGACCGGGACGCGGATGCGGCGGCTGTCGGTCGCGTGGAAGGTCCGCTGCCGCGGCTCGGGCAGCGGGTAGGGCGAACCGGCCGGGATGATCTCGACGAACACATCGCGCTGGGAGCCTTTGACCGCGGCGATCCCCATGGCCATGGGCGTCGACTCGTACAGCCCCGTCGAGCCGACAGGACGGGCGTTGACCAGGCTCTCCGCGCAGTCCTCGCAGACCTGCGCGGAGTCGTCGTTGACCTTCGCGCACTGCGGATCGGGGCACTCCACGCCGTCCAGGGTCTCGGCGAGTACGCCCGCGCCGAAGGCGACGCACTCCATGGGGTTGATGTTCCTGCGGACCTTGTCCTTGCCGAAGAACGCCTCGACCGCCTCGTACACGGGCCGGGTGAGCGTGCCGCCGCCCACCAGGAGGACGTCGGAGATGTCCGTGGGCGCCAGTTCGTAGCGGCCGAGGGTCTCCGTCACCAGGTCCATCGTCCGGGACACCAGCGGAGCGATCATCGCGTTGAACTCGCCCTGGGAGAGCGTCATCTCGACGTCGAGCACGCCCTTCTGGCTCCGGTAGGCCGCCGGGATCACGATGTACGTCTCGTCGAGGTCGTTCAGCTCACGCTTGGCGCGCTCGGCGGCCTTCTTCGCCTGGAAGAGGAACGCCTTGTCGCCCGACGGGTCGACCTGGTGCTCGTCCCGCATCCACTGGATGATCCGCTCGACGATGGCGAGGTCGAAGTCGTCGCCGCCGAGCCAGATGTCGCCCGCCGAACGCAGCACCTGGAACTGGCTGTTGCCCTCCCGGTCCTTGACCGCGTTCAGGACCGAGATGTCGAAGGTGCCGCCCCCGAGGTCATAGACCAGGACCCGGCTGCGTTCGCCGCCCGGCTTGTGCAGGCCGAAGGCGACCGCGGCGGCCGTGGGCTCGTCCACGATCTTCTTCACCACCAGGCCCGCCCGCTCGGCCGCCTCACGGGTCGCGGCGCGCTGTGCGTCACGGAAGTACGCGGGCACGGTGATCACGGCGTGCGTCACCTGCTCGCCCAGGGTCCGGGTCGCGTCCTGGACGAGCTTCTCCAGGATCATCCGCGAGACATCGGCCGGCGTCAGCGTCTTGTCGCCGAGCACCACGTGGGCGCGCGGGTCGTCGTCGGGCCCCGCGACGATCTCGTAACTCAGCCTGCCGCGCGCCTCGGCCACCGACGTGTCCGCGAAGTCCCGGCCCATCAGGCGCTTCACGGACACCACCGTGTCCTTCGGCTGCCTGATCGCCCAGTTCAGCGCGTCCTCGCCGACCAGCGGCTGGTGTGGGCGGTCCTGCCGGGCCAGGCCCACCACGGACGGGGTGAGCCGCTCGCCCTTGCTGTTGGTGAGCACCGCGATGTCCGCGCGGTGCGGATCGTGGGCGGCGACCGCGCTGTTCGTGGTGCCGAGATCGATGCCGATGGCCTTCATGAACGCTCCGTTCCCTGCTCGGGGCCGCCCGTCACGGCGACGACCACCCGGGCGGCGCGCAGGACGCGCCCCCGGTATCGATATCCGCGCTGCAGAATCTCCAGGACCTCGTCGTCGGCGGCACCGGGCGGTGCGGCGCGGACCTCGGCGACGTGGTGGGTCGCGGGATCGGCGCGCTCACCGACCCGGCCCACGGGCTCAACTCCCTGTCCCATCATGGCCGTTTCCAGCTGACGGGAGATCAGTTCGAGGCTTCTTCGGTACGAATCCGGGGTGGCCGTCTTGCCCTCGGCGAGCAGCCGGTCGAAGGAGTCCAGGGCGTCGGCGAGCACGAGAAGGAGCTGTTCGGTCAGCGCGCGGTGGGCGGCGTCCCGCGCGGCGAGGGCCAGGGAGTTCTCATAGGCGAGGCGGGCTGCGGTGGCCGTCGTCGCGGGGGACGGGTCCTGCGTACTCATCGAAGGGGGGCTCCTCGGATGTCTGGGGTGGGACGGGAGTCTCAGATGTCGAAGGTGATGAGGTCGTCGAGGAGCTGCACGATTTCCTCCGGGAGCGTCTGCGGGGGCGGACCTTCGCGCCCGAGGGATTCCCGCACGGCGAGCGCGGCGTCGAGCGCCGCGTCCGCCGCCGGTAGCTCTGAGGGCAAGTCCACGTCGTACAGCAGTAGTTCGGCCACCATGCGGCGGCGTACGACACGCAGCTCGTCCCAGGCCTGCTGGGTGGCCGGTGTCATCAGGCGCCGGGCGAGCAGCTCGAAGGAGACGTCCTGAAGGTCGGCGTGCGACATGCCGGGGGTGACGCCCACCTCGGCGAGCGCGTCGTAGGGGTACGGGCCGCCGTCCCAGCTCGTCGACGGATCCTTGATCACTGTTCGTCTCCTCCTGCCGCACTGTCGATGAGACCGTCGAGCCGCCGCCGCACCGCGTCCAGCAGCGCGCGCCTGATGCGGCTGTTCGTCGGGTCGGCGCGGGTGGCGCGGATCAGATGGTGCAGGGCCCGCCGGATGTCGCCGCGGGCGAGTGACTCCTCCGCGCGGTCCGTCAACAAGGACGCCCAGACGCCCAGTTCGTTCTCGTCGGGCGGCGCCTCCTCGCTGTCACTGCGCATCAGGTCACGCAGCCCGTCCACCCCGAGGTCCTGGGCGAGGAGCCGCTCCATCTCGTCCAGGGCCTCGCCCAGCGTCTCCCGGTAGCCGTGCGTCAGGGCCTGCCCGAGGCCCACGTCCAGGAGGCCGAGCGCCTCGTGGAGGATCTCCAGGCGGCCCGGGATCGTGTGCGTGTGCGCGTCGAGGGTGAAGACCAGGGCGCGCGCCAGATTGTCGCGGGCGTGGCTGGACGCGGGGTTGAGGGCCAGGGCGCGGCGCAGGTCGGCCTCGGCCCCGTAGGCGTCGGAGCGCATGTCGTACTTGGTGCGGGTGTAGCCCCGCCACACTCCGCGCATGGACAGCAACGCCGAGAGCTTCGCGTTGAGTTGGTTCACCAGGTCGCGGTCGAGGGGGTGCAGGACCGGCGGTACCGCTTCGACGAGCGTCACGGCTTCGTCCAGACAGTCACCGCGCTCTGCGCCACCCCGGTCGACGAGGGCCTCGACGCGGCCGAGCACGGCGGTGACGACCGCCTTCTTGCTGCGGGCCTGCATACCGGCCCGCCGGGACACGCGGACGAGCTCGGCCCACTCGGCGAGGGCGCGGTCGAGGCCGCCCACGCCGTCGGTGAGGGCGGTGCGGGAAAGGGCCAGGCGTACGCGCACGGCCAGCTCGACGCCGTCCTGAAGCAACTTGGTCTGCCGCTCGGGCAGTTGGACGTACGCGGGATTGCGGCGCAGGAAGTCCTGGCAGTGCGCGCACGCCTCGATGTGCTCGGCCGGTGCGGTGGCCGACGCCGGGCCCGCGCAGTCGGCGGGCAGCGTGGTGAGGGTGGCGAAGGCGGGCAGCGCGCGCAGGGCGGGCTCGAACTTGTGGACTTCGGAGAGGACGAAGCTCTGCGCCAACTCCGAGAAGGCCCAGCGCAGTTCGCGTACCGCGTAGACGCCGGGGTCCTTTCCCTGCTCGGCCGCCGCGTCCAGGGCGGCGGCGAGTGCGCCGAGGGGAGCCTCCAGGTGGAGCAGGCGCAGGTAGCGGGGGCCGCAGGCGAGCGGGGCTGCCCCCGCGCCTGGCACGTCGCGCAGGCCGCCCAGGTCCTTCAGGACGCGGGCCGCGCCCAGCTCGGCCTCCAGGAGGGCCGCCAACTCCAGGTAGGCGGCGGCTTGTTCGGGGCGCTCCTGCTCGGTGTGCCGCTGTTCGCAGGCGGACAGCTGCCCGAAGAGATACCGGCTCAGCTCGAGACGCAGCTGGGCGGTGTCCTCGCTCGCCAGATCCCGTTCGTAGCAGGCGGCACGCTCGGCGCGCCAGCCGTCCCAGTACTCGTCGTCGCTGAGGAGCGTCGCCCAATAGGCCAGCGCGGACTCCCAGGCGGTGACGGCGTGTTCCCAGGCCCCGCTCTGCTCCAGCTCCTGCGCCTGCCAGAGCCGGGCGGCGGCGAGTCCATGGACGACGGCCATGTCGCCCGGCGCCGCCGCGAGCCGTCGCTCCCACTCGGCGGCGGCCGCTTCCCGGTCACGGGCGAGCAGCAGCAGGAGGGGCGCGTCCCGCGGAAAGCGCCCGCACAGATCCCCTAGGAGTCCAGCCCCCACACCCTCGTCCGGTGAGAGCCCGGCCATCGCGTCGCGCAGCGCGGCGGGGGAGTGCCACCGGTACAGGAGCGCGTCCAGCTGGAGCCGCCGCGCCGGAAGCCGCAGCCGGTCCCAGGCGACGCGCTCGGACCATGTCATGCCGCCGCGTTCGAGGAGCGTGTACGAGGCGTCGTTGACGGCGTCCATGGTGGCGCCGGGGTCGACGCCGGCGTCGCGCAGCGCGAAGTACGGGTACGTCGGGTCGCTGGACGCGAAGGGATCGGCGACGAGCGGGGCGCTGGTGAGCCCGTCCGCCCACGGCAGCAGTTCGAGCAGCCGCCTGAGCCTGCGGCACCGCGCGTCGGCCCGGTCGAGACCGCCGCCGGCCCGCTCGTACGCGGCGACGGCGTCGCTCCACCGCCCCGCGGTCTCCAGCAACCGCCCTTGCGCATAGGCGAGATGGGCGTCGGCGTCCCGATGCCCCGCACACCGCCGGAAGGCGTCGGCGGCCTGCTGCCACTCCTGGTGGGCATCGGCGAGGCGCCCGCGCGCATAGGCGCCGAGCGCGGCGGCGTCCCGGTGGTCCCCGAGCGCGGCGGCTCCCTCCTGGACGCGGCCCCAGTCCCCCTCGGCCTCGGAGAGCCGCACCTGGGCGTACCTCC
Organism: Streptomyces sp. BA2; assembly: GCF_009769735.1. NCBI lineage: Bacteria > Bacillati > Actinomycetota > Actinomycetes > Kitasatosporales > Streptomycetaceae > Streptomyces > Streptomyces sp. BA2. The sequence continues at coordinate 7,128,688 of NZ_WSRO01000002.1, forward strand.
GGCGACGGGCGGCGTCCTCGAACACTCCGGGTTCGGCCTCCACGGAACTGAAGGCGGCCACGACGGCACGCCACTCCGCGGGGCTCGCGGCGACGCCCTCGGCGATCCGCGCCTGCGCGTACCGCCGCCGCACGACGACATCGCCCCAGCAGTCGGGCAACGCCTGGTAGGCGAGGAGGGCATCGGCCCAGCCGCCGCTGAGCTCATGGGTACGGGCGAGGGCGTAGAGATGGAGATGGAGGGGCTCTTGACCGGGGTCGGGGCTCTGGCGGGAGGGGTCGTCGCCGTCCGCTTCGGGCTCCGCCGCGGGGAGCCCCCGGGCGTAGATCTCGCAGGCCGCCGCCCAGTCTCCCGCCGCCTCCGCCAAGCGGCCCTCCGCCTTGCGGCGCAGGGCGCCGACCGCTCCCGCGCGGCCCGTGTCGGGGACGTCGGCGAGCAGGCTCAGGACCGCGCTCCAGTCAGCCCGCAGTTCGGCGGCGACGCGGGCGCGCGCATAACGGCGGCGGTCGCGCACCTCGCCGTGGGCGTACGTGTCGGGCAGCCGGCCGAAGCCGTCGATCACACCCGCCCACTCGGCGCGGGCGTCGGCGACCCGGCCGCGTACGTACAGGAGGCGGTCGGGCACGTCGAGCAGGTCCGACGACAGCCGGGCGAAACAGGCCAGCGCGTCCTGCCAGCGCGACTCGTCCTGACAGAGGCGGCCCTGCGCGTACGTCCGCAGCGCGTCCGCGTCGTCGAGCCCGCCGCCCTCAACGGCCGGCCCCGCGGCGACGCACTCCGCGAACGCGTCCGCCGCCTTCGGCCAGTCGCCGCCCGAGGCCGCCACCTGGCCCTGGACGTAGCACCTGCGTGGCCGCACGTCGCGGTACTCAAGGGGCAACAGGTCGAGGCTCGTCAGGGCGTCGGTCCAGTTCCCGACGCCCGCCGCGTCAAGCGCTTCCTGGTACATCCGCTCCCGCAGCCCGCCCAACCACGGCTCCGCGTCCCACCCTTGGGCGGCCGCGGCCTCCAGATCCGCGAGCGCCTCCGGCCAGGCCTCACGGTCCGCGGCACAGCGCCCCCGTACGTACAGCAGCCGCACACCCCCGTCCAGGAAGTCACCGGCATCGGCGAACCCCTCGACCGCGTCGGACCACGCGCACGCGCCCTCAGCGACGCGTCCGGTGGCGTAGGCGCCCCATCGGGCGAGATCAGGGCCGGGGGACTGGCCGGGGGTCTCGCCGGGGGTCTGCCTCGGGGGCGCATCGCCGCCGCCCACCTTCAGCGCCTTTGCCTCCGCCTCCGCCTCCGCGAACGCCGACCGCGCCGCTCCCCACTCCGCCGCCTCGGCCGCAGCACGCCCGCGTACGTACGCCGCCCGAGCCGCCGAGTCCTCAAACCCTCCGCACGCCGCGTACCCCGCCTCCGCCGTGCCCCACTCGCCGGCGTCCTGCGCGACCCGGCCGCCCACATAGGCCGCGCCCGCTACGGCGCCCCGGTGTCCGGGCCGCCGGGCGAGGACATCGGCGTACGTGGCCGCGGCGGACGCCCAGTCCATGCGGTGACGGGCCCGCTCGGCGGCTCCGAAGGCCTCCGACACGTGGAGTTCGTCGCGGGCCTCGGCGAGGCGGGACGCCGTGTCCCTGAGGCCCGCGGGGTGCGCGGAGAGCAGCTCCTCGTACCGCGCGACCGCCTCCGCCCAGTCACCGGCCTCCTCGGCGGCACGCGCCCGCTCCGCGAGCCCGGTGAGATGCCGGAGCCGCTCCACTTCCATAGTGAGGCAGGTCGGGGGAGGGCCGGGCAGCGCGTCGCGCAGGGACTCGAACTGCGCTACGACGGCGTCCGCGTCCCGCTCCGCCGCAAGCAGCGCGCACAGCTTCTCCAGCTCCTCCCAGGCGAGTTCGAACGCCGCCTCGCCGCGCAGCCGCCGCTGCTCGTCCTCGAACTGGCGGGTCTCGGCCCGCAGTATCCGCTGCACCTGCGCCCACTGCCCCAGGTCGCGCTGGAACCGCGCCGCACCGATCAGGACCGTCGAGTCGACGTGCCCCACGGGTCTCTGGAAGGCCAGCAGCGCGTCCGCGCCCTCGCGCAGCGGATCGGCGACGGCGCCACCGTCGTCCCGCACCTCCCGCGCCTTGAACAACCAGCCCTGCCTGCACGACTCGTGCAGGAACAGCGCGGGCGTCGCCCACTCCACCGCCGTGTGCCCCGGCAGATGCGAGATGCGGCGGCGCGCCGCACCCACGGCCTCGTCGATGGTGCGGTTCGCCGCGAGCCCCTTGAACAGCTCCGGGCTGAACTGCCCCGCCGACACATCACTCACCCGTCCCCGCATCGCCACCACGGCGGGCACGCCACCGCCGATCAGCGCCTGGGCGAGCCCGGAGAAGGGCTCGGCGAGTGAACTGTCCGCCCCGGAACAGAGGTTGAGCGCGACCAGGCGCAGCCCCGGCGCCTTCAGGAGGATCCCGCTGAGCAGATCGGCCGGTACGTGGTCAGCGCCGCCGCCCTCGGTCTCCAGGGCCACCACACCTTTGCCGAGTTCCTGGTCGTACGTCCCGTGCGCGATCAGCAGCAGGGCGGTCGGCAACGGGGAGTGCGCGCCGAGAGCTGCCTCCAGGCTCTTGCGCGTCGCCCGCTCGACCACCGTGGTCCGCACGGCGACCTCGGGCAACTCCTGGCGCAGCGCGGCCACTTCGGTGTCCGGGCGCAGGGGCGGGAGGCCCGCGTCGACGGGCGACGCGCAGGCCACGAGCAGCCGGATCAGGCTCGGCTCGTCCGCGGGTTCGGGAAGCCGCTGGCCCAGCGGGCCGCCCGGCAGTGAACGCACCAGCGAGTACCCGTGGTTGAGGGCGAGCGACTGCTGCGGTTGCCCCGGCGGCGCGCACAGCGTCTCGAAGGGGAGGTCGCGCAGCTCCTCCGGCACGTCGAACCGGATCCGCAGCCCGCGCGCCGGGCGCATCCGCTGGGCCCGCTCCAGTGCGAGGCCGACACAGGCGCCGATACCTTCCGGGCGGGGCGGCCCGGGATCCCGCTCTCCGAAGAGCAGCTGGAAGACACCGCGGCCAAGACCCCGGAGCTGCGCCACCGTGTGCTGCTCACCCATGGGGGCCAGGCCGAGCTCGGCCGAGATCAGCTGGTCCCACTGGTCGCGGAACGCCGCGGGCTCGCCGTTCACCGCGATCACTTCGGCGGCGGTCGCGGGGCCGTTGGCCGTGACCAGGTAACGGGACGTGCCTATGGGGCGGATGCGGATGCGGAGTTCCTCGTAGGCGAGCATCGGGCCGCCGTCACCTCCCGCTCTCTGGCTGTACTGCCTCTTGACGCTCCGTCTCTTGCCGCCCTGCCTCTTGACGTTCCGCCGCGACATGGTCCAGGTCGGCCAAGGCCGCGTCGCGCTGCTCGGTCAGCTCGGGGTCTCCGGGGAAGTGGGTGAGCGCGGCGTCGAGTTGGTCCAGTGCCTCCCGCAGGGCTGACCTGGCCCCGGACACACTGCCCGAACGCCACCGCCGCGCCGCGAGCCCGCGCAGGACGACACCGAGGCTGACCTGGGCGCGCAGCAGATGCGGGTTGAAGGCGACGGAGCGCCTCAGGTCCGCGGCGGGGGCGTCGAGGAAGGTGCCGTCGCGGTTGGCCGCGGAGATGCCCCGGTCGGCGAGGAGTCGCGCCAACTGCCCTTCCAGACGCCCCCGTTCATTGGCGCCGGTGATGGCGCGAACCGCCTCCAGCGTGTCCACGGCTCGCGTCGGATCCCCCGCGCGATGCGCCGCCCGCGCCGCGCCGAGCGCCAGGTCGACGACGACCGCCTGGGTCTCGCGGTAGCGCTCAAGCTCTCTGCCGTGCACGAGGGCGCGCCGCCAGGACGCCGCGGCGGCACCGAAGTCGGGGCTTGCGGCGGTCAGTTGGCGGCGCCCCAGGTCGAGCCGGGCCCGCAGTGCGAGGCCGCGGGCGTCGCGGGCGAGGCGGTGGTGCTTGTCGGGGTGGCCGGCGTAGGCGGGGTTCAGCTCGTCGAAGCGGCCGCAGTCCGGTTCGCAGATGGCGGCGACGGCTTTGCTGCGCTCACGGCAGTTGGGGCACCGCAACTCGGTGAGTGCGGCGAGGGCAGCCGCAGGCTTGTCTTGCTTGAGCAGGAGCTGGGCAAAACCGAGTTCGGAGAAGGCGTAGGTCAATTGGGGCTCTGCGGTGAGGACTTCTGTTGTCGTCGCGGCATAGGCGCCGAACTCGTCGACCAGGCCGAGCCCTGCGATACGTAACGGCCCGCCCATCAGGGGTTCCCCGCCGCCCCCGGCCGGGAACCCACCCACCTCGGCCAGAATCCTGGCGGCGTCAGCCTCCCGCTGAAGCAGCGCCCCCGGCGGCACGCGGCCACCGGCGTCCCCTTCCGGCATCCGCCGCTCGACCATCTCCCGCAGATCGGCCCGGAGCCCCGCGTCGAGAGCCGCCTCCACGGGCACGCCGAACCTGGCCTCGGCCGAGGCGCGCCGGTGCTCCCAGAAGGCATCGTCGTGCAGGAGGGCACCCCAGGCGGCAACGCACCGCTCCCAACCCTGCTCCCCGGGCGAGTTGAGCAGCGCGAGGGCCAGCGTGTGGGTGATCCGGTGGTCGGCGGGGTCACGCCGGGCGGCACCCTCCAAGAGCTCGACGGCGGCTTCACGCCGCCCACCGAGGAGGAGGACGACGGCGTACAAGGGCACGAACTCTCGCTCAACAGGGCCGAGCAGCGACAGAGACGCGTCAACAAGCCGAGCGCCCCGCCCCACCCCCACACGAACCACCCCCCGCCCAAAACCCCCGCCATGCCTGCCGGGCCCACCCAGCTGGACCTGCTCGCCCAACCCGGCCAGCGCTGCCTTACGCAACAACAGGGCGAGTTCACCCCCCGCCCCGCCACCCGACAGCGCCGTCATCACCCACCGCGCCTCCGCGTCCAGCGCGCCCTCTTCCCTTGCCGTGCGCAGATCGACCAGCGCATCCCCGTACCGCCCCAACCGCACCCGCGCGTACGCCCGTTGAACGCGCGAACGGCGGTGCGGGGTCGCGCAGTCGAGTGCCGCGGTGAAGTGCTCGTCCGCCGACTCGTACGCCGCCCGGTGCGCCGCCGCGCACCCCAGCCAGTGCAGGGGCTCGGACGCCTCGGGCCGCAACTCGTGCGCACGCCCGAACTCCATGGCCCCCTCCTCGGCCTCCCCCGCCGCAAGGCGGAGCCGTCCGAGGCCGACATGGGCGCGCGCCCGGAGAGTCGCGGCACCCGCCCCGCCCCCGGCCAGGGCAAGGGCAGTCAGGAAGTCCCTCTCTGCGGTTTCGGCGTCGTGCCGCGACAGGCTCAACTCACCGCTGGCGCACACCCGTTCGGCGCCGGTCGGATCAGTCTGCGGCCCCACTTCACCACCCCCGGTCCCCGGCGGGTCAGCCGGCCGCTTCGTCCAGCTCGGAGCGCCAGCGGCCCTGCTCCCTGTCGTAGTGCAGCGGGCCCTCGCTGAACCGCGCCAGGTCGAGGCCGAGGAGCTGCTCGTACGCCTCGCCCGGCAGGCCCGGCTCCAGGACCACGCGCAGTCCCGTACGCCGGTCCTGGAGCACCAGCGGCCGAGGGGCGGGGCCGGAGGAAGGGTCGGCGGGATCCGCCGAGTGCGACGACCGGCGTACGACATCCTTGAGCGCCGCATACGAATCCTTGACCGCTTCCGCGCCGAGCCCGCTCAGGAACGCCTGCAGGGGCAGGGACGCCAGCATGATCCAGGGGATGTCCGCCGCGCCCCGGTGATCGACCGCGCGGCGCACCCGAGCCGTGTGGACGCCCAGGCCTTCCAGCGCGGAGACCAGATCCCGCCGCAGGTCGTCAGAGGCGTCCCGGTCGAGGAGCAGCTCCGCGGGCAGCGGCGGTGCGTCGGTCATGTGGGCGGTCCTTCCCGGAGCTGATCTCAGAGGTCGTTTTCAGCTGGTTTGCGCCGCCTCATGTATCTCTTAACTCGTCCTGGGTCTCACGCGTGTCGATTTCCGGCACGCCTCCGCTAGACGGAGAGGGCATCAGCGCACGTCTTGGGATGAGACAGGCTTTGCAGGATGAGACCGGCAAGTCGGGCCTCACAGGCGGCCCATGGAGCACCTTCACCCTTGCTGCCCCTCAAGTCGCGCCCCGTCACAGGTACATGTTGGGATCAAATAGGCTTCATAGGTTAAAACGACCTCTCAGAGCTGATCTCGGAGCTGATCTCCGTCCCGCAGCCTAGAGGCGGCAACCGCACCGGTGCGGGGAAACCTACGATTCCGCCGCCGCGGCCTCCACGGCCTTCCGCTCCAGCTCGGCCAGCCGTGTGTTCGCGGCCGCCCGGCCCTGGTCGGTGTCCTGCAGCGACCGGAGCAGACGCTGCGCCCGTATCGCCTGGGTGTAGTCGCCGAGGAGCTCCAACTCGTCGCGCAGCACGGACAGTTGTGCAGGGTCCGGGCCGGTGTCGTCCAGCTCGCGGATCAGATAGACCCGGGCCTGCTCCACCATCCCCTGCTCCCGTGCGAGCTCCAGCCAGGTGGATTCCGGTTCGTCGTCGGGGTCCACCCCATAGTTGGAGTCGTCGAACGAGCGCGCCCACTCCTGGACTTGACCGGCCTCATCCGGAAGCCCGGCAAGGCCGCACCAGGTGTCGTACGTCGTCTCATGGACCTCGCGCAGCAGCGGCAGGTCCTCGGCCAGGCCGTGGAGACCCACGAGGACGACGGCGAGCCGCAGTTCGTCGGACATGGAGGCGTCCGCCTCGTGCTTGAGGAGGTGGCGCAGGAGGGCGTGATCGGTGTTCCGCCGGTCGTACTGAGCGGCGCGCAGCACCGCCACCCGGCGCGCACGGTTCCCGGCCACGCCGTCCCAGACCGTGCGGTTGCCCATCCGCAGCAGGGCCAGGTCGGTGCGGCCCTTGGCGAGCACCTGCTCCCACAGCGGTGGGCGCGGGTGGGGGTCGAGGCGTTTGTAGGCGAGGTGTTCCACGGCGTTGAGGAGGAGGTGGTCAGGTTCGGTGCGCAGGAGCGCGGTGTGCAGGCGTGCGACGAGCTGCACGGGGGAGCGCTCCGGGAGCCCGAGGGCGGCCCGCAGCTCGGTGCGGCGCTCGTCGAGATCGGGCACGCAGTCCTCGCGGAAGTCGCCCTCCGTGTCGGCGATCTCGGCGAGTATCCGTGCTTCGCCGTCGGTCGGCGACAGGCCTACGTAGTCATGCCAGCCGGGCAGTCCGACGAGGATCTCCAGGGCTTCGTCCACGCTGTCCCCGATGGTTCCCGCGGACCCCTCGGAATCGGCGTACAGCACGGAACCGTCGCCGCACACGAAATACGTGCCTCCGGAATCGTCCCCCGCGATCGGTTCCAGCGGGCCGCCCGACGCGAGGCGGACCTCTTCGACGTGGTCCGCGCGGGACAGGTCGAATGCGAAAGGGAACGCGGCCAGCTCGGCCAGACGCGGGTCCTGTCGTAGCAGACGGAGTGCACGTTCGGTCATGCTCCGAAAGTAACAGCGGTCACTGACAGCAGACCCACAACAGGACTACCCGATTCCCTATGCACTTTCCGATACTTTTACTGCGGAATGGGAGATTCGGGGAACTGTGCCGAGGGTGCCGGGAGTCTTCTGAGGTAAGAGGGCGGCCACTGACCGGGCCGCTCAATCGGCCCCAGGACAGGGGTCGTTCGGCCCCAGGCCTGGGGCCATTGCATTTGCATTGATCAACACGGGGGTGTTCATCTTGACCGACATCATTGAGCGCATCACGGACCGACTGACGGGTTCGCCGTCCGAGGTCGACGCGGCGTCGGCAGCGGGGGAGTTGACGCCGTACGTCACGCCGTTGCCGGTGCCGCCGGTCCTGCGGCCCGACTCCGTCGACGTGCGCGACGAGACCGACGTGCCCGCGGAGACCGAGATCGCGCTGCGCCCGGCCTGGATCCGACTGCACCCGCAGCTGCCGCCGACGTTGATGTGGGGGTACGACGGGTGTGTACCGGGCCCGACGATCGAGGTGCGGCGTGGACGGCGCATCCGGATCGCGTGGACCAACCGCATCCCGAAGGGCGCCGAGTATCCCGTCACCTCCGTCGAGGTGCCGCGGGCCGTCCCGAGCCCCGGCACCCTGCCCGGACGCGGGGGCGTCGAGCCGAACAAGGACGTGGCCGCGCTGCCGGCCTGGTCGGTGACGCACCTGCACGGCGCGCAGACCGGCGGGGGCAACGACGGGTGGGCGGACAACGCGGTGGGGTTCGGCGACGCGCAGCTCTCCGAGTACCCGAACGACCACCAGGCGGTGCAGTGGTGGTATCACGACCACGCCATGAACATCACCCGCTGGAACGTGCAGGCGGGGCTGTACGGCACGTATCTGGTGAGGGACGACGAAGAGGACGCGCTCCATCTCCCCTGCGGGGAGCGGGAGATCCCGCTGCTGCTCGCCGACCGGAACCTGGACACGGACGAGGACGGGCGTCTGAACGGCCGCCTGCTGCACAAGACCGTCATCGTCCAGGCCAAGAACCCGGAGACGGGCAAGCCGGTCTCGCTGCCCTTCACAGGCCCGTACAGCACGGTGAACGGCCGCATCTGGCCGTACGCGGACGTCGACGCGGCCTGGCACCGCTTCCGCCTGGTGAACGCGTCGAACGCCCGTATCTACGACCTCGTCCTCGTCGACGAGGACAACAACCCCGTGCGGGGCGTCATGCACCAGATCGGCAGTGACGGCGGCCTGTTGCCGCGCCCCGTGCCGGTCGACTTCGACGAGGAGCTGCCCACGCTCACCGTCGCCCCGGCCGAGCGGATGGACCTCCTGATCGACTTCCGTGCCCTCGCGGGCACGCGCGTACGTCTGGTGAACAAGGGCCGTGGCCAGGCGCCCGGGGTGCCGGACCCGGCGAACGACGTGCGCTATCCGGAGGTCATGGAGTTCCGCGTGCGGGACACCGAGGTCGATGACCCCTTCTCGCTGCCGGAGATCCTCTCGGGCTCGTTCCGCCCGCTGAGCCATGACATCGACCACGGTCACCGACTGATCGTCCTGACGCCGCCCGCCACGAAGGGCGGCGGAGGACACCCGGAGATCTGGGAGATGACCGAGATCAAGGACGCGGGCGACATCCGGGTCCCGACCGAGGGGGTCATCCAGCTGCGGGGCGCGGACGGGAAGACCAAGACCTACCGCCGCACCGCCCGCACCTTCAACGACGGCCTTGGCTTCACCATCGCCGAGGGCAGCCACGAACAGTGGAGCTTCCTGAACCTCGCGGTGAACCCGCCGGTGACCCACCCCATGCACATCCACCTGGCCGACTTCCAGCTCCTCGGCCGCGACGCGTACGACGTGTCGGGTTTCGACGTCACCGTGGGCGGCACCATGGCCCCGATCGCCTTCGACCCGAAGACGGAGATCCCCCTCGCCCCGAACGAGCGGGGCTGGAAGGACGTCTTCCTGGTCCCGGGCGGCCAACTGCTGCGCGTGATGGGCAAGTTCGACGGGGCGTACGGCCGCTTCATGTACCACTGCCACCTCCTGGAGCACGAGGACATGGGCATGATGCGCCCCTTCGTGGTCATGCCGAAGGAGGCCCTGAAGTTCGACCACGGGGCGGGGCACGGAGGTCATGACGGGGGAGGTCACGGGGGAGGTCACGCGGGCTGACGGGGCCCGCGGGCGGTCGTCCCGTTCCGTGGCCGCACACGTGGACGTCACTCGTTCGTGAATCGTCGCGCCGGGTCACGCCGGGTAGGGCTGTGGCCGGAGGCGAGCCATGGAACAGACTGCGTTGCGTCCCAAGCCGATGCCCGGACAGGATCCCGGCGGAGGCGGCAAGTTCGGGAGAGGCGGCCGAGGCGGCAGATTCGCCATCGGCCGGAGGCTCGGCATCGGGCGGAAGGCCGGTGCCGGGCGGCCGTCCGGCGCCGGAAGTGGCGCCGGGAGCGGAAGCGGCCCCGGCGCCGGCCGCAGGTCCGGATCGGGCCACCGTCCGCACGCTGCCCGGCGGCGCGGGCGGCGCCTTGTCACCCTGCTCTTCGGGCTGCTCTTCTCAGCGGTCCTCGTGCTGTCGGGCATAGGGCTCGGCACCGTCAGCGCCACCGTCATCGGTATGAGCAAGCTGGCGGACATGCAGAAGGAAGCGCAAGCGCAGGCCGGAGCCAAGGGGCCCGGCGGCCCCGCCGCGCCGGGTGCGGCATCGAAGCCCGCCGCCCCGCCGCTGCCGCAGCCGCCGCGGAAGGAGCCCGACAAGCCCGGGGAGCGGGCCGCCGCGCGCCCCACCCTCGGCGTGGAGGCCGTCGACGCCCCCCAGGGCGCCGGAGCCCTGCTCGTCGGCGTGCACAGTCCGGGCCCCGGCTACACCGCCGGTCTCGTACGCGGCGACGTACTGCTCGCCTTCGGCAAGACCCGCGTCGCCTCGGCCAAGGCCCTCGCGGCGGCCGTCGCCGCCGCGGACCCGGGCAGGAACGTCACCGTGACCGTCCGCCACGCGAGCGGAGAGCGGCAGTTCCTGTCGGTGACGCCGGGCTTCGTGACGTGACGTGACGTGACGTGACGGGGGGGCCAGAACTGGGTCGCGCACGCGGCGCGGCAGGGGCAGGATCGGCAGCACTGGCACACCACGCCGTAAGTGCCCAGTGCCCGCGCCCAGCGCCCAGCGAGCAGCCCTGGAGGCCCCTCATGACCGGCAGCACCCCCACGCCCTTCACCGCCGACGACTACAAGGCCCGCATGGACCGCGCTGCGGCCGACGCGGCGGACGCGGGGCTCGCCGGACTGCTCGTCGCGCCGGGCCCCGACATGGTCTGGCTCACCGGCTACCGGCCGACCGCCGCCACCGAGCGCCTCACCGTCCTCGTGCTCGCCGCAGGACAGGAGCCGGTGCTCGTGGTGCCCACCCTGGAGGCCCCGGACGCGGAACTGGCCGCGGGCGCGAGCGCGCTCTCCCTGCGGGACTGGACCGACGGCAAGGACCCCTACGCCGCGACCGCGCCGCTCCTGGACGTCGACGGCCGCTTCGGGATCAGTGACAACTCCTGGGCCATGCATCTCCTCGGCTTCCAGAAGGAGCTGCCGAACACCTCCTACGTGTCCCTCACCGAAGCGCTCCCCATGCTGCGCGCCGTCAAGGACGCCGCGGAGCTCGAGCGCATCGCGGCCGCCGGTGCCGCCGCGGACTCCGCGTACGAAGAAATCAAGAAGGTTCCCTTCGCGGGCCGTAAAGAGACCGACATCGCCGCCGATCTCGCCGATCTGCTGCGCCGGTTCGGGCACTCGCAGGTCGACTTCACCGTCGTCGGCTCAGGACCGAACGGCGCCAACCCGCACCACGAGGCGAGCGGTCGCGTCATCGGACACGGCGACATGGTCGTCCTGGACTTCGGCGGCCTCCTGCACGGCTACGGCTCGGACACCTCGCGCACGGTGCACGTGGGCGAGCCCGACGCCGAGGAGCAGCGGGTCCACGACGTCGTGCGCGAGGCACAGGAGGCCGGCTGCCGCGCGGTGCGGCCCGGTGCCGCCTGCCAGGACGTCGACAGGGCGGCGCGGGCGGTGATCGCCGATGCGGGGTACGGCGAGCACTTCATCCACCGCACCGGGCACGGCATCGGCGTCACCACCCATGAGCCGCCCTACATGATCGAGGGCGAGGAACTGCCGCTCGTGCCCGGCATGTGCTTCTCCGTGGAGCCCGGCATCTATCTGCCGGGCCGCTTCGGAGTGCGCATCGAGGACATAGTGACGGTCACCGAGGACGGCGTACGGCGTCTCAACTCCACGCCGCGCGACCTTGCGATCGTCAACTGACCGCCCCCGCGGGCCTCATCCCGTAGTGCTCACGGTGTCGCGAGCACCGCGCACGACTCGGCGGGCAGCCGCAGCAGTCCGTCCGCGCCGGGCACGGTGACCGGCTCCCACGCCGCGAGCACCCGCGCGCCACGGCCGCCCAGCGGGATGTCGGCCGTCTCCTTGCCGATGTTCACCGCGATCCGCAGATCACCGCGCCGGACCGCGAACCAGCGCCTCTCCTCGTCGTATGCGACCCGGAGCGCCGCCAGATCGGGGTCGAGGAGGTCACCGCGGGTGCGGCGCAGGGCGATCAGCTCGCGGTACCAGGCCAGCACGCGCGCGTGGGGGTCGGTCAGGGGCTCGGCCCAGTCGAGACAGGAGCGGTCCCTGGTGGCCGGGTCCTGCGGATCCGGAATGTCTCCCTCGGCCCAGCCGTGCGCCGCGAACTCCCGGCGCCTGCCCCGGCGCACGGCCTCCGAGAGCTCGGGATCGGTGTGGTCCGTGAAGAACTGCCAGGGCGTCTCGGCGCCCCACTCCTCGCCCATGAACAGCATCGGCGTGAACGGCCCGGTGAGGGTGAGCGCGGCGGCGCAGGCGAGCAGGCCGGGGGAGAGCGTGGCGGAGAGCCGGTCCCCTTGCGCGCGATTGCCGATCTGGTCGTGGGTCTGCGTGTAGCCGAGGAAGCGGTACGCGGGTGTCCGGGCGCGGTCCACGGGGCGGCCGTGCCGGCGCTCCCGGAAGGTCGAGTACGTGCCGTCGTGGAAGAAGCCGCCCGTCAGCGTCTTGGCGAGCGCGGCGAAGGGCGCGCGGGCGAAGTCTTCGTAGTAGCCGTGTGCTTCACCGGTGAGCGTGGCGTGCAGCGCGTGGTGGAAGTCGTCGTTCCACTGCGCGTGCAGGCCGAGACCGCCGTCCGCGCGCGGGATGACGACGCGAGGATCGCCCTGGTCGGACTCGGCGATCAGCGAGAGCGGCCTGCCGAGCTCGTCGGACAGCTCGTCCACGGCCGCCGAGAGCTCTTCAAGGAAGTGGCACGCGCGCGTGTCCCGCAGCGCGTGCACCGCGTCCAGGCGCAGACCGTCCAGGCGGTAGTCGCGCAGCCAGGCGAGCGCGCTGCCGATCAGATACGCGCGCACCTCGTCCGAGCCGGGGGCGTCGAGGTTGACCGCCGCGCCCCACGGAGTCTGGTGGGTCTCCGTGAAGTAGGGCCCGAACGCGGGCAGATAGTTGCCGGACGGGCCGAGGTGGTTGTGGACCACGTCGAGGACGACTGCGATGCCGTGCGCGTGCGCGGCGTCGACAAATCGTTTCAGCGCATCGGGGCCGCCGTACGGCTCGTGCACGGCCCACAGGGAGACACCCTCGTACCCCCAGCCGTGCCGCCCCGGGAACGGACAGAGCGGCATCAGCTCCACATGGGTGACGCCGAGCTCGGCCAGGTGGCCGAGCCGCCCCGCCGCCGAGTCGAGCGTGCCGTCCGGTGTGTACGTCCCCACGTGCAGCTCGTACAGGACCGCGTCCCGCACTCCGCGCCCCGCCCAGGGCGCGCGCCACGCGTACCGGTCGTGGTCGACGACGGCGCTGAGCCCGTCGGGGCCGTCCGGCTGGCGTCGTGAGCGGGGATCGGGCAGCACAGGCCCTTCGTCGAGCGAGAAGCCGTACCGCGCCCCGTCGGCGGCCTCCGCCCGCACCGTCCACCACCCGGCCCGGCCCTCGGCGCGCTCCATCGCGCGCGCGTCGCCCTCGCACAGCAGGGCGACGCGTTCGGCCCCCGGGGCCCACACCTCGAACTCCACTGACAGTTCCCCCTTCTCCGACATCCGCTGACGTCCGTTCCATCGTGCGGCAGAAGTGATCGGTTCGCGGTCGTTCCGCGTTTTCTGGACACCCCGGCCGAGCTGACCGACAATCACCAGGGTGACGTCGTCCTTTGAGATCCACACGTACCCCGCGCGGCTGACCGACGCCGAGCGCGACAGGGCGCTGAAGGTGCTCAGGGAGGGCGCTGCCCTCGGCAAGCTGTCGCACGACACGTTCGTGCGGCGCATGGAGCTGGCGCTCGCCGCCCGCCAGCCCGACGAACTCGCCGCGCTCACCGCCGATCTGCGGACCGAGGGACGTCTCTCGCGTGCGGTGTTCGGCACCGTCGGGGCGGTCTCCGGGTTCACGGTCAGGCTGCGCAGGGCCTGGCAGGCCGAGAAGCTGCCGAAGCTGCTTCTGCCGGTGCCGACGAACCCGTATCCGCTGCGGATCGGCCGCGACCCGGCGAACGGGCTCAGGCTCAGCCACGAGACCGTCTCCCGGGTCCACGCGGAGTTGAGCAGGCAGGGCGGCATGTGGGTGCTGCGTGACCTCGGGTCGACCAACGGCACGTCCGTGAACGGCCGCAGGGTGATCGGTGCGGCCGTCGTCCAGGACGGCGATCAGGTCAGCTTCGGGAAGATGGGCTTCCGGCTCTCGGCTTCGTGAAGCCCCTCCGAAAAGAACGCGTGCTGTGCGTGTGGTCAGTCGCCCGCCACGCGCGCGTGGCGGGCTGCCGCGACCGTCGTCCGTGACTGGTGCTCGACCTGGTCCTCCAGCGGCACCCAGCGCGCCCTGAACCGCTCGGCGAACGCGTCGCTCCAGTGCATGACGAGCCGTTCGAGGCGGGGCGCTGCCCGGTCGCCCGCCGCGTCGAGGACCCGCAGCAGCATCGCGGCGGCCCGCAGCGGAAGGCGGCGCCCGAAGGCGTCGACGCTGCCGATGTACGCCATCGACGTCCCCGCGGGCGGCAGCCGGGCCCAGTCGTGGGCGAGGCCTGGCACCAGGTCGAGCGCCCAGCGCGCCGCGCGCAGCAGCGGCCCCTGCGCCTCCGGGAGCCGCGGCAGCGCCTCGCTGAGGATGTCCTCGACCAGGCGAGCGTCGTGCCGCAGCCGCTGCGAGAAGCCGCGCAGCGCGAGCACCGGGGAGGGATGGACGGCCGCGTCGTCCACGAGGTCGCTCGCCCACATGGGGACCTCGACGATGGCGGTCAGACCGCCGTACCGGTGGGCGTGGTGCCAGGTGGTGTGCCGGGCGTCCTCGGGGAGGCTCGGATAGGCGGCCGCCGAACCGGGGCCCGGCAGCACATGGACCCCCGGCCCCGACACCGGCCAGCCCGCGGCGTCCGAAGCCCCCGCCTCCACCGGTATGTGCAGCTCCGCGGCGGACTTGGCGAACGGCTCCGCGAGCCCCGGGATGTCCCGCGTCAACTGCACCCAGCTGCCGCCGAGATCGGTCCCGTGCAGCGACACCTGCAAGTAGGGCCGCAGTTCGTCGATGACGCCGGTCAGGGCGCGCGTCTCCGGAGGGAGCCGATCGGCCGGCAGTACGGAGGGGGACCACTCAGGCTGCTCGGGTCCCGCCGGCCGGAAGAAGTGCCGGTGGTAGTCGAACAAGGTGCGCGGGGCGGGCGTGCGGTGCAGGTGCGCGCCGTCCGGGTCGGCGCACAGGAGGAAGTGCCAGGAGGTGTCGGCGCGCAGGGTCTCGTCCCGCAGGGTCCATTCCGCGAGGCGGAGCAGCGTCGAGCCGCCGGTCGGTTCGTTCGAGTGCGCGCCCGCGACGACCAGGACGGCACGCGGGGAGCGGCCGACGGACAGCAGGTGCAGAGGCCTTCCTGCGCGCGAGGCGCCCACCTGGCGCAGGGTGCTGAGATCGGGGCGGTGGGCGGCCAACCCCCTTGCGGACAGCACGAGTTCGGCCACATTGGGATAGCGCTGATCCGCCAGTTGACTCACCCCCGTCTTGTCCGCTGACGCAATCCGCAGTACGCCACGCGGTCGGGCACGTGTCAAGCGTGCGACCCAAGGGATGTCACCCCACGTCGGCCTTGTCCGACAGCGTCACCCGAATGGGTGCATGGGGACTGCGTGAACGGGCCTTCGGTGATGCTCTGAGTCCGTGTCCTCGAGAACCGTGTCGTCGAGCTCGGCCCCTCATGGGCACCGTCTGTCACCGGCTCCGCCGAGCTCGTCCTCGAACGCCGGACGGGCTGAGATGCCCAGTCTTCTGGACCCCGGCGTGGAGCGTGATCCGTATCCGCTCTACCGCACTCTCCGCGAAGGCTTCCCCCTCGTCCGCGACGAAC
Source organism: Streptomyces sp. BA2 (assembly GCF_009769735.1). Lineage (NCBI taxonomy): Bacteria > Bacillati > Actinomycetota > Actinomycetes > Kitasatosporales > Streptomycetaceae > Streptomyces > Streptomyces sp. BA2. Next base: position 7,144,537 of record NZ_WSRO01000002.1, read on the forward strand.
TCCTCGGGGCCTGGCTGCTCAGTCGGTACGCGGATGTGCGTGCCGCGCTCGTCGACGCCCGGCTCGGCGCGTCGGGGGCCGGTCCGAGCCCGGCCTGCCAGGGGCTTCTGGAGCCCGCGCTGCGGGCCGCCGCCGAGCGCACCGCCTTCGTCCTCGCACGGCGCATAGCCGGGCGGCGCGAGGTCGACCTCGTCGCCGAGTTCAGTGCCTGGCTGCCCGCGGCCGCCGCCGTCGCCGCGCTCGGGCTGCCCTGGGAGGACGCCGCGCGGGTGCGGGAATGGTGCCGTACGGGGCCCGCACACCCCGGCGGTCGCCACCCGGAGCTGGGCGGACTTCTGCGCCGCCACATCGCGCGGCGGCGCGCCCATCCCGGCACCGGCCTGCTCTCCGTCCTGTGCGACGCCCGGGTGGACGGGCAGGCGCTCCGCGACGACACCGTCACCGGTCTTGCCGGGACACTCCTCACCGGTGGCGGCGAGGCCGCCGCCCACGCCCTGGCCTCCTTCCTCGCCAACCTCCTCGACCACCCGGCCCAGTTGGACCTCGTGCGTGCCCGCCCGGAGCTGATACCCGGCGCCTGGGCGGAGTCCCTGCGCCGTGATCCGCCCGCCCCCGTCGTGCTGCGCCGCGCGCTCGTGCCGATATCCCTGGGCGGCACAACGCTCCCCACGGGAGCCGTCGTGGCCTGCCTCGTCGGCTCCGCGGGGCGTGACCCGTTCCGCTTCGCCGACCCCGACCGCTACGACATCTTCCGCGCGGGCCCGGCGGATCCGGCGGACCCGGCGCACCTGGCGTTCGGCGCGGGTCAGAGCTTCTGCCCGGCTGCCGCTCTGGCCGCGCTCACCGCCGAGTGCGGTCTGCGGGCCCTGCTCGCCGCCATGCCGGGCCTGCGCTGGGCCCCCGGCTTCAGGCCCGCGCCCCGGGGCCTCATGGCGCGGGCGCCACGCCTGCTACTCGTCCGCCCCTCCTGAGACCTGCTCCGGACCCGTCGGCACCCGCTCAAGAAGCACCACCGGCAGCTCCCCGAAAAGCTCCTCCACGCGCGCGTGCCCCGTGAACTCCCGCCCCCGAGTGAGCAGATCAGCCCACCGCCCCTGCGGAAGCTCCAGTTCCGTAGCGCGCCAGCCACCTGCCTCCGCCAGGCGCGAGGAGAGCCGGGTCGCCGCAGCGATCACCTCTCCGGAGCGCGCGAAGGCCACGCAGTGCGCCGCTCCCGGGCCCCGCGCAGCCAGCGGCTCGTACGTCGCCGCGCCGCCGAACAGCTCCGGGCGCCGTCTGCGCAGCCGCAGCGCGGTCGCCGTCAGGGCCAGCTTCTCCTCGGAGAGGTCCCAGCGGTCACGGTGCTGCTCCAGGTACTCAAGGACGTGCGGCTGGAACCGCACGGGCCGCCGGTTGTCCGGGTCCACCAGGGCCCGGTACTCGCCCTCCGTGCCCTGGTAGAGGTCGGGCACCCCGGGCATCGTCAGCTGGAGCAGCGTGGCCCCGAGGACGTTCGCCCGCATGTGGGGCCGCAGGCTGCCCGCGAACTCCGCCACGGTGTAGAGCGGCGGCCCGCAGGGGCCCGCCTCCACGAACGCCGTCACGGCCTTCTCGTACGGCTCGTTCGGCTCGGTCCAGCTCGTGTGCAGGCCCGCCTCGCGCACGTGCTTGAGCAGGGCCATCTGCAGCCGTTCGTCGTAGGGGAAGCCGAAGCCGACGGCCGTCTGCCAGGCCGCCCACGCCAGTTGGGGATCCGGCGCGCAGGTGCCGCCCACGCGCGCGGTCTGCTCGGTCACGTCGACCAGGAGGTCGGCCCACCGCTCCGGGCACTGCGTGAGGACGGCGATGCCCGCCCGTACGTCGGCGCTGCGCTTCGTGTCGTGCGTGGTGAGCACCGTCCCCGCGTAGGGCCAGTCGCGCTGCACGCGCGCGCAGTAGGCGTGGAAGTCCTCGGGGGAGACCGCGGGGCGCTCGGGAGTGCCGCCCACCTCGGCCGCCGACAGGAGCGGCGCGTGCCGGTAGAACGCCGTGTCCTCGACCGCCTTGGCCCGCAGCGCCGACGACGTCTGCGCGAACCGCGCGCGGAAGCCGTCCACCGCGGGCCCGGACCCGAGACGACCGAGGACCAGGTCCCGTACGACATCGACCGCCTCGGCCTCCTCCCGCACCGCGAAGGCCGCCTTCGCCTCCTCGGCGGCACCCACCGTGAGCACCGAAGCCGGTTCGGCGCCCCCGGCGACGTACGGACGGTAGACGGGAAGCCGCACGAGCAGCTCCAGGAGCGCGGTGCGCAGGGCCCATGGCGCGTGGTCGCGCAGCGCGGGGTCCGCGGCGCAGAGCGCGGTCGCCTCGCGCGTGAGGCGGTCGGTCTCGGCGGCCAGCTCATGGGTGAGCACCTTGTACGCGGCGCGCCGCACCGTCGCCCCCCAGTCGCCGCCCCGGTCCACCGCGGGCGCCGCGAACCTCCGGTACTGGCCGAGGAGCTCACCCGCTCCCGCCGGGTCCGTGAAGAGGCCGTCGAGATGGCGCAGCGCGTCGTATCCGGTGGTGCCCGCTACGGGCCACGCGGCGGGCAGCTGCTCCCCGTCGGCGAGGATCTTCTCGACGACCGTCCAGCGCCCGCGCGTGGCCTCCTGGAGCCGCTGGAGGTACGCCCCCGGATCCGCGAGGCCGTCGGGATGGTCGATCCGCAGCCCCTCCACGACGCCGTCCCGCAGCAGTTCGAGGATCTTCGCGTGGGTCGCGTCGAACACCTCGGGGTCCTCGACGCGCACCCCGATGAGGTCCGAAATGGTGAAGAAGCGCCGGTAGTTGAGCTCTGTACGGGCAAGACGCCACCATGCGAGCCGGTACCACTGGGCGTCCAGGAGACGCGGCAACGGCAGCTCACCGGTGCCTTCGCGCAAGGGGAACTCGTGTTCGTGGTAGCGCAGCACGTCGCCGTCCACCCGCAGCCGCTCCAGCTCGTCCCCGACCCCGCGCCCGAGCACCGGAAGCAGCACACGCCCGTCGCCCGCGTCCCAGTCGATGTCGAACCAGCGCGCATACGGCGATGTGGGTCCCTCCCGCAGGACCTCCCAGAGAGCGTGGTTGTGGCGCGGCACGGCAGCCATGTGGTTCGGCACGATGTCCACGACGAGGCCGAGCCCGTGCGCCCGCGCGGTGCGGGAGAGGGACCGCAGCCCCTCCTCGCCGCCGAGTTCGTCACGCACGCGCGCGTGGTCCACGACGTCGTATCCGTGCGTGGACCCCGGAACGGCCTCAAGCACGGGCGACAGATGCAGATGCGAGACCCCCAGCGATGCCAGGTACGGGACGGCCGCTTCGGCGGCCTCGAAGGGGAACTCCGGCTGGAGCTGCAGCCGGTACGTGGCGGTGGGCGGCGGCGGAACCGCGGGCTCTGAGCGCTCAGGCGTCATGCGAACGTACGTACCCGCCTGGCGGGCTTTCGTGCCATCGACTCATGCTTCTGGCCGTCAGGGTGTCGCTAGCTTCGGACGATGGCTGCAAAAGTACAGGTCGCCCAGGACGGGCCACGGGACGACCGGGAGAACCGGGAGGGCCGGGGCGCGCCCGGCCTCCTGGACACCTACCGGGAAGTGATCGGGCACACCGGGGCGCTCCTCCCGGTGATCTCGTTCCTCGGCAGGCTCCCCGTGGCCATGATCCAGTTCGGCAGTGTCCTGCTGGTCACCGAGACCAGCGGATCGCTCGCCACGGGCGGCGTGGTCGCCTGCGCGCTCGCGCTCGGCCAGGTGGCCATGGGCCCGCTCGTCGGCCGCCTCGCCGACCGGCGGGGCCAGCGCGCCGTCGTCCTCGGCTTCTCGCTGCTCAACGCCGTGGCGATCACGGTCTACACGATCGGCGCCCTCCTGGAGCTGCCCACACCCGTGCTCGTCGCCCTCGCCGTGCTCGCCGGCGCGAGCATCCCGGGGATCGGCCCGCTGGCCCGCGCACGCGCCGTCCCGCTGGTCCGCCGGGCAGGTGGTGACGACCGTCTGGTCAACACCGTGCTGTCCCTGGAGAGCACCATGGACGAACTGTCCTTCGTGCTCGGCCCCGCCCTGGTCGGCCTTGCCGCCGTAGCGGGCCACCCTGCGTACGCCTTCGGCGCCGCCGCCCTTCTGGTCGCCGTCTGCGGCTCCGGCTTCGCGCTGCACCCCACGGGCCGGACGGCCCAGGTGACGGGGCAGGCACCACGCGCGCGTGGCGACCGGCAACGCCTCCCGCGCCAGGTCGTCGTCGTACGCGTCGGGCTCGTCTTCGTCGGTGTGCTGCTCGGCGCCTGTGGAGCGGGCATCACGGCCCTCACCGAGGAGTTGGGCCGGCCGGGCCAGGCGGGTCTGGTCTACGCCGCCATGGGCGTCATGAGCGCCGTCGTGGGGCTCTCCATGGCCGCGCTGCCCGAGCGCTTCGGTCTGTACGCACGCTGGCGCCTGGCGACTGCCGCCGCGGCGCTGCTCTCCCTGCCGCTGGTGTGGACGGACAGCATGACGGGGCTGTACCTCGTGGTGACCGTCTTCGGCGCGATCTTCGCCCCGAACCTGATCACCGGCTTCGCGCTCACCGAGCGCTCCTGCCCGCCGCGGCGCCTCGCCGAGGGGATGACGTGGGCGGCGAGTGCCTTCGTCGGCGGCCAGGCGGTCACGCTCGCCGTGGCGGGCCGCCTGGCGGAGTCCTATGGCCCCGGAGCGGCGTTCGCGCTCGGCAGCGCGGCCGCAGCCGTGGCGTTCCTCGTGGCGCTGGTGGCGCGCCCCCCGGCCGAGGGCGGGCCTCAGGTCACGCGGGGCGCTGCAGGACAGTAAGGCTCCGGTCGGCGAGCGTCAGGCGCTCACCGGCCCGCGCCTTCGGTCCCGTGTCCGGCGGCACCCCCTCCGGCCGCGAGGTGTCCACGACCACCTGCCACTGGCGGCCGTGATTGACCGGGACGACGAACTCCAGTGGCCGGGCCGACGCGTTGAACATCATCAGGAACGAGTCGTCGGAGATCCGCTCGCCGCGCGTACCCGGCTCGGAGATCGCGTTGCCGTTCAGGAACACCGTCAGCGCCCGTGCCTGCGACGCGTCCCAGTCCTCCTGCGTCATCTCATCGCCCTCCGGCGTGAACCACGCGATGTCGGACAGCTCGTCGTGCGTGCCCTCGACCGGGCGGCCGTGGAAGAACCGCCTCCTGCGGAAGACGGGATGGTCGCGCCGCAGCCACGCCATCGCGCGCGTGAACTCCAGCTGGGTGCTCCCGCCCTGCGGCCAGCGCACCCAGGCGATCTCGTTGTCCTGGCAGTAGGCGTTGTTGTTGCCGCCCTGCGTCCGGGCGAACTCGTCGCCGTGGCTGAGCATCGGGACGCCCTGCGAGAGCATCAGCGTCGCGATGAAGTTGCGCATCTGCCGCTCGCGCAGCTCCAGGACGTCCGGGTCGTCCGTCTCGCCCTCGGCGCCGCAGTTCCAGGAGCGGTTGTGGCTCTCGCCGTCCTGGTTGTCCTCGCCGTTGTCCTCGTTGTGCTTCTCGTTGTACGAGACGAGGTCGTGCAGCGTGAAACCGTCGTGGCAGGTGGTGAAGTTGATCGACGCCAAGGGTCGCCGCCCGTCGTCCTGGTAGAGGTCGGACGAGCCGGTGAGCCGGGACGCGAACTCCGCGAGGGTGCGCGGTTCGCCGCGCCACATGTCGCGCACCGTGTCGCGGTACATGCCGTTCCACTCGGTCCACAGCGGCGGGAAGTTGCCGACCTGATAGCCGCCCTCGCCGACGTCCCACGGCTCGGCGATCAGTTTCACCTGGCTCACCACGGGGTCCTGCTGCACGAGGTCGAAAAAGGACGACAGGCGGTCCACCTCGTGGAACTGCCGGGCGAGCGTCGCCGCGAGATCGAAGCGGAAACCGTCCACGTGCATGTCGGTGACCCAGTGCCGCAGCGAGTCCATGATCATTTGGAGTACGTGCGGCGACCGCATCAGGAGCGAGTTGCCGGTCCCCGTGGTGTCCATGTAATAGCGGGGATCGTTCGTCAGGCGGTAGTACGAGGCGTTGTCCAGGCCCTTGTAGGAGAGCGTCGGGCCCAGGTGGTTGCCCTCGGCCGTGTGGTTGTAGACGACGTCGAGGATCACCTCGATGCCCGCCTCGTGCAGCGCCTTCACCGCCTGTTTGAACTCCAGGACCTGCTCGCCCCGGTCGCCCCAGGACGCGTAAGCGTTGTGGGGCGCGAAGAAGCCGATCGTGTTGTAGCCCCAGTAGTTGTTCAGGCCCATGTCGACCAGGCGGTGATCGTTCACGAACTGGTGCACCGGCATCAGCTCCAGGGCCGTCACCCCCAGCCGCACCAGGTGATCGATGACCGCGGGATGCGCGAGCGCCGCGTACGACCCGCGCAACTCCTCGGGAAGATCCGGGTGCCGCATGGTCAGGCCCTTCACATGGGCCTCGTAGAGCACGGTTTCGTTGTACGGGGTGCGCGGCGGCCGGTCGTCGCCCCAGTCGAAGTACGGATTGACCACCACGGACGTCATCATGTGCGGCGCCGAGTCCATGTCGTTGCGCTTGTCCGGGGCGCCGAAGCGGTAGCCGTACACCTCCTCGCCCCAGTCGATCCGGCCGCTGACCGCGCGGGCGTACGGATCGAGCAGCAGCTTCGCCGAGTTGCAGCGGTGCCCGCGCGCGGGTTCGTACGGGCCGTGCACACGGAAGCCGTACCGCTGGCCGGGCATCACGCCGGGCAGATACGCGTGGAGCACGAACGCGTCGGACTCACGCAGCTCGACGGCTGTCTCCGAGCCGTCGTCGTGCAACAAGCAGAGCTCTATGCGGTCGGCGGCCTCGGAGAAGACCGCGAAGTTCGTGCCGGCGCCGTCGTACGTGGCACCGAGTGGATACGCCTGCCCTGGCCACACCTGCATGCATACGACTCTTCCACTACCGCCCCCTCGGCCCGGGGTCACTTTGGTCAGAGTCTCCCCGAAAGTGGGGCAACCACGCGGGAGTTGAACCCGTCTAACCGACCGACCACATACTCGGTATGCCCCTTCTTGGGGCTCGTGGGGGAAAAGGGGAGTAAGTGAGAGAGCTAGTCAGACGTCACCTGGGGAAGGTGATGGCGGGCGCGGCGGTCGCGACGGCTGCCACCGCCGTGCTGGTGGGCGTCACACTGCCGGGGGCGGGCGAGTCGGGGGACAGCCAGGCCAACGCGGCGGCCGCGGAGCAGAACGCGATCGCGAAGGACGGCGTCGTCGAGGCCGCGCCCGACGAGGGCGAGAAGGGCATAGGCAGCGACCCGCTGACCGACGCCGAGATGGAGCGCGCCGAGAAGGCCTCGGTGACGAACGGTCTGCGCTCCAGCGCCAGGGACGTCGAAGGAGACCGCGGACCGCAGCTCCTTTCGACGAACCTCAGTGAGCCGGATCCGAGCGACGCCGGTGCCACGGCCCCGCGCAGCGCGGAAGTCGTCTACTACGACTACAAGAAGGACGCGGTCATCACCAAGACGGTCAACGTGGAGACCGGCAAGGTGGAGGACACGAACACCGCACAGAACGTCCAGCCGCCGCCCAGCCAGGAAGAGCTCGCCGAGGGCGCGAAGCTGCTGATCGCCGACCCGCTCGGCAAGGGCCTGAAGCAGGACTTCAAGCACGCCACGGGCAAGGCGCTCACCGGCCCGGGGCAGTTGCAGCTGAGCGGCATGGTCTTCCGCAAGGAGACCGTCGAGCGCGTGCCGTCCGACCTCACCGAGTGCGGCAAGCACCGGTGCCTCCAGGTCGTCACCAAGGTCAAGAACGGCCCGTGGATCGACACCCGGTCCCTCGTCGTCGACCTGAGCACCCGTTCCGTGGGCCGCCTCGGCTGATTTCGGCCGCTCGCGCACGACACCACACTTCTGCTTCTCCTCGTACGAGGGAGTTCACACCGCAATGCACGTCAACAGACTTTCGCGCGCCCGCAAACGGGCCACCATGGCCCTCGCGGTCTCCGCGCTGATCGGCGGCGCCGTCACCGTCGCCTCGCCCGCATCGGCCGCACCCCAGGCGCCGAGCGCCCCCGCGGCGGCGGCCGACTGCAGTGACGCCTACAAGATCGAGCAGACCGTCGACGGCGGCACGACCTGGCGCATGTGCTGGCACTACAACAGCCTTTCCGGCCTGATCCTCGACAAGATCAGCTACCAGCCCAAGGACGAGGCGAAGCCGATACCCGTCCTGACCAGCGCCCGGCTCGCGCAGGTCCACGTCCCCTACGACGACGGCGAGGCCGAGTACGACGACGTCACCGGCACCGACTTCGGCCAGGCCCTGCAGAACCTGAACCCCGGCGAGTGCCCCGGCGGCACCATCAAGACGGTGAAGGTCCCGCAGCGGGGCAACGTGAAGGGCCTGTGCACCACCACGCGCGCGCGTGGGCACGCGTACCGCCTCAACGACGACGCGAGCACCGGCGGCAACGGCAAGGTCTACACCGGCCAGGGCAAGGACCTGCTCGTCTACACCGTGAACAAGGCCTCCTGGTACGAGTACATCACCGAGTGGCGGTTCTCGTCGGACGGCACCATCACCTCCCAGGTCGGCGCGACCGGCAGCCTCTCGCCGTACGACTACGACGGCGGCGACAGCCGCGGCTGGCCCATCGGCAAGGGTGACCAGGCCAAGGCCGAGAGCCACGCCCACAACGTCTTCTGGCGGCTCAACTTCGGCCTCGACGGCTCCCCGAAGGCCAAGGTCGAGCAGTACGACTCCAAGGTCACCGCGCCCGCCGGCCAGGGCAGCCCCACCACGAAGACCACCCGCACCAAGGTCACCAAGGAGCTCGCCGGCGACCGCAAGGACATGCGCTGGTGGCGCATGGTCAGCGGGGCCGGCAAGAACAAGGACGGCCACCCCCGTTCGTACGAGTTCGTGCCCGGGGCCAGCACCAAGCACGCCGGACGCCCCTTCACCAAGCACGACGTGTACTTCACCGAGTACAAGAAGTGCGAGCAGTACGCGAGCAACAACATAGGGTGCCCCGACGGCGCACCGACCAGCGTCGACAAGTGGGCCAACGGCCAGACCCTCAAGCACCCGATCGCCTGGGTCAACATCGGCTACCACCACATCGCCCGTGACGAGGACCAGCAGCCGATGCCGGTCCACTGGCAGGGCTTCTCGCTGGCCGCGCGCGACGTCACCGCTATGAGCCCGCTCACTCCGCAGGACCTCGCCGGCCAGAACGGCCAGCCGCCGCTGGGTCGTTGATAATTGACCCTTGCCATCCGGCTGCACCGCCCGCCGCTCCCGGAGTACCCTTCCTTGATCGTTGAACGGGGGAGTGCTCGGGGGAGCGGAAGGGGTGCGCTGGGTGAGCTCGGGAGGGCGGGAACTGCCCCCTGGTGACGAGGGTCACGAGGGGAGTTCCGCGGACGGCCCGCCCGGAGCGGTGTCCCTGGCGCGGCCGATGGAGATGGGATCTCAGATCGGACCCGAACTGGACTGGGGCGCCGAAGCCTGGCGCGAGGTGCGCACGCGCGCCCAGCGCGCCGGGCGGGCCTACATCTGGCTGAATCTCGTGGAGCAGCGGCTGCGCGCGGTCGTGGCCGCTGTTCTGCGCCCCATCTACGAACCGGTCCACGCCGACGACTGGGTGGTCGCAGCCGCCGGGCCGGCCGGGCAGGAGTGGGTGCAGCGGGCCGTCGCCGTACGCGAAGTGAGCCGCCGCAAGGGGTACTTGCTCGACCCGGCCGACGACAACGTCCTGAGCTTCCTCACGCTGCCCCAGCTGCGCGAGCTGATGGTGCAGCACTGGCCGTGCTTCGAGCCGTACTTCGACGACCGCAGGGACGTCGAACTCGCCCTGGACGAGCTGGAGGTCACCCGGAACGTCGTATCGCGCAACCGTGCCCTGTCCACCGCCGTGCTCGCCCAGGCCGAGCGCGCGTCGGCGAAGCTCCTGGACATACTCGGCACGGGCACCGACACACCGTCCGCGCGCCGGTTGCCCGTCGACGCCGTCGAGTCCCTGGTCGGCGACCGGTACGCCGACGTGGTGGGCGTCCACTCGGACCGGGTGAGGCTGCTTCGGCAGTTCCCCGCCGAGGACATCTTCGGCGGCGCCCGCCGCCTCGACGCGATCGGGATAGGCCTGAACCTCCTGGTCCAGAACTTCTCCGGACGCCGCCTCGTCCGCCTCGCCGAGTCCGGCTGCCGGGTGCGGCTGCTCTTCCTCAACCCGGCGAGCAGTGCGGTCAAGCGCAGGGAGCGTGAACTGGGCCTGAAGCGGGGCGAGCTGAGCCGCAGCGTAGAGATGAACATCCTGCACATGCGCCGGGTGCGGGCCCGCCTCCGTGACCCGGGCGCCTTCGAGATCCAGGTCTTCGACGAGACGCCGCGCTTCACCGCGTATCTGGTCGACGGGGACGGCGCCGACGGCATCGCCGTCGTCCAGTCGTACCTGCGCAGGACGCGCGGGATGGAGGCCCCGGTGCTCGTGCTGCGCGGCGGCCGCCGGGTGGTGAAGGCGGACGAGCCGGACGAGGGCGGACTCTTCGAGACGTACCGGGAGGAGTTCGAACTGGCCTGGGCGGACTCGCGGCCGGTCTCCTGAGCCGGGGTCGCCTGAGCCGGGTCGTCTGAGCGAGTCCAGTCCTGGGCGGCAAGCGGAACGCGCGCCTCGGATTGTCAGTGGCGCGTGGGATCGTGGTGGTCAATGGGGGAAAGCACCACAGAGAAGGGGGGCGGCCATGGGCTGGCACCGGGAGCTGCTGATCGGTTTCGACCTGGAGACGACCGGGACGGACCCGCGCGAGGCGCGCATCGTCACGGGCGCCGTGATCGAGGTCAGGGCCGGCGAGACGCTGGGCCGCAAGGAGTGGCTCGCCGACCCGGGGGTCGAGATCCCGGCGGAGGCCGTGGCGGTGCACGGCATCTCGAACGAACGGGCGGCGGCGGACGGCAGACCGGCCGCGGAGGTCGCCGACGCGATAGCCGCCGTGCTCGTCTCGTACTGGCAGACAGGTGTCCCGGTCGTCGCCTACAACGCCACCTTCGACCTGACGCTGCTCTCCGCGGAGCTGCACAGGCACGGCCTGCCGTCCCTGCGCGAGCGCCTGGGCGGCGCTGAACCGGCCCCGGTCATCGATCCGTACGTGATCGACCGCTCCGTCGAGCGCTACCGCAAGGGCAAGCGGAACCTCGAAGCGGTCTGCACCGAGTACGGCGTGCTCCTGGAGTCGGCGCACGACGCCACGTCGGACGCCCTGGCCGCGGCCCGCCTGGCCACCGCCATAGCCGACCGCCACCCCAAGCTGGCCGCGTTCGGCCAGGCGGAGCTGCACCGGCGCCAGATCGACTGGTATGCGGAGTGGGCGGCGGACTTCCAGAAGTTCCTGCGGAAGAAGGGCGAGACGGACGCCGTGGTGGACGGCACGTGGCCCCTGCGGGAGGAGTTCAGCGCGTCCGGCGTCTGACCTCGCTCAGATCTCAGAAGGGGTACCACCGCACACTCGGGTCGCCGTTCCGCAGCGACGCCACCCGACGGCGGAACTCGGCCAGGGCCTTGGGGTTGGTGGGCGCATGCTGCGCGACCCACGCGCAGCTGGCCGTCTCCCGGGCGCCCCGGAGCACCGCGCACCCTTCCCACTCCCGCACGTCCCAGCCGTACTCATCGACGAACCCGTCGTACGCGTCGGTCGGCAGCCCGTACCGATCCCGCGAAAGCGCCATCACCACAAGGTCGTGCTCCCGCAGATCGGAGGAGAAGGTCTCCAGGTCCACCAGGACCGGACCGTCCACGCCCACGAGGACGTTCCGGGGCAGAGCGTCGCCGTGGATCGGCCCCGGAGCGAGCCGTGGCGAAAGCGCCGACGCCGCCGCCTCGAACCCGTCCCTGCGCTCCCGCAGATAGTCCGCGTCCTCGACGTCGATCGCGTCACCGGCAAGGCGCAGCCAGCGCTCGACCCCGCCGAGGAGCTCACGCCTGGGCAGCTCGAACCCGGGCGCGGGCAGCGCGTGCACGAGCCGCAGCAGTGCGGCGAGGTCACGCGGCTCAGCGGGCCGTACGGCCTCCGGAAGGCGGTGCCACACCGTCACCGGATGCCCGTCCACGAGGCGGGGTTCACCCTCGGCAGCCCGCACCGCGGGCACCCCTGACTCCTCAAGCCATCGCGCGACCCGCAACTCCCGCCGCGCACGGTCCAGAAGCTCGGGCGCCGCACGCCCGACCTTGACCACCGTCCCGCCACCGCCGAACACCGCGTTCTCGCCCAGCGCGAGCAGCGCCGCATCCCGCTCCAGACCCGCGGCGTCCAGTACGTCCCGTGCCCGCGCCTCGTCCATCCGTTGCCTCCCGCACCGTTCGCTCCGTTCGCCACGTCCGCCGGCACAGTCTCCCATTCGTACTGGCCAAGCGGCTGCGAGGCCTGCGTAGCTGCTTGACGTATCAAGATCCCATCAGCACGATGACGGGGGCCGCGTGGGCGGCCAAACCCCGATGAGCCGCCCAAAGGAGCCGATTCCGTGACATTGGCGACCGCGAAGAAGCGGTCAGCGAAAGGCGCGTCCGCCCGCAGAGGCGCGGACCACGGCGCCTGGTTCCTGGTGCTGCCCGCGCTGATCCCGATCCTGATCCTCAGCGTGGGCCCGCTCCTCTACGGCATCACGCTCGCGTTCACCGACTCCCAGTCGGGCCGCACCGAGCCCACCGAGTGGATCGGCCTCCTCAACTTCCAGGACCTGCTGCACGACACCCTGTTCTGGGACTCGTTCCGCATCGGCCTGCTGTGGGCGGTCGGCGTGACCGTGCCGCAGTTCCTCCTCGCGCTCGGACTTGCCCTCCTGCTCAACCAGAACCTGCGCTTCCGCTGGCTGGCGCGGTCGCTCGCGATCATTCCCTGGGCGATGCCCGAAGTGGTCGTCGGCATCATGTGGCGCCTGGTCTACAACCCGGACGCCGGTGTCCTGAACGAGACCCTGGGCAACCTCGGCTTCGGCGACGGCCGTGACTGGCTCACGGGTCTCGGCACCGCCCTGCCCGCCGTGATCGTCGTGGGCATCTGGGCGGGCATGCCGCAGACCACCGTGGCGCTGCTCGCCGGACTGCAGAACACCCCGCGCGAACTGCACGAGGCGGCAGAGATGGACGGCGCGGGAGCCTGGCGCCGCTTCCGCACGGTCACCTGGCCCGCGCTGAAGCCGGTCGCCCTCGCCATCACGGCGCTCAACTTCATCTGGAACTTCAACAGCTTCGCCCTCGTCTACGTCCTGACGAACGGCGGCCCCGGCGGCCGCACCCGCCTCCCCATGCTCTTCGCCTACGAAGAGGCGTTCCGTTACGGCCAGTTCGGTTACGCGGCGGCGATGGGCTGCGTGATGGTCGCGGTGATCTCGGTGATCCTCGCGTTCTACCTCGTGGGCCGACTGAAGGGAGGCGACGAGAAGTGAGCACCACACGCACCAGCAAACCCGCGCGCGCCGGACAGTACCTCGCGCTCCTCGGCTACCTCGTCTTCCTCGCCTTCCCCTTCCTCTGGCTGATCTCCACGGCATTCAAACCGCCGCGCGAACTGGCCAGCCTGCACCCCACCTGGATTCCCAAGGACCCGACCTTCGCCAACTTCCGCCAGGCCTTCGACGAACAGCCGCTTCTGCGCGCCGCAGGCAACTCCCTGATCGCCGCGGTCTGCGCCGCACTCATCGCCGTCGCCATCGCGACACCGATGGCGTACGTCATGGCACGGCACCGCACGCTCCTCGCGCGGGCGGCCACCGGCTGGGTCGTGGTCAGCCAGGCGTTCCCCTTCGTCCTGGTGATCATCCCGCTCTTCCTCGTCCTGAAGAACCTCGGCCAGATCAACTCCCTGCCGGGCCTGATCATGGTGTACGTGGTGTGGGCGCTGCCCTTCGCGCTGTGGATGCTGGTGGGCTATGTGCGCGCCGTACCCACCGAGTTGGAGGAGGCGGCGGCGGTCGACGGCGCGGGCAAGCTGCGTACGCTCGTCTCGATCACCGCACCGCTGCTCGCGCCCGGCATCGTGGCCACGATCCTGTTCGCCTTCATCACCGCGTGGAACGAATTCTTCTTCGCGCTCGTCCTGCTCAAGACCCCGGAGAAACAGACGTTGCCGGTCGTCCTCACGCACTTCATCGGCGCGGAGGGCGCCGCCGACCTCGGCCCGCTCGCCGCCGCCGCGTTCCTCGCCACCCTCCCCTCGCTCGTCATCTTCGCGATCATCCAGAAGCGGATCACGGGCGGCATGCTGACCGGGGCGGTGAAGAGCTGATGCGCGCACGGATCGCCACCGCGGTGACCGCGGCCCTCGCGCTGCTGCTCGCCGGATGCAGCGCTGACTCCGACGGGTCCGACGACGGCAGGATCACCCTCCGCTTCCAGTCGCTCGCCTGGCAGAAGGAGTCGGTCGACGCCAACAAGGAACTCGTCAAGGAGTGGAACGCGAGCCATCCGGACGTCAAGGTCGAGTACGTCCAGGGCAGTTGGGACAGCGTCCACGACCAGCTGCTCACCTCCTTCGAGGGCGGCGAGGCGCCGGACATCATCCATGACGCGTCGGACGACCTCGCCGACTTCGCGTACGGCGGATATCTCGCGGACCTCGACGAGCTGCTCCCCGACCGGCTCAAGTCCGACATCCCCGAGCGGAGTTGGGACACGACGACATTCGGTGACGGTGTCTACGGAGTGCCGTTCCTCCAGGAACCCCGCGTCCTGATCGCCAACGCGAAATGGCTGAAGGAGTCGGGCGTCCGGATCCCGACTCCCGAAAAGCCCTGGTCCTGGGAGGAGTTCAGGGGGGTCACCAAGGAACTGAGCGACGGCAAGGGCAAGTACGGCGTGGCCTGGCCGCTCAAGGAGCCGGTCTCCGCGACGCTCAACCTCTCGCTCTCCACCGGCGGCCGGATGTTCCACCGCGGCGACGACGGCAAGGTCGACATCCGCTTCGACAAGGCCGACGAGATCATGCCGCGCACCGTCCACGACCAGGTCAGCAACGACAAGAGCGCGTCGAGCACCACCCTGGGCATGGGCGGCTCCGACACGCTGCCGGGGTTCTTCGGCGGCAAGTACGCGATGGTCCCGCTCGGCTTCTCCTACCGCCAGCAGATCGTCCAGCAGGCGCCCAAGGGCTTCGACTGGCAGGTGCTTCCCGCCCCGGCCGGGGCCGAGGGGCTCGCGCAGGGCGTCAGCCCGCAGACGCTCTCGGTCTCCGAGGACACCGAGCACAAGAAGGAGGCGGTCGAGTTCATCGACTTCCTCCTCCAGCCGAAGAACATGGTGCGCCTCGCGCAGGGCGACTGGATGCTTCCTACGGGCACGGAGGCCTTGAAGGACCCGGCCCTGCGCACCGAGAAGAACGACTGGGCGACGGGCACGGCCCTGGCGAAGGACCTCCGCTCGGCGCCCGCGCAGTCGGTGCGCGGCTACGCGGAGTGGAAGGACAAGGTGGCGACGCCGGCGCTCCAGGAGTATTACAGCGGGGCGATCGGCCTGGAGGAGCTGCGCGAACGCCTTGTGAAGGACGGGAACCTGGTCCTCAAGAGGTACCAGCGCTAGGCCGTCACCAGGGCACGGGCACGGGCACGGACACAGGCACGGGCACGGGTCAGCGGGGGAATCCGTTCCCCTGACCCGCCCGCACGAGCCCCGATTCGTACGCGGCGATGACCGCCTGCGCACGGTCGCGGACGCCCAGCTTGGCGAAGATGCCGGTGGCGTGGTTCTTCACCGTCTGGACGCCGATCTCCATCCGCTGCGCGATCTCGGCGTTGTCGAGGCCCGCGGCGATCAGACGGAGCACGTCGACCTCGCGCGGGGTGAGTCCGGCGAGTTCCGCCGTCGGCGGGTGCGAGGCCGGGGCCGGGGTCACGAAGGTGGCGAGCAGCCGGGTCAGGAGCCGCGGGGCGACGACCGCTTCGCCGCGGTGGACGGTGCGAAGGGCGGCCACCAGCTCCTCGGGGGAGACGTCCTTGGGCAGGAAACCCGAGGCCCCCGCCCGCAGGGCACCGACCACGTGCTCGTCCATGTCGAAGGTGCTGAGCGCGAGGACCCGGCACCCGGGCAGCTCGGCGGTCAGGCGCTCGGTGGCCCTGACGCCGTCGAGCACGGGCATGCGGATGTCCATCAGGACTACATCGGGGCGGAGTTCGTGGGCCGCCGCGACGGCATGCTCGCCGTCACCCACTTCGCCGACGACGCGGATGGCGGGGTCCGAGAGCAGGATCAGCGACAGGCCACGACGCACCAGCGGCTGGTCGTCCGCGATGAGAACGGTGATGCCACCGGTCTCGGACCCGGCCTCGGGGGCGGGCTCGGCTTCGGGGGCGGGCCCGGCACCGGGCCTGGTTCCGGCATCGGACCCATGCTTGGGCCCGGACCCGGTCCCGGCATCGGAGCCGGGCACGGGCTGGGACTCGGGCTCGGGCTGGGACTTAGACCCGGGCACGGGCTGGGACCCGGGCTCGGGCTGGGACTTGGACCCGGGATGGGACTTGGACCCGGGTTCAGCGGGAGTGGGGGATGTCATCGGGGCCTGTCCTTCTCGTACGTGTCGGTGGACAGCGGCACGCTCGCGCTCACCATGAATCCGCCTTCCTCGCGGCTGCCGGCCCGCAAGGTGCCGTCGTGCAGGGCGACGCGCTCCCGCATGCCCAGAAGACCGTACCCACCGCCTCCGCCCTTCCCGCCGGGTGCCCTGCCGTCACCGGCGCCGTCGTCGGCCACTTCGACGGTGACGCGGCCCGGGAGATAGGCGAGCCGCACCGTGGCACGGGCGGGGCCCGCGTGTTTGCGGGCGTTGGTCAGCGCCTCCTGGGCGATCCGGTAGAGGGTGAGGCCGACCGGCATCGGCAGCTCCACCGGCCGCCCGGTGACGTGGAGTTCGGCCGGCAGGCCCGCGGCGGTCGAATCGGCGACGAGCCGCTCGATGCCGTCCACCCCCGGCTGGGGTTCCGACGGCGTCTCCTCCGGGGTCTCGGTGCTGCGCAGGACCCCGAGGAGCTGCCGCATCTCGGCCAGCGCCGTGCGGCCGGACTCCTCCAGGGTCACCAGGGCCTCGCGGGCCGTGTCGGGGTCGCGGTCCAGGGTCGCTCTGGCCCCGCCGGACATCAGGTACATGGTGGTGATGTGGTGGGCCACGATGTCGTGGAGCTCCCGCGCGATGCGGCGCCGTTCCTCGGTCACCGCGCGGTCGGCGAGGAGCGTGCGGTTGATGTCCAGCTGCCGCTTCCACTGCCGCACGGCCAGACCCACGGCGACGATGAGGCAGGGCGTGACCAGCACGTCGGTGAGGCCCATCCCTACGAAGGCCACGTCGTTGTGCCAGTACCGCGCGAGCTGCACGGGTGCGGTGGCCACCACACCCAGCGCCACGGCGCGCCGCCCGCTGTACCTCGCCACGGTGTAGAGCGCCACCGCGACGGCGCCGCCGTAGCTGTTCGACATCGGCTCGCCCGGATCGACGACGAGGCCGAGATTGACGGCCATCTGCACGGCGAGGACCGCGCCGAGCACCGGCACGGGATGGTGGCGCCTGAAGAGCAGCGGGAGCACGGAGACGGCGACCAGCAGGACACCGAGCACGGTGACGGGCGCCCCCGGGCCCTCCTCGCCCGGGGCGAGGTAGGCCAGTACGTCGAGCCCCACCGCGACGACGGCGACCACCACGTCGCCCGGCGTCGGCCGCGCCCCGCCCGTGGGCGGTGCGTGAGGGAAGAAGTCGCGGCCCATTCGGGCGCCTCCTAGTCGAGCAGGTGCGTCGGGCCCAGGCGGCCCTGATGTTCCCGTCTTTCCGCACCATTACATCCCGGCACGACCGGCCGGGAATCGGCGCAGGGGCCGTTCTTCCACCCAGTACTGGAGTACTGCCCGCGACGAAGTACCGGACCAGGGTCACGGGTGCGTCCCCTTCCGGCGGCCGACGCTTTCAAGAGGCCCCGCGTGATGACCTGTTGGCATGATCCGCAAGCTGACCTCTTTCTCCACCCGGCATCGATGGATGACGATCGTCGTCTGGACCATCCTCGGAGCGGCACTGTCGTTCGTGGGGAAAGCGATGATGTACGACGTCACCGATTCCCAGGCCGGGGACTTCCTGCCCAAGAAGTACGACTCGGCGGTGGCACTGCGCATAGCCGAGGACGAATTCGGTGCCAAGCCCGACCCCAACGCCCTGACCGTGCTCGTCGGCAGGGACGACGGCAAGAAGCTCACGCCGGGCGACCAGCGGCGGATCGCCGCCACGGCGGACGGCCTCGGCCAGCGGCGGATCGTCGCGCCGAAGCCCGAACCGCTCATGAAGGACCATTCCCAGACGCCTCGCGTTTCGGCGGGGGCAGTGGCCCCTGACAAGAGTTTCCGGCTTCTCACGGTGTCCCTCGACGGAAATCCAGACGACCCCGGTCTGCAGGACGTCTACAAGAAATTCCGTGACGGCGCGAAGGACGAATTCGCGGCCGCCGACCTGCGTGTGGGATTCACCGGCGGCATAGCCTCCACGGTGGACAATACGGAGGCCGAGGAGCCAATCGGGAAAGTCGTCGGCAATCTGACGATGGGCCTCATCGTCCTCCTGAACGTGCTGGTGTTCCGCAGCCTGGCGGCCGCTTTCGTACCGCTGATCGCGGTGGCGCTGATCGGTGGCGTCGCCTCGGGAGCGGTGGTCGGCGCGGCGAAACTCCTCGGCATCAGCCTCGACCCGTCCACCCCCTCGCTGATCGGTGTCGTACTCCTGGGAATCGGCATCGACTACTTCCTCTTCCTGATGTTCCGATTCAGGGAGCAGCTGCAAAGCCACCCCGAGCAGAACGCCCGGACGGCCGCGGCCGAGACGACAGGGCGCGTGGGCGGCGCGATCACCTCCGCGGCCCTGACGATCGTGGCGGCCTTCGCGACCCTCGGCCTGGCGAGCTTCGGGCAGTTCCGGGTCCTCGGCCCCGCGATCGCGATCTCCGTACTCGTGATGCTCCTCGCGAGCCTCACGCTCATGCCCGCCCTCCTGGCCCTGCTCGGCCGCGGCATGTTCTGGCCCGCCCGCGCCTGGAAGAAGGAGCGCACCGGCGGCATCAGCGCACGCCTGGGGCACGCGGTGAGCGCCCGCCCCGTGCGGTACGCGCTCGGCAGCCTGGTGCTTCTCGGCGCCCTCGGCGCCGGCGCGATCGGCATGAAGATGAGCTACGACCAGCAGGGCCTGCACGAGACCGCCGCGGTCAGGACCGCCGAGCAGATCTCCCGAAGCCTGCCCGCGGGCGTGTCCGACCCGCACAGCGTGTACGTACGGAGCACCGACGGCGGTGACATCAAGGGGAGTTCACTCACCGGCATGACCCGGGCCCTCGCCGAGGCGGACGGTGTCGGCGAGGTGGGCAAACCGGTGCTCAACAAGGACAGGACGGCCGCGCGGGTCGATCTGTTCCTGAGCGTCAAGTCCGATACGCAGAAGGCACGCGACCTGGTCTCGGGCCCCGTCAGGGACACGGCGGCGCGGACCGCCCCCGAGGGCACCAAGGCGTACGTCACGGGAACGGCCGCAGTCTTCGCCGACATCTCGACGGCCGTGGAGAAGGACCTGCGCCTGGTGTTCCCGGTGGCGGCCCTGCTGATCGCGGTGATCCTCTTCCTGCTGCTGCGCTCCCTGCTCGCACCGGTCGTGCTGATGATCGCCGTGGGCCTCGGGTTCGTGGCCACACTCGGCGCGAGCACGCTGCTCTTCCAGCACGGACTCGACCGGCCCGGGGTCTCGTTCACGCTGCCCCTGGTGCTCTTCCTGTTCGTGGTCGCCCTCGGCACCGACTACAACATCCTGATCACCGACCGGATCAGGGAGGAGATGGAGAAGCCGGTCCCGGCGCGGCACGCGGTGGCCGAGGCGGTCCGGCACACCGCGCCCGCTGTCGCCACGGCCGGAATCGTGCTCGCCGGTTCCTTCGCCAGTCTGGCCGCGAGCCCCTCCACCCAGGAGATCGGCTTCGCCACAGGCCTTGGGATCCTCCTGTCCTCGCTCGTGCTCTCCCTCGTCCTGGTGCCCGCGCTCGCCGCGCTCCTCGGCCGCGGCCTGTGGTGGCCCCGCAGGCCGAGCCGGACCCGGGGCGGCCACCACAGGCCGGGCGGGCCGTCCGCTCCCGAGCAGTACCGGCCGTACGGGGCGGAACCGGCGTACTCGGAACGCCAGTAGGCAGACCAGTAGCCAGACCAGTAGGCATAACCGTCACGGAGTCGGGGCCGGTCGACCCCCGTCACACCGCCACCGACTCCTCCATCTCCTCCTCCTGCTGCTCCTGCTGCTCCTGCTTGGTCCCGTCGTCGGCGGCGGCCGGTGTCACCGCCGGCCGCCGCCGACGCTCCCATAGGGCCGCGATGCCGGTGATCGCCAGGCCGACGAGCAGCCACGCCGCCAACGTCCAGACGTGTCCGCCCAGTTCATGGCCGCCGAAGTAGAGGTGGCTGCGGATGCCCTCGACGAATCCGGCGCCGTTCCAGAAGGCGTGCAGCGAGCCGAAGAAGCCGTTCTGGAGTTCCGGCCTGAAGAGACCGCCGGAGGACGTGAAGTTGAGCATCACGAAGAGGACCATCATCGTCAGCGTCGTCCAGCGCTTGAGGAACGTGTGCAGTCCGACGCCGATGAAGAGGATCCCGGCCGCGTACAGCCACGCCATGCCCCACACGCCCCACAGGCCCTGGTGCACCAGGTGGAAGACGGGCCCGGCGAGCGCCGCGCCGATCAGGCTCACGGCGAACGAGACGCCGACGACGAGCCCCGCCCGGGCCCGCATCCGCAGCCCGGCTCCCGCGGCGCCCAGCGCCGCCACCGACGCGTACGAGCCGATGCTCACCGCGACGAGCAGGAAGAACAGGCCCTGCCCCGTGGGGTCGTCATCGACGGTCGCCGCGACGTCGGTGACCTTCAGCGGGACGCCGCGCTCCGCCGCGACGGGCGTGAAGATCTTCTCGACCGCCATGGCGCTCATGTCGGAGCCCGCGGTGGCCACGATCACTTCGGGGGTCTTGGCGTCGGGGATGTAGGCCCCCGATATGTCCATCGACCTGAGCTCGTCGACCGCCTGCGCGCGGGAGCCGACGGTCCGTACGTCGAGGGCGTCGCCCGCCTTGTCCTTGACGGTCTGCGCGAGGGCTTGCGTCTGCTCGCCCGTTCCGACGACGGCGATCGGCATGTCGTGCGGCTCCGGCGTGACGAACGCGCCCATGTAGGCGAGGCCCATGCCGAGGCACATCAGCAGGGGTGTCAGGAGGTGGAGGAGGACATGGCGCAGTGGTCCGGAGGGGGTTGCCGGGCCGGCGGATGCCTTGTGGGCGGGCGCCGATGTGGCGGTCATCGGAAGACCTCTCGCGATAGTTGGCTTATACACTCAATCTCGGTGTTGTACTGTACAACCATTCGCGGAGAGGGAGAAATCGTGGCCGACCGAGACGGGTTCGACCGAGAAGGGTCCGACCAAGGCGGGTCCGAACGAGACGGGTCCATCGAGATCATTCAGCGGGAGATGACGGCGTTCGCCCGGCGGGCCCGCGCCACCGCCGCGCGGATGCACCCCGAGCTCTCGCTCGTGTCGTACACACTCTTGAGTCACCTCGAGTACCAGGGCGGATGCCGGGCCACGGACCTCGCGACGCACTACACGCTGGACAAGTCGACGATCAGCAGGCAGGTGGGCGCGCTGGAGAAGTCCGGCCTCGTGGAGCGGCGGCTCGATCCGACCGATCACCGGGTGCACGTGCTGCACCTGACCGACCGGGGGAACGAGGTGCTCGCACAGGTCACCGACGCGCGCCGGGTCGCGTTCCAGGAGCGCCTCGCGGAGTGGAGCGAGCCGGATCTGGAGAAGTTCGCCGAGTGTCTGCTGCGCTACAACGACGCCGCGTCGCGGAGCAGCCTGGCCGTCGAGTAGGTCGAGTAGGTCGAGTGGAGCATCTGCGGCGTAAGTAGTTGCACGAGACGTCTCGTCTCGTTTATGGTCCGGGGCATGACCTCACGCCAGCGTGCCCATATCGCCATGTTCTCCATCGCCGCGCACGGGCACGTCAACCCGAGCCTCGAAGTGATCCGCGAGCTCGTCGCCCGCGGCCACCGCGTCACGTACGCGATCCCGCACCTCTTCGCCGACAAGGTCGCCGAGACCGGCGCCGAGCCCGTCCTGTTCGATACGACGCTGCCGGGCCCCGACGACGACCCCGAGGCCTGGGGGACCGAACTGATCGACAACATCGAGCCGTTCCTCACCGAGGCGATCGAGACGCTGCCGCAGCTGGCGGCCGCGTACGAGGGTGACGAACCGGACCTCGTCCTGCACGACATCACCTCCTTTCCCGCACGCGTGCTCGCCCGCCGCTGGGGCGTGCCCGAGATCTCGCTCTCGCCGAACCTGGTCGCCTGGGACGGGTACGAGGAAGAGGTTGCCGAGCCGATGTACGCCGGGCTGAAGGAGACCGAGCGCGGGCAGGCCTACTACGCGCGCTTCCACGCCTGGCTGGAGGAGAACGGGATCACCCAGGACCCCGATTCCTTCGTCGGCCGCCCGCCGCGCTCGCTCGTCCTGATCCCCAAGGCGCTCCAGCCGAACGCCGACCGGGTCGACGAGACGGTGCACACGTTCGTCGGCGCCTGCCAGGGCGACCGCTCGGCGCAGGGCGACTGGCAGCGCCCCGCCGGCGCGGAGAAGGTGCTGCTCGTCTCGCTCGGCTCGTCCTTCACCAAGCAGCCCGGCTTCTACCGCGCATGCATCGAGGCGTTCGGGGACCTGCCCGGGTGGCATGTGGTGCTCCAGGTCGGCAAGCACGTCGAGCCGGGCGAACTGGGGGACATCCCCGGGAACGTAGAAGTTCATCAGTGGGTGCCGCAGCTCGCGGTGCTCAAGCAGGCCGACGCCTTCATCACGCACGCCGGTGCGGGCGGCAGCCAGGAAGGGCTCGCCACCGGGACGCCGATGGTCGCGGTGCCGCAGGCCGTCGACCAGTTCGGCAACGCGGACATGCTCCAGGGGCTCGGGGTGGCCCGGCACCTGCCGATGGAGGAGGCCACCGCGCGGACGCTGCGGGAGGCGGTGCTCGCTCTGACAGGCGACCCGGAGGTGGCGCGCCGACTCGCCGAGGTGCGGGCCGGGATGGCCGGGGAGGGCGGCACGAAGATGGCCGCGGACCTGATCGAGGAGGAGCTCGCCAAGGCGGCGGGGTGTGACGCTCCGTGAGGGATTTCCGTTGCGCCCCGGGGCGTTTCTGTTACATACCTGTCGCTCGATAACGCTCAGGTAACGCAGGGTGGTTCTGGCATGGGTATTGACTCGTCCTGAAAGGTTGACCGTTACCCCCGGCCAAAGGTTGCACACTCAGGTTCTTGTTCCTTGAACCAATACCTTCTTAGCGTGAGGTGAACGTTCCGCGAACGCCAGGAAGTTGACCCCCATGCGACGAGACATACCGCCCCTCGACGAGGTGCGCCGCATCACACAGAAGAAGCGCGACGCGTGGTGGACCGTGATCCTGGTCGATCCGGTCGCCACGCCGCTCGTGCGGTGGACGGCGAAGTGGACCCGGATCACGCCCAACCAGATCACCTGGGGCGCGTTCTTGCTGGGGCTCGTATCCGCGGGGTTCTTCGCGCTTGGTGACTGGCAGTGGCTCGTCGTCGGCGCCGTCGTCTACCACTTCAGCTTCATCCTCGACTGCATGGACGGCAAGGTCGCCCGGCTCACCGGCACCGGTTCGGTGTTCGGCGCCTGGCTCGACTTCGTCTTCGACCGCATCCGCGTGATGGCGTGCGCGGTGGCCCTGATGGGCGGCCAGTTCCACCGCACCGGGGACGCCTTCTACATCTGGGCCGCGGTCGCCGTGGTCGCCCTCGACACGCTGCGTTACATCAACGGGCTTGAGATCTTCAAGATCCGGCACACCATGCGCAAGCAGATCAAGGTCCGCATGAGGGCCGCCCGCCGGGCCGAGAACCAGGCCGAGCTGGCGTTCATGGAGGACCTGCTGCGGGAGAACCCCGAGGCCGACATCGAGCAGGACCTCCAGAAGACGCAGTCGGAGCAGGGAGTCCCCGAGACCCCGGAGGCACCGGAGCCCGCGCCCAAGCGCCAGGTCATCGACCTGCACCAGGAGTTCCGGCACAAGTTCCCCGCGTACCTGCGGGCGCGTTCCTTCCTGCTGCGCCACCGCATCCGTACGCACCTGGTGAGCGGCATCGAGTTCCAGATGGGCGTCTTCATGATCGGCCCGCTGTTCGACGTGGTGCTGCCCGCGACGATCGTCTCCGGCGCGCTGCTCCTCGTCTTCGAGCTGGCGATCATCTACAAGCTGCTCCTTTCGACGCGGGACTTCACGCGGACGATCGACTCCTTCGAGGAGCGCAAGGTCCTGGCCGCGGCGTAAGGATCGCCGGCTTGGCCGACTTCCGCCCTCAAGCGCCGGGCGGGCTGGAACTTCCAGCCCGCCCGGCGCTTGAGGTGCGTCACAAGCCCCTTACATCTATGAGGACTTGAGGGATGCGGCCCCGCGGTGTCCGATCTGCCGACGGGGGCCCGTTTTGTTATTACAGAACCTTGTTGAACAAGTCACAGGTGTATGTAGGTATTGATCTGCGCGCGTCAATCAGACATGGTTTCGTCCCAACGCCCGGAGATCTTCCGGATCTCGAGGCGCGTTGCAGTGAAGTTTTGAAAACCCCCCACATCCCCCCACATCACCACGAGGAGACCCCTCTTCATGGCAACTCACAAGCGTGCACGCTCGGTGAAGCTCGTCTCGGCGATAGCCGCCACGGCCACCGCAGTAGGCGTCACCGTCTTCGCCACCTCGTTCGCAGGCGCGGCAACCCCCGCCGAGGGCAAGGTGTACGGAGCGGACGCCAAGGGCGCTGTCGCCGGCAGCTACATCGTCATGCTGGACGAGAAGGCCGACAAGGGCGCCAAGTCCGACCTCGCCGAGGAGTACGGCGGCGAGCTGAAGCGGAACTACTCGTCCGCGATCAACGGCTTCTCGGCCAAGAGCCTCAGCGAGACCGAGGCCAAGCGCCTGGCCGCCGACCCGGCCGTCGGCAAGGTCGTCCAGTCCAAGAAGTTCAGCATCGACGCCACCCAGGACAACCCGCCGTCGTGGGGCCTCGACCGCGTCGACCAGGCCGACACCGCGGGCGACAAGAAGTTCACGTACCCGGACGCGGCCGGTGAGGGCGCCACGGCGTACGTCATCGACACCGGTGTCCGCGTCAGCCACAAGGACTTCGGCGGCCGCGCCAAGTCCGGCTTCGACGCCGTCGACAACGACGACAACGCGGACGACGGCAACGGCCACGGCACGCACGTCGCCGGCACCATCGCCGGTGAGGCGCACGGTGTCGCCAAGAAGGCGAAGATCGTCGCGGTCCGCGTCCTCGACGACCAGGGCTCCGGCACCACCGAGCAGGTCGTCGCGGGCATCGACTGGGTCACCAAGAACCACGAGGGCCCCTCGGTCGCCAACATGAGCCTGGGCGGCGGCGCCGACGAGGCGCTCGACGCGGCGGTCCAGAAGGCGATCGCCTCCGGCGTCACCTTCGCGGTCGCGGCCGGCAACGAGTCCTCGGACGCCGGTCAGGGCTCCCCGTCCCGCGTGAAGGAGGCCATCACGGTCGCCTCCTCCACCAAGGACGACGAGCAGTCGGACTTCTCCAACTTCGGCTCGGTCGTGGACATCTACGCCCCGGGCTCGGACATCACGTCCGCCTGGAACACCGGTGACGACGCCACCAACACCATCTCCGGTACGTCGATGGCGACCCCGCACGTCGTGGGCGCCGCCGCCATCTACGTCGCCGCCCACCCGGACGCCAAGCCGGACGCCGTCGCCAAGGCGCTGACCGACGGCGCGACGCCGGACAAGATCTCGAACCCGAGCGAGGGCACGCCCAACAAGCTGCTCAAGGTCGTCGAGTAAGCACCCTCTCGTTACTTCCTTGAGTAACACCCACTGAACCGGCGGCCGCCGCGCCCACCCCCACGGGGCGCGGCGGCCGTCCTATGGTGTGCGGATGACGGTCAAGGCATACGCGGCGCTCCTGCGCGGCATCAACGTGGGCGGCAGCAGAAAAGTGCCGATGGCGGAGCTGCGCCCGCTGCTCGCCGGTCTCGGACTCGGCGACGTACGCACCCATCTCCAGAGCGGAAACGCGGTCTTCACCTGCGAGGCCGCCGACGAGAACGCCCTGGCCGCGCGGGTGGGCGAAGCCATCGAGCGGCACTTCGGCTTCACCGTGGACGTCCTGGTGCGCGACGGCGCCTACTTGAAGGCGGTCGCCGACGCCTGCCCCTTCCCCGCGGCCTCGCTCGAAGGAAAGCAGCTGCACGTCACGTACTTCTCCGAGCCGGTCGACGCCTCCCGGCTCGACCGGATCGACCCGGCGGGCTTCCTCCCCGAGGAGTTCCGGCTCGGCGACCGGGCGCTCTACCTCTACGCGCCGGACGGCCTCGGCCGCTCCAAGCTCGGCGAGGTCCTTTCACGGCCCGCCCTGTTCAAGGGTGTCATCGCCACCACCCGCAACTGGAACACCGTCGCCAAGCTGGTGGAACTGACACAGGAGCAGAACCGTGACTGACCGCACGCCCGCCGTCGACGCGGCCATCGAGGCCGAACTGCGCCTGCTCGCCCCCGAGGTGCGCTCGTCGCCCGAGCTGCTCGGGCAGCTTCTGCACCCGGAGTTCACCGAGTTCGGCACCTCCGGCACCCACTGGGACCGCGCGTCCATCATCAAGGCCCTGACCGAGAGCACGAACAGGACGGCCCGCCCGATCATGACCTCCCGGATGCGGGGCGTGCAGCTCGCCGACGACGTCGTGCACCTCACCTTCGACACCGAGAGCAACGGCCATCTGGCGCACCGCAGTTCACTGTGGCGGCTGAGCGAGGGCGAATGGCTGCTCTGGTTCCACCAGGGAACGCCGTTCAGCGAGGACGGGCCGTCAGAGGCCTGATCTTTACGGTGCGATGTGCGAGGCTCGGATCCATGCGCTACATCATCATCGGGGCAGGGGCGATCGGCGGCACCGTGGGCGGACGCCTCGCCGAGAGCGGACATGACGTGGTCCTCGTCGCGCGGGGCGCGCACTACGAGGCAGTGCGGGAGAGCGGCCTGCGGGTCAGGACGCCCGAGGGGACGATGACGCACCGGCTTCCCGTCGTCCAAGGCCCCGCCGAACTCGGTGAGTTGCGGGCGGACGACGTGCTGTTCCTCGCCGTGAAGACACAGGACTGCGAGGCCGCCGTCGACGCCTGGAGCGGGCGCCCGGTGGCGGGCGGCGGGACGGCGGGCGAGGTCCTTCCGCTGGTCTGCGCGCAGAACGGCGTGGAGAGCGAACGCATCGCGCTGCGCCGCTTCCGACGGGTGTACGCGATGTGCGTCTGGCTGCCCGCGACCCATGTCGAGCCGGGCTCGGTCTCCGCGGCGGGCGCCCCGTACACCGGCATACTGCACATCGGCCGCTACCCGAAGGGCACGGACGACACCGCCCGTCTCATCTCCGCGGGCCTGGAGAAGTCGAAGCTGCTCTCGCCCGTCGTGGCGGACGTGATGCGCTGGAAGTACGGGAAGCTGCTCGCCAACCTGGCCAACTCCATCGAGGCCGTCACGGGCGTGCTCTCCGGCAACGAGGCCATCGCGCTCTACCGGCAGGCCCGCGCGGAGGGCGAGGCGGTGCTCGCCGCCGCCGGCATCGAGGCGGTGAGCGAACAGGAGCAGAAGGAGGCCCGTGGCGACCGCATCAGCTTCGAGCCCTTCGACGGCTCGGAACGCGGCGGCGGCTCGTCCTGGCAGAGCCTGAGCCGGGGCACGGGCACCATCGAGGCGGACTACCTCAACGGCGAGATCGCGCTGCTCGGCCGCCTGCACGGAGTGCCGACGCCGGTGAACGACGCCTTGCAGAGCGTGGCGAACGCGTTCGCGCGGGAGCGGCGCGACGCGGGATCGATGCCGGTGACCGAACTCCTCGGCCTGGTGGCCGGGACACAGGAGAGGTTCAGCTGAGCACCGAGGTCATCAGGAGCGTGGTGCGGCCGTTGTCCTCCGGGACCGCGCGGCCCTGGGTGAAGCCGAGGCGCTTGAGGACGGTGAGAGAGGCGGTGTTCTCCGCGTCCACGGTCGCGTGCACCTCGGTCAGGGCCAGGGTCTGATGGCCGTACGCGGTGAGCAGGCGGGCCAGCTCCGTGCCGAGGCCCATCCCCCAGCTGCCCCGGAAGAGCCCGTAGACGATCTCGTGGCCGTCGAGCCACCTCTCGGGCGACGGCTTGATCTCCGCGTGGCCTATGTAGCGCCCCTCGTGCCGCACCGCCCAGACCGGGAACTGGTTCTCGGCGTACACGAGACCGAAGATCCGGCGGAACAGCGCGTGGGTCTGCTCCACGCTCTGCATCCCGTCCCCGAACCAGCGGCCCACGGCCTCGTCCTGGAGGAGCGAGACGAACTGTTCCTCGTCGGCGGCGACATAGGGGGACAGCGTCAGACGCTCGGAACGGAGTACGGGGGTCATCGGCGTGACGGTAGGGGCAGGAGTGGCACTTAGGCAACTGGATTGACTAATCCGCGGGCCGCGGAAGACCGATCGGGTTGGGGAAGGGGATGACGCCAGCCGCCAGGATCTGCCGCACCGGTCGTTCCAGCGCGGCCAGGAGCGTGTCCGCGTCCCGTGCGGCCAGCGGGCGCAGCAGGCGCGCCGTCAGGCGGTCCGTGGCATCCTCGATCAACTCCCTCTCCGTACGGCCGTGTTCGGTGATGTGTCCGTCCCCGTCCACCAGGCCGCGTCCGCGCAGCCGGTCCACCGCGTGCGCCCACTCCTGTTCGCCCCACCCCCTGTCGTGCCGGATGGTGTCCTGGTCCACGCGGCCCGTGGCGGCGGCGAGCACCAGCGACTCACAGGCGTCGAGGCCGTGGTCGGCGAGCGCGGCGACATGCGCGTCGCCCCTGAACTCACGGACACAGGTGACCAGTTGCCACAGCCGCTGCACCGGGTCGGTGCGCTCGCTCACGTCGCGGTTCGCCGTGAACAGCGGGCGGGCAAGCGACGGGGCGTCCTCGACCATCGCCGTGAGCGGCGGACACAGGGCGGTGGCCTGGTCGTCGATGTCCGGGACCAGAGCGCGCAGGGCCCGCGCCGTGCAGGCCGCGCGCTCCTCCACGATCCGGCCGGGCGACACGTACTGCCAGGCGGACGGAATGGCCCGCTCCACCATGCCGGGGGCGAAGACACCGAGCGCGGCCGTCGCCGCGCCCGACTCGACCGGGCCCATAGGAGCGGTGCGGGCCGCGAAGTAGCCCATCCAGAAGCCCTTGAGGCCGAGCGCCCTGCCCAGGTCGCGGCAGCGCTCCTCGAAGTAGATCACTGCGTGCAGGGGCTCGGTCCGCAGCCAGAGCGTGCGGGATCTGGAGAGCGTCATGAACCCACAAACTAGGCCAGCACGGGAACCCGCGCCAGGGGAGCAACGTGCCCAAGCTCTCAGGCCGGTTCGACCAGGCAGGAATCTGGGCCGTCCTTGACGCGGAAAACATCGGCCTTTCCCGTGGGGGTCGCGGCGTAGAGCGTGCCGTCGGGAAGGGTCAGGGCATCGACTGCCCGGACCTTGGTGACGAGGCTTCGGCTGTTTCCCTTGAATGTGTGAACACGTCCGGCGGAGACGTGGATCCCGCAGTTCTTGAACACCCCGAGCTGTGCCTCACCCCGGCCGGATCTGACCGGTGATACATCCTTTGACGATTCCCCCAGAAGGCGGATGCGCTGAGTGGTTCCGCCGGCGCCGAGGGAATAGGAACCTACGACGATGTCATCGTCCTGGGTCGAGCAGTCACTGACGAATCCCGGTATCCGGCGCACCAAACTGCCGTCGGATATTCGGTATTCACCGGAGTTCTTTCCCAGGGTGATGACGGAGCGGCGCTCCGTGGAAATACAACCGACAGGACCGGGGAGCTTTTCAGGGACTTCCCTCGGCTCTGCGGAGGGACTCTTCAAGTCGAGGACAAGGGTGCTCCACTTCGCAGATCTTCCCTCTCGCCGACTGGAGACCGTCAGCATGGACCGGTCCGCGGCGAGACGTCCTTGAGCATTGACGGA
Source organism: Streptomyces sp. BA2 (assembly GCF_009769735.1). Lineage (NCBI taxonomy): Bacteria > Bacillati > Actinomycetota > Actinomycetes > Kitasatosporales > Streptomycetaceae > Streptomyces > Streptomyces sp. BA2. The sequence goes on from NZ_WSRO01000002.1 coordinate 7,174,567, forward strand.
ATTCTTCTCGAACGAGTTCCGGCGCGAAGCTCCCTCGAGGTTCGAGACCATGCCCTTCGAGGTGGAACCCACCCACCGGCCCGGGGCCGGGCTCCAGTACACGTTGACGTTGGGGTCCTTCAACGACGTGACCTTGCGTGTCGCCTTGCCCGTCCGCCAGACGATTCGGGAGCCCGCGACGTCGGGCGACATCTCGTGAGTGGTGGAGAAAACCGCGTTCGGGCAGGTTTCGGTGCAGTGCGTCTCGACCGGGAAGGTCTTCTTCTCCTTCCACACCGTTGCCCCCGCACGGGTGTGCCCCACGAGTTCCTCGCGGTCGCTGTCGTAGGTGATGTAACCGGCGCGGTCGGCGTCCACGAGGGTGATGTTCTGGGCCTTCCACGCGCCCTCACCGGGGGCGGCGGAAGGGGCAGCTCCGGGAGAGGCGTCCGTGCACCCCGAGAGGAGGACGACGACGGAGACGGCGGCTGCCGTGCCGGTGGTCAACCGGCGGTGGGGGGCTGTACTCATCGGCTTCTTTCCGATTTCCGACGAGCGGTCCGGGGTCCCCGTGTGGCTGTCCCCGGACCGCTCGCACTACCGCAGACGGGCGATGGTCAGAAGTTGAACGTCAGGGCCGCTTCGCAGTGCGTCGGCCACTTGTCCATGAAGAACCAGGCCTCCACTCCGAGGCGCGTCTTGCCCTTCTTCGTCCTCACATCAGGCGTGTGGTAGTACATCCAGGAGGACTTCAGGTTCTTCCTGCCCTCCTTGTACTCGACCCAGCCCTTCTTCTTCGTGTTCCCGCTGAAGAGGAAGGCCTGGAAGTCGTTGTCCTTGCGCTTGCTGATGCCGCCCTGGCTGCTCGTCTTGAACTTGTACGACATGTGGTCGTACGTGGTCCGCGAGGACTTGTAATAGTTCGAGACGACCTTGACCTTGGCCTGCTTGCTCGGTGTCCAACCACCCGTGCAGACCGCGACGGGGCTGGTCTTGATGACCCCGGACGCGGACGTGTCGGATGAGTCGGCTGCATTCGCCGGCATGGTCAATGCCAGCACACCGGTGGCCGCCAGAGCAGCCACCGTTGCCTTGCTACGCGTTTGCACGCTTCCCCTCTCGTTTGTTCAACAAGATGATCTTCGCAGCAATGGCATTGAAGGACAAGGGAGTTGAGCTACATCTGAGCCGGCTAGGCCGCCGAATAATGGATGCGGCTCGATACAGGAAACGCCGAATCGTGGCGTTGGAGAATTAGCCGGGCCATTTCGGGACAGTTGCTCAGCGGAGCTCCGCAGAAGTCGGCATCCGCCGACACCGCATCGGCCGATATCCGGTCCGGCAGGACTCCGGGCGCGATGACGTACGGCGCCACGGCGACACGGTCGATGCCGGCTGCGCGCAGCTCCCGGACGGCGTCCCTGGTACGGGGCAGAGATGCGGAGGCGAACGCAGGCCGCACGGCGCACCAACCGGTGTGCCGCCACTCCCGCGCGATTTCAGCGATCACTGCGATCGCCTCCGGGTCAGAGGACCCCGCCGAGGCCAGTACGACCCCGGTCGAGGATTTGTCGGCGGGCGTGAGGCCGGCCTCGTACAGTCTGCGCTCCAGCGCGTCGAGGAGCAGCGGCGAGGGGCCGAGCACCTCGGCCTGCCGGATGCGCATCCATGGCAGCCGGGCGCCCGCCTCGTGCAGTACGGCGGGGATGTCGGCCTTCGCGTGGAAGGCGCGGGTGAGCAGGAGCGGAAGGGCGACCACGTCACGTACGCCCTCCGAGGCCAGCTTCTGAAGCGCCTGTGGCACGGACGGCGTGTTGAAGTCCAGGAAGCCGGCCTCCACCCGCAGCTCCGGCCGCACCGACCGCACCCGGCGCACCAGGGCGTGCACGGTCGCGGCGTGCCGCGGATCGCGGCTGCCGTGGGCGGTGACGAGGAGGGCGGAGCGCTGCATGACGTGTGCTCAGTTCTTGACGAGGAGGCCGCGGTTGCGAAGGACCCAGCGCTCCAGAGGACTGAAGACCAGCAGATCGACGGCGACGCCGACGATCAGGATGAGCAGGATCGCGGCAAGGACCCAGGCCATGTCCTGAAGTTCACGTCCTTGTTCGAGGAGCTGCCCGAGCCCGACACCCAAGTCGCCCGACTTGACGATGAGTTCGGCGGCCATGAGTGAGCGCCAGGAGAAGGCCCAGCCCTGCTTGAGGCCCGCGATGTACCCGGGCAGAGCCGCCGGAAGCAGGATGTGGCGCACGGCATTGAAGCCTCGCGCCCCGACCACTCGGCCTGCCCGCAGATACAAGGGCTGGATCTGATCGACCCCGGCCACCAGGCCGTTGGCGATGGACGGCACGGCGCCGAGCAGGATCACCGCGTAGATGGTGGCGTCGGTGAGTCCGAACCAGATGATCGCCGCGGGCACCCAGGCGACGGACGGCAGGGACTGCAGCCCGGACATGATCGGCCCGATCGCGGCACGCACCACCTTGACCCGCGCGATGATCAGCCCGAGTGGCGTGCCGATGGCCAGGGAGACGAGGAAGCCGAAGGCGCCCCGGGAAAGGCTGGTCCACACGAAATCGAGCAGGGTGCCGTCCAGCCACTTGTCCTGTAGCACCCGAGCCACGTCCGCGGGGCTCGGCAGCAGATAGTGCTCTTTGACCTTGAAGTGGTAGGCGAGCTGCCACAGCACGAGGACGATGGTCACCGCCACGAGCGGTGGCACGGCCTTCGAGAGCAGCGTCCTGCCGAGGGGAGTGCGCTGGGTTGCCTGTGTGTCCAGAGCGTCGAGCCCGGCCTCCAGGCCGGCCAGTTGGTCGGACGCGGTGCCCGGTGTTCCCGGCTCGCTGTCTGATTCCTTGTGCTTGACGTCAGTGCTGGCCATGTCGGCGGATCTCCCCCCGCAGTTGTTCGGTGATGTCGATGGACAGATCGGCGACCGCGAGGTCCTCGATCCGGCGGGGGTGCGGGATGTCGACCGACCACTCGCGGGCGATACGGCCGGGGCGGGACGACAGCAACACCACTCGCTGAGCGAGGCGGACCGCCTCGCGGACGTTGTGGGTGACGAAGAGGACCGAGAGACCGGTCTCCCGCCAGATGCGGGTCAGCTCGTCATGCAGCACGTCCCGGGTGATGGCATCGAGGGCCGCGAACGGCTCGTCCATCAACAGCAGTTGACTGTCCTGGGCGAGGGCACGCGCCATGGCCACGCGCTGTCGCATGCCGCCCGACAGCTCGTGCACCCTCTTGCCGTGCGCTCCCTTGAGTCGTACGAGCTCCAGCAGGCGCTCGGCCTCGTCGCGACGGTCGGCTTTCGGCAGGCCGCGCATCTTCAGGGCGAGTTCGATGTTCTTGCCCGCGGTCAGCCAGGGGAAGAGCGCGTGCTCCTGGAACATGAGGGCGGGCCGTCCACCGGGCACGTCGATGACTCCGGCAGACGGCGCATCCAGACCCGCCGCCAGGCTGAGCAGGGTGGACTTGCCGCACCCGGAAGCTCCCAGGAGGGTGACGAACTCGCCGGGGGCGACATCGAGCGTGATGTCGTCGAGGACGAGCTGCGAGCCCGCGGGCCCGGCGAAGGACTTGGAGACATGCTCGAGGCGCGCGGCGTACTCGGCTGTTCCGCCGTCGTCCGGGGCCTTGGTGCTCTTGGTGAGTGTGCTGGTCATGGTGGTCACCTCCTGGGAACTGACGGGATGCCGGATCTACTTGACGCCGAGACCGGCGTCGTCGACGCCCGGCTGCCCCTCGGCCTTGAGGACCTTGTTGAGGGGCCGGAGGTCGTAGATCCCCTTGAGATTCGGCTTGTCGAGAAGGCCCGCCTTGACCGCGTGATCCGCCTCGGTTTCGAGGGTGCTGGCCAGCGGGTCGTCGGTGAAGTCGATGGACTTCCATGCCGGGTCGATGACCTCGGCGGGCAGCGGCTTGCCGACGACCTCCTCCAACTGGGTGTTGGCGGCGGCCTTCGCCTTCTCCGGATTGGCGTTGATCCACTTGTTGGTCTTCACGGTGCCGCGCAGAACGGCGTCGACGACCTTCGGGTGCGCATCGAGGAAGCTCTGCTTCACGATGATGTTCGTGATCACGAACTTCTTGTCGGGCCACAGGTTCTTCTCGTCGAGCAGGACCTTCCCGCCGTCGGCCACCAGCTTGGAGGCGGTCGGCTCGGGCACCCAGGCAGCGTCGATGTCACCGTTCTTGAAGGCGATCGGCGTCACCTTGTTGTCCGTGCGGGTGACGGTGACGTCGCCCTTGCCCGAGCTGGCGTCCACCTTGAACCCCTTCTCGGACAGGTAGTTCAGCAGGGCGACGTCCTGGGTATTGCCCAGCTGCGGAGTGGCGATCTTCTTGCCCTTGAGGTCGTCAAGGTTCTTGATCTTCTTCGGGTTGACGACCAGGGAGACTCCACCGGAGGCCGAGCCGGAGATGATCCGCAGGTTCTTGCCCTTGGACTTGGCGTAGCCGTTGATCGAGGGGGAGGGGCCGATCCAGCCGATGTCGATCGAACCGGAGTTGAGCGCCTCGATCTCGTCCGGGCCCGCGTTGAAGTCCTGAGCTTTGATCTTCGTGCCGCCCAGTTCCTTCTGGAACTGCCCCTCTTGCAGGCCCACCAGCGCCGTGCCGTGCGTCAGGTTGGGGAAGTAGCCGACCTTGACTTCCTTCAGGCCTCCGATGGGCGCACCCTTGGCGGCCACCTTCTCTGTGTCGTCCTTGGCCTTGGATCCGTACCCGCAGGAGGTCAGCACCACAGCGAGCAGCGGCAGGGCGGCGACGGCGGCCAGGGCACGGCGGCCGCCGGTGGTGCGTGGAGTGCGGAAGCTGGCAGGCACGGGAGGTGGTCCTCTCGTTGGCCCGGCGGTCACACCGTCAGGGCGTGGCCGGGAGATCGGCAGGTTTTCGTCTTCGCAGGTGGAACTCGCGGGGGGTGTGGGCGCGCATGCGGTGCGCGTACGTCATTACGCACATCGCCCGACTCCGCCCTGCCCGCTGCCGAGGGCGCCGCTGCCGACGCGGCCGCCCTCCTTCGCGAAGGTCGAGAAATAGTCGATCGAGGTCATGGTCAGAAGTCCCAGCCCTCGTCGTCCGCGGCCGGCTTGGCCTCTTCGGCCGTCTCCGTGGTGGCGAACGCGTCGCCCGCCATGCCCGCCGCGAGCGTAGTGCCGTCCGCCGGGTCGATCAGGAGGAACGAACCGGTGCGGCGCGAAGCCGCGTACGAGTCGACCGCGATCGGCTCGGCGGTGCGGATCACGACGCGGCCGATGTCGTTGGCGACCAGCCGCCCCGGGTCCGGGTGCTGGGAGAGGTCGTCCAGGGTGAGCCGCGAGGGGATCTCCTTGACGATCGCCTTGACCGTGCGGGTGGTGTGCTTGAGCAGCACCCGCTGGCCCACGTTCAGGGCGGTGTCCGCGACGTGGCAGACCGTCGCCGTGAGGTCCTGCGAGGTCTGCGGCTGGTCGCCGCTCGGCACGATCAGGTCGCCGCGCGAGATGTCGATGTCGCTCTCCAGGAGCAGCGTCACGGACTGCGGCGTCCAGGCCACGTCCACCTGCTTGCCCAGGAGGTCGATGCCCGCGATCTTCGACGTACGCCCCGAGGGAAGCACGGTCACGGACTCGCCGACCCGGAAGGTACCCGCCGCGATCTGTCCCGCGTAGCCCCGGTAGTCGGGGTGCTCGGCGGTCTGCGGGCGGATCACGTACTGGACGGGCAGGCGCGCGTGGCAGGAGGTCAGGTCGTGGCTGACCGGGACCGTCTCCAGGTGCTCAAGGACCGTGGGGCCGCCGTACCAGTCCATGTTGGAGGACGGCTCCACCACGTTGTCACCGGCGAGCGCCGAGATCGGGATCGCGGTGATCTCCGGGACGCCCAACTCACTCGCGTACGCGGTGAATTCCTCGGCGATCTTCGCGAAGACGGTCTCCTCGTAGTCGACGAGGTCCATCTTGTTCACGGCGAGCACCACGTGCGGCACGCGCAGGAGCGCGGCGACGGCGGCGTGCCGGCGGGTCTGCTCGATGACGCCGTTGCGGGCGTCGACGAGGACCACGGCGAGGTCGGCCGTCGAGGCGCCGGTGACCATGTTCCGGGTGTACTGCACGTGGCCCGGGGTGTCGGCGAGGATGAACCGGCGCGCGGGGGTGGCGAAGTAGCGGTAGGCGACGTCGATGGTGATGCCCTGCTCGCGCTCGGCCCGCAGGCCGTCGGTGAGCAGCGCGAGGTCGGGCGCATCCTGGCCACGGCCGAGCGAGACGCGCTGCACGGCCTCCAGCTGGTCGGTCAGGACCGACTTGGAGTCGTGCAGGAGCCGTCCCACCAGGGTGGACTTGCCGTCGTCGACGGACCCCGCGGTGGCGAACCGCAGCAGGGTGGTGGCCGAAAGCTGCTCCGTGGAGAGCGGCTTGGCCTTGTCGGGTTCGGTGGTGCTGGTCATGTTTAGAAGTACCCCTCGCGCTTGCGGTCTTCCATGGCGGCCTCGGAGAGCTTGTCGTCGGCCCTCGTCGCGCCGCGCTCGGTCAGCCGCGAAGCGGCGATCTCGGCGATGACGGCGTCCAGCGTGGTGGCGTCGGAGTCGACGGCGCCGGTGCAGGACATGTCGCCGACGGTGCGGTAGCGGACGAGCCGCTTCTCCACCGTCTCCTCGTCCTTGGGCCCGCCCCACTCACCGGCGGTCAGCCACATGCCGGAGCGCTGGAACACGTCCCGCTCGTGCGCGAAGTAGATCTGGGGGAGCTCGATGCCTTCGCGGGCGATGTACTGCCAGACGTCCAGCTCGGTCCAGTTGGACAGCGGGAACACGCGGACGTGCTCGCCGGGCGCGTGGCGGCCGTTGTAGAGCTGCCACAGCTCGGGGCGCTGGCGGCGCGGGTCCCACTGCGAGAACTCGTCGCGCAGGGAGAACACCCGCTCCTTGGCGCGGGCCTTCTCCTCGTCCCGTCGTCCGCCGCCGAAGACCGCGTCGAACTTCTCGCTCTGGATCTTCTCGGTGAGCGGCACGGTCTGGAGCGGGTTGCGCGTCCCGTCCGGGCGCTCGCGCAGCTTGCCCGCGTCGATGTAGTCCTGCACGGAGGCGACATGCAGCCGAAGCCCGTGCTCGGCGACCACGCGGTCGCGGTACTCGATGACCTCGGGGAAGTTGTGCCCGGTGTCGACGTGCAGCAGCGAGAAGGGGACCGCCGCGGGGGCGAAGGCCTTCAGCGCGAGGTGCAGCATGACGATGGAGTCCTTGCCGCCGGAGAAGAGGATCACCGGCCGCTCGAACTCACCCGCCACCTCGCGGAAGATGTGCACACCCTCCGACTCCAGGGCGTCCAGGTGGGACAGGGCGTAGGGACTGTCCGTCCCCTCGGTCACGGTGGCCACGGTGGTCGTCATGCCAGACCCCTTTCGATGAGCAGCGCGCGCAAGGCCGCCGCGGACTCCTGCACGGTCTGGTCCTGCGACTCGATGCGCAGATCGGGTGACTCGGGTGCCTCGTAGGGGTCGTCGACGCCCGTGAGCCCGGAGATCTCACCGGCCGCCTGCTTGGCGTACAGACCCTTCACGTCGCGTACGGAGCAGACCTCCACCGGCGTGGCCACGTGAACCTCCAGGTAGGGCGTGCCGCCCGTCTGGTGGCGCCCCCGCACCGCCTCACGGCTGTCCGCGAAGGGGGCGATCACCGGCACCAGGACCTTCACGCCGTTGCGCGCGAGCAGTTCGGCGACGAAGCCGATGCGCTGCACGTTCGTGTGCCGGTCCTCGCGGCTGAAGCCGAGGCCCGCCGAGAGGAACTCGCGGATCTCGTCGCCGTCGAGCACCTCGACCCGGTGGCCGTCATCGCCGAGCCTGGCCGCGAGTTCGTAGGCGATGGTGGTCTTGCCCGCGCTGGGCAGACCCGTGAGCCAGATGGTGGCTCCGGTGGTCACGTGCTTCTCCGATACGTTCCGGGGACCGGTGGCTTGCTGAGGCTGAGGCGCCGTCTGAGGCTGTGTCATCAATGGATCCCGCACTCGGTCTTGGCGTTGCCCGCCCAGCGTCCGGCGCGCGCGTCCTCGCCCTCCAGGAGGCGGCGGGTGCAGGGCGCGCAGCCCACGGAGCCGTAGCCGTCCATGAGGAGGGGGTTGGTGAGGACGCCGTGCTCGGTGACGTAGGCGTCCACGTCGTCCTGCGTCCAGCGGGCGATCGGCGAGACCTTGACCTTGCGGCGCTTCTCGTCCCAGCCGACGACCGGGGTGCCCGCCCGGGTCGGGGACTCGTCGCGGCGCAGTCCCGTCGCCCATGCGGCGTACGAAGTCAGGCCCTCCTCAAGGGGCTTGACCTTCCGCATGGCGCAGCACAGGTCGGGGTTCCGGTCGTGCAGCTTCGCGCCGAACTCGGCGTCCTGCTCGGCGACGCTCTGCCGCGGCGTGAGCGTGATGACGTTGACGTCCATCACGGCGGCGACGGCGTCACGGGTGCCGATGGTCTCCGGGAAGTGGTAGCCGGTGTCGAGGAACACGACGTCCACACCGGGGCGGGCGCGCGAGGCGAGATGGGCGACGACGGCGTCCTCCATGGAGGAGGTCACGCAGAAGCGCTCGCCGAAGGTGTCGACGGCCCACTGGAGGATCTCCAGGGCCGAGGCGTCCTCCAGGTCCCGCCCCGCCTGCTCGGCGAGAGCCTTCAACTCGTCGTCGGTGCGCTGTCCTTGAGCCTGAACGGTCGTCATATCTCTTCCCCTCCACCGCTGTTGCGCTGGACTCCCTGGGCGAGCAGCCCGAGGAACTTCAACTGGAAGGCCCGATTGCACGCGGCGCATTCCCATGCGCCGTGACCGGTCTCGTTGGGACGCAGGTCCTCGTCACCGCAGTAGGGGCAGTAGAAGGGCGCCGCACGCTCGCTCACGACAGGGCCTCCTCGCTGGCGCGGGCGACCCAGGTGGCGAAGCGCTCGTCGTCCGCGCGCTCCTCCTCGAAGCGCTTGAGGACCCGCTCGACGTAGTCGGGCAGCTCGGCCGAAGTGACTTTCAGGCCACGGACCTTGCGGCCGAACCCGGCCTCAAGGCCGAGCGCGCCGCCCAGGTGCACCTGGAAGCCCTCGACCTGGTTGCCGTCGCCGTCGAGGACCAACTGCCCCTTCAGGCCGATGTCGGCGACCTGGATGCGGGCGCAGGCGTTCGGGCAGCCGTTGATGTTGATGGTGATCGGCTGGTCGAACTCCGGGATGCGGCGCTCCAGTTCGTCGATGAGCGAGGCGCCGCGCGCCTTGGTCTCGACGATCGCCAGCTTGCAGAACTCGATGCCGGTGCAGGCCATGGTGCCGCGCCGGAAGGGGGAGGGATTGACCCGCAGATCGAGGGCTTCGAGCCCCGCCACGAGCGACTCGACCTGAGCCTCCTCCACATCGAGCACGATCATCTTCTGCTCGGCGGTGGTGCGAAGCCGCCCCGAGCCGTGGGCGGCGGCGACATCCGCGATCTTCGTGAGCGTCGCGCCGTCCACGCGGCCGACGCGGGGGGCGAACCCGACGTAGAAGCGGCCGTCCTTCTGCTTGTGCACGCCGAGGTGGTCGCGCCAGGTGCCGGTCGGCTGCTCGGGGGCGGGCCCGTCGACGAGCTTGTACTTCAGGTACTCGTCCTGAAGGATCTGCCGGAACTTCTCCGGGCCCCAGTCGGCGACGAGGAACTTCAACCGGGCGCGGTTGCGAAGGCGCCGGTAGCCGTAGTCACGGAAGATGCCGATGACACCGCCGTACACGTCGGGCACCTCGTCCAGCGGCACCCAGGCGCCGAGCCGCACGCCGAGCTTCGGGTTGGTGGAGAGGCCGCCGCCCACCCAGAGGTCGAAGCCGGGGCCGTGCTCGGGGTGGTTCACGCCGACGAAGGCGACGTCGTTGATCTCGTGCGCGACGTCGAGCTGCGGCGACCCGGAGACCGCCGACTTGAACTTGCGCGGCAGGTTCGAGAAGTCGGGGTTGCCGATGAAGCGGCGCTGGATCTCGTCGATGGCGGAGGATCCGTCGATGATCTCGTTCTCGGCGATACCGGCGACGGGCGAGCCGAGGATGACGCGGGGAGTGTCACCGCAGGCCTCGGTGGTGGAAAGCCCCACGGCTTCGAGCCGCTCCCAGATCGCGGGCACGTCCTCGATGCGGATCCAGTGGTACTGGACGTTCTGCCGGTCGGTGAGGTCGGCGGTGCCGCGCGCGAACTCCTGCGAGATCTCGCCGATGACGCGCAGCTGCTCGGTGGTGAGCCGCCCGCCGTCGATCCGGATCCGCAGCATGAAGTACTCGTCGTCCAGCTCTTCGGGCTCCAGGATCGCGGTCTTGCCGCCGTCGATGCCCTGCCGGCGCTGGGTGTAGAGCCCCCACCAGCGCATACGCCCACGAAGATCGTTCGGGTCGATGGAATCGAAGCCGCGCTTCGAATAGATCGTCTCAATGCGTGTCCGCACATTGAGACCGTCGTCGTCCTTCTTGAACTGTTCGTTCCCATTGAGCGGCGTGAAGTGGCCAACGGCCCACTGGCCCTCACCACGGTGACGGCTCGCCTTGCGCCGGGGCGCGGCAGTCGTGGGTTTTTCAGGGGTGGCAGCCATGGGGATACGTCCTTCAAGGCGGGCTGTGGGCGGCTCTGACCTGCACACTTCGCGCAGGAGGCGCGGCGGTGCGCAGTTAAGGGGTCAAGCAGAGAGAGTCGTCGGCGCTGGTGCTGTCAGCTCGCCGGACACATGGCGCTGGACATGCGGCAGAGATCGACGTGACGCCGACTCACCAAGGCGATTCCAGTGCGATCCATGACGGAAGCGTGTCACGGGACTTTCGGCCCAGTCCACCACTGTCCGTAATGTGGACACTCTTGTCCCGCTTCGTGAGACACAGTGACGTGGGTCACTAAGCCGCCCATCTCCTCTATCCTGCTGTGCAGGCATACGGGGCGGGGGGAGTTCTCGTGTGGGCGCAGGTATGGGTGTGGCTTTCCGCCGGGCGGTGGCCTGGTCGGCTACGGGCCCCCTTTGGACTTCGAGGACTCGGTGCTCCTGATCAGCGGCTTGGTGTTGGGACCCGCCGCGGCGGTCTACGCTTTCGCCGCGTGGTCGGGTTGGTGGGGGACGGCCGCCGCGGTCGCGATGTGCGGGGCGATCACCGCCGTCGGTGCCGCGGCCTGGTGGCGCGGTATGGCCTTGGACGCCAGGGCCGCGCGGGCTAAGGATCCCATCCGTCACGTGGCCCACCTGATCGTCACCGGGCTCCGGAGCGGTGAACCCTCCCCCGTTTGAGCTTCAGGCCCCCGGCCACGGCCCCGGGGCAGCTACATCCGGCTCCTGCTCCACCTTCGTGTCGAACAGCTTGAAGCCGCGCCGCAGGTAGTTGTCCATCGCGTGCTCGCCGTCCTTGGAGCAGGTGTGCAGCCACACCCGCTTGGTCGGGGTGAGGTCCGGCCAGCGCTCTGCGAGGTCCCAGGCGCGGCGGACGCCCTGCGAGAGCAGATGTCCGCCGATCCGGCGGCCCCGGAAGGCGGGGATGAGGCCGAAGTACACGATCTCGACGACTCCGCCCTCCTGCGCCGCCAGTTCGACGTAACCGGCCGGCGTCCCCTTCTCGTACGCCACCCACGTCTCGACGCCCGGCTTCCCGAGCTCCTCCTGCCACTGGGCGTAGGAGAGGGAGAGGCGGTCCGTCCAGTGGATGTCGCCGCCGACGGAGGCGTAGAGGAAGCGGCTGAACTCGGGGGAGGGGATCTCGGCCCTGACGATCCGCAAGTCGTCGCCCTCGGGTGCGGCGGCCGGCAGCAGATCGGTGGGAGCGGTCTGCTCCAGGGACCAGGTGGTGACAGTGAGGCTCATACGGGTCAGCGAATCATGGGCCGCGCACCCTGGCCAAAGGGGTCCGGGATGCGGGAAGATCCCGCAGCGCTCTGCCACCCCCCGCATTCTTCGAGCTGGAGGATGTCTCATGGCCCGCCGCACACCCCGCGGTCTGCTCGCCGCGGCCACCATCACCGTGGCCCTCGCGACGCTTGCCGCACCCGCTTCGGCCTCCGCCGACCCGCAGGCCCGCGTCTTCATGGTCAACCCCGTCCAGTCGTCGGGGGACCAGACCCTCGCCGACGCCAAGGATTCCGCCACCTCGGTCCCCGCGTCCGCCTACGCCACCGCCACCCTGCGCAATCTCGACTCCAGCGGTGGGCTCTCCGGCAAGTGGGCGTACATCAGATCCGACACCGGCGCCTCCGCCAAGGTCGCGGACGCGGGCGGATACGCCCGCGACGACGACCAGTTCGAGCAGGTCATGGCGTACTTCTGGGTCAACGAGGCGCAGGAGTACCTGCAGAGCCTCGGCTTCGGGACCGAACTGCCGGGGGCGAATGACCGGGCACAGCCCGTTCGCATCAATCAATGGGGCGCGGACAACTCGTTCTTCACCGACAAGAAGGCCGAGATCCGGTTCGGCAAGGGGGGCGTCGACGACGCCGAGGATGCCGAGGTCGTCGTCCACGAGTACGGGCACGCGGTGCACCACGCCCAGGTGCCCGGCTTCGGCACTTCGCTGGAGGCGGGCTCGATCGGTGAGGCCTGGGGCGACTACCTGGCGGTGTCGGTCGGCGCGTACGCGGACGCCAAGTACGGCTGGCCCGCCAAGACCGACCTCGCCTGCGTCGCCGACTGGGACGCCGTCTCGTACTCGGACGCCCCGCACTGTCTGCGCCGGGTCGACAGTGACAAGACGTACGCCGACAAGGTGGGGCAGGTGCACGCGGACGGCGAGATCTGGTCCCGTGCGCTCTTCGACATCCGTGGCTCGCTCGGTGCCCGCACCGCCGACCGGATCATCGTCAACGCCCAGTTCGGCTTCGCGCCCGACACCAGCTTCGAGGACGCGGCCCTGACGACGATCGCGACCGCCCAGAAGATGTACGGCAAGAGCGCGGCGGACGCCGTGCGCAAGGCGTTCGAGGCGCGGGAGATACCCGGCGTGTGAGGGGGACCCGTGCGCCCCGCCGCCGGGCGGTCATCAGGCCTCCCGGCGGCCGGGGGGGGAGAGGAGGAGGGCGCAGGGCACTCAAGGCTCCGGCACCCTCCGTGCCTCCCGCACCCTCCGTGCCTCCCGCACCGCGGGCGCCGTCGAATGCGGCAGCAGGTTCGCCGGATGCTCGGGCAGGATCACGTCCAGGTCCACGTCCTCGGGGAAGCGGTAGGGGCGGTGGGCCAGGAGGCCGCCCAGGTAACGCCGGACCCGGGAGAGCTCGGCGCGGACCGTCACCGTGCGCGCCGGGTCGCCGAACATGTCCTCGGCCAGGCCCGAAGCGCTGCGGCCCTTGCGGTGGGTGCTCAGGAGGAAGAGCAACTCGGCGTGCCGCGGGCTCAGTTCATGCGTCCAGCCGCCCGCGCCGCCGCCCTCGACGGTGACCGACCAGCGGCGCGGCCCGCTCACGTCCAGGATGACGCGGGTCGCCGTCAGCGGCTGCGGGTCCTCCTCGACGCGCAGCAGCCAGCCGCCGGGCAGCGGCTCCACCGCGCAGGTGCCGAGCGAGGGCAGCCGTATGTGGCCCGCGGCCATGGCCTTGGGCAGCGCGAGACGGTCCGTCGGCGGCATTCCCGTGACCGCCGCCGTCCACCCGTGGGAGTCCACCGCGACGGCGCGCCGCCCCTCCAGGCGGGCGAGGACCGGCGCCGCCACCGAGCGCAGCCGGTCGAGCGCTGTCACATGGGTCTCCCGCAGCCGGGCTTCGGCGAGCTTCGCCACCGAGTCGACCAGGGCGAGCGTCGCCGGATGCATGGTGTTCAGCGGGCCGCTGATGTCGACCACGCCGAGGAGACGGCCGTCGCGAGGATCGGTGATGGGCGCGCCCGTGCACGTCCAGGCGTGATGCGTCTCGACGAAGTGCTCGGCGGAGAACACCTGCACGGGACGGCGCACGACGAGCGGTGTCCCTATGCCGTTCGTGCCGACGACGCTCTCGCCCCAGTCCGCGCCCAGTTCGAAGCCGAGCGAGTCCGCCTTGCGAAGCACCGTGGAGTTGCCCTCCCGCCACAGCACCCGGCCCTCCGCGTCACAGACGACCATGATGTGGTGCGCCGCGTCCGCCACCGAGACGATCGCGTCCCGCAGCACCGGCATGATCTCCGTCAGCGGCGACGCGCGCCGCCGCTCCTCCAGCTCCTCGACGCTGAGCAGCCGGGAGCGGAAGTCGCGGTCGGGATCGACCCCGTCGAGCTTCATGCGCTCCCAGGACTCCTCGATCACCGGACGCGGCAGCACACGTGGCCGCTGCCCGGCGAGCGCCGCGTGGCGGACACCCGCAAGGAGCCGTGCGGCCTGCGCACAGTCCATGGCGGAGATCCTCGCGAGGTTGATCGTCGAAGTCGCGTTCATCACCGGGTCCTTCCCGAGCAGAGCCAGTGCGTCGGGGGCGCCTACTCATCGTGCCCCTTCGGCGTCCGCAAGGGTATTGGTTCAGAAATGAACTTCTGGCTTGCAACCGTCTGCAACCCTCGCGAACGGCCGTGCGGCGGTCGAAGCTGATGCCGACGCCGTTCGCGCGGCGTTCACGCTCCTCAACGGGGCTTGAAAGCGGGGGTGGTGCCGTGTCGGCGCAGCACCACCCCCGCGCTTCCCGCTAGTTGCCGCGCGGCGCGGCCCGCTCCACCACGGTGGCCAGATCCAGACTGTGCGGCAGCGTCCCGAACGCCGAGCCCCAGTCCCCGCCGAGCCGCGAGGCACAGAACGCGTCGGCCACCTCCGGGGGCGCGTACCGCACGAGCAGCGAACCCTGGAGCACCAGAGCCATCCGCTCCACGAGACGGCGCGCCCGCGCCTCGATGGCGTCCAGATCGGCCAGTTCGGTGAGCAGCCCCTTGATCGCGCCGTCCAGGCGGTGATCGGCGCCGCGGGCGAGGCCCACCTCCTGGAGGAAGGCGTTCAGCGCCAGCGGCTCCCGCTGCAGCGCACGCAGCACATCCAGCGCCTGTACGTTCCCCGAGCCCTCCCAGATGGAGTTGAGCGGCGACTCGCGAAGGAGCCGCGGCATCCCCGACTCCTCGACGTAGCCGTTGCCGCCGAGCACCTCAAGGGCCTCCACCGCGAGCGGCGTGCAGCGCTTGGTCACCCAGTACTTCGCGGCCGGCACCGCGATGCGCAGGAACGCCCGCTCCTGCTCGCTCCCGTCGTCGTACGCGGCGGCGAGCCGCAGCGCGAGCGTCGTGGCCGCCTCCGATTCCAGGGCCAGATCCGCGAGGACGTTGCGCATGAGCGGCTTGTCGATGAGCTTGCCGCCGAACGCCTCGCGGTACGTGGCGTGGTGCACGGCCTGCGCGACGGCCTGCCGCATGATCGCCGCCGAGCCCACCACACAGTCGAGCCGCGTGGCCGCCACCATCTCGATGATGGTGCGCACCCCGCGCCCCTCTTCCCCGACCCGGCGCGCCCACGTCCCGTCGAACTCGACCTCGCTCGACGCGTTCGACTTGTTGCCCAGTTTGTCCTTCAGGCGCTGAATGGCGAAAGCGTTCCGGGTGCCGTCCTCAAGGACACGCGGCACGAGGAAACACGTAAGTCCCGCGTCGGTCTGACCGAGCACGAGAAAGCCGTCGGACATGGGGGCGGAACAGAACCACTTGTGCCCCGTGAGTTCATAGGTGCCGTCTTCCGCGAGAGCACGCGCGCGTGTCGTGTTCGCGCGTACATCACTGCCGCCCTGTTTCTCCGTCATGCCCATCCCGAAGAGCGCCCCGGCCTTCTGGGACGCGGGCCGAAAACCTTCGTCGTAGACGAGAGAAGTGAGCCGCGGCTCCCACTCGGCGGCGAGCGCGGGATCGGCCCGCAGCGCCGGAACGGCCGCGTGCGTCATCGAGACCGGGCAGCCGTGCCCCGCCTCGACCTGCGACCACACCAGGAACCCTGCCGCGCGCCGCAGATGCCCGCCCGGCCGCGACCAGGCCGTGGTCAGACCCGACGACACCGCCTTGCCGAGCAGTCGGTGCCACGCCGGATGGAAGGTGACCTCGTCGATGCGATTCCCATAGCGGTCATGGGTGTGCAGAACGGGCGGATTCTCATTGGCCAGGAACCCCCATTCCCGAGCCTGTGCCGATCCCGCGGTGCGCCCGAGTTGGGAGAGTTGCTCACGCGCGGTGTCGAGCAGCGCGGGATCGAGATGCCGTTCGACTCCTTCCGTGAGGACGCGGTCAGACGTGAAGACGTCATATCCCACCAGGGGCGGAGCCTGGTTGGTCACTGTGTGGGTGGTGGCTGCCATGCCGCTACGGTAAGGAGGTGCACCAGGCAAAAGAAACACCCGGGAGGCCGTCGGGCCGCTGGAACCGGGCCCGCGCTCTCTACAGCAACGTCTCCAAGCGCAGGACCGCCTGGCTGCTGCTCAAAGACACGGTCAACTCCTGCGTGGAATACCGGATCCTGGGCCTCGCCGCCGAGGCGGCGTTCTTCACGCTGCTGTCCGTGCCGCCGCTGCTCCTGAGCCTCATCGGTCTGCTCGCCTACGTGGACCGGTGGACCGGCGCGAACACGATCGCCAGCGTCGAGAACAACATCCTGGAGGCCTCCCGCACGGTCCTCTCCGACAAGGGCGTCAGTCAGATCGCGCAGCCGATACTGGAGGACGTCATGCGGGTCGGCCGGCCCGACGTCATCTCGATCGGTTTCCTCTTCGCCCTGTGGTCGGGCTCGCGCGCCGTGAACGTCTTCATCGACACGATCACGGTCATGTACGGCCTGGACGGCGCACGCGGCATCGTCAAGACCCGTCTGTTGGCCTTCGGCCTGTTCATCGTGGCGCTCCTGATCGGTTCGGTGGCGCTGCCGCTGATGGTGGCGGGTCCTGACGCGGTGGTGAAGCTGCTGCCCGGCTCCACGACGGTGGTGCAGATCCTCTACTGGCCGGTGGTGACGCTCCTGTCGGTGGTGTTCCTGACGACGCTGTACCACGTGTCGGTGCCGGTGCGCTCGCCCTGGGTGGAGGACATGCCGGGCGCGCTGATCGCCCTGGGGATGTGGGTCCTGGGCAGCTTCCTGCTCCGGATCTACCTGACCAGCACGGTCGAAGGGCCCACGATCTACGGTTCGTTGGCGGCGCCGGTGGCCGTGCTCCTGTGGATCGGTGTCTCGGCGTTCGCGGTCCTTGTGGGGGCGGCGGTGAACGCCGCGATCGACCGGGTGTGGCCTTCCGTCGCCACGGCGGCCGCGCGGGCGGCCAATGATCGGATGCGGGAGGCTCGGGCGGTGGAGGTGGTTGCGCGGGCCGCTGCTGCGAGGGAGGCTTCCGCGGACCCCGACGACCCCGACATGCCGTCGGAGTTCCCGGAGCGGTGGTCCCGCTTCCTGCCCCCGGATGACGTCTCCTCACGACTGCGGACGCACGTGAAGAAGAACGGCGGCACCGCGGATTCGCCGCCTGACCAGGACTGACTTTTCCCCAACCCCGCCCCTTCCCGGCTGCATCTCTTGGCGGCTCCGCCGCGCAGGGGCCTCCGCCCCCAGACCCCCGCTCCTCAAACGCCGGAGAGGCTGAATTTTTCAGCCGTCCGGCGTTTGAGGACGCCCCCGCGCAGCGGGTTTTCGGGAAGGGGCGGGGTTGGGGAGAATTCACGCCTTCCAGACGCCCGCCTCCGCCTGCTCCCGAGCGAACTCGGCGAAGTCACGAGGCGCCCGCCCAAGGACCTCCCGCACCCCCTCGGAGAGATGCGCGTTGCGCCCGTCCAGGTTCGTCTCGAAGAGCTCGATCAGGAACTCCGCCTCCTTCGCGGGTACCCCGTACTCGGCGAGAGCACCCCCGTACTCCCTCGCCGAGACGGGGACATACCTGATCTCCCGCCCCGCAGCCGCGGACACCTCGCCCACCGCATCGCGGAACGAAAGCAGCCGCGGCCCCGATATCTCCACCACCCGCCCCGCGTATCCCGAGCCGGGGCGAAGCACCGCCACCACCACGTCCGCGATGTCCCGCGTGTCGATGAACGGTTCGAGCACCTCCCCGGCGGGGAACACCAGCTCCCCGGCCCGCATGCCGTCCACCAGGTGCCCCTCGCTGAGGTTCTGCGCGAACCAACTCGCCCGTACGACAGTCCACTCCGCCCCCGACTCCCGCACCGCCCGCTCCGCCGGCTCCGCCTGGTCCTCGCCCCGCGCGGACAGCAGCACGAGCCGCCGCACACCGAGAGCCACCGCCTGCCGTGCCAGCGCGCCCACCGCATCGCCCGCGCCCGGCGCGCCGACGTCCGGCATGTAGGAGAGGTACGCGGCGTCCGCGCCCCGCAGCGCGTCCTCCCACGTCGAGGGGTCGTACCAGTCGAACCGCACGGCCCCCGACCGCGACGCGGCCCGCACCGTGAACCCCGCCGCCTCGGCGGCCTCCACGACCCGGCGCCCGGTCTTGCCCGTGGCCCCCGTGACCAACACCGTCATGCTCTGCGTGTTCCCCGCGTTCTCTGTCATGTCTTCAGTGAACTGGCCCGCGCCACAAGGAGCCATCCGCCAGGGACTCGCCCCCATACGCGTGCGTCTACGCTTCCGGCATGGACGTACTCGCAGGCTTGCTGGAAGGCCCTCGCGCGCGAGGAGCCTTCATGATCCGCGCGTGCTTCGACCCGCCCTGGTCCGTCCGCATCGCGGACGAGGCACCCCTCTCGGTCATGATCATGGTGCGGGGCACCGCCTGGATCGTGCCCGACGACGGCGAACCCCAGCTGATCCGTTCCGGAGACGTCGCCATCGCCCGGGGCCCCGACCACTACACCGTCGCCGACGAGCAGGCGGCGCGGCCCCGCGTCGAGATCAGGCCCGGCGAACGCTGCGTGCCCCTCGGCGATACACCGGCCGACCAGTACCGGGACCTCGGCCGGCGCACCTGGGGCCAATCGCTCGACGGCGCCGCGGAGATGCTGATCGGCACCTATCAGGCGCGCGGCGAGATCACCGGGCGGCTCCTCGACGCGCTGCCCCCGCTCCTCGTCCTGCCCACCGAGGTGTGGGACTGCCCGCTCACCCCGCTGCTCGCCGATGAGATCACCAAGGACGAGCCGGGGCAGGACGTCGTGCTCGACCGGCTGCTCGACCTGCTGATGATCGCCTCGCTGAGGGCTTGGTTCTCGCGGCCGGAGGCGGAGGCGCCCGCCTGGTACCGGGCGATGGGCGACCCGGTCGTCGGACAGGCGGTCCGGCTGCTCCAGGACGACCCCGCGCACCCCTGGACCATCGCCGCGCTCGCCGCGAAGGCGGGCGTCTCGCGGGCCGCGCTCGCCCGGCGGTTCACCGAACTCGTGGGCGAGCCGCCGATGGCGTACCTGACGGGATGGCGGCTCGCGCTCGCCGCCGACCTGCTGCGGGACAGCGAGCAGACGATCGCCGCGATCGCGCGCCGTGTCGGATACGGCAGCGCCTTCGCGCTCTCCAGCGCCTTCAAGCGGGTGTACGGGGTCAGCCCGCAGGAGCACCGCTCACGGGCCGCGTAGCCCCTTCAGCGGCGTAGCCTTGAGAACGTGTCGTACGAGACTGTCGAGTACGCCGAGCGGCCGTCCCGGCTCGCGGGCGCGGTCCTGTGGACGCGTGTCTCCGGTGGTGAGGCGGGCCCCGTGTACCCCGTCCTGCCCGACGGCTGCATGGACCTGCTGTGGACCGGCGGCAAGCTCCTGGTCGCGGGCCCCGACACGCGCGCGTACCGCCCCGAAGCGAACGTCGCCGCCCGGTATGTGGGCATCCGTTTCTACCCCGGCACCGCCCCCGCCTTCCTCGGCGTGCCCGCGCACGAACTCCGTGACCGGCGCGTCGACCTCGCCGACCTGTGGCCGTCCGCGGACGCGCGCCGCCTGACCGAGCGCATGGAAGCGGCCGGTGATCCGGCGGCCGTCCTGGAGTCCGTCGCCCTGGCGCGCGCGGGCGAGAGCGAGCCGCCCGACCCGCTGCTCGCTCACGTCGTCAAGGCCCTGGACGCGGGGCAGAGCATCGCGGCGACCGCCGAGGAGGCGGGCGTCAACGCCCGCCTCCTGCACCGGCGTTCACTCGCCGCGTTCGGCTACGGCCCCAAGACGCTGGCCCGTGTCCTGCGGCTGCAGCGCGCGCTCGCCCTGGCCAGGGGAGGCCTGGCGTACGCGGAGACCGCCGTCGTCGCGGGCTTCGCGGACCAGGCCCATCTGGCCCGTGACGTCAAGGAGCTGGCGGGCGCGCCGCTGAGCGAGCTGCTCAGCCCGCGGCCGGACTAGACAGCCGGACTGGACAGCGGCGCGAACAGGTCGACGCCGTTGCCGTCCGGGTCGAGGACGGAGGCGTACCGCTGGCCCCAGAAGGCGTCCCACGGCTTGAGCTCACCGTGATATCCGGCGCCGACCAGCTCGTCGTACGCCGCGTCGACGCCCGCCGGGGTCTCGCAGTGGAACGCGAGTCCGATGCGGCCCGAGCTCCGCGGCGGCTCCCAGTTCTCGACGAAGGAGCGGATGGTCTCCTCGGTGTCGAACGCGATGCGCAGACCGCCGGGGAGGGCGGCCTCGACATGCGGCTGGTCCTCGGAACCCTCGGGGAACTCCAGGCCGAGACGGCGGTAGAAGGCGAGTGTGGCGGACATGTCGGCGACGACGATGCCGACAAGGTCGAAGCGGGGTGTGATGCGGGGTGTGATGTTCGTGTTCATGCTTCGCAGCGTAGGCAGCCGGCCTCCGCTCGTCTTGAAGAAAACGGACAGCGGGCCGTCAGGGGGCGGTGTCGTCGGCCGTGGCCTCCCGGTGCGAGAAGGTGAACGCGAACTCCGCGGGGGCGGCATGCAGCTCATACCGCGGAAGGACCCCGGGACCGCACGACTGCGAGCCGATGCCGTGCTGCCCGTGGTCGAGGTGGACCCACACCGTGTCGCCGGGGGCGAGGTCCGTGCGGTGTGTGGCCGCGTCGAGCTGCTCGGTGGTCCAGCGGCGCGCCGTGAACCAGAATGCGGGCTCGCCGACGACCCGTACCCCCTCGCCGGTGAAGCCCGCCCGCAACTCGGCCCAACGGACGTCCGCACGGGCGCCGTTCTCCTGCGGGCGGACGTATGGGGTCTGCATTCGGTCGACCGGCGAGAAGTGCCGGCCGGTGACGGATGCCGCTGCCGTGTCCGGGTAGGCCTCGTCGATGCCGCCGAACCAGTGCGCGTACCCGTACGCGGCGGGCAGACCGAGCCGGATGCCGAGCCGGGGCAGCGGCACCGTCCACTGGCCCTCGGGGGTGACGGAGACGGTGAGGCGCAACCGGGTGCCGTCGGACGTCCAGCGGTAGACGGTGCGCAGGCCGATGTCGCGTGCGGCGGGCGCCACGCGGGTGCGGACGGTGAGCGTGTCGTCCGTCAACTCGACGGCGTCGAGGCGGTGTTGCATGCGGTGCAGACCGAGCTCGCGCCAGACGAGGCCGTTGCGCTGCCCGCCCTGCCAGGACGCCCCGTTGTCGTTGTCGGTGGGGGCGCGCCAGATGTCCAGGCGCGGGGCACTGGACAAGGGGATGCCGTTCAGTCCGCGCAGTTCACCGCTTCGTGCGTCGAAGGTGCCGGGGCCGAGCGTGATGAAGCCGCCGCGACGCGAAGGGCGTTCACCGGTCGCGGCGGGGACGGTCGGTCGTGGCGTGACGGGGAACTCGGCCCGCGCGACGACGTGGTCCAGCTTCGTCCAGTTCGTCTCGACGCCCACCATCGCCGTGAGATGCAGGAAGGTCTCGGCCTCGCGGCTCGCGGGCGGCGCGTCCGGCAGCTTCAGGTCGACGGATTCACCGGGGCCGAGGTCCGGTGGGACGGCCAGCTCCCCGGCCTCGGAGGCCTCGTCGTTGTCGCTGATGTACGACCACTCGAAGGACAGATGGGACAGGTCCGCGAAGTCGTGCAGATTGGTGATCCGAGCCGTCCCCGCGTCCTCGTCGTACGCGAATCGCACCGGCTGGATGACCCGCTTGTACACGTCGAGCCCCGGCGACGGCAGCCGGTCGGGGAAGACCAGGCCGTCACAGACGAAGTTCCCGTCGTGCAGCTCCTCGCCGAAGTCGCCCCCGTAGGCGTAGCCGAACTCCGGGTGCCTGAGGCCGTGGTCGATCCACTCCCAGATGAAGCCGCCCTGATTGCGCTCATGGGCGTCGAACAGCTCCTGGTACTCACTCAGGCCGCCGGGTCCGTTGCCCATCGCGTGCCCGTACTCGCAGAGGATAAAGGGGAGTTGGCGCCGCGAATCCGGTCCTTCGGTGTCCGCCCGGTGGCCGATGCGCTCGACCTCGGCATGGTCGGCGTACATGCGCGAGTACATGTCGGTATCCGCGCAGGACCGGTCGCCCTCGTAGTGGATGAGGCGTCCGGAGTCCCGTGCGCGGATCCAGCGGGCCATGGCGGTCAGGCCGCGGCCCGTCCCGCACTCGTTGCCGAGCGACCAGATGAGCACCGAGGGGTGGTTCTTGTCGCGCTCGACCATGCGGGCCGCGCGGTCCAGGAGCGCGGGCGTCCAGCGGTCGTCGTCGACGGGGTTGCCGCGCCACCCCTGCTCGGTGAAGCCGTGGGTCTCCAGGTCGCACTCGTCGATGACCCACAGGCCCAGCTCGTCGCAGAGGTCGAGGAAGGCGGGGTGCGGCGGATAGTGGCTGGTGCGGACCGCGTTGATGTTGTGCTGCTTCATCAGAAGTACGTCGGTGCGCATCGTGCCGAGGTCGAGCGCGCGGCCCGTGTCCGGGTGGAACTCGTGCCGGTTCACGCCGCGGAACAGGATCCGGCGGCCGTTGACCTTGATGACCCCGTCCTCGACGGCGACCGTACGGAAGCCGATCCGCAGCGGGACGCGCTCGCCCGCCGTGGCGAGGACCCCGTCGTAAAGGCGTGGCGTCTCGGCGGTCCAGGGCTCGACGGCCACCGTCACCGGCTCACCCGTGGCGACATCGACGCCCAGCTCCGGCACGGTCACCCGGCCGACGACGTCCGAGTCGACCCGCAGCGTCCCCGTCCCCGCGCGATGGTCGTACGAGGCGTGCGTGAAGAAGTCGAGCACGCACCCCTCGGGGCGGTGCAGCAAGGTCACGTCCCGGAAGATGCCAGGCAGCCACCACTGGTCCTGGTCCTCCAGGTAGGAACCCGACGACCACTGGTGGACGCGGACCGCGAGGACGTTGCCCGACGGCTTCAGGAGGTGGCCGACCGCGAACTCGTGCGGCAGCCGGGAGCCCTTGAACTCGCCGAGCTCCGTGCCGTTCAGCCAGACGCGGGCACAGGACTCGACGCCGTCGAAGCGGAGTGTGCCGCTACCGGTCGCGGGCCAGTCGGCAGGGAGGTCGAAGGTGCGCAGGTGGTCGCCGGTGGGGTTCTCGGTGGGCACGCGCGGCGGGTCGACAGGGAAGGGATAGACCATGTTGGTGTAGATGGGCGCGCCGTGGCCCTGAAGCACCCAGTGGCCGGGCACCGTCACGGTGTCCCAGGCGCCGGCGTCGAAGCCGTCCGAGGCGAAGGAGTCGTCGGCGGTGTCGGCGGCCGGGGAGAGCCGGAAGCGCCAACTGCCGTTCAGGGAGAGGGAGATGGCATCCGAGCGCGCATACCACGCGCGGGGCGGGAGGCTGCCGGTGCCGGGGGATACGTCCTCAAGGTAGGGAAGCTCCATGGCCTCCATCAGACAGCGGGGAGGTGGGACGTCACAACACTCACACGGCGGGGGTTGTTGGATTCTCGGCGGCTTAGTTGGACGAATGTCGCACGGGGTACGGATTTCGTCGTTTGCTACCCGAGTATCGGCTGTATTTCGTTGATGCATGGCATTTCGGTCGCGATATCGGTAGCTTGCGGAGGCGTGACCACCAGCAAGCAGCAGAGCCCGCAGCAGACCGAGCAGCACGTGGCCCCGCCCCCGCCCCCGTCTCCGTCCCTGTCCCTGTCCGGCACGCTCCCGCAGACCGACCGCACCCGCCACAGCCGCCTGCGCGAGCAGGGCAGCCTGGACCGCGCCGACCTCGAAGCGATCCTCGACGCGGGGTTCATCTGCCATCTGGGCGTCGTCGTCGACGGGCACCCCATGGTGGTGCCGACCGTCTACGGCCGCGACGACGCGCAGCTGTATCTGCACGGCTCGGTGGCGAGCCGCAGCCTGGCCGCCGACCCCGACGCCACGGTCTGCGTAACCGTCACCCACGTGGACGGTCTGATCCTGGCCCGCTCGGTCTTCGAGCACGGCGTCAACTACCGCAGTGCCATGATCTACGGCGTCCCGCGCAAGGTCACCGACCCGGACGAGAAGCTGACGGGCCTGCGCCTGCTCACCGAGCACGCGACCCCCGGCCAGTGGGACTACGCAAGGCGCCCGAGCCGCAAGGAACTCGCCGCCACGACACTGCTCGCCCTCTCCCTGGAGGAGGCCTCGGTCAAGACGAGCGTGGGCCCTCCGGACGACGGCGAAGGGCCGGACGCGCAGCTCGGGCTGTGGGCCGGAAACCTTCCCCTGACGTCGACTTGGGGCGCCCCGGTCGCCGACCCGCTGCTCCCGCCCCACGTCGCCGTCCCGCCGCACATCGCCGGGCGCGCCGGGACGCGGCACGGCTGAGTCGGGTCAGGTCAGGGCCGGGTCCGCCCCGCCGGCGATCAGAATACGGCCCAGAAGCGTACTGTTCCGGCATCGCACCCCGAGCCTGGCCGCTGCCGGTGCGACTGGGCCCACAGCGCGTGACCGCCAGGAGCTGACGGTCTTGTCGCCGCCCGGGGCATCTGCTTGACTCCGCCCGCCAGAACGCGAGTACGCCGATACGCCAGTACGCCATCTCACCGGCGGAGGTCGCCATGGAGATCACCCGCAGACGTCTGTTGTCCGCCCTGTCGGCCGCCGGTCTCCTGGCGGTGGTCCCCGCGCTGCCCGTGAGCGCCGCCGAGGCCGCGGCGGGCAGCGAACGCCTCCTGGCCAACACCGTCGGGATCTTCGCGGGGACCACCGAGTCCAACGCGCGCCCCGAGACGGCCGCCAAACTCGCCGCGATCGACAGGACCGCGCGGACGAACCTGAAGGCGATGGACGACGCGGGCGAGGGCGAGCTCTTCGCCGGACTGGCGCTCGGCACCGACGACGCCAACCTCAACACGGCCTTCAAGCGGCTGTACGAGATCGCCCTCGCCACCCGAACGCCGGGCACCGCCTCCGACCTCTACGGCAGCACCGCCGTGCAGCGCCGCGTGATCGACGGTCTCGGATGGCTCCACGAGCGCTACTACGGCGATCAGACCAAGGGCTACTACGGCAACTGGTTCAACTGGGAGATCGGCATCTCCCAGCACGTCAGCAAGACCCTCGTGCTCCTCGTCGACGAGGTGCGCACCTACAAGCCCGACCTCATCACCACGTACGTCGCCTCGATGGACGCCTATCTGCGTAACGGCACCGACGGTGACGTGAACCTCGACTCGCGCTTCCACACCGGCGCCAACCTCGCCGATATCACCGCCAACCGGATCCTTCAGGGTGCGCTCCTCGGCGCGGGCGGCGAGGCCCGCATCCGCAAGGCCCTCACCGACCAGCTGACGGTCTTCGTCACCATCGACCCCTACCGCCTCAACCACGGCGTGACGGACGGCTATTACGCCGACGGCTCCTTCATCCAGCACTCCTCCGTCGCGTACACGGGCTCGTACGGAAAGGGCCTGCTCACCCGGATCGTGCAGACCCTCAAGACTCTCGACGGCACGGGGTTCGCGCACGGTCAGGAACTGGTGCCGACCGTTCAGAGATGGGTGCGCGACGGCTTCGCGCCGCTCATCTTCGAGGGCTGGATGATGGAGATCGTCAAGGGACGCGCGGTGTCGCGGCCGGACGGCGGCTATGTGGATGTCGCGGTCGTCGTGGAGGCGGTCGTGGACCTCTCCTCGCTCTCCACCGGCGCCGACGCCACCGCCCTGAAGAGCTATGTGAAGCACATCCGGTCCACCTCGCGCGCCGCGCTCAACCCGACCGGCTTCGTCTCGCCGGTCAGCATCGTGCGCTACACCGACATCATCGGCGACGCCTCGGTGCCGCCCGCCGACCTGAACCCCGCGTCGCGCAGCGTCGCCTTCAACGCCATGGACAAGACCGTCCACCGCAGGCCGGGCTACGCCTTCGCCCTCGCGCGCAGCTCGGACCGGATCAGCAAGTACGAGTACATGAGCGGCGAGAACCTCATGCCGTGGTTCCAGGGCGACGGCACGTACTACCTCTACCTCTCGGGCCAGGACCAGACGCAGGCGTACGGGGTCGACTACTTCACCACGGTCTCGCCGTACGGCCTCGCGGGGGTCACCGCGCCCGTCGAGCGGCGCCGCACGATCCCCGAGCTGTACGGGAAGCCGTTCTACGACAACCCCGGCCACCCGCTGAACTTCACCTCGTCGTCCGAGTCGCAGAACAAGTACGTCTACTTCCCGCGCGGCACCAACCAGTACTCAGGGGGCGCCGTCCTCGGGGCGTACGGCGCGGCCGGGGCGGTGCAGTCCAGTGATGTCGCCTTCCGCGACCGGGGGTTGCTGCCGGACGACTTCGTGGCCTACCGGAACGCGACGGCGACGAAGTCGTGGTTCCTGCTCGACGAGGAGATCGTGGTGCTCGCGGCGGGAGTGGGCGACGACGCGGGGCGGGCCGTGACGACGACGGTCGACGCCCGGACCGCGGCCCCGGACGACCAGGTCTCCGTCACGGGGGAGCTGCGTGACGGCCGCCCGTGGACCGGCGCGGGCACGGGCGACCTCCGGTGGCTGCGCTACGCCAACGCCACGCAGCGCACCTCCGTCGGCTACGTCTTCCTGGACACCCCGAAGGTGCGGGTCGCCCTGGACAAGGTCACCCGAAGCCGCCGGGTCGTCCGCACCGCGAACCCGGACACCGCGGTGACGCGCTCGGTCCTCGGCGTGACGGTGGACCGGGCGGCCGGGGCCGAGCCCGCCTCCCTGGCGTACGCGCTGGTGCCGAACGCGGCCGAGGCGGGGCTGCGGTCGTACCGGGGCGGGCAGCCGCTGAAGGTCCTCGCGAACACGGTGCGGCTCCAGGCCGTCAGCCACGCGGGCCTCGGCCTGACCGCCGCGAACAGCTTCACGGCGGGGCGCCATGAGACCGCGGGTCTGCGGATCGAGGGGCCCGCCTCGGTGCTCGTACGGCGCGAGCGGCGCGGCACGACCACCGTGGCGGTGTCCGACCCGACGATGGACCGCGCCGGGATCAGCGTGCTGCTGCGCGGCCGTCCCCTGCGGGAGGTGAAGGCCGACGAGGGGGTGCGCGTGAGCCGGGCCCACGGCGGGACCCGGATAGAGGTGAACACCCACCACGCGTACGGACGCAGCTTCACGGTGACGCTGCGGGGCTGACAACTGCGGGGCTGACAACTGCGGGGCTGACAACTGCGGGGCTGGCTGAGGGCACTTGGAGCGTTGTCGCAGGTGTGAGGCATGATGCCGCCATGAGTGATCCACGGGGGCAGTACCAGCAACACGCTCAACCGCAGGCGCCGTACCAGCAGTATGCGCAGCCACAGGCGCCGTACGGCGTGCGGATACCCTCAACGCCACCTACCGACCGGCTGCCGCGCCTCGCCGGGGACGCGCGCCGTTTCCTCGCCGTGATCGTCGACCTGGTCGTCGCCCTGTACGGCGCGGTCGGGATCGCCGGCCTGACCCCGGATTCCAGCCCGTGGTGGACTCTGTACGCCCTCGTACCGGCGGTGTCCTTCACCAACCAGTGCGTCCTGACACCGCTGTTCCGCGGCAGCGTCGGGAAGCTGCTGTTCGGCGTCCGTGTGGTGCGCGCCGCCGACGCGGGCCGCCCGGGGCCGGTCCGCGCCGCGCACCGCTGGCTCGCCGGTCTGTGCTGGCTGCCGCTGCAGCCGTGGTACTGGCTCCGGGAGAACTTCGGCGGCAGCACGGAGAACTCGGTGCGCAAGAGCTGGACGGGCGAGCTCTACGACACGGACATCGCCGGGCTCCGCTCCGTACGCCGCAAGGACCTCGCCGCCTGGCAGCGGGGTCACTGAACCGTTCCGGCCGCGGGCGGCCCCGCCCGGTCAGGAGTCGTCGACGGTGACCGCCCGCACGGGGCAGGCCCGCACGGCCTCGCGCACCAGGGGATCGCCGCCGCCGTCCTCGCGGCCGGGGAGCACCTCGCTGAAGCCGTCGTCGTCCTGGGTGAAGACGCTCGGGGCGGTGAGCGCGCACATCCCCGCGCCCACACACCGCTCCTTGTCCACATGAACCTTCATGCTCATCCTCCGCCCATCTCCTACCAGGTGACGGGGAGTTCGAGCATCCCCTGGATCGTGTCGCCCGGCTTGAAGGGAATCTCCCGTGCGGGCACCGCGAGGCGAAGCTCCGGCATCCGGTCGAAGAGCGACCGCAGGGCGATCTCGATCTCGGCGCGGGCGAGGTTCTGGCCGAGGCACTGGTGAACGCCGTACCCGAAGGCGAGATGGTGGCGGTCGGCACGGTGGAAGTCCAGTTCCTCCGGCGTCTCGTAGGCCGTGCCGTCACGGTTGATGAGGGAGGTGGAGAAGATGACGCCGTCGTCCGCGCGGATGGTGCTTCCTGCGATGTCGATGTCCTCCTTCGCCACCCGCAGCAAGCCGTCCGCGATGGACAGGAAACGCAGCAACTCCTCGACGGCCGCTGGCATCAGCGTCCCGTCGGCGCGCAGTTCGGCGAGCTGCGCGGGATGCTGAAGGAGCGTGAACGTCCCCAGGGAGATCATGTTCGCCGTGGTCTCGTGCCCCGCGACCAGCAGGATCGTCGCGAGGCTGACCAGTTCCTCGCGGTCGAGCGCACCCTCGGAGAGCTGCCGGTGGATCAGCTCGTCGAGGAGCCCGTCTCCCGGCTCACGCCGCTTCTGGTCGATCAACGCGTGGAAATACGCGTCCAGTTCGTCCTGTGCCCGCTCCATGTCCTCGGCGCGGGGGCCGCGCAGCAGCCGGCGCGACTGCTCCTCGAAGAACTCGTGGTCGGCGTAGGGCACGCCGAGCAGGGCGCAGATCACCATGGAAGGAACCGGCAGCGCGAACGCGCCGACCAGCTCGGCCGCCGGCCCCTGCGCCTCCATGGCGTCCAGGAGCCGGTCGACCGTCTCCTGGATCCGGGGGCGCAGCGCGGCGATCCGCTTGACCGAGAAGCTGGGGATCAGCATGCGGCGCTGAGTGTTGTGCAGGGGGTCGTCGACGCCGAGCAGGGCGACTCGGCGGTTGCGTACCTTCGCGAAGCGTTCGGTCGGCGCGGGGAACGCCTCGTTCTCGCGGTCGGCGGAAAGGCGTGGGTCGACGAGCAGGTCACGGGCGGTTCCCTGCCCGGTGACCACCCAGACGGAACGCCCGTCGAACAACCGGGCCCGGGAGAGCGGCCGGGCCTCGCGGAGCGGCTCGTACGACTCCGGCGGGTGGTAGGGGCAGGTGCGGTCCTGCGGGAAGGCGACTGGTTCGGACCCGGCTGCTTCGGACGTGGCTGCTTTGAACACCAGTGGTTCGGACGCGACTGATTCGGTCATGGACTTACCTCACAAGCGGAGGGGCTCCTTTTACCTCTTCCATTGGATGCCTGGGGCATCTACTTGGTCCACGACAAGACAAGCCAGATGGCGGCCCGTTCGGCACGCGGATCTGGCCGGAATTGCGCCCTCCGCTCAGGGTGCGCTTGGCGGGAGTGCCCCGAGGGCAGGTGTTCGGTGTGCAACGCTTGTGGGTTTGGCGCAATCCGGGCCCCAGGTGTCGCTAAGGTCCCCCCATGCTCATCCCCGCCTTCGTCGATATGCGGCCCATCGGAAGGTGCAACCTCAGCTGCCCCTTCTGCTTCGGCCCGAGGCACGAGGTCCCGCCCATGCCCAGAGAGACCGCACTGCGGGTCGCGTCCGCACTGAAGAACAGGGGCGTGCGTGGCGTCGTCATCTCCGGGGGTGAGCCGACCTTGCTCTCCTATCTCGCGGAGCTCGCACGGGCGCTGCGCGGACCCCAGGCGGACGGTCGCTCGGCGAAAGTGGTCCTGAGCACCAACGGTCTCGCGCCCCTGCGCACCATGCAGCGCGTGCTGCCCCACCTCTCCTGGATCGCGCTGCCCCTGGAGTCCGCGGACGCGGCCGAGCACCGCGCCCTGCGTACCGGGGTCGCGCCGCACCGGGAGAAGATGCTCGGCCTGCTCGGAGAGGTCCGCAAGAACCACCGTCACGTCCGGGTGAAGCTCGGCACGGTCGTCACACGGCTGAACGTCGGCGGTGCGCCCGACGTGCTGAACCTCATCGAGGACGCCTGCCTGCCCGACGTGTGGAAGGTCTACCAGATGTCGGAGACCAACTACGGCGCGGACAACAGGGAGTGGCTCTCACTCGGCGACGACGAGTTCGAGGACGTGGTCCACCGGTGCGAGGCCGCGGCCGAGGACCGCGGCGTCAGGCTGCGCGTCTACCGGAACCGAACCCGTACCGGCAGCTACTTCTTCATCGATCCGGACTGCCAGGTCGTCGTCATCGACGAGAAAGGCGAACGGCGCATCGGGGACTTCTTCACGCGCCTGGCGGAGGAGGATCTCGCGGTGGATGAGCCCGTCACCGGAGCGAGGAACGCCGAGAACTTCACCGGCACTTACCCGGACATGAACCCGAATACGTGAGGAGCCCACGATGACCGCACAAGTACGCGTAGGGGTCCAGGCGATCGTCCGCGCGGGCGGCCGCGTGCTGCTCGGCCTGCGGGCCAACACCTTCGGCGGCGGCACCTGGGGACTGCCCGGCGGGCATCTCGAAGTGGGCGAGTCCCTGGTCGGCGCCGCCTGCCGTGAGCTGGAGGAGGAGACGGGCCTGCGCGCGATCGGCACGCGCGTCGCGTGCGTCACCGATCCCGACCCGGCGGCCAATCACCACATGCAGGTCGGCGTGGAGATCCTCGACTTCACCGGCGAGCCGCGGGTCCTGGAGCCCGAGCGGTGCCTGCGCTGGGAGTTCTGGCACCTGGATGCTCTGCCCGACCCGCTGTTCGTCGGCTCGACAGGCGTGCTCCGCAGCATCAGGGGCGGGGCTCTCCATCTCCCTTGAACCGGTCGTCGGACTGGGCGCGCACTGAGTCCCGTAGCGCCGTCTTGTGCTGTTCCTCGCTCGCCTCGAACTGGTCCAGGGTGCTTGCGAGTTCCCACTGGATGTCGAACTCGGCCCGGCTGTCGGAGTAGTACCTGCTGTCCTTGTGGAACTCCACCTCAAGGACATTGAGCTTTCGGCGGGTCCTGCGTTCCGGATTGGACGTGATGTAAGGCTCGAAGAATCCGCGGTCCGTGGTGAGCAGGGTCGAGCCGGGGATGTCGATGTGCGTGAGCCGCAATTCGATACGGTCGTGATATGTGTCGCGCAGCGTGCGGTAGGCATCTATCACGTGCAGGAAAGTCTTCGAGTAGTAGTCGCTCGCCGCGATGATGTCCACGATGTTGTGGGAGTTGGGGCGCTCCGCCGTCGCGTCGTGCTTGGTGAAAATGGCGAGGTTGTTCCAGGGGCTGCTGATGATGGCGTAGAAGTAACTGCCTTGATTGAGGGCGTGAATGACCTGCGGATGGAAGAGCTTCAGATCCTTCAGGAAGAAGGACGCGCCCGCGTGCGCGACCAGCCTGATCACATTGCGCTCGTGCCGCAGGGCATCGCCCTTCGCTTTGTTGCGGGCGCTGTTCTCCTGGGGTGTGTAGACATGCTCGATGAGATAAGGGAGTTCGTCCGACGGTGCGGTGGCACCCCGCATGTCCGCGAGCGCCGCACGCAGGGCGTGCGTCTGGGAGTGGTCACGGCCCAGGGTCCGCGCTGCCGTCGCGGTGGCCGAGTCGAGCAGGGCCACGGCCTGATGCCTGCGCGTTGCGCAGAACGCCGTGCCGTCGGCCGCGTCGAACTCCGCGGTGGCGAGCGCCGCTTGGGCGACCAGCGTCTCCTGGTGATCGGCGCCGAGGAGCGCGGCCGCGCGTAAGTGGGCGATCTCCAACTCGCCGAGCTCCGCCTCTATCCGCTCCTCGTCCTGCACCGCCTTGGCGGCCTGGAACTTCGCCTGGGCCAGCGCCGAGCGCGCCGCGACGGCCTTCGGATCGTCGTCGTCCTTGAAGCTCGTGAACCAGTCCACAGAGGCGGCGAAGTCGCCCAGGGTGCGGGTCAGTTCGGCGGTGTCCCGCCGGATCGAGGCCACTTCGACCCGCACCCAGTCGGCGGTGAGCCGCGCCTCAGGGTCGCCGCCGTAGTACCTGCCAAGGACGGTGACCGACTTCTGCGCCCAGATCTTGGCGTCCTCCAGATGCCCGGCACGCAGGCTCACCGCGCTCAAGTTGGCCAGTATCCGGGCCAGTTCGGGTGCGGCGGCGCGCTGCGCGCGGTTGAGGGCGTAGTTCAGGACCATGCGGGCCCGGTCGAGATCGTCGTGCTCCGCGAGCAGCGAGCCGAGTTCGTTCCAGGTGTCGGCCACGAACAGCTCCTGGTCGGCTTCGGCCAGCTCCATGTGGCGCAGGGTCACCGCGGCGAGAGCGTGCGAGCGTTCCCTCATGTCGAGCGCGAGGAGCAGCTGCGCGAGATTGATGTGCTGGCGGGCGTGGGGCCGTAAGAGTGCGTAGGGCGCTTCCGGGTTGGTGAGGCGATCCACGTAACCGGCGAGCGATTCCTTCAGGTCGGACCGGGCCGTACCGTGCGCCTCAAGGGCGTCCTCCGCAGTCGCCAGCGCCTCGCTGACGTTCGCGATCGTCATCATGTCCCCTCCAGGAGACGGGCCGCAAGGGTGTGCGGCATGCTCGTCACGGCCGGGGCCTGTGCCAGCGCAGGTTCACATAGCTGGTCACGGCGGCCAGTCCGGCCGGCACTGTGCGGTCCTTGCGGGCCAGCGCTTCCGCCTCGTGGTCCTGGCGCACTTCGTAGATGCGTTCGGAGTCGGACAGCGGCTGTTGTGGCTCGTGGTGGAACTTGAAGGTGTCGAATCGGCGCACCGCCTCGTCGATCGTGCCGGCGAACAGCGTGTCCTCCGGAGCGTCCGTGGTGGCGGGCCGTGCGACGAGGAGCCCGAGGACGACCGGGGGGCGGCGCCGATCGGGCTCACCGCGGTCGACGGGACTGCCGGCGAACTTCCGTACGTCGTCGCAGGAACCGTCGTGCCGCAGCCGATGGCAGTTGACGGCCTGCTCGCCCGTGCTCTGGTAGATGACCGATACGTGGCTCACGGTTCCCCGCAGCCTGCCGTTGCCCGACGGCCTGCGGGCCGCCGTCCACACATCTCCTTCGCGGGCGACATCGAAGTGGATGCCGGGGAGCGGAACCTTTTCGCCTTTCTGGAACACGATCTTCACGAGAGCCATGTCGGAGAGGAGATCGAATTGCTGGACCTCGCCCTCCAGACGCCTGCCGTCCGGAAGCCGCAGGAGAACCGGCCGCATGCGCTTCTCTTTGTCATCTCCCAGGCAGTGCGCGGCAGTCAGGGCGAAGTGCCTGGTGAGGCGCACACCGGATCCGATGCGATCGTTGTTCCGGAATATCTGGATCAAGTGCTTCTGGTGCGGCTCGTGATGCGTCATGGGTTCGTTCCCCCGTCCGATCCCAGGAGAGAGCAACTGCCCTGCGGAGGCCGGCCGCTCTTGCGCCGTGAATATGCAATGGTAGCCACCAACGGTTCCAGGGCGGGAGTTACCGCACAAGAAACGTTCTCAGGGCCTGAGTTGAGGAGATCCCTCCGCGTCCGGGCGCCGGAAAGGGCGCCACTTCCACCAAGGTCTTCTTTGTTTCCTCCTTCCGTGCACCTCCTCGCGCAGGATGCCCAGGAGCAGATGGTCGGAATCCTCTGATTCCTTGACGCGCTCCGCGAATTCCCGCCACAGCGGGTCCATTTGGCTCACCCGGGGATTGGTCCCCTCCTGGTTGTCCCAGTCGTGCCACGCGTCGATCCACGCCCGCATCGCCTGGAAGGCGGCCCAGTGCGCGTCGAGGACCGGAGTCGTGGCGTAGATCTCCAGCCGGGCCGCGAGGACATGGACGTCGCTCACCGCCGCACCGGTGCCGTCCGGCCAGTCTCCCGTATCCGACAACTGCTTACGCAGGGCGCCGACTCGGTGCACGGCGATCATGGCCTCTTCGTAGACGTCCATGCACCGCGACCACACGCGGTTCTCGCGCTCGCGCTTGTCCGTCGCGTGCTGGGTGAGCCAGGCGCCGGAGAAGGACGCGATGGCGCCCATGGTCATGCCGGTGATCGCCGCTTCGGCCGGATTGAGTCCCACCCCGCCAGCATGAGGGGTCGGCCCCGGCGGCGCGGCGCGGTTGCGGCCGGATCTTCTGCTGGGGGTAGGCCCGCACGGCACCCTTGTTATACGTTCCGTCCAACAAGCCTCGGCCGCGAGATCCTTTACGCGTCAACTCCGGTCGGCGGAAGT
This sequence comes from Streptomyces sp. BA2, assembly GCF_009769735.1. Taxonomy (NCBI): domain Bacteria; kingdom Bacillati; phylum Actinomycetota; class Actinomycetes; order Kitasatosporales; family Streptomycetaceae; genus Streptomyces; species Streptomyces sp. BA2. Next base: position 7,208,837 of record NZ_WSRO01000002.1, read on the forward strand.
CGAGTCGGAGGACGATGAGCAGTGGCCGACCATGACCTGACGGGCTTCACGCGGAGCCGGTTCACGCACGAGGGCACCACCCGCAAGGTCCTGCGGCGCGGGGAAGGCCCCGCCGTCATCGTGATCGCGGAGATACCGGGCATCACGCCCAAGGTCCTCGCGTTCGCCGAGAAAGTGGCCGCCATCGGATGCACCGCTGTGCTCCCCGTCCTCTTCGGGACCCCGGGCCGGGACGCCCATCCCCGGGCCCACGGCTCGCTGAAGTCCGGTCTCTACACGGCGTCGTCCATGCTGAAGGTGTGCGTGAGCCGGGAGTTCACCCTGCTCGCCACCGGCCGCAGCTCGCGCGTCGTGACCTGGCTGCGCGCCCTGGCCGCGCACGAGCACAAGCGCTGCGGCGGCCCCGGCGTGGGGGCCGTCGGCATGTGCCTCACCGGTGGCTTCGCCCTGGCGATGGCCACGGACGACCGGCTGCTCGCCCCCGTCCTCTCCCAGCCCTCGCTCCCGCTGGCCGTCAACGCCCGCCGTGCGGGCACCATCGACATCTCGGACGAGGAACTCGCCGTCGTCAAGGGCCGCTGCGAGCGGGACGGGCTGCGGGTCCTCGGGACGCGGTTCAGCGGCGACCGGCTGGTCCCCGGCGACCGGTTCGCCTTCCTGCGCCACCGGCTCGGCGACGCCTTCACCGCCGTCGAACTCGACGACAGCGACGCGAGCCCCGAGGGCGTTCTGCCGCCGCACTCCGTCCTGACCGAGCACCTCATCGACGAACCGGGTCAGCCGACGAGGGCCGCGCTCGACGAGGTCCTCGACCTCTTCCGTACGCGGCTGCTTCAGGAGACCGGCGGCTCGGCGGCCCCATAGCCGCGCGCCCGTACCGCTCGGGGCGTCGCCCCCCACCAGCGCCGGCAGCAGCGGTTCAGGGCCGACTGCTCGGAGAGGCCGAGAAGCAGGGCGACCTGGCCAAGCGGGAGGTCGGTGCCGGTGAGATAGCGCCGTGCCGCCCCGCGCCGTTCCTCGTCGACGACCTCGGCGAACGTCGTGCCCGCGGCGCGCAACCGGCGCTGCAGGGTCCGCGGATGGACGTTCAGGAGGTGCGCCACGGTCCCGATCCCGGGCGGCGATGTGCCGAGCGAACGCCCGACGACGGCGCGCACACCGGTGACGATGTCCGAACGCTCGCTGGGCAGTTGCTCGTCGAGGTAGGCAAGCGCCAGGCGGCGCAGATGCGCGTTGCCGCCATCGAGCGGCCGGTCGGCCAGGCTGAGCGGGACCCGCAGCAGCGCCGCCGGGCGGTCCGCCTTCACCGGTACGCCGAAGAAGTCCTCGTACACCGAGAGCGGGGACAGGAGCGGATGCGGCAGCTCGACCGAGCCGAGGCCGTACGGACCGACCAGGTAGACGATGGCCCGGTGCATGAACCCCAGGGAGAGGTCGATGCCCTGCGGCGGTGCCTCGACCCCCTCGCGCACGCCGTAGCGCAGGGCGGCCACCCCGGGAGTGCCGTACGGGTCGGGCTCCAGGCTCAGACTCAGCGAGCGCGCGTGGACGAACAGATAGCGCGTCGTGCACTCCAGGGCGTCCCCGAGGGTGTCGGAGTTCTGGATGGCGAGAGCGAGAGCGCCGAGCATGCCCAAGTCCTGCCGGGCCGCGATGCGCAGGCCGAGATCAGGACAGCCAAGATCCTCGGCGGCCAGCTCCAGTACCGTGGCCATCGCCTCCTCGGGCACCAGGAGGTCGTCCCCGTCGAGCGCGCCCGTGGGAACGCCGGCCTGCCGCGCGTACGCCTCGGCGTCGCCGCCGAGCTCCGCCACCGTGGCGCGGAAACCACGCAGCCCCGCAGATCTGATCACGGACATGTCGTCCAGGGTCAAAGATCTGTCGTCCCAGGTCAATTCCTGCCGGGTGTGCTTCCGGACACTGAAGGAATGACGTACTCCGCAGACTCAAGGACCGAAGGCCCGGAAGGCGCCGCCGACGCCCCGGCCGAGCACATCGACGTCGTGATCGTGGGCGCCGGGCTCTCCGGCGTCGGCGCCGCCTACCGGCTGCAGACCGAGTGCCCCGAGCGTTCGTACGCGATCATCGAGGCGAGGCAGTCCATGGGCGGGACGTGGGACCTGTTCCGCTACCCGGGTGTGCGCTCGGACTCCGACATGTTCACCCTCGGCTACGCCTTCAAGCCCTGGCGCGACTCGAAGGTGCTCGCCGACGGCCGGTCCATCCTGAGCTACATCAAGGAGACGGCGGCGGAGTTCGGCATCGACCACCGGATCCGCTACGGGACCAAGGTCGTCGGCGCCGACTGGTCCACCGTCACGGCGCGCTGGACGGTGACCCTTGAGCGCACCGCCGAGGACGGCAGCCGCACCCTGACCACCGTCACCTGCGACTTCCTGTACTCCTGCGCGGGCTACTACAACTACGACCAGGGCCACGCCCCCGAGTTCGCGGGCGCCGACTCCTTCACCGGCACGGTCGTGCACCCCCAGTTCTGGCCCGAGGACCTGGACCACGCGGGCAAGCGCGTGGTCGTCATCGGCAGCGGAGCCACCGCCGTCACGCTGGTGCCCGCGATGGCACAGAGCGCCGCGCACGTCACCATGCTGCAGCGCAGCCCGACCTGGATCGGCTCGCTGCCCTCGCGCGACAGGCTGGCCGACGGCATCCGCGCCGTACTGCCCCCGCGCGTCGCCCACCGGGTCGTGCGGACGAAGAACATCCTCTTCACCATCGGCCTCTACCAGTTCTGCCGCCGCAGCCCGAAGGCGGCACGGCGGCTGCTCACCGGCCTGAACAAGCGCATCGTCAAGGACGACCAACTGGTCGCCGACCACCTCACGCCGTCCTACGATCCCTGGGACCAGCGGCTGTGCGCGGTGCCCGACGCCGACCTGTTCGAGGCACTGAAGACGGGCGATGCCGAGATCGTCACCGACCACATCGACCGCTTCGTCCCCGAGGGCATCCGGCTCAAGTCCGGCCGCGTCCTGGAGGCCGACGTGGTCGTGACCGCCACCGGACTCCAACTCCTCGCCTTCGGCGGCATCACCCCGCGCGTCGACGGCCAACAGGTGCGACTGAACAAGCAGTTCGTGTGGCGCGGCGCGATGATGACCGGCGTACCGAACTTCGCCGTGTGCATCGGCTACACCAACGCCTCCTGGACGCTGCGCGCCGACCTCACATCCCGCCTCGTGTGCAAGGTGCTCAACCACATGCGCGAGAACGACTACGCGGCGGTGGAGCCGAGGCCGATGACCACCCTCGACGAACGCCCGCTGCTCGACCTCGCCTCCGGATACGTCCAGCGCTCCATCGACGCCTTCCCCCGGCAGGGCGACCGAGGCCCCTGGAAAGTCCGGCAGAACTACGTGCTCGACGCCGCGTCGACGATGCGGACCAACTTGCGCAAGACGCTCGCGCCCACGCCGCTGTCCGCCGTGCGCAGGGCCCGCGCGGCGGCGGCCGGGCAACCTGTGGGCGCCGGGCGGGAAGCAGCACGCGAAAAGAGTTGGCGCTCCGCCTGAGCCCGAAGCTAGGGTTCCTTCTGTTCGTCCGGCAGCCGGTTGGCTGCCGGTGCCGGTTGAGTGTGTTCCAGGAGGTGTGACCGATGGCTGTCGTTGAGATGGGCGCTGCCCGCATCGAGAAGTCCGTTCATTCCACCTCCGTGGCCACCGGCTGACCTTCCTCTCTTCCGCGCGCCAGTGTGCGCGTGCGCCGGGGCCACCCTTGTGAAGGGTCACCCCTTGTCTTCCTCTGCGACTCCGCAGGCTTCTTCTCCGCAGTCCTCTTCTCCGTCCTCGCACCCTCTTACGCCCTACGGCTGGGACGAGAACTGGGAAGCCGAGTTCACCCCGTACGCGGCGCAGGGCCTGCTGCCCGGCCGTGTCCTGCGCGTCGACCGCGGCCAGTGCGACCTCGCCACCCCCGCCGGCACGGTCCGTGCCGACACCGAGTTCGTCGTGCCCCGCGACCCGATGAAGGTCGTGTGCACGGGGGACTGGGCCGCCGTCGACCCTGACGGCAGCGATCCGCGCTATGTCCGTACGCTGCTGCCGCGCCGCACGGCCTTCGTGCGCTCCACTTCCTCGAAGCGGTCCGAGGGGCAGATCCTCGCGGCCAACGTCGACCACGCGATCATCGCGGTCTCGCTCGCCGTCGAGCTCGACCTCGGCCGGATCGAACGGTTCCTCGCCCTGGCCTGGGAGTCCGGGGCCCAGCCGCTGGTGGTCCTCACCAAGGCCGACCTGGTCCCGGACGCCACGGGCCTGTCCTACCTTGTCGAGGACGTCGAGACGTCGTCCCCCGGCGTCCAGGTGCTCCCGGTCAGCGCCACGACCGGGGAAGGCGTCGACATCCTGTGCGCCGTCGTCGCCGGGGGCACGTCCGTCCTGCTCGGCCAGTCCGGAGCGGGCAAGTCGACGCTGGCCAACGCGCTGGTCGGCGAGGACGTCATGCACGTCAACGCCGCCCGCGACGTGGACGGCAAGGGCCGCCACACCACGACGACCCGCAACCTCCTCGTGCTCCCCGCCGGTGGCGTCCTCATCGATACGCCGGGACTGCGGGGTGTCGGCCTCTTCGACGCGGGGACGGGCGTCGGCCAGGTCTTCTCCGAGATCGAGGAGCTGGCGGCCGACTGCCGCTTCCACGACTGCGCCCACACCGCCGAGCCCGGCTGTGCGGTACTCGCGGCCGTGGAGGACGGCACGCTCCCGGACCGCCGTCTCGCCAGCTACCGCAAGCTGATCCGCGAGAACCAGCGCATCGTCGCCAAGACGGACGCGAAGCTCCGGGCGGACATGCGCCGCATGTGGAAACTGCGGGGCGCGGAGGGCAAGGCGGCGATGGAGGCGAAGCGGGGGCGCGTCCGCTAAGGGGAGCGTCCGCTAAGGGGGAGCGGCGCGGTGCGGGGACGCTTCGGGCGCCCTCGCACCGCGCCGCGCATCCCGCGAGTACTCCTGAGCCGGAGCAGCTGCGGTGAACTTCGTGCCCGCGCTCCGGGCGGCGCTCTGCCGCCCCCAACGCGGTGTCCGAATTCCGCGAGCCGAAGTGCGCTCGACGTCGCACACTGGAAGACGTGATCGATGAAGAGACCAGGTACGAGGCGGTTCGCAGCCGCGACGCCCGCTTCGACGGGGAGTTCTTCTTCGCCGTCGAGACCACCGGCATCTACTGCCGGCCCAGCTGCCCCGCCGTCACCCCGAAGCGCCAGAACGTCCGCTACTACACCACCGCGGCCGCAGCCCAGGGCTCCGGATTCCGGGCCTGCCGACGCTGCCGCCCGGACGCCGTGCCGGGGTCCGCGGAGTGGAACGTACGCGCGGACGTCGTAGGGCGCGCCATGCGCATGATCGGTGACGGTGTCGTCGACCGCGAGGGCGTCTCCGGTCTCGCCGTGCGGCTCGGCTACAGCTCCCGGCAGGTCCAGCGGCAGCTCACCGCCGAGCTGGGTGCCGGACCGGTCGCCCTCGCGCGGGCCCAACGGGCGCACACCGCACGGGTGTTGCTGCAGACCACGGGCCTGCCGATCACGGAGATCGCGTTCGCCTCGGGGTTTGCCAGCGTGCGCCAGTTCAACGACACGATCCGGGCGGTGTACGCCATGACGCCCACCGCGCTGCGGGCCGCCGCGCCGCGTGGCGGGGGCGCGGGGCGGGCGACCCCGGCCGCCGGAGTTCCGCTGCGGCTCGCCTACCGGGGCCCCTACCAGGCCGGTGCCGTCTTCGACCTGCTCTCCGAGGAGGCCGTCGCCGGGGTCGAGCAGGTCAGCGGGGAGCGGGGTGGGCGGACGTACCGGCGTACGTTGCGGCTGCCGTACGGCACGGGGATCGTGGCCGTCGAGGAGAGCGACCACGGGGTCGGTGGGTGGCTGGACGCCAGGCTGCACCTGACGGACCTCCGTGACCTCACGACCGCCGTGCAGCGGTTGCGCCGCCTCTTCGACCTCGACGCGGATCCGTACGCCGTGGACGAGCGGCTCGGCGCGGACGCGCGGCTGGCTCCGCTCGTCGCTGCCGCCCCCGGCCTGCGGTCGCCCGGGGCCGCGGATCCCGAGGAGTTCGCGGTGCGGGCGCTTGTGGGGTGCGGGGCGGCTGCGGTGCTGGTGGAGCGGTACGGGAAGGCGCTGGATGCGCCGTGCGGGGCGCTGACTCATGTGTTCCCGGAGCCGGGAGCGCTTGCCGGGGAGCCGGGGGTCTTGGGGGAGCTGGCTGCTGCGCTGGCTGATGGGCGGGTGCGGCTTGATGCGGGGGCGGATCGGGAGGATGCGGAGGCGGGGCTTTTGGCTTTGGCGGGGGTGGATGCGGGGGCCGTGGCGGTTATCCGGATGAGGGCTTTGGGGGACCCGGATGTGGGGTTGCCGGGTGAGTCGGTGCCGGACGGGTGGCGGCCGTGGCGGTCGTACGGGGTGCGGCATCTGCTGACGGCGGGTTAAGGGATCTTTCCCCAACCCCGCCCCTTCCCGGCTGTATCTATTGGCGGCTCCGCCGCGCAGGGGGCTCCGCCCCCAGACCCCCGCTCCTCAAACGCCGGAGGGGCTGAAACTACTCAGCCCGTCCGGCGTTTGAGGACGAACTCGGCGGAGCCGGTGACGACGGTCACCAAGGCCCTCGCGCCGAGCGAGTTTTCGGGAAGGGGCGGGGTTGGGGAGAATTTACTGCTCAAGCCCCCAGCTATGGATCCGCCGAGGATGGATCCGAATCAGCTCCTCGCTGAAGTGAGGCCCCAACTCATGCGGCCCCGTGAGGAGTTCCGCATCCCCGCGAATGTCGACCCCCCGCACCTTCCACGGCCGCTCACTCACAATGTCGTCGACGACCAACGACACCTTCGGATTCTGCTGGAGGTTCCGCCACTTCTTGGTGGTGCCCAGCGCGTACCCCCCGATAAGGATCGTCCCGTCGTCCTGCGGGAAGAACCCGACAGGATTCGCCTGCGGCTGCCCCGTCGCGTCGACGCTGGCCATCCGGCCCAGACGCTGGGACTTGAGGTACGCCCGCTCGGCCTCGCTGAATTCGGTCATGGCGCGAGCCTAAGCCGCGGGCAGGCCCCAGCGCGGCGCCTCCTCGTTCGGCTCGACCGGGGAGATCCGCAGATCCGGGCGGTCACCCTTCGCGGTGATCAGCGCCGAGCCGCCCCGCCTGAGGGTGATCTTGACGGCGCCGTCGCCCTCATCCTCGTACGGCAGGTGGCGGCCCCGCCCGTCCCGCACCTCGATCGCCCCCGCGATGCCATGCCGCACGACGCACGGCGCCCCCGCCTCGCTCACGAGCCGCACCCACCGGGTCGCCCCGCCCTCCCGTACCGCGCTGAGCAGGAACGCCCCCTGCGTACGGAAGTTGTGCACCGTGAGGTCCGCCCACGCCGACGGCAGCGCGGGGAAGACGCGGATGACGTCGCCCCAGGACTGGCAGACCATGTCGTGCAGGGACTGCGCCGCGGAGAGCGGGGTCTCGATGACCGGGCCCGACTCCTTGTACATGGTGTTGGGCTGGATGAACCGGCTCATCAGCTGGCCCAGGTACTTCAGCGCGTCCTCGCCCTTGCCGAGGAGCGCGGACATGGAGGCGGCACCGGTGAACGTGTAACCCTGCAACGCGCCCTCGAAGCCGACCCAGTGCGCCAACGACCTCTCGATCAGGGCGCGTTCTTCCGCCGTGCGGCCCGTCACCTCGTACAGCGGGTAGACCGCGAGCATGTGGGAGTAGTGGCGGTGCGACTTCGCGAAGGGGATGTCCGCGCCGATCATGTAGCCGTTAGCGTCGGTCGGGTACGCGGTCAGCCTGCTGACGACCTCCCTCCAGCGCGGCGCCAACTTGTCCTCCACGCCCAGGAGTTCGGAAACCTCCAGCAGCGTGCGGCAGCCCCACTTCAGCAGCATCAAGTCGTAGTTGCAGTCGCGCGAGTTGCCCCCGTACTCGGGGGAGTAGGTCGCCGGCAGGTGCAGTTTGCCGTCCGCGCCCGGCTCCAGGAAGTGCAGGTAGTAATTGACCGCCTTCCGTAGGAGCGGGAAAAGGACGTCTTGCAGGATCGGCCTCTCCATCGTGTGGCGGTAGCTCAGCCAGACGTTGTGCAGCGCCCACATGAGGTTTCCGACCTCGGGAGTCGGAGGGTCCTGTCCCGGGATGCCGACGCCATAGCCCCCGTCCGTCACCGACGCGCCGTTCACCAGGGACGGGTCCGTGGTGCGGGGGATGCCGAGCGAGTCTGCGCGGTAGGGGGCCGCCATCTCCTTGGTGAGGTTGGTGCGGAACTCGCTCAACGCGCGTGTGACGGCGTCCAGTTCGACGTGGTTGGAGCCGTGGATCAGCCAGTACTCCAGCTGAACGTTCAGGTTCCACCAGGTGTTGGGCCACGGAGTGGGCTCCAGCCAGGGCCCGCAGGTCGCCATGACCGGGGCGTCGCGGCGGGCGGCGGCCGCCGACTTGTAGAGCTGGATCCAGTAGAAGCGCTGCATCCTGGCGTCGGGCAGCGACAGGAAGCTCTTGCGGTAGTACGCGTGCCACCAGGCCCGGTGCGACCTCGCGAGCCAGTCGTACGAGAAGGCCGCCGCACCCCGCACCGCGCGCACCGCACGGTCGCGTGCCGTCGTCCCGGGGTGCGAGTGCGCCACGTTCACGTACAGCGTCCGGGCCTCGGCCCGCGTCCGCTCCCGCCAAGCGGTGACGTGCTGGCCGCCCGCGAGCAGCGGCTGTACGGCGGCCGTGACGCCGTCGTACTCCTTGATCTCGGCGGGCGGGTTGCCCGCGTACCCCTCCGGCAGCGGCTTGAACGCGGCGCGCGGGCTGATCGCCTCCGCGGGGTGGAACACCCAGCGGAAGTCGCGCTCGCCCGCGCTCGGCGTGACCTCGACGGCGAGCACCGAGCGTGTGTCGTGCACCTGCGCGCGCAGCTTCAGGGTGCCCCTGTCCGTGGTGAGGGCGCCGGTCAGCTCGGCGTCGCGCAGCCGCAGGCGCCAGTCGATGCCGGTGATCCTGCCGACGGGTTCGAGGGTGAAGTGGCCGATGGGCAGGCGTGCGAGGCCGAAGAGGGAGCCGAACTGGGGGCGGTGGTCCTGCACCTCGGAGTGCTGGATGTTGAAGCGCAGTGCCGTGGTCGCGCCGCCCGGCTGCGTGCCCGGTTCCGCGTAGATTCCCGAGCCGAGGAAACCGTTGCCGAGGAACGGGCCCTCGTACCAGGTCTTCGGCAGCTTCTGCCAGACCAGATCGGCGTCGTCGAGGACGGTGCGCCAGGGGTCACCCGGCGTGCTCACCTCCGAGGACGCGGCGGTGGCCTGGGTGGGCAGGCCACCGGCCATCAGTACGCCGCCGACCGCGGTTCCGGTGGTGGCGAGCACGGTTCTTCTGGACGGGCTTGGCATCGCTTCTCCCGGAGTCATCGGAGCTTTACCTCGCTGAAAGCTAGAGAGGGTGCGGCAGTCCGTCAATGAGTCGGGAGAGATCCGATGAGGGTATATCCATGTGAACAGGTGCTGCGTATGTGCTCAGCCCCACATCACCGCTCCCACCCAGGCCCCCGCGATCAGCAGACACGCGAACAGCTCGGTCAGCACGCTCCACCCGCCCGCCCGCATGGCCGTCCTCGTCGCCGTCGCCGCCTCGCCGTGCCCGCCGAGCCGCAGCCGCTCGCCCAGGTAGATCCCTCCGATGAACCCCGGCAGCGACCCGATCACCGGCACCACGCAGAACCCGATCAGGGCCCCGGCCCCCGCGTACACGGCCGTCCGGCGTGTGGCACCGCTCTGCCGGAAGCGTCGCGGGGGCAGCAGCCATCGGATGCCCTGTGCGACGAGGAGCACCACGGACGCGCCGACCAGGACCCACCAGGCGACCGGCTCCGGGTCCTTCAGCGCCCACCAGAGAACCGCGGCCCACACCAGCCACGGCCCCGGCACGCCGGGCACAAGCACTCCGCAGAGCCCGAGCAGCAGCACCACTCCGACCAGCAGGAGTTCCCAGGCTCCCATCTGTCAAGCGTGCAGGAAACGGGGCAGAACCGCAGGTCGCGGCGGATTCGCGGCCCTCATGCCGGGGTGCGGTGTCGCGCCCCGTAAGGGGCGCGGGGAACTGCGCGACCAGCCCCCACCGGCCCGCAGGTCTCCCACGCACTGCCCGCGGAGCGACTAGCGCGCCACCCAGCCCCGCTCGTACGCGTGCCAGCCCAGCTGCAGCCGTGTCGTCACGCCCGTCAGCTCCATCAGGCGCTTGACCCGGCGCTGCACCGTCCGAAGGCCCAGGTCGAGCTGTTTGGCGACGCTCGCGTCCGTCAGGCCCGCGAGCAGCAGCGAAAGGATCTCCAGGTCCGCGCCGTCCGGGCCCTCGGGGGCGTCCTCGGTGACCGAGTGGCCGCCCTCGCCGAGCCGCAGCGGCAGCGCGTCCCGCCATACCGCCTCGAAGAGTCCCGTCAGGGATTCGAGCAGGCCGCTCGCGTGCACCACGAGCGCGGCGGGCTCCGCCCTGCGCGAGGTCAGCGGCACCATCGCAAGGGAGCCGTCGGCGATCACCAGCTTCGTCGGGACGCGGTCCACGACGCGCACCTGTTCGTTGCGGCCGATCGCCGTCGACAGTTCGATGAGGCCGGTGGGCAGGGCGAGGACGGAGCGTTCGACCACCACGCGATAGGTGACGCCACGGCCCGCCGCCTGCTCCTCCGCGTCGTTCTCCATGCCGGTCACCGCCACCGGGTTGCCGGTCACCAGGGCGCACACCTCGTGGCTCGCGCCCAGCTGGAGCTGGAGGAAGCGCTGCGACACCGCGCCCGCGCCGGTGACCACCTCGACGAGGTCGTGCACCGTGGGCTCGGCGGCCTGCGCGCGGTACTCCTCGGCAAGGAGCTTCGCCGCGAGCTCGGCCTTCTCCAGTTCGTGCCGCTGCTGGGTCAGGAGCGCGCCGAGCGCGACGCCGGGCGGGGCCGCCACCCACCGGCCCGCCTTGCCGGACGCCTGGGCCGCGAGGCCGTGCAGCTCCAGGCGGCGCAGGGCGCGCACCGTATCCGGTTCGCCCAGCGAGAGCCGCCGTGCGAGATCGGGCACGTCGGCGGCGCCCACCGCCACCAGCGCGCGGTACGCCGACTCGTGCAGCTCGTCCAGACCTATCGCAGCCAGCATGCGGTGACGTTCCTCCCCAAGGATCCGTTCCGACGGCGCCCTGGCGGAAAACAGCCACGGCGTAAACCCGCCCCAGGACATCATCCCCGCACCCCCCGCCTCTCTGCCAAGGTGACGCCACCGCAGCACCAACGGCAGCCGCGAATAAGGCCTTTGGTCCGATTTCGGCTGTGGTTCCGCATGCCCGTCAACCGCATGCCCATCAACCCTGGGGAGAGCGATGCGCCCGATATCGCGTACGGCCTTGGGGGCGGCGTCCGCCGCCGTCCTCGCCGTCACCGCGGCCGTCCCGTCCGTGGCCGAGCCACGCGCGGGCACGGCGGACACGACTCCGCTGGTGGGGAGCGCGGGGAGCGCGGCACGCGGCGAGGGGAGCTCCGTCGTCACCCTGGTCACCGGCGACCGCATCCTCGTCACGACCGACGGCAAGAAGCGCGCGGGCGCGAGTGCGCTGCCCGGCGCGGACGGCACAGTTCCCCTCGTCCAGACCAGGCAGTCCGGCAAGGACCTGTACGTCTACCCCGAGGGCGCCGTCCACGCGATCGCCGCAGGCAAGGTCGACGAGGAACTCTTCAACGTCACCGGCCTCGTCCGCCAGGGCTACGACGACGCGCACGCCAAGCAGCTCCCGCTGATCGCCGTGTACGACAGGTCCGTCGACGTCACGCGCGCGGTCCCCGCCACTCCGCGCGGCGCCGAGCGCGGACTCGTCCTCGAACCCGTCGACGGTGTGGCACTGAAGGCCGACAAGAAGAAGGCCGCGGACTTCTGGGCGGACATCACGTCCCCCAAGTCCCGTTCCGGGTCCGACCTGAAGAAGCTCTGGCTCGACGCCAAGGTCGAGGCCACGCTCGACAGGTCGACGAAGCAGGTGCACGCCCCCGAGGCCTGGGCCGCGGGCTACGACGGCAAGGGCATCAAGGTCGCCGTGCTCGACACCGGAGCCGACGCCGGACACCCCGACCTCAAGGGCCGGATCGGCGCGCGGAAGAACTTCACCGACTCGCCGGACGACGAGGACCGCCAGGGCCACGGCACCCACACCACCTCCACCGTCGGCGGCACCGGCGCGGCGAGCGACGGCAAGAAGAAGGGCGTCGCTCCCGGCACCGAGCTGCTGCACGGCAAGGTCCTCAACGACAGTGGCTCCGGAGCCACTTCGTGGATCATCGCGGGCATGCAGTGGGCCGTCGACGAGAAGGCCGACGTCGTCTCCATGAGCCTCGGCAACCCGGCGAGGACCGACTGCACCGACCCCATGAGCACGACCACGGAGGAGCTCGCGCAGTCGAGCAAGGACACGCTCTTCGTCCTCGCCGCGGGCAACACAGGGCCGAGCCTCAACTCCGTCTCATCGCCCGGCTGCGCGCCGAGCGTCCTGACCGTCGGCGCCGTCGACCGCGACGACTCGACGGCCCCCTTCTCCAGCCGGGGACCCGCGTACGGCTCGCACACACTCAAGCCGGAGATCGCCGCACCCGGCGTCGAGATCTCCGCGGCCGCGGCGGGCGGCAGGGGCGTCTACGCCTACCAGTCCATGAGCGGTACGTCGATGGCCACCCCGCACGTCGCGGGCGCCGCCGCCCTGGTCAAGCAGCGCCACCCGGAGTGGAGCGCCCAGCAGATCAAGTCGGCCCTCGTCTCGTCGGCGGACAGCGGCATCCCCGGTGACGTGACCGAGACGGGCGGCGGGCGCCTGGACGTGAAGGCCGCCGTCGACCAGAAGGTGCTCGGCTCGCCCGCCGTGCAGGGCGGCAGCTTCGGCTGGCCCCAGGACAACTCCGACCGCGCCACGGTCGACGTCCCGTACACCAACACCACAGACAAGGCAGTGGAGTTGAAGCTGTCCGTGCGGGGCGTCACCGGCAACGACGGCTCGGCCGTGCGGTCGGGCATCGCCAAGCTCGGCGAGCGCTCCGTGAGAATTCCCGCCGGGGCCACGGTCAAGGTTCCGCTGAAGCTCGACCCCGACGCCGACCTCAAGCGGGCGCAGTACGGCGACGTGACCGGCCGCGTCCTGGCGAGCGCCGAAGGGGGCGTCGCGGTCTCCACTCCCTTCTCCCTCTACGTACAGCCGGAGACCGTCAGCCTCCGCGTGAAGCTCGTCGACCGCGCCGGTAAGCCCGCCGACGGCCCGTCGTCCGTCGACCTCATCGGCACCGACGACGCCACCGGCGAGCGCCGCTTCAACGAGGGCGCGAACGACCAGACGTACCAAGTGCGGCCCGGCGCCTACTTCTTGACCGGCTTCATCGCGACGCCGGACGCGGACGGCGGCACCCTGACCGACTCCCTCACGCACATCGCCCGGCCCCAGGTCGAGGTGAAGAAGGACATGACCGTCACGCTCGACGCCCGCGAGGCGCACCGCCTCACCGTCAAGACGGACAAGGAGTCCGAAGTGCGCGGCGCCACCCTCGGGTTCGCCCGCACCTGGGGCGCCGACAACTGGCTGCACGCGGGCACCGCGGCGGGACCGCGCACCATCCGCGGCTTCTACCAGTCGGTGGAGGGCAACGCCACCGACGGCACTTTCGAGTCCGGCAGCTACTGGCGCGCCGCCGCCCCCCTGCTCTCCGAACTCGCCGTCGTGGGCGGCAAGTCGCTGCACCCCGTGACCGCGTCGACCGGCTCGGCCAACCTAGACGGCACGGGCAGCGCGGCTCTCGTCGACGCCAAGTCCGGTACGCCCGCGGAGCTGGAAGCCGCGGGGGTCAAGGGCAAGATCGCCCTCGTCAAGGTCCCGGACAGCGGCAGCGCGACCGGCGTCGCGGCGAACGCGAAGGCGGCGGGAGCGGTCGCCGTCATCGCCCACCGCACGGCCCCGGGCCGCTGGTACCCCTCGGTCGGCCTCGGCGGCTCCCCGCTGCCGGTGCTCGGCATCCAGACGGGCGAGGCTGCCTCACTGCTCTCCCAACTGGCCGACGGAACCGTTGAGTTGAAGTGGAAGGGAACGGCGAAGAGCCCCTACGTCTACAACCTCGCCTTCCCCGAGACCGGCCAGATCCGCGACGACCGCACCTACCGGGTGCGGGACAAGGACCTCGCCGCGAACGAGGCGACGTACCGCGCGATGGGCACGGCCACGGACTACGTGGACCTGCCGTCCGCCGTCCGCCCCTCGGGTCTTGAGGTGTACTTCGCCGACATCGCGTCGGTCCCGGCCCCCGGCAAGCGCACCGAGTACTACTCGGCCGGCACGACCGGCTGGGGTCACCAGGTCTCCAGCAGCTTCCCGTTCGGCGAGTTCATGATCGACCCGGTGCGGACGTACGAGAAGGGGGAGCGGCGCGGCGAGAAGTGGTACGACGGGGTCCTTGCGCCCGCGGCGCCGCGTGACGCCCAGGGCAGGCAGGCGCTCGCGGCCGAACGGCAGGGCAATCTGATCGGAGTCGCTCCGGGATTCTGGGACGACGGCGAACACGCCGGAGTCCAGGGCAGTTTCGGCGACATCGGCGGCCTGGAGCTGAAGCGCGACGGTGAGGTCGTGGGGGAGTCGGGCTGGCCGTTCGGGGTGTTCGCCGTCCCGGCCGACGACTCGGCGTACGAACTCACCCTCCACACGCACAAGATCGGCTCGAAGGTCTGGAAGCGGTCCACGAACACGCAGACCACATGGGCGTTCCGCTCGCACCTCGACGAGGAGGCCCACTCGCAGGGGATCCCGATGCTGTTCCCGCGCTACGCGCTGCCGCAGGACAACATGAAGACGCTCGCGGCAAAGGACGGCCAGAAGATTGGGATCACGGCGACGGGGCACTCGGGCTACAAGCCGGGGGCGCTCAAGTCGGCGGCCCTGTCCTACTCGTACGACGAGGGCAAGACCTGGACCGAAGCCGAGACGTCAGCGTCCGGCGGGAAGTGGACCGCGGCCGTCGATCACGCGGGCGCCTCGGGCAAGCAGGTCTGGCTCAGGACCGAACTGACGGATGCGAACGGAAGTTCCGTCACTCAGACGGTGGCCCGCGCCTACGACGTGCGATAAACACACAGACACCGCCGGGCGGTCCTCCCGTGGGGGGTGGGTCCGCCCGGCGGCCCTCATCACTCTTCCGGTGGCCGGAATTTCCGGATGCACCGTTTTCGTACGCCCTTTGCGGTGGACAATAGGGGCATGAGCCAGCAGGGGGAGAGGCACGACGGAGCATCCGGCCAGGAGGACGACTGGTGGGGTCAGCTCTACGACGACTCCGCTCATGACACGGGACCGGCCGAGGCGGCCGACACTCTCGACGACAGGTTCGCATCGGCGGTTTCCGCGGCGGCGGGCGAGGGCGTGGCTGATTCCGCCCCCGTGAGCGAGGGCGCGGAAGGGACGCTTCCGCGCACCGAGCCCCCTGCGGGGGAGCCGCCCGATCGCGGCGCCGGACCCGCACCAGGCGAACCGTTCACTCCACGCGAGCCGTTCACTCCACGCGAGCCGGTAGCGCCACGTGAGCCGGTAGCCCCACGCGAACCCCCACCCGCCGCCCGCATCCGCCCGGACGCCGCCCCCTGGGAACCCCCGGCCGAGCCCACGGGGCCGGTCACTTTTCCGGCCGGACGATCGAAGTCTCCCGGCGACCCGAGCCGCACCACCGCCGTCCCCGCGCCCCGCCCGCCCGAGGAGTCCGCGGCCCCGGGGCCGCGGGCGCAGGACCCGGCGGCTCCGCAGGCACCCGCGCCGGTGCAACCGCAGCCGTCTGTGGCGGCGGCACCCGTGGACTCCGTCTCGTACGTCGGCGACGGCCCGCCCACCTACGACGCCGAGCCCACCGTCCTGCCCCCCGCCGACCCCGACGACCTGGGCGATCTGGTCGCCGACACCGTGCTCGACGGCGCCCGCTACGGCAACTCCACCCTGCGCGCCGTCTCCGTGCGCGGGGACTCCGCGCGCTACCGGGGCGAGCCGCGCCGCGACTCGCTGCTCACCGCGCGGTTCGGGACCGGGGACGGCGCTCTCGTCCTGGTGGCCATGGCCACCGGCGCGCGAGCCACACCCGGCGCCCACCGCGCCGCCGCCGAGGCCTGCGCCTGGATCGGGCGTGCCGTGGGCCGCAGCCATCAGCGGCTCTCCGAGGACATCCGTGCCGCACGGCGCGGCGACCTCAAGAGCGGTCTTCACCGGCTCACCGACCGCAGCCTGGGCAAGCTCCGCGCGCACGCCGCCGACCTCGGCATCGAGCCCGAGGAGTACGCCGCGTCGCTGCGCTGCCTCCTCCTGCCGGCCGACCCCGAATGCCGCACCCGCGTCTTCTTCGGCGTCGGCGGCGGCGGACTCTTCCGGCTCAGGGACGGCGCCTGGCAGGACATCGAGCCCCACGTCAGCGACGCGGCCGTGGACCCCGGGCCCCCCGTCGTCGGGTTCGGTTCCGTGCCGTCGGAGACCCCCGAGGGCGATCGGCTCACCATGGACATGGGGATCATCACGCCCCCGAGTCCGTACGAGCCCGCCCCCGAGCCCCCGCCCCGCGAACCCTTCCGCTTCCGGGCCTCAGTAGCCCGCCCGGGTGATGCCCTGATGCTCTGCAGCGGCGGCCTCGCCGAGCCCCTGCGCGGCGAGCCCGAGCTCGCCACGCACCTCACGCAGCGGTGGGCGAAGAGCGGTCCACCCGGCCTGGCGACGTTCCTCGCGGACATCCAGGTCAGGGTCAAGGGCTACGCCGACGACCGGACCGCGGCCGCCGTCTGGGAGGCGTGAGCGCCCTCGTTTGGGAGGCGTGAGCGCCCGCCCTGTGAATTCATGGACCCCAAGAGAGTCAAGGGGACTGAAGGGTTCGTGAAGCCATGGCCAAGCAGAACGTCGCCGAACAGTTCGTCGACATCCTCCACCGCGCCGGTGTGCGCCGCATGTACGGAGTCGTGGGCGACAGCCTCAATCCGGTCGTGGACGCGATCAGGCGCACCAAGGGCATCGACTGGGTTCAGGTCAGGCACGAGGAGACGGCTGCCTTCGCGGCGGGCGCCGAGGCCCAGATCACCGGGAGCCTCGCCGTCTGCGCCGGTTCCTGCGGCCCCGGCAACCTCCACCTGATCAACGGCCTCTACGACGCCCACCGCTCCATGGCGCCCGTCCTCGCCCTCGCCTCGCACATCCCGTCGAGCGAGATCGGCCTGAGCTTCTTCCAGGAGACCCACCCCGATCAGCTCTTCCGCGAGTGCAGTCACTACAGCGAGATGATCTCCAACCCGAAGCAGATGCCGCGGCTGCTCCAGACGGCCATCCAGCACGCGATCGGGCAGTCCGGCGTCAGCGTCGTCACCCTGCCCGGGGACATCGCCGACCAGCCCGCCCCCGACAAGTCCCCCGAGAGCGCCCTCGTCACCTCGCGCCCCACCGTGCGCCCCGGCGACACGGAGATCGACAAGCTCGCCGAGATGATCGACAAGGCCGCCAAGGTCACCCTCTTCTGCGGCAGCGGCACGGCCGGCGCGCACGCCGAGGTCATGGAGTTCGCCGAGAAGATCAAGTCCCCGGTGGGCCACGCTCTGCGCGGCAAGGAGTGGATTCAGTACGACAACCCGTACGACGTCGGCATGAGCGGACTCCTCGGCTACGGCGCCGCGTACGAGGCCACCCACGAGTGCGACCTCCTGATCCTCCTCGGCACCGACTTCCCCTACAACGCCTTCCTGCCCGACGACGTCAAGATCGCCCAGGTCGACGTGCGTCCCGAACGCCTCGGCCGCCGATCGAAGCTGGACCTCGCCGTCTGGGGCGACGTACGCGAGACCCTGCGCTGTCTCACCCCGCGCGTCACGCCCAAGAGCAACCGCAAGTTCCTCGACAAGATGCTGAAGAAGCACGCGGACGCCCTCGAAGGCGTCATCAAGGCCTACACGCGCAAGGTCGACAAGCACATCCCGATCCATCCCGAGTACGTCGCGTCCGTGGTCGACGAACTCGCCGCCGACGACGCGGTGTTCACCGTCGACACGGGCATGTGCAACGTCTGGGCGGCCCGCTATCTCTCCCCGAACGGCAAGCGCCGCATCATCGGCTCCTTCAGTCACGGCTCGATGGCCAACGCCCTGCCGCAGGCGATCGGCGCCCAGTTCACCGACCGCAAGCGCCAGGTCGTCTCCATGTCGGGCGACGGCGGATTCTCCATGCTGATGGGCGACTTCCTCACCCTCGTCCAGTACGACCTGCCGGTGAAGGTCGTCCTCTTCAACAACTCATCTCTTGGCATGGTCGAGTTGGAGATGCTGGTGGCCGGGCTCCCTTCGTTCGGCACGGCCAACCACAACCCCGACTTCGCCGCAGTCGCCCGCGCCGCCGGTGCCTACGGAGTGCGCGTCGAGAAGCCCAAGCAGCTCGCGGGAGCTCTGAAGGACGCCTTCTCGCACAAGGGGCCCGCGCTCGTCGACATCGTCACGGACCCGAACGCCCTCTCCATCCCGCCCAAGATCAGCTCCGAGATGGTGACGGGCTTCGCGCTCTCCGCCAGCAAGATCGTCCTGGACGGCGGAGTCGGCCGCATGGTTCAGATGGCACGCTCCAACCTGCGGAACGTGCCAGGTCCCTGACGGCCGGTCAGGCAGGCCGCAGTCGCAGCGTCACGATCTGGAACGGACGCAGCGCGAGTACGAGCCCCGCATCGCCCGTGTGGGCCGGTTCGAGCGGACGCTCCAGGAGGTCGGTCACCTCGGCCGCGCTCACCGCGAACGACGTGGTGAGCGTGGCCGCCGTGCGCCCGCCCCGGGACTCGTAGAGACGCACCACGACATCGCCGCTCCCGTCGTCCGCCAGCTTCACCGACTCCACGGTCACCGCCGGATTGTCGACGCTGACCAGCGAGGGCAGCACGGGCGCCGAGGCCACCCGCAGCGGAAGGTTCAGCGCGAGCCCCTCCGAGACCGCGTCCCCCGTCGTCGCGCCGGGCAGCAGGGCGTACGTGAACCGGTGCGTGCCCAGATCCGTCTCCGGGTCAGGGCTGTGCGGGGCGCGCAGGAGCGTGAGCCGCACGGTGGTGCCGAGCCCTTCGCCGTGCGGCGCGCGCGTCACGTCATGGCCGTACGTCGAGTCGTTGAGCACCGCCACGCCGTACGCCTCCTCGGCGACCCGCAGCCACCGGTGCGCGCAGATCTCGAAACGGGCCGCGTCCCAGCCGGTGTTGGCGTGCGTGGAGCGGTGCACATGCCCGAACTGGATCTCGGCGGCGGACCGTTCGGCGTGCACGTCCAGCGGGAAGGCGGCCTTCAGCACCTTCTCCGACTCCCGCCAGTCGACGTCCGTGACGACGTCGATGCGACGGCTGCCCGCCGCGAGCCGGATCTCCTGGGTGATCCGCGACTTCCCGAAGGCCCGCACCACACGGACGGCGACCCGCAGCGGCCCGTCCTCGACGAGCTCCACGGACTCGGCTTCCGTGAGGTCGGTGTGCGTGTTGCGGTAGTGCTTGTCCAGGTCCCAGGCGTCGTAGTGCGTGGGGTGGTCCGGGTGCAGCTGGAGGAGATTGCCGCGCGATCCGGGGGAGAGGACCTCGCGCCGCGCGTCCACGTCGTGCACGGAGGTCAGCAGGCCGTCCGCGTCGATCGCGACACGGAGGTGTTCGTTGACCAGCTGGATCTCGCCGTCGGCAAGGAGGGCGGTCGTGCCGGTCTCCCGCGTGTACGAGGCCGCCTCTTCGAGGCTCTGACTCCCCAGCGCCGGGACGTTGACGTGCACCAGCTCGCCCTCGTCGGTCCTGACGACCTCACTGCGGGCGTACGGCGACGCGTTGAGCGCGGCGGGCCCTCCCGGACCGAGGGATCGGACCGCCGAAGCGGTGATCTCATCGAGCTCGGCCAGCACGCGCGCGTACGTGTCGCGAGCTTCCCGGTGCACCCACGCGATCGACGAGCCCGGCAGGATGTCGTGGAACTGGTGCAGGAGCACCGTCTTCCAGAGCCGGTCGAGGGTCGAGTAAGGATAGACGTACGAAGGGTCGCGCACCGCAGCGGCGGTGCACCACAACTCGGCCTCGCGCAAGGCGTGTTCGGTGCGACGATTCCCACGCTTGGTCGCCGCCTGCGTCGTGTACGTCGCGCGATGCAGCTCCAGATAGAGCTCGCCGGACCAGACCGGCGCCTTGGCCCCGTACTCCTCCTCGGCGGCGGCGAAGAACGCCGAAGGCCTCTCGATCTCGACGCGCGGCGACCCCTCCAGAGACCGCAACCTCCTTGCCTTCTCCAGCATTTCGCGCGTCGGCCCGCCGCCGCCGTCGCCCCAGCCGAACGGCACCAGTGAGCGGGACGCACGGCCCTTCTCGGTGAAGTTCCGCTCCGCGTGGGCGAGTTCGGCGCCGTGGATCTGGGAGTTGTAGGTGTCCACCGGGGGGAAGTGCGTGAAGATGCGTGTGCCGTCGATGCCCTCCCACCAGAAGGTGTGGTGCGGCATCTTGTTGGACTGGTTCCAGCTCAGCTTCTGGGTGAGGAACCAGCGGATGCCCGCGAGCTTCGCCAACTGCGGGAACGCCGCCGTGTAGCCGAAGGAGTCCGGCAGCCAGATCTCCTCGGTCTCCACCCCCAGCTCCTCGCGGAAGAACCGCATCCCGTGCGTGATCTGCCGGGCAAGCGCCTCGCCGCCCGGCATGTTGGCGTCCGACTCGACCCACATGGAGCCGACCGGCGCCCAAGTTCCGTCTGCTACAGCCTTCTTGATGCGCTCCCAGATGTGCGGCTGGTGCTCCTTGACCCACGCGTACTGCTGGGCCTGTGAGCAGGCGAAGACCAGCTCGGGATAGTCCTCGGCGAGAGCCGTCACATTGGCAAAGGTGCGGGACGCCTTGCGTACCGTCTCGCGCAGTGGCCACAGCCAGGCCGAGTCGATGTGGGCGTGCCCGGTGGCCGAGACCCGGTGCGCGCTGGCGTGGGCGGGACTCGCGAGGACCTCCGTCAGCTCGGCCCGCGCCGCTGCTGCCGTGCCCGACACGTCGTGCAGATCGAGCGCGTCGAGCGCCCGCTCCAGGGCGCGCAGGATCTCGTGGCGCCGCGGACGCGCGGCGTCCAGTTCGTACATCAGCTCGGACAGGACCTCGATGTCCAGCGTCAACTGCCAAACGTCCTCATCCAGTACGGCGAGATCGGCAGACGCGAATCGGTAGATGAGGCCATCGCCCGCGGTCAGTACGTCGCCCAGGGGTGTCGGTTCGAAGTCGTGCAGAACGGTGGGGTTGGCCGCCGCCTCCAGGAGCAGGTGCACCGGCTCGCCGCCCTGTGCGGCCACTGCCACGGGGACGTGCCGGTTGCGGGGGTGAATGCCTTTGAGGGGGACTCCGGAGGCGTCGTACACCAGGCCCTCCGCCTGGAAGCCGGGGCCGTCACCGGTGAAGCCCGGGTCGACGACCACCTCGACGTGACGCCCGCGCCAGGCATCGGGCACCTGACCCCGCAGCCGGAACCAACTGGTGGACCAGGGTTTTCCCCAGGCCGTGCCCGTCTCGAAGGGCTCGTACGAGGCGTCGAGGGCCTCGGCGACGGGGACTGGTTCGCCCGGCGCGTGCCAGACCGAGAGGGTGAGCGGCACACGGTCCGCGTACTGGGCGGGGCGGATGAACTGCCGCAGGGCGCGCTCAAGGCGTCCCTCCACCAGCAGTCGGTCGTCGTGCACGGCGGCTCCTCGGAATGCTCGTGCGGGCCCGAGGCGGCGCGATCGGGCCCGGTCAGGATCATGCGGAAACGGTCCACCGCTTCACTTCCCCGCCGGGCTCGGGCGCACCCACCCCAATGGTTGACGAATGGACATGAGTGCCGCCAACCGGGTGGGGCATGCATTCCGTGAGGGTGTTCGAGCAGGGAGGAATGGACTCGTTTTGTGGGCGGGGGTCATGACAAGGCAGTTAAGAGGGGGCGGTCCCATTCATCTTGGGACTTCTTCGCCGAAAGCAAGGGACGAGCCGATCGACGACAAGCCGGTGGAGCTTCATCGGGCTCAACTCCGGCGCAGATTGGGGCGATCCGACCTCCGGGTGGTCCCCGAGGTCAGGTGCGCGCTGCGTGAACTGCTCCGGTCCTGGGGGAGGCCCGGAAGATCCGAGATAGCCGAGCTGCTGACCAGCGAACTGGTCACGAACGCACTGGTGCACACCGATCGCGACGCCATTCTGACGGCGACCGTGCGGCCGGGCAGGCTGCGCGTCGAGGTCAGGGACTTCGTGGGGCGCCGCCCCAAGCTCTGCGTGCCGAACGCCGACGACAGCACGCACGGCCGGGGTCTGATGCTCGTGCAGTCCCTCGCCGACGCGTGGGGCGTGCGGGCGCACGGGGTCGGGAAGGCGGTGTGGTTCGAGCTGGACGACGGCCCGGCATGAACCGGACCGCCGGCCAACTCCCGTCCCGCGCTGCCGACATCAGCCGAACTGCTGCTCCAGATCCTTGAGCTTCTGCTCAAGGGAGTCGAGCCGCGGCAGCGTCTGGGTGTCGTCCTCGGCGGTGAGGTCGACGGTGACGGGTTCAGAGCCGTTCTTCACGGCCTGGAGGGAGGGACGGGAACGCAGAGGCAGTTGCTCCTGTTCCTGCGGCGCTGTGGCAGGCGCTATCGCGGGGTCCGCGCCGACCTGCGCGGACCCGGCGGCCGGAGCGACGGCAGGCAGGTCGACCTGGCGCGCGCCGCCGCGGGCCGGGAGGCTGCGGTGGCCCCTGCTGATCGCCTTGAGCTGCGCACGCTCCAGCTTCTCGCGGCCCCGCCTGGTGATCCGGGTGCGCTCCTTCTCGCGCCGGTCCTCGCGGACCTCCTCGACCGCCTCGTCCAGGGTGCGTACGCCTTCGAGGAGCATCAGCGACCAGGCGCCGAAGGTCTCCCGGGGCGCGCGCAGCCACCGTACGATCCGGATCTGCGGCAACGGCCTCGGCACCAGGCCCTGTTCGCGCAGTGCCGCACGGCGGGTCTGCTTCAGCGCGCGGTCGAAGAGCACCGCCGCCGACAGCGACATCCCGGCGAAGAACTGCGGGGCGCCCGCGTGGCCGAGTCCCCTGGGCGCGTGCACCCAGTTGAACCAGGCGGCAGCGCCCGCGAACGTCCACACCAGGAGTCGCGAGCCGAGGGCCGCGTCACCGTGGCTGGCCTCGCGCACGGCGAGCACGGAGCAGAACATCGCCGCGCCGTCGAGCCCGAACGGGACCAGGTACTCCCAGCCGCCGGTCAGGTTGAGGTTCTGCCGGCCGAAGCCGACGAGGCCGTGGAAGGAGAGTGCGGCGGCGACCGCCGCACAGCAGAACAGCAGAACGTACGAAGCCGTTCCGTAGATGGCTTCCTTGCGCCTGCGGCGCTCCTCGCTGCGTTCCCAGGAGTCGTCACCGGAGGCACCGGCGGCCGCCTTCTGCCCGGCGCGCTTGCCGCGTGCGAGTACCGCCACCGCCACCAGCATGCCCAGGAGCAGGACGCCACCCGGAAGCAGCCAGTCCAGCGATATGTCGGTCAGTCTCATCTGGGGTCCCTTGCGTCGCGGTAGGGCGTTCGGGCGCCATAGTGGCCCAATCCCGATGGCCCCCAGAGGGGTTTCGGTGCAAGAGAACGCCAAGGGGGGTGCAAAGGGGTGCGGCGCGCGCCGTTTTGCTCGAACTCAGGCCTTGGTGAGGGGAGTTGAGTTCGATTAAACGGACACGAAAGGGTGGTTCAAGGGGGAGGGGTGGCGGTTTCGGCTCGGAGCGAGGCTCCGGTCAGGCCGCGGCGGCGGCACTGAGGCGCGCGACGCGCTCCGCGTCGCAGGTGCGCGGGCAGGTCACACAGGTGTCCTCGGGGCGCAGCGTGTAGAACATGCAGCAGCTCGCGCGGTCACGCGTCGGCAGGGGCTCGCCGTTCGGCCCCGTCAGCTCACGGAACCCCGCCGTCCCCACGTACGGCTTGGTGGCACCCGGAAGCAGCCGCTCCAGCTCGGTCGTGGCGCGCTGCTCCTCGCCGAGGAGATGGGCGATGTACCAGAGCCCTTCGACGATCTCGTCCGTGGCGACGCTCCACAGGGCGCGCGAGCGGCGCCGCATCCGGGGCCCGAAGGCGTCCAGGAGCGGTCCCAGATGCTCGGCGACGGAGGCCCGCACCTCCGCGCGCAGCGCCTCCTCGTCCGGCACGACACGGGCGCCGGGCAGCGAGGCGGCCGGATCGCCCGGCAGACAGGCGAAGCCCGCGCCGCGCACGGCCAGCCGGCCCAGGGTGCGCTGGAAGGACACGTTCTGTACGGGGTAGCGGGGGACGCGGCGGTGCAGGAACCACGGCACGGTGATGAGGAGCGTGGCCGGCCAGGCGTAGCGGTGCAGCGCGAAGCTGGCGATGACGTCCGGGCGCCCCGCCTGCCCGTAGTCCTTTTGCACCTGCGCCTCGTCCCACGCGAGGAACGCGTCGAGGTCGGCCCCGCCCTCCGCGAGCCGGGAGGCGGTGACCCAGCCGCCGCCCTGTGGGGCCTGCTCCTCGTCGCCGAGCTCGGTCACGCGCAGTCCTGGGAACACCTCGGTGAGGCGGGCGTAGGCGTCCGCGAGGGCGCTCGGGGCGCGCTTCGCCAAGGTGGGTACGGACATGCGAGGACCACCGAATCACGATCGATTACAGGTAAGCCTAACCTTACCCAGAATGATCGAGGTTTCAACTGCGGGGCTGTCCGCCTATGGTGCCTCTCGTACCTTTCGGACCGAGCGGACTTTGGGGTGGACCTCGTGGAGCAGGCCAGAGCGCATGACGCGTACCGCCTCGCCGTCCGCGTGCCGGAGCAGGTGCGGGCCGCGACGGCCCGGGACGCTGCTCCCTCGGCTGCCAGGGGTGAGCACACCCATGGTGAGCACACCCATGGGGAAGCCGCCGTGCCCGCGCCCCGTAAGACGGTGCAGCGGAACTCGGTCCGCGGACAGATCCTGGACGCCCTGCGGGACGCGCTCGTCGGGGGCGACCTCGCGCCCGGCGAGGTGTACTCGGCGCCGGTGCTCGGTGAGCGCTTCGGGGTCTCGGCGACTCCCGTGCGCGAGGCGATGCAGCAGCTGGCGATCGAGGGTGCGGTGGAGGTCGTCCCGAACCGGGGCTTCCGGGTCACCGAGCGGAGCGCGCGCGAGCTGGGGGAGCTGGCGGAGGTGCGGGCGCTGATCGAGGTGCCGGTGATGCTGCGGCTCGCCCGTACGGTGCCCGCGGCCCGCTGGTGCGAGTTGCGGCCGCTGGCCGAGGCGAGTGCGGTGGCGGCGGCGGGCGGGGACCTCGCCCGGTACGCGGAGGCGGACCGCGCCTTTCACGGGGCGGTCCTCGGCCTCTCGGGGAACCAGCAGCTGGTGCAGGTGGCAGACGATCTCCACCGCCGGTCGCAGTGGCCGCTGGTGAGCGGCCCTGTGGCCGGGCGGCGGGCGGATCTTGTTGCTGACGCGGCGGAGCACATGGCATTGCTGGAGGCGTTGGTGGCTCAGGACCTGGGGGTCGTCCAGACCTTGGTGCGGGAACACTTTGCGGGGGCGGGGGGCTGAGGTTCGGGCGGTCCCTGCGGGGCTTTCCCCAATCCCGCCCCTTCCCGAAACTGGGGCTCCGCCCCAGACCCCGTACAAGATGGCCTCAAACGCCGGCCGGGCTATATCTAGCCCGTCCGGCGTTTGAGGACGAACTCGGCGAAGCCGGTGATCGACGGCAACCAAGGCCCCCGCGCCAGAGCGGGTTTTCGGGAAGGGGCGGGGTTGGGGACCAAATCCCTTACCTCAAGCTGCGGGCGCCGGTGGACTCAACTGCTGCGCCAACCACGACGGCACCCCGCCCATCAACCGGAACAGCCGCGCCGCCTCGGCCCGAAGCCGCCCCGCCTCCGGCTCCGGCTCCGCATCGGCAAGAGCCGCAAGCGCCGGCGCCGTACCCACCAAGTACCCCAGCTCCTCCCTGAGCCTCAACGACTCCGCGAACCCATGCCGCGCCTCCGCCAACTCCCCCTCCCGCAGGGCGAGTCCGGCCAAGTGGCGCCAGGTGAAGGAGAGCAGCAAGGAGTCGCCGTGCGCCGTCGCCCCCGCGTGCGCCCGCCGGTAGGCGGCCCGCGCCGCCTGGGGCGAGTCCGAGATGTGCTCGGCGATCAGACCCCGGCGGAAGTCGAGCAGAGGCCGCCCCGAAGCAGTCGGGGCAAGGAGCGCCGCCGCCCGCCCCAGCGCCGTACGCGCCTCGTCCGCCCGGTCCCGCACGGCGAGCACCGTGGAGGCGTACGCCAACTGGCCGCGCTCGCACGCCGCCGCCCCGCGGTCCTCGTCCTCCACGGCCAGCGCCTCGGCCGTACGCAGTCCGTCCTCCGCCTCGGCCCAGCCCTCTCCCGTGAACAGGCACCGCTCCACCAGGAGCGAGGTTCTCTGGAGCGCCGCCGATGGCCCCTCTCGCGAGGCCAGCAGTGCGGCCGCGTCGGTCCAGCAGCCGCGCGAGCGCAGCCGCCATACCGCGGTCTGGAGTGGATCGTCCCCTGCAGTCGTTCCGGAACCAGACATGGCGGTATGCGCCACGTTGCCCTCCCCGAGCACGCCATTGAGCTGTTGAGTCGTGGGCGCATCTCAGCATGGATCGGCGTACCCGGCCAAGGGGCTGGGTGAAAGAATTCACAAAGGGCCGGCCATGAAAGGGGTTTGAGGGCGGTCGCTCGCGTCAGCTCATCCGCAGTGCCAGGAAGAAATCGAGCTTGTCCTCGAGGCGCGAAAGGTCACGACCCGTCAACTGCTCGATACGGCCCACCCGGTAGCGCAACGTGTTGACGTGCAGGTGCAGCCGCGCCGCGCACCGCGTCCAGGAACCGTCGCAGTCCAGGAACGCCTCCAGGGTCGGAATGAGCTCGGCCCGGTGGCGCCGGTCGTAGTCCCGCAGCGGGTCGAGGAGACGCGCCGTGAACGCCCTGCGCACGTCGTCCGGGACGAAGGGCAGCAGCAGCACGTGCGAGGCCAGCTCCTGGTGGCCCGCCGCGCAGACCCGCCCCGGACGCGCCGCCGCGACCCGGCGGGCGTGCCGTGCCTCCTCCAGGGCGCCGCGAAGACCCTCCGCCGAGTGCACGGACGCGCTGACGCCGAGCGTGAGGCGGCCGTCGCCGTCGAGGCCCGCCGAGAGGGGTTCGCGGACGGACTCCAGGAGGGAGTCGGCAAGGAGGCCCGTCTCCGAGCCGTCGTGCTCCGCGGATACCGCCGGCAGCGGCACGAGCGCGATCGCCTCGTCACCCGTATGGGCCACCGCGATCCGGTCGGACGGCTCGGGGCCCGCCGACAGGGGGTCCACGAGGATCTCCTCCAGGAGGGACTGGGCCACCGGGCCGCCCTCGATCTCGCCGCCGTCCCACTCCACGCGGGCCACCACGACCTGCCAGTGCGGTGCCGCGCCCAGGCCGGGCAGCAGCACGGGGGCGGCGACCCGCAGGCGCGCCGCGATCTCCGCGGGGGCCGCGCCCGTCTGGACCAGTTCGAGGACCTCCTGGGCAAGCCTGCGCCGCACCGTGCGGGCGGCGTCGCGCCGGTCGCGCTCCACCGCGATCAGCTGGGTGACGCCCTGCAGCAGGTCGAGCCGCTCCTCGGGCCAGTCGCCCGCGTCGGCCTCGACGGCCAGGAACCAGTCGGAGAGGACCGTCTCGCGCACGTCGCGCAGGGCGGCCGTGCTCGCCGCGGCCGCCGCCGAGGCCGACGCGGCAGCCGGACCGCGCCCACTGCTCCGAATGGGGAACAGGGAGTACGTCGTGCCGTCCACCTGGACCCGGTGCGGGCCCCTGCGCCCCGTGCGGGCCGCGGCCAGGTGCTCGCCCCCCAGACGGGCGCACACGGCCGCGGAGAGGGCGGGGCCCGCCGCGCTCGACCCCGCGATGGCGTGGCCCGCGGGGGACAGGACCCAGGCCCGCAGGTCCAGGTCGGAGCCGAGCAGGTCGAGGACGACGTCGGGGCCGCCGCCTGTGGGGCCCGAGGTCATCAGACGGCGGTGCCGGTCCACCACGGCCGCCAGGTCGCCGGCCCGCTCGCCGGAGACCTGGCGGACGACGTGCTCGGTGATCGTCGCGAAGGCGACCGACTCGTTCACGGCGAACAGCGGAAGCCGGTGCCGCGCGCAGGCCTCGACGATGTCGTCAGGGATGTCGCCGAGCTCGGCCTCGCCCGCGGCGAGCGCCGCCACTCCGGCGCTCGCGAGGATGCGTACGAAGGGTTCCGTGTCCGAGGCGTCCCGGCGCCAGGCGAGGCCCGTCAGGACCAGCTCGCCTCCGGCGAGATACCGGCTTGGGTCGCGCAGGTCCGTGGTCATCACACCGCGCACGGTGCGGTCGAGCTCGTCCTCGCCGCCGAGCAGCCGCAGGCCCAGCGCGTCGGTGTCAAGGAGTGCGCGCAGCCGCATGGTGGTCGCCGCCGATCTTGTCTCGAATGGGATGTACAGACAGTTCGGGTGTGTCGACTCTGTGTTGCCGAAAGTCGACCCTGGCCCTCGTGTCCTGGGGTGCCTCCGGTTTCCAGGGGGAATCCGCGAGGTTACTGAGGCTCGTTCTTCATACGAATCTACAAGACGCGCGCCTTGGCCAGCCAACTCCTTCATGGTTTCGGTGACTGACCGCATCGGACGGCGGGGCGGTGTACTTGCCCCACTCCGCGTTAACAGCACATGAACGGGCAGTCGAGAGGCCTCCGGTCCGACTTGGCTGGATCTTCTCGAACGAACGACCCTCGATATGAAGAAGAAGAGAGCCTCATGGACTTCCTTCGCCCCGCCAGCTGGGAGGAGGCGCTCGCCGCAAAGGCCGAGCACCCCACCGCTGTGCCGATTGCGGGTGGCACCGATGTGATGGTCGAGATCAACTTCGACCACCGTCGTCCCGAGTACCTGCTTGACCTCAACCGCGTCGCCGAGCTGCGCGAGTGGTCGGTGGGCGAGGAGACGGTCCAGCTGGGCGCCTCGGTTCCCTACACCACGATCATGGAGGAGCTGCGCACGGAGCTCCCGGGTCTCGCGCTCGCCTCGCACACGGTCGCGTCACCGCAGATCCGCAACCGCGGCGGCGTCGGCGGCAACCTCGGCACGGCGTCGCCCGCCGGTGACGCCCACCCCGCGCTGCTCGCCGCCGACTGCGAGGTCGAGGTGGAGTCCGTACGCGGTTCGCGCCTCATCCCGATCGACGACTTCTACACCGGCGTGAAGCGCAACGCCCTCGCGCAGGACGAGCTGATCAAGTCCGTCCACATCAAGAAGGCGGACGGCCCGCAGCAGTACTCGAAGGTCGGCACCCGCAACGCGATGGTCATCGCCGTGTGCGCCTTCGGCATCGCCCTGCACCCCGAGACCCGGACCGTACGGACCGGCATCGGCTCCGCCGCCCCGACCCCCATCCGGGCGAAGGCGGCCGAGGAGTTCTTGAACGCGGCGCTCGAAGAGGGCGGCTTCTGGGACAGCAAGAAGATCATCACCCCCTCGATCGCCAAGCAGTTCGCGGAGCTCGCCTCCGGTGCCGCCAACCCGATCGACGACGTCCGCGGCACGGCGAACTACCGCCGTCACGCCGTCGGCATCATGGCCCGCCGCACGCTCGGCTGGACCTGGGAGTCGTACCGCGGCAACGGCCGCAGCACTGAGGGAGTCGCATAATGCGCGTGAACTTCACGGTCAACGGCCGTCAGCAGGAAGCCGACGATGTGTGGGAGGGTGAGTCCCTTCTCTACGTCCTGCGTGAGCGCATGGGGCTTCCCGGTTCGAAGAACGCCTGTGAGCAGGGCGAGTGCGGTTCCTGCACCGTCCGCCTCGACGGCGTACCGGTGTGTTCGTGTCTGGTCGCCGCCGGACAGGTCGAGGGCCGTGAGGTCGTCACCGTCGAGGGCCTCGCGGACTACGCGAAGCACCGCGAGGACTCCCACCCGGGCGGCGCCTGCGGCTCCGTCTGCGGCGGCACCTCCTTGCAGGAGGCCCGCCAGTGGCAGGCGAAAGGCACCGACGGCCAGACCGGCGAGGGCGGTGAACTCTCCCAGATCCAGCAGGCGTTCATCGACGCCGGCGCCGTCCAGTGCGGTTTCTGCACCCCCGGTCTCCTCGTCGCGGCCGACGAGCTCCTTGAGCGCAACGCATCGCCGTCGGACGCCGACATCCGTGAGGCGCTCTCCGGCAACCTCTGCCGCTGCACCGGTTACGAGAAGATCCTGGACGCGGTCCGCCTGGCGGCCGCCCGTCAGGAAGAGACGGTCTGATCATGGCTGGAACCAAGACCACCACGGGCGCGCCCACCGAAGTCACCCAGAAGCACAACAAGGGCGGCATCGGCGAGTCCACCCTCCGCCCCGACGGCACCCTGAAGGTCACCGGCGAGTTCGCCTACTCCTCGGACATGTGGCACGAGGACATGCTCTGGGGCCAGACGCTCCGCAGCACCGTCGCGCACGCCGAGATCGTCTCGATCGACACCGTAGAGGCCCTCAAGACGCCCGGCGTCTACGCCGTCCTGACGTACGACGACCTGCCGGCCGAGATGAAGAACTACGGCCTGGAGATCCAGGACACCCCGGTCCTCGCCCACGGCAAGGTCCGTCACCACGGTGAGCCGGTCGCCCTCGTGGCCGCCGACCACCCGGAGACCGCACGCCGTGCCGCCGCGAAGATCGTGGTCGAGTACAAGGAACTGCCCGTCATCACCGACGAGGCATCGGCGACCGCTCCGGACGCCGTCCTCGTCCACGAGGGCCGCACCGACGAGTACATCAAGCACGTCCCGCACCCGAACATCGTGCACAACCAGCCGATCATCCGGGGCAACGCCGAAGAGGC
This sequence comes from Streptomyces sp. BA2, assembly GCF_009769735.1. Classification (NCBI taxonomy): domain Bacteria; kingdom Bacillati; phylum Actinomycetota; class Actinomycetes; order Kitasatosporales; family Streptomycetaceae; genus Streptomyces; species Streptomyces sp. BA2. The sequence continues at coordinate 7,239,604 of NZ_WSRO01000002.1, forward strand.
CGCCAAGAAGGCCGACTTCATCGTCAAGGGCGAATACACCTTCGGCATGCAGGACCAGGCCTTCCTCGGCCCGGAGTCCGGCCTCGCCGTGCCGTCCGAGGACGGCGGTGTCGAGCTGTACGTCGCCACCCAGTGGCTGCACTCGGACCTCGAACAGATCGCCCCCGTCCTCGGCCTGCCCGAGGAGAAGGTGCGCATGACGCTCTCCGGCGTCGGCGGCGCGTTCGGCGGCCGCGAGGACATCTCGATGCAGATCCACGCCTGCCTCCTGGCGCTGCGCACCGGCAAGCCGGTCAAGATCGTCTACAACCGCTTCGAGTCCTTCTTCGGCCACGTGCACCGCCACCCGGCGAAGCTCTACTACGAGCACGGCGCCACCAAGGACGGCAAGCTCACGCACATGAAGTGCAAGATCGTCCTGGACGGCGGCGCCTACGCGTCGGCCTCCCCAGCGGTCGTGGGCAACGCCTCGTCCCTGTCGGTCGGTCCGTACGTGATCGACGACGTCGACATCGAGGCCATCGCCCTCTACTCGAACAACCCGCCGTGCGGCGCGATGCGCGGCTTCGGCGCGGTCCAGGCGTGCTTCGCCTACGAGGCCCAGATGGACAAGCTCGCCGACAAGGTGGGCATGGACCGGGTCGAGTTCCGCCAGCTCAACGCCATGTCGCAGGGCACGATCATGCCGACCGGCCAGCCGGTCGACTCCCCGGCCCCGGTCGCCGAGATCCTGCGCCGCGTCAAGGCCCGTCCGCTGCCGCCCGAGCGCCAGTGGGAGTCCAGCGAGGGCGCGGACGTCCGCGCGCTGCCCGGCGGACTCTCCAACACCACGCACGGCGAAGGCGTCGTACGCGGCGTCGGCTACGCGGTCGGCATCAAGAACGTCGGCTTCTCCGAGGGCTTCGACGACTACTCCACCGCCAAGGTGCGCATGGAGGTCATCAACGGTGAGCCGGTCGCGACCGTGCACACCGCGATGGCGGAGGTCGGCCAGGGCGGCATCACCGTCCACGCGCAGATCGCCCGCACCGAACTCGGCGTACAGCAGGTGACCATCCACCCCGCCGACACGCAGGTGGGCTCCGCCGGTTCGACGTCCGCGTCCCGTCAGACGTACGTCACCGGTGGCGCGGTCAAGAACTCCTGCGAGCTCGTCCGCGAGAAGGTCCTGGAGATCGGCCGCCGCAAGTTCGGCTCCTACCACCCCGCTTGGGCCACCGCCGAGCTGGTCCTCGAAGGCGGCAAGGTCCTCACCGACGGCGGCGAGGCCCTCGCGGACCTGGCCGAGCTGCTCGAGGGCGAGACCGTGGAGGTCGAGGCCGAGTGGCGGCACCGTCCGACCGTGGCCTTCGACAAGAAGACCGGTCAGGGCAACGGCCACGTCCAGTACTCGTTCGCCGCGCACCGCGCGGTCGTCGAGGTGGACACCGAGCTCGGCCTGGTCAAGGTCGTCGAGCTCGCCACCGCCCAGGACGTCGGCAAGGCGCTCAACCCGCTCTCCGTGGTCGGCCAGATCCAGGGTGGTACCACCCAGGGCCTGGGCGTCGCGGTGATGGAGGAGATCATCGTCGACCCGAAGACCGCGAAGGTGCGCAACCCCTCCTTCACGGACTACCTCATCCCGACCATCCTCGACACGCCGACCATCCCCGTCGACGTGCTGGAGCTCGCCGACCCGAACGCCCCCTACGGCCTTCGCGGCATGGGCGAGGCCCCGACCCTCTCGTCGACCCCGGCCGTCCTCGCGGCGATCCGGAACGCGACGGGTCTGGAACTGAACAGGACGCCGGTACGACCCGAACACCTCACCGGCACCTGATCCCACGATCTCTCCGGGCGGCGCGTGCCTCCCGCGGAACGTCACACTTCCTGTCGCCCGCGCCGCCCGGAGAAACCCAGTACCGCACCGCTCGCGGTCATCGCAGTACCTGAGCAGCACCCACGCAGCACCCACGCTCTTCGGAGCCCCAGTTCGTCTCGGGCCGTCCCCCGGGTCGTGCAGCCAAACGCACCATCCCAAATCCCGCAGTCTCCACAGGCCCAACCCTTTACGAACAGCCTGTTGCGGGTGCCCCTTTGAACCTTGGGAGTTAGGCACCATGACCCAACAGTCAACGGAGCCGAAGACCACGGCAGAGGACGCGGGCAACGGCTCTCGCGTCCCGGCCGGCAGGTCCTGGCTCGACCGGTATTTCCACATAACCCACAGAGGATCGACGGTCGGCCGGGAGGTGCGTGGCGGCCTCACCACCTTCATGGCGATGGCCTACATCATCCTTCTGAACCCCGTGATCCTCTCGGTGCCCGATGCCACGGGCCACCGCCTCGACGGTGATCAGCTGACCACCGCCACCGTCTTCGCGGCGGCCGCCACCACCATCGTCATGGGCATCCTCGGCAATGTGCCGCTGGCCCTCGCGGCGGGACTCAGTGTCTCCGCCGTCGTGGCCTTCCAGGTCGCCCCGGAGATGACCTGGGGCAACGCGATGGCGATGTGCGTCATCTACGGCGCCATCATCATCCTGCTGGTCCTCACCGGCCTGCGGACCCTGATCATGGACGCGATTCCCCTGGCGCTGAAGCACGCCATCACCATGGGCATCGGCATGTTCGTCACGCTGATCGGTCTGGTCCAGGCGGGCTTCGTCACCTCCATGCCGTCCAAGCACGGCGACATGGGCGCGAAGCCGATCCAGATGGGCATCGACGACAAGCTCATCGGCTGGCCCGTCCTCTGCTTCGCCGTCACCGTCCTGCTGATCTTCCTGCTCCAGGTCCGCAAGGTGCCCGGCGCGATCCTCATCGGCATCGTCGGCGGCACCGTCTTCGCCGCGATCGTCCACCAGGTCGCGGGCATGAGCCAGAAGGACTGGGGCCTGAACGCCCCTGAGCTGGGCGGCTCCATCGTCTCGTCGCCCGACTTCGGCCTCTTCGGCGAGGTGTCCTTCAGCGGCATCGGCGACATCGGCGGCATCACCGTGGGTGTCATCGTCTTCACCCTGGTCCTCGCCGGCTTCTTCGACGCCATGGGCACCATCATCGGCATCGGCCAGCAGGCCAACCTCGCCGACAAGGACGGCAAGATGCCGGGTCTGAACAAGGCCCTGGCGATCGACGGTGCCGGTGGCGTCGTCGGCGGATTCGCCGGTGCCTCGGGCCAGACCGTCTTCGTCGAGTCCACCGCGGGCGTCGGCGACGGCGCGCGCACCGGCTTCGCGAGCGTCGTCACCGGTCTCGCCTTCACGCTCTGCCTCTTCTTCACCCCGCTGGCCCAGCTCATCCCGACCCAGGTCGCAGCCGCCGCGCTCGTCGTCATCGGCGCGATGATGCTGAGCAACGCCCGGCACATCGACTGGTCCGACCAGGCCACCGCCATTCCGGTGTTCCTGACCACGGTCCTGATGCCGTTCACGTACTCCATCACGGTGGGTATCGCGGCCGGTGTCATCGCCCACGTCCTCATCAAGGCCGCCCAGGGCAGGGTCCGCGAGATCGGCTGGCTGATGTGGGTGCTCGCGCTCGTGTTCCTCGCCTTCTTCGCGCTCCATCCGATCGAGAACTGGATGGGCGTCAAGTAGCCCATCCTGAATCACACACCCGTTAGGAGACGGACATGCTGGACATCGCCGAAGAGTTGAACCGGTGGGTCGAGCAGGGACGCGACTTCGCCGTCGCCACCGTGGTGGCGGTCGGCGGCAGCGCACCCCGGCAGCCCGGTGCGGCCCTGGCCGTCGACTCCGACGGCACGGCGATCGGTTCCGTCTCCGGCGGGTGTGTGGAAGGCGCCGTCTACGACCTGTGTCAGCAGGCACTCGAAGACGGCGGATGCGTCCTTGAACGCTTCGGATACAGCGACGAGGACGCCTTCGCCGTGGGCCTGACCTGCGGCGGCATCATCGACATCCTCGTCACCCCGGTCCGCGCGGACTCCTCCGCGCGGCCGGTTCTGGCCGCCGCGCTCGCGGCGGCCGCATCGGGCGAGGCCGCGGCCGTCGCCCGCATCACCTCCGGACCCGCGGACCTCATGGGCCGGGCTCTTCTCGTACGTTCCGACGCCGACGCCCCTCATGAGGGCAGCCTCGGCGGACATCCCGAGCTGGACCGCACCGCCGCGGGCGAGGCCCGCGCGATGCTGGACGCCGGGCGCACGGGCACGGTGGAGATCGGTGAGGACGGCTCGCGCTGCGGGCAGCCCCTCACGCTCCTCGTCGAGTCGAGCGTCCCGCCGCCCCGCATGATCGTGTTCGGCGCGATCGACTTCGCGTCGGCGCTCGTCAGGATCGGCAAGTTCCTCGGCTACCGCGTGACCGTCTGCGACGCCCGACCCGTGTTCGCCACGGCGGCGCGCTTCCCGGACGCGGACGAGATCGTCGTCGAGTGGCCGCACAAGTACCTGGAGCGGACGGAGGTCGACGGCCGCACCGTCCTGTGCGTCCTGACGCACGACGCCAAGTTCGACGTGCCGCTCCTCGAACTGGCCCTGCGGCTGCCGGTCGCCTACGTGGGCGCGATGGGTTCACGCCGTACGCATCTGGAGCGCAACGAACGGCTGCGTGAAGTCGGCGTCAGCGAACTGGAGTTGACCCGCCTTCGCTCGCCCATCGGCCTCGACCTGGGGGCGCGCACCCCGGAGGAGACGGCCCTTTCGATCGCCGCTGAGATCGTCGCGAACCGGCGCGGCGGCAGTGGGGTCTCGCTGACGGGCGCGCACACGCCGATCCACCACGACGGCTCGCGGCGTGCGGCCGGGCGCATCGGGTCGGTGGCCTGAAGATCCACGGGCCCGCCCCTCATTGCTGCTACCTTGCGTCACGAATGATCGATTTGTGTCGTAATAGGAGCATCTGTGAAGGTCGCCTGCGTCGGTGGCGGGCCCGCCGCCCTCTACCTCTCGATCCTGCTCAAGCGGCAGGACCCGTCCCACGACATCACCGTTCACGAGCGCAACCCGGCAGGATCGACCTACGGCTGGGGGGTCACGTACTGGGGCGGCCTGCTGGAGAAGCTCCGTGCCGGTGACCCCGAGTCCGCGCGCGCCATCAGCGAGCACTCGGTCCGCTGGAGCGACGGCGTCGCGCACGTCGGCAACCGCACGACGGTCCACCACGGCGACGAAGGCCACGGCATCGGGCGCCACCGGCTCCTCGACATCCTCACGAGCAGGGCCCGCTCCCTCGGCGTACGCGTCGAGTTCGAGCGGGAGATCACCGACGCGGCCCAGCTGCCCGACGCCGATCTCGTCGTCGCGGGCGACGGTGTCAGGAGCGCGCTGCGCGAGCGTCACACCGACCACTTCGGCGCACAGGTCGCGCTCGGCCGGAACAAGTACATCTGGCTCGGCACCACCAAGGTCTTCGACTCCTTCACCTTCGCCTTCGTGGAGACCGCGCACGGCTGGATCTGGTGCTACGGCTACCGCTTCAGCGACGAGCGGAGCACCTGCGTCGTCGAGTGCTCCCCGGAGACCTGGACGGGCCTCGGCCTGCACGAGGCGAGCGAGCCCGAAGGCCTCGCCCTCCTGGAGCGGCTCTTCGCCGGGCCGCTGGACGGACACCGCCTGATCGGCCGTGCGCAGGCCGACGGAAGCGCGCAGTGGCTCAACTTCCGGACGCTGACCAACCAGACGTGGCACCGCGGCAATGTGGTCCTGCTCGGCGACGCCGCGCACACCACGCACTACTCGATCGGCGCGGGCACGACGCTCGCCCTGGAGGACGCGATCGCCCTGGCGGACGCGCTGCGGGGCAGCCCGGCGGAGCTCACTCCCGCCCTCGCGCGCTACGAGCGGGAGCGCAGGTCCGCCCTCCTCTCCGTGCAGAGCGCGGCCCGCTACAGCGCCCAGTGGTACGAGAACCTGCCGCGCTACATCGGCCTCGACCCCGCCCAGATGTTCGCGCTCCTCGGCCAGCGCCACTCACCGCTGCTTCCCCACGTCCCGCCGCAGCTGTACTACCGAATCGACCGCGCGGCCGAGCAGTTGGAGCCGCTGCGCAGGATGAAGCGGTGGCTGGGCCCGAGGGTGGCACGCACCCTGCACGGCCGCACGCGCTCGCAGGCTTCCCGGGGCTGAGTGAGGTCTGCTGAGTCAGGTCCCCGGTCACGCGTAGGGGCGGGGCGTGGGAGAAGAGAGCAGTCCGTCCACCGCCCGTCCGAACATCCGTCGCGCGGCGGCCACGAGCACCCCGTCGAAGACCCGCGGCAGCCACCGCACGCGCAGGTCCTCCCGCCAGACGATCGTCGAACCGCCCGCTCCCGCCCGGGGGGACACCTCGATCTCCGCCCACCCCGTCACGAACGACCCCCGCTTCTCAAGGCGGCACAGGCCCCCGCCCTCCACGGCCGGGCGCCACGTCACGACCTCCATGACGTCGTCGAACCCGACCGGACCGAGTCCGCTGCGGGCGACGAACACCGTCCCCTCCCCACTGGGCGGGGGCGTCCGCACGGTGACCCGCGTCAGCGGCACCACATCGGCATGCCGCTCCCACGCGGTGAGCCGGCGCCAGACCTCGCCGGCGGGCAGGGATGATTCCCGGTCGATACGGAAGAGAGCCACACGGCGATCCTGCCAGGGCTACGGGCGGTAGACCTTCCCCGGCTCGGCCTTGCCCGGCGCGAGCAGCTGCGGAACCGTCACGAAGACGTAGCCGCGCTTCTTCAGCTCGTCGATGATGCCCGGCACCGCGGGCACCGTCCCCTTGTAGATGTCGTGCAGCAGGATGATGCCGTCCCGCTTCGTCTGATCGATGACGCGCTTCTGGATCAGGGCGGAGTCGTTGGTCGTGTAGTCCTTGGCGGTAACGCTCCACAGGACTTCCGAGAGGCCTTCCTCGCGCGAGACCTTGTTGACGTCGGGGTTGGTGCGGCCCTGCGGCGGGCGCATCAGCGTCGGCTTGTGGCCGATCAGCTTCTCTATTGCCTCGTTGGGCCTGCGCAGTTCCTCGCGTGCCTCGTCCGGCGTGATGTCGGTGAGGATCTTGTGCGACCAGGTGTGGCTCGCCACCTCGTGCCCTTCGGCGGCCATGCGCTTCACGAGCTCGGGGTGCTCGGCTATGTGGTTCTTGCCGAGCAGGAAGAAGGTGGCGGGCACCTTCTCCTCCTTGAGGATGTCGAGCAGCCGCGGCGAGTTCTCGCTCGGCCCCGCGTCGAACGTCAGGGCCACGCACTTCGCCTTGCGACAGTCGGCCGTACCGAGCTTCGCCTGGCTCTTGACGCTCACGGACGCCGCGTCCTTGCGGACGGAGCTGGGCGCCGTGGTGTCCACCTTGGTGCATCCCGTCAGGGCGACGGCCATGACCGCGGCGGTCATGGCCGTCATGGACGCGGCTCGGCGGAACCCTTTGGCGGATCTCTTCATCTTGCTTTTCGCAGCGGGCATGCGAGCACTATACATAGCGTGTATACGCGGAGTGCATAGTGGGGTGCCGAGAGCGGACGCCGAGTGCATGCCCGCCTCTAGCGGCCGCTCATCAGGCCGCCCATCAGGCCGCTCATCCAGGCCTCGACCGCCGCGGAACCGCGCGGAAGACCTGCCGACAGGTTCTCGTTGCCGTCGGCCGTGACGAGGATGTCGTCCTCGATGCGGACCCCGATGCCCCGGTACTCCTCCGGCACGGTGAGGTCGTCCGGCTGGAAGTACAGGCCGGGTTCGACGGTGAGCACCATGCCCGCCTCCAGCACGCCGCCGACGTACTCCTCGGTGCGGGCTTGGGCGCAGTCGTGGACGTCGAGGCCGAGCATGTGGCCCGTGCCCGCCATGGTGAAGCGGCGCTGCAGGGCGAGCTCGAAGACCCGCTCGGGATCGCCGCCGAGGAGCCCCCACTCGACGAGCTTGCGCGCGAGGTGCCGCTGCGCCGCGTCGTGGAAGTCGCGGTACGCGGCGCCCGGCTTCACGGCCGCGATGCCCGCCTCCTGCGCCTCGAACACCGCGTCGTAGATCTTCCGCTGGAGCGGGGTGAACGTGCCGTCGACGGGGAGGGTGCGCGTGACGTCGGCGGTGTAGAGGCTGTGGGTCTCCACGCCCGCGTCAAGGAGCAGGAGTTCGCCGGGGCGCACGGGCCCGTCGTTCTGCTCCCAGTGCATGATCGTGGCGTGCTCGCCCGCCGCGCAGATCGAGCCGTAGCCGATGTGGTTGCCCTCCAGGCGGGCGCGGCGGAAGAAGGTGCCCTCGATCCACCGCTCCGACGTGGCGACGGCGGTTGCCAACTCCCGTACGACATCGGTGAATCCGCGGACCGTGGAGTCGACCGCCTTGCGCAGCTCGCCGATCTCCCAGTCGTCCTTGATGAGGCGCAGGCCCGAGAGCGCCTCGTCCAGCTCGGCGTCGCGCTGCTCGTCGGTCGTCACGGCGGCTTCGAGCGCCGGGTCGTGGCCGCGCACGACGCGGGTCGGCACGTCGGGCGACGCGGCCAACTCGGCCGGGGCGTCGCGGACGTCGCGGCAGGGCAGTCCGAGGAGGAGCTCGGACTCGGCGAGGCTGCGCCTGCGGCCCATCCACAGTTCAGCCGTCATGCCGGTCCAGAACTCGTCGCTTTCCCTGCTGTCGCGGGGCAGTTGATAGAGGTACGCGTCGTGGCCGTCGCCGGCGGCGCGCGGTTCGAGCACGAGGGCGCAGTCCCGCGCCTGGTCGCCGGTCATGTGGACGTACGCGGAGTAGGGACGGAAGGGGTAATGGCTGTCGTTCGAACGGGTCTTGAGCTTCCCCGAGGGGATCACCAGGCGTTCGCCCGGGAACAGCGCCGACAGGGCGGCGCGGCGGCGCGCGGCGTGCGGGGTCTGTTCGGCAGGGCGCAGGTCGCGCTGCTCGGTGTCGGCCCAGCCCGTCCGCATCAGGGCGGAGAGCTCGTCGGAGATCTCGGGGTACAGGCCGTTCTTGCGCGAGTTGGGAACCTTGGGTGTCGTGGAGGCCTCGGATGCCTTGGAATCCTTGGAGTTGGCCATGGGGTTCACCTCTTCTTCTCTTCTTCCGCTGGCGGTTCCGCCAGCGTAGGGACCCTTGGCCCGTAAGGGAACATGTGACATAGTACTGATGTGACAAAGCGGCTGACCTGCGATGTTGTGGTAGTCGGCGCCGGGATGGTGGGCGCCGCTTGTGCCTTGTACGCGGCGCGGGCCGGACTGTCCGTCGTCCTGGTGGACCGCGGTCCGGTGGCCGGCGGCACGACCGGATCAGGCGAGGGCAACATCCTCGTCTCCGACAAGGAGCCAGGTCCTGAGCTCGAACTGGCCCTCCTTTCAGGCAGGTTGTGGACGGAACTCGCGGCCGAGCCGGGCGTGGGCGAGAGCGTCGAGTTCGAGGCCAAGGGTGGCGTGGTCGTAGCGTCGTCCGATGAAGGGCTCGCGGCATTGGGGGAGTTCGCCGCGGGGCAGCGCGAAGCGGGGGTCGATGCGAGGCTCGTCACGGCCGACGAGCTGTACGACCTCGAACCGCACCTCGCTCCCGGCACGGCGGGCGGTGTGTTCTACCCGCAGGACGCCCAGGTGATGCCATCCCTGGCGGCAGCCCAACTGGTGCGCATGGCAAGGTCCTTGGGAGCAGAGTTGCGCACGGCTGCTTCCGTCACCGCGGTGCTGCGGACGGCGGGCGGTGAGGTACGCGGGGTCCGCACCGACAGGGGCGATATCCACGCCCCGTACGTCGTGAACGCGGCGGGCACCTGGGGCGGCGAGATCGCCGCGCTCGCCGGAGCCGCCCTGCCCGTGCTGCCGCGGCGCGGCTTCGTCCTGGTCACGGAGCCGCTGCCGCGCAGGGTCAGGCACAAGGTGTACGCCGCTGACTACGTGGCGGACGTGGTCAGCGGGTCCGCCGCGCTCCAGACGTCGCCGGTGGTCGAGGGCACGGCAGCGGGGCCGATCCTGATCGGCGCGAGCCGCGAACGGGTCGGCTTCGACCGCTCCTTCTCCTTGCCGGTCATGCGGGCCCTGGCGGCGGGGGCGACCCGGCTCTTCCCGTTCCTGGCGGACGTCCGCGCGATGCGCGCGTACGTCGGCTTCCGCCCCTACATGCCGGACCACCTCCCCGCCATCGGTCCTGACGCCCGGGTGCCGGGGCTCGTCCACGCCTGCGGGCACGAGGGCGCGGGGATCGGACTCGCGGCGGGGACGGGGCACTTGATCGCCCAGCTGCTGAGCGGCGCGCCTCCGGACCTGAACCTCACCCCCTTCCTCCCCGACCGTTTCGCCACCCGCCCGCCCGAGGAGGCGCCATGAACAAACGCACCCCCCTGAACCTGGCCCGCGCCCACCCGGGCCTACCGCACACCGTCACGTTCGACGGCCGCGAGATCCCGGCCCTGCCGGGCCGGACGGTGGCAGCCACGCTCTGGTCGGCGGGCATCACAGCCTGGCGCACCACGAGGCGGGACGGTGAACCACGGGGAGTCTTCTGCGGAATCGGCGTGTGCTTCGACTGCCTGGTTGAGGTCAACGGGCGCGCGAACCAACGGGCTTGCCTGACACCGACCGCACCGGGCGACGAGATCCGGACGCAGGACGGCAGCGGGCATGGCGGGGAGACGGGGGAGGGGGAGGGCCGGTGAAGGCGGCTGACGGTGCGTTCGCAGGTACGACGCCGCCGGGCACGCTCGTCGTGATCGGCGCGGGGCCCGCAGGCCTCGCGGCGGCGCTCGCCGCGGCTCAACGGGGCGTACGGGTGACGGTGGTTGACGCGGCAGGTCAGGCCGGCGGGCAGTTCTACCGGCAGCCCGCCGGAGCGCTCGGTGCGCGGCGGCCGCAGGCGTTGCATCACCAGTGGCGTACGTGGGAACGGCTGCGGGACGGACTCGCGGAACAGATCGCGGCGGGCCGCATCACGCACTTGACGGAGCATCACGTCTGGTTCGTGGAGCGCATCGGGAGAGCCTCGGCCGAACAGCGGACGGAGACGGAGCCCGCCGAACGGGGCGGAGCGACATCTGGCGCACCGGCTTCCGGCGTGCCGAGCGGTGGTGCGGTGCATGCGGGCGGTGTGGTGCCTGGTCGGGTGTCCGAGGGGCGACCCCCGGCTAGCGGCGCTGCCACGCCTGCCGGGGCGGCTTCGTCCATCGTCCCCGACGTCGCCGCCAGCCCCGCCGGGCCCCGCTTCACCGTGCACGCGCTCCTGGGTCCCGAGCAGGAAGAGGCCGTGGCGGTGCGTGCTGACGCCGTGGTCCTCGCGACCGGGGGGTATGAGAAGGTCCTGCCCTTCCCCGGATGGACCCTGCCCGGCGTGATCACCGCCGGTGGTGCGCAGGCCATGCTCAAGGGAGGCCTCGTCCTTCCGGGGCGCACCGCCGTCGTGGCCGGAACCGGGCCGCTGCTCATGCCCGTCGCCGTCGGGCTCGCGGCGGCCGGGGCCGAGGTGGCCGCCCTGGTCGAGTCCGCCGACCCCAAGGCCTTCGCGCGGCACGCGGCCACCCTCGCCGCCCATCCGGACAAGCTCGCAGAGGGCGCCGGATACGCCGCCCAACTGCTGCGCCACCGCGTCCCGTTGGCGTCTCGGCACACCATTGTCGAGGCGCACGGCAAGGACGCGCTCGAAGCGGTGACCATCGCCGCGCTCGACACGGCGGGGCGCGTCAGGCCCGGCACCGAGCGACGCATCCCCTGCGACACCCTCGCCGTCGGCCACGGCATGCTGCCGCACACCGATCTCGCCGAAGGGCTCGGCTGCGGCGTCGACGGCCTGAACGTCGCCGTCGACGCCGAACAGCGCACCGACGTCCCCGGCGTCTGGGCCGCAGGGGAGGCGACAGGCATCGGCGGTGCGGCACTCTCCCTCGCCGAAGGGCACATCGCCGGACGCTCGGCCGCCGCCCGGCTCCGGGGGAGCGCACCCGACCCGCGCGCATGGGCCGCCGCCGCCAAGTCCCGTACCAAAATGCGGGAGTTCGCCGCCGCGATCAACGCCGTGTACGTGCCGCCCGCCCACTGGGCCGAACAGCTCCACGACGACACCCTCGTCTGCCGCTGCGAGGAGGTCCCCGCCTCGGCGGTCCGCGAGGCCGTCGAGGAACTCGGGGCCACGGACGCGCGGACCGTGAAACTCCTGACCCGGGCCGGCATGGGCTGGTGCCAGGGCCGGATGTGCTCGGCGGCCGTCGCCGGACTCGCGGGATGCGAGGAGCGGTCCGCGCGGCGGCCGTTCGCCAGGCCGGTGCCGCTCGGCGTGCTGGCACGGCCCACCGACGACCAAGCGGAACAGCCCCCCTCCACCTAACGGCAGGACCGCACCCGCCCCGCACCCGCGCCGCACGCACTACACCCGCACGGCACCCCACCGAAGGGACCACGCCCATGACCACGCCCGCCGAGCAACCCCGCCGCCCCTGGCACGGCGTCCTCGTCGCTACCGCCCTTCCGCTGAACGACGATCTCTCGGTCGACTACGGCCGCTTCGCCGAGCACTGCGCCTGGCTCGTCGAGAACGGCTGCGACGGCGTCGTGCCCAACGGATCGCTCGGCGAGTACCAGGTGCTCACCCCCGAGGAGCGCGCCAAGGTCGTGGAGACCGCCGTCGCGGCGGTCGGCGGGCGGCGCGTGATGCCCGGCGTCGCCGCCTACGGCTCCGCCGAGGCCCGCCGCTGGGCCGAGCAGGCCAAGGACGCGGGCTGCGCGTCCGTGATGCTGCTCCCGCCGAACGCCTACCGCGCCGACGAGCGTTCCGTACTCGCCCACTACGAGGAGGTCGCGAAGGCGGGCCTCCCCGTCGTCGCGTACAACAACCCCATCGACACCAAGGTCGACCTGGAGCCCGAACTCCTCGCGAAGCTGCACGGCGAGGGGTACATCCACGCCGTCAAGGAGTTCTCCGGAGACGTACGCCGCGCGTACAGGATCGCCGAACTCGCCCCGGAGCTCGACCTGTTGGTCGGCGCCGACGACGTCCTGCTCGAACTCGCCCTCGCGGGCGCCAAGGGCTGGGTCGCGGGCTACCCGAACGCGCTGCCCGCCGCCTCCGTCGAGCTCTACCGTGCCGCCGTGGCCGGGGAGCTGACCACGGCACGGGAGCTCTACAGGGAGCTGCACCCGCTGCTGCGCTGGGACTCCAGGCCCGAGTTCGTGCAGGCCATCAAGTTGTCCATGGACATCGTCGGGCGGCACGGCGGCCCCTGCCGTCCGCCGCGGGTGCCGCTGCTTCCCGAGCAGGAGAAGGCGGTGCGTGCCGCCACCGAACGTACGGTCGCCGCCGGGCTCGCCTGACACCCCGCACGGCCACCGACCCCCGCACGGCCACCGACGAAAGGGCTCCGACATGCGCAGCAAACTCGTCCTGCACGCGGTCGACTCGCACACCGAAGGCATGCCGACGCGGGTGATCACCGGCGGCATCGGCACCGTCCCCGGCGCGACGATGAACGAGCGCAGGCTCCACTTCCGCGAGCACCGCGACGACATCAAGCAGCTCCTGATGAACGAACCGCGCGGTCACGCGGCGATGAGCGGCGCCATCCTCCAGCCGCCCACCAGGACCGACTGCGACTACGGCGTGATCTACATCGAGGTCTCGGGCTATCTGCCGATGTGCGGGCACGGCACCATCGGCGTCGCCACCGTCCTCGTCGAGACCGGCATGGTCGAGGTCGTCGAGCCGGTCACCACGATCCGCCTGGACACCCCGGCGGGCCTCGTCGTCGCCGAGGTCGCCGTCGAGGGCGGCGCCGCGAAGGCCGTCACGCTCAAGAACGTGCCGTCCTTCGCCGTCGCCCTGGACCGCAAGATCACCCTGCCGGACGGCCGTTCGGTGACGTACGACCTGGCCTACGGCGGCAACTTCTACGCGATCCTGCCCCTGGAGCAGTTCGGCCTGCCCTTCGAGCGCGGGCGCAAGGACGAGATTCTCGCGGCGGGACTCTCGCTGATGGAGGCGATCAACGCCGAGGACGAACCGGTGCACCCGCAGGACCCGTCCATCCGCGGCTGCCACCACGTCCACCTCTACGCGCCCGGCGCCACCGCCCGCTACTCCCGGCACGCGATGGCCATCCACCCCGGCTGGTTCGACCGCTCGCCGTGCGGCACCGGGACGAGCGCGCGCATGGCCCAGCTGCACGCGCGCGGGGAGCTGCCGCTGAACACCGAGTTCGTCAATGAGTCCTTCATCGGAACGCAGTTCAGCGGGAGACTGCTCGGCACCACCGAGGTCGCGGGCACCCCCGCGGTGCTGCCCAGCTTCACAGGCCGTGCCTGGGTGACCGGGACCGCGCAGTACCTCCTCGACCCGGAGGACCCCTTCCCCGCGGGGTTCGTCCTGTAGGGCCTGCTGAGATACTCGTACGACGTGACATTGCACCCAGGAGGAACCGCCACCATGCCCGCCCGGCGCAACCCCGGCCCGTCCGCCGCCCCCGCCGCGCTGCCCAGCCTGGGCGGGACGCGCAGCAGCTACCGTGAGCGGGTCGCGGACGCCCTTCGTGCCGCGCTCATCGCGGGTGAACTGCGCGCGGGCGAGGTCTACTCGGCGCCCACCCTCGCCGCGCGCTTCGGCGTCTCCGCCACCCCGGTCCGCGAGGCGATGCTCGACCTCGCCAAGGAGGGGCTCGTCGACACGGTGCCGAACAAGGGCTTCCGGGTCACCGCGGTCTCCGAGAAGCAGCTCGACGAGTACAAGCACATCCGCGCGCTCATCGAGATCCCCACCACGGCGGAGCTCGCCACGTCGGCGGACCCCGCCGCCCTTGAAGCGCTGCGGCCGGTAGCGCGGCAGATCGTCACCGCGGCGGCGGACGGCGACCTCATCGCGTACGTGGAGGCCGACATCCGCTTCCACCTCGGCCTGCTCACGCTCTCCGGCAACGACCACCTGGTCGAGGTGGTCGGCGACCTGCGCAAGCGCTCCCGCCTGTACGGACTCCAGGCGCTGGTCGACGCGGGCCGCCTTGAGGCGTCGGCCGAGGAGCACCTGGAGATCCTCGACGCGCTGCTCGCCCGCGACGAGGAAACCGTACGCGCGGTGATGACCCGCCACCTCGGTCACGTACGCGGCCTGTGGGCGGCCGAGTAGCTCGCCGCGTCCCGTCGTGTCAGTCGTCGACGGCGTCGAGCACGTCGCCCAGGTCCACGAACTTGAAGTCGGTGGAGGCCCGTTCGGGGTCGCCGGGCGCGTCATGGCCGTCCTGCACGACGAGCAGCCCGTTCGGGTACGCGGCACCGAGCGGCTCGTTGAGGACCGCGGCACCGTCGCACTCCTCGGAGCCGTCGAGTGTGGCGGATGCGGCGGTGACGCGGAAGCCGCCCTCGTATGCGTTGCGGTCGGACAGCTCACGGTCGTAGGCGGCGAAGGTGTTGTCGCCCTGACTGGAGGCCAGCAGATATCCGTCGCCGTCACCTTCGTCAAGGAGTGTCAGACCCTCGACGTCGGCCTTCAGGCGCTTGCCGCCGTAGCCGGGGTCGGCGCCGGCGGTGCACTCCTCGGTCGAAGGGTCGTATGTCGCTGGAACGCCGTACTCCCTTACCTTGTCGACCAGTTGCGGCTTTCCGCTCAGGTCGGCGCTCAGGCGCCAGATGCCGACGTCCTCCTGGCCCGCGTACAGCGTGCCGTTGGCCGGGTCCACGACCATGCCCTCCACCTGCGGCAGTTCGCCCGGTTCGCCGCAGGGCGACCACGAAGTGCCGTTCGGCAGACGGAAATCGGCAGGCAGGTCGAGGGTGCGGACCTTGCGGTAGCCCACAGTGCCGTCGCTCTTCGGGGTCAGTTCGAGGAGCGCGATCCGGGTCCGCTCCCGTTGGCTGACCACCGCGTACGACCGGCCGGTGGCCGGGTCCGTCCATGTCGCGAGGCCGTACGCGGTGCGCTGCTCGTTGATCTCCTCCTGCGAGTTCGAGAAGACGGGCTGCGCCGACGGGTCGGTGACGTCGGTGAGCGGGCCGCCGGAGCGGTCGCGGTCGATGCGGTAGACGCGCAGCCGGTCGTTGCCGCGGTCGCTGGTCACGGCGAGGTCGGCACGGCCCGACGGCAGGCGCAGACCGTGCACCAGGTCGACGTTGTTGAAGCGGCCGGGCGCGTCCTCGGGACCGGGCGGCGCGGGCGCGGGAACGGACTGCACCTCGCGCGCGGAGAGGTCGTACACACGCAGCCCGCCCTGCTTGGCGGTGGCGACGACCAGGCTGCGCCCCGGGTCGGCGGGGTTGCGCCAGATCGCCGGGTCGTCGGCGTCGGCGTTGCCGCCCGCGTCGTCGTCGTGGAGGGCGGGGGTCTCGGCGCGCGGCTCGACGGCGGGCAGTGCCGGGGCCGCGAGGGCGCCGGAGTCCAGGGGCACGGTGGCGGCGAACGCCGCGAGGGCCGCGATGACGGCGACGCGCGTGTGGGCGGGCCGGGCAAAGGCGGCGCGGGGTCTGCGGGGCTTGGCCATGAAGGGATCCCTTTCTGTCACGGGTACTGCATGACGGATCCACTCTCTGATCTTGCCGTGAAGGCTTTCCGGCGGATGGCGCGACGGATAGCGGTCCGAGAGGTGAACGGAGAATGTCACGCTCCCGTGGAGCGCGGACAGGCCCGGCAGGCGAGGCCCCCAGGCGCATCGCTCGCCTGGGGGCCTCGCGGGCGCGTATGGGCCATGGTGAGGGGCCCATACGATCGCAACGCGGCGGGTCAGTCGTCGAGTCGGCTGCGCAGCAGGCGCTTGCCCAGTTCGGCACCCTTGCGGCTGTCCGCCTGTGCCTTGCGGAAAAGGTCCGCGACCTCGGTGTCCTTCTCGCGCTCCGCGTCCTGGATATACCTTTCCAGGCGCAGTGCGTTGCTGAGGCACGCCTCGACGTACCAGAACAAGTTGTAGTTCTTGTCCGCGGTGCCGGTGACGTCGCCGGTTTCAGCCTGGTGTGCCATAACTCCGTCCCTTCCGTGGTCGGTTGTGCGGCTCGATGCGAACGGCGAACCCTCCCGGAACGAACCTTCCCGGACAGAACCTTCCCGGACCGAACCGGCGGGGCTTCACCGCCCCGGCCGGGTATCCCCACTGCCGCGTCCGTACACGTGCGGGGAGCCGGCCGGACCGAGCAGCCGCGTCATGGCCTCGGCGGCACGTACGGCGGCGTCCGCGCAGCAGTTGTTGAACAGGACGTGGACCTGCTCGGTCCGCTCGGCGAGCGTGCGCAACCGGGGCAGCCATTCGGCGAGTTCATGGTCGGCGTACGCGTACCGGAAGCGGTCCTCCTTGCTTCCCCGCCCCCACGCGTCACTGCGGCCGTGGAAGCGTACGACGGCCAGCCGGGGCGAGGTGACCGGTGCGCCGGGAGGCAGAGAGGACGGCAGCGTCCGGTTCATGTCGACGCCGACTGCCGCCATGCCGTGACCGGCCAGCAGGGCGCGGGTGGCCTCGGCCTGATCCGCACGCCACCAGTCGGGGTGCCGGAACTCCACGGCGAGCGGCCACCCCTGGGTCCGCCGAGCGGTCAGCGCGAGCACCTCATCGGCCCGCTCCCCGGGCCGTAGCCACGGCGGGAACTGGAACAGCACACTGCCGAGCCGTCCGGCTTGTCGCAGCGGTTCGATCCCCGCGGCGAAACGTGCCCACACCTCGTCCAGAACGCCCGGGTCCCGGGCGCCGTCCCGCAGATCACCGGGCAGCGCGGCCGGGCGCGTGGGGTGTCCGGTGAGCATCGAGAACGCCTTCACGTCGAACGTGAAGCCTTCGGGTGTCCGCTCGGCCCACAACCGGCTGTTGCGTTCGCCGGGCAGCGCGTAGTACGTCGAGTCGACCTCGACGACGGGAAACCGCTCGGCGTAGTACCGCAGCCGCCCTGCCGCGTCGCGCTGCCCCTTCGGGTACCACCCGCTGCGGACGAGCGCCGGATCGGTCCACGAGCAGGTACCCACGAGAATGTCGCCCATGGGAGCCCCGGTACCCACGTGGCGCATCCCCAACTGCCGGTTCAGGCCCCGGCAGGCGGCACACCGGGCGGCCCTTCGGACGACTGCCGTTCCCGGGCGGCCTGTTGCCGTGCCACACGGGTGTCCGAGTAGGGTCGGGGGCTGCGTGACGGCCGGCGGCCGCCGCCTGACGTCTCGCGAGCAGTACAGCGGGCCCCCGGGCCCGTAACCCCCCACACATAAAGAGTCGCGCGTGCGCGGCCGCAGATCAGGAGCACCAGTGCAGGGCATCCCCCACATAGCCAGCACACCGCACGACGGGCGATTGCCGTCCGTGTCCCCGTGCCCGCCGGGCGCGCTCGGGCACCCGGTGCGGCAAGACGCTGTCACGACGAGGCAGAACCCTGCCGCGCGGCATCCCCCCGCTGCCGCGCCCCAAATCCCCGTATTCATCGACGAGTCGGGCTGGCGGAGGCGGACGCTGCAAGGCCTCGCGCTCACCGTGGGCTGCGCCTGCGCCGGGTATCTGCTGTTCGTCGGCACCTTGATCAGCGGGCTCTGGCAGCCCGTCGGCACGCAGCCGCCGAGTATGAACGCACCGGCCGCCCCTGCCCACCCGGACGCCAGGAAGGCCCCGGAAGCCCCTGGCGCACCCGCCCGAGCCGGGGCCCGCGCGGACCGGGACGACCACCGCCGCCCGCCGACCGGCAGATCCGCCCCGCCGGCCGGAGGCCCGGAGAAGTGAGCCCCCGCGCCACCGCTGTCCGCCGGCCGCCGCGCGGACACTGGCTCGTGCTCCTCCTTGTGCTCCTGGTGGTCGCCGTCGCCCTCCTCTTCGAGGGCTGGACGACCCACCAGGTCGACGCCGCGCGCACCAAGCCGCCGTGCACCCGGCCGATCCCGCGCGAGGCGGACGACGGGAAGCCGCTGCTGCGGTTCGGCCCGAAGGGGGTCGCCACCGCGGGCATGCCGCCGGGGACCGTCGCGCTCACCTTCGACGGCGGGCCCGACCCGGTGTGGACACCGCGCCTGCTCGACCTGCTGCGCAGACACCACGCACGGGCGACCTTCTTCGTCTACGGGAAGGACGCGGCCCGGCACCCCGAACTGACGCGGCGGATCGTGCGCGAGGGCCACGAGATCGGCTCGTACACCTACAGCGGCGGCGACTTCGGTGTCGCCTCACCGCTGCGCGCGCGTCTCGAACTCTCGCTCACCCAGACCGCTCTCGCGGGTGCGGCCGGCGTCAACACCACCCTGCTGCGGCTGCCGCACACCACGGCCGCGGACACGCTCTGCGGCCCGCAGTGGCCGGCCGCGAAGCGCGCGGCGGAACAGGGGTACCTGGTGGTCGCATCGGACTACAAGGCCCGCAAGCCGTGGCGCGGCCTCGTGACGCAGCACAGCCAGACCGACCTCGGCTACCGCGAGGCCGAGGAGTTGCTGCGTGACCGCAGGGTGAAGTGGTTCACCACCGTCAGCGGCGGCCTCGGCCGTCCCTCCTTCACCCAAGCGGTCCCGGTCGCCCAGGAGATCGAGGGCGAGGGCCTGATCTGGTCGCAGCGCCTCGGCCACGCCTTCCTCACCGTGATGGTGTGGACGCTGACCCTCACGGGCGTGCTCGGCGTCCTGCGGATGCTCCTGTTCGCGCTGTTCGCCCGGCTCCACGTGCGCAGGCTGCACCGGTACCGGCCCGGCGCGCCACGCCTTCGCGAGGTGCGGGACCCGGTGACGGTCCTGGTGCCCGCGTACAACGAGGAGGCAGGTATCGCCTCCACCGTGTACTCGCTGCTCGCCTCGACCCACCCGCACTTCCAGGTCATCGTGATCGACGACGGCTCGACGGACGCCACCGCCGACATCGCCGAGGACATCGACGACCCGCGGGTGACGGTGATCCGGCAGCCCAACGGCGGCAAGCCGAGCGCCCTCAACACCGGCCTGGCGCACGCCCGTCACGACATCGTCGTGATGGTCGACGCCGACACCATCTTCGAACCGGAGGCGCTCGCCCGTCTCGTCCAGCCGCTCGCCCACCCGGCGGTCGGCGCGGTCAGCGGCAACACCAAGGTCGGCAACCGGCGCCGCCTGCTCGGCAAATGGCAGCACCTGGAGTACGTACTCGGCTTCAACCTCGACCGGCGGATGTTCGAGGTCCTGGAGTGCATGCCTACGGTGCCGGGGGCGATCGGAGCGTTCCGCAGGGACGCGCTGATGGGCGTCGGAGGCGTCAGCGACGAGACCCTGGCCGAGGACACCGACCTCACGATGGCGCTCTGGCGGGCCGGCTGGCGCGTCGTCTACGAGCAGTCGGCGGTCGCGTGGACCGAAGTGCCGAGCACCGTGCGCCAGTTGTGGCGTCAACGCTACCGCTGGTGCTACGGCACCCTCCAGTCGATGTGGAAGCACCGGCACGCGGCGACGGAGGTAGGACCCGCCGGACGCTTCGGCCGGCGCGTGATGCTCTACGTGACGCTGTTCCAGATCGTGCTTCCGCTGTGCGCACCGGTCGTGGACATGTTCGCCCTGTTCGGGGTGCTGTTCCGCGATCCCGTGGAGGCCGGCCTCGTCTGGTTCGGTTTCCTCGCCGTCCAGTTGGTGACCGCCGCGTACGCGCTGCGGCTCGACCGCGAACGGCTGCGCGTGCTGTGGGTGCTGCCGCTCCAGCAGTTCGTGTACCGGCAGTTGATGTACCTCGTGGTCATCCACTCCGTGATCACGGCGCTGCTCGGCACCCGCCTGAAGTGGCACAGCATGAAGCGCACCGGCACCGCCGACCCGTATCTGCTCGAAGCCCCGTCCGAAGAGACGCGGCGCAGTCTGCAAGGGAGTTGACCATGACAGACGTGATCCCGGACGACTCCGCCGCGCGCGAGCAGGCCGAGCGGTTCACCGACCGCCCGAGCTCCCGCTACGGACCTCGGCGCGCCCACGCCCGTCAGGCGAAGAAGAAGCGCAGGCGGCTGCGGCGGGCGGTCCTCGTCCTCCTCACCGGCGTGGTCGTCGCGGCGGGCGGCACGTACGGCTGGGCCGAGACCCGGCTCCAGCGTGACGTCGACCTCGGCGCGTACGGGGACCGCCCGCCACCCGGCGAGGGCACCAACTACCTCATCGTGGGCTCGGACAGCCGCGACGGGCTCTCGCCGGACGCCGTGAAGGATCTGCGCGCGGGCGGGGGCGGCGGGCGGCGCACCGACTCGATGATGCTGCTGCACACCGGGGCCAACGGAACCAGCATGGTCAGCCTGCCGCGCGACTCCTGGGTCACCGTGCCCGGCCGCCTCGACACGTTGACGGGCAAGACGAAGCGGCCCGAGGGCGACAAACTGAACGCCGCGTTCGCCTACGGCGGCCCCGAACTCCTGGTCCACACCGTCGAGCGGAACACCGGCCTGCGCATCGACCACTACGCGGAGATCGGCTTCGCGGGGTTCGTGAACATCGTCGACGCCATCGGCGGCGTACGGATGTGCCTCGACCGCGACATCAAGGACAAGAAGTCGGGCGCCGACCTGCGCAAGGGCTGTCACACCCTGGACGGCAAGCAGGCGCTCGCCTTCGTCCGCCAGCGGCACCAGGAGAAGGAGGGCGACCTGGGCCGGTCGAAGAACCAGCAGAAGTTCCTTTCGACCCTCGCCCACCAGGCCGCCCGGCCCGGCACCCTCTTCGACCCGACGGAGATCGGCCCGGCCATGCAGGCCGGGCTCGAAACGCTCATCGTCGACAAGGACATGAGCCTGCGCGATCTCAGCAACATGTTCCGCGCCGTGCAGAGCGTCTCGGGCGGACAGGGCAAGCGGATCAACGTACCCGTGTCCGGCTTCGGCGTCCCCACCTCCAAGGGCAACGTACTGAAGTGGGACCCAGAGAAGTCGGCCCGGCTCTTCGCCGACCTGCGCCACGACCGCCCGCTGACCTGACTCACACCATTTCGGGCTGGGGTTCCGGCGGCCGGAGGGTCGGCGCGGCCGTCGGTTCCCAGGCTCTGTTGGTCCGTACGTAGCCGTAGATCACCGAGACCATCGACAGCATGACAAGGGGACCGAACACCCACGGATGCCTGGCCATCTCCATCGGCAGAAAGCGATACATCACCAAGAGCGCGCCGAAGACCGCTGTGCCGTAAGCGACCAGCTGGATTCCCGACCGGTCCCAGCCACGGTCGTACGCGCGCAGAGCCCCCTCGACCGTGAGCGCGAACACCACGCCGGCGACGAGATCCACGCCGTAGTGGTAGCCGAAGCCGAGCGTCGCGCTGAGCGTGGCGACCAGCCAGAAGGTCCCCGCGTAGCGCAGAAGGCGCGGGCCCTTGCGGGAGTGGATGAAGATCGCGGTGGCCCACGCGGTGTGCAGACTGGGCATGCAGTTGCGGGGGGTGAGACCGTCGTACGGCACCGGGTGCGGGACGCCGATCGGCGGCGGCGTGTGCGGCCACAGATTGGCCACGGCCCACTGCACGCCGCCGGTTCCGGAGGTGCCAGGGCCGTAGGCGAAGACCGGCCCGACCACCGGGAAGATCATGTAGACGGCGGGGCCGAGGAGGCCGATCACCAGGAAGGTACGCACCAGGTGGTGGCGCGGGAAGCGGCGCTCGGTCGCCACGTTGCGCAGCTGGTAGAGGGCGGCGACGACCGCGGCCACCGCGAGCTGGGCGTAGACCAGGTCGATGACATGGGGGACGAGCGGGCCGCTGGCCTCCAGCATCCGGCCGGCCAGCCATGACGGGTTGCCCAGGGCGTGATCGGCGGTCGCCACGTACGGGTCGAGCACGGTCGGGCGGGTCTTCGCCGTGATGAGCAGCCAGGTGTCACCGGTCTTGCGTCCGGCCACGAGCAGCAGACCCAGGCCAACGCCCTTCAGCATCAGGACGCGTTCCTCGCCCGTACGGCGCGTGATCGCGACGACCGCACAGCCCAGCATCGCCCACAGCGCGCCATTGCCGAAGAACTGCCCTTCGGGCACCTCGGCGCCGACCGCCCACCGCACCAGCACGAAGACGACGTCGATCCCGATCGCGGCACCGGCAGCGATGAACCGCTGCCGCCACGTGAGCACCACCATCATCAAGGCCAGACCGCCGTACAGCGGCCCCGGTTTGGGCGGGAACAGCACCTCCCGCGCCTGATTGGTGATCGGCCCCGGCACGCCGCCGTAGCGGCGCGCGGCGATCTCCAGCGCGATGAGGAACCCGAGGGCCACCAGGCCCGCCGTGGCCCACAGGATCGCTCGTGGCCGAGGCCATGCGGTGAACGCACTTCTGCTGCGTATTCGCGAAAGCGCTCGTGAAAGCGCTCGTGAAGGTGCTCGCGAAACTGGAGATATCAATTCTTTGACCGATTTATCAGTTCATGCCGCAGCTGATGCGGCCGCCGTTGCCGTCGGCCAAGACTACGGTGGGCCGCCGGGCAGTGGTCAGGTGAGCTGCCGGGATCCCCAGGCGCTCCCCGGTGGGGCTCCGTTCACGCTCACGCAGCAGCCGCTCATAGCCAGTGACCACCGCACCGAACTGGCCGAATGATTCCGCGTCTGGAAGACCGTCACCGGGACGAACTGCACAGTCCGCCCGCACACCAGGGGTCCGTCCGCTCCCGCTCAGGGCTGAGTGCCGGGGCCGGCGGGTCCGGTCACGGATGGCGACGCTCGCCTGCCCCATGGCCGAAACCTGCATCTGAGCAACCAAACAATCTTGGGATTCTCTGGTCATGCGCCTCTCCAGGCACTTAAGTACCTGTCAGGAGCACGACCGTGCCACCCCGCCCCAACTGCCCCGAGAGTCCTTCTGCCATGGAGAGTTCGAACCCGGCAGGCCGCGCGAATCCGGCCGGACGAGACACAGATCTCTATGCGGCAGTGCAGGACATCCAGGCGGGTTACTGGATGCAGATGCGGCAGGTACTTGCCGGGACGGGCAACTGGCCGCAGTGGACATCCCGCACTCAGGTCCTTGGGGTTGTCGCAGCTCAGGCCAACGTCGTGGAGTTATGGCTGAAGGAGGAACCCGAGAGCCTCGCTGCCCGGGTGATGTACGCCAGAGTCGCCACCGAACGGGTGCTGCAGGCCCACCGAAGGAACTGGGCGCGCGACTACCGGCGGGCAGGGGACCTGGAGAATCTGGTGGCCCGCGCCCGGGAGGCGTGTCACAAGGCGGGCGAGGGGAATCCCGACGACTCGGTGCCCTGGATCTGCCGCCTGGCTCTGGTCGAAACGGATGTGACAGACCGCTACCCGGAGCATCACGTGGCTCCGCCTCCCCATGAGTACCTGCTGCCTCGTGGGCCATGGGGCCTGCTGGGGGAAGTGCACCGACGAGATCCGTTCAACCGCGAGGCATGGCACCGCATGACCCAGGCGCTCCAGGCCCGCCCGGGGCCGGCGGGCCGCCAGGCGGTCGCGACGGATTTCGCCCGCTGGACGGTCTCCTTCGCGCCGCCCGACTCGCCACTGCTTCTGCTGCCCCTCTACGCCCGTGTGCAGGAGCACCGGGAGCGACGCGACAGAGGCGCCGAGGTCATGCTGAACCTCCTGTGGACCAGGGAGGACACCACCCGAGCCGTCACGCAGGCATTCGAGGGCTGGTTCCAGAAGTGCGATCCGGCCACCAGTTCCCAGCTGGATCTGAACTACCTCGCATACGCCTTGGCCAGGGGCGGCTTCGCCCAGTGGGCCACCGAAGTGTTCGATGCCATCGGCGACTTCGCCACTCCTGCCCCGTGGCAGTACGACGCCCGGTACCCGGAGGCCCAGTGGCGGAAGGCATTCGAGGAGGACCGCGTCGCCTGCCTGAGATCCCACCCACGGCATCTGGGAGAACACCCATGACCGCCGAACCGGCCCCACAGGCGGGCGGCCACCGCCACGTCCCGCCGGCGGTCCGGCAGCCACCCCGCCTGCACCCCCCATGTCAGCTTTCCTGTGCGGAGAACCGATGACGTCGACAAGAACATCGCGCCAGCAGCCGAACCCGGTCCACGACGACGGGGAGGACGCGCGCATCCTCCAGTCGCTGGGCTACACCCAGCAACTGCACCGCCGGATGGGGGCTTTCGGCAATTTCTCGGCCTCCCTGTCGGTCATCTCGATCATGTCGGGGACCTTGCTGCTGTTCGGCTACGGCCTGAACTCGGGAGGCCCCGCGGTGATCACGTGGGGGTGGCTCGCCGTCGGGCCACTGGTGTTGTGCCTGGCCGCGGCCCTGGCGGAGATCACATCCCGCTACCCCACCAGCGGCGGCCTGTACTACATGGCCCGCCAGCTCGGAGGCGAGCGGTGGAGCTGGTACACCGGCTGGCTCAACCTCCTGGGCCTGCTCGGCGGAATCGCGGCCCAGGACTACGGCATCGCGACGTTCACCGCCGCGTGGATGAACCTGCAATTCGGCTACACGCCGACCCCGGGCTCCCTGCTTGCCCTGTACGCGGTCATCCTCGCGCTGCACGCGGTCCTGAACCTCTTCGGCACCCGGCTGATGAACATCCTGACGTCCGTGAGCGCGTGGTGGCACCTGGCAGGGGCCGTCGTCATCATCGGCTCCCTGGCGCTCGTGCCCTCCGACCACCAGTCGGCCGGCTTCGTCTTCACCGAGTTCACCAACAACACCGGCTGGAGCGCCCCGGTATACGTGATCCTCCTTGGCATGCTGCTTCCGGTCTTCGCCCTGGCCGGCTACGACACCTCGGCCCACCTGAGCGAGGAGACCAACCATGCCTCCGTCGCCGCGGCACGCGGGGTCTTCCGCTCGGTGGCCGTGTCCTGGGTCGCCGGCGGCATCCTGCTGCTGACGCTGCTGTTCGCCATCCAGGACTACACCGCGACACTGTCAGGGCCGACCGGTGTACCAGTGGCGCAGATCCTTCTGGACGCGCTGGGCATGGCGGCGGCCAAGGCCCTGCTCCTTGTGATCATCGTGGCCCAGTTCCTGTGCGGCTACACCGTGACCGCCAGCGCCAGCCGGATGATCTACGCCTTCGCCCGGGACGGTGCCCTGCCCGGATCGGCACGCTGGAAGAAGGTCAGCCGCCGCACCGCCATCCCCGCCAACGCGGTCTGGCTCGCGGTCGCCGTGGCTTTCGTGCTCGCGCTGCCGTCCTTGTATTCCACAACGGCGTTCGCGGCGGTGACCGCCATCTCGGTCGTGGGATTCACCTCGGCCTACGCCATCCCGGTGCTGCTGCGACTGATCCACCGCGACCGATTCACCCCAGGGCCCTGGCACCTGGGCCGCTGGAGCCGGCCGATCGGCTGGGTGGCGGTGGTGTGGGCGGCCGCGGTCACGGTGCTGTTCCTGCTGCCGCAGAGCAGCCCGATCACCGCCACCACCTTCAACTACACCCCCGTCGCCGTAGTGGTGGCCTTCCTCATCGCCGCCCTGTGGCGGCGCTTCGGACGCGACTCCTACCACGTGCCCCGCTCCAGTTCCCCCACCGAGGACAAACAGTTCGAAGGCATCATCTGATGGCAGCGACACCGCGTGCCGCATGTGCAGTTCCTCAACAACCCATGGGAGTACGGTGACTGGCCTCACGGAGTCCATCGAATCGGCACAGCAGCTCACGGTGGCCTGGCGGGCCATGGTGCTCGACCGCGACGCGGACGCGGATGTGCGCGACCTCCCCGGCATCGCCGTCCGCTGGGCCGACTGCCGATTCTCGTTCTACAACTGCATCACTCTGACCGACGCGGGAGCAGGAGCCGATCTCGTCGCACAACGCCTGAGCCAGGCGGCGGACATCATGCGCGCGAAGAAGCACCCGGGCTTCCTGTGGCTCTTCGAGGACCTCCTCGACGACGAGGCTCGCGCCGCGCTGGCCAAGGCGGCCGAGCAGGCCGGCCTGCAGTACGCCTTCCCCGGCAGGGGCATGGCCGGAGACCTGCTGCCCGTCCCCGACCCGGTCCACCCCGACCTGACGTTCGTGCGGGTGCGCACCGACGAGCACTTGCGGGCCTACGCGGACCTCCAGTCACGCGCCTACGGGTTCCCCATGGAGGAAGGCCGCGACGGCCTGGTCGGATCCGCGCACTGGAAGAGTGAGATGTACGCCTACCTGGGCATGCGAGGCGACGTTCCGGTGGCGTGCGCCGCGACGGTGGAAGCGCAAGGCCGCCTCTTCGTCGCCTTCGTCGCCACCGACCCGCAGTGGCAGCGCAGGGGTTATGGCGAGGCGGTCACGCGCAAGGCGTTGTACGAGGGCGCCCGAGCCACCGGGCTGACCCGCGCCACTTTGCACGCGACCGTCGCCGGGGCCCCCGTATACCCGCGTATCGGTTTCACGCCGAACTCACCCATCCACTTCTACAACCTGAAGGAGTGAGCCGACGGGGTCGGCCCACGTTCACGAGGCCGGCCCCAGGGTGGCGGAACTGGCCGGGTACTTGGCGTCGTGGAACCGGCACTGCCTTCCGGCCATTTCCCTCCGGTCCGGCCCGTCATGTCCGCGCAGTCCATCGCGCTGCGCGGATCCCCGATCGCCAGATGCCGCAGGCCGCGCATGGCGGGATGCGCCTCCTCGCCGTGCGTCGGTTCATGCGGTCGTGGTTACGTGGCCTCAGCCGGGCCCGGGACGACTCGACGTACGCAGCACGCACCCGTCGTGCTGCGCCACGAGAGGAATCCGTGCATGCCTGAGTTACCGGCCCTCGCCAGCAGGCTGCTGAACGTGGCCTCCTGGCTGACCAGCCCGCACTCCCCGGACGACTATCTCGGGTTGATCGACCCCCTCCTCGGCGCCCGCTTCCCGGCGGGGCGGGTGACGGCGGTGAGTCCGGAAACGCCGGATGCCGTGACACTCACTCTCCGGCCCGGCCGGGGCTGGTCGGGTCACCGCCCTGGGCAGTACCTTCCGATCGGCGTCGCGATGGACGGCGTATGGCAGTGGCGCACGTACTCCCTCACCTCGGCGCCGGGCCGTGCGGACGGGCTCCTGACGATCACCGTCAAAGTCACGCCTGACGGCAGAGTGTCCCCGCGGTTGGCCCGCCGGACTCCTCCGGGCACGGTGCTTCGACTGGGCCCGGCGCAAGGGGAGTTCGTCCTTCCGGACCCCCTCCCGCCCCGCATCCTTCTGGTGACCGCCGGCAGCGGGATCACCCCGGTCATGGGCATGCTCCGCACACTCATGCGCCGTCGGTCCCCGCGCCCCGATGTCATGCTGGTGCACAGCGCGCCCAGTGCCCGGGGCAGCATCTTCAGTTCCGAACTGCGCTCCGCCAGCGGGCGGTTGACCTGGCTGGACTACCGCGAACACCACACCCGGCCGCACGGCAGGCTCTCCCCGGCCGATCTGGGGCGGCTCTGCCCCGACTGGCGGGAGCGGGAGACCTGGGCCTGCGGTCCGGCCGACCTGCTCGACGCGGTGGAGAGCCAGTGGCACCGGGCGGGTCTCGACGAGCGGCTCCATGTGGAACGCTTCCAGCTCGCTCCGGTCCTGCCGCCGCGTCGCGACGCCGCTTCCGGTGGCCGGGTGCTGTTCACGCGTACCGGTACCGAGGTCACCGCGGGCGCGGCCACCCCGCTTCTCGCGGTGGGCGAGTCGGCGGGGGCGGTGATGCCGTACGGATGCCGGCGCGGCATCTGCTTCGGCTGCCTCACGCCACTGACGTACGGACTCGTGCGCGACCTGCGTACCGGCGAAGTCCACGACCGTGCCGGCCAGATGATCCAGACCTGTGTCTCCGCGGCAGCCGGACCGCTGGCCCTCGACGCCTAACCACCCCAGGAGTTCCCCGTGACCGTCCCTCCGCGCGCGACGACCGAGACCGCGACGACCGAGACTGCGACCACCGAGACTGCGACCACCGAGACAGAGTCCGGCTTCGACAAGGAACTCGGTGAGGAGCTCGACCGGATCCGCTCCGAAGTCATCGCCGCGCGCGGCGATGACGACGCCCGCTACATCCGTACGGTGATCGCCGCCCAGCGCGGCCTGGAAGCGGGAGGCCGGGTTGCCCTGGCCGTATCGCTGTTCCCGCCCGCCTGGGCAGCGGGCACCGTGATGCTCTCCGTCGCCAAGATCCTGGAGAACATGGAGCTGGGCCACAACATCCTGCACGGCCAGTGGGACTGGATGGGAGACCCGGCGATCCACTCCACCACCTGGGAATGGGACTTCCTCACCCCCGCCGATGCGTGGAAGCACACCCACAATCACCTGCATCACACCTGGACCAATGTCGTGGACCGCGACCGGGACCTCGGCTACGTCGTCTTCCGGATGAGCGCCGACCAGCGCTGGCGCCCGCGGCATCTCGCCCAGCCGCTCTACAACTTCGCGCTCGCGCCGCTCTTCGAGTGGGGCATCGCCCTCTACGACCTGGAGCCCGATGCCGTCGCCTCCGGCCGGAAGACGTGGCGTTCCCTCGCGGCCGACCTCACCGGGTTCCTCACCAAGGCCGGCCGGCAACTCGCCAAGGACTACGTGCTCTTCCCGCTGCTCGCGGGGCCCTCCGCCCTGCCCTGCCTGATCGGCAATCTCACCGCCAACACCGTGCGCAACATCTGGTCGCACACCATCATCTTCTGCGGCCACTTCCCCGGCGACGTCCAGACCTTCACCGAGGAGCACATCGAGGACGAGACACGTGGTCAGTGGTATCTCCGGCAGATCCAGGGGTCGGCCAACATCGAGGGCGGCCCGCTCTTTCACATCCTCAGCGGAAACCTGGGCCACCAGATCGAGCACCACGCCTTCCCCGATCTGCCCAGCAATCGTTATGCCGAGATCGCCCCACGGGTGCGGAAACTCTGCGAGAAGTACGGCATCCCGTACGTCACAGGACCGTTGTGGCGGCAGTACGGCTCGACCTGGGGGCGCATCCTGCGCTTCGCCGTGCCGAGCCGCTGACTGCCGACGGAGTGCTGGACCGGGATGCGCTACATGCGCAGCAGCAGTTCCGTGGTCTCCCTGTACTGCTGTAGCGCGAGACGCAGTTCCTCCGTCTGCGCCGCGGTGTCCTGGCCCCGCCAGCCCGCACGCAGGACACGGTGCCGCTCCGCGAGGGTCGCGGTCAGCTGGGACACGGCTTCCTCGAAGACGTCGTCGGCCTCCTCAAGCGCCTGGCGCGGGCTCTCCACGAAGGCGTTGAGGGCCTGTTGCAGCCGCATGGTGAGCTTGTCCCGATCGCTTTGGGGGAGCAGCACGAGGCGGGGGGTGTGGTCCGGTTCGTCGGCGCTGATGACCGGCCGATCGGGTGTGCGAGCCGGTTCGGAGCGGGGCGTCTGCGAGGCGTGCTGCTCGGCGAGGTTCGGCCGCTCGGCGAGGTTCGGCCGCTCGGCCGGGGGCTGTTGTGCGCGTTCCTGGTCGTACATCATCCTGTGCCCGTTCCCTTCGCGTGGCGCCGGGTCTGTGTCCACGGCGTGCGGCCGCGGTCGTCGGGGGATTGCGGGCGGCGCCGGTGCGGGTCCGCCGACTGATCGGTGACCAAGGCCTCGAAGAGGGCGCGGGCTTCGATCATGGCTTCCCGCATCTCCTCGGTGCCGCTCTGGCCGCGGGCGGCCGTGTGCAGGCTGCGGTAGCCGTCGACGTAGTGGGCGTGGCGGACGGAGAGCGCGGCGAGCTGCTCGTCGAACTGGTCGCCGCCGGGATAGCCCCGGTCCGCTGCCAGCCGGGCGAGAAGAGCGTCGGCTTCGGCGACCGCCTTCTGCGGTGCGTCGACGAACTGCTCCTGACAATCGGCCCATTGGGCCACGTAGTGTGCGCGGACCTCGGGAGGCAGCGTCTGCTCATGGAGTGAAAGGTGACGCCTGACGCGATCGCTGAGTTCCTGCTCGGCTGCCTTGACGTCACCGTCGTGGCGGTCGACGGACTGCTGGTACTCGGGGCCGAATCGCCGCTTCAGGCCGCGCCTGCCACCGCCGGGAGGCCGGGTGCGTCCGAAGTAGAGGAGGGTGCCCGCCGCGATGACCACCACGGAGATGATCACGACGGTGGTCACGGCTGTTCTCTCCGGCTCGGGACTCGCGTGCTGCTCTGCTTCATTTCCCTCAACCTCTTTTGTTCCCTTTTGAGTTGTGTCCTGCTGGTGCGCTGGTGCCTGCGTCGGGGTTCAGCGGCGGAAGGCGTCCTTGGCCTTCGGTGATCCGGCCCGTGAGGGTGTCATGCGCGGCCGCGGATGAAGCTGGCGCCGGGTGCCGCTGCGACTGCCGCCGCGGCTTCGCATGAAGACCCCGAAGATCACCAGAATCAGCAGGATCAGCAGAATAAGGAGAATCCACAAGATCATCGCCGGGTCTCCAGGACGCACGGAATGGTTCCTGGTATCCGCGGGGTCCGGGCGAAGCGGGAAGGTGGAATGCGTCGCCGAATGTTCGGGAGTGGCAAGGCCTTACGCCGTGCCGCCAGTCAACGCCTGGAAACGACCCCTGTCAACGGCCCTGGAGCAGCGTGGGGTTGACAGCGTGCGGGACTGGACGGCGGTGGCGAGTGCTTGCCGGGACATGACCGAGGGCAATGCCTCCTTCCTCGGGCCCCGCGTTTCAACGAAGCGGGTGGTGGCGCCGGCCGGAGGTCCGCAGATGCAGAGCGAGGTACACCAGGGCCGCGATGAACACCACGATGCCGATGACCAGCAGGTAGAACAGCCCTTCGGCGACGGCGCCGATGATGCCGAGCACCATCGCAGCGATGACGAGGATCAGGAAGAGCGTCACGACTTCAGGCACCTCCTCGATGGGCCGGTCAGCGGCGGGCGAGCTGCCGCTCACCGTTCGCGCCGGGCTGGTAGGGCAGGCCGTAGTGCGCAAAGACCGCGGCTTCGTCCTCGGCGGGCAGGACGTCGTCCGTGCCCATCGCCGGGCACTTCTTCACCAGCGACCGGTCGTAGTCGACCTTGACGTAGCCGGGGCCCACGATCGCGTCGGTCAGCGGGACGAAGACCAGGTGGCGGCGGGTGGGCAGCCCGACCTGGACGGTGGCCATGGCCGGCTCGTCGGTGCTGGTGTCCACGTAGACGGCCTCCAACGTGCCGATCTTGTGACCACCCGCGTCGACGACATCGTGGGTCCGCCACTCACGGATGTCCGCGTTCTGGATCATCCCGGGTTCCCTTCGCCGGTGGCGTGTCCGAGCCGGTTCACTTCTAAGCCTGCCTCGCAAAACCCGCCCGCACCAGCCATCAGCGGACCAGGACGCCCGCGAGGAGATCCGGGAGGCGCACCGTGCCCAGCTTGATGCCATGAGGGAAGGGGATACGGCGGCGCTCGACGACCTGCAAGCTGAGACAACGACTCCGGCGTATACGCGCCGGAGTCGCCCTTCCGGGCGGTTGCACGTGAGAGTGAACCAACCCACATTCGATATTACTACGGTCAGTGCGGCGGGCCGAGTTCAAGTACGACGACCACAAGCCCGTCGAATACCGCTCCTCCGTCGCCGACGCCTTCCCCGGCACCCTCGTCGCCGGCAGGGGAGCGGCTTGAGGAGCGATTGCCTGATCCTAGAGCCAGTCTCACCGCTTGAAGATGAAGTACAGGCTCACGCAGACCACTGCCATCAGGCCGATCGCGAACGGATAACCGGACGCCCATTGCAGCTCCGGCATTTCGTCGAAGTTCATGCCGTAGATAGTTCCAACGAGTGTAGGAGCAAACAGAATTGCCGCCCACGAAGAGATCTTTCTGAAGACGTCGTCCGCAGGGCGCTGACCTGCGGAAAGCGGCCAGGGAGGGTGCTCTGGGAGGCGTCGCCCCTGGTCGAGTCCGGTTCCTGGCTCGTCATGGCGGCTACGCGCGGTATCGGAGGGCGCTTGGCCGGGAGGGCGCGCAGATTGCGCACCCGGCTCGGCTGGGTCGGACTACGCGGCCGAGCAGGGCGACGGCGTCGGCGAGGCCCACCGCAATCGCTTGTCGTCCACAAAGCCAGCCTGGTGTCGCAGCGCTGTTGGCCGACCGGGGCCCTGGTGCGCGGGTGGCGGCCGGGCAGGCTAGTTTGCCTGGATGAGTCTCCTTGATGATGTGGCTGAGCGCGACGGCTGGCGGTGCTGGGTGTGTGACGAACCGGTCGACCCCGACGAGTCGGTGAACGACCCGCGGGGGCCCAGTGTCGACAGCCGGACCGCCGATCGGAAGGCCAAGGTCGCCGAGCGGCTCGCGCACCGCGGGTGCAATAGCCGCAAGGGTGCGGTCAAGGTGGTCATCGCCTGGCCGGAGCGCCTGTACGTAGTCGAACCCGCGCCGCTGATCGCCGTTGGCGACAGGCTGGAGCGCAAGGGGGGCCGCGAGATGGTGGGCCGTTGTCCGACCAGGAAGGACGCCCAAGAGGCGGCGGATTGGCTGGTGGACCGGTTCTCCCGACTACTACCGGGGGTGCCGGTGACCGCCGGCATCGAGGCGGGCGGCGGCCAGTTCCTCGTCATCCTGGCCACCGGCCGCCGCTGATCGGGGATCACCCCTCAGCCAAAGACGGCCGACGCCGGGGCGCTGGGCGCGGCCGAGGAACTTGCCGTGGCAGCGGACGCGGCGCTCGCCCTCGCCCTCGGCGTCGGGCGAGTAGACGACTACGCACCGAGGTGTGGCTGTGCAGGTTGTTCGGTCGTGTGCGCAGTTCGACTGGTCCCCGGGATATGGCCGAGGACGGGGTGCCGACCTCGGGCTGTGTCCGCGGCCAGGGGCGAGGGACTGGCGGGCGGTGTTTACGGCCCGTCCGGGACGCCGAGCGGCACGGTGAACCGCGGCTGCCAGCCTTCCTCCGTCAGCACCACCAGCTGGACCGCCGTCGCACGGGTGTGCAGCGGCAGCAGGCTGCTGATCGCAGCGCGGACATGGGCGGCAGCTGTCGGGTTGTCCGCACCCATAGCGACCGTGAGATGGGCGGCGGGCTGCGCCCCGAAGCGGCCCTTGTACGGGCGCAACCCGGGCCACTGGGTGCGGAACGCATCGACGATCGTTTGGAGTCCCGGAACGGTGACGGCGACGAAGCCGGACGCCGTCACGACCTCCTCCAAGAGCAGATCAGCTGCCGGGAAACTCGCAGCCAGGGCACGCACGCCCTTCTCGTCCTGATCTGTCAGCGCCGATTCCGGCACGAACGGGTAGAGGAGCGAGACGTGCGCCGGCACCCCACGACGCACCAGAGCCGGGTCGATACGCCACGCCGCATCGAGGAGCGGGGCGGCATCGGGCAAGACAATGACGACGGCAGTGGTCCCTGGCTCTGGCACGCCGTCATCATCGCAGGCCAGTCCGCTACTGCGCGCGTTGCACTGGGAGGTGGGCGAGGGTAACGAGTGGGTCGAGGCGGTCGCGGCCGACGTGTCGGCTGGCGTACGGCAACGCGCTGCGCGCTGCGCGCCAACAGGCGATTGCAGGAGGGCGCAGGCGCAGCGCTCCAATTCTGCTGGGTGGATGGCTTGTTCACCCAACGCGCGGCGTACGCGTGCCACGAGGTCCATGAGTGCTTGTGCTACGCGCGCCCTGTGCCGTGCTGACTTCTTGGGGAGAATAACCGCCACTAGAGCCAGTCCCGCCGCTTGAAAATCACGTACAAACTGGCGCAAACAATCCCCATGAGGCCAACCGCGAAGGGGTATCCGAACCTCCAATCCAGCTCCGGCATGCGGTCGAAGTTCATGCCGTAGATCGTTCCGACGAGGGTCGGGGCGAAGAGGATGGCGGCCCACGAGGAGATCTTCTTGATCTCCTCGTTCTGTTCGAACCCCGCCTCCGCCAGCGCCCGCATCTCCGCGTTCTGCTGCTGTGTGACGAGTGTGGAGTTGACCGTGAGGATGTCGGTGAGGGCCTGGCGGAAGCCGTCGACTCGTTCGCTGGTGTGCGTGACGTGGTCGGCTACGTCGCGCAGGTAGCGCTGGAGTTCCTCGTCGGTGCGGTACTTCGCGAAGCCTGCCATCAGGGAGTGCAGCATGGCCACCAGGGGGCGGGTCGCCCGTTGGAACTCGACCATTTCCCGGGAGAGTTCGTAGATGCGGCGGGAGACCTCCGGGTCGCCCCTGAAGACCTCGGTCTCGATCTCGTCGATGTCGTTCTGGACTCCGGCCACGACCGGGGCGTACCCGTCGACCACCGCGTCCAGGATCGCGTACAGGACCGCCTCGGGGCCGAGCTTGAGGAGCTCGGGGCTCTCCTCCATGCGGCGGCGTACGGCGGTCAGGTCCGGGGCGGCGCCGTGGCGCACCGTGATGACGAAGTCGGGGCCCACGAAAACGTGCAGTTCGCCGAAGTCGACCTCCTCCGGGGCGTCCAGATAACGGGCCGCGCGCAGGACTACGAAGAGGGTCTCTCCGTAGCGCTCCAGCTTCGGGCGCTGGTGGGCCTCCATCGCATCCTCGACGGCCAGCTCGTGCAGGTCGAACTCGGCGGCCAGCGAGAGGAGTTCGGCCTCCGTGGGGCGGGCGAGGCCGATCCACGCCATGCCCTCGTGTTGCTCGCGCAGCTCCCGGAAGGTGTCGGCGAGGGAGGAGGGAGTCGCGACGCGGACCCCGTCACGGTAGAGCGCGGCCTGTACGACACTCGCGGCTTCCGGCGGTGCGGGGGAGGGGTGCGCGGGCGTGGCCTCGGGGGCTCCGGAGCCCCCGTTCCCTGAGGCCGCAGAGGCCCCGGCCGGCGCGGTGCGCCGCCAGCCGTGCCTCTTCGCGCTCGGTGCGGGCCGGGGCCGGCGCTCCGCCATGCTGGCTGCCTCCGTTGTCGGGCGGTGTCGGATGGGGTCGAATGGGGTCGGGTGAAGTCGAACGTGTGTCTTGATGGCTTCGAAGCAGGATATACGTCCCAAAAGGCGCGGGCTTGGCGACATCTCGACGCTCCTCCCGGCACGCTTTTTGGTGCGCTTCTCGATCCCGCCCCCATCCCGTTCCCCCATCCCGTTCCCTCGCCCCGTTCCCACCGCTTGCGGGCCGTCGATGTCCGCAAGTCCGGCTAGCGTGCGGAGCATGACCAAGACGCCGAGTACGCCCGTTACGCCGAAGTCGACGAGCCCCCTGGCGAAGGCGGCCCAGCGCCCCGCCCCCGTACTCGGCACACGCGCCCTCAACCGCGCCACCGTCGACCGTCAGCTCCTCCTGCGCCGCTCGGCCGACCTCTCCGTCGAGGGTGCCGTTGCCCACCTCCTCGGCCTCCAGGCGCAGAACGTGAAGCCGCCCTACTACGCACTCGCCGCCCGGCTCGAAGGGTTCGACCCGGAGGCGTTGTCGGGGCTCCTCGCCGCGCGCGATCTCGTACGCATCGTCACGATGCGCTCCACCATCCACCTGCACACCGGCGACGACGCCCTCACCCTGCGCCCGCTGGTCCAGGCCGCGCGCGACCGTGAGCTGCACGCCTTCCGTAAGGGGCTGACCGGCGTCGACCTCACGGAGCTCGCCTCGCTCGCCCGCGCCGCCGTCGAGGAGGAGCCACGGACGATGAAGCAGTTGCGGGAGATCCTGCTGCCCCGCTGGCCCGACGCCGACCCGCAGTCGCTTGCCGTCGCCGCCCGCTGTTCGCTGCCGCTGGTCCAGGTCACCCCGCGCGGGCTGTGGCGGCGCAGCGGGCAGGTCGCGCTCACCACCGTCGAGCACTGGCTCGGCCGACCGAGCGAGCCGGTGCCCGCACCCGACGCCACCGTCCTGCGTTACCTCGCCGCGTTCGGGCCCGCCTCCGTCAAGGACATGCAGACCTGGGCAGGGCTGACGCGGCTGCGGGAGGCGTTCGAGCGGCTGCGGCCCCAGTTGCGTACGTTCCGCGACGAGGACGGCGTCGAGCTCTTCGACCTCCCCGACGCGCCACGCCCCGACGCGGACACACCGGCTCCGGCGCGCTTCCTTCCCGAGTTCGACAACCTCCTGCTGTCGCACGCGGACCGTGGCAGGGTCGTGCCGGCCGAGTACAAGGGCCGTTCCTGGAAGGGGAACTTCGCCTACAGCGTCTTCCTGGTCGACGGCTTCCTGGCGGGCGTGTGGCGCGTCGAGGAGGGCGCGGGAGAAACCAAGGACTCCGCAGTCCTCACCATCGAACCGTTCGGCACCCTCACCAAGGCGCAACGGCACGAACTGACCGAAGAAGCCGACCGGTTGCTGAGCGGCCCCATGAACCGGACAGCCACGTACGACATTCGTTTCGGCACGGTCGTCGAGCGCTGAACGGCGAAGGCCTCAGTCCACGCGAAGGCCTCAGCCCGCGCGAAGGCCTCAGTCCGCACGGCCCGTCGCCGCGACCGTCACGCCGAGCCCGATCATCGTGACGCCCCCGGCCCCGCCGATCAGCGAAAGGCGCCGCTCCGAGCGCGCGAACCACGTGCGGGCCGCGGACGCCGTAAGACCCCACAGGGTGTCGGTGACAAGACCGATGCTGATCGGGATCAGACCGAGGAGCAGCATCTGCGCGGGCAGATGACCCGCCGAGTGGTCGGCGAACTGGGGCAGCACCGCCGCGAAGAACACGATGCCCTTCGGGTTCGTCACGCCGACGAGCGCGCCGTCCATGACCGTACGCAGATCGAAGCGCAGATTGGCGCGCGGAGCGGTGTGCGGAGCGGTGCGCGTCTCGCCGGGGGAGCTCGCCCCCATGGACTGTGCCCGCAGTTCCTTGCGGTGCCGGAACGCCTGCACGCCGAGGAACACCAGATAGGCGGCCCCCGCCAGCTTCACCGCCATGAACACCGCGGCCGACCGCTCGACGAGCGATCCGACGCCGAACGCGACCGCGACGACCAAGACGTACGACCCGAAGAGGTTGCCGAGCGCCGTCGCCACGGCGGTGCGTCTGCCATGGGCAAGGGCCCGGCCGATCACGAACAGGACGCTCGGCCCCGGGATCACGATCACCAGCAGCGACATCGCCGCGAAAGCGAGGAACCGGTCCGTGGACACCATGCCCATCACCCCCTCCAGAGCCCATTCAATTTCAACAGTCAATCACTGCCGCGCTCAGGGTAGGAACCCCGCCCTCCGCGCCGCCACCACCGCCTCCAGCCGCGTGTGCGCACCCAACTTCCGCATGGCCGCCCGCAGACAAGCCTTCGCCGTCTCCGGCCGCAGCCTGAGCCTCTCCGTCGTCGCCGCCGAGGCCAACCGGTCGCACACCGCCAGCATTTCGGCCCGCAGCGCCGGGTCGGCGATCCGCGGGGCCAGTCCCCTGAGCGCGCCGTGCGCCTCGCGTACCTGCTCCCAGGCGGGGCCCGCGCCCTCCTGCGGCTCCCGCGCCGCCGCGCCCCGAGCGCAGGCCCTCCGCGGCCACCGCGCTGTCGTACTAGGCCGCACAGTGCACGCGTACCCGTGCCCGTCAGCTCACCGATCCGCACGTGCCGCTGCCCCTCGACGAGACCCCCGAAGGCCACCGGCAGCCCCGCGCCGCGCCGCAGCCGCAGCAGCGCCGCCCGCATCTCGACTGCCTCGCCTCCGTCAGCCGTCACGCGCCAGCCCTTTCACTTCGGGCCACTCCACTCCTCGACACCCCCGTCCGGGGGTGGTGAGACCTGCATCACGGATTACACGATGTTGCGTAGCGTCCGGCAATGACTCCGGCGAAGAGCCCGGCAAAGCTGCCGGGTATCGGAACCGGCGACGAGGAGAGCGCAATGACGAGCACGGGCACGACGAGCACGGGCACGACGGGCATGGACACGACGGGCTCCAGCGGAACGGAACAGTTCCGCACGGCCCGGGACTTCCTGCTGCGGCATCGTGAGGATTACGAGGCTGCGTACGCGGGTTTCAGCTGGCCCCGGTTCGAGCGGTTCAACTGGGCGCTGGACTGGTTCGACGCGATCGCCGATGGCAATGACCGCACGGCGCTCCACATCGCTGAGGAGGGCGGGGGAGAAGAGCGGTTCAGCTACGCGGAGTTGTCTGCACGCTCGAACCAGGTGGCCAATTGGCTGCGGGCGCAGGGCGTCGTGGCGGGCGACCGGATCCTGGTGATGCTCGGCAACCAGGTGGAGCTGTGGGAAACGGCGCTCGCGGCGATGAAGCTGCGCGCGGTGATGATCCCGGCGACGCCGCTGCTCGGGACGGTTGATCTGCGGGACCGGATCGAGCGGGGCAGGGCGCGGCATGTGATCACGCGTGGGGAGGACGCAGGGAAGTTCGAGGGTGTGCCCGGCACGTACACAAGGATCGTGGTCGGGGAAGGTTCCGTCTCTTCGAGCGAGGGCTGGCTGTCCTATGCGGACACGGCATCGGCCGCGCAAGCCTTCGAGCCGGACGGCCCCACGGAGGCCGACGACCCGCTGATGCTGTACTTCACCTCGGGCACGACATCGCAGCCGAAGCTGGTGGAGCACACCCATGTGTCGTACCCGGTGGGCCACTTGGCGACGATGTACTGGATCGGGTTGAAGCCCGGCGACGTACACCTGAACATTTCCTCGCCGGGCTGGGCCAAGCACGCCTGGTCGAACCTCTTCGCCCCGTGGAACGCCGAGGCGACGGTGTTCATCTACAACTACACGCGCTTCGACGCGGGCCGCTTGATGGCGGAGATGGACCGCGTGGGCGTCACCAGCTTCTGTGCACCTCCGACGGTATGGCGGATGTTGATCCAGGCGGACCTGGGTCAACTGCGTACGCCGCCACGGGAGATCGTGGCGGCCGGCGAGCCGCTGAACCCCGAGGTGATCGAGGCGGTGAACCGCGCCTGGGGCGTGACGATCCGGGACGGCTTCGGCCAGACGGAGACCGCGGTCCAGGTGGCCAACTCCCCGGGCCAGCGCCTGATCCCCGGTTCCATGGGCCGACCCAGCCCCGGCTACCGGGTCACGCTCCTGGACCCGATCACGGGCGAGCCGGGAGCGGCGGAGGGCGAAATCTCCCTGGACCTCTCGGCAGGGCCGGTCGGCCTGATGACCGGTTACCACGGCGACCCGGAGCGCACCGCAGAGGCGATGGCGGGCGGCTACTACCGCACGGGTGACATCGGTTCGCTCGACGCCGAGGGGTACCTCACCTATGTGGGGCGCAGTGATGACGTCTTCAAGTCCTCCGACTACAAGGTGTCGCCCTTCGAGCTGGAGAGCGCGCTCCTTGAGCATGAGGCAGTGGTGGAGGCCGCGGTGGTGCCCGCGCCGGACGCGCTGCGGCTTGCAGTCCCGAAGGCGTACGTCGTACTGGCGAAGGGCTGGTCACCGGGCGAGGAAACGGCAGAGGCGATCTTCGAGTACACCCGGTCGGTGCTGGCTCCGTATAAGCGCATCCGGCGCATCGAGTTCACGGAGGAGCTTCCCAAGACGATCTCCGGCAAGATCCGGCGGGTCGATCTGCGGGAGCGGACGGCGTCGGGGTCGGCGGATGAGTGGCTGGAGCGTGGAAAGCGGTGAGTTCATGCCAGAGCGGCGCCCGCCCTCCAACGCCGATTTCGCCTTCGGGGGCGGGCGCCCGCTGGCGCGTGGGCGTGCGGCATGCCCGAGGGCGCGCTGGAACCGGGCGATTGCACCGTCGGCGCCACTCCCGCAAAACCTGGCTCATCGAGGAGATCCCCGATGTCGCCCAGGCCTGGCGCCTCGGGCACGCCATGAGGTGGGTGACGCTCGGTGCGTTGGCCGGTGGGCGGGGCCCCCTTTCCGCGGTTGCGCGAGCCGCAGCCAGGGACGAGGTGCTTGGGCAGTACGTGCTCGGCCTCGTAGCCCTTGTGGCGGCCGTTGGCGCCACGGCTGGCCGATAACCCCGAGCGCCGCACACCAAGGGCGATCACTCCGGACGCGTGCGCCGTCGCCTCCTCCTGCCAGGGAGCAAGTCAGGCGATCGGCGGGCTGTGGCGGCGCGGATGACCGACCGTCCCCGCGATCACCTATGGCCTTGGGCGAACTTGCCGCGCATGGAGCGTAATTGCCCGCCCGGCAGTGACCACGTCGGGCTCGCCCGTCCTCGGCTGCTCGTGATGTGCCGTCGCGGTGGCCAGGGCCCCGTCGTACGAACGCGGTAACGCAGCACCGCCGTCGGCCTGGCCTGGCCTGCGGCGGTGCTGCGTGGCGCTGTGGAGGTCCGCATCGTCACCGACCGGCACGACCCGTCGCGTGCGGATCAGTCGAGAACGCTGCCGTTGCCGGGGCGGCTGCCGCGGGTTCGGCGGTTGTCCAGGAGGACGAACGTGCGGTGCAGCCAGCGGTCCTGGCCGTCGTAGCGCGGGGTGAAGGCCGAACGCCCGTGAATGGCGAGGCGGTTGTCCACGAACACCATCTCGCCGGAGCGCAGCGGGACCGACGTCGAGGCTTCGACGAACGCGTCCCGCAGTCGCTCCAGGGCCGCCGCGGCCTCGGTGTCGACGGCGGCGGTGGCGTTGAAGTCCACCTTGACGTTGGGGTCTTCGGGGTCTCCCGTGAGCACCGCGTGGGCGACGGCCGAGTCCCCCGACCGGAAGGACGGCGGCGGCACGGTGGTGAAGCGTTCCTGGTGCAGCACCTCGCGGGTCGCGGGGTCGAGCAGGCGCAGCGTGCGTCGGAACGACGAGACGAGGGTGCCGGCCGCGTTGTCGGGGTCTGCGCGCAAGCACAACAGGCCCACGAAGTCGGGGCGGTGCGGGTGGAAGGCGTTCTCGACGTGCAGCTCCAGCGGTGTGGAGCCCGCGTTGCTCTGTGACGACTCGCGGCCCGGGACCGGCACCACATTCTGCACGAGGGCGCCCGACTTCTCGTTGCGGTAGGCGGCGATCTCGCCGAGCTCCGCCGCGATCAGTACGGCGACGGCGGCCGGGACCGTGGCCTCCCGCTCCACCGACTCCGGAACCGTCGGCGTCGTGGGCAGCACCTCCGGGTCCACCGGCAAGTTGCGCAGCAGGAGGGTGCCGTCCTCGCCGGGGTCGTGCCGGTAGGCCCGTACGACCTGGCGCAGCCTCGGCGGCAGGTGGGCGGAGAGTTCCCGGGCCGCGGCCACCCACTTGGCGTCGTCGATCAGCTCCGGAGTGGTGGTGGCCAACTGCTGTGCCACAGCGTCGAATTCACGGCGCTCGGGGTCGGTCAAGGTCAGCGAGAGCGGTGCGTCGGCGTCGGCGTCGGACCGGACCGCCCCGGGATCGGGGGTCGCTATGGACATGCGTCTCCTTCGGGCCTGTGCTTGCGGGGTGCGTCGCCCGACGGGGCCTCGGCGGCCGTCCGGGCGTGCGGGAACGTGCGTACGGGAGCGTGCGTACGAGAGCGGGCAGTCAGCTGGACATGGCCACAAGGACCCGGCGGCTGCCGGTGAACGAGCGGCGGCCGTGGCCGACCAGCACGTTGTCGATCAGCAGCAGGTCACCGGCGTGCCAGTCGACGTCGACGGCGGCGGCCAGGCCGCGGTCGCGCACCTGCAGCACGTACGCGTCGGGGATCGGACTGCCGTCGGCGAAGCTGACGGACTGCGGCAGTTCGTCGGCGGGCAACACCCGGGCCAGTGCGGCCGCGTCCTCGCCGAGCGCCGCCGGGTGCCACTGGTCGGACTGGTTGAACCAGACCTCCTCGCCGGTCACCGGGTGACGCAGCGTGGCCGGGCGGTCCTGGGTGACGCGCAGGGCGTCGCCGGGGAGCCACGTCCAGTTCGAGGCGGTCGTGGAGAGGAACTCCTCGACCGCGTCGCGGTCCTCGGTCTCGAACGTCTCCTGCCAGCTCTTGCCGAGGCCGCGGCCCCCGTGCAGGTTCTGCGTGTAGCGCACCCCGCCGGCGAACGCCTCGCGCACCTCGTCGTCCAGCGACGCGAGCCACAGTGCGCCGTTCACCACGGGGGTGGCACCGCCGGTTTCCGGGGCGGTGTGGCAGAAGAACAGCAGCCGGGACGGCCAACGGTGCGCGTACGAAAGCTCGTTGTGCATCGAGATGACGAATTCCGACGGATATTCCGTCGACGTGTAGACGTTCCGTCCGACCTTGGTGCGCGGGGAATTCCCATGCACATAGGCCGCCCGGTCGGGCAGCAGACGGTCCATGACGGTGTCGAGTTCGTCGGGGTCGACGCCGAAGCCACGGAACACCAACGCCCGTTCCTCGGTGAGTCGTTCGGCAAGGTCGGGAAGAGCGTCGAGATACGCGGCGAGCCCTTCGGCGCCAGGTTTCGCGCCCACGCTCGCCGGGGTGATCTCCAGTGGTTTCCAGTTCCGGTGGTCCGGCATCCCGGCCTTCCCTTCTGCGCCCCCGCCGAGGCGTGTGGAATGCGATTCGCCGGACAGCTTGCGGAGCGTTTCTATACCGGCTCTACATGCCGGTGCGGCCCGATATAGAAGCCCTATAGCGCCAGTTCACAGACTCCCGAACGCCGATACGAGCAGATACGACACGTTCGAAACCCAACCGATCAGGGAGCGACATGGCCGAGCAGAACACCGACGCGCAGACCTACCTCGTCGTCCTCAACGACGAGGAGCAGTACTCCATCTGGTGGGCCGAGCGGGAGCTTCCGGCGGGCTGGCACGCCGAGGGCACCCGCGGCACCAAGGAGGAGTGCCTCGCGCACATCGGCGAGATCTGGACCGACATGCGCCCGCTCAGCCTGCGCCGCCGGATGGCGGAGGCGGCGGGCTGACCGCAGAGGCCCGCGCGGAAGCGGAGGCCCGGGGCTGAGCGGAGGCCCCCGCCCCGCTCCCCCCGCCCTCCCCGCGCCCCCCCCGCGCTCGCACTCCCGCCGACACCGGGCTTCTCAGCCCTCTCGTCCGGCCCGCACCTCACTCCGCCCACCCACCGCACACGACCCCACGGGGAGCACTTGTGGCACGTCAGTCGCCCCTCCACCTTCTCTTCTCGGACCTGGCAGCCCAGGCCCCGGACCGGACCGCCCTCGTCGACGGCGACGGCGGGCGCGGGATCGGTTACGCGGAGCTCGACGCGGAGGCCAATCGGCTGGCGCACCTGTTGTGCGCGGCCGGTGTGGGCCGGGGATCGCTCGTCGCCGTGCACCTGCCGCTCTCCGCGGACCTGCCGACGGCACTGCTCGCGGTCTGGCGGGCGGGCGCGGCGGTCCTGCCGCTGCCGGCCGACGTGCCGGATGAGGGGCTGCGGGCGCTGCGCCGGTACGCCGAGCCGGCGGCCGTCCTGACCCAGGGCAACGCGGCGGCCGCCCTGCGCGCCGGAGCCGGACCGGCTCCGGTGATCGACCTCGACGCCGAGCGCGACACCTTGCGTTCCCAGGCGGCCACCCCGCCCGCGGTAAGCGTCGAGGACGACGATCTGGCCTGGGGAGTCCAACTGGCCGACGATGGCCAGTATCTGATGGCGGATCACGCGACCGTCGCACACCACGTCCGCTGGACCACCCGCCGCTTCGGTGTGACCGACGCGGACCGTGTGCTGTGCACGCCCTCCGGCCTCGCCTCCTACTGGCCGCTGTTCACCGCCCTCACCACCGGTGCGACCGTGGTGACGGCCACGGCGAAGGCCCCCCTCGCCCACACTGTCGCCGGCCACGGCGTCACCGTCATGCCGATCGCCGCCTCCGGTCTCGACGCCGCCGCGGCAGAAGGTGACTGGGCCGCCTGCGGCGCCCTGCGCCTCGTCCTCGCGGCAGGAAGCCCCGCCGGTCCCGCCCCCACCGCTGTCGTCACCGCGGCCGGCGCCCAGGCCTGGCAGGTGTACGGCCCCGACAGCGGTGCGCTCGCCGTCACCGCGTGCCCTGTGGAAGGCGGGTCCGGCGATGCCGCGGCCGCCGCATCCCTCGGACGGCCGGTCGACAAGGTGCGCGTGCTCGTGCTCGACGCGTACGGAGACCCGGTACCCCCCGGCGTTCCGGGCGAGCTGCATGTCGCCGGTTCCGCGGTGGCGCGCGGGATCCTCGGCGACCCGCTCGCCACGGCCGAGCGGC
Organism: Streptomyces sp. BA2; assembly: GCF_009769735.1. NCBI lineage: Bacteria > Bacillati > Actinomycetota > Actinomycetes > Kitasatosporales > Streptomycetaceae > Streptomyces > Streptomyces sp. BA2. Next base: position 7,284,062 of record NZ_WSRO01000002.1, read on the forward strand.
TGCGGCCCGCCCCCTTCGGGGCGCCGGGCTCGCGCATGTACCGGACGGGCGACGAGGTCCGCTGGCGCGCGGACGGCGCCGTGGAGCTCCTCGGCCGGGTCTCCGATGGCGCACAGGCGCCCGCCGCCTTCGCCGCCGAACTTCCCGGGCGGCCGGTCCACGCGGCCCCGGTCACCTCCGCCGAACGCGCCGTCTGCCAGACGTGGTCGGAGCTGCTCGGCATCGCCGACATCGGCCTCGACGACAACTTCTTCCAGCTCGGCGGACACTCCCTCGTCCTCACCCAGCTCGCCGAAATGCTGCACAGGACCACCGGCCGCCAAGTGGTGCTCGCCGACCTCTTCGCCGCGGTCACGGTCCGCGAGCAGGCCGCGCTCGTCGACTCCGCAGCCGCCGTCGAACCCGCCGTCACCCCCGTTCCCCGCGACGGGGAACTCCCGCTGTCCTTCGGCCAGCGCCGGCTGTGGTTCATGAACACGATGCACCCCAAGAGCCCGGAGTGGACGGCGCCCCTCTTCATCCGGCTCTCCCCGGACATCTCCGCCGACGCCGTCCGCCGCGCGCTCGACATCCTCGGCGAGCGGCACGAGGCGCTGCGCACCCGTTACGCCTCCCGCGGCGGCGAACCCGTACAGATCGTCGAGCCGTACACGCCGGTCGAGCTGCGGGTCGTCGACGGCGAGCGCGACGACCTCCTCCCCGTCTACGCCGAGCAGTTCGAGGCGGGCTTCGACCTGGAGGGCGGTCAGGTCTGGCGGGCACTGCTCGGCCGGGCCCCCGGCGAGGACCAGCTGCTCCTTGTCACCATCCACCACGTCGCCTGCGACGGCTGGTCATCGGCGGTCCTGGAGGACGAGTTCCGCACCCTGTGCCGTGCCCTGCACGCCGGTGAGCCGACCGACTTGCCCGAACTGCCGGTGCAGTACGCGGACTTCGCGTCCTGGCAGCAACAGTGGCGCACCACCGAGCGGCTCGCCGACGACCTGGACTTCTGGCGCCGCACGCTCGACGGCATGGCCCCGCTCGAACTGCCCACCGACCACCCGCGCCCCCCGGAGCGCGACCCTCACGGCTCCGTCGTCACCTTCAGCATCCCGCAGCCCCTCGTCGACGCCGCGACCGCGCTCGGCCGCCGCAACGAGGCCACGCCGTTCATGACGCTCCTCACGGCCTTCGGCACCCTGCTCGCCCGGCACACCGGGCAGTGGGACGTCGTCGTCGGAGCCCCCGTCGCCGGCCGCACCCGGCCCGAACTGCGCCCCATGGTCGGCTTCTTCCTCAACTCCCTCGTCCTGCGCTGCCCCTTGGAGGCCGGACAGTCCTTCCAGGACGCCCTCGGCCGGGTGCGCGGTGCCTGTCTGGACGCCTTCGCCCACCAGGAAGTGCCCTTCGAGCACCTCGTCGAGGAACTGCGCCCCGAACGCGACCTGTCCCGCACCCCGCTCTACCAGGTCGCCTTCAACATGCACGACGAGCAGCTCACCGGCGGCATGCCCGACCGCACCGACCTCGACTACCTGCGCGGCGCCCGCCAGGTCTCCAAGACCGACCTGACCCTCTACGTGCGGCGCGAGGCCGACGGCACCTGGACCGGCGCCCTCGAATACGCCACCGCCCTGTTCGAGCACGCCACCATCGAGCGCTTCGCGGACCACTTCGTACGCCTCCTGGCCTCCGTGACCGCCGCCCCCGCCACCCCGCTCGCCGAGGCCGACATCCTGCCCGACGCCGAGCGCGCGCAGCTCCTCGGGGAGTGGAACGCGACCGCAGAGGAGTTCCCCGCCGGCACGGTCCTCGACCGGATCGAGGCCATGGCCGCCGCCCGCCCCGACGCCCCGGCCGTCCTCGCCGCCGACGTACGGCTGACGTACGGCGAACTCGACGCGTACGCCAACCGCATCGCCCATCATCTCGCCGCGCAGGGCGCGGGACCGGAGACCGTCGTCGGCGTCTGCCTCGACCGCGGGCCCGACCTGGTCGCCGCCCTCCTCGCCGTGTGGAAGACGGGCGCCGCCTACGTCCCGCTCGACGCGACCAACCCGGCCGAGCGACTGCGTCACGTCCTCACCGACAGCGGGGCGGCGTTGCTGCTCACCGACTCCGCCCTCGCGCACGCAACCGACGGCTTCACCGGCACCCGTGTCCTCCTGGACCACGAGCGCGCGGCGGTCGCACAACGCCCCGCCGACGCCCCGCCGCGGTGCGGCGACCCGGACGCCCTCGCCTACGTCATCTACACCTCCGGCTCGACCGGCACCCCCAAGGGAGTGATGGTCACCCACGGCGGCCTCGCCAACCATCTCGGCTGGGCGGCAAGGGAGTTGATGTCCGACGGCGACGGCGGAGCGCCCCTGTTCTCCTCCATCGCCTTCGACCTGCCCGCCACCAACCTGTACGTGCCGCTGATGACCGGCGGCCCCGTGCACGTCCTGCCCGCCGATCTGGACCTCGCGGGCCTTGGCACGGCACTGGACGCCGCCGGACCGTTCGACTTCGTCAAGCTCACCCCCGGCCATCTGGACCTGCTCGCCCACCAGCTCGACGCCGAACAGACGGCCCGCCTCGCGAGGACCGTCCTTGTCGCGGGGGAGGCGCTGTCCGCAAGGACCGCCAACCACTGGCTGACCGCCCTCGGCGGCCACCGGCTGATCAACGAGTACGGCCCCACCGAGGCGTCGATCGGCTCCACCGCGCACCCGGTCACCGAGCCCTACGACGGCCCGGTCCCGCTCGGCGGCCCCCTGCCGAACACGACCGCCCACGTCCTCGACCCCGCGGGGCACCCTCTCCCCGTCGGCGTCGCGGGCGAGCTGCACGTCGGCGGGCACGGCGTGGCCCGCGGCTATCTGGCCCGCCCGGCACTGACCGCGGAACGCTTCGTGCCCGACCCGTTCGGCCCGGCAGGATCCCGCCTCTACCGCACCGGCGACCTCGCCCGCCGCCTCCCAGGCGGCAGCATCGAATTCCTCGGCCGCATCGACGACCAGGTCAAGCTGCGCGGCTACCGGATCGAACTCGGCGAGATCCGCGCCCAGTTGACGGGCCTTCCCGGTGTCCTTGACGCCGTGGTCGTGCTGCGCGACGACGACGCGGGCGAAAAGTCCCTGGCCGCCTACCTCGTCCCGGACGGCCCTGCCGACCCCGACCTGACCGCCGTACGCGAAGGGCTCGCGGCCGTGCTCCCCGAGTACATGCTGCCGACCGCCTACGCCGTCGTCCCGGCGATCCCGCTCACCTCCAACGGCAAGGTCGACCACCGCGGCCTGCCCGTCCTCGACCTGGCGAGGGGCGCCTACCGGGCGCCGTCCACGCCGACCGAGGAACGCATCGCCGAGATCTGGGGCGAGATCCTCGGCCTGGAGCGGATCGGCGTGCACGACGACTTCTTCGCACTGGGCGGACACTCCATCCTCGCCATCCGGATGACCTCCCGCCTCCAGGACGCCTTCGACGTCGACCTGACCATCCGGACGGTCTTCGAGCAGTCCACCGTCGGTGGACTCGCCCAGGCGATCGAGGAGCGGATCAGGGCCGAGATCGACCAGCTGACCGATACCGAACTCGCCTGACCGCGCGAGCCGTCGACTCACCGCCCGACGAACCGGGCCCAGTGACATACCCGTTGAGGAGCGGAAAGACCATGAGCATCGGCGACGCGCCGTCCACGAACGACCGGGAAGCGAACGCACTGCGGGAGGAGCTGCTGCGGAGCAGGCTGGCCGGCCGGCGGGGCGGACGCCGGGCCCCGATCCCGCGCGTCCCGCGGGATCGTGAGCTGCCGCTGTCGTTCGGACAGCAGCAGCTGTGGTTCCTGCACCGCATGGACCCCGCGAGCACCGAGTACGCCGTACCGCTCGCGATGCGGCTGCACGGCACCCTCGACGCCGAGGCGCTGCGGGCCGCCCTGACCCGGATCGTCGAGCGGCACGAGATCCTGCGCACCCGCTACACGCTGGCCGGGCGGGAGCCGGTCCAGGTCGTCGACGAACCCGGCGTCGTCGAGCTGCCCGTCGCCGACCTCACGGACGCCAGTGCCGCCGAGGCCCACGCCCGCGCCGAGGCCGACGCCGGCCGCCCCTTCGACCTGGAAGGGGAGTGGCCGGTCCGGGCCCGCCTCTACCGGCTCGGCGACGACGAGCACCTGCTCGTCGTCACCTTCCACCACATCGCTTGCGACGCCTGGTCGATGGGTGTCTTCGCCCAGGAACTCGGCACCTTCTACACCGCGTACAGCACCGGCACGCCCCACACCGCAGACCCGCTGCCCGTGCAGTACGCGGACTACGCGGCCTGGCAGCGCGGCGAGCTCACCGGGGCAACCCTGGAAGGCCATCTCGCGTACTGGCGTGAGCAGTTGGCCGACCTGCCCGTCCTCGAGCTGCCCACCGACCGGCCGCGCCCCGCACGCCGGGACCCGCACGGCGACGCCGTCGCCTTCAGCGTCCCCGCCGACCTCGCCCGGCGCGTCAGTGAGGTGGCCCGCACCCACGGCGTCACGCGCTTCACCGTCCTGCTCACCGCCTACCAGCTCATGCTGGCCCGCCACACCGGCGCCACCGACATCCCGGTCGGCGTGACCGTCTCCGGCCGAAGCCGCCCCGAGCTGCAGCAGCTCATCGGCTACGGCATCAACGTGCTTGTGGCCCGCGCCCGTTGGGCTGGCGACCCCACGTTCGCCGAGCTCCTCGCCGCAGGACGCACCACGGTCCTCGACGCCTTCGACCACCAGGCCGTGCCGTTCGCCACCCTCGTGGACGAACTCCAGCCGGAGCGCGACCTGTCCCGCACCCCGCTCTACCAGGCGGACTTCATCCTGCGCGAGCGGCAGGCCCCCGACCTCGCGCTGCCCGGCCTGACGGTGACGCCCGAGACGGGCCACCGCACCGCCAAGACCGACCTCACCCTCGACGTCGCCGACGCCGCGGACGGCCCGCTCGACGCCCATCTGCTCTTCGCCACCGCCCTGTTCGACCGCTCCACCGCCGACCGCATGGCAGGCCACTACCTCCGCCTCCTGGACGGCCTCACCGCAGCGCCCGATGCCCGGGTCTCCACCGCCGAGATGCTGTCCGACGGCGAACGCGCGGCCCTGGGCGCATGGGCGGCGGGCGAGAGCATCGACCGCGGCGACACCGGCACCGTGGACCTGTTCACCCGGCAGGCCGCGGCCACCCCCGATGCCGTGGCGGTCAGGGCGGGCGACAGCGAGCTGACCTACCGCCAAGTCGAGGAGCGGGCCAATCAGATGGCCCACTACCTGCTGGAGAACGGCGTCGGACCCGACACCCTCGTCGGCGTCTGCCTGGACCGCGACGTCCATCTGGTGCCCGCTCTCCTCGGCATCTGGAAGGCCTCCGCCGCCTACCTCCCCCTCGACCCGAGCGTCCCCAGCGAACGCCTCGGCTACATGCTCACCGACACCCGCGCCGAACTCGTCCTCACCACCGGCGCCCACCTGCCCACCCTGTCCGCCGTCCACCACGGCACCCTCACTGTCCTGGACCAGGACGCCTGGCTCATCGACGAGCAGCCCACCACGCCTCCCGCCACCTCCCCCGACCCGCGCCAACTGGCCTACGTCATCTACACCTCGGGCTCCACCGGCCGCCCCAAGGGCGTGATGATCCACCACCGAGGCCTGGCCAACTACCTCTCCTGGACCGTGGATTCCTACGCCGCCCAGGGCACCGGCGGCGCCCCGCTGTTCTCCTCCATCGCCTTCGACCTCGGCATCCCCGACCTCTTCACCCCCCTCATCACCGGCCAGCCGGTCACCCTGCTGCCCACCGACCTCGACACGGCCGCCCTCGGCAGCACGCTCGCCGCCCACGCCCCCTTCAGCTTCATCAAGCTCACCCCCGGCCACCTCGACCTGCTCACCCACCAGCTCACCCCCGCCCAGGCCAGGGACCTCGCAGGCCTCGTCATCGCCGCAGGGGACAGCTTCACCACCGACCTGGTCGCCCGCTGGCGCGCCCTCGCCGGACCCCAGGGCACCCGGCTCGCCACCGAGTACGGCCCGACGGAGATCACCATCGGCAACTCCGGCCAGCCGATCGACACGCTCCCCGACGGCGAACTGATCCCGCTCGGCGACCCCATCCCCAACTCCGCGATGTACGTCCTCACAGACGACCTCAGGCCCGCCCCCACCGGGGTTGCCGGCGAGGTCTACATCGCCGGCGACGGACTGGCCCGCGGCTACCTCGGCCGCCCCGACCTGACCGCCGAGAAGTTCCTCCCCGACCCGTTCGGCCCGGCAGGCTCCCGCCTCTACCGCACCGGTGACCTGGGCCGCCGCCTGCCCGACGGCTCCCTCGACTTCCTGGGCCGCATCGACAACCAGGTCAAGCTGCGCGGCTACCGCATCGAGCTGGGCGAGATCGAGGCCCGCCTGCGCATGCACCCCACCGTCGCCGAGGCCATCGCCGCCGTACGGCGCACGACGCACGGCGTGGAGCGCCTGGTCGCCTACGTCGTCACGGCCGACGGCGCCGACCCCGACCAGCACTCCCTGCGCGCCCACCTGTCGGCGGCCCTGCCCGACTACATGGTCCCCACGGTCTACATCGCCATCGACGCCGTCCCCCTGACCCGTAACGGCAAGGTCGACCACCGCGCGCTCGCCGCCCTCGACCAGGTCTCCCAGGCCGAGAACCGTGGCACGGCACCGCGCACACCGGCCGAGGAACACCTCGCCCGCGTCTGGGCCGACGTCCTCGGCCTGGACGAACTCGGCGTCGATGACAGCTTCTTCGAACTCGGCGGCGACTCCATCGCGGCAGTACGCCTCGTGGGCGCCCTGCGCGAGGCCGGCCACGACGTCACCGTCCGCGACGTCTTCGAACACCGAACGGTCGCCGACCTCGCCGTACTCCTGGGCGGCCAGGAGACGGAGGGCCGGGGCTCGCTTGCGTCACTTGTGTCACTTGTGTCACTTGCGTCACTTGTGTCACGGGTGGCGCCGTTCGCGCTGATCGACGCGGCGGACCGGGCGCTGCTGCCGGTGGACGTGGTGGACGCCTACCCGCTGTCGCAGATCCAGACCGGCATGCTCGTCGAGATGCTGGCCGCGGGCCCCGACACGAAGGACGTTTACCACAACGTCAACTCCTTCCGCGTCCCCGACGAGCAGCCGTTCTCACCGGAAGCCTTCCGGGCCGCCGTGGACACGGTCGTCGCCCGCCATGACGTCCTGCGCACGTCGATGCACCTGTCCGGCCACTCGCAGCCGCTGCAACTCGTCCATGCCGAGGCGCGCCTCGGCGTCGAGATCCACGACGTACGGACTGCCGGCGCACCGGAGCGGGAACAGGCCGTCGCCACGTACGTACGGGGTGAACGCGACCGCCACTTCGACCTGGCCACCGCCCCGCTGCTGCGGCTCGGCGTACACATCGAGTCCGAAACCGGCTGGTGCCTGACGCTCAGCCACTGCCACGCGGTGACGGAGGGCTGGACCCTCAACACGCTCCTTGTAGAGCTCCTCGACTGCTACCGGCAGTTGCGGGACGGCGGTGAGGCACCGGAGTACGATGCGCCCTCCGTGCGGTACGCGGACTTCGTCGCGGCCGAGCTGGAGTCGGTGGCGAGCGAGGACGACCGGGCCTTCTGGCGAACGGTGACGGAGGCGCACGCGCCGTTGCGGCTGCCGGAGGTGTGGGGTGATCCGGCCGGGAGCGGCGCGCAGCGGGTCGGTCTCCAGGTTCCGTTCGCGGATCTGGAAGGGCGCCTGCGGGAGCTGGCGCGGACGGCCGGGACTTCGCTGAAGAGTGTGCTCCTTGCGGCGCATCTGAAGGTTCTTTCGGCGCTGACGCCTGACGAGGCTTTCCACGCGGGTGTTGTCTTCCACGGCCGTCTGGAGGCTCCGGGTTCGGAGCGGGTGCTGGGCATGCATCTCAACACCCTGCCGTTCCCGTCGACTCGGCCCTCGGGTACTTGGCTGGAGCTGGTGGAGCGGGTCCACGCTCAGGAGACGGACATCTGGGCCCACCGCCGCTACCCGCTTCCCGAGATCCAGCGCGACTGCGGCATCGGCGACCGGCTCGTCTCCGTGCTCTTCGAGCACCAGGACTTCCGCCCGGCCGGTGCGGAGAGGTACGGCAGCGGTGCGTCCTGGGACGTCGGCGGCAACGAGTTCCCGCTGAACGTGGTGGCTGCTGACGGGGCTGTTCAGCTGGGCTCCACGACGGATGTGATCAGCGGGGAGAACCTGCGGCGGCTGGGGTCGATGTACCGGTCGGTGCTTGAGGCGATGGCGGCGGACCCGGAGGGGGATGCCGGGGTGGTGTGTCTGCCTGAGGGGGAGTTCGAGGGGGCCTCGGACTTCACCGAGTGGAACTCGGGGCATGCGCTGGAGTTGTTCGCGGGGCAGGTGGCGGTCCGGGCCGATGAGGCTGCTGTGGTCTGTGGTGAACAGCGGGTCACGTATGGGGAGTTGGAGGAGCGGTCGAGTCGGCTGGCTCGGCATCTGCGGGATGCGGGTGTGGTTCCGGGCGCTGTGGTGGGTCTGTCGCTTGGGCGGACACCGGATGTGCTGGTGAGCATGGTGGCGGTGTGGAAGCTGGGTGCGGCGTATTTGCCGATTGATCCTGCGCTGCCGGCTGAGCGTGCCGCGTATATGGCGGAGGATGCCGGGGCTGTGCTGGTGGTCACGGATGACTACCTTGCCGCGCACAGTGAGGGCATCGATGGGCTGCCTGCTGCCTTTGAGGCGGTCTCTGTGGATCCGGAGCAGGTGGCCTATGTCCTGTACACGTCCGGTTCGACTGGGCGGCCCAAGGGTGTGGTCATCAGCCACCGTGCGCTGCACAACCTGCTGGCCTCTTTGCGGGATCATCTCGGCGTCGATCACACGGGTGTCTGGCTGGCGTCGACGTCGATCTCGTTCGACATCTCCGGGCTTGAGCTGCACCTGCCGCTGATCACCGGCGGGCGGGTCGTTCTGGCCGGTGACACCGAGGTCAAGGACGCCACCGCGCTGCGTGCGCTCGCGGAAGCGCACGGTGTGACCCATATGCAGGCGACGCCCTCGGGCTGGCGGCTGTTGCTGGCGGCCGGGTTCAGTGATCGCTCGGTGGTGGCGTTGACCGGTGGTGAACCCGTCAACGCTGAGCTGGCTCGGGAAATCGGCTCGCGCGTAGGCCGGTTGGTGAATGTGTACGGCCCGACGGAGACCACGATCTGGTCGTCGCTCTGGGACGTGTCGGAATCCGTCGCGCAGGTCTCGATCGGTGGTCCGCTCGCCAACACCCAGTTGTACGTGCTGGATTCGCTGGGACGGTCGGTCCCGTCGGGCGTCGTCGGTGAGTTGTGCATCGCCGGTGACGGTCTGGCGCACGGTTATCACGGCCGTTCGGGGCTGACGGCGGAGAAGTTCGTCCCGAACCCGTATGGGCCGTCTGGTTCGCGGTTGTACCGAACTGGTGACCTGGCCCGCTGCCTCCCGGACGGCACTTTCGAGTGTCTGGGTCGTATCGACAGTCAGGTGAAGGTGCGCGGCTATCGCATCGAGCTCGGTGAGATCGAGTCGCGCCTGCGTGAGCACCCTGCCGTGGCGGATGCCGTGGTCGTGGCGCGTGCGGATGAGGCCGGGGACAAGAGCCTGGTGGCGTACGTCGTGGGTGACGTGGACGCGGCCTTGCTGCGGGAGCACCTGGGCGAGGCGCTGCCGGAGTACATGGTTCCGGCGGCGTACGTGACCCTCGACGCGATCCCGCTGACCAACAGCGGCAAGGTCGACCATCGTGCCCTGCCCGTCCCTGACCAGGGCGCGTACACCGGAACCCGTGGAACTGCCCCGCGCACACCCTCGGAGGAGCGGCTCGCCGCGATCTGGGCGACCGTCCTGGAAGAGGACGAGGTGGGGGTGGAGGACAGCTTCTTCGACCTCGGCGGCGACTCCATCCGGGCCGTCCGTCTGGTCGGCGCCCTGCGCGCCGCCGGTTACGACGTCGACGTCCGCGCGGTCTTCGAGCACCGCACCATCGCCGCGTTGGCCACCCATGTGACAGGGGACAGCTCTGTCTCGCAGGCCGGCACGGTGTCCCCCTTCGCGTTCATCGGCGAGGAGGACCGTGCCCTGCTGCCTGCGGACGTCGTGGACGCGTATCCGCTGTCGCAGATCCAGACCGGCATGCTCGTCGAGATGCTGGCGGCGCAGGAGCAGGGCAGGTCGGCGTACCAGAACATCAACTCCTTCCGGATCCCCGACGTTCAGCCGTTCTGCGCGGAGGCGTTCCGCGCCGCCGTCGACCACATCACGCAGCGGCACGAGATGCTGCGTACGTCGATCGACTTCGTGCGCTACGCGCAGCCGCTCCAGGTGGTGCACTCCGGCGCGCAGATCGAGCTGGTCGTGGCGGACATGCGGGGACAGGGCCCCGAGGAGCGGCAGCGGGAGCTGGAGGCGTTCGTCGCCGCCCAGGAGGCTGCCGCGTTCGAACTGCCGGCCGCACCGCTGATCCGTATGGCCGTGCATGTCGAGTCGGACGAGGCCTGGCGGATCACGTTCACGTACGTCCACGCCATCGCGGACGGCTGGAGCTACCACAGCCTCGTGATGGAGCTCCTTGCCTGCTACCGGCAGCTGCGGGACGGCGGTGAGGCCCCGGCGCACGAGGTTCCGGCCGTCCGGTACGCGGACTTCGTCGCCGCCGAACTCGCCTCGCTGGACGGCGATGAGGACCGCGCCTTCTGGCAGGACCTGGTCGAACGCCACGCTCCCTTGTCGTTGCCGGAGGCTTGGCGCACGGCGACGGATGGGACGAGTGAGCCCCTGCGGCTGCGGGTCGACTTCCAGGACCTGGAGCAGGGCCTGCGTGGGCTGGCCACGCGGGCGCGGACCTCGCTGAAGAGTGTGCTGCTTGCGGCGCATCTGAAGGTCCTTTCGGCGCTGACGCCGGACGAGGCCTTCCACACGGGTGTCGTGTACCACGGCCGTCTGGAGGCGTCGGGCTCGGAGCGGGTGCTGGGCATGCACCTGAACACCCTGCCGTTCCCCTCGACTCGGCCCTCGGGTACTTGGCTGGAGCTGGTGGAGCGGGTCCACGGTCAGGAGACGGAGATCTGGGCCCACCGCCGCTACCCGTTGCCCGCGATCCAGCGTGACACCGGCGACGGCCGCAGGCTGATCCCGGTGATGTTCGACTTCCAGAACTTCCACCAGGTCGACACCGACTCGGTCGACGTCGCCTCCGGACTCGGCGCGGGCTTCAACGAGTTCGCGCTCAGCGTCGTGGCCACGGGCGGCGGGCTCGTCGTCAAGACGCACACCGGCGCCCTCGGCCGCGCGGGCGCCGAGCGGCTGGCTTCGATGTACCGGCTCGTCCTGGAGGCCATGGCCGCCGATCCCGACGGCGACGCCACCACCGCCTACCTACCCGAAGTGGAGCACCCCCCTGTGTCCCGGCGCACCGAAGCCACCAGCACCAGCACCGTGCTGACCCTTGAGACGTTCGTCGATCAGGCGTCGGCGACTCCCGATGCCGTGGCGGTCGTGTGTCACGAACAGCGGGTCAGCTACCGGGAGTTGGATGAGCGGTCGAGTCGGCTGGCTCAGTATCTGCGGGGTGTGGGTGTCGTGCCCGGCGGTGTGGTGGGGCTTGCCCTGCATCGGACGCCGGATGTGTTGGTGGGCATGCTGGCGGTGTGGAAGGTGGGGGCGGCGTATCTGCCGATCGATCCTGCGCTGCCGACTGAGCGTGCCGCGTACATGGCCGAGGATGCCGGGGCTGTGCTGGTGGTCACGGATGACTACCTTGCCGCGCATCGTGCGGAGATCGATGCTCTGCCCTCATCGTTCGAGTCCGTTGCCGCGGACCCGGAGCAGGTGGCTTACGTCCTGTACACGTCCGGTTCGACCGGGCGGCCCAAGGGCGTCGTCATCAGCCACCGCGCCCTGTTCAACCTCCTGGCCTCCGTGCGGGACGACATTGGCACCGGGCGTCGCGGAGCGTGGCTGGCGTCGACGTCGATCTCGTTCGACATCTCGGGTCTTGAGCTGCACCTGCCGCTGATCACCGGCGGCCGGGTCGTCCTGGCCGACGACACCGAGGTCAAGGACGCCACCGCGCTGATCGCGCTGATGGACCGGCACCGGGTCACGCACGTACAGGCCACCCCGTCGGGCTGGCGGCTGCTGCTGGCGGCCGGATTCGACAACTACGCCGTGACCGCCCTGACCGGCGGAGAGCCGATCACGGCCGGTCTTGCGCGCGAGCTGATCACGCGGGTGCAGCGGCTGGTGAATGTGTACGGGCCGACGGAGACGACGATCTGGTCGTCGTTCTGGGATGTTCCCGATGTCCTGGACGGTGTCTCGATCGGCGGTCCGCTCGCCAACACCCAGTTGTACGTGCTGGATTCGCAGGGCAGGCCGGTACCGGACGGGATCACGGGCGAGCTGTGCATCGCCGGTGACGGTCTGGCGCACGGCTATCACGGCCGTTCGGGGCTGACGGCGGAGAAGTTCGCCCCGAACCCGTATGGGCCGTCTGGTTCGCGGTTGTACCGCACGGGTGACCTGGCCCGTCGTCTGGCCGACGGCACCTACGAGTGTCTGGGTCGCATCGACAGTCAGGTGAAGGTGCGCGGCTATCGCATCGAGCTCGGTGAGATCGAGTCGCGCCTGCGCGAGCACCCCGCTGTGACGGATGCCGTGGTCGTGGCGCGTGCGGACGATGCCGGCGACAAGAGCCTGGTGGCATACGTCGTCGGCACGGCGGAAGCCGCCCCGCTGCGGGAGCACCTGGGCGAGGCACTGCCGGAGTACATGGTCCCGGCGGCCTACGTGACCCTCGACGCGATCCCGCTCACCAACAGCGGCAAGATCGACCACCGCGCCCTGCCCGCCGCCGACCAGGACGCCTTCTCCAGCGGCCGGCACATCGCTCCGCGCACCACGGACGAGGAGCGGCTCGCTGCCGTCTGGCGCAAGATACTCGGGCTTGACCGCGTCGGCGTCGAGGACAGCTTCTTCGACCTCGGCGGTGACTCCATCCGGGCCATCCGCCTCGTCGGCGCGCTGCGCGCCGACGGCTACGACATCGGCGTACAGGACGTGTTCGAACACCGGACCGTTGCCGAACTCGCCCTCGTGATGGCGGGACAGAACACGGGCGCCTCGCTGACGGAGGCAGTCGCACCCTTCGCGCTCATCGACGACGAGGATCGTGCCGCCCTGCCGGCGGACGTGGTGGACGCGTATCCGCTGTCGCAGATCCAGACCGGCATGCTCGTCGAGATGCTGGCCCGTCCGGACAGCGGCCTGTACTACAACATCAACTCGTTCCGGATCCCCGACGAGCGTCCGTACGCGGCGGACACACTGCGCGAGGCCGTGCGCTCGGTCGTCCAGAGGCACGACGTCCTGCGCACCTCCATCGCCATGACCGGCTACTCGCAGCCCCTGCAGCTTGTGCACGCCACCGCCGACGTACCGGTCACCGCCCACGACTGGCGCGGCATGGACGCGACGGAACAGGAGCGGCTCGGCCGGGAGTTCGTGGCCCGCGAACGATCCGAGCCGTTCGACCTGACCGCCGCCCCTCTGCTGCGGTTCGCCGTGCAGGTGGAGTCCGACACCGCCTGGCGGCTGACGCTCAGCCACTGCCACGCAGTCACCGACGGCTGGACCGTGAACTCCCTCCTTGCGGAGGTGCTCGACACCTACCGACGCATCCAGAACGGCGACGGCGCCGCGGAACCCGCCCCGCTCGCCGTGCGCTACGCCGACTTCATCGCCGCCGAGCTCACGACCCTGGCGTCTGCCGAGACCCGCGCGTTCTGGTCCGACGTCGTCGGCCATGCCGCACCGACGGCTCTGCCCGCGAATTGGGCGGATGAGTACGGCAGTTCGACCGACCGGCACTGGACGCGCGTGCCCTTCGCGGACCTGGAGCCGGGCCTGCGCGGCCTGGCGGAACGAGCCGGTGCCTCGCTGAAGAGTGTGTTGCTGGCGGCGCATCTGAAGGTCCTTTCGATGGTGACGGGGGAGGACGCCTTCCACACGGGTGTCGTGTATCACGGCCGTCTTGAGGCTCCGGATGCCGAGCGCGTCTTGGGCATGCACCTCAACACGCTGCCGTTCCCGTCGACTCGGCCGTCTTCGGGCACCTGGCTGGCTTTCATCGAGCGGGTGTTCGCGCAGGAGGCGGGCATCTGGGCCCACCGCCGCTACCCGCTCCCCGTCATCCAGCGTGACTCGGGCGCCGCCGACCGTCTGCTCACCATCCTTTTCGACTACCAGGACTTCCACCAGGTCGACAGCGCGGCGGTCGACGTCGAGGCCAACCTCGGCGACGGCGTCAACGAGTTCGCCCTGAGTGCGATCGCGTCCGGTGGTCACTTCAACCTCGGTACCACCACGGACGTCGTCAGCCGCGAGAACGTACGGCGCCTTGCCTCGATGTATCGGCGGGTTCTGGAGGCGATGGCTGCTGATCCGCTGGGTGAGGCGGGTGCGGTGCATCTGCCGGAGGGCGAGGAGGAGCGTCTGCTGGGTGAGTGGGGTGCCGGTGGGGCGGTCGAGGTGCCGGTCGATCGGCGGGTGCACGAGGTCTTCGCCGCCCAGGCCGCCCGTACGCCCGACCACACCGCCGTCACCTGCGGCGACCAACGTCTGACGTACGCCGAACTGGACGCGCGCGCCAATCAGATCGCCCACCACCTGGTCGGCCTTGGAGCCGGTCCCGACACTCTGGTCGGGCTTTCGCTGGAGCGGGGGATTGATCTGATCCCGTCTTTGTTGGGTGTGTTGAAGTCGGGTGCGGCCTATCTGCCGTTGGATCCGGCTAATCCGGATGAGCGGTTGGCGACGATCCTGGAGGATGCGGCCGCGCCGATCCTGGTGACGCAGAGCAGCCTGGTCGACCGGTTGTCTTCCTTCACCGGGCGTCTGGTGGTGATCGACGATGACGACGACAGGGCTGTGATCGACGCGTGTCTGCCTGTGGCGCCGGTCACCGTGGGTGTGCCGGACGATCTGATCTACGTGATCTATACGTCGGGTTCGACGGGCAAGCCGAAGGGCGTCGGGCTCAGCCACGCCAATGTGCTGCGGTTGTTCAGCAGCAGTGAGCAGCACTTCGGGTTCGGCGCCGATGACGTGTGGCCGTTGTTCCACTCGTACGCGTTCGATGTGTCGGTGTGGGAGATGTGGGGTGCGCTCCTGCACGGTGGGACGCTGCTGGTGGTGCCGGCGCAGGTGACGCGGTCGCCGGATGAGTTCCTGGACCTGCTCGTCCAGGAGCGGGCGACGATTCTGTGTCAGACGCCTACGGCGTTTCGGTCGCTGACGGCGCTTGCGGGGGAGGGCGATCCGCGGATCGGTCAACTCGCTCTGCGTGCGGTGGTGTTCGCGGGGGAGCGGCTGGATCTGAGCGAGCTGCGTCCCTGGACCGACCGTGTCGGTGTCGAGCGTCCGGCGCTGGTGAACATGTACGGGATCACTGAGACGACGGTCCACTCGACCTATCACCGCATCACCGGCGAGGACCTGGCCCACCTGGCGCTCAGCCCGGTCGGGTATCCGCTCGCCGATACCGTCATTCATCTCTTCGACGCGCAGGGCCGGTTGGTGCCCATCGGAGTTCCGGGGGAGATCTATGTCTCCGGTCCGGCGGTGTCACGCGGGTACCTCGGGCGGCCGCAGCTGACCGCCGAGCGGTTCGTGCCGGACCCGTTCGGTCCGGCTGGTTCGCGGTTGTACCGCAGTGGTGACCTGGCGCTGCGGCGCGCGGACGGGAGTCTGGAGTCTCTCGGTCGTATCGACAAGCAGGTCAAGATCCGTGGTTATCGGATCGAGCTCGGTGAGATCGAAAACCGGCTGCGTGAGCACCCGGCGATCAAGGACGCCGTGGTCGTGGCGCGCGAGAGCCAGACCGGAGAGAAGTCCCTGGTCGCCTACCTCGTGGGCATGACGGTCGGGTCGACAGAAGTGGGTGAACTGCGCGAGCACTTGAGCGTTGCGCTGCCGGACTACATGGTCCCGGCGGCCTTCGTGGCCATCGACGCGATCCCGCTTACCACCAACGGCAAGCTCGACCACCGTGCCTTGCCCGCCCCCGACCAGGCCGCCTACACCGGTGGCCGGCACGTCGCTCCCCGTACGCCTGCCGAGGAGCGGTTGGCGGCGGTGTGGGGCGAGGTCCTCGATGTGGCCGAGGTCGGCGTCGAGGACAGTTTCTTCGAGGTCGGCGGTGACTCGATCAGCGTGGTGCGCCTGGTGGGGGCGTTGCGGGCCGCCGGGTACGACATCGACGTACGGGAGATCTTCGAGCACCGCACGATCGCCGCGCTGGCTGTTCTCGTCGAGGGCCGGTCGACCGCCGAAGTGACGGAGGCGGTTGCCCCCTTCGCGCTCATCGGTGACGAGGACCGTGCCGCTCTGCCCGGGGACGTGGTGGATGCCTATCCGCTGTCGCAGATCCAGACCGGCATGGTCGTGGAGATGCTGGCCGCGCGGAGCGAGGACCGGGATGTCTACCACAACATCAACTCGTTCCGGATCCCGGACGAGCAGCCGCTGGACGCGGAGGCATTGCAGCGCGCGGTGGACACCGTCGTCGCCCGACACGACGTCCTGCGCACCTCGGTGCACCTGGACGGCTACTCCCAGCCGCTACAAGTGGTGCATTCGCAGGGCGACTTGACCGTCGAGATCGAGGATCTGCGTGGGCGGGACGTCGCTGCGGCGGGTGAGGAGTACGCGGCGCGCGAGCGGGCCCGTGGCTTTGAGCCGACCACTGCTCCGCTGATGCGGATCTGCGCGCACATCGAGTCGGATGACGCCTGGCGTCTGACGGTCAGCCACTGCCACGCGGTGACCGAGGGCTGGACGCTCAACACGTTCCTCATGGAACTCCTCGACGCCTACCGGTACTTGAAGGACGGCGACGAGCCGCCCGCCTACGAGGCTCCGTCCGTCCGCTACGCCGACTACATCGCGGCCGAACTCACCTCCCTGGCGAGCGACGACGACCGCGCCTTCTGGCAGAACGTCGTCGGCACCCACACCGCACTGCGCCTCCCCGCCACCTGGGCCGACACCAACGGCGACACCAGTGACCGCTACTGGGTCCAGGCCCCCTTCGGTGATCTCGAAGAAGGCCTCAAGGGCCTGGCGGAACGAGCCGGCGCCTCGCTGAAGAGTGTGTTGCTGGCGGCGCATCTGAAGGTCCTTTCGATGGTGACGGGGGAGGACGCCTTCCACACGGGTGTCGTGTATCACGGTCGTCTGGAGGCTCCGGATGCCGAGCGCGTCTTGGGTATGCACCTCAACACGCTGCCGTTCCCGGCGACTCGGCCGTCTTCCGGTACGTGGCTGGCTCTCGTCGAGGAGGTGTTCGCGCAGGAGGCAGGCATCTGGGCCCACCGCCGTTACCCGCTTCCCGCCATCCAGCGGGACTCGGGCGAGCCCCAGCGCCTGGTGACGACGCTGTTCGACCACCAGAACTTCCACCAGGTCGACACCGACGTCGTCGACACGGCGTCGAACCAGGACGCGGGCGGCAACGAGTTCGCGCTGAGCGCGATCGCGGCCGGCGGCAACATCAACCTCGGCTCAACAACGCGAGTTGTGAGCCGCGAGAACATGGGGCGCCTTGCCTCGATGTACCGGCGGGTTCTGGTGGCCATGGCCGCTGATCCGCTGGGTGACGCGGGTTCGGTGTATCTGCCGGAGGGCGAGGAGGAGCGTCTGCTGGGCGAGTGGGGTGCCGGTGCGGCGGTCGAGGTGCCGGTCGATCGGAGGGTGCACGAGGTCTTCGCCGCCCAGGCCGCCCGTACGCCCGACCGCACCGCCGTCACCTGCGGCGACCAACGTCTGACGTACGCCGAACTGGACGCGCGCGCCAATCAGATCGCCCACCACTTGGTCGGCCTCGGCGCCGGTCCCGACACTCTGGTCGGGCTTTCGCTGGAGCGGGGGATCGATCTGTTCCCGTCTCTGTTGGGTGTGTTGAAGTCGGGCGCGGCCTATCTGCCGTTGGATCCTGCGAATCCGGATGAGCGGTTGGCGACGATCCTGGAGGATGCGGCCGCGCCGATCCTGGTGACGCAGAGCAGCCTGGTTGACCGGTTGTCTTCCTTCACCGGGCGTCTGGTTGTGATCGACGATGTCGATGACAGGGCTCTGATCGACGCGTGTCTGCCTGTGGCGCCGGTCACCGAGGGTGTGCCGGACGATCTGATCTACGTGATCTATACGTCGGGTTCTACGGGCAAGCCGAAGGGTGTCGGGCTCAGTCACGCCAATGTGCTGCGGTTGTTCAGCAGCAGTGAGCAGCACTTCGGGTTCGGCGCCGATGATGTGTGGCCGCTGTTCCACTCGTATGCGTTTGATGTGTCGGTGTGGGAGATGTGGGGTGCGCTCCTGCACGGTGGGACGCTGCTGGTGGTGCCGGCGCAGGTGACGCGGTCGCCGGATGAGTTCCTGGACCTGCTCGTCCAGGAGCGGGCGACGATTCTGTGTCAGACGCCTACGGCGTTTCGGTCGCTGACGGCGCTTGCGGGGGAGGGCGATCCGCGGATCGGTCAACTCGCTCTGCGTGCCGTGGTGTTCGCCGGAGAGCGGCTGGATCTGAGTGAGCTGCGGCCCTGGACCGACCGTGTCGGTGTCGAACGTCCGGCGCTGGTGAACATGTACGGAATCACCGAGACCACCGTGCACTCCACCTACCACCGCATCACCGGCGAGGACCTGGCTCATCCGGCGCTCAGCCCGGTCGGGTATCCGCTCGCCGATACCGTCATTCATCTCTTCGACGCGCAGGGCCGGTTGGTGCCCATCGGAGTTCCGGGGGAGATCTATGTCTCCGGTCCGGCGGTGTCACGCGGGTACCTCGGGCGGCCGCAGCTGACCGCCGAGCGGTTCGTGCCGGACCCGTTCGGTCCGGCTGGTTCGCGGTTGTACCGCAGTGGTGACCTGGCGCTGCGGCGCGCGGACGGGAGTCTGGAGTCTCTCGGTCGTATCGACAAGCAGGTCAAGATCCGTGGTTATCGGATCGAGCTCGGTGAGATCGAAAACCGGCTGCGTGAGCACCCGGCGATCAAGGACGCCGTGGTCGTGGCCCGTGAGAGCCAGGCCGGAGAGAAGTCCCTGGTGGCGTACGCCGTCGGCGGAGCGGACGCGGCATCGCTGCGGGAACACCTCGCGCCGGTCCTGCCGGACTACATGGTCCCGGCGGCCTTCGTGGCCATCGACGCGATCCCGCTTACCACCAACGGCAAGCTCGACCACCGTGCCCTGCCCGCCCCCGACCAGACCGCCTACACAGGCGGCCGGCACATCGCTCCCCGTACGCCTGCCGAGGAGCGTCTTGCGGCGGTGTGGGGCGAGATCCTCGATGTGGCCGAAGTGGGCGTCGAGGACAGCTTCTTCGAGGTCGGCGGTGACTCCATCCGGGCCGTCCGTCTGGTGGGCGCGTTGCGGGCCGCCGGGTACGACATCGACGTACGGGAGATCTTCGAGCACCGCACGATCGCCGCGCTCGCCGCCCGACTGTCCGGGCAGGGCGGGGGTGCCTCACTGATCCGTGCCGTGGCGCCGTTCGCGCTCGTGTCAGCGGAGGACCGTGCCGCTCTGCCCGGGGACGTGGTGGATGCCTATCCGCTGTCGCAGATCCAGACCGGCATGCTGGTGGAGCTGCTACGGGCCGGTGAGCTGCACACGTACCACAACCTGACGTCCTTCCGGATCCCGGACGAGCACGCGTTCTCGGCGGAGGCCTTCCGGGCGGCCGTGGACACCGTCGTCGCGCGCCACGACATCCTGCGTACGTCGATGCATCTGTCCGGCTACTCACAGCCGTTGCAGCTCGTCCACGCCTCGGCCGTCCTGCCCGTGACCGTGCACGACTGGCGGGGGCTCGACGCCGCCGAACAGCAGCGGCTCGGCCGGGCGTACGCGGACGGGGACCGTGCCGCCGGCTTCGACCTGGACTCCGCGCCGCTGCTGCGGATCGGCGTCCAGCTGGAGTCCGACAGTGCCTGGCGGCTGACGCTGAGCCACTGCCACGCGGCGACCGAGGGCTGGAGCTATCACTCCCTCCTCATGGAGATCCTCGACTGCTACCGCGAGCTGCGCGAGGGGCGTGAGCCGGCCGCGTTCGTGGCGCCCGCCGTGCGGTACGCCGACTTCGTCGCGGCCGAACTCGACTCCCTGGCGAGCGACGAGGACCGCGCCTTCTGGCAGGACGTGGTGCGCGGGCACGCTCCGCTGGCGCTGCCCGACACCTGGGCCGACGAGGACGGCGACGCCGGTGACCACCACCGTGTGTACGTTCCTTTCGCCGACCTGGAAGAGGGCCTGGGGCGCCTGGCGGCCCGTGCGCGTACGTCGCTGAAGAGTGTGCTCCTTGCGGCGCATCTGAAGGTGCTTTCTACGGTGACGACGGAGGACGCCTTCCATACCGGTGTCGTGTACCACGGTCGTCTTGAGGCTCCGGATGCGGAGCGGGTGTTGGGCATGCACCTCAACACGCTGCCGTTCCCGGCGACTCGGCCCTCCGGCAGCTGGCTTGAGCTGGTGGAGGGGGTGTACGCCCAGGAGACGGACATCTGGGCCCACCGCCGCTACCCCCTGCCCGCCATCCAGCGGGACTTGGGCGAGGCTCAGCGGCTGATCTCCGTGCTCTTCGAGCACCAGAACTTCCATCAGGTCGACCGCGACGCCGTGGACATGGACGCCGGACTCAACTCGTCGCCGAACGAGTTCGCGCTGAGCGTGGTCTCCGGCAACGGCCGGTTCAACCTCGGCACCTCCACCGACGTACTCGGCCGGGACGCACTGCGCAGGATCGGCGATCTGTACCGGCGGGTCCTGGAGGCCATGGCCGCCGACCCGGACGGGGATGCCACGGTGGTGCCCCTCGCTCAGGACGATCTCGACCGGCTCCTGGTCGACTGGAACACCACGAACACCACGGACATTACGGCCGAGCAGTGCGTGCACCAGGCGTTCGCCGCCCAGGCCGCCCGTACGCCCGACCACACCGCCGTGACGTGCGGCGACCGCCGTCTGACGTACGCCGAACTGGACGCGCGCGCCAACGGGATCGCGCACCGGCTGCGCGACTTCGGCGCAGGACCGGACACCGTCGTCGCCGTCCTCCTGGACCGCGACCTCGACCTGATGCCGACCCTGCTCGGCGTCCTGAAGTCGGGTGCCGCCTATGTGCCGCTGGACCCGCACAACCCCGACGACCGCCTCGTCCACATCCTGACCGACGCGCGGGCCGGCGTCCTGGTCAGCGCGAGCGGACTCGCGGAACGGGTGACGGATGACTTCGAGGGCGAGCTGCTCCTCGTCGACATGGAGGACGCGAGCGCCTGGCCGGCCACCGCGCCCGAGGGGCTGAACAGCCCCGACGACCTGGCCTACGTGATCTACACCTCCGGATCCACCGGCACGCCCAAGGGCGTCGGTGTCAGCCACGCCAACGTGCTGCGGCTGTTCCGCGCGACCCGTGAGCAGTTCGCGTTCGGTGACACCGACGTCGTGACACAGGCCCACTCGTACGCGTTCGACGTGTCCGTCTGGGAGATGTGGAGCGCCCTGCTGCACGGCGGTCGCCTGGTGGTCGTGCCGCCGGACGTCGTCCGCTCGCCGGAGGAGTTCCTCGACCTGCTCGTCGCGGAACAGGTCACCGTGCTGTTGCAGACCCCGACGGCGTTCCGCGCCCTCAGCGCGCCCGCCGGCGACGGCGACCCCCGCTTCGACCGGCTCGCCCTGCGCCTGGTCGGCTTCGGCGGCGAGAAGCTGGAGACGGCCGAACTGCGGCCGTGGGTGGACCGGATGGGCCTCGACGAGCCGGTCCTGGTCAACCTCTACGGGCCGACCGAGACCACGATGCACGCCTGCTACCACCTCATCGGTGCCGACGACCTCGCCCACCCCCGCCGCAGCGACATCGGCCACCCCCTGGCCGACCTGAGCGCCCACCTCCTCGACCCGCACGGACACCTCGTGCCGGTCGGCGTGCCCGGCGAGCTGTACGTGGGCGGCCCGGCCGTCGCCCGCGGCTACCTCGGCCGGCCCGCGCTGACCGCGGAACGCTTCGTGCCCGACCCGTTCGGGCCCACGGGCGCGCGGCTCTACCGCACCGGCGACCTGGCCCGCCGACTGCCCGACGGGTCCCTGGACTTCCTCGGCCGCATCGACGACCAGGTCAAGGTGCGCGGCTATCGGATCGAGCTCGGTGAGGTCGAGAGCCGGCTGCGCGAGCACCCGGCGGTGCGCGACGCCGTCGTGACCCTCACCGAGCCCAACCCCGGACACAAGGTCCTCACCGGCTACCTCGTCCCGGCAGGACCCGCGCCGACCGCCGCGGAACTCCGCGACCGCCTGGCGTCCGTCCTGCCGGAGTACATGGTCCCGGCGGCCTTCGTCCCCATCGACACCGTCCCCCTGACCACCAACGGCAAGCTCGACCACCGCGCCCTGCCCCTGCCCGACAGCGACGCCTTCGCCACCGCCCACCGTCTCGCGCCCCGGACCCCGGTCGAGGAGCGCCTGGCCGCGGTGTGGGGCGAGATCCTGAACGTGGCCGAGGTGGGCGTCGAGGACAGCTTCTTCGAGGTCGGCGGTGACTCCATCAGGGCCGTCCGCCTGGTGGGCGCGTTGCGGGCCGCCGGGTACGACATCGACGTACGGGAGATCTTCGAGCACCGCACGATCGCCGCGCTCGCCGTCGTGGCCGAGGGGCGGTCGGCCGCCGAAGTGACGGCGGCGGTCGAGCCGTTCGCGCTGATCAGCGCGGAGGACCGGCTTGCCCTGCCGGTGGACGTCGTGGACGCGTATCCGCTGTCGCAGATCCAGACCGGCATGGTCGTGGAGATGCTGGCCGCGCGGAGCGAGGGCCGGGATGTCTACCACAACATCAACTCGTTCCGGATCCCGGACGAGCGGCCGTTGGACGCCGATGCCCTCCAGCAGGCCGTGGACGTGGTCGTATCCCGTCACGGCATCCTGCGCACGTCCGTGCACCTCGACGGCTTCTCGCAGCCGTTGCAGGTGGTGCACGCGCGGGTGGAGCCGACGGTGGAGGTCGTCGACCTGCGCGGTTGGGACGCGGCCGCCGCCGGTGAGGAGTACGCGGCGCGCGAGCGGGCCCGCGGCTTCGACCTGACCACTGCTCCGCTGATGCGGTTCTGCGCGCACATCGAGTCGGAGGATGCCTGGCGTCTGACGGTCAGCCACTGCCACGCGGTGACCGAGGGCTGGACGCTCAACACGTTCCTCATGGAACTCCTCGACGTCTACGGGCAGTTGACGGGTGGCGGCGGCGAGGTCACGCAGTATGTGGCTCCGTCCGTCCGGTACGCCGACTACATCGCGGCCGAACTCGCCTCCCTGGCGAGCGTCGACGACCGCGCGTTCTGGCAGAACGTGGTCGGCGACCACACCGCGCTGCGTCTCCCGGCCGCCTGGGCCGACGACGACGGCACCCCGGAGGACTTCCACTGGGCGCAGGCACCGTACGCCGATCTGGAGGACGGACTCCGTCAGCTTGCGGCACGTGCGCGTACGTCGCTGAAGAGTGTGCTCCTTGCGGCGCATCTGAAGGTGCTTTCTACGGTGACGACGGAGGACGCCTTCCATACCGGTGTCGTGTACCACGGTCGTCTTGAGGCTCCGGATGCCGAGCGGGTGTTGGGCATGCACCTCAACACGCTGCCGTTCCCGGCGACTCGGCCCTCCGGCAGCTGGCTTGAGCTGGTGGAGGGGGTCTACGCCCAGGAGACGGACATCTGGGCCCACCGCCGCTACCCCCTGCCCGCCATCCAGCGGGACTCCGGCGACAGCCAGCGGCTGATCACCACACTCTTTGACCACCAGAACTTCCACCAGGTCGACCGCGACACCGTCGACGTCGAGGGCGGGCTCGGCGACGGCACGAACGAGTTCGAGCTCAGCGTGGTGGCGTCCGGCGGGCGGATCACTCTCGGTGCGGGCACCCATGTGTTCGGCCGGGACGCCCTGCGGCGCCTCGCGGACCAGTACCGGCGGGTCCTGGAGGCCATGGCCGCCGACCCGCACGGGGACGCAGGCGACCCCTGTCTGCCGGAGGACGAGCTGACCCGGCTGCTCGTCGACTGGAACACCACCGTCGAGCAGCCGGTCCACCACCGCGTGCCGGACGTCTTCGCCACGCATGTCGCCACCGCCCCCGACGCGGTCGCCGTCACCTGCGGGGACCGGCACCTGACGTACGCCGAACTGGACAAGCGGGCCAACCGGCTCGCCCACCACCTGATCGGCCTCGGCGCCGGGCCCGGCACTGTCGTCGGCGTCTCGCTCGAACGGGACATCGACCTTGTGCCGACCCTGCTCGGCGTGCTCAAGTCGGGGGCCGCGTACCTGCCGCTCGACCCGACGAACCCCGTCGACCGCCTCGCGTACGTCCTCGACGACGCGGGGGCGCCCCTGCTGGTCACCAGGACCGTGCACGTCGCCACCTTCGACGGGATCCACGAGGGCCCCGTGGTGCTCCTGGACGGCGAGACGGACCGGGCCGCCCTCGCGGCCCGCCCGGACACCGCGCCCGCAGTCGCCGGTACGCCGGACGACCTGATGTACGTCATCTACACGTCCGGTTCGACGGGCAGGCCGAAGGGCGTCGGCCTCAGCCACGCCAACGTCCTGCGCATGTTCACGGCCATCACCGAGGAGATGGCCTTCAGCAGGGACGACGTGTGCACGCAGGCACACTCGTACGCCTTCGACTTCTCCGTGTGGGAGATGTGGGGCGCGCTCCTGCACGGCGGCCGTGTGGTGATCGTGCCGACCGAGGTCGGCCGGTCGCCGGAGGAGTTCCTCGACCTGCTCGTGGAGCAGCGGGTGACCGTCGTGTGCAGGATCCCGTCGGCGTTCCGCCAGCTCGCCGCGCTTGCCGCCGAGGGCGACGAGCGCATCGACCGGCTCGCGCTGCGGGCCGTGGTCTTCGGCGGTGAACGCCTCGACACGGCCGAACTCCAGCCGTGGGTCGACCGGGTGGGCCTCGACAAGCCGATGCTCGTCAACCTGTACGGCCCGACCGAGATCACCGTCCACTGCACCTTCCACCGCGTGGACGCCGACGACTTCCGCCGTCCCGCGCGCAGCGTCCTCGGCCGGCACCTGACCGACCTGCGCATCCACCTCCTCGACGGCCATGGACGGCTCGTCCCGGTCGGCGTCCCCGGCGAGATCCACGTCGGCGGCCCCGGCCTGGCCCGCGGCTACCTCGGCCGGCCCGCGCTGACCGCGGAACGCTTCGTGCCCGACCCGTTCGGGCCCGCGGGTGCGCGGCTCTACCGCACCGGCGACCTGGCCTGCCGACTGCCCAACGGACGACTGGAGTTCCTCGGCCGCATCGACGACCAGGTGAAGGTACGCGGCTACCGCATCGAGCTCGGCGAGATCGAGACCGCGCTGCGCGAGCACCCGGCCGTCGCCGACACGGTGGTCGTCGCCCGCGAGGACCGGACGGGGGAGAAGTCCCTCGCGGCGTACGTCGTCCCGGCAGGACCGGGAGACGAAGCCGAATCCGGCCTCCTTCGGGAGCACCTGGCCGCCACCCTGCCCGACTACATGATCCCGGCCGCGTTCGTCACGCTGGCCGCCGTGCCGCTGATGGCCAACGGCAAGATCGACCACCGGGCGCTGCCCGCGCCGGACCGCGACGCCTTCGACACCGGCAAGTACGTCGCCCCGCGCACCCCCGTCGAGGAACGTCTCGCCTCCGTCTGGGGCGAGGTCCTCGGCCTTGACCGGGTCAGTGTGGAGGACGGCTTCTTCGACCTGGGCGGCGACTCGCTGCGCGCCGTCCGCCTGGCCGGGGCGCTGCGCGCCGCCGGGTTCGACGTGTCCGTCCAGGACGTCTTCGCGCACCGCACCGTCGCCGGACTCGGCACGCACCTCGCGGGACAGGGCGGGGGCACCTCCCTGGTCACCACCGTGGCCCCGTTCGCCCTGATCGACGAGGCGGACCGGGCTCTGCTGCCCGCGGGCGTGGTGGACGCGTATCCGTTGTCACAGATCCAGACCGGCATGCTCGCCGAGACCATGGCGGGCAGCCCCGGCGGACGGGCCGTCTACCACAACCTCAACTCCTTCCGGATCCGCGACGACAAGCCGTTCTCGCTCGCCGCGCTCCAGGAGGCCGTCGACACGGTCGTGGCCCGCCACGACATCCTGCGCACGTCGATGCACCTGTCCGACTACTCCCGGCCGCTCCAGCTCGTCCACGCCACCACCGGCTTCGCGGTGACCCTGCGCGACCTGCGCGGCCTGGACACGGCGGAGCAGGAGCGGCGCAAGGCCGAGTACGTGGCCCAGGAGCACGCCGTCGTCTTCGACCTGACGACCGCCCCCCTGATGAACGTCTCGGCGCTCCTGGAGAGCGACGACGCCTGGCGGCTCAACTTCACGTACCACCACGCCGTTTCGGAGGGCTGGAGCTACAACGCCTTGATGATGGAGATCGTCGAGTGCTACCGGCGACTGCGGGACGGCGGCGAGGTGCCGGAGTGCGGGGCGCCGGAGAGCGGGGCGCCGGAGTACGAGGCGCCGGAGTACGAGGCGCCTTCCATCCGGTACGCGGACTTCATCGCAGCCGAGCTGGCGTCGGTGGCGAGCGTGGAGGACCAGTCGTTCTGGCGCGGGGTCACGGACGGGCACGCCCCGCTCCGACTGCCCGAGACGTGGGGCGACCCGGAGGGCAGCAGCGAGGAGCGGCACGGTCTGCAGGTTCCGTTCGCGGATCTGGAGGGGCGCCTGCGGGAACTGGCGCGTACGGCAGGCACCTCGCTGAAGAGTGTGCTCCTTGCGGCGCATCTGAAGGTCCTTTCGGCGCTGACGCCTGACGAGGCCTTCCACGCGGGGGTCGTCTACCACGGCCGCCTGGAGGCTCCGGGCGCGGACCGGGTGCTGGGCATGCACCTCAACACCCTTCCTTTCCCGGCCGTTCGGCCCTCCTCCGGCACCTGGCGGGAATGGGTGGAGCGGGTCTACGCCCAGGAGACGGAGATCTGGGCCCACCGCCGCTACCCCCTCCCCGCCGTCCAGCGGGACGCCGGAAACTCCCGGCACCTCATCTCGGTGCTCTTCGAGTACCTCGACTTCCACCACGTCGACACCGACACGGTCGACACCGCCCAGGGCCTGAACGACGGCATCAACGAGTTCGCGATGAACGTCATTCCGACCAAGGGCAACTTCAACCTCGGCTCCACGACGGATGTGATCAGCGGGGAGAACCTGCGGCGGCTGGGGTCGATGTACCGGTCGGTGCTTGAGGCGATGGCGGCGGACCCGGAGGGGGACGCCGGGGTCGTGTGTCTGCCTGAGGGGGAGTTCGAGGGCGCCTCGGACTGCACCGAGTGGGGTGGCCGTTTGGGTGCGCTGGAGTTGTTCGCGGGGCAGGTGGCGGACCGGGCGGATGAGGCTGCGGTGGTCTGCGGTGAACAGCGGGTCACGTATGGGGAGTTGGAGGAGCGGTCGAGCCGGTTGGCTCGGCATCTGCGGGGTGCGGGTGTGGTGCCGGGCGCTGTGGTGGGTCTGTCACTCGGGCGGACACCGGATGTGCTGGTGAGCATGCTGGCGGTGTGGAAGCTGGGTGCGGCGTATCTGCCGATTGATCCTGCGCTGCCGGCTGAGCGTGCCGCGTATATGGCGGATGATGCCGGGGCTGTGCTGGTGGTCACGGACGAGTACCTTGCCGCGCACGGTGAGGGCATCGATCGTCTGCCTGCTGCCTTCGAGGCGGTCGCTGTGGATCCGGAGCAGGTGGCTTACGTGCTGTACACGTCCGGTTCGACCGGGCGGCCCAAGGGTGTGGTCATCAGTCACCGTGCGCTGCACAACCTGCTGGCCTCGCTGCGGGAGCGGCTGGGCTCGGGCTCCGGTGACGTGTGGTTGGCGTCGACGTCGATCTCGTTCGACATCTCGGGGCTTGAGCTGCACCTGCCGCTCATCACGGGCGGGCGCGTGGTCTTGGCGAGTGACACCGAGGCCAAGGACGCCACCGCGCTGCGGGCGCTCGCGGAAGCGCACGGTGTGACCCATGTGCAGGCGACGCCTTCGGGCTGGCGACTGCTGTTGGCGGCCGGGTTCGACGATCGCTCGGTGGTGGCGTTGACCGGTGGTGAACCCATCGACGCCGAGCTGGCTCGGGAACTCGTCTCGCGCGTAGGCCGGTTGGTGAATGTGTACGGGCCGACGGAGACGACGATCTGGTCGTCGCTCTGGGATGTTCCCGATGTCCTGGACGGTGTCTCGATCGGTGGTCCGCTCGCCAACACCCAGTTGTACGTGCTGGATTCGCAGGGGCGGTCGGTGCCGTCGGGCGTCACGGGCGAGCTGTGCATCGCTGGTGACGGTCTTGCCCACGGCTACCACGCGCGGCCTGGACTGACCGCCGAGAAGTTCCTGCCCAACCCGTACGGCCCTTCCGGTTCCCGGTTGTACCGAACCGGTGACCTGGCCCGTCGTCTGGCCGATGGCACCTTTGAGTGCCTGGGGCGTATCGACAGTCAGGTGAAGGTGCGCGGCTATCGCATCGAGCTCGGTGAGATCGAGTCGCGCCTGCGGGAACTCCCGGGTATCGAGACCGCGGTGGTCGTCGCCCGCGAGGACCGGGCCGGGGACAAGACCCTGGTGGCGTACCTCGTCGGCGAGGCGGCCTCGGCCGACTTGCGCGGGCAACTCGGTAGCACGCTTCCCGAGTACATGGTCCCGGCGGCCTACGTGACCCTCGACGCGATCCCGCTGACCAACAGCGGCAAGGTCGACCACCGCGCCCTGCCGGCCCCCGACCAGACCGCCTACGCGGGCGGGCGTCGTACCGCTCCGCGCACGCCGGCCGAGGAGCGGCTGGCCGGAATCTGGGCGACCGTCCTGGAGCAGGACGAGGTGGGGGTGGAGGACAGCTTCTTCGACCTCGGCGGCGACTCCATCCGGGCCGTCCGTCTGGTCGGCGCCCTGCGCGCCGCCGGTTACGACGTCGACGTCCGCGCGGTCTTCGAGCACCGCACCATCGCCGCGCTCGCCGTCCACCTCACCGGCACCGAAGGGGCGTCCCTGCTCACCGCCGTGGAGCCCTTCGGGCTGCTCGGCGAGGAGGACCGTGCCGCGCTCCCGGCGGACGTCGTCGACGCGTACCCCCTGTCGCAGATCCAGACCGGCATGCTCGTCGAGATGCTGGCGGCGCAGGAGCAGGGCAGGTCGGCGTACCAGAACATCAACTCCTTCCGGATCCCCGACGATCAGCCGTTCTCGGTAGAGGCGTTCCGCGCTGCCGTCGACCACATCACGCACCGCCACGAGACGCTGCGCACCACGCTCCACCTCACCGGCTACTCCCGGCCGCTCCAACTGGTGCACGACACGTCCGCTGTACCGGTGACGGTGCACGACCTGCGTGGCGAGAGCACACAGGGACAGCATGCGGCCCTGCGGGAGTTCGGTGCCGAGGAGCAGGCGACGGGCTTCGCGTTGGCCGACGCCCCCTCCTTGCGGATCGCGGTGCACCTGGAGTCGGACGATGCCTGGCGGATCACGTTCACGTACGTCCACGCCATCGCGGACGGCTGGAGCTACCACACCCTCCTCATGGAGATCGTGGACTGCTACCGCAGCCTGCGGGACGGCGGTCAGGCCCCGGTGCACGAGGCGCCCTCCGTCCGGTACGCGGACTTCGTCGCCGCCGAACTCGCCTCGCTGGACGGCGATGAGGACCGCGCCTTCTGGCAGGACGTCGTCGAGCGCCACGCCCCCGCCTCCCTCCCGGAGAGCTGGGCGGACGCGTCCACGAACCTGCCGGGGACGCACGAGCAGTCGATCCCCTTCGGTGACCTGGCCGATGGCCTCCTCGCCCTGGCCCGGCAGTCCCATACCTCCCTGAAGACGGTCCTGTTGGCGGCGCATCTGAAGGTCCTGTCGTCCCTCACGGCGGACGAGGCCTTCCACACGGGTGTTGTCTTCCACGGCCGCCTGGAGGCTCCGGGTTCGGACCGGGTGCTGGGCATGCACCTCAACACCCTGCCGTTCCCGTCGACTCGGCCCTCGGGTACTTGGCTGGAGCTGGTGGAGCGGGTCCACGCTCAGGAGACGGACATCTGGGCCCACCGCCGCTACCCGCTGCCCGCCATCCAGCGGGACACCGGCGACGGCCGGCGCCTGGTCTCCGTGCTCTTCGAGCACCTGGACTTCCACCAGGTCGATACGTCCGCCGTCGACGTGGCCGCCGGTCTGAACGACGGCGCGAACGAGTTCGCCCTCAACGTGGCCGCCTCCCAGCGGCACATCGCGCTGATCGCCTCCGCCGAGACGATCGACGGGGCGAACCTGCGGCGCCTGGCGGCCCTGTACCGCCAGGTGCTGGAGGCGATGGCCGCCGACCCGGCGGGCACGGCGGGCGAGGCACACCTCCCGGCCGAGGAACTGGCCGCCGCGCTTTCGGCACCTGCCGCGACCGAGTGGGGCTGTGCCGGTGCGCTGGAGTTGTTCGCGGGGCAGGTGGCGGGCCGGGCCGACGAGGCCGCCGTGATCTGCGGTGAACAGCGCGTCAGCTACCGGGAGTTGGACGAGCGGTCGAGTCGGTTGGCTCGGCATCTGCGGGGTGCGGGTGTGGTGCCCGGCGGTGTGGTGGGGCTTGCTCTGCATCGGACGCCGGATGTGCTGGTGAGCATGCTGGCGGTGTGGAAGGTGGGGGCGGCGTATCTGCCGATCGACCCTGCGCTGCCCGCTGAGCGTGCCGCGTACATGGCCGAGGATGCCGGGGCTGTGCTGGTGGTCACGGACGACTACCTTGCCGCGCACCGTGCGGAGATCGATGGTCTGCCTGCTGCCTTTGAGGCGGTCTCGGTGGACCCGGAGCAGGTGGCCTACATCCTGTACACGTCTGGTTCGACCGGGCGGCCCAAGGGTGTGGTCATCAGCCACCGCGCCCTGCACAACCTCCTGGCCTCGCTGCGGGATCACCTCGGCGCCGATCACACGGGTGTCTGGCTGGCGTCGACGTCGATCTCGTTCGACATCTCGGGTCTTGAGCTGCATCTGCCTCTGATCACGGGCGGGCGGGTCGTTCTGGCCGGTGACGCCGAGGTCAAGGACGCCACCGCGCTGCGTGCGCTCGCGGAAGCACACGGTGTGACCCACATGCAGGCGACGCCCTCGGGCTGGCGCCTGCTGCTGGCGGACGGGTTCGACGATCCCGTTGTCACCGCGCTGGTCGGCGGTGAAGCCATGAGCGCCGAGCTCGCTCAGCAGCTCGGCTCGCGCGTAGGCCGGTCGGTGAATGTGTACGGGCCGACGGAGACCACCATCTGGTCGTCCTCCTGGGACGTGCCGCAGGCCCTCGACGGCTGCGTATCCATCGGTGACCCGCTCGCCAACACCCAGTTGTACGTGCTCGACGCGCAGGGCAGTCCGGTCCCGGTCGGCGTCACGGGCGAGCTGTGCATCGCCGGTGACGGTCTTGCCCACGGCTACCATGCCCGGCCTGGACTGACCGCCGAGAAGTTCCTGCCCAACCCGTATGGGCCGTCTGGTTCGCGGTTGTATCGCACGGGTGACCTGGCCCGTCGTCTGTCCGATGGCACCTTCGAGTGCCTGGGGCGTATCGACAGTCAGGTGAAGGTTCGCGGCTATCGCATCGAGCTCGGTGAGATCGAGTCGCGGCTGCGGGAGCACCCTGCCGTGACGGACGCCGTCGTCGTGGCGCGTGCGGACGATGCCGGGGACAAGAGCCTGGTGGCGTACGTCGTCGGCACGGCGGAAGCCGCCCCGCTGCGGGAGCACCTGGGCGAGGCGCTGCCGGAGTACATGGTCCCGGCGGCCTACGTGACCCTCGACGCGATCCCGCTCACCAACAGCGGCAAGATCGACCACCGCGCCCTGCCCGCCCCCGACCGGACCACGTACGCATCCGGCGGCCCTCGTACCGCCCCGCGCACGCCCGTCGAGAAGCGGCTCGCCGTCATCTGGAGCGAGCTCCTCGGGGTGGACGGCGTCGCTGTGGAGGACGGCTTCTTCGACCTGGGCGGTGACTCGTTGCGGGCCGTGCGGATGTTGGCGGAGTGCCGCGAGGCCGGGCTGCCGGTGGCCATGTGGATGATCCTCCAGGCGCGCAGCCTCGGCGACCTCGCGTCGCTGACGGCGGCGGCCGAGGCGGACGACGCCCGGTTCCCGGAGGACGGGATGCCGCTGCTGCCGGGGCACATCAAGTGGCTCGACGGCTACGCGGCCGGGGCTCGCACGGTACGGGTGCCGTGGGAAGGGCG
This sequence comes from Streptomyces sp. BA2, assembly GCF_009769735.1. Classification (NCBI taxonomy): domain Bacteria; kingdom Bacillati; phylum Actinomycetota; class Actinomycetes; order Kitasatosporales; family Streptomycetaceae; genus Streptomyces; species Streptomyces sp. BA2. The sequence continues at coordinate 7,316,327 of NZ_WSRO01000002.1, forward strand.
GGCGGACGCCGACGTACTGCGGAAGGCGCTGGCGGCCGTGGTCCGACACCACCAGGCGTTGCGGCTGGTGCTCGACACCGCCGGTTCGCCGGCCGTCGCGCGGCTCGCCGAGGTCGACGACGACGCCCTGCTGCGGGTCGCCGACTTCGCCGCCGTACCGGCGGAGCGGCGTGCGGAGGCGGTCCGCGCGGCTGTCGCCGAGAGCGCGGCGGACGTCGACGCGCGCAAGGGCGCCGCTCTTCGCGCCACGCTGGTCCGCTTCGACGACATCCCGGACGACGAACTGTGGCTGTCGGGGCATGAACTTGCCCTGGACCACAGCTCCTGGTCCGTGGTCCTCGCCGACCTCGTGACGGCCGTACGGCAGGTCGCCCGCGGCCGGGTGGTCCAGCTGCCCGAGGTGCCCGTACCGCTGCACGGCTGGGCCCGGCAGCTCGCCGGTCTTGCCGGGAGCGAGGAGATGCTCGACCAGGCCGAGGCCTGGCTTGGGCTGCCCGAGGCCCCGCCGCTTCCCGTCGACCACAAGGGCGACCACGAGGTCGGCCACGCGGTCCAGGGCGTGACGGTCGACGGCAACACCGTCACCGTGGCGCTCCCGGCGGAAGAGACCGCCGAGCTGCTGGCCGCTGACCGGCCCGAGCGGCTGCTGCTGTCCACGCTCGGGCGGGTGCTCGCGCGCTGGGCCGACGCGGACCGCATCGGCGTCGAGGTCACCGTCGACCCGCGCCGGGAGGCGTCCGACGAGGCCGCCGCCCTGGCCCGGACCGTCGGCCCGCTGACGGACCGCGTCCCGGTGTCCCTGCGCCTGCCGCGCGACCGTGGCCCCGCGGCCGATCTGACGTCGGTGACCCGGCAGTTGAGGGCACTGCCCGCACCCCGCCACGGCTACGGCCTGCTGCGCTGGCTGGCTCCTGATCCGGACGTCGCGGAGGAGCTGGCGGCTCTGCCTGCACCGCAGGTCCGGTTCGGGTTCACGCCCGCCGATGACGTCCGCGGGGACGCGGCCCTTCCGTTCGTACCGGAGCATGCGGTCATCCAGGACACGGAGCTGCCCCACGGGCTGCTCCTGGACGTCGACGCCCGCGTCCACGGCGACCGGCTGTACCTGCGCTGGACCCACCGCACAGCCATCCACGAGGAGTCGACCGTCCGGAAGCTGGCAGAGGAACAGATGGCCGAGCTCGGCGCGCTGCTGCGCGACGGAGCGCGAGGCCCGCGGCGAGGTGCCGCCCGCGCGGTCCCGGATGTCCGGGACGCCGTCGAGGGGGTGATGGCGCGGCACGGCATCCCGGGCGCGAGCCTGGCCCTCGTCAGGGACGGCGAGGTCGCGGAGGTGCACGCCTTCGGGGTCCAGCGGGCGAACCACGCCGTACCGGTTACGGACGACACGGTGTTCGCTGCCGGGTCGATCAGCAAGCACCTCACGGCCTTCACCGTGCTGCGGCTGGTGTCCGGTGGGCTGCTCGACCTCGACCGCGACATCAACGACTACCTGACCTCCTGGCGGGTCCCCGACGGCCTTCCGGTGACCGCCCGGCTGCTGCTCGGCAACCAGGCCGGCTTCGCCGGGCACCCCGACCTGACGGAGGGCTACCGCCGGCACGACCCGGTGCCGACGGTGCTCGACGTGCTGAACGGACGGGCCCCGGCCCGCACTCCGGCCGCGCACCGGCAGGACGAGCCCGGCGCGGTGTTCCATCTGACGCCCTTGCACTACTCGGTGCTCCAGCAGGCGATGAGCGACCTGACCAGCGAGGAGTTTCCCGACCTGGTCAGGCGGCTGGTGTTCGACCCGCTGGGGATGACCGGCAGCGGCTTCGAGCCGCGCTTCCCCGACCTGTCGGGACGGGAGTTCGCCCACGGCCACGACGCCGACGGGACACCGGTGCCCGACGGGTACTACGTCAACCCGGAGGCCGCTGCCGGTGGCTTGTGGAGCACCGCGGCCGACCTCGCCGCGCTGGCCGTCCAGGTCCGGCGCTGCCGCCTTGGGCTGCCGGGCGCCCTCGTCGAGCAGGAGCTCGTACGGGAGATGCTGACGCCGAGGTCGGGCCGGATGTACGGCTGGAGCACCATCGTCGACGACTCCTCGGGCGACCTGGAGTTCGGCCACGGAGGGCAGGCGTACGGCTACCAGGCCATGACCGGGCTTCGGCTGCACTCGGGAGTCGGCGCGGTCCTGCTGACGAACGCGGTGGCAGGACGGGAGCTGGTCCGGCACGTGATCGCCACGACCTGGAGCGAGCGGACCCGCACGGCGGGCCTGTGGCAGCGCGCGGTCGACGAGGCGGTACAGCGGGAGCAGCGGGAGCAGCGGGAGCAGCGGGAGCAGCGGGAGCACGGCGCGGACGGTTCGGGTGTGCACGGTGTCTGAGCGCCTCGAAGTGTCCGAGACCGTCCCGCCCTCCGCGGATGCCGCGGATGCCGCGGACACCGCGACATCGCCTCCCGTTCCCCTCCGCCGCAACGCCGACTTCATCCGGCTGTGGGTGAGCGCCGGAGTCTCACGGCTCGGTACGTCACTGACCATGGCGGCGTTCCCGCTGCTGGTCCTGTGGCACACCGGATCGGCCGCCGCGACGGGTCTGGTGACCTTCGCGGCGGCGCTGCCCGGCTTCCTCGTCCAGCTGCCCTCCGGGGCGCTGGTCGACCGCCTCGACCGCCGGAAGCTGATGATCGGCTGCGACGTGGTGGGCGTGCTGGTCGTCAGCAGTGTCGCCGCCACCGAGGTGGCCGGTCGGTTCTGGCTGCCGCACCTGATGGCCGCCGCGTTCCTCCTGGCGTCGGTGACGATCGTCTATCAGTTGTCCGAACGGGCCACCGTCCGGCATGTGGTGAGCCCCGGACAACTGCCGGCCGCGCTCTCCCAGAACGAGGCGCGCGGCGCGGCCATCGGCCTGCTCGGACAGCCCGGCGGCAGCGCGCTGTTCACGCTCGCCCGCTGGCTCCCCTTCGCCGCCAACGCGCTGGCCGCCCTGGTCGCCCTCGTCCTGCTGCTCTTCATCAGACGGCGCTTCACGGCCGAGCAGGCGCCCGGCCCCAGGGAGCCGCTGCGCGCCGAAGTCACCGCGGGCGTCCGCTGGCTGTGGCAACGGCGGTTCCTGCGCACGATGGTGGGGATCTTCGCCGGCAGCAACCTGGTCTTCCAGGTGCTGCTCCTGTCGGTGATGGTGATCGTCCACGACGGCGGCCACTCGCCCGCGATCGTCGGCCTGGTCGTCGGCGCGGGCGGCGTCGGCGGTGTCCTGGGCGCCCTGTGCGCGTCCTGGTGGCTGCGCAGGGCGAGCCTGTACCGGACGGTGGTGACCGGTTTCGCCGTCTGGACCGTGCTCGTGCCGCTGTCGGTCCTCGCGCGCAGCCCCCTCGTCCTCATCGGCACCCTGGCCGGTATCTCCTTCGTGGCGAGCCTCTTCAACGTCGCAGGCGGCATCTACCAGATGCGCGTCACCCCCGACGAACTACAGGGCCGGGTCAACGGCGCCACCGGCGCCCTGTCCTCCGCCGCGAGCGCCATCGGCGCCCTCGGCGGCGGCTGGCTCCTCGACCGCGCCGGTCTCACCGCCACGGGCGTCGGCGTCGGTGTCATCGTCCTGCTCCTTACCGTGACGGCCGCCGTGAGCCCCGTCGCGCGCTCGGAGGGCCGCGAGCGCCAAACCGCCGACACACCCGTCACATAGACGGTGCGTCAGGCATCCGCACCTGTTGTGCGGAAGCGATATGGGCCGCATATAGACGCGGGCGGCAGCGTGTGGGTCGGGGCCCGTACGCCCCGCCCGCGGGGCGGTGCGTCGGCGTGCGGTACCCACCCTCGACCCCTTGCAGGCAAGTGCGCCCCCGGCGTTCCGGAAGGACTGTGATGACCGAGTCAGCGGACAGGTGGTTCCGCCGCTACCGAGCGACCACCGCACCCCGGCTGCGCCTGGTGTGCCTCCCGCACGCCGGCGGTTCGCCGACCGCCTACCGGACGTGGGCCCGCCGCCTGCCCGAGGACATCGAGCTCCTTGCCACCTGCTACCCCGGCCGTCAGGACCGGTTCGCCGAGCCCTTCGCCGACTCGATCGGAGAACTCGCCGACGGGGTCGCGCAGGCGCTCGAGCCGCTCCTCGGCACCCCGCTCGCCCTGTTCGGGCACAGCATGGGCGCGGTCGTCGCCCATGAGGTGACCCGGCTCCTTGACGCCCGCCACGGGGTGCGACCGCTGAGGCTCTTCGTGTCCGGAGCCGACGCCCCGCACCGTCGCGAGCGCACCGACCTGCACAGCCGGGACGACGCCGAATTCCTCGCCGAGATCCGGCAGTTGGGCTCGTCATCCCTTGCGGAGATCGACGACCCCGCCCTCCTGGAGATGGTGCTGCCCGTCATCAAGGCCGACTACCGCCTTGTGGAGACGTACCGCCCGGACCCGGCCGCCAAGACCCGCTGCCCGGTGGTGGCCTACGTCGGCGACCAGGACGAGGACTGCGCGATCGAGGACGTCCGCGCCTGGTCGCAGACCACCACGGCCGGCTTCGAGATGCGGGTCTTCCCCGGCGACCACTTCTACCTGGAGCAGCAGGAACCCGAACTGCTCGCCCACCTCACCGGCCACCTCCGGGCCGACCTGCGCCTGCGCGCGGCCGTCGGCCGGACGGCAGGGTCCGCCGCGGAGCACGGCGCATGACCACCGACCGCATCACAGAAAGGCCGTCCGCGCACATGAGCGACGACCACGACGCCCTCGTGAGCCCCGACCACCTCATGAGCCCCGAACACCTCGTCGGCCGACTCGAGACACACGCACGGGACATTCCGGACCGGCCGGCCGTGGTCTTCGTCCGGCACCCCGACGGCCGGCCCGTCGAGGAGACCCTGACGTACGGCGCACTCGACCGCGAGGCCCGCAAGGTCGCCGCCTGGCTGCGCGGTCGGTGCATGGCCGGCGACCGGGTGATGCTCCTGTACGGCACAGGCCTGGAGTTCGTGAAGGCGCTCATCGGCTGCATGTACGCCGGTGTGGTCGCCGTACCGTCCCCGATGCCGGGGCAGCAGCGCGGCCACGACACCCGCTCCGCCGGGATCGTGCGGGACGCCGACGTCCGGCTCGTGCTCACCACGTCCGGTGAACTTTCCTCCATCACCGCCTTCCTGGCGGAGGCCGACGCCGAGGACGTGCCCTGCGTCGCCACGGACACCCTCGACCTGGCCGAGGCGCCCGGCTGGCAGGTACCGGCGCTGGACGCCGCCACCCTCGTCATCCTGCAGTACACGTCCGGCTCGACCAGCGACCCCAAGGGCGTGCGGGTCACCCACGGCTCGCTCGCCCACAACGTCGGCGAGATGGCCCACGCCTTCGGCCTCGACTCCGGGTCCCGGATGGGCAGTTGGCTGCCGCAGCACCACGACATGGGCCTCATGGGCAAGCTGTTGCTGCCGCTGCACCTGGGCGCGACCACGGTCCTGATGACGCCCATGGACTTCCTGCGCCGCCCGCACCTGTGGCTGCGGCTCCTCGACACGTACCGCATCACCACCACCGTCGCCCCGAACTTCGCCTACGACCTCTGCGTACGCCGCGTCACCGACGAGCAGCTCGCCGGCGTGGACCTGTCCCGGGTGCGCAACGCGGGCAACGGCTCCGAACCCGTCAGCGCCCGCACCCTGCTGAACTTCGCCGAACGCTTCGCATCGGCGGGCTTCCGTCTCGACGCCTTCAACCCCTGCTACGGCATGGCCGAGACGACCCTCCTCGTCACCGGTACGGGCCCGGGCCGTGCCCCGGTCCTCGCGACCGTCGACGCCGATGCCCTGGCCCGCAAGGAGCTCCGCGCCCTGCCCGCCGACGCCGAGGGTGCCCGTCTTGTCAGCAGCGGCCGCGTCAACGACCTGACCGTGCGGATCGTCGACCCCGACACCGGGCGGACGCTGCCCGACGGCCGGGTCGGTGAGATCTGGGTACGCGGCGACAGCGTCGCCGACGGCTACTGGCGCAACCCCGAGGCCACCGAGCGGATCTTCCGCGCCCGCACCGCCGAGGGCGAAGGACCTTACCTGCGCACCGGTGACACCGGAGCCCTGTACGACGGCGAACTCTTCGTCACCGGCCGGGTCAAGGAGATGCTCGTCGTCAACGGCCGCAACCTCTACCCGCACGACCTGGAGCGCGAGGTCCAGGACCTGCACGAGGCGTTCCAGGGCCTCGCCGGCAGCGTCTGCTCGGTCCCCGCCGACGGTGAACGGGTCGTCGTGATGCAGGAGATGCGCCCGCGCGGGTCCTCCGCCGCGGACCTGCCGGAGCTGGCCCGCACCGTGCGCGGCGCGCTGGCCGAGCGCGTCGGCATCCGCGTCGGCGGCGTGGTCTTCCTGCGCCCCGGCCAGGTCCGCCGCACCACCAGCGGCAAGATCCGGCGCTCCCACATGCGGCAGCTGTTCACGGACGGCTCACTGCCGGGCCTTTACGAAGACCTCGACGCCCCGCTGCTGCGTGAGTTCCGGGGATCGGCGGCACCGGCCGCCCAGGCTCCTGGACGGTCCGCGTGAGACACGCCCCGTATCTCGCCGCCGCCGACCTCGACCGGCGCCTCGGTGACCCCGCCGACGAGGGCCGGCTGTTCTCGTACGCCCGCTGCGGGGCGCTCGACGACCGCGAGGAGTTCCCGCTGGAGATCTGCCGGGAACTGGACCTGCTGGGCCTGCACCGGCAGTACGTCCCGTACCGCCACGGCGGCGAACTGCGCTCCTACGAGCAGGTGTTGCAGCTGATGCGGGCGGTCGCCCGGCGCGATCTGACCGTCGCCGTCGCCCACGGCAAGACCTTCCTCGGCGCCGTCTCCGTCTGGGTCGGCGGCGATGCCCGGCAGATCCGGGAGACCGCGGCGCGGGTGGCCGACGGGGCCGTGGTGTCCTGGGGTCTTACCGAGCGGGACCACGGCAGCGACCTGCTCGCCGGTGAGGTGACCGCGCGCCGGGACGGCGGCCACTACCGGCTCGACGGCGAGAAGTGGCTGATCAACAACGCCAACCGGGGCCAGCTGATCTGCGTCCTCGCCCGCACCAAGGACACCGAAGGGCCGCGCGGCTTCAGCCTGCTGATGGTCGACAAACAGCGCCTCGACCGGAGTGCGTACCGGCCGCTGCCGCAGGTGAGGCTGCACGGCATCCGGGGCGCCGACATCAGCGGGATCGCTTTCACCGACGCCAAGATCCCCGGGGCATCGCTGGTCGGCGCGGAGGGCGAGGGCAGTGAAATCGTCCTCAAGAGCCTGCAACTGACCCGGACCCTGTGCGCCGCCCTGTCCCTGGGCGCCGCCGACCACGCCCTCGCGCTGGCCACCGGCTACGCCCTCGACCGGCACGCCTACGGCGACCGGCTCGCCGACCTGCCACAGACGCGCAGGCTGCTGGCCCAGTCGTACGCCGACGTACTGCTCGCCGAGGCGACGACCCTCGTCGCCGGCCGCGCCCTGCACACCCTCACCGGCGAACTGGCCACCGTCTCCGCCGTCACCAAGTACTTCGTGCCGAGCCTGGTCGACCGGGTCGTCGCCCGCCTTTCCACCGTGCTCGGGGCGCGCTCCCTGCTGGTGGGGGACACCTACGAACACGGCCGGTTCCAGAAGCTGCAACGCGATCACAGGATCGTCGGCATCTTCGACGGCAACACCGTGGTCAACCTGCACGCCCTGATCAACCTGTTCCCGCTGCTCGCCCGGCAGTGGCGGCGCGGCACCGTCGACGAGACGGGACTCGCGGCCGCCACCACGCTCGGCGCCGACCTGCCCGACTTCGACCGCGACGCTCTGTCCCTGCTGCCGCGCACCGGCTGCAGCGTCGTCCAGGCACTGGCGCCGGGTGTACGGGAGCTGTCCGCGCTCGCAGCGCGGGGCGAGCTGCCCGCCGGGGTGGCGCGCCGCGCCGAGGGTGTCCTTGCCGCCGCCGAAGGCCTCGCCGCCGAACTGGACGGCTACCGGCCGACCGCCGTCGACGTACCGGCATCAGCGTTCACCCTCGCCGAGCGCTACGCCTGGTGCTTCGCCGCATCGGCGGCCGTCCACCTGTGGCTGCGCAACCGGCACGCCGTCGCCGAAGCGGGCGCGGACGCCGGGCACACGGCCGAGCTGTGGCAGGACGGCCGCTGGCTTGAGGCCGCGCTCGCCCGGGTCCTCGACCACCTCGGCACCTCCTGGCCCGACGCCACCGACGACGTCCTGGAGCGCCTTGTGCCGACCCTGATCGCCCAGCACGAGTCCGGGCAGCTGCCCTCCCTCCTCCACCACCCGCTGAAGGTGAGCGCGTGACCACGATCCCCCACCCGCCCACGGCGGCTTCGGTCCACTCCCGGCTGCACGATCCTGCGCCCCTGGAGGCCCTCCTCGGCAACCCCGGCGACCTCGACAACCCGCTCGGCTTCGCCGCCCTCATCGCCGCCGACGAGCGCGGCGACCTCCTGGCGACCGGCGAACGCGCCCTGGACGCCTACGGCCTGGGCGCGGAGTTCGTGCCCGGCGACCTCGGCGGGCGACTCACCCGCGCCGACGAACTGGCCCGTGTGCTGCGCCCGTTGTTCCGCCGCGACATCGCCCTGGGCCTCGGGCACGGAGCAAGCAACCTGGTCGGCTCGGTGAACGTGTGGGCCGCGGGCCGTCCGGACCAGCGCCGGTGGCTGGCCGACGTCCTGCTGCGCAACGGCCGTATCGCCGCCGCGTACACCGACATGTCGACCGGCAACGACGTGACCCGCACCGGCTTCCGCGCCGAGGTGCGCGGCCAGGAGCTCGTTCTCAACGGCCGCAAGGAGATCATCAACAACATCGCGCGCGCCGAAGCGGTGACCGTCCTGGCCCGCACCAGCGAAGCCCCCGGCAGCCGCAGCCACTCCCTGGTGCTCATGGACTCCGCCACGGCGCCCCGTGACCGGCTGCGCTTCCTGCCCCGCTACCGCACCAGCGGCGTGCGCGCCATGTACCTGGGCGGCCTCGAGTTCCGCGACTGCCCGCTACCCGTCGACATCGTCACCGGCGACCTCGGTGAGGCGATGGAGACCGTACTGCGCGCCTTCCAGGTGACCAGGGCCGTGCTGCCCGGCGCCGCAGTCGGCACCCTCGACCAACAGCTGCGCACCGTCCTCGACTTCGCTACGGAGCGGCGCCTGTACCGCCGTACCGTCCTCGAACTCCCGCACGCCCGCTCAGTCCTGACCGGCGTCTTCCTGGACCTGCTCGCCGCCGACTGCCTCGCCACGACCGTGTGCAGGGCGCTGCATCTGCTGCCCGAGCAGACCAGTGTGTACGCGGCCGCCGTGAAGTTCCTCGTGCCGCTGCTGATGCGGGACGCGGTGGACTCCCTCGCGGTGGTCCTCGGGGCGCGCTCGTTCCTGCGCGAGGGCCCGCACGCGGTGTTCCAGAAGCATCTGCGCGACCTTCCAGTGGCCTCGCTGGTGCACGCGGGCGGCACGGTCTGCCTGGCGACGATCATCCCCCAGCTGCCCCGGCTCGCCCGCCGTGCGTGGCTGTCCGACGACGTCCCGGCGCCCGCCGGCCTCTTCGACCTCGACGGCCCGCTGCCCGACCTGGACTTCGGCCGCCTGGCCATCACCGCAGGCCGCAAGGACCCGCTGATCGCGACCCTGCTGGCCGCCGAGGCCGAGCTGCGCACCGAGCCCGTCATCGGCCCCCTGCTCGGCCGGTTCACCGCCGAGCTGCGCGAACTGGCCGCCCGGTGCCGCGAATTGGCGCCACGCGATCGCACGCCGCTGGCCGGACCCGTCAGCTTCGAGCTCGCCGAGCGCTACGCCGTACTGCTCGCGGCCGCCGCCTGCGTCGGTGTCTGGCGGCACAACACCGACAAGGCCGGTGCCTTCCTGCGCGACCCCGGCTGGCTCACCGGCGTGCTCGGCCGCCTTGCCGCCCGGCTGCGACTCGCGCCGGTGCCCGGAGCCGACGCGGCACACGAGGAGATCGCCCGTGAGCTGTTGAACCGTCACGAGCAGCGCGACGGCTTCGATCTCGTCGGCCGCCGGCTGGCGTGACAGCAGGACAGCGACACCAGGACCACGACACCAGGGCAGCGACAACAGGAGGGGATGGACAGTGGCGGTATTCGTCCGGGCCGAGAAGGAGGGCCGGGTGGCGACCATCAGGATCGTGCGCCCCAAGGTCAGCGGGGTGGACCCGGCCGTACCGGGGGAGATGACCGCGGCCGCCGACGAGGTGGGCCGCGACGACGCCGTACGGGCCGTGATCCTGCGCGGCAGCAAGCGGGTCTTCGCCTCCGGCGCCGATCTGCACGGCATGGCAGGACGACCCACGGCCGAGGTCCGCGCCCACACCGGGCGACTGCAGGCCGGGTTCAGCGCCATGGCCGCCATCCCCAAGCCCGTGGTGGCCGCCATCAGCGGTTACGCCCTCGGCGGCGGACTGGAACTCGCCCTGTGCGCCGACTACCGGATCGCAGGCCGTGGCGCGCTGCTCGGCCTCCCCGAGATCCGGCTCGGCCTGATCCCCGGCACCGGCGGCACTCAGCGGCTGCCCCGCCTGGTGGGCCCCGGCCAGGCCAAGAAGCTCATCTTCACCGGCCGGCCCCTGACCGCCCAACAGGCCCTGGACATAGGCCTGGTGGACGAGGTGGTCGCCGACGAGGACGTCGACCGCGCCGCCCGGAGCCTCGCCGAGGAGTTCGCCCAGGGGCCCACCGCGGCCCTGGCCGCAGCCAAGCGGGCCGTGGACGAGGGCCTCGGCACTCCGCTGGAGACCGGAATGGGCGTCGAGTGCCGGGAGTTCGCGGGCCTGTTCGCCACCGAGGACCACCGCATCGGCATCGACGCCTTCCTCGACGGCGCGATCCCCACCTTCACCGGCCGGTGAACGGGACGCCGCCGCGGACGATATGGCCGCCGTATAGATCACTCCGGCAGCCTGGGCAGAGGCGAGCCCAGCGGCGATGAGCGCGTTCCCCACTTACCCGAACCGACCGGCCACCGGCGGCGCCGACAGAAAGACAACCATGCCGACTCACCATCAGCTCTCGCACGCGCAGCAGGCCTTGTGGTTCCTCCACGAGCTGGCGCCCGCCAGCAGCGCCTACCACACCGGGGTCGCCCTGGCAGTGCGCAGCGCGCTCGACACGGCCGCCCTCGCCGAGGCCGTCGCCGCGACGGTCCGCCGCCACCCCATGGCCGACTCCGCCTTCATCCGGCACGAGGGACACCCCGTAAGGCTCCACGCGGCGCCCGTGCCCCCGGGCCTCGAGGTGCGCGAGGTGCCGGGAGCCGACGACGCGGAGCTGCACCGGGCCGTCCGCGACGCCCTCAACGAGCCGTTCGATCTTGAGACCAGGGGCGCGTTCCGGTTCGTCCTGCTGCGCCGTACGCCCACGGACGCCGTCCTCCTCGTCGCGGGCCACCACATCGGCACCGACGCCACCTCCAACTGGCTGCTGCTGCGCGACGTGGTCCACGCCCACGGCCGCATCGCGGCCGGCGACAGTGCGGGCCTCGCGCCGGTACCCGGCGACTACGACGCCTATGTCGCCAAGGAGGCGAAGCTCCTTGCCTCGTCGCGTGGTGACCGGCTCGCCGCCCAGTGGCACGCCCGCTGCGACGGCGCCGTCCCTGCCGAGATCCCCACGGACCGGCCCCGCACCCCGCACCGCTCCGGCGTCGGCGCGACCCACACGATCGACCTCGACGCCCCCCAGGTGGCCCGTCTGCGGGAGGCCGCGCGCACCTGCGGCGTGACCCTCTTCTCCTACCTGCTCGGCACCTTCCAGGGGCTGCTGCACCGCTACACCCGGCAGAACGACTTCCTCGTCGGCTGCCCGACCACCACCCGCATGGCGCCGGCCCTGCGCGAGGTCGTCGGAAACTTCATCAACACCCTCGTCTTCCGCGCCGAGTTCGGTCCCACGACGACGTTCCGCGAAGCGGCCGTGGCCGCCGACGCCCAGGTCCGTGCGGGCATCGCCGGGGTGGGCTACCCCTTCTCAACTCTGACCCGCACCGCGAACCGCCCGCGCAGCAGCTCGGGCTCCTCCCTGTGCCAGATCACCTTCAACATGATCGGCACCGCGGCCCCGGACCCCCTCATGCGGCTGCTCCTCGACAGCGAGAGCGGCGGCGACGCCATCGAGTACGCCGGTCTTGTCCTTGCGCCGTGCCCGCTGCCGCAGGCGGAGGGCCAGCTCGATCTCTCCGTGAACATCCGCCAGAGCGCCGAGACGCTTTCGGTCGACTTCCGCTACGACGTCGACCTCTTCGACCCGGACACCGTGCGGCGCTTCGCCGGCCTCTTCGTCCGCGCGGCCGACCAGTCCGCCGCGGACCCGGACGCCCCCGTCGCCCGGCTGCGCCTGATGGACGCCGCGGAACTGGCCCGCCTGATGGGCTTCGACGACGACACGTATGACGACGACGCCGATGACACCGACGCGTACGAAGAGGTGGCGCGGCGTGTCTGAGATCACCCACCGCACCCTGCGCGCGGGAGGCCGCGGCTTCCATGTCGCCGAGGCCGGCGAAGGCCCCCTCGTCCTGCTGCTGCACGGGTTCCCCGAGCTGTCGTACTCGTGGCGGCACCAGCTCACCGGGCTCGCCGCGGCGGGCTTCCACGCCGTCGCCCCGGACCTGCGCGGTTACGGCGGCAGTGACCGCCCCGACGGCGTCGACGCCTACACCATCCACCACCTGGTCGGCGACGTCGTCGCTCTCCTCGGCGCGCTGGGCGCCGAGCGTGCCGTGGTCGCCGGCCACGACTGGGGCTCCCAAGTCGCCTGGCACACCGCCCTGATGCGCCCGGACCGGGTGCGCGGGGTGGCGGGCCTGAGCATCCCCTACCGCCCGCGCAGCGGCCTGCCCCCGCTGCCCGCCCTGCGCCGCGCCTTCGGCGACCGCCACTACATGCTGTACTTCCAGACCCCTGGCCTCGTGGACGAGGAGCTGGTACGGGACCTGCCCGCCACGTTCCGCCGCATGCTGGGCGGCACCTCCGGCGGCGCCCCCGCCGTCGACCCGGTGGTCCCGCAGGACGGTGCTCTGCTCGACATCTACCCGGACCCCGGCGTCCTGCCCGACTGGTTGACGGAGGACGACATCGCCGTCTACGCCCGGGAGTTCGGCCGCACCGGCTTCACCGGCGGTCTGAACTGGTACCGCAACCTCACCACCAACTGGGAGCTCACCGCCCCCCTCGCCAAGGCCCGGATCCCGGTGCCCGCGCTGTATCTGGCCGGCGCGGACGACTTCGTCATCCGCGCCATCGACCCCGCCCACCTGGAGTCCGAACTCCGGCGCTGGGTGCCGCACTTGAGAGATCTCGTCCTGCTGCCGGGCTGCGGCCACTGGGTGCAGCAGGAGCGGCCGGCCGCCGTGACCGAGGCGCTGGTCGCCTTCGCCCGATCCCTCGAACCGTCCGACCCTTCCACGACCTTGACCTTGGAGCACCGATGACCACCGCACAGCAGCCCTCCGCAGCCACCGCCGAGCACCAGGCCGTCGTCGACTGGCTGGTCGAGAAGGTGGCCTTCTACCTCGACGTCCCGGCGAGCGGCATCGCACCCGACGGCAAGCTCGTCGAGTACGGCCTCGACTCGGTGTACGCGCTGGCCCTGGTCGGCGACATCGAGGACGAGTACGACATCGAGGTGGAGGCCACGCTGGCCTGGGACCACCCGACGATCGAGTCCATCGCCGGACTGGTGCGGGAGCTGGCCGCCGGTCCGCGCACCGACGGCTGACCTGACGAGGAAGAGTACGGCGGAGGAAGGAGTACGCCCATGCGCGCCGCGATCACCCGTGACGGAGCCCTCGTCGTCGAGGAGGTGCCCGATCCCGTACCGCAGGCAGGACAGGTCCTCGTGCGCACCCTGGCCTGCGGGATCTGCGGGTCGGACCTGCACGCGCTCGACGACCCGGACGCGTTCATGGACATCATGCGCCGCACGGGCGGAACCCCGCACGACATCCGTGAAGGCATCGTGCTCGGCCACGAGTTCGCGGCCGAGGTCGTGGACTACGGCCCCGGCACCGTGCGTGCCCTGCCGGTGGGCACGACGGTGTGCGGACCGCCGATCGGGTTCGGCCCGCAGGGCTCCGGGATCATCGGCTACACACCGGCTTTCCCGGGCGGCTTCGGCGAGTACATGATCCTGCCGGAGGCGTTCACGATGGCGGTGCCGGGCGGAGTGCCGGCCGAGGTCGCCGCCCTGACGGAACCCTTCTCCGTCGCGACGCGCGCGGTCCGGCGCTCGGTCATGGAATCGGGTGACGTGGCGGTCGTCCTCGGGCTCGGTCCCATCGGCCTCGGTGTCGTCGCCGTACTGAAGGCGCAGGGGCACGGTCCCGTGGTCGCCGTCGACTTCTCGGCCGAGCGGCGGGCGCTCGCCGAACGCCTTGGCGCTGATGTGCTGATCGACCCCGCGGTCGAGTCGCCGTACGACCGCTGGAGTTCGCTCGGGGTGGTCACCGGGACGATGGACCGGATGGCCGCCGAGTACCGCGGGTTGAAGGTGCGCGACGCCGTGCTGTTCGAGTGTGTGGGCGCGCCCGGCATGCTCGACCAGGTGGTGCGGGGCGCGCCGGCCGGCTCCACCGTCGTCGTGGTCGGCGTGTGTCTGCGGCCCGACACCGTCGACGCCGGAGTGGTGGCGCACAAGGAGCTGGACATCCGCGGCTCGTTCGGCGGCAGCCCGGCCGAGTACCGGCAGACCCTGCGGGACATCGCCGACGGCCGGATCGACGCGGGCGTCGTCATCACCGGCCGCACCGGACTCGACGGCCTGGCCGACGCCGTCGCCGAGCTGTCCGGAGGGGGCCGGCACGCCAAGATCACGGTGGATCCGCGGCTCGGCGGCACCTGATCCGCCCCCCTCATCCGTGGCACGGCACGGGCCGCACCGAGACACTCTCGGCGCGGCCCGTGCTTTTTTGTGTATTCCGCCGGTTGTCGCGAGGGATTCCGTGCGCTCCGGGTTCCGGGCGGCGCGCAAAGAAAGAGCAATGTGTTTCAAAGGGCACGGCCAATTACTCTTAGTTAGTTCAATACTGAACCCACAGCTGATTGACCTGCGGTTTCATGTACGATGCTTAGCGGTGCAACGCCCTGCACATGGAATGCACCAGGGGGTAAGACAGTGGATACGATAAAATTTCGCATCCTGGGGCCGATAGATGCCCTGTTGCATGGAGACGCAATACAGCTCGGCGGAACCAAGTCGAAGACTGTGCTCGCGGCGCTCCTCATGGCCGAAGGCCGGGTCGTCACCGTTGCCAGACTCGGGTACCTGCTCTGGAATGACCGGCCGCCGAAGACGTGCGATGCGCAGGTCTACACCTACATCTCACGGTTAAGGAAATCCCTGGGCGGCCAGGTGTCCATAACGCGTCAGGGACATGGCTACGCAATGTCCGTCGGTGATGCAGGGTGTGATTGGAAAGATTTCGAAAGACTGTCGAGAATGGGGCGCGACGCGCTGGCGGAACGCCGCTTCCGCATCGCGGCAAAGCATCTCAGCGACGCGCTCTCCCTGTTTCGGGGAAACGCGCTCACAGACGGCACGGAACACCTCGTGAGCGAGGAGTCGGCCAGTTTCGAAGAGGCCAGGATGGCCGCGCTGCAGGGCCGTATCGAGGCATATCTCGCGCTCGGCATCCACGCCGATCTGGTTCCCGAACTGCTCAGAATGGTCACCAGATACCCGTTCCACGAGCGGGTGCGGGCCCAGCTGATGCTCGCCCTGCACCGCTGCGGCAGGCAGTCCGAGGCCATCGCCGTCTACCACGAAGGGCGTCGGCTGCTCGCCGAGGAACTCGGTGTGGACCCCAGTCAAGTCCTTGCCGACGTCTTCCAGGGCATCCTCACCGGCCGTCCTGAGCTGCGGCCCGCGGCGTGATCCCGTGCGTGTCCGGCCGCGGTGCGTGTCCGCCCCCGGGCCTCAACTCCCGCAGCCGCGCCCGCAGATGACCGCACCCGCAAGCCACGTCGCGGCGACCGCGTACGGAGCTTCCCGCAGCAGTACCGACACCCCGCACAGAGCCGCGACGACCATGCACAGCCGCAACCAGGACAACCGCCGTCGGCGTGCCGCACGTGTGGCGATCGCCTCATCGACGGTCTCGTCGACGATCTCCGCGATGCGGTCGTCGATCAGATCGCCGTACCGGTCGACAAACCGGTACAGCTCCGCACGGGAAGCGGGTCCGGCCGCGGCGTTGCTTCCGTGGGGGGCGTCCGCGACCAGGGTGTCGCCCTCAACTGCCGTCTGCTGCTTCGTCATACGGATCACTCTGGCCGACCGGGTGCGGCGCTGTCGGTCATGTGCACCCACGAACCGGGGGTGGGTTATCCCTACCCCCGGTTCGTCGGTTGTCCTCGTATCGGCCCAGGTCACAGCCTCGCTACCGTCCCGGTGTAATCAGGAATCGTCAGTCGAGGAGGGCCGCATGGTTCTGGCCGACACCCACGAAGCCGGCCACCGGTCGGAATCGGGTGACCCCGTGATCGCCGGTGAACAACCGATGGCACAACCGCAGGGCCCGGCCCTGCCACCGAATCCCTACCGGGCGCTGGCGTCCCCGTACCTGTGGCGTGCGAGCATCCAGCTGGCCACCGACGCGGTGATGGGGGCGGCCGGCCTGGCCGTGCTGATCGCGCTCGGCGTCGCGGTCTGCCTGGTGCCGGCCGGTCTCGTCGGCCTACCGCTGGTGATACTCGCGGGCCGGGCGCTGCATCTGCTCGGCGCCGCCGAGCGCCAACGCTGGGCCGCCGTATGTGAGTTGGACATGCCGCCGCAGCCGCGTCCCGCGCTGTCCGGACCGCTGCTCGGGTCGGCGGCGGCCCTGGCCAGGAGCCGGTCGAGTTGGCATCTGGTGGCCTACTTCGGCGTGCTTGCCCCCTGGTCGCTTGTGACCCTGCTCGGCAGCCTGCTGGTGTGGGGCGTCCCACTCGCCCTGGTCCTTCTGCCCGCCTACTACGCCCAACTGCCCTCTGGAGCCGCCTCGTTGGGCCTTATCACGGTCGGCGACCCCGGCACCGCGCTCCTGGTCTCCGCGGCCACGCTGTTGCTGTGGGCCACCCTCGCACCGCTGCTGGTGCGCGGTCTGCTCGCCGCCGACGTGCTGCTCGCCCGCACCCTCCTTGCGCTGCCCCGCGATGTCACACTGGCCCAACGGGTCGAGTACCTGACGGAGAGCCGGGCCCGCGTGGTGGACGCCGCCGAGGCCGAACGCCGGCGCATCGAACGCGACCTGCACGACGGCGCCCAACAGCGCCTGGTCGCCATGGCGATGACGCTCGGCCGGGCCCGCTCCCGGCTGAAGGGCTCAGGCCAGGACGCGGCGCTCGAGCTGGTGGACGAGGCCAGGGCCAGCGCCCAGGAGGCCATCAACGAACTGCGCGACCTCACCCGCGGACTGCACCCGCCCGTCCTCACGGACCGGGGTCTTGACGCCGCCCTGTCCGCCGTGGCCGCCCGTCTTCCGATCCCGGTCGACGTCGACGTGGATGTGGCACACCGGCCGTCGACGACCGTGGAAGGCATCGCCTACTTCGTCGTCACCGAGGCCCTCACCAACGTCGCCAAGCACGCGCAGTCCGGGAAGGCCTGGGTGCGGATCCGGCGCACCGCGGACCGTCTTGCCGTGACGATCGGCGACGACGGCGTCGGCGGGGCGAAGGTCTCGCCGGGTGGCGGGCTCGCGGGCCTGGCCGACCGGGTCTCCGGCGTCGACGGCCGACTGCGCGTCACGAGCCCGCCCGGCGGACCGACCCTGATCGAAGTGGAAATGCAATGCGTGTAGTGATCGCCGAGGACTCCGCCCTGCTGCGGCAAGGCATCGTCCTGCTCCTGCGGGACGCCGGCATCGACGTCGTCGACGCCGTCGGGGACGGGGAGGCCCTGCTGCGTTCCGTCGCCGAGCACCGGCCCGACGTCTGCGTCGTCGACGTACGGATGCCGCCGACCTTCGTCGACGAGGGCCTGCGCGCCGCCCTCGTCATCCGCAACCGCTGGCCGGAGACCGGGGTGCTCGTGCTGTCCCAGTACGTCGAACAGAGCTACGCGGTCGATCTCATCGAGAGCGCCACCAGCGGCGTCGGCTACCTGCTGAAGGACCGGGTCTCGGACGCGGACGAGTTCGTCGACGGCCTGCAGCGAGTCCGGGCCGGCGACACCGTCCTCGACCCGGAGGTGGTCAAGCAGATGCTCGCCCGCAGCCGCAGACAGGACCCCATGGCCACGCTCTCGCCCCGGGAGCGCGACGTGCTGGCCGCGATGGCGGAGGGCCGGTCCAACACGGGCATCGCCAACGAGCTGTGCATCGGCGCCGCCGCCGTCGAGAAACACATCCGCAGCATCTTCGTGAAGTTCGGGCTGCACCCGGAAGACGGCGAACACCGCCGTGTACTCGCCGTTCTACGTTACTTGGGAGCTTGAAAGACATGGCAACGCGCAAGAACCGCTGGATCCTGGCCGTCGGCCTGATCATCCTCGTCGTGGTCGCCGGCACCGGCGCTTGGCTGGTCACCAGCGCCCTCCCCGCCCACAAGAAGTACTCCTCCGACCACACCGCGAACGCCGCGTCCAGCACCCTGCTGCGCGTCGGCACCCACGGCGGCGTCACCCTGCACGCCGGCGATGACTCCAAGGTCCACGTCACGGCCACCGGCGACTACGCGGACACCCCGCCGAAGGTGACGGTGAAGTCCTCGGGGAAGACGACCACGGTCACCGGCTCCTGCGGCGACGACTGCTCCCTGAACCTGGACATCACCCTGCCCGCGGCCCTCGCGGCCGAGGTCAGTTCCGGCCAGGGTCAGATCACCGGAAGCGGTCTCACCGGACACCTCGCCCTGACCACCGATGCCGGTGCCATCGACCTCACCGACCCGCGGGGCCCGCTCGTGCTGCACACCGCCAGCGGCCAGATCGACGTGAAGGACGCCAAGCCCGCCTCCTTCGAGGCCAGGACCCGGCAGGGCGAGGTCCGCGCCACCTTCGCGACCGCCCCCACCACCACCGCCGTCACCACCGACCAGGGCAGTGTCGACCTGACCATGCCGCCCCACGCCGGCTACTACATCCAGGCGCAGAGCAAGACCGGAACCCCGCACATCACCCTGCCTTGGAACCGCGACGGCAAGCACACGGTCACCGTGCGCACGAACGAAGGCGGCGTGGAGATCCACTGACAAGACCGTCTCCGGTAGGATCCGCCGGATCGAGCTGCGCGAGGAGGACTTTCCGATGAGCGAGTCGATGAGCGGGCCTACGGGTGAACTGTCGTACGCGCACGGTGTCAGTACGACGCCGCTGCTCGGTGACACCATCGGGCGCAATCTCGACCGGGCGATCGAGGCCTGGCCGGAGCGGGACGCGCTGGTGGACGTGGCGGCGGGGACGCGCTGGACGTACGCCGAATTCGGCTTTGCCGTCGAGCAGTTGGCGCGGGGCTTCATGGGGGCCGGGGTCGCCAAGGGTGATCGCGTCGGCATCTGGGCGGTGAACTGTGCCGAGTGGGTGCTCGTGCAGTACGCCACCGCGCGGATCGGCGCGATCATGGTGAACATCAACCCGGCTTATCGCGCACATGAGTTGGAGTACGTGCTGAAGCAGGCCGGGGTGACGGTCCTGGTCGCCTCGCAGTCGCACAAGTCGAGCGACTACCGGGCCCTCGTGGACCAGGTGCGGCCCGACTGCCCCGAGCTGAGGTCCGTGCACTACATCGAGGACAGCTCCTGGGATGTGCTGCTGGACGCTGCGAGGGGGGTGCCGGACGCCGAACTGGCGGCTCGGGAGGGGGAGTTGAGCTGCGACGACCCCGTCAACATCCAGTACACCTCGGGCACGACCGGCTTCCCCAAAGGGGCGACGCTCTCCCACCACAACATCCTCAACAACGGTTACTGGGTGGGCCGGACGGTCGGCTACACGGAACAGGACCGGGTGTGCCTGCCCGTGCCGTTCTACCACTGCTTCGGCATGGTGATGGGGAACCTGGGGGCCACTTCCCACGGCGCCTGCATCGTCATCCCGGCACCGTCCTTCGACCCGGCCGCCACGCTGCGCGCGGTGGAGCGCGAGCGCTGTACGTCGCTGTACGGCGTGCCGACGATGTTCATCGCGGAGCTGAACCTCCCCGACTTCGCCGCGTACGACCTGAGTTCGCTGCGCACCGGCATCATGGCGGGCTCGCCCTGTCCGGTCGAGGTGATGAAGCGGGTGGTCGCCGAGATGCACATGGAGGAGGTCTCCATCTGTTACGGCATGACGGAGACGTCCCCGGTCTCGACGCAGACGCGGCGCACGGACGACCTGGAGCGGCGGACCGGCACGGTGGGCCGCGTGCTGCCGCACGTCGAGGTGAAGGTGATCGATCCGGTCAGCGGCGTGACCCTGCCGCGGGGCGCCTCGGGCGAGCTGTGCACACGGGGCTACAGCGTGATGCTCGGCTACTGGAACGAGCCGTCGCGGACGGCGGAGGTGATAGACGCCGGGCGCTGGATGCACACCGGCGACCTGGCGGTGATGCGGGAGGACGGCTACGTCCAGATAGTCGGCCGCATCAAGGACATGATCATCCGGGGTGGCGAGAACATCTATCCGCGTGAGATCGAGGAGTTCCTGTACGGCCATCCGAAGATCGCGGACGTCCAGGTGGTGGGGGTCCCCGATGAGCGCTACGGGGAGGTGCCGCTGGCCTGCGTGATCCTGCGGGACGCGGAGGATCCGTTGACCCTGGAGGAGCTACGGACCTTCTGCGACGGGCAGTTGGCGCACTACAAGATCCCGGCGGGGCTGCGGATCCTGGAGGACTTCCCCATGACGGTGTCCGGCAAGGTGCGAAAGATCGAACTCAGGGAGCGGTACGGGGCGGGGTCCCCGCGAGGGTGAGGCCCGCCGAGCCGCTTATCCCGCCGCCACCAGTTTCTCCGCCGCGTCGTTCACCGGCTGGGGTGTTCCCGTCAGGTCGATGATGAACAAGGGGATCGAGAGTGTGTCCGCTCGGGTGCGGGCCTTTTCCTCGTAGCCCGCGAGGGAGAAGCAGACGCAGCTGACGGAGTCGGACATCGCGCTGAGCCATACGCACTCCACGTCACGCAGCGACGTCGGCTGCACGGACGGCTCGACCAGGGCGAGCACGCCCCGCGCCGACACCCGCACCCCGGAAGGCGCCCGCTTGACCGCTCCCCGGACGTCCCCGTACCCGAGCCACCGCAGATACAGCCCCGCCACCGTCACCGCGTCCCGCGCCGTGCGCACCGGCACCGGCCGGAAGGCCGGCCGAGGCGTCGGCGACGGACCGGACGCGGGCGGACGAGCGGGAGCCGGCGGAGGTGGCGGCGCACCCGACGGTGCTTGTACCGCCCGCACCGGAATGCGCAGCACCGCCCCGCACCCGCACCCCAGCTCCGGCTGCGGCCACTGGTCCCTGCGCCCGCACATCCGGCAGCGCACGGTCACCCACTCGTCCGCCCACGTCCGGTCCGTCACCGGCGTCACCGTCGCGCCGCGCGCCACCGGCGGCACCACGGGGGCGCCGCACGCGCAGGGGTAGGACGGCGGGGCGTACACATGATCGCGCCGGCAGACCGGGCACCGTACCGGGACGCCGCTCTCCGTCATCACCCTCACCCGCCACCGTGACCGTCACCCGCTCGCCGTCACCGCTCGACGGTTCGTGGCGTCCATCGTCCCCCAAGTGGGCTGGCTGCGGGGGCCAGTTGAGCCAAGAGCAGCGTGCCCGCCAGGGTCAGGGCGCGGCGGCGGCTGCCCGGCAGGGGAAGGCCCGCCATCCGGGCGACGGTGCGTGGGGCGGGCCTGGCCGTGGGGTGGGTGGCGAGGCAGGCGGTGATGAGGGGCAGTAGCTCCCCGGGTACACCCGCCAGGTCCGGGTCCTCGCCTCCGGCTTCGAAGGGGCCGCGCCCCGCCGCCGCGTAGGCGAGTACCGCGCCGAGCGAGAAGACGTCCGACGGCGGCCTGGCCTCGGCGCGCGCCGGAGTCAGGAGCTCGGGTGCCGTGTACCCATGTCTTCCCGCGCACCCGCCCATGCCGAAGTCCACCACACAAGCCCCATCCGCGCCCAGAAGCACCTTCGACGGCCGGAGACCACCGTGCACGAGGCCCGCCCGGTGGATGTCGTTCAGCGCCCCGGCGAGCGCGTTCGCCAGGGCCCGCAGTTCCGGCGTACCGAGTGGCCCGCCGAGATCCCGTACGCGCGTGGCGAGGGTCGGGCCGTGGATGTACTCCGTGGCGAGCCAGGGCACCGCGCCGTGCGGGTCGGCGTCGACGAGCGCGGCGATGCGGCGCCCCCGCACGGCGCCGATCGCGTGGACCTCGCGGGCGAAGCGCGTACGGAACGCCTGATCACGGGCGAGGGAGGCGTGCACCACCCGCAGGGCGGCGGCGCGCCCCGCCCCGTCGTGCGCGAGGAAGACGCGCCCGAGGCCCCCCTGCCCGAGCAGGGGCCCGGCCGTCCAGCGGCCGTAGCTCCGCGGGCCGCCCCGGGCAGGTGACGCCTCCGGTGAACCGGCCACGCTCGACCCCCCGATGGTGCGGCCCGAATTCAATGCGAATTCAACGACTGGGACGCGCCCCTCGGGCGGCCCGGTTCCCGGACATCTCTTGACGGTCTCCACCGCGCCCCCCTACATTGCTTCCATATAGCAGAACTAAATTTCCACAATGCGGAAACAGAAGCTCACCGCGGGGCGCGACGGGAGCCGGATCCGCCAGCCGTATCCGTCAGCCGAATAGCTGATGAAGCTGTCGAAGCTGTTGTCGAAGCAGGAGAACCCCATGGCCCGTATGACCGCTGTCCGCGCGGCAGTTGAGATCCTCAAGCGCGAGGGCGTCACCAACGCGTTCGGTGTGCCCGGCGCGGCGATCAACCCGTTCTACAAGGCGCTACAGGAGGGCGGTGGCATCGACCACACGCTTGCCCGGCACGTCGAGGGCGCCTCGCACATGGCCGAGGGCTACACCCGCGCCAACCCCGGCAACATCGGCGTCTGCATCGGCACATCGGGCCCGGCGGGCACCGACATGATCACCGGTCTGTACTCCGCGACCGGCGACTCGATCCCGATCCTCTGCATCACGGGCCAGGCGCCGACGCACCTGCTCCACAAGGAGGACTTCCAGGCCGTCGACATCGCGTCGATCGCCAAGCCGGTCACCAAGATGGCCGTCACGGTCCTGGAGGCCGCGCAGGTTCCCGGCATCTTCCAGCAGGCGTTCCACCTGATGCGCTCGGGCCGCCCGGGTCCGGTCCTCATCGACCTGCCGATCGACGTCCAGCAGACCGAGATCGAGTTCGACGTGGACACGTACGAGCCGCTGCCGGTCTACAAGCCGACCGCGACCCGCGCGCAGATCGAGAAGGCCATCACCTTCCTGGTCGAGTCGGAGCGTCCGCTGATCGTCGCCGGCGGCGGCATCATCAACGCCGACGCCTCCGACCTCCTGGTCGAGTTCGCCGAGATCACCAACACCCCGGTCGTCCCGACCCTGATGGGCTGGGGCACCATCCCCGACGACCACGACCTGAACGCCGGCATGGTCGGCCAGCAGACCGGCCACCGCTACGGCAACGCCACGTTCCTGGAGTCGGACTTCGTCCTCGGCATCGGCAACCGCTGGGCCAACCGTCACACCGGCTACAAGCTGGACGTCTACACCCAGGGCCGCAAGTTCGTGCACGTCGACATCGAGCCGACCCAGATCGGCAAGATCTTCGCGCCGGACTACGGAATCGCATCCGACGCCAAGGTCGCCCTCGAACTCTTCGTCGAGGTCGCCAAGGAGCTCAAGGCCGCGGGCAAGCTCCCCGACCGCTCCGAGTGGGTCGCATCGCACCTGGAGCGCAAGGAAACCCTCCAGCGCCGCACGCACTTCGACAACATCCCCATGAAGCCGCAGCGCGTCTACGAGGAGATGAACAAGGCCTTCGGCCCGGACACGCGCTACGTCACCACCATCGGCCTCTCGCAGATCGCGGGCGCCCAGATGCTGCACGTCTACAAGCCGCGCCACTGGATCAACTGCGGCCAGGCGGGCCCCCTCGGCTGGACGATCCCGGCCGCGCTGGGCGTCGCCACCGCGGACCGCGACACCCCGGTCGTCGCCCTGTCCGGCGACTACGACTTCCAGTTCATGATCGAGGAGCTGGCGGTCGGCGCGCAGCACCGCATCCCCTACGTCCACGTCCTGGTCAACAACGCCTACCTGGGCCTGATCCGCCAGGCCCAGATCGGCCTGGAGATCAACTTCCAGGTCAACCTGGAATTCGAAAACCAGAACAGCCCGGAGCTGGGCGTCTACGGCGTCGACCACGTCAAGGTCGCCGAGGGCCTGGGCTGCAAGGCCATCCGCGTCACCGACCCGAACGAACTGGGCGCCGCCTTCGAGCAGGCAAAGAAGCTCGCCCAGGAGCACCAGGTCCCGGTCGTCGTCGAGGCCATCCTGGAGCGCATCACGAACATCTCCATGAGCCCCACGGCCGACATCAGCGCGGTCAAGGAGTTCGAGGAGATCGCCACGGAGCCGGGCCACGCGCCCACGGCCATCCGGCCGCTGAAGGTCTGAGTCGCCTGACGCAACTCTCTTGAGGGGCGGTCCACCCGTGGGGGGTGGGCCGCCCCTTTATCTTGGGCGGATGGAATCGCTCGCTGATCTGAAGGTCATGACCTGCGCGGACCGGGCCGAGTTGGAGGCCTGGCTGGACGAGCACCACGACAGCTCGCCGGGAGTCTGGGTGAAGCTCGCCAAGAAGGGTTCGGGAGTGGCTTCAGTGACGTCCGCGGAGGTCAATGACGTGGCCCTCTGCTACGGCTGGATCACCGGCCACCGGAAGGCGTACGACGACGTCCACTACCTGCAGAAGATCACCCGCCGCCGCCCGCGCAGCCTGTGGTCGGAGGTGAACGTCGACCGGGTCGAGGAGCTGACCGCCGAGGGCCGCATGCGCGAGCCGGGCCTCGCGGAGGTGGCCGCGGCGCGGGCGGACGGGCGCTGGGAGGCGGCGTACGCGTCACAACGGACCGCGACGGTCCCGGACGACCTGACGGCGGCGCTCGCGGCGAACCCGGCGGCACGGGAGGCCTTCGAGGCCCTCGGCAGGTCGGACCGTTACGTGGTCCTGCACCGCCTCATGACCGCCAAGAAGCCGGCGACTCGGGCGTCCCGCCTCGAACGCATAGTGGCGACGCTGGCGACGGGCGAGAAGGTTCGCTAGGGAGCGCCCCGAAGGGGCGCGGGGAACTGCGCGCTCAGCCACGACGGACCCGCAGACGTACCGCTCAAGCCAAGCGCACGCGAAAGAGCGGCGAGTACGGGACCGTCCGTACTCGCCGCTCTGGCAGAGGAGTTGTAGCCGTCCGACCGCGCGCGACTGGCGGAACATGCATACGCGCCGCCGGACGGAGTCATATGGGTCCAAGGCCCAGGGGCCCGAGAACGGCTGGGACCGCGGCGGCTGCGAATGGACCGGCGGATTTCCCCTCCCTCAGGTCGAGAAGGGAGCCGCCTGACCTTAACCACCGCACTGGCTCGCAGAGCCGCCGCGGTCCTCGTCCGGCCCGTACACCACGGGACCACCCCTCATCCGGGTCCGTGATGGTGCGGGCGCAGCACCGGAGAACTGACCTCCCGTCAATCCTCCGGCGCAGTCAGGGAGTTCTAGTCCTCGCGCAGGGCGCGGACCGCCTCCTCCACGCGCTTGCCGTACTCGGCGTCGGCGGCGTGGAAGTGGGCCAGGTTCTTCTCGATGACGTCGTCGCGGGTGACCTGCGAGAGGCCGCCCGCGATGTTCGCCACCAGGCGTGCCTGCTCCTCGGCCGACATCAGGCGGTACAACTCGCCCGCCTGGAAGAAGTGGTCGTCCTTGGTGTGCAGCGGGGCCTCGTGCGTGCCCGTGTGGCCATTGATCGCCAGCGGGGCGGAGAGCGGCTGACCGGTCTCGGCCGGGCCGTCGTACGAGTTGGGCTCGTAGTTCTTGCGGTCACGGCCGTAGGCGTTGGACGCCATCAGGCCGTCACGGCCGTAGTTGTCGGCCTTGCCCCCGTTGACGGCCTTGGGCGCGTTCACCGCGAGCAGCGTGTGGTTGACGCCAAGGCGGTAGCGGTGCGCGTCCGCGTAGGCGAACAGGCGGCCCTGGAGCATCTTGTCGGGGGAAGGACCGATGCCCGGAACGAAGTTGTTCGGGGAGAACGCGGCCTGCTCGACCTCGGCGAAGACGTTGTCGGGGTTGCGGTCCAGGACCAGGCGCCCCACGCGCTGCAGCGGGTAGTCGCTGTGCGGCCACACCTTCGTCAGGTCGAAGGGGTTGAAGCGGTAGTCGGCCGCGTCCGCCGCCGGCATGATCTGCACGTGCAGCGTCCAGGACGGGTTCACGCCGCGCTCGATGGCCTGGAGGAGGTCCGTCTGGTGCGAGTTGGCGTCCTTGCCCGCGAGTTCGGCCGCCTGCTCCGACGAGAGGCTGCGTACGCCCTGGTTCGTCTTGAAGTGGTACTTCACGAAGAAGGCCTCGCCCGCCGCGTTCGTCCACTGGTAGGTGTGCGAGCCGTAGCCGTTCATGTGGCGGTACGACGCGGGGATGCCGCGGTCGCCCATCAGCCACGTCACCTGGTGCGTCGCCTCGGGGGCGTGCGCCCAGAAGTCCCAGACGTTGTCCGGCTCCTGCTTGCCCGTGAAGGGGTCGCGCTTCTGCGAGTGGATGAAGTCGGGGAACTTGATCGGGTCCTTGATGAAGAACACCGGGGTGTTGTTGCCGACGAGGTCGTAGTTCCCCTCCTCGGTGTAGAACTTCAGCGCGAAGCCGCGCGGGTCACGGACCGCGTCCGCGCCGCCGAGGCTGTCCGCCACCGTGGAGAAGCGCAGGAACGTCTCGGTGCGCTTGCCGACGGTGTTCAGGAAGTCGGCCGAGGTGTACGCGGTGACGTCGTCGGTCACCTCGAAGTAGCCGTAGGCACCGGAACCACGCGCGTGCACCACACGCTCCGGGATGCGCTCACGGTTGAAGCGGGCGAGCTTCTCGAGGAGGTGCTGGTCCTGGAGGAGAAGCGGGCCACCGACGCCGGCGGTGGCTGAGTTCTGATTGTCGGCGACGGGGGCGCCGGACTCGGTCGTGAGCACACGCTTCGACATGGTGGCGAGGTTGACCTTCCGTACGGACTACTGAAACTGCTGAAGTGACGTGAGCGTAAGTACGCCTGAACAGCTACGTCAACAGTTTGTTGAAGTTTTTGGTGGGGCTTGTTCGCTTGCTCGTGCTGAGGCTTGAGTTCCGGACCGCGGCGACGCCTGGGCGCGACAGGACAGGTGTCAGCGCCGCCGCGGCCCGGAAGTTGAGGGAGCTCTTGAAGCCTTCCGGCTGCTTAGAGCTCGGCGCCCGAGAGGCGCTCCACGCCGCGCAGCAGCGCGGAGTGGTCGAGGCCGCCGTCACCCTGCGTGCGCAGCGAGGCGACGAGCTGGGCGACCACGGCGCCGACCGGGAGCGAGGCACCGACATTGCGGGCGGCGTCGGTGACGATGCCCATGTCCTTGTGGTGCAGGTCGATCCGGAAGCCGGGCTTGAAGTCGCGCTTGAGGAAGTTGTCCTTCTTGCGGGTCAGGACGGTCGAGCCCGCAAGCCCCCCGTTCAGGACGTCGAGGGCGGCGGTCAGGTCCACCCCGGACTTCTCCAGGAAGACAACGGCCTCGGCGCACGCCTGGATGTTCACGGCGACGATGAGCTGGTTGGCGGCCTTCACGGTCTGACCCGAGCCGTGCGGACCGCACAGCACGATGGTCTTGCCGAGGGCGTCCAGGATCGGCTTGGCCTCGTCGAAGTCGGCCTGCTCGCCGCCGACCATGATGGAGAGCACGGCCTCGATGGCACCGGCCTCGCCACCGGAGACGGGGGCGTCCAGGACGCGGATGCCCTTGTCCTTGGCGGCCTTGGCCAGGTCCACGGAGGTCTGCGGGGTGATCGACGACATGTCCACGATCAGCGCGCCCGGCTTCGCGTTCTCCAGGATGCCGTTCTCGCCGTACGCGATGGCCTCGACCTGCGGAGAGGCGGGCACCATCGTGATCACGACATCGGCGTCCTTGACGGCCTCGGCGATCGACTTGGCGACGGTGCCGCCGGCGGCCGCGAGGCGGTCCAGCTTGTCCTGCTCAAGGGTGAAGCCGGTGACGGAGTAACCAGCCTTGATCAGGTTCTCGGACATGGGGGACCCCATGATGCCGAGTCCGATCCACGCGATCTTGGGAAGGTTGCTCATGGTGGAGCCTTTCTGCTTACTGCGGGGCAATCGGGTGGGTGGGCGGGAAAGATCCGCCGCGAAGCGGCGGCCTAGTTCCCAGTCGGCAGCCAGCCGAAGGATTCAGAGCTAGGACGGTCGCCAGCCTTGTACTCCAGCCCGACGTATCCCTCGTATCCCGCCTTCCGGAGCTGATCCAGCAGCTCCTCCAGCGGAAGCGACCCCGTGCCCGGGGCCCCCCGGCCAGGATTGTCGGCGATCTGCACGTGCGCGGTCTGAGCGACGTACTGATCGATGACGGCAGGCAGGTCCTCACCGTTCATGGACAGGTGGTACAGGTCCATGAGGAACTTCGCGTTGCCGAGCCCGGTGGCGGCGTTCACCTTGTCCACCACGGCGATCGCCGCGTCCGCGCTGACGATCGGGCAGCGCGGCGACTCGGGCTTGTTCAGGGCCTCGATCAGCAGCACCGCACCCACGCGGTCGGCCTCACGGGCCGCCAACGCCAGGTTCTCCAGGGCGAGTTCGTCCTGGACGGCCGGGTCCACGCCCTCCACCCGGTTGCCGTAGAGCGCGTTGAGCGCCTTGCAGCCGAGGGACTGGGCGAAGTCCGCCGCCACCGAGAGGTTCGCGCGGAACTTCTCGCTCTCCTCGCCCGGAATCGACAGGGCGCCGCGGTCCGGACCCGGCAGCTGCCCGGCGTAGAAGTTCAGGCCCACCAGCTGTACGCCGGCGTCCGTGATCGCGGCCCGAAGGGCGTCGAGCTCGGACTGCTCGGGGGTGGGGGCGTCGACCCAGGGCCACCACAGCTCGACCGCCGTGAAGCCCGCCGCGGCGGCGGCCGCGGGGCGCTCCAGGAGCGGGAGTTCCGTGAAGAGGATCGACAGGTTCACATTGAAGCGCTGGTCGGAGTATCCCATGGGGCTTCCGCGCTCCTTCCGTATTGCGGAAGTTAATTTCTGTCTGATGGAAGATTGCCGTCGAGGATCCGCCCTTGTCAAGAGGGGGCTCCCGGAAATTCGTCACCCGGCAGTAGGTTGTGCGCGTGCGATTGAGAGTGGAGTTCACGACCGAACCCTTCGACCTGGACGAGGCCCCCGCCCATGCGGTGGTGGCCCGTGACGTCATCCAGGGGGCCGAGCTCGACGCCGTGGACGTCGGCCCCTTCGGCAACACCGCGGAAGGCGGCGCCGACGAGGTCCTGACCGCCGTCGACGCGCTGCTGCGCAAGGCCCTGGAGGCGGGCGCCACGCGCGTCTCGCTCCAGGTGAACGTGCTCGGAGAGCCGGGGGAGGCCATCGAATGACCGGTGCCAGAGACGACCACGGTCCCTTCGTGGCGGCCGTCAAGCCGCTCGTGGACGCCATGGGCGGCGAATTCGTGCCCCCCGACGAGGCGGGCACGGACGACGTCGTTCTCTCCTGGCAGGGCGAGGACGTGGTCGCCGTACGCCTTCCGCAGCTCGCGGACTCCCTGGACCACATCCTGCTGGCCCTGGAGCGCAAGCGCGGGGTGCCCCTGTCGGAGCTCGACCGCAAGGCCAAGCAGGAGGTCGTACGGATACTCGAGGCGCGAGGCGCCTTCGCCGTGCGGCACGGGGTGGAGACGGTCGCCGGCGCGCTCGGCGTATCGCGCTTCACCGTCTACAACTACCTCAACCGCTCCACCTGAGCCCCAGGTCGGAGGGGACCAGAAGGTCGCCGTCCGTTAACCGGACGGCGGCCTTTGTTACTCGAAGTTTTCAACAAAGTGTTGACGTGGTGTTTCGGCTGGCGTTAGCTATCCGCAGCCCGTCCAGCACAAGGCCGTATGGCCACGGAGGCACCCGTGACTTCGAGCTCGACGCCGGGCCTTGCCCGGTTCAACGCCTTGCAGGAGAGTGCGGCCACCGCCGCCCTCCACGAGGCCTGCGCCTCATCGGCCTGGGGAAG
Source organism: Streptomyces sp. BA2 (assembly GCF_009769735.1). Taxonomy (NCBI): domain Bacteria; kingdom Bacillati; phylum Actinomycetota; class Actinomycetes; order Kitasatosporales; family Streptomycetaceae; genus Streptomyces; species Streptomyces sp. BA2. The sequence goes on from NZ_WSRO01000002.1 coordinate 7,346,466, forward strand.
CAAACTGCTCTCCCAGCGCCCTTTCCCCACCGTCGAAGCCCTCTTCGCCGCCAGTGACGCCGCCATGGCCGAGCTGACCGCCGAGGATCTGGCAGAGGCGATGGCCGGGCACCCGCCGATCGGCCGCCCGAAGCCCGGGGACCCCACGTCGTCGCGTGAACAGCGCGGCATGGCGGGGGCCTCCGAGGAGCTCAAGGCCGAGATGCTCGAACTGAACCTGGCCTACCAGGACCGGTTCGGACATGTCTTTCTGATCTGCGCCACCGGGGCCACCGGTGAGCAGATGCGCGACGCGATGAAGGCACGGATCGGCAACACGGCCGAGGCGGAGCGCGAGATCGTGCGCACCGAACTCGGGAAGATCAACCGAATCCGTCTCACCCGTCTCGTAGAAGAGGACAAGGACTGATGAGCACTGACACCACCGCCTCGGTGTCCACGCACATCCTGGACACCAGCGTCGGACGCCCCGCCGAGGGCGTCGCCATCTCGCTTACCGCCCGCAGCGGCCGTGACGCCGAGTGGGTGGCGCTCGGTGGCTCCGCGACCGACGCGGACGGGCGCTGCAAGGACCTGCCGGCCCTGCCGGAAGGCACGACCCACGTACGTCTCGACTTCGAGGTCGAGACCTACTTCTCAAAGAAGCAAGCCGAGGCGCAGCAGGACGCCCCCCGCGTAAGGGACAGCGGTGCGTTCTTCCCGGAGGTGGCGATCACGTTCGCCGTCACGCCGGGCGAGCACTATCACGTACCGCTGCTGCTCAACCCGTTCGGCTACTCCGTTTACCGAGGGAGCTAGCAGACATGCCCACGATTCTCGGCCAGAACCAGTACGGCAAAGCAGAGAACCGCGTCGTCAAGATCACGCGGGACGGCGACACCCACCACATCAAGGACCTGAACGTCTCGGTCGCCCTCTCCGGCGACATGGACGACGTCCACTACTCCGGCTCGAACGCCAACGTCCTGCCGACCGACACCACCAAGAACACGGTGTTCGCGTTCGCCAAGGAGCACGGCATCGAGTCCGCCGAGCAGTTCGGCATCCACCTCGCCCGTCACTTCGTGACGTCGCAGGAGCCGATTCACCGTGCTCGGATCCGCATCGAGGAGTACTCCTGGGAGCGCATCGCGACCTCGGACAACAACTCCAAGTTCATCGGCTCGGACGAGGTCAACCACTCCTTCGCCCGCAAGGGCCAGGAGCTGCGCACCACGCAGATCACCTTCGACGGTGAGAACTGGGAGATCATCTCCGGGCTCAAGGACCTCACGGTCATGAACTCCACCAACTCGGAGTTCTGGGGTTACGTCAAGGACAAGTACACGACGCTGAAGGAGGCGTACGACCGCATCCTGTGCACGGACGTGTCGGCCGCCTGGCGTTACAACTGGACCAGCGACGCGGACCGGATGCCCAACTGGGAGAAGTCGTACGAGCAGGCCAAGAAGCACATCCTTCAGGCCTTCGCCGAGACGTACTCCCTCTCGCTGCAGCAGACCCTCTACCAAATGGGTTCGCGCGTCATCAACAGCCGGAGCGAGATCGACGAGATCCGCTTCTCGCTGCCGAACAACCACCACTTCCTGGTGGACCTCGAGCCCTTCGGGCTGAAGAACGACAACGAGGTCTACTTCGCGGCGGACCGCCCCTACGGCCTCATCGAGGCCACGGTTCTCAGGGACGGGGTCCAGCCGAAGATCCCGGTCGACATGACCAACCTCTGACGCGGGACGCGCGCCCCCGCCCGTCCGCAGCGGACGGGGGCGCGCCACACCGGAGGGAACAGCAGCAATGGCACAGCCTGCAAAGGGGCCGGCGAAAGGCCCGTGTTCCACCCCATCGGCGAAGACAGACATAGCTGACGGTGAGTCAATTCCCGACTGTCACCCGGTGGATGAGAAGCTTCACCCCTCGCGGCTCGTCCCCGCCGCGCTCCAGCACATCGCCGCCATGTACGCGGGCGTCGTCACTCCGCCGCTGATCATCGGCCAGGCCGTCGGCCTGGACACGGTCGCGCAGACGCGCCTCATCGCCGCGAGCCTGCTGATCGCCGGACTCGCCACGATCCTGCAGACGCTCGGCGTCAAGGGCTTCGTCGGCAACCGGCTCCCCTTCGTGAACGCCGCGTCCTCCGCGGGTATCGCACCCATCCTCGCCATCGCCGAGAACAGCGCCACAGGGCACCAACTCCCGGCCATCTACGGCGCGGTGATGGTCGCGGGCGTCTTCTGCCTCGCGGTCGGCCCCTTCTTCGGGCGCCTCCTGCGCTTCTTCCCGCCGCTCGTCACCGGCGTCGTCATCACTCTCATCGGTGTGACGCTGATGCCCGTGCCCGTCACCTGGGCGCAGGGCGGCGACAAGACCGCCGCCGACTTCGGCGCCATGAAGTACCTCGCGCTCGCCGCCTTCACGCTCGTCGTGATCCTGCTCTTCCAGCGGTTCGGACGCGGCTTCATCAAGCAAGTCGCCCTGCTCCTGGGCATGTTCATCGGCACGCTCGCCGCGATCCCGTTCGGGATGGCCGACTTCAGCGCCCTCAAGTCCGCGCCGGTGGCCGCGCTCCCGACGCCCTTCGCCTTCGGCGCCCCGGAGTTCCAGCCCGCCGCGATCCTCTCGCTCTGCATCGTGATGCTCGTCCTGATGACCGAGTCGTCGGCCGGCATGCTCGCCCTCGGCGAGATCTGCGAGCGCAAGAGCGACGGCAGGACCATCACCCGCGGCCTGCGCACCGACGGCATCGCGACCCTGGTCGGCCCCGTCTTCGGCGGCTTTCCCACCTCGGCCTTCGCACAGAACGTCGGCGTCGTCTCCCTGACACGTGTCCGCAGCCGCTACGTCGTGGCCGTCGCGGGCGGCGCCCTCATCGTGCTCGGCGCCTTCCCGATGCTCGGCGCGGTCGTCAGCCTCGTACCGATGCCGGTCCTCGGCGGCGCGGGCATCGTCCTCTTCGGCTCCATCGCCGTGAGCGGCATCCGTACGCTCTCCGAGGCGGGCCTCGACGACAGCTCCAACATCATCCTGGTGGCCGTCGCGCTCGGAGCGGGCATCATCCCGCTCGCCGCGCCCACCTTCTACGCCGAATTCCCGGCCTGGGCGCAGACCGTCCTCGGCTCCGGAATCAGTGCGGGAGCGCTGACCGCGGTCCTGCTCAACCTGTTCTTCAACCATCTCGGCACCCGCAGCCCCGCGGCCGCGGCACTCAAATCTTCCTAGGGTCATGCCGTGCCCACATCGCCACAATCAAGAGAAGGAAGAAGCACCATGGCAGCACCGGCAGACCTTCAGCGCATCGTCATCGAGAACTGTGCGATCGCGACCGTCGACGCCGACGACACCGAGTACGCATCGGGATACGTCGTCGTCGCGGGCAACAAGATCGAGTCCATCGGCGCAGGAAAGGCCCCCGAGGGCCTTCAGAACGTCGTACGCCGCGTGGACGGGACCGGTCACCTCGTGACCCCCGGCCTGGTCAACACCCACCACCACTTCTACCAGTGGATCACCCGCGGCCTCGCCACCGACCACAACCTCTTCAACTGGCTCGTCGCGCTCTACCCGACGTGGGCGCGCATCGACGAGCAGATGGTGAAGGCGGCGGCCCAGGGCTCGCTCGGCATGATGGCCCGCGGCGGTGTCACCACCGCGATGGACCACCACTACGTCTTCCCGAAGAACTCGGGCGACCTCTCCGGCGCCATCATCGGCGCCGCGAGCGACATGGGCGTCCGCTTCACCCTCGCCCGCGGCTCCATGGACCGCAGCGAGAAGGACGGCGGTCTGCCGCCGGACTTCGCCGTCGAGACCCTCGAAGGCGCGCTCGCCGCGACCGCCGAGACCGTCGACAAGCACCACGACGCCTCCTTCGACGCGATGACCCAGGTCGCCGTCGCCCCCTGCTCCCCGTTCTCGGTCTCGACCGAACTCATGAAGCAGGGCGCCGAGTTGGCACGTGCCAAGGGTGTACGTCTGCACACCCACGGCAGCGAGACGGTCGAGGAGGAGAAGTTCTGCCACGAGCTCTTCGGCATGGGCCCCACCGACTACTTCGAGTCGACGGGCTGGCTCGGTGACGACGTGTGGATGGCGCACTGCGTCCACATGAACGACTCCGACATCGCCGCGTTCGCCCGTACCGGCACGGGCGTCGCGCACTGCCCGTCCTCCAACGCACGTCTGGCGGCAGGCATCGCCCGCGTACCGGACATGCTCAAGGCGGGCGTCCCGGTCGGCCTCGGCGTCGACGGCACCGCGTCCAACGAGTCCGGCGAACTCCACACCGAGCTGCGCAACGCGCTGCTCATCAACCGCCTCGGCGCGCACCGCGAAGCCGCCCTGAACGCACGTCAGGCACTGCGCCTGGGCACCTTCGGTGGCGCCCAGGTCCTTGGCCGCTCCACACAGATCGGGTCGCTCGAGCCGGGCAAGCTCGCCGACCTGGTCCTCTGGAAGATCGACGGCATCGGGCACTCCTCGATCGCCGACCCGGTGACCGCCATCGTCTTCGGCGCGGCGGCCCCGGTCACGCTCTCCCTCGTCAACGGCAGGCCGGTCGTCGAGAACGGCCGCCTCCTGCACGTCGACGAGGACGCCATCGCCCGCTCAGCGCGGGAGGAGGCGCAGCGCCTCGCGCGGATCTCCGCCGAGGCCTGATCCCAAGAACTCCGGTCAGGGGGGACGGCCCCTGACCGGACTTGAGCAGCCGAGCGGGTTGCTCAAGTGCCGCCCCGGAACGTGGCCCAAAGCTTCACGTTCCCGGGGCGGTCAGTACTACCTGGGCGCACCACCCACAACTTCATACCGAGCAAGTCCTTGCACCACGCACCACCTCCCAGAAGCGAAAAGTGCCGGCACAGCCCGCCGTACTGGAAAACAACCGGAGGAGCCACAGTGGCCACTCAGCCCAGGTTCACCAAGCAAGGCACCACCCCAGACCCATCCGAAGTCGACGGCGAAAGCGCCATACAAGGGACGCAGGAGATACACCCCGTCGACCAGAAGCTCCCCCCGCTCAAGATGGCGACGACCGGCCTCCAGCACGTGGCGGCCATGTACGCGGGCGTCGTCGCCCCTCCGCTCATCGTGGGCGCGGCGATCGGGCTCTCGGCGAAGGAACTCACCTTCCTGACCGGAGCCTGTCTGTTCACCGCGGGTCTCGCCACCTTCCTCCAGACGCTCGGCATCTGGAAGATCGGCGCCCGCCTGCCCTTCGTCAACGGCGTCACCTTCGCCGGTGTCGCCCCCATGCTCGCGGTCGTCGACTCGACCAAGGACAAGGACGACGCGCTCCCCATCATCTTCGGGGCGGTGATCGTCGCCGGTGTCCTCGGCTTCATCGCGGCACCGTTCTTCTCGAAGCTGGTCCGGTTCTTCCCGCCTGTGGTGACCGGCACGGTCATCACGCTCATCGGCATCTCGCTCATGCCCGTGGCCTTCGGCTGGGCGCAGGGACCCGTACCGGGCGCCGATGACTACGGCTCGATGAAGAACCTCGGCCTCGCGGGCATCACCCTCGTGATCGTCCTGCTGCTTCGCCGCTTCACCACCGGCTTCGTCAAGCAGATCGCCGTGCTGCTCGGCCTCATCGTCGGCACGCTCATCGCGATCCCGTTCGGTGTCACGGACTTCAGCCCGGTCGGCGACGCGGACATCGTGGGCTTCCCGACGCCGTTCCACTTCGGCGCACCGCAGTTCGCGGCGGCGGCGATCGTGTCCCTGTGCGTGGTGATGGTGGTCTCCATGACCGAGTCCACCGCCGACATGCTGGCGCTCGGCGAGATCGTGGACCGCCCCGCCGACGAGAAGACCATCGCCGCCGGTCTGCGCGCCGACTGTCTCGGCTCGGCGGTGAGCCCGCTCTTCAACGGCTTCATGTGCAGCGCGTTCGCGCAGAACATCGGCCTGGTCGCGATGACGAAGATCCGCAGCCGGTACGTCGTCGCCGTGGGCGGCGGCTTCCTGGTCCTGATGGGCCTGTGCCCGATGGCCGCCTCGCTCATCGCCGTCGTACCGCGTCCGGTGCTCGGCGGCGCGGGCGTCGTCCTCTTCGGTTCGGTCGCGGCGAGCGGCATCCAGACGCTGGTCAAGGCGAACCTGGAGCGCGACAACAACGTCCTGATCGTGGCCGTCTCGCTGGCCGTCGGCCTCATCCCGATCGCGGCGCCGGAGTTCTACCACGCGTTCCCGGAGACCGCGAACATCATCCTCGACTCGGGCATCTCCACGGGCTGTGTCGCGGCGGTGCTGCTGAACCTGGTCTTCAACCACATCGGTAAGCGGGGCGAGGACGACGACGTGACCAATCCGATGGAGCCCGGGGGAGAAATCGCTGAACAGAGGGTGCACGAAGGGTCTTCCCCGGCGGCGGCCCACTGACGTAACGTGCGTGACGCCGCCCGCATCGCGGAAGTTACTTTCCAGTCGGAATAGTGGTCGGCCCCGTCCCATGCCTCGTGAACTCCCATGGGACGGGACCGACTTCCGGCGCCACGCACACGGAAGAAGCGCCACTTCTACGACCCGTTCCCGGCGTGGGCACAGATTGTCCTGGGGTCGGGGATCTCTACGGCGGCGGGGGCGCCGCGCGGGAATCCGACGTCACTACCTCCGCGGCACATTGACGTCGCATACGTGCCAGACCTGGCCCGTACGGCACTGCTGAACTCGGCAGCATGCCAGCACCCGCCACGTCACCTCCGTTCACCGAGGCCTCCTCCGCCCGCCTTCGGCGGGGCGGCTGGCCGGCCGTCATCGCCGTGACGACGGGGATCTTCGCCATCGTCACCACCGAGATCCTGCCGATCGGCCTGCTCAACCCCATCGGCGACACCTTCGGCATCTCGGACGGCACGGCCGGCCTGATGATGACCCTGCCCGGCATCCTCGCCGCCGTCGCCGCACCGACCGTGACGGTTTCGACCGGACGCGTCGACCGGCGCCTCATGCTCTGCGCTCTGATCCTGGTGCTCGCCCTCGCGAACTTCCTCGCCGCGCTCGCCCCCGGCTACTGGCTGATGATGGTCTCCCGGGTCCTCGTCGGACTCGTCATCGGCGGCTTCTGGTCCATCGGCGCGAGCCTCGCCTCCCGCCTAGTCCCCGAGGCGCAGGCCGGGCGGGCGACCGCCGTGATCTTCTCCGCCGTCCCGCTCGGCTCCGTGCTCGGTGTGCCGGCGGGTACGTTGCTCGGCCAACTCATGGGCTGGCGCGTCGTGTTCGTGGCTATGGGCGGATTCACACTGGCGGTTCTCGCCGCGCTTCTGGTGTCCGTGCCGGCCCTGCCGCCGCAGAACGTCACCCGCCTCGCCGTGCTGCGCGAGCTGCTCGGCACGGACCGCGTCCGCGCCGCCCTTGCCGTCACCTTCCTCGTCGTGACGGCTCACTTCGGCACGTACACGTACGTCACTCCGTTCCTGGCGGAGGTGACCGGTGTGGGCGCCGGGTCGATCACCGGCTTCCTGCTGGCGTACGGCGCTGCCGGCATCCTCGGCAACTTCCTCGCGGGGCCGTGGGTGAGGCGTGCGCCGCGTGGCACCTTCGCCACGGCCGCCGGGCTGATCGGTGCGGTGACGCTGCTGCTGCCAGCCCTCGGCACCGGGAAGGCGGGTGCGCTTGTGCTGCTGGTGGTGTGGGGCGTCGCGTACGGGGCGGTGCCCGTCTGCTCGCAGACGTGGTTCGTGACCGCGGCGCCACATGCGCCGGAGGCGGCGTCCGTGCTGTTCACGTCGTCGTTCCAGGCGACGTTCTCGTTCGGCGCGCTGGCGGGCGGAGTGGTCGTGGACACGGCGTCCGCCACGACGGTCATGGCTGTCGGCGGGGGCGTCGCGATGCTGGCGGCCTTGATGGTTGCCGGGGCCGCCCGGTTGGTCTGAGGGTGGTGGTGGGGGGCGCCTTCATGTTGCCGTCGTTGGGGATCGGTCCGTTGCGAGTTTGATTGCTAGTGCGCCCAGCACCGTTCCCATCACGTATCGCTGGACTCGGAGCCACGTCGGGCGGTGGGCCAGGAATACCGCGATGGTGCCCGCCGCCACGATGATCGCCAGGTTCACGCCCAGACTGATGGAGATCTGGATGCCGCCGAGTACGAAGCCCTGGAGGAGGGTGTGGCCGGCCGTCGGGTCGATGAACTGGGGTATCAGCGAGACGTACATGATGGCGACCTTTGGGTTCAGGAGGTTCGTCAGCACTCCCATGGTGAACAGGCGTTGGGGCGAGTCGGGGGTCAGCTCCTGGTGGGCGAAGACCGATACCCCGCCCGGCTTGAGTGCCTTCCAGGCCAGCCATGCCAAGTAGGCCGCCCCCGCGAGCTTCACGGCCATGTACAGCTGGGGGACCGCGAGGAAGACCAGGGAGAGGCCGAGGTTGGCTGCCGTCAGGTAGATGATGAACCCGACGGCGACCCCGGCCAGGGAGATCGCTCCGGCCCGCCTGCCCTGGGTGATGCTCCGCGAGACCAGGTACATCATGTTGGGGCCCGGCGTGAGCACCATGCCCAGGGACACCACTGCGACGCCGAGTATCGCGTTCATTCCGATCATTCGACAAGGATCGGGCGGCCTTGCCGTTCAGCACCAGCGAAAGCTGCTTCACGCAACTCGTAAGCGCTCCTACATCGGCGCTGCTACATCGGCGCGGGGGTGGTGGCGGTGTCCCGCGCCGATGTGGGCGGTTCAGCCTATGCGGTACGAGTCCCCGTAGACCTTCCACTCCAGCGGCGGGTTCAGGTTCAGGTTGCGCTTGTTCAGGAACACTCGCTGGGCCGTGTCGACGCGGCTGGTGTCCTCGTGTGCCTCCTCCTGCTTCATCGCCCAGACGCGCGCGTCGAGGAAGGCGTGGAGGTATGTCACCTCGTCGCCGCCCTGGGCCGGCGGCTTCGCCGAACGCAGGGCGCGCTTACGGATGTTGCGGAAGCTGGTGTGGTCGCTGCCGTCGCCGTGCATGACGATCGCGTCGTAGTACGCGAACTGCCCGAGCACGCCGATGCCGTCCGCCTTGCCCTGCTTGACGGCCGGGTTGAAGTAGACGCGGTCACGCTCGTCGTTCTGAGCCTTCTGGAACTCGGGGTCCTCGGCGGCCCTCTCCCAGTCGCGCTTGTAGTGGGGGTCGAGGCCCTCGTGGGAGTCGGTGCCGTCCACCTCGCGCAGCGCGGGCAGATACTTGGCGAGGATGTTGTTCGGCTTGCGGCGCGTATAGAGCTCGACCAGGTCGAGCATGTCACCGGTGCCCGAGCAGAAGCCGATGATGCCCGCGGTGTAGCCGCGGCCGTCGCCGATGTCCTCGCAGTAGCGGTAGTACTCCTTCCAGTTGAGGTCGGAGTTCTCGGCGCTGCACACGATCTTCATGGCGATCTCCTTCTTCGCCGGATCGTCGAGTCCGCCCGCCATGGGGGTCGGGGTGGCGGCGGGGGCCGCGCCTGCCGATTGGGAAGCGATTACTGGGCCCGCGATGAGCGAGGCGCCGATGAAGGTGAGCACGGTGCGGCGTGAGGTGAGGGTGCGCGGGCGTATGTGGGGGGACTGCACGAGGGCCTCCAAGGGTGGGGAATCCAGGGGGAGTTCGTCGTACCGCGTACTGTTAGGAAGGTTTCCTACCAGAGATTGTGGGTGACGTATACCCGTCAAGACGCGATGGGGCCCCGCGGGCCGAATGGCCGGAGATCGCTCTGGCCGCCTACCTCATTGGTCCGTACGATCCCCCTCGCTCACGCAATCCGCTCCACAGGCACCTCGCACCACAGGCACTTCTCCGACCCCCCTCCTCAGTAATGGAATGGAGAACCATGGCTGGTGCACTGCTGCTGAGCGGCGCCGTCGCGGCGCTGCTCGGCTCGACGCTCCCCGCACAGGACACGGCGGCCACCCTGGACCCGCCCCCGGACAAGATCGTGATCGAGGTCGCCACGGTGAACGGCTCGGGCTGCCCCCTGGGCACCGCGGCCGTCGCTGTCTCCGCGGACAACACGGCCTTCACGGTCACCTACAGCGATTACCTCGCCCAGGTGGGCGGCGGCGCGGACCCCACCGCGTTCCGCAAGAACTGCCAGCTCAACCTCGTCGTGCATGTCCCGCACGGCTTCACGTACGCGATCGCGAGTGCCGACTACCGCGGTTACGCATCGCTCCAGGCCGGCGCCAAGGCCACGGAGAAGGCGTCGTACTACTTCCAGGGCTCACCGAACACGGCCTCGATCAGCCATGAGTTCAAGGGTGCGTACAACGACAACTGGCAGGCCAGCGACACCACGGAGTGGGGTCAGCTCGTCTGGGCACCCTGCGGCGTGCAGCGGAACTTCAACATCAACACCGAACTGCGCATCGACGCGGGCACATCGGACCCCGCGAAGACCAGCTTCATGACGATGGACTCGACAGACGGGGACATCAGCACGATTTACCACATGGCGTGGAAGGAGTGCCCGAGGTCCTGACCGGGCTCGGCCGTGCCCCCGTTCTGCCTCGGGGGCACGGCCGTCGGACCGGTGGCGCCTCAGCGCCTGGCCGCCAGTCGGTCGCGTACCTGTAGGGCGATCTCGTACGTGTCGCCGGTCGGCCGGGTCGCGAGCGGCCCCGGATCACGAATCCAGCCGTCCTCGATCGCGAACCAGTCGATGGCCTTTGGTTTCCGGTCCTGGTCGAGTGCTGTCCGCAGCTCCTTGAAGTACGTTTCCCAGCGCAGCCGGTAGAGCCCGCCGACGAGGCCCGCCCACTCCCGGTTGGCGTAGTCGCGCAGCCCCGCGTCCGCGCCGGCCCGCGTGCCCCACACGGTGAGCAGCGACAGCTGGTCGTACGCGAGATGCTCCCGTTCCGTCGCGTCGGCGCCCCACGAGCGGGCGTCGGCGACCCAACGGCCCAGCAGATGGCGGGAGTCGGTGGCCACGAGCTTGTCGAGCAGGTCCATGAGGCCGAGCCAGGTCCGGGTCAGCCGGTCGAAGAGGGCGTCGTCCCGGTCGTCGTACGCCTCCTTGATCTGCGGCAGGAGTACGCGGCTGCGGTTGGAGAGTGCCTGGCGGGCCACGTCCAGGAGGTCGCGGCGGTAGGCGGATGATTGTCTCAACGAGCGCCTTACGGAGAGGAGTTCGGTGAGTGCCGGTTCGAAGTCCGCGGGCTCGTACCGCATCGCCTTCGGCGACCAGGCCGCCGCCGACTTCGCCGCCAGATCTGGGCGCGCGCCGAAGAGGCCGTCCGCGCCCTCGGACCACTGGTCCGCTCGGGTCGTGCCGTACGCGGTGCGGCGCAGGACGTCCCAGGCCTCGGCCGCGTGCGGGTCGGCGGCGCCGTAGCGGGACACGGACCAGTCGGCGAACCAGGCGGTGAGGTTCAAGTCCCCTGTCCGCCAGGCCAGTTCGGAGAAGAGCTCGAAAGCGGCGGGGTTGTTGTCGGCCGCCTCCGGCATCAGCGCGATGCCGCGCTGCTTGCTGCCTTCCTTGGTGCGCCACTTCTCGTAGAGCGCGGCCCAGTCCGGGGTGTTGGCGCCGAGGGTCGTGTGTCCGCCGAAGTTCCAGATCGAGCCGAAGGTGTAGGGGGTGTCGTTCCAGTCGGACTCGCGGTCGGTGATCTTCGGGAAGCGGTCGGAGAGGCCGTCGACCACGAGCATCTTCGACTTGTCGACGGCGTCGACGATGGCCTTGGGAGGGTTGCTCTGCCAGCCGAGGATCACCCATATGGCGCCGGGGTGTGCGGCCTTGAGGGCCTTCTCGACGGCCTTCGCCGCGTCAGGGACCGGGACGTCGCCCGACTTCCCGCCCTCGTGGAGGAGGTCCATCTTGTACATCGTCGACGCCCCGAACAGCTCGTCCTGGGAGCGGTAGAAGGCGGCGGCCACCCGCTCGAAGTGCTCGGTGCGCGGATCGAGCCAGTCGGGCCGCGCGAAGCCGACCCAGTCGCCCTGCGGCACGGTCTTCGCGCCGGGATTCTTCGCGGCGAAGCCGGGCGGGACCGTTCCGAAGTAGCCGGGGAGGACCGGGGTCATGCCGAGCTCGCGCAGTCGGTTCGTGATGCGGCCTCCCAACACGGCGCGTTCGTGCAGGAGTTGGCGCGAGACGGGATGCGGGAAGGAGGACATGTTCTGGAGCAGCCACCACGGCTGGTGGGCCGGGGACGGGATCCACTCGCGCATCTCCTTGTCGGAGTAGCCGAACTCCTGGAACACGCGGTGATAGAGGGCGTCGGCGCCGACGTACACGAGCACTTCGTTGTAGCCGTGCAGCGCGAGCACGTCGATCTCGCGCTCCCAGTACGACCAGTCGTGGTACGCCCCCGTGTAGCCGTCGTTCGTGTCGTTGAGGACGAAGCGGTGTGGGGCGTTGGCGCTTCCTGTCACCGGTTCGTCGAGCCCGGGGAGCCGATCGGGCAGGTCAAGCTGACTGCCCGCCCAGGTGATGTTCGCGTGGGCGGTGTGCTTCAAGTAGTGGCGCAGGCCGGTGAGGTGGACGGCAGGGTTCGGTCCGGCTATCTCTATCCGCCCGCGCCGCCCGGATATCCGGAAGGCGTCGGCGGGACCCGCGGTCGTGAACGTCAGCTGCTTCCAGTGTCCGGGCAGCAGCCGCCGGGCGGCCTTGACCGCGGGTGACTCGGAGGTCGGGGCGCCGTCGGCGGAGGAGCCGGAACAGGCGACGGCGGCGCCGGTCGTTCCGGCAAGGGCGGAGAGGAAGGTGCGGCGGGCCAGGGGCATGACGTAGGGATACCCTCCCGGTTCGGCGATGCTCGGGCAGACGCCCGAACAATGCTCGGCGCCTCACGATGAACCGCCCGTGAACCATGGTCAAGTGTGCGGCAGAGGGGCGGCGTCGAGCGCGTCCCGCATCCACCGGGACTTTGTCCCGGCCCGTGGGCCGACGTCCCCGGCGACTCCGGTTCCAAGTCCCGACGTCGGTGGCGGTCCCTGCCCATAGATGCGCTCCGTACCGCTGAATTACGTTCGATTGCGGCGCCGCACAAGCGCCCGCCCCAGTCGGGAAACCATTCGGGATTCTCATTCGGAGAAAGGCAGCACATGAAGCGCGTGCACAGGACCGCGGTCAAGGCCGAAATAGTCCGCGAACCCGGAGCGAAGGAGACCACTCACCGGAAACTCATCGACACACCGGACGGCGCCGACCGCTTCGTCCTCACCGAATTCGAGGTCTCGCCGAACGGCTCCACACCCCCGCATTACCACGAGTGGGAGCACGAGATCTATGTGCTCGAAGGCTCGATGGGGCTCGTCATGCCCGGGCTCGGCAAGACCGAGGAAGTCGGCCCCGGCGACGCCATCTTCATCCCCCGAAACGAACCCCACGGCTTCGTCACAGGACCGGACCAGACCTGCCGGTTCCTCGTCGTCGCGCCCTGCGAACGGCCCCCGGTACGGAACGTGTTCCTCTCCGAAGACCCGTACGAGTACACGCAGAACCCCCAGTACGTGAGCCTTCTGGAGGGCGGCAAGTGAGCGCCCCGACGGCCGCTGCCCACAGCCGCGCCCTCGCTCCGTACGAGGACGCCCCGGACCCCGGCCCGCTCCTCGCCCTGAACTTCGGCTTCGCCCGCGCCAGAGTCCTCGGCACGGCCCTGGACCTGGGCGTGTTCACCGGCCTCGCCCGGGGCCCGCGCGGCACGCCGGGCCTCGCCGCCGAGCTGGCCTGCGACCCCGCCGCGCTGCACGCCCTGCTCGCCGCCCTGGAGGAGCTCGGCCTGGTCGCGGGCGGTGCGGAGGAGAGCTGGACGCTCACCGACACGTCCCGCGCCCATCTGGTCGAGGGCGGCCGCGGCTACCTCGGCGACCACTTCGCCGACGTACTCGCGGAATGGGACCAGTGGAGCGGCCTCACCGAACTGGTGCGGTCCGGCCGCCACGGCGGCGGTGAGCTGGGCGCGCCCGAGAACCGCGGGCTCTACCCGGGGATGTTCGCCGGGATCTTCCCGGTGGGCGTGCGCACCGCCTTCCGCGTAGTGCGCGAGCTCGCCCCGCGGGCCGCGGGCCGCGTCCTGGACTTCGCCTCGGGCGCGGGGGAGTGGGGCATCGCCCTGGCCGCCGCCGACCCGGAGGCACGGGTGGTGGCCCACGACACCCCGGAGCTGCTCGGCGCCGCGCGCGAGCGGGCGGCGGAGTTCGGCGTGGCGGAGCGGTTCCGCTTCGTCCCCGCCGACTTCACCAGGGACTACGCCGGCGACTTCCCCAAGGCGCCCTTCCCTGAGGGGTGTTTCGACACCGTCGTGCTCGCACACCTCAGTCGCTTCGCAGGACCGGACGCCACCGAACGCCTCATCCAGGAGTGCGCACGGCTGCTGCGGCCCGGCGGCACCCTGCTGATCGTCGACGTCATGCGCCAGGAGCCGGGGCGGCCCGCCCTCCACCGCCCGATGATCGCGCTCAGCCTCCTGGTGAACACCGATGCGGGCGGGGTCCAGGAGGAATCCGCGTACCGCGCGGTCATGGAGAAATACGGGGTGACGGCAAAGGAGTCCGTCACCCCCGGTCTCATCACCGTCCTGACAGGAGAAAGGCGTTAGTGGTTCACGTGCCAGAAGCAGTGCGAGAAGTGGTGGTCACCGGGTTGGGCGTGGTCAGCCCGGCCGGAATCGGAACAGAAGCATTATGGGAAACAATCTCCGCGGGAAAGAGCGTCACCAAACCTCTTTCCGGCATTACGAGTTCGGCGCTCTTCGGAGACTTCGAATTCGCGTCGGACTCGATCGCAGAGGTCCCCGGATTCGAGGAGCAGATACCGGCTCTGCCGCCCGAGGTGCAACGCCTCGACCGGTACACACAGTTCGCCGTCGCGGCCGCGTACCAAGCCGTACGGGACGCCGGACTCGACCGGGGCAGCTACGACCCGGAGCGCGCCGGACTCTCGCTGTCCACGGCGGTCTGCGGCACCCCGAAGATGGAGGAGGAGTTCCTGCGGGTCACCGATCAGGGGCGGGGGCCCGTCGACCCGGAGAAGGCCGGGCGTGATCTCTACCTCGCGTCCATGTCGAACACCCCCGGCACGATCCTCTCGGCCCTGCTGGGCATGCAGGGCCCGTGCGTGACCCTGTCGACGGGGTGCATCGGCGGCGTCGACGCGATCGGCCACGCCTACGAGGCGATCCGCCACGGGGAGGCGGACGTGATGATCGCGGGGGCCACTGAGGCGCCCATCACCCCGGTGACGGTGGCGTCCTTCGAGATCATCAACTGCCTCTCGCGCGCCCACAGCGACCGCCCCGAGGCGGCGTCACGCCCGTACGACGCGGGCCGCGACGGCTTCGTGCTCGGCGAGGGCTGCGGCATCGTCGTACTGGAGTCGCGCGAGCACGCCGAGCGCCGGGGCGCCGCGCCCTACCTGACGGTCGACGGCTTCTCGCACACCTCGAACGCCGCGCACATGACCGACCTGCTCTCCGACGGCGAGGACCTGACCCGCGCCATGACACAGGCCGTCGCGGAGGCCGGCCTGCGTCCGCGGGACATCGACCACGTCAGCTCGCACGGCAGCTCGACCCCGCAGAACGACACCTGCGAGACCAGCGCCCTCAAGCTCGCCCTCGGCGAGCGCGCCCGGCAGATCCCGGTGAACTCGGCGAAGTCGATGGTCGGCCACGCGCTGGCCGCCGCGAGCGCCATGGAGATCGTGCTCTGCGCCCTCGCGGGCAAGCACTCCTTCGTCCACCCGACCGCCAACTACGAGAACCCCGACCCCACTTGTGACCTCGACTACGTCCCGGGCGAAGGCCGCCCATGGTACGGCGAGGCGATCCTCAAGGGCGCCAGCGGATTCGCGGGGCTGCACGCCGCGCTCGTCACGCGGGCCGTGCGGGAAGGGGCGCACCGATGAGCGTCGTCATCACCGGCATCGGCGCGGTCACGCCCGCGGGCACCGGCACCGATCCCCTCTGGGACAGCGCACGAGAAGGCGTCCCGCGGGTCGCCGCCATCGACCGCTTCGACGCCTCGGAGTACGCCACGTCGGCGGCGGGCCAGGCCGACTTCGACGCGGGCGCCGAACTGCCGTCCCGCTTCGTCAAGCGCACCGACCGCTTCACGCACCTGTCCGTGCACGCCGTGCGGCAGGCACTCGCGGACGCCCGCGTCACCGTGGGCGAAGAGGCATCCGCCGAGCGGACCGGCGTCATGGTCGGAAACATCCTGGGCGGCTGGGAGTTCGCCGAGCGCGAGCTGCGCCACCTGTGGACCGACGGGCCGCGCGCGGTCAGCCCCTATCAGGCGACCGCCTGGTTCCCCGCCGCGCCACAGGGCAACATCTGCATCGACCAGGGCATCAAGGGCCCGGCGCGTACGTTCGTCGCCGACCGGGCCAGTGGAGCGTACGCGCTGATCGGCGGGGCCGAGGCGCTCCTGCGCGACCGCGCGGACATCGTGATCGCGGGCGGCGTGGAGGCGCCCCTCTCGCCGTACGGCTGGCTCTGCATGGAGACCAGCGGGCTCGGCGCCAAGTCCCGCGGCTCGCTCGCCCCGCACGAGCTGTACCGGCCGTTCGACGCGGGCCACGGCGGCAGCGTCTTCGGCGAGGGGGCGGTGTTCCTGGTCATGGAGCGCCGCGAGCACGCAGAGCGGCGCGGGGCACGCATCCTGGGCGAACTGGCCGGCTGGGGCGTGAGCACCGACGGCTACATGCCGTACTACACGGTCGAGCCCACCGGGCAGATCCTGGGCCGCGCCATGCGGACAGCGACGGAACACGCCGGGATCTCCGGCGGCGACATCGGAGCGGTCTTCGCGCACGGCTCGGGCGTCCCGTTCGAGGACGTCACGGAGGGATACGCGCTGCACGAGGCGTTCGGCCCTTCTATCGCACGCCAACTCCCCGTCACCGCACCCAAGTCGGGCTTCGGCCACCTCCTGGGGGCCGCGGCGCCGGCCGACGTGGCGCTCGCCCTGCGGGCGATGCGCGACGGGGTGCTGCCGCCGACCGTGAACCTGGAACGCCCGGCTCCCGGCATCGACCTCGACCTGGTCGCGGGACAGGCGCGTCCGGCGGGCGACTGCGAGCACACGCTGGTGGTCTCGCGCGGCCTGGGGGGTGTCAACGCATGTCTGTTGCTGAGGCGTTGACCGCGTGGAGTGCCCTGCCCCGGTCGTCCGGAATCCGCGCGGTGGGCATCGACATCGTCGACATCGAACGCTTCCGCGCCATGGCCGAGCGGCGTGGGCAGCGGCTCGTGGAGCGGTTCTTCACGGTCAACGAACTGGCTCTGTGCGAGGGCACGTCGCCCCGCCACCGGGCCTCCTGCATGGCGGGCCGCATCGCCGCCAAGGAGGCCGTGCGCAAGGCACTCGGCGGCCACGGCGAAGGCCTGGGCTGGCGGGACGTCGAGATCGGCCGCGAGGCGTCGGGCGCACCCGTGCCCCGGCTGACGGGACGGGCCGGTGAGGCCTTCCGGCGTGCCGGCTACAGCGGGCTGCACGTGAGCATCTCGCACGAGGCGGGCGTGGCCGTGGCGATCGCGGTCGCCGACTGACCCTCGCACCTCAAAGGATTCAACCAGCGTAAGGAGTACGTGAGTTACATGGACATCCGCGAGAACGTGGTCACCGTCATGCGCGGTGCGGGCTTCGAGAGCGAGGAGCTGGCCGACGGGCAGCGCCTGGCCGAGGACCTCGACATCGACTCGACCGAGCTGGTCGAGATCGTCGTAGCCCTCGAACAGCACTTCGGCGTCAGCATCGACGCCGACGCCGAGGGCGGCTTCCGCACCTTCGGTGACCTCGTCGACTGTGTGGGGCGTCTGCTGTCGGCCGGCGCCGCCACGGTAGGGAGCTGAGACGATGCCCAGGATCGAGAACAGTGTCGTCATCGAGGCCGACGCCCTGAGCGTCTTCGAGACCACCAACGACATCGCCCGCTGGCCCGACCTCTTCGACGAGTACCACCACGCCAAGGTGGTCTCGCAGGAGCGGGACGGCCGCTGGACCGAGATCCTCTTCGAGCTGACCAACCCCGAGGGCTCGACCTGGAGTTCCTGGCGGCTCCTGGACCACCGCGAGCTCACGGCGGTCGCCGAGCGGCGCGACCCGCTCTTCCCGTTCCGCTACATGCACCTCAGGTGGAGCTACCAGCAGGTGCCCGAGGGAACCCTGATGACCTGGGTCCAGGACTTCGAGGTCGACGACGCCTTTGATGTCCCGCTGCCGACCGTCGTGGAGCGCATGCAGCTGCACACGCGGCAGAACCAGGCGGGCATCAAGCGGAAGATCGAGTCCGGGGTCTGAAGTCTCCGTGCCCATCGCCGTTACGGGGGTCATCGCGATGGACCACCTCATGACCTTCCCTGGCCGGTTCCCGGAGCCGTCAGGAGCGTCGGGCCGCCCGCACGTCGCGTCCTTGCCCTTCCTCGCCGAGCGGCTTGAAATACGCCGGGGCGGCACAGCCGCCAACGTCGCCTTCGGCCTCGGCCGCCTCGGCCTCGATCCGGTCCTGGTCGGCGCGGCCGGCTCGGACTTCGCCGACTACCAGGTGTGGCTCAAGCAGCACGGGGTCGACACCGAGTCCGTGCTCGTCGTGCCGGGCGAGCACACCGCGCGGTACGTGTGCACGACCGACCTGGAGGGGGTGCGGGTCAGCACCTTCCGGCCGGGAGCCATGGGGGCCTCGTCCACCCTCTCGCTGCGCTCCGTCGCGGAGCGCACGGGCGGTCTCGGTCTCGTGGTGGTCGAGCCGGGCGATCCGGCCGCGATGCTCCGGCACACCGAGGAGTGCCGTGGGCTGGGGCTGCCGTTCGTGGCCCATCCTTCGTGGCAGATCGGAGGGATGGGTCGCGCGGACCTCAAGTACCTGATCTCAGAGGCGAGTTGCCTCTTCACCGACGAGGGCGATTCGGTGCGGCTCCGCGAGGCCACCGGCTGGAGCGGGCCGCGGATCCTCGAACGGGTCGGGGCGTGGGTGACCACGCTCGGCGCCGCCGGGGTGCGGATCGAGCGCGCCGGCCATGAGCCGGCCCTCGTCCCCGCTCCCGGCTCGGTCACCGTGGCCGAGCCGAGCGGGGCGGGGGACGCGCTCCGGGCGGGCCTCGTCGCCGGGCTCGCCCAGGGCGCACCGTTCGAGGGGTCGGCCCAACTGGGCTGCGTACTCGCGTCGTTCGCCCTGGAGACGACCGGCACACAGGAGTACGCGATGGACGTACGCCGCCTGCTCGGCCGGGCCGGAGAGGCGTACGGCCATACGGCGGCGGCCGCGATCCGCCGCCTGCTCACCTACGCCGCGTGAGCGTGACCGACAGCGCCACCGACAGAGAACGAGAGAGGTGCATCCGACTTATGTACGTGGACCTGAGCATCCCCATCAGCCGCCGCGCACCCGGCGTGGAGTTCGAGCAGTGGCTCCACCGGGACGGCATCCGCCATCTGTCGCGCAGAATCAGGGCGTTACCGGGGGACAGCCGCACGGACCGGCGGCGCAACTACTGGCGCTGGCTGACCGGAGCCCGCAGGCTGCGCGTACGCGATCTGCCCGACGGCTGCTTCCTCTCGAACGAGTTCTACCGGATGTCCGTGCACCAGGGCACGCACGTGGACGCGCCCTTCCACTACGGCCCCGAGTGCGCGGGCAGGCCCGCCAAGAAGGTCCTCGACCTGCCGCTGGAGTGGTTCCGCGGGCCCGGTGTCGTCCTCGACGTACGGGAGTGCGGGGGGCGCGTCACGGCCCGTGACGTCAAGGAGGCGCTGCGCGCGGCCGGTTCGGAGGTGGGTCCGGGGACGGTGGTGCTCTTCCGCACCGACTCGGATCTGCGCCTGGGTACTCCCGCCTATTACACGGAGTCCACCGCCGTCACTCCCGAGGCCGTCGACCATCTGCTGGATCTCGGCGTGAAGGTGCTCGGCACGGACTGCTGGAGTTTCGACGGCCCCGCCCGCGCGATGGTGGAGTCCTTCTACGGGACCGGAGATCCCGCGGCCCTCTGGCCCACGCATATCCATGGCCGGAAACGCGAATTCATCCAGATTGAGGGATTGGCCAGATTGCGAGACCTACCGCCGGGCGGTGCGTTCACCTTCATGGCCTTCCCTGTCGCGCTGGCCGATGCGGGCGCGGCATGGTGCAGGGCGGTGGCCGATGTAGTACAGGAACCGTAATGAACGGGCCAATTGCGCGGGCAATTGAGGCGTGTTCCGCAGCGATGTCAGAGCGATGTGAGGGAGGTGCCCGCCCTGTGCGTCACGGGTCCGTCGCGAGTCCTCCTTGGCGGCCTAAAGAGCGTTTCGCGTACAGGACGGTCTGGACGCGATTGGGGGTGCCCAATTTGGCGTAGATACGGCTCAGATAGTTGCGCACGGTCTTCGGGCGAATGCCCAGAGCCGTGGCGATGCAGTCGGTCTCGTGGTCGTCGGCGACCAGGGACAGGATCTGCCGCTCGCGCTCGGTCAGCGTCGACAGGGCCGTGTCGTCGCCGCGGTGGCGGCCCGACATGAGCTGCAGGATCGGGCCCGCGGTGGCCGCGGTGAACGCGGCGCCGTCGCGGTGCACCGCGAGGAGCGTCCCGCGCAGTTCGTTCGCGTCGATGCTGCGGGAGAGATAGGCGTTGGCCCCGGCCACGAAGGCCTCGCGCATATAGACGGGCTGCTGGTTGGAGGAGAGGATGACGATGCGTACGTGGCCGGACTCGCGGCGAATGGCCCGGATCGCGTCCACACCGCCTGTTCCGGGCACGCCGAGTCCCATCACGACGATCTGCGGGCGGCGCCCGCGTAAGTGCTCAAGGGCGGTGGCGGCGTCATGGGCGATGGACACCACGGAGAATTCCGTAAACCCGTCGAGAAGCTTGCGGAATCCTTCGAGGACGAGTTGTTCGCTGTCGACAAGCAGGATCTTTATCGATGACATGAGGGCCCCCGTTGGCTGATTTCAATCGTCGACGATTTATCTGCCTGATCCGATGCTACACCACTCTCACAAAGGCTCTTCCGGTGAATAGTCAATAGCGGATGGGGTGTTGTGCGGCGGGTTTATCGGAGTCACAGATTCCTATCGCAGGCCGACCCGGGCCGACCGGAATTCGCTTGAAAGCTTTATGGAGCGGGGGGCGAGGGTGGCTCGGGGGTGCCCCGGGGGGTGCCCCCGGGGCCAGTCATCGGAGCGATGTCACGTGATCACGCCAACATCCGCCCCATCGGTGTCAGTTGGGCGCATTGACATCCGATGTATTCAACCCTACGTTCCCGAGCGACCCGTCAACCTCAGGGAGCCGCCCCCATGCGCACACAGCTGAGCCGCACCCGGCGAAGAGTCGCCGGGATCGCCCTGCTCCTCGCCTCGGCCCTCGCCGCGACAGCCGTCCCCACGGCGGTCGCCGCGCCGACGGAACCCCCGGCCGCCGCCGGCCCCGGAACCGACCACGCCACCGACGACCCCTTCACCGCCGACCGCACCAGCTGGTTCCGGCAGGACCGCTTCGGCATGTTCATCCACTTCGGCGCGTACTCCAACCTGGAGGGCGAGTACAAGAAGGCCGACGGCTCCCTCTGCCGTGACGCCGAGTGGATCCAGCGCCAGTGCGACATCCCGAAGGCCGAGTACGAGAAGCAGGCCGCGGCGTTCAACCCCGCCGACTTCGACGCCAAGGCCGTGGTCAAGGCGGCCAAGGACGCCGGAATGCGCTACATCGTCATCACATCGAAGCACCACGAGGGCTACGCGATGTGGCCCACGAAGGTCAACGACTGGAACCTGCGCGACCACTCGTCCTTCGACAAGAACCGCGACATCCTCGCCGAGCTGAAGAAGGCATCCGACGACGCGGGCATCAAGCTCGGCTTCTACTACTCGATCTGGGACTGGCACGACCCGGACTTCCCCGACCCGGCCACCTTCCCCAAGTACGAGAAGCGAATGCGCGCCCAGCTCAAGGAGCTGGTCGACACCTACGACCCCGCCCTGCTCTGGTTCGACGGCGAATGGGACACGGACAAGCCCAACAACCCCTGGACGGCGAAGGACGGCGAGAAGCTGGAGGCCTACCTCCGCGACCTCGACCCGGACCTCATCATCAACAACCGCGTCGGCAAGCGCCGCGTGGTCGACGGCGACTACGGCACCCCCGAGCAGGAGATCCCCGGCGCCCCGGTCGACGGCCAGCTCTGGGAATCCTGCATGACCCTCAACGGCCACTGGGGCTTCGCGCGCTACGACACCAACTGGAAGTCGTCGTCCACCCTGGTCAGGAACCTCCTCTCCACGACGTCCCGCAGCGGCAACTACCTCCTGAACGTCGGCCCCGACGCCCGCGGCCGCGTCCCGCAGCCCTCCGTCGACCGCCTGAAGCAGATGGGCGACTGGCTGCGTACGTCCGGCCAGGGCAACGCGGTGTTCGGCGCCCGCTTCGGCGGACTCGTCGAGGAGCCGTCCTGGGGTTCGGTCAGCCGCAAGGGCGACAAGCTGTACGCGGCGGTCACCCAGTGGCCGGCGTCCGGTACCGCCCTGCACCTGAAGGCGCGTACGGACTTCGACGTCACGTCGGCGCGGGTGCTCGGCAGCGACCAGAAGGTGACCGTCACCAAGTCCGGCGACGGCATCGACCTGAAGCCGTCCGGCGCCGCGACCAACGACACCGCCACGGTCATCGAGCTGAGGGTGGACCCGGGGCCGACAGCACGGCCCGGCAAGGGCAAGGGCCTGAAGCAGGAGATCTTCGACAACGCGGACCTGAGCGGCACCCCGAAGATCACCCGCACCGACCGCTCCGTCAACCACGCCTGGAAGTACGAGGGTTCACCGGCGGCGAGCATCCCCTCCGACAAGTTCAGCGTCCGCTGGACAGGGAAGCTGGAGCCGCGCCGCTCGGAGACGTACACGCTGACGACCGTCTCTGACGACATGGCGCGCGTGTGGGTCGACGGCAAGCTCGTCATCGACTCGTGGACACCGCACGAGCCGAAGATCGACAAGGGCCAGGTCGCCCTCACCGCCGGGAAGCGGCACACGATCAAGGTCGAGTACGCGGAACAGACCGGCGAGGCCCACATGAAGCTGCTCTGGTCCAGCCCCGGACAGGAGCAGCAGATCGTGCCCGCGACACAGCTGTACGCGCGCTGACGCACGGGCGCTGAGCGGCCCACGGGTCCTCGGCTGAGTGACGGGCCCCAAGTCCTGGGAAGTCAGGACTTGGGGCCCCTGCTGTGAGGACCAATGGCGGGCACTTTCCGGTCCTCGGAATTGACAGTGTTGACCGACGCCCGGCTGGGCAGACGACCGTTCGTCGATCTTTGACTTCCCAGGTCAGACGGTCGATGACAGATCATTGCCGACCAAGAAGGTGACTGCCCCGTGAGCGCCCCCGAAGCCCCCGAAACACCAGCACCCGCTCCGGAGGCCATAGCCAGGCACCGTGCGCTCTTCCGCGCGATCCACCGCCGGAAGAACCCGCGCCTGCGTCAGTCGGACATCACCGTCACCGAAGAGGCCCAGGTCAAGAGGGCGGTCAAGGCGACCGCCCTGGGCAACGCCATGGAGTGGTACGACTTCGGCGTCTACGCCTACCTCGCGGTGATCATCGGCAAGGAGTTCTTCCCCTCAGGCAACGACACCGCGCAGACCCTCTCCTCCCTGGCCACTTTCGCCGCCGCGTTCCTCGTACGCCCCATCGGCGGCATGTTCTTCGGGCCGCTCGGCGACCGCGTGGGCCGCAAGAAGATCCTCGCGCTGACCATGATCATGATGTCGACGGCGACCCTGGCGATCGGTCTGATCCCCAGCTACGCCACCATCGGCGTCTGGGCCCCGGTCCTCCTCGTCCTCTGCCGCATGGTGCAGGGCTTCTCCACGGGCGGTGAGTACGGCGGCGCCGCGACCTTCATCGCCGAGTACGCGCCCGACAAGCGCCGCGGATTCTGGGGCTCCTTCCTGGAGTTCGGCACCCTCATCGGCTACACCGTCGCGGCGGTGCTCGTCACCACCCTGACGATGTGGCTCAGCGACGACGCCATGCAGTCCTGGGGCTGGCGCATCCCGTTCCTGGTGGCGGCGCCGCTCGGCCTCATCGGTCTCTACCTGCGGCTGAAGCTCGACGAGTCGCCCGCCTTCCAGAAGATGGCGGAGGCGGAGAGCGGGCCGGCCGCCGAGCGCCAGAAGAAGTCCTTCAAGGAATCCTTCTTCGGCCAGTGGCGGGCGATGCTGCTCTGCATCGCGCTGGTCGCCGCGTTCAACGTCACCGACTACATGCTGCTTTCGTACATGCCGACCTACCTGACACAGCTCGGCTTCGGCGAGACCGGCGGCCTGATGTCCATCGTGCTCGTCATGCTGATCCTGATGGCGCTCATCAACTCCGTCGGCCGCCTCTCCGACCGCATCGGCCGCAAGCCGGTCCTGATGGCGGGCTCGGTGGGCTTCTTCGTCCTGGCCCTGCCGGCCTTCCTCCTCATCAAGCAGGGCGGGACGGTGGCGGTCTTCACCGGCCTGCTCATCCTCGGCCTCGCCCTGGTCTGCTACCTGGGCGTCATGTCCTCGTCGCTCCCGGCCCTGTTCCCGACGGACGTGCGCTACGGCTCCCTCTCCATCGGCTTCAACATCTCGGTCTCGCTCTTCGGCGGTACGACCCCGCTGGTCGTCGCCGCTCTGATCGGCGCGACCGGCAACGACTTGATGCCTGCCTTCTACACGATGCTCGCGGGTCTGGTCGGCATCATCGCGGTGGCCGCGATGAAGGAGACGGCCCGCAAGCCCCTGGAGGGCTCCCCGCCGTCGGTCGCGACGGACGAGGAGGCCCGGGAGCTGGTGGCCGCGCAGCGGCCCTGAGCTCCACCGAACCGTCAGCCGCGCCCGGCCTCCAGGGCGGATGCCTCCCGGGCGGATGCCTCCAGGGCTTCGATGGCCTCGGTAAGCCACTTCTTCTCCTCCGTGCCGGTGGCGCGGGCGATCCGGAGCATGCCCTGGCGGAAGAGGTCGGGTGCCTCCTCCGCCGTCACCGGTTTCCCGTCGCGGTAGAAGAAGCTCGCGGGTGTGTCCAGGAAGGCCTTGCGGCGGCGGAGCACGGCGGCCTGCTCTGCCGGGTCGGGGAGGTGGCGCAGGAACGCGAGCAGGGTGAAGAAGCGCTGCCCGTCGGTGATTTCGGCGTCCTTGGGGTCCCGGAGCCGGGCGCGCAGTTCGCCGTGCCCGGCCTCCGTGAGGGAGAGGATCCGGCGGGGCGCGGCGCTCTTGCCCGGCTCGGTGCGCTGCTCGACGAGGCCCGCCTTCACCAGGCGGGTGATCGCCGGATAGAGCGCGCCGTCGCTCACCGGGCGGATGTGGCCGCTGAGGCCCTGGATGCGGGTCTTGAGGTCGTAGCCGTGGAGGGGTTCCTCGTGGAGGAAGCCCAGGATCGACAGCTCCAGCACGTGAGTTGAGCCCCTTCTCTTGTCCGGCCCTTGTCCGGCTCCTTGTCCGGCCGTGCGGTTGATGCTATCTCTTTCCGCTGTACCTCGAATCGAGGTACAGCGGAAAGAGGGGGAATGGTGGGTTCGAAGGAACATCGCCGACGGCTGGTGTCGCTCGCGTACCCGGTCTACTTCGAGCTGCTCGCCGGTGTCACGGCCGGGATCATCAACATGCTCTGGGTGGCCCGGCTCGGCGGTGCCGCGGTCGCCGCGGTGGCCGTCGCCACGAACGTCGAGAACCTGCTGCTCGGCGTCATCCTCATGGCAGGGTCCGGTACGACGGTCCTGGTCGCGCGGGCCAGAGGAGCGGGGGACCAGGCGGCTGTACGGTCCGCGGTGCGCGGCGGCTGGGCCCTGTGGGCGCTGATCACGCCCGTCGTTGCCGTCGGCGGCTACTTGTGCCGGGAGCCGCTGGCCCGGCTGGTCCTCGGCGGAGGTGAGGGGGACGCGCTCGCCCTCACGACCGGCTACTTCGCGATCGCGCTGCCGGGCATGGCCGTGTACTTCGCCACGAACGTCGTCGACGGAATCCTCAAGGGCGCGGGAGACACCCGCACTCCCATGCGCCTCGCCCTGCTGGCCAACGGCCTGATCCTCGTCCTGGACCCGCTGTTCATCCTCGGGCTCGGGCTCGGCGTGCGCGGTGCGGCGATCGCCACGGTCATCGGCCGGGCGGTCGCGTTGCTCTGGGGTCTCGCGGCGCTGCGGCGGAACGACGTGCTGCGGGCAGCGCCCGTCCAGGGGTGCGGGGTGGAGCGACTGGCCGCCGACGCCCGCAGGACGGTGGCGACGGGGCTTCCGATGTCCGCGGACTTCGTTCTCCGGATGACGGGCGCGCTCGCGCTGGTCGCGGTCGTCGCCAGGATCGGCGTGGGCGAGGTCGCCGCGTACGGCATCGCGACCAAGGCGATGTATCTGGCGACGATGGCCTTCTACTCCGTGCGCCAGGCCGCGGCCATCCACACCGCCCACCTGCTGGGCACGGGACGTGACGAGCGGCGGGCCGTCGGGCGCCAAGTGCTGTTCGTCGCGGGGGTGTTGGGCCTTACGGCAGCGCTGCTGCTGCTCGTCGCCGGTCCGTGGATCATGCGGGGCTTCGGCGCCGAGGGCGAGGTGGCCGCCGCCGGGGTGCTCTATCTGCGGTGCCTGGGGCCTTACTTGGTGCTGCTCGCCTGCTTCATCGCGCTGGGCGGCGTGTTCGAGGGCGGCGGCGGCAGTCCGGCCCTCGCCCGCATCACGGCAGTCGGTGTGGCGGTACAACTGGCCCTCGCCTACGCCCTGTTGGACCAGGGGCTGCCGGGCGTCTGCCTGGCCATGGCGGTGTCCATGGCCCTGCAGTGCGCGGCACTCGGCCGTCTCTGCCGGCGGGCAGAAGGCGCCGAGGTCAGTCGCAGAGCCGGCGCGTGGTGAGGGAGCCTCCCGCGTTCTCGTCGTCCGTGCCGAGGGCCGCGAGGCCGGAGCCGGGGAGACAGCGCAGCGCCTCGATCTTGTGGCCCTCGAACGTCTCCAGGAGCTCGGGCGACCTGTCGACGGAAAGACGCACCTTCCCCGTGGAGGTGACCGTCAGCTTGCCCGCGTCGCTCACCGCGGAGTCGAACGGCCCGTCGTCACCGGCGTCCGAAGCCGAACTGACAAGGATGCGGCCCGACTTGGTCACCTCGATGTCCGAAGCGTGGCGTACGTTCCCCTTCGGGTACGGCGCGCGGAGGGTCGCCTTCTTCACCGCGCCGAACTTCGACTCACCGTAGGAATTGACCGAGAACGCTGCCGCGTACAGCGTCGCGGGACGGTCCGCGCCCGCGCCGCGGTCCGCCCAGAGCGCCGCCGTCTTCCCGTTCCGTGAGGTCAGCGTGAAGCTCTCGAAGTCGTCGCCCGCGCCGATCGCGGGCAGCGGCGCGATGTCCAGGACGCGTACGGCCTCCCCGGCGTCGGCCAGCTTGAGGTGGTAGGCGAGTCCGCGGCTTGCCACGGCCACGTACTCGTCGGACGTCCCCGGCACCGCGTCGACCGCCTCCAGGTCGACGGGCTCGGCACCGCTCAGCCACGTCATCGCGGAGACCTCTGCGGGCCGGCCGGGCCGGTGGGTCACTTCGGCGATGCGGTTCTCGCCGGGCCGCTTGTTGTCGCGTACGACGAGGGCGCGGAGATCGTCACCCGAACGGGAGGTGACGGTGAGCCCGCTGATGCCTGACTTCACGTCGTCCCCGACCTGCTGCCACCGGCCGGTCTCGGGCTGCGCCGTGGACAGGCCGGTGCTGAGCGCCAGAGCAATTCCCGCGCCCAGTACGGTCATTGCGGTCAGGACGGTCTTACGCATGGTCAGGGACCTCTCGCTCGGTGTGCGACGCGCGTAGATTCACGGCTGGCCGGACCGTAATGGCCCGGCCGGTCGTGAGGCAAGAGGAGTACCCGGATCGGTCTAACAGCTGGTTCACACGGTCGTGGGCTCGCGGCGCTCCGGCTTCCGCTCCCGCTCGGTCGCGGCGGCAGTGGCGTCGGCAGCGGCAGTGTCATCGGAGGCGGCCGCCCCGCGCTCCGGGCGAAGCAGCGTCGCCGCCAGGGCGAGGCCCGCGGCCGCGATGCCCGTGGCCACCCAGAAGGCGAGGCGGTAACCGTCGGCCGTGGCCGCCACGGTCCGCCCGCCGCCCGCGAGCAGGCTCTCCGTGCGGCTCGCGGCGAGGGTGGTCAGCACGGCCAGGCCCAGTGAACCGCCCACCACCTGCGTGGTGTTGAAGAGCCCGGAGGCAAGGCCCGCGTCCTCCTCGCGCGCCCCTGACATCGCGAGCCCCGTCACGGCGGGCATCGCCGCCGCGAACCCGGCGCCGAGCAGCAGCATCGCTGGGAGTACGTCGACGACGTACGAACCGTCGGCGGGCAGGCGGCCGAGGAGGGCGAGACCGGCCGTGATGAGGACCAGGCCCGCGAGCAGCGAACGGTAGGGGCCGAAGCGGCCGATCACCCTGGCGGACAGACCCACCATCAGGACGCCGATGGCGATCGGCGCGGGCAGGAACGCGAAGCCGGTCTTCAACTCGCCGTAGCCGAGTACCCGTTGGAAGTAGAGCGCGCCGATGTACTGGAAGCCGAACATGCCCGCGATCATCATGATCTGCACGGCGTTGGCGCCGGTCAGGACGCGGGAGCGGAAGACGCGCAGGCGCAGCAGGGGCCGGGCCGTGCGGGCCTGGCGCACGGCGAAGGCGGCGTACAGGGCGAGGGAGAGGGCGGCGAGCGCGAGCGTGGCGGGCGTGCCGTGCTCGGCGGATCCGACGATGGTGTAGACGGTGAGCATCAGCGCGCCGGTGACGAGCGCCGCGCCCGGATAGTCGGCGCCCCCGGCGAGGCCCGTGCCGCGGTCGTTCGCGAGGACGCGTACCGCCGCGACGAGCGCGACGGCCCCGATCGGCAGGTTGATCAGGAAGATCCAGTGCCAGTTGAGGGCCTCGGTGAGCGCGCCGCCGAGGAACGTGCCGAGCGCGCCGCCCGCCGCGCCGACCGCGCTGAACACCGCGATGGCCCTTGCCTGTTCGCGCGGTTCGGGGAAGAGCGCCACCAGCATGCCGAGTACGACCGCCGATGTCATCGCCCCGCCGACGCCCTGCACGGCGCGTGCCGCGATGAGCAGGCCCTGGTCGGTGGCGACCCCGCACAGCACGGACGCCGCGGTGAACACGGCGAGGCCCGAGACGAACATCCGCTTGCGGCCGATGAGATCACCGAGCCGTCCGGCGAGAAGGAGCAGGCCGCCGAAGGCGATGAGGTAGGCGTTCACGACCCAGGCGAGGCCAGGCGCCGAGAAGCCGAGGTCGCTCTGGATGGCGGGCATCGCGACGGTCACGATGTTGCCGTCGATGATCGTCATCAGGAGACCCGAGGAGAGCACGGCGAGCGACGCCCGGCGGGAGCGTAGTGGGGTGGATGGGACCTGAGCCCTGGCCTCGGACACGATGAAAACCTCCATGAACTGCATAGGTGCACGACTTGTAACGGGACTCATCGTGGGTGACCATGGAGGCCGGGAGAAGGAGGCACTTCAATGTCCCGAAGGAACACCGGTGTTACCTCGCAGGTGGTGAACGCGCAGGCATGCCCCGTGCGGGAAGTTCTTGACAGGGTGGTGGGTAAATGGAGCGTGCCGATCCTGGTCGCGGCGGCCCACGGCCCCATCCGCTTCACGGAGCTGGAGCGCAGCATCGACGGCATCAGCCGCCGCATGCTGACCCTGACCCTGCGGAATCTGGAGCGCGACGGCCTGCTCACGCGCACGGTGCATCCGACGGTACCGCCGAAGGTGGAGTACGAACTGACCCCGGTCGCCCAGGAGTTGCACGGCACGCTGCTGTCCCTGACGGGGTGGGCGGAGCGGCACCGGGTGACGATCGCGCAGTCGCGTGCGGACTATGACGAGCGGCGGGGGCTGGTGGACGCGTAGCCCCCACCGCTCCGGAGAGACCTATGGCTTGCGGGCCACCGCGCCGTACGCGTCGACCGGCGTCGTGTCCGCGGAGCCGGAGTCCGGGCGCCATCGGGTGACCTGACAGACCCCGGGATCCACCAGCTCCAGGCCGTCGAAGAAGCCGCCGATCTCCTCGACGCCGCGGACGTAGTAGGGGATCGCGCCGCTCTTGTTGTACGCGTTCGACGCCGCGATCATGCCGTCGCTGGTGGCGGTGCTGTCGCTGATCACCAGATAGCTGCCGGACGCCAGGCCCGCCATCAGCCGGGACACCAGCTCGTGCGCCTGCTCGTAATCCGCCACGTGGCCAAGGGTGTTGAGAATCATCAGGGCGACCGGACGGGAGAGGTCCAGGGTCGCGCTCGCGGCCTCCAGGATGGCCTCGGGGGCGTAGAGATCGGCGTCGATGTACGCGGTCTCGCCCTCGGGCGTGCTGGTGAGCAGCGCGCGGGCGTGGGCCAGGACGAGCGGGTCGTTGTCCACGTACACGATCCGGGAGTCCGGGGCGACGCGCTGGGCGACCTCGTGCGTGTTGTCGGCGGTCGGCAGGCCCGTGCCGATGTCGAGGAACTGGCGGATGCCCTGCTCCGTCGCCAGATGCCGGACCGCGCGGCCCAGGAAGTGCCGGCTCAGGCGTGCCACGTCGACCAGGCCGGGGTGGATCTGCTTGATGTGGTCGCCGAGTTCGCGGTCCTTCTCGTAGTTGTCCTTGCCGCCCACGAAGTAGTTCCAGAAGCGCGCGGAGTGCGGCGTGCTGGTGTCGATGCGCGCGCGTATGTCCGCGGCGGCTTCGGCTTGGGGGTCGCGGTCCGGCACGGGGGCCTCCTGGGGGTGAGCGGGCCTGCTTACTGCTTGAAAGAACGATCACCGGCCAATCTAGTTCCCGCCACCCCGGACCGGCGCCCCCAACTCCCGTGCTGCCGAAGGCCGGTCAGAGGCCGATCACAGCCGGGTCGTCCGCCAGCGCCCTGAAGTACTCGCGGGGGTCGGCCACCATCTGCCGTTCGTTCAGGTCCAGGAGGCCGCCGATGGAGTGCAGTTCGGCGGCCTTCGTGCCGTCCGCCTTGAGGATCGTCTGCTCGATGCGGAACGTCTTGCGCTCGCCCCAC
The DNA here is from genome assembly GCF_009769735.1 of Streptomyces sp. BA2. Lineage (NCBI taxonomy): Bacteria > Bacillati > Actinomycetota > Actinomycetes > Kitasatosporales > Streptomycetaceae > Streptomyces > Streptomyces sp. BA2. The sequence continues at coordinate 7,377,351 of NZ_WSRO01000002.1, forward strand.
ACGAAGACGCAGCTCACCTCCACCTCGTCGCCCGCGCGCAGCTCGCTGAAGTAGCGGATGGTGTTCTCCAGGGCGACCGGGCCCACCCCCTTGGCGAGCAGATCGGCCTGCTCGATTCCGGCCGCGCGCAGCACCGACCAGCGGGCGTGCTCGGCGTATTGGAGATAGACGGCCTGGTTCAGATGGCCCTGCGAGTCCGTCTCGTACCCACGGACGCTGATGCTCACGGAAAACGGCTCCGCCACGACATTCCCTTCAACGGTTCAACACGGTCACTTCAAGATTGTCTAGCTTCTCCGGGGCGAGGCGAGGAGATAGCGCACCCCATGAGGCCGCTCGGCGTGCTCACTGACCTGCCAGCCCGCGGCCTCCAGCGCCGTCGCGCACGCCCGCAGCCCGTCCGCCGCCGCCTCGCGGACGGCGACGGCCTCGGGCTGCGGGGTCTCGTCCACTCGGTATCCGTCGGGTCCGGGCGGGCAGCCCGCCGCCTCCAGGGCCAGTGCGGCGGCCTGCACCAGATGCTTCCGCTCCCAGGCGCAGGGACGGTCCCGCGCGCCGTCCGGATTGGTCATGCGGCGCATCTCCAGGAGGCCCTCCCAGGCGCTGCGCACGTCACGTGCGCGGGCCTCCGGTCTCTCCGCGCCCGGCGGTGGTGTCGGCTCGGCGCCGGTGCGGGCGGCGAAGAGGCCGGAGGCGGCGGGGGTGTCCGGAGGAGGGCCGGGGGCATCGGCGGCTGGAGGACTCTCCTTCCCCTCCCGTATGCGATGGCCCGTGGGCGTCAGGAAATAGGCGTGCGGCGGACGGGGGTGCCGGAAAGCGAGGCGGTGGCGCACCAGTCCCGCCAGCTGTGCCTCGCTCCCGGTGAGACGGCCGGTCGCCGGGTCCGCGGCCTCGATGATCCGCCGCTGAGCGGCCGTCGGAGGCTTCGTCATGAGCCCACCTCTTTCCCAGGTCCTTCTGCCTGGTTCCGATAGTGCCTTGCCCCACTGACAACGGCCGCGGGATGTCAGCTGAGGGTGGATGACCGGCCGCCGAACTGTTCCCGATGTTTCCCGATGTTCAGCGAACCGTTCCCGTTACGGGGTCGACCACCTTCTCGGCGACGAGCTCCAGCGTGCGCCGGTCGTCGTCGGCGGTGCCCCGCTCGGCGGGCGTGCCGGGATAGGTGTCGAGCAGCACGTCCGTGGCGCCGAGCTCGGCGAGCGCCTCCAGGTCGGCGCGGAGCTGGTCGACGCTCCCGTGACCGAGAGGGCGGTCCTCCGTGTCCGGCTGCGCGGTGAGCTTGAGCTGGAGGCGGGGCACGAGGTCCGGCACGGGGCGCCCGGCGGCCCCGGCCTCCGCCGCGATGCGGGGCAGCGCCGTCCGTACGGCTTCGAGCGTCGGCATGAACGGGTGCCAGCCCTCGCCGAGGCGGGCCGCGCGGCGCTGGGCCGCGGGGGAGTTGCCGCCGACCCAGACGGGCATCTGCGTCGCCGGGGCGGGGGCGTTGCGGATGTCCTCATAGGCGGCGTACCGGCCCTGGAAGGAGGTCGTCTCCTCGCTCCAGGCGGCGCGGATGGCGGTGAGGTACTCATCCGTGATGGCGCCGCGCTTCTCGAACGGGACGCCGAGCGCCTCGTACTCGGCGCGGGACCAGCCGACACCGGCGCCGAGGATGAAGCCCGCTTCGTTGAGTTGGTCGATGTTGGCGGCCAGGCGGGCGGTCTGGAGCGGGTGGCGGTAAGGGATCACGGTGATCGTCGTGCCGAGCCGCAGCCCCGGGACGCGGCCCGCGAGATGCGCGGCGAGCACGAACTGGTCGTAGAACGGGGCCGGATAGACCGAATGCACGTCGGGGGTGACCGTTATGTGGTCGGAGATCATCGCGAAGCCGAACCCGAGTTCACGGGCGTCGGTCGCCTGACGGACGAGGGAGTCGGGGGTGGTGCCGGAGCCGAAGTTGAGGAGGTTCACGCCGTATCGCATGGCGGCAAGTCTTGATGATCTTGGGGGCGTGTGTCGAACCGGGCCGGCCGGTCTCCCCGGCCGGCCCGTACTTCCGCTCCTACTTGCTCAGCTCGCTACTTGCTCATCGCGAAACGCATCAGGGCCTGCTCGTCGCCCTGCTTGATCTTCCCGGTCTCGTTGATGACCTGGAGCTTCCAGGTCGCACCGTCCCGGATCGCCTTCGCCACGGCGCAGCCGTTGTCGTTCGTGAGCAGGCTCGGCCAGATGTCGGCGACCTGCTGGGTGCTGCCGCCCGTGGCGTCGTACACCTTGAAGCTGATGTTGCGCGCGTTCTGGAAGGCGCTGCGCTTCTTGTACGCGGCGGCGACGAACACGATGGACGTGATGTTGTCCGGCACGCGCTCGAACTCGACGGTCACCGTCTCGTCGTCGCCGTCACCCTTGCCGGTCTGGTTGTCGCCGCTGTGCACCAGCGAGCCGTTGCCCAGCGGGTCGGTCGAGTCGAGTCCGGCGAGGCGCACCGGGTCGGCCCCCGCCATCGCGATGGCGATCAGGTCGAGGTCGGTGCCGGCCTTCTGGCGGAGCTTGCCCATCAGGCCACCGCTGCTGCCGACGGTGGGGTCCCAGGACACTCCTATGGACAGACGGGTCACGCCGCCCAGATCCGCAGGTCCGTCTTCCTTCTTGAGCGTGATCATTCACGATCCTTCTTGGTGGTGAGAGTGCTATATGGGACAGAGTGTGCCTGGTTTTACGGCCGGATGTTCCAGCTCGCCACCACCGGGCGGCCGTGCTCCGTGCTGAGGCGGCACACCGTCCCCGTCGCCAGCTGGAACAACGACCCGCCCGACACCGGCAGTCCGAGCCGCCGGGCCGTCAGCACCCGCAGGAAGTGGGAGTGCGCGAAGAGGACCACACTGCTTTCGTAGTTGGCCAGAGCCGCATCGACCTTGGCCAGCATCCGGTCCGCCCGCTCGCCGACCTCCTCCGGGGTCTCACCGGGGTGCTCGGCGGGGCCCGGGGCCACTCCGTCCGTGAACAGATACCAGTCGGGGCGTGTGCGATGGATCTCCACCGTCGTGACCCCCTCGTACGCCCCGTAGTCCCACTCGCTCAGGTCGGGGTCCACCCGGGCGTCCGGGAACCCCGCCAACTCCGCCGTGTCCCTGGCCCGCTGCCGGGGGCTCGTGAACGCCGCGCCGATCCGGAACCGCCCCACGAGACCCGCGAGGCCCCGCGCCTGTTCCCTGCCGTTCTCGGTGAGCGGGATGTCCGTCCAGCTGGTGTGCCGGCCGTTCATCGACCACTCGGTCTCGCCGTGCCGGACGAGGAGCAGGTCACCCATGGTGCGGAACTTCCTGTCTGTCGATGGATCTGAGGGGTCTGTCGGTGGTGGCCGGACCCGCGCACAGGGCGGTCCGGCCACCACCGAGACTAGATCCCCGCAGGTACGCGCGCCGGGCGGCCCGAGCCGCGCGTCAGGCAGTAGCCCCCGATGCCCGCGAGCGCGCCGAGCACACCGCCGCCCGCGGTCCACAGCCAGCGCGACGACCACAAGCCCGACGCCCAGCCGTCCTCCGGCTCACCGGAGGCCGCCGCCATCTTCGTGCCCGCCCCCGGCACCAACGGCTCCGCCAGCGCGCCGTCCACCGCCTGCGCGCCGCCCGCGTCGCTCGACGTCACTGTCGTCGAGGCCCGCATCGGCAGGCCCAGGTCGTCGGCCTTGAGGCCGGTGACCGTCACACGCGCGTAGTACGTGCCGGGCAACGGGTCGTTGGCCCACGGCTCGGACCAGCCGCGCACGGTGCGCAGCGTGCAGGACAGCTCGACCGTGGCGGCGTCCTGCGCGGCCGTCCTGGTCTGCGCGCCGATCCGGCACGCCTGGTGGCGCCGCAGCCCGTCGTACACATCGACCTGCCAGGTGGAATCGCCGTGCCGTGCGGCGGCGTCGGGCAGCTTCACCGTGGCGTGCACGGTCGGGCGCTGCCCGATGTCCGCGGGGAACGACCAGTACAGGTAGTCGCCGGTGGACGCCTCCGCCGTCGCCTCCTGGTCCGGCTGGATCGCCGTCGCCGTACGGAAGGAGGTACCGGCCTCGGTGGGCTTGTCACCGTCCTCGGCGCCATCGGCGAACGCCACTCCGGCCGAACCGGCCAGGGCGAGGAGCGCGGCGCCGGCCAGCACACCTGCCCGGCTCAGCACGCCGATCCGGCTCAACACGCCGATCCGGCTCAACACACGTGTCGCATGCATCAGTTGGTCCTCCAGACCGCGAAGCGCCAGCGCGAGACCCAGCCCCAGACCAGACCGGCGATGAAGCCGGTGAGGATCAGTACGCCGAGCAGCCACCAGCCGTTGCCCAGGCCGAACGACGCCACGTCCGACGCCTCATCGGGCGCGTCCACCAGATCGACGGCCAGCTCGACGGGCAGACCCGGGGTCGTCTTGACCGAGGAGGGTGCGGAGAAGGAGTTGCTCACCTGGAGACACACGGTCTCGCCGACGGGCTCGCTCCCGCCGCTCTCCTCCTCGTCGTCCTCCTCCGGCTTCGGATAGCGCAGGCCCGTCGAGATCACGTCCGTACGCCCGTCGCCCGCCTCGGAGCCCCGCACGATCTCGCGTCCGTGCACGGTCGAGGCCCGCAGCAGCACGCCGTAGTCCCGATTCACCGCGCGGTCGGCGCCGACGCTGACGGAAGCGCGCAGCTCCTGGCCGGGCTTGACGGCGACGCGGTACCAGCGGTGCTCGCCGAACTTCTCGCGGTCGGTGTAGACGCCCGCGTTCAGCTGCGGGGCGTCGGAGCACTGGGCGGTACCCTCGGCGGCCACCGGAGTGGCGACGGGGTCCGCCGCGCGGTCCACCAACTGCTTGACCCGGCCGGAGAGTTCATCGGTGTGCCGCACCGACGTGTACGTACCGCCGGTGGCCTCCGCGATGCAGCTCAGCTGGTCGCGAGTCTTGGCGTCCGGCACGAGGCCGAGCGTGTCGACCGTGAGATGGATGCCCTCGGCGGCTATCTTGCGGGCCACCTCGCAGGGGTCGAGCGGCTGGCAGGTGTCCTCGCCGTCGGAGATGAGGACGATGCGGCGGCTGCGCTCGGTGTTGTCGTCCTTGAGGTCGTCGGCGGCCTTCAGGAGCGTGGGGCCGATCGGCGTCCAGCCGGTGGGCGCGAGCGTGGCCACCGCGGTCTTCGCGTCGGTGCGCCCCGCGCGGTCGAGCTCCGCGACCGGGTAGAGGAGTTCGGTGTCCTTGCAGCCCGTCTTGCGGTCGTCGCCGTGGTAGTTGGCGCCCAACGTGCGTATGCCGAGCTGGACTTCGTCCGGTGTGGCGTCGAGCACCTCGTTGAACGCCTGCTTCGCCGCCGCCATCCGGGACTTGCCGTCGATGTCGCGGGCCCGCATCGAACCGCTGACGTCGAGGACCAGCTCGACCTTGGGCGAGGGCTGTGCCGGTTCTTCTTCGTCGGCTGCGGCGGGGCCCGCCGTGCCGAGTCCGGCGGTCAAGGCCGCGAGCAGGGCGAAGGCCCCGGCCGCCAGCCGTTGTCTTGTGATCATCGCCGGATCTTATTGATCTTGACGTGCATACCCAAACCGGCGGGTGGGTATGACCCTTCGCCCCTTCAGCACAGGGCCTCGGTCTACCGCCTCAGCTCGCGGCCCCCGAACGCCCCGCCCCCGTCGGCCTGCTTCCACCACGTCTCAAGGGCCGTCTGGTCCATCGACCGCCACGGCGGCGTCTCCTCGACGAGCGCGCGGCCGAGGCGCCGCCCGAGATCGACCATCGCGCCGCCGGCGACGGTGCGGTCGGTGTCGTACGTGTCGAGGGCGTCCGCCCAGGTCGTGGCCGTGGCGAAGGCGGACTCCAGAACCGTCGCGTCCTGCAGCGCCTTGACCGCCCCCGCCCCGGTGTGCGGCCGCGCGACGGTGGCGGCGTCGCCCATCAGGAGCAGACGGCCCGCGGTGTAGCGGGGCGCGGTGAAGTCGTACATCGGCTGGAGGAAGAGCTCGTCAGGGGTGGTCGTACGGACGAGGTCGCCCCAGAAGGGTGGCAGCAACTCGTCGCACACGTACGTGAGGTGAGAGGCGAGGGCCTCCGTGAGCCCGCCGGGCGGCAGGCTGGTGGGGGCGGTGAGCTTCAGGTCGAGGCCGAGCCCCAGGTCGAGGTCGGGCGGCGGTGCCGTGTAAAGGACCCAGTTGACGCGGTGGCCGCCGACTCCGTCGGGGATGCGGTAGACGATGACGTGGCCCCCGGAGAAGACGACGTAGGCGCAGTCCTCCTCCGCCCACAGCTCCGGGTCCGGCAGCCGGTCGGCCGGGAAGGCGCCGCGCCAGGCGAGGTAACCGGAGTACGTGGGACGTACGGTGGCGAACGCCGCCGTACGGACCACGGAGCGGTAGCCGTCGGCGCCGACCACGAGGTCGACACGCTCGGTGCCGTCGGCGGTGACCACCTCGGCGCCCTCCGAGCCCTCCGTACCCTCTGCGGTCGCGTCGCCGCGCCGCACCTCGTCCACCGTGACGCCCGAGCGGAAGACCACGGAATCGGGCACCCGGCCGCGCAACTCACGCCACAGAGGGCCCCAGTTGTACGTACGGAAGGGGAACGACATCGCCCCGATCTCGTGCCCGAGCGGCCCCGCGGCCGACCCGTCCCGCACGTACCAGCGGCGCCGCACCAGCTGCACCCACGGCATGTCCGCGTCCAGATACCCGGCGGAATCCAGCTCCGCGTAACGGGAGTTGTGCACCGCGAGCCCGACGCCGCGGTCCGCAAGGCGGCCCGCGGCCCGCTCGTACACCGTGATCTCATCGGCGCCACCGCGGTACGCGGCGAGTGCGGCGGCGCATCCGGCGATGCTTCCACCCACGATGGCGACCCTGCCTCCACGCATCATCGCGCCATCCTGGCAGCAAGGGTGACCCTCTGTCAGTGCATGGACACTCCGCGTCCGGCGAAGAACGGTTCGAAGTCCGAAAGTGCCATGTCCGCCATCCGCGTCCCGGCGTCGGTCCCGGACGGGTTGTGCAGGTGCAGACCCCCGTCCGCGGAACGCCCCGTGACCAGCACGAGGTGGCCGCCCCGGCCGGGCGACGGCCGGTGCGGGCGGCGGATCTCGTAGTGCACCGAGACCATGACCGAGCGGCCCTCGTCGAGCAGGCCGGTGATCTCCTCCACCGTGAGGTGCCGGTGCACCGTGCCGTTGACGCCGTGCACCTCACGCACGTACTCCGCGAACGGGGCGTAGATCAGCCCGCGGATCGTGTGATCGGCATCCTCCGTGTACGCGCCGTACTTCAGTGCGCCGTCCCGCAGTTCGAAGAGCGAGGGCGCGGACGGGCCGAGTGCCATCCGCAGGCACGTCAGACCGCACAGGTGGCCGCACCAGCGCGCGTAGTCGTCGAGGGTGGCGGCGCCCGATTCGGCCCAGGCCGGGTCGGCCGCCGGGTCGAGGCCGCCGTACACGATCCGCTCGACGAGGCCGGGCGAGGCGAACTGGGTGAGGGAAGGGACCTGGCAGGCGGAACAGAGAGACACACGACCCCCGTCGTCCGGTGACGTCACTGGCGGTAGCCGCTGAGGAAGCGGCCGATGCGGCTGATCGCCGCGTCGAGGTCGTCAGCGTAAGGGAGCGTGAGGATGCGGAAGTGGTCGGGGCGCGGCCAGTTGAAGCCCGTGCCCTGGACGACCTGGATCTTCTCCTGGAGGAGCAGGTCGAGGACGAACTTCTCGTCGTCGTGGATGGGGTGGACCTTGGGGTCGAGGCGCGCGAAGGCGTACAGCGCCCCCTTGGGCTTCACGCACGAGATGCCGGGGATGTCGTTCAGCTTCCGCCACGCCATGTCGCGCTGCTCGTGCAGCCTGCCGCCCGGAGCGGTGAGATCGCGGATGGACTGCCGGCCGCCGAGGGCGGCCTGGATGGCGTACTGGGCGGGGGCGTTCGGGCACAGGCGCATGGAGGCGAGCATGGTCAGCCCCTCCAGGTAGCTCTTCGCGTGCTGCTGCGGGCCCGTGACGACCAGCCAGCCGGACCGGAACCCCGCGACGCGATACGTCTTCGACAGACCGCAGAAGGTCAGGACCACGAGGTCCGGGGCGAGGGCGGCGACGCTGTGGTGCACGGCGTCGTCGTAGAGGATCTGGTCGTAGATCTCGTCGGCGAAGACCATCAGGCCGTGGCGGCGCGCGAGGTCGAGGATGCCCTCCAGGATCTCCTTGGGATACACGGCGCCCGTTGGGTTGTTCGGGTTGATGATCACGACGGCTTTGGTGCGGTCGGTGATCTTCGCGGCCATGTCGTCCAGGTCCGGGTACCAGTCGGCGGACTCGTCGCACGTGTAGTGGACGGCCTTGCCTCCGGAGAGGGTCGTCACGGCGGTCCACAGGGGGAAGTCCGGTGCGGGGATGAGGACTTCGTCGCCGTCCTCCAGGAGGGCCTGGACGGCCATCGTGACCAGCTCGGAGACGCCGTTGCCGAGGAATACGTCGTCCACGGAGACCTCGTCGAGGCCAAGGGCCTGGTAGCGCTGGGCGACGGCGCGGCGGGCCGAGAGGATGCCGCGCGAGTCCGTGTAGCCGTGCGCCTGGGGGAGCATCCGGATCATGTCCTGGACGATCTCCTCGGGCGCCTCGAAGCCGAAGAGCGCGGGGTTGCCGGTGTTCAGGCGCAGGACGCTGTGGCCCGCCTCCTCCAGGGCGTTGGCGTGCTCGATGACCGGGCCCCGGATCTCGTAACAGACCTCGCTGAGCTTGCTGGACTGCCGGAACTCCATGCGCTGTGCCTCCCGTGACGTGAGTTACTTGGTTTTACCAAGCTGGAGCTTGGAAAGTCCAACAACTTGCATAGACTGCGTCGCATGCCACCTGCACCCAGGCCTCACCGAAGCTATGACCAGTACTGCGCTGCCGCCCGTGCCCTCGACACCGTGGGTGACCGCTGGACCCTGCTGATCGTCCGCGAACTCCTGGTCGGCCCCCGCCGCTACACCGACCTGCACGCCGATCTGCCGGGCGTGAGCACGGACGTCCTGGCGTCCCGGCTCAAGGACATGGAGCGCGATGGCCTGACGACGCGCCGCCGCCTGCCCCCGCCATCGGCCGCGTACGTCTATGAACTGACCGAGCGGGGCCGCGAGTTGCTGCCGGTCCTCCAGGCCCTCGCCACCTGGGGCGCGCCCGCCCTCCAGGAGCGCGCGCCGACGGACGCGGTCCGCGCCCACTGGTTCGCGCTGCCGCTGCTGCGGGCCCTGGCGGGACTCGGGGTGGAAGGGGTGGCCCAGGTCCGCCTGGACGAGGGGGAGTTCCATGTACGTGTCGGGGGCGACGGTGGCTCGTACGGGGACGGACCGGCGCCCCAGGAACCGGACGCCCGCATCGTCATGGACGCGGAGACGTCCGTCGCGGTGAGCGGGGGCGCCCTGACGGTCGCCGAAGGGGTCAAGGCGGGCCGGATCGAGGTGTCCGGCGAGGGCGTCCTCGCGAAGGCCCTGCGCGCGTGCTGACTCGGCGAAACTGGATCGTGGCAGGACGGGCCCTCGGCATACAGTTGCCGGTGTGCTGCGTGAAGTGACTGCTGTCCGGTATGTGAACCCGTTGCGGACCGGGGGCTCCGTGCCCGGCGTCGTCGAGGCCGACGACCTGGGTACGTACGTCGTGAAGTTCACCGGGTCGGCGCAGGGCCGCAAGGCGCTGGTCGCCGAGATCATCGTCGGTGAACTGGCCCGCCACCTCGGCCTGCGCTTCCCCGAGCTCGTCCTGGTCCACTTCGATCCGGCGGTCGCGGCGGACGAGCCGCACCAGGAGGTGCGGGACCTGCTTGCCGCCAGCGCCGGTCTCAACCTCGGCATGGACCTCCTGCCGGGCGCCGTGGACTTCACCCCCGAGGCGCTTGACGTGGACCCGCTGGAGGCGGGCAAGGTGGTGTGGCTCGACGCCCTCACCGCGAACGTCGACCGCACGGTGCACAGTTCGAACCTGATGATCTGGCCCACGTTCGGCGTCCACGAGCCCCACCTGTGGCTGATCGACCACGGCGCGGCCCTGGTCTTCCACCACCGCTGGGGCGCGTCCGCGCCGGACAAGGTGTACGACTTCCGGCATCACGCGCTGGGCGGGTACGGACCCGATACGCGTGCGGCCGATGCTGAACTGGCCCCGCTCGTCACGGAGGCGGCGCTATGCGAGATCGTCGGTCTCGTGCCGGACGCGTGGCTGGCGGACGAGCCGGGATTCTCGTCCCCCGATGAGGTCCGCGAGGCGTACGTCGCTTTCCTGCTGGCGCGTGCGCGGGCCTCCGCGGCCTGGCTGCCGGTGGACTTTCCCAGCCGGGGTGAGCTTGCCGCCGCGGACGCCCGGCGTGCTGCCGCTACCGAGAAGGGGCGTCCCGCCTGGCTCAAGCGGGTTCCCGATCTGCACGGGAAGCCTGCGGCTGAGCAGGATTGGTCCTCGCATCTCGGTTAGGTGCGGGCCGTCTGTGGCTGAGCGCGCAGTTCCCCGCGCCCCTTACGGGGCGCGACTCGGCCCCCGGCGCTGTGCGGTGCCGGGGGCCTCGTCATGAACTCCGCAGGGAAGTCAGCGCAGTTGCTCGTACGCCGGGAGCGTGAGGAAGTCCGCGTAGTCCGCGTCCAGGGAGACCTGGAGGAGGAGGTCGTGGGCCTGCTGCCACTTGCCGGACTCGAAGGCCTCGTCGCCGATCTCGGCGCGGATCGCGTCCAGTTCGGCGGCGGCGACCTCGCGGGCCAGGTCGGCGGTCGCCGTCTGACCGTTCTCGAAGACGACACCTGCGTTGATCCACTGCCAGATCTGCGAGCGCGAGATCTCGGCGGTGGCCGCGTCCTCCATGAGGTTGAAGATGGCGACGGCGCCGAGGCCGCGCAGCCAGGCCTCGATGTAACGGATGCCGACCTGGACGGCGTTGACCAGGCCGTCGTACGTGGGCTTCGCGTCGAGGGAGTCGACGGCGATGAGGTCCCCGGGCGCGACCTGCACGTCCTCGCGCAGACGGTCCTTCTGGTTGGGCTTCTCGCCGAGGACCGCGTCGAACGACTTCATCGCGATCGGGACCAGGTCCGGGTGCGCGACCCAGGAGCCGTCGAAGCCGTCGCCCGCCTCGCGGTCCTTGTCGTTCTTGACCTTCTCGAAGGCGACCTTGTTGACCTCCGCGTCCTTGCGGGACGGGATGAACGCGGCCATGCCGCCGATCGCGTGCGCGCCGCGCTTGTGGCAGGTGCGGACGAGGAGTTCGGTGTACGCCCGCATGAAGGGGGCCGTCATCGTCACGAGGTTGCGGTCCGGCAGGACGAACTTCGAGCCGCCGTCACGGAAGTTCTTGACGATGGAGAAGAGGTAGTCCCAGCGGCCCGCGTTCAGGCCCGACGCGTGGTCGCGGAGCTCGTAGAGGATCTCCTCCATCTCGTACGCGGCCGTGATCGTCTCGATGAGGACCGTGGCGCGGACGGTGCCCTGCGGGATGCCGACGTAGTCCTGCGCGAAGACGAAGATGTCGTTCCAGAGGCGGGCCTCCAGGTACGACTCCGTCTTCGGGAGGTAGAAGTACGGGCCCTTGCCGAGCTCGATGAGGCGCTTGGCGTTGTGGAAGAAGTACAGGCCGAAGTCGACGAGCGCGCCGGGCACCGGGCGGCCCTCGAACTGCAGGTGACGCTCGTCCAGGTGCCAGCCGCGCGGGCGCATCACGACGGTGGCGAGCTCGTCGGCGTCCTTGAGGGAGTACGACTTGCCGCTGCGGTCGTCCGTGAAGTCGATGCGGCGCTCGTAGGCGTCGGCGAGGTTCAGCTGGCCGAGGACCACGTTCTCCCAGGTGGGCGCCGATGCGTCCTCGAAGTCCGCGAGCCAGACCTTGGCGCCCGAGTTCAGGGCGTTGATGGTCATCTTGCGGTCCGTCGGCCCGGTGATCTCGACACGGCGGTCGTTCAGGGCCGCCGGGGCCGGCGCCACCTTCCAGGAGTCGTCCGCGCGGATGGCCGCGGTCTCGGGAAGGAAGTCGAGCGTGGAGCTGCGGGCGATCTCGGCGCGGCGCTCGGAGCGGCGGTTGAGGAGCTCGTCACGCCTGGGCGTGAAGAGCCGGTGCAGCTCGGCCACAAAGGCGAGGGCCGCGTCGGTGAGGACCTCCTCCTGCCGCGGCAGAGGCTCCGCGTCGACGATGGCCAGCGGGGACTGCGCTGGTGCGGACATGAGCTGTCACTTCCTTCAGCGAGCTTCACAGGTGGTGTCGCGGCGGCCGCCGGGCCTTCGCAGTGACACTCAGTGCCACCGGAGCCGAGATACGGCCGTGGACCCCACTTGAGGGAACGGGTGCTTCTGAACAGTGGATACTAGTTTCCTCATAGTGGAAGTTCAATCGTCTGTTGACGTCGAGATTCTCTTCATCGACAGAACGTGTCGCTGAGTGCCATGCCGGTCACTCAAGGTGGATCAGGTCGGCGGGCGTGTCGATGTCGTACGCCTGGGCCACATCCCCGCACTCGACGAGCGCGATCTCCCCGGCGTGTTCCTTCAGATAGGCGCGCGCCCCGCGATCACCGACCGCGCTCGCCGCGATGCCCGGCCAGTGGTCCGCGCCGAAGAGCACCGGGTGGCCGCGTTCACCGTCGTACGCGGCTGCCGCGAGGGTGGCGGGCGAGCGGTAGGCGGCGTACACGCGGGCCACCGCGTCCGGGCCGATGCCCGGCTGATCGACGAGCGAGACGAGAGCGGCGTCGGCGCCCGTGTCAGGCAGGGAGGCGAGCCCGGCCCGTAGAGACGAACCCATCCCTTCCTCCCACTCGGGGTTGTCGATCAGTACGCAGCCGGGGAGCGAGGCCTTCTCGCGTACGGCGGCGGCGTCCGCCCCGAGTACCACGTGCACGCGCGTGCAACCGGCCTCGCGCAGGACGCGGACAGCGTGCTCCACCAGGGGCCGCCCCTGGTGATCGAGGAGTGCCTTCGGGCGGCCGCCCAGGCGCCGCCCACCGCCCGCGGCGAGGAGAAGCCCGGCGATCATCGGATTCGTCATGCCTCCTGCATACCGCGCACCGCCGGAAAGTGGCGCGTCCTGCTCCATGTGGCGTTTACTGTCCCGCGCCCCCTGGCGTCTGACCAACGCCGCGCGGGGTCGGCAAGATCTGTACGAGAACATGCGCACGACGTCGTGTGTGAGGGGGAGAGCTGTGTTGCGGAGCGTGGGGCAGAGGCGAGTGACCGGCAGCGAGGAAGATCCGCGAGTGGCGGAATTGGGCACGGCGGTGTCCCGGCTGCGCCGAGAGCTCGCCGCGCATCCGGCCGAGTTCCCGGACCGGGGCATCGCCGAGGACGAGCTCGCGGCGCTGGCCGCGATGGCACTGAGCGGTGCTCCGGAGGTACCGAGGCTGCGCCGTTCACTGCTGCTCGTCGCGGGAGCGATCGGCTCCGTCAGCGCACTGGCCTCGGGCCTCGCGGCGGTCCGGGGAGCGGTGGAGCTCTTCGGGGAGCCGGGACCGAGGTAGCCGGAACCTCAGGACGGCCATACCGACGGGGCCCCGCCCCGCAGCCCGGCCAGCCCGCTGTCCACGCTCCCGCAGGCCGTTGTCGGCGTTACGCGACCCAGTTGCGTGGGCCCCCGGTGGCCGCGGTGTCCAAGCCGTCGCCCAGCGCTGCGGCCAGGCGGCGGACCGCCTCATCGCCCGAGGTGGGCGGCAGGGTGTAGGGGATGCGCAGGCGGTGTTCGTGCGTACCCGGGTCCGCGCCGAAGCGGGCGCCTCCCTCGATGCGGACGCCGTGGGCCAGCGCCGCGCGGGCCAGGGCCGATGCGATCGGCCTGCCCAGGTCCACCCAGAGCGACAGGCCGCCCGGCGGCGTCCGCCAGCGCCACTCGGGGAGACGCCGGGCGAGCGAGGCGGCCAGCGCGTCCCGCTGCGCGCGCAGCCGGGGCAGCCGCTCACGCAGGACGTCGTCCATCCCGGCCAGCAGATGCAGCGCGACGAGCTGCTCGATCACCGGGGTCGACATGTCGGAGGGAACGCGCGCCGTAGCCAGCTCCGTGACGAGCCGTGAGCCCGCCCGCACCCAGCCGATGCGCAGCCCGCCCCAGTGCGTCTTGCTCAGCGAACCGACGGTGACGACTTGCTCGCCCACGCCGTGCGGGGCCAGCGCGGCGAAGGGCACGGGCGGTGGCCCGTCGAGCGCGATCTCGGCGATCGTCTCGTCGATCACGAGCCGGCTGCCGGTGGCACGGGCGGCCTCCAGGATGCGTACGCGCTGCTCCCTTGGCATCAGGCTGCCCGTCGGATTCTGGAAGTCGGGCACCAAGTAGGCCAGGCGCGGCACCGCCTGACGGAGCGTCGACTCGACCAGGCCGGTGTCCCAGCCGGTGTCGGTGACCGGCACGGGAGTGGCACGCAGACCGGCGCGGCGGATCGCGTCGAGGGCGTTCGGGTACGAGGGATTCTCGACCAGGATGCGGTCGCCCGGCCTGCCGAGCAGGGAGAGCGTGAGGGAGAGGGCGTACTGGGCGCCGGTGGTGATCAGGATCTGGTCGGGGAGAGTGGGAAGACCGCGCCGAGTGAAACGCTCGGCGACGGCTTCCCTCAACTCCGGGAGCCCGTACGGGTGGTAACCCGGTGTCGAGGCGTGCCGGGGGAGGTCGAGGGCCGCGGCGGCGAGCGCGTCGGAGAGCTCCGCCTCGGGCGCGCCCGGTGCCGCCACCGCCAGGTCCAGCATGCCGTCGCCCGCCGGGAACGCGGCCACACTGGAGGGGCGGCGCCCGTCGGGCAGCTCGGTCCAGGTGCCCGCGCCGCGCCTGCTGCGGGCATAGCCGCCCTCGCGCAGGAGGTCGTACGCGGCCGTGACGGTGGCCCGGCTGACACCCAGGGCCGTGGCGAGCTCGCGTTCCGCGGGGAGCCGGGTGTGCAGGGGGATGCGGCCGTCCAGGAGGAGGGTGCGGATGCCGTGGGCGAGGGCGCGGTAGCCGGGATGGCCGCCCGCCGCGCCGGTCACCAACTGGGACAGCTGCCTGCTGCCGAGCCGCCGGTCCACGTCGTGGACCACGCGTACGTCCGCCATGCCACCTCCCGCTGATTGGCCCTGCCTGCCGGGCCAATCAGCGTACAGACTGCTGCTGAGCGGGCCGGAACGTCCTCATGCGCCGGACGGGCCGCATTGCCCGCTCTCCTGCTGGCCCCCCGCCCTCCCGTCCACCAACTCCACCACCCGGTCGGCGACAGACAACCGTGCCCGGTCGTGCGTGACCAGTACCGTTGCCGTCCCCCACTCCCGAGTGAGCCGCCCCAGCAGGTCCAGGACCGCCGCGCCACGTTCGTGATCGAGTGCGCTGGTCGGCTCGTCCACCAGGAGCACCGCGGGTGAGTTCATCAACGCCCTTGCGATGCCGACCCGTTGGCGCTGCCCGCCCGAAAGCTGGTGCGGGCGGCGGTGTGTGAGGCCCGCGAGGCCCACCGTGTCGAGCAGCTCCCGTGCGCGATCCCGGGCCTCGCCCGAGCGTCCGCGCCCGTCCAGGCGCGCCATCAGCTCCACCTGCTCAAGCGCCGTCAGCGACGCCAGCAGATTCGGCTGCTGGAAGACGATGCCCATCCTCCGCCGCCGCAGCTCCGCACGTTCCGCCGCGGTCAGCGCAGCCGTCTCCGTACCGCCGACCAGCACCCGCCCCGTATCGGGAGTCACCAGCGTCGCCGCCACCGCCAGCAGGCTGGACTTTCCGGAGCCGGACGGGCCGACGACCGCCGTCATCGTCCCGGCGGGGACATCCAGGCTCACGGTGTCGAGCGCCGTGAGCCTGCCCTCCCCGTCCGGGTACGTCAGCGTGATGTCTTCGAGGGACAGACTCATCGGGCACTCCCCAGCGCGGTCAGCGGATCTACGGCGGTGATCCGCCTGACGGACAGGCCAGCGCCCAACGCCCCGAGAGCGATCATCACGGCGGCGGGCCACAGCACGGTCGGCGGATCGAGTACGAAGGGGACGTCACCGCCACTGATCGCGGCACCGACCATCGCCGCGATCCCCGTCCCCAGGGCCGTACCCGCGGCCAGCATCAGCACGGCTTGGCCCAGAGCGTCCCTGAGCAGGTACGGCGTGGAAGCGCCCAGCGCCTTCAACACCGCGATGTCACCCGCGCGTTGAATCGTCCACACCGTGAAGAACGCCCCTATGACGAGCGCGGAGATGACGAAGAGGAAGCCGCGCATCAGCTGCAGCGAACCGTTCTCCGCCTGGTAGGAGCCGATCGCCGTGAGCGCGCCGTCGAGAGACTTCGTCTTCGTGCCCGCCGCCTCGTCCCCGGCCGCGAGATCGACCCCGCCGCCGGTCCGCAGCGCGATGACCGTGGCCTGTTCGTCCATCGACGTACCCCGGTGGCCGAGCCCCTGCCAGTCGTCGAGCGTGGTCCATACGACAGGGGTGTGGCTGTACGAGGCGTCCGACGCGACCCGTGCGACCCGTTCCTCGACCCCGCTCCCGCCGAGCCGCACCGTGTCCCCGGGGCCGACGCCGAGGTCCGTCGCCGCCTTCTCGGAGAGCACGGCCTCACCCGGTGCGATGCCCGCAGGCGCGATCCCGGAGTCCGGTTCGACGCCGAAGGCGGACACGGCGGCCGAGCGGTCGCCCGCGGTGGCGTTGAGAGTGCTGATGCCGATGGGCTCGGCGGACCGTACGCCGGGCTGCTCGGCCCAGGTCTTCCAGGAGCGCTCTTCCACCTGGGAATTGGTGAAGGAGACGGACTGGCCGGACGGTGGCGCGGCGAAGGCGATGCGGTCGGCCGGGAGGCCGGTGATCGCGGAGGTGTTCTCCCTGGCGAGCCCGGCGGTGAGTCCGGAGAGCAGCCCCACGAGCAGAGTGATGAGTACGACGACGGCTCCCATCAGGGCGAACCGCCCCTTGGCGAACCGAAGGTCTCTCCATGCGACGAACATGCCCCCACCCTCCGTCCGCGCACGCCCTCACGGCATCGCGCCACAGCACGCTTCACCCGAATCGAAGGGGGGAGCCCGCGATCAACCTTTCGGTTGAGGGGAGACGGGGCTGTTCCGCATACGCTGGAAGGTCCGATGAACACCTCCGAAGCTCCCCCGAACCTCTCCGGCGAGACCCGCCCCGGACCTCCGGCCGGGCCCGGGGCCCCGTCCCGGACCACTCCCGTAGCCCTCGCCCTGCGCCTGTGCCTGCACGCGCTGCTCGCGGGGCTGCTCGCGCTCGCCGCCGTGCGTGCCGTGGCCGACGGTGCGCCGCGCGGCGGTGCCGTCGTGGCGGCGGTGGTCGCGATGGGCGGTGTCTACGCGGCGGGGACGCTCAGCCCGGCCGTCGCGCGCTCACAGCGCGCCGCCTCGGTGTGGCTCGCGGCGCTCGGTGTCTGCTGGGTGGCGCTGCTCGTCGTGTCGCCGGACGGGCTGTGGACGGCCTTCCCCCTGTACTTCCTGCAACTGCACCTGCTGCCCGTGCGCTGGGCGCTGCCCACCGTCGCGCTGACCGCCGGTGCCGCCATCGCCAGCTTCCTGCTGCACGGCTCTCCCGTGTCGCCCGGCAGCTTCATCGGGCCACTGCTCGGCGCGGCCGTGGCGGTCGCCACCGTCCTCGGGTACGAGGCGCTGTACCGGGAGAGCGAGCGGCGCCGTCAGCTGATCGACGAGCTGATGGCCACGCGGGCCGAGCTCGCGGCGGCCGAGCGGACCGCGGGCACCCTCGCCGAGCGGGAGCGTCTCGCGCGCGAGATCCACGACACGCTCGCGCAGGGCCTCTCCTCCATCCAGCTCCTGCTGCGTGCCGCGCAACGCGCGCTGCCCGCGGGCTCGCCCGCCGCGCCGCACATCGAGCAGGCCCGTGCCGCAGCGCAGGACAACCTCGCCGAAGCACGCCGCTTCGTGCGGGCCCTCAGCCCGCCCGACCTGGAGCACGGCTCGCTCGCCGGGGCCCTTGAGCGGCTCTCCGCATCCCCCGGAGGCGACGTCGACGTCAAGTTCACGGTGAGCGGGAAGCCCGCCGAGCTCCCCACGCCGTACGAGGTCGCCCTGCTCCGCACCGCTCAGTCCGCCCTCGCCAACACGTTCCAGCACGCGGGCGCGGGGCGCGCCGAGATCACCCTGAGCTTCATGGGCACGTCCGTGTCCCTGGACGTCGTCGACGACGGGCGCGGCTTCGACCCGGCATCGGCGCCCCGCGGGGACGGGGGATTCGGACTGCCGGCGATGCGGGCGCGGGCCCGGTCGCTCGGCGGGACGCTGAGCGTGGAGTCGGCGCCGGGGCAGGGGACGGCCGTCGCGGTCACCCTGCCGCTTCCGACGGAGGCCGCACTGTGAGCGCCGCGGCGGGGGAACCCATCAGGCTGCTCCTCGCCGACGATCATCCCGTCGTACGTGCCGGGCTGCGTGCCGTGCTCGACACCGAGCCCGGCTTCGCCGTCGCGGGGGAGGCGGCTACGGCCGAGGAGGCGGTGACGCTCGCCGCGACCGGTGGGTTCGACGTCGTACTGATGGATCTTCAGTTCGGGACGGGGATGCACGGGGCGCAGGCCACGGCAGCGATCACCGCCGAGCAGGGGGCGCCGCGGGTGCTCGTCCTGACGACGTACGACACGGACGCCGACATCCTCGCCGCGGTCGAGGCGGGCGCGGCGGGATATCTCCTGAAGGACGCGCCGCCGGAGGAGCTGGCCGCGGCGGTGCGGACCGCGGCCGCGGGGCAGTCCGCGCTCGCGCCCGCGATCGCCCACCGGCTCATGGACCGGATGCGGGCGCCCGGGGAGGCGCTGACCGGGCGGGAGCTGGAGGTGCTCAGGCTGGTGCGGGAGGGCCTGTCGAACCTGCAGATCAGCAAGCGCCTCTTCCTGAGCCAGGCCACCGTGAAGTCCCACCTGGTGCACATCTACGCGAAGTTGGGCGTCGACTCGCGTACGGCGGCGGTGGCGGTGGCGACGGGGCGGGGGCTGATCCGGGGCGGCGCCGGTCAGTAGCCGCCCACTCGCCCCGCGCCCAGGGTTACGCCGCCGGTCCCGAACTGGCCAGCGCGGCGGACAGTTCCACCGCCACCTCCTGCAGCACCGGCACGATCTTCTCCACCGCGGCCTCGGTCACGCGGCCTGCCGGGCCGGAGATCGAAATCGCCGCCGCCGTGGGGGAGTTGGGGACCGACACCGCCAGGCAGCGCACCCCGATCTCCTGTTCGTTGTCGTCGACCGCGTAGCCCGCGCTGCGGACCGCTTCCAGCGCGTCGAGGAAGCCCTCCGGCGTGGTGATCGTCTTCTCCGTGGCTGCGGGCATCCCGGTGCGGGCGAGGAGCGCGCGCACCTCCTCCGGCGGGGTGTGGGCGAGGAGTGCCTTGCCGACGCCCGTGGAGTGGGGCAGGACCCTGCGGCCCACCTCGGTGAACATCCGCATGGAGTGCTTGGACGGCACCTGCGCGACGTACACGATCTCGTCGCCGTCGAGCAGCGCCATGTTCGCGGTCTCGCCGGTCTCCTCGACGAGGCGCGCGAGGTAGGGGCGCGCCCAGGTGCCGAGGAGGCGCGAGGCCGATTCGCCGAGGCGGATCAGGCGCGGGCCGAGGGAGTAGCGGCGGTTGGGCTGCTGACGTACGTAGCCGCAGGCGACGAGCGTGCGCATCAGGCGGTGGATCGTGGGCAGCGGGAGGCCGCTGCTGGCGGAGAGCTCGCTCAGGCCGACCTCGCCTCCGGCGTCCGCCATCCGTTCGAGGAGGTCGAAGGCGCGCTCGAGGGACTGGACACCACCGCTGGCAGCGGGCGGCTTGGAGGCGGCGACTTCGGTGGAGGCGTCGCTGGCGCTTGACGTCGGCACGGCGCAGTCCTTTCGGGGCTGACGGGCAAGGCAGCAGCCTACCGGGCGGTTCCTCGCCGGGTCCCTCTGCGGCCCTGGCGTCAGAGCCGGTCAGGGCTGCTCAGGGAGTGGCCGGGGACCGGTCGGGGAGCCTTTGTCCGCTTCTCCGCCGTCACACCGCGGTGATCGTTTGACGGCCCGGTTGTGCGTAGCTACGTTCTGGCCTGTGGAATTCTAATTCCACTTTGTGGAAACGTCCAGAGTGCTCCAGGTGGCCTCTTGACGGTTCGGGGTCGGCCGTGAAGACTCATTCAACAGAACGTTGAATTCCGTTTAGCGGAAACGAATGGTCTGTGTAGCGGAAAAGAATGAACGAAGAGAGGGCGTTGAAGACGTGGACGTAGAACTGGTGCTGCGCTCGACTCGCGTGATCACCCCGCAGGGCACCCGCCCCGCGTCGGTCACGGTCTCCGGGGGGAAGATCGCCGACGTGCTGGCCCACGACGCCGACGTACCGGCGGGGGCCCGTCTGGAGGACTTCGGCGACGACGTCCTGCTGCCCGGTCTGGTCGACACGCACGTCCATGTCAACGACCCGGGCCGCACGGAGTGGGAGGGCTTCTGGACCGCCACCCGCGCCGCTGCCGCCGGCGGCATCACCACCCTCGTCGACATGCCGCTCAACTCCCTGCCGCCGACCACGACGGTCGGCAATCTGCGCACGAAGCAGGACGTCGCCCGCACCAAGGCGCACATCGACGTCGGCTTCTGGGGCGGCGCCCTGCCCGACAACGTCGGCGACCTGGGGCCCCTGCACGACGCCGGTGTCTACGGCTTCAAGTGCTTCCTCTCGCCGTCCGGCGTGGACGAGTTCCCGCACCTGGACCAGGACCGCCTCGCCACCTCCATGGCGGAGATCGCGGGCTTCGGCGGCCTGCTCATCGTGCACGCCGAGGACCCGCACGAGCTGGACGCGGCCCCGCACAAGAGCGGCCCCAAGTACACGGACTACCTGCAGACCCGGCCGCGCGTCTCCGAGGACGTCGCGATCGAGGGCCTCATCGGGCTCGCCAAGCGGCTCGGCGCCCGCGTCCACGTACTGCACCTGTCGTCCTCCGACGCGCTGCCCCTGATCGCCGCCGCCAAGCGCGAGGGCGTCAAGCTCACCGTCGAGACGTGCCCGCACTACCTCACGCTCACCGCGGAGGAAGTCCCGGACGGCGCGAGCGAGTTCAAGTGCTGCCCGCCCATCCGCGAGGCCGCCAACCAGGACCTGCTGTGGGACGCGCTCGCCGACGGCACCGTCGACTGCATCGTGACGGACCACTCCCCGTCCACCGCCGACCTCAAGACCGACGACTTCGCGACCGCGTGGGGCGGCATCTCCGGGCTCCAGCTCAGCCTCCCCGCGGTCTGGACCGAGGCACGCAAGCGCGGCCACAGCCTTGAGGACGTGGTGCGCTGGATGTCGACGCGCACCTCCGAACTGGTCGGACTCGACCAGAAGGGCGCCATCGAGGCCGGCCGCGACGCCGACTTCGCGGTCCTCGCGCCCGACGAGACCTTCACCGTGGACCCCGCGGAGCTGCAGCACCGGAACCGAGTCACGGCGTACGCGGGCAAGACCCTCAGCGGCGTCGTGAAGTCCACCTGGCTGCGCGGCGAACGCATCCTGCACGGCGGCGAGTTCAGCGAACCCGCAGGCCGACTTCTGGAAAGGAAGAACTGATCACTGTGACGACGGCGATACCGACTTTCACCGGCGACGCGAACCCCTACGGCGGCGGCGACCCCTACGCGGACTACCGCACCGCTGACTTCCCCTTCACGCAGTACGCCAACCTCGCCGACCGGCAGCTGGGCGCCGGTGTGATCGCCGCCAACGACGAGTTCTTCGCGATGCGCGAGAACCTGCTCCTCGCGCACCCCGCCGTGTTCGACCCGGAGCACTTCGGGCACAAGGGCAAGGTCATGGACGGCTGGGAGACCCGCCGCCGCCGCGGTGTCTCGTCCGAGCACCCGTGGCCCACCGCCGACGACCACGACTGGGCGCTCGTGCGCCTCGGCGCCCCCGGCGTCGTACGCGGCATCGTCATCGACACCGCACACTTCCGCGGCAACTACCCGCAGGCCGTGTCCGTCGAGGGCACGAGCGTCGACGGTTCGCCGACCCCCGAGGAGCTCCTCGCGGACGACGTGAAGTGGACGACTCTGGTACCGCGCACGGCAGTTGGCGGTCACGCGGCCAACGGCTTCGCCGTCGACCTGGAGCAGCGCTTCACGCACCTGCGCGTCAACCAGCACCCGGACGGCGGCGTCGCCCGCCTGCGTGTGTACGGCGAGGTCGTCGCCGACCCCAAGTGGCTCGCGGCGCTCGGCACGTTCGACGTCGTCGCCCTGGAGAACGGCGGCCAGGTCGAGGACGCGTCCGACCGCTTCTACTCCCCGGCCACCAACACCATCCAGCCGGGCCGCTCCCGCAAGATGGACGACGGCTGGGAGACGCGGCGCCGCCGCGACAACGGCAACGACTGGATCCGCTACCAGCTTGTGGCCCAGTCCGAGATCCGCTCCGTCGAGATCGACACGGCCTACTTGAAGGGCAATTCGGCGGGCTGGGCCTCGCTCTCCGTCCGCGACGGCGAACAGGGCGAGTGGGTCGAGGCGCTGCCCCGCACCCGCCTGCAGCCCGACACCAACCACCGCTTCGTCCTGGACGTCCCGGTCGTCGGCACGCATGTGCGCATCGACATCTTCCCGGACGGCGGCATCTCGCGGCTGCGGCTGTACGGCTCCCTGACGGAGGCGGGCGCGAGCCGCCTGGCGGCGCGTCACCAGGAGCTCGGCGGCTGATCCGCAGCCGCTGAAGTGCCCTGAAGAACGTGGGGCGCACCGGGTGGACAGCCCCGGTGCGCCCCACTCTCCATGCCCGCGAGCCGCGGTTACGCGGTGTATCCGCCGTCGACCACGAGCTCCGCGCCCGTGATGAACGCGGCGTCCTCCCCGGCGAGATAGGCGACGAGTGAAGCCACCTCGTCCGCCGAGCCGAAGCGGGCGAGCGCCGTGCCCGCCTTCTGGGGCTCGGCGAACGGGCCGTCGGCCGGATTCATGTCCGTGTCGATCGCCCCGGGATGCACCACGTTCACCGTGATCCCGCGCCCCGCGAGCTCCCGCGCCAGTGGCTTGCTCATCCCCGTGAGCGCCGCCTTGCTCATCGCGTACAGCGTCCCGCCGGGCCCACCGGCGTACCGCGTGAGCGCCGATCCGATGGAGATGATCCGGCCCCGGTCGGCGAGCCTGCCGGCCGCCGCCTGCGAGGCCAGGAAGACCGAACGTACGTTGATGTCGAGCACCCGGTCGACATCGGAGAGCGCCAAGTCCCCGATGGGGCCGAGCACTCCGATGCCCGCGTTGTTCACCAGGATGTCCAGACGGCCCAGGTCGTCGGCCGCGCGCTCCACCGGGCCCGCGGCGTCACCGGGGTCGGCCGCGTCGGCCTTGATGGCGAACCCGCGCCGTCCCGTCGACTCGATCTTGGCGACGACCTCATGAGCGGCGGCCTCTCCGTTGACGTACGTGATCGCCACGTCGGCACCCTCCTGCGCGAGCCGCAGCGCGATCGCCGCGCCGATGCCGCGGCTGCCGCCGGTGACGAGGGCGGTCTTGCCGGTCAGAGAAGACATGTCAGAGCCTCATTTGCGTAGACAGATACAGATAGACGCGTAATGCGTGGGAAGTGCTTGCGGGTTCAATGAAAGCGGGCGGCGTGCGCCGTGGCTGGCGGGAAATGGACACCGATTTCCCGGCGGAGGGGCTACGGTGACCGACCCGCGTGAGAGCCGCCGAAGTCTCCACACCGCCGCATCCGTTGGAGACCGTGCCCTGTGTCGACGCTCGCTGTTCCCGCCGCGCCCGCCGCGCGCCGCGCCTGGCTCACCGATCTGCCCGTCCTGCTCGTGGCCGTGGTCTGGGGCGCCAGTTATCTCGCCGCGAAGGGCATCACGACGACGCACACGGTCGTCGCCGTCCTCGTGCTGCGGTTCGCCGTCGTGCTGCCCGCGCTCGTGGTGGCCGGATGGCGCGGCCTGCGCGCGCTGACGGCGCCGCAGTGGCGCGGGGCGGGAGCGCTCGGTCTCGTCCTGAGCGGGATCTTCCTCCTGGAGACGTACGGAGTCGTGCACACCTCGGCGACCAACGCGGGCCTCATCATCAGCCTCACCATGATCTTCACCCCGCTCGCCGAGGCCGCGATGACGCGGAAGAGGCCGCCCCGTGCCTTCCTGGCGGCAGCCGGACTCTCCGTGCTCGGCGTGGTCCTGCTGACCCAGGGCGGCGGGTTCACGCGGCCGTCGGCGGGTGACGGCCTGATCCTCCTCGCGGCGCTCGCGCGTACGGTGCACGTCCTCGCGATGTCCCGGATCAAGGCCGTCCGGGACGCCGCGGAGGCGGACTCCCTGGCGCTCACCACCGTCCAACTGGGTTCCGCGGTGGGCGTGTTCGCGGTGCTCGCCGCCGCGGGCACGGGAGCGTCGCCCTGGTCCGTCGCCGCGGACTTCGGTGCGCGCGAATGGGCCGGGCTGCTCTTCCTCTCCGTGTTCTGCACGCTCTTCGCCTTCTTCGTGCAGATGTGGGCGGTGCGCAGGACGTCTCCTTCGCGGGTGAGCCTGCTGCTCGGTACGGAGCCGTTGTGGGCGGCCGCGGTGGGGATCGCGGTGGGCGGGGAGCGGCTGGGTGTGGTGGGTCTGGTGGGAGGTGTGCTGGTTCTGGTGGGGACCAGTTGGGGGCGTCGGGTGCGGTGATACCTTCCGTGGTCGATCAAGCAGGGGGAGCCCATGAACGAGTACTTCGAGCAGGAATTCGCCGCGGGCGCGCAGAAGCGCCGTATCTGGGGCGGGGTGCTGTTCCTCGCCGCGGGTGTCATCTGGGCCGTGCTCGCGTGGCAGTTGATGGCGCCGTTCAGCGACGGGGACGACGACTCCTCCCGCAGCCGCGAGTGCCAGTCGGTGCTCTTCTACGAGGGGGACGCCCCGACGTGGCAGGAGTCCACGTGGGAGGACTGCCGCTCCCAGCGCCGGTGGCCCGAGATGCTGGGCTGGCTGGGGCTCTCGGTGCCGCTCTCGGTGGGCGGCGCGGTGCTCTACACCGGTGGGTCCACCAGCCTGCGGATGCGTGAGTACATGGCGGAACACCGCATCGCCGCCGCGAAGAAGGGCTGAGGAAGAACCGGCGGCGCTTGGTTAACTCCCGGAAAATTCACTGCACTTGACGTTGACACGACAACCTCTACGCGCGTCACACTGGTCGCATGCGAATCCCCCCACGAATCGTGAGCGTCACCGCCCTCGCCGCCGCCCTGCTCATCGGCGGCCCCGTCGCCGTCTCCGCGAGCGCGGCCCCTGACCACCACGCCCCCGTGTCGACGGCGTACTCCGTCACCGCCGTCGGCGACATCTGCTACTCCGCGCTGCCCGCCCAGGCGCACGACACCCTGGACCTGATCGAGGCGGGCGGCCCCTACCCGTATCCGCAGGACGGCACCGTCTTCCAGAACCGGGAAGGCATCCTGCCCTCCCAGGGCTCCGGCTACTACCACGAGTACACCGTGAAGACGCCGGGCTCACCGGACCGCGGCGCCCGCCGCATCGTGACCGGTGAGGAGAACAAGGAGGACTACTACACCTCCGACCACTACGAGTCCTTCGACCTGGTCGACTACGCCTGCTGAGAGCCTGCTGGGACCGCCGCGCACGGTACTGATGTGACGGCACGGTACTAACGGGCCTTCCTGCTCTCCGCGACGGCGAACAGCGCGAGCGCGAGGACGATCAGCGTGACGCCCGCGTAGATCTCGTAGCCGTCGAGGAACCCGATCCGCCGCACGATGCCCCAGCCGCGCAGCCGGCCGGTCAGCCCATGCACCAGGGCGGCCACGCCCTGGATCAGGAGAAGGACGCCGAAGACCTCAAGTACCCGCTTCATGCCGAAGAGCCTCGCCCCATGGACCCCCCACGCACATCGGCCACGGGGTGAGGCTTCTTCCTCCTGGCCCCCTCCGAAAGTCTCCGCCTGCGCGACTTTGGTAGACGATCACGTCCGGTCGGCGCCCGACGCCCCGGCAGTGCGTAGATTTGTCGACCATGAGTGGCAATGAGCCCCCGCCTGTTCCCTCGGCGCCCTCGGCCCCCTGGGCAAGGCGTCCATGGGCGCTGCCCGCGGCCGTCGCCGCCGAGTTCGACCCGGACCGCGCGCCGCGCAAGAGCGGGCGCGGGCCCCGGCGGACCGCGCGCGACTGGCTGGTCGACTTCGCCTGCTTCTTCGTGGCCGTCGTCATCGGCATGGTGGGCGCGGACGCGATCGGCAAGAACCCGAACGTCTCGCCCGGTCTCGCCGAGGCCGACCAGCTGATCGGCGCGCTCGCCTGCGCCGCCGTCTGGCTGCGCAGGCGCTGGCCGGTCGGCCTCGCCATTGCCATGGTGCTGGTCAGCGTGGTCTCGGACACCGCGGGCGGCGCGGTCGCCGTGGCGCTGTTCACCCTCGCGGTGCGCCGGCCCTTCCGGTACGTCGGCTGGATCGGCGGGATCTCGATCTGCGTGGTGCCGTTCGCCTACGGGATGCGGCCCGACCCCGACATGCCCTTTCTGCTCGGCGTCCTCTTCGGCGTGCTGATCAACGCCTCCGTCATCGGCTGGGGCATGTTCGTCCGCTCGCGCCGCCAGCTCCTGCTGAGCCTGCGCGACCGCGCGATCCGCGCCGAGAACGAGGCCACGCTCCGCGCCGAACAGGCCCAGTGCCTGGCCCGCGAGTCCATCGCCCGCGAGATGCACGACGTGCTCGCCCACCGCCTCACCCTGCTCAGCGTGCACGCGGGCGCCCTGGAGTTCCGCCCGGACGCGCCCCGCCAGGAGATCGTCCGCGCCGCGGGTGTGATCCGGGAGAGCGCCCACGAAGCGCTGCAGGACCTGCGCGAGGTGATCGGCGTCCTGCGCGGCGGCGGGGACAGCGAGGCGTCAGGACGGCCGCAGCCCACCCTCGCCGCCCTGGAGACCCTGGTCGCCGAGTCACGCGACGCGGGCATGAAGGTCGCACTCGACCACCGCGTCACCGACCCGGCCGCCGTGCCCGCCGCCGTCGGCCGCACCGCCTACCGCATCGCCCAGGAGGGCCTGACCAACGCCCGCAAGCACGCCCCGGGCGCCGAGGTCACGGTCCTGGTGTCGGGCGCCCCCGGCGAAGGCCTCACCCTGTCGGTACGCAACCCGCCGCCGCCCGGCGACGTGCCGAAGGTCCCCGGCTCCGGCCAGGGACTGATCGGCCTCACGGAGCGGGCCATGCTCGCGGGCGGCCGCATCGAGCACGGGACCACGGGGGACGGCGGCTTCCGCGTCGACGCCTGGCTGCCGTGGCCCGGTAGTTGAGCCAGTCGCCCCCCTCTCCGTACCGCTCTGATGCGTGAAACCGCCGATGGTACGGTCGCGGAGCGAATGCCCTGCTCGAGTGTGGAAATGGGACGTACATGACCGTGAAGCGGCAGCCCTGGCTGAAGCGGCCGGCATCCCTGGTCCTGTTGATCGGCGCGGCCCTGCTCGCTGTCTGGATGACCACGGTCATCGTCTCGATCGCGACGGAAGAGCCGGACGGGGAGGCCACGTTGGACGGGCTGAGTTCCGCCGTGCAACAGGCCCTGACCGACGGGGACGACGGGGAGTTCGGCCGGCTCTTCGACGCCGACAGCGCGGGCGACGACTACGCCAAGAACTACGTGGCCCGTCTCGGAGAGGCGGATCCGCGACGGATCCGCGCCACCGTGTCCAAGGGCGACGCGGAGCCGGTGGTCACCGTCACGGCGGACGCCGGGGGCAACGGCACGGTGTGCACCGCGTGGTCCGCCGTCCGCAGCGACGACCGCTGGGTCCTGGACGCGGCGCCGCCCGTGGCGCGCGAGAAGCGGTGCGGCGCGGCGGGCTGAGCGCGGGGAGGGGCTGAGTGCCGGGACGGCGTACGCCGCTGATCTCGTTACTGTGGGGCCATGAACCCGATCCGCGTGCTTCTCGTCGACGACGACCCGCTGGTCCGTGCCGGTCTGTCCTTCATGATGGGCGGCGCGGACGACATCGAGATCGTCGGCGAGGCGGCTGACGGCTCCCACGTGGCCCCGCTGGTCGGCGAGCTCCGCCCCGACGTCGTTCTGATGGACATCCGCATGCCCACGATGGACGGCCTCGCGGCGACGGAGGCCCTCCGCAAGCGCCCCGACGCCCCCGAGGTCATCGTCCTCACCACCTTCCACGCCGACGATCAGGTGCTGCGGGCCCTGCGGGCGGGGGCGGCCGGGTTCGTACTCAAGGACACCCCGCCCGCGGAGATCGTCGCGGCGGTACGGGCGGTCGCGGCGGGAGAGCCGGTGCTCTCGCCCACGGTGACGCAGCAGCTGATCACGCAGGTGACGGGGGTGGGCCCCCAACAGGGGCGCCGCGAGCGGGCGTTGGAGCGGCTCGCGCTCCTTGGCGAGCGGGAGAGGGAGGTGGCGGTCGCGGTGGGCCGGGGCGCGTCGAACGCGGACATCGCGGCGGAACTCTTCCTGAGCGTGGCCACGGTCAAGGCCCACGTCTCCCGCGTCCTGACGAAGCTGGACCTCAACAACCGAGTACAGATCGCACTGTTGGCGCATGACGCGGGACTCCTTGACGAGGTGGAGTAGCCGCCGCGGCAGCCCCCGGCCGGGCCGTCAGCCTCCCTCGATCTCCGCCATCCGCACCAACCGCCCTTCCCTGCGTGACAGTTCACACGCCTCCGCGATCCGCAGCGCCTCCAGTGCCTCCCGGCCGTCGCAGGGGTTCGTCCGCTCTCCCCGTACGACATCCACGAACGCGGCGAGCTCCGCCTCGTACGCGGGAGTGAAGCGTTCGAGGAAGCCGGGCCACGGCTTGTCGGGCGGCGGCGGGCCCGACGGCTCCACGGACGACAGGGGGGTGCGGTCGTCGAAGCCGACCGCGATCTGATCCTCATCGCCGGCCAGTTCCATCCGTACGTCGTAGCCCGCGCCGTTGCACCGCGTGGCCGTCGCCGTGGCCAGCGTGCCGTCGTCGAGAGTGAGGACCGCCGCGGCCGTGTCGACGTCGCCCGCGTCGCGGAACATCGAAGGCCCGGCGTCCGACCCGGTCGCGTACACCTCCGTCACCTCACGGCCCGTCACCCACCGCAGCATGTCGAAGTCATGGACCAGACAGTCGCGGTAGAGACCGCCGGAGAGCGGGAGATACGCGGCCGGCGGCGGCGCCGGATCGGAGGTCATCGCCCGGACCGTGTGCAGCCGCCCGAGCCGCCCCGACCGCACGGCCTCGCGCGCGGCCACGTACCCCGCGTCGAACCGCCGCTGGAAGCCCAGTTGGAGCACCGTGCCCGCGGCCTCGACCTCCCGGAGCGCGGCGAGCGTACCGGGCAGATCGAGGGCGATGGGCTTCTCGCAGAAGACCGGCAGGCCCGCGCGCGCCGCCTTGCCGATCAGCTCGGCGTGCGCGGAGGTCGCCGCGGTGATCACCACCGCGTCCACGGCGCCTGTCCGGCCGCTCCCCGTGAAGACGTCGTCCACCGAGGCCGCCGAGGCCGTGCCGATCCGCGCCGCGAGCCCCGCCGCGCGCCCGGCGTCGGCATCGGCGACGACCAGCGCGTCCACCTCCGGATGCCGCTGCAGAGCCGCGGAGTGAAATGTGCCGATACGACCCGTTCCGATCAGTCCGATGCGCATGGACCCACCCTCGCCACACCCCGCGATCCTGTCAATCCTTTGTCCGGACAACAGAACTTCAGAACTTCCCGTCATCATTCCCTGCGACTACGCTCGCCACGTGCCCAAATCAGCCGCCAAACCAGCCGTGGACCCGACCGTCTCGCTCCAGCTCGGCGTCGACCGCAGCAGCCCGGTCCCGCTGTACTTCCAGCTGTCCCAGCAGCTGGAGGCGGCGATCGAGCGCGGCGCCCTGACACCGGGCACCCTGCTCGGCAACGAGATCGAGCTCGCGGGCCGCCTCGGCCTGTCCCGGCCGACCGTCCGCCAGGCCATCCAGTCGCTCGTCGACAAGGGGCTGCTCGTGCGCCGCAGAGGCGTCGGCACCCAGGTCGTGCACAGCCAGGTCAAGCGCCCGCTCGAACTCAGCAGCCTCTACGACGACTTGGAGGCCGCGGGCCAGCGCCCCGAGACCCGCGTCCTGCGCAACACCATCGAACCCGCGTCCGCCGAGGTCGCGGCCGCGCTCGCCATCGCGGAGGGCGACGAGGTCCACCTCGTCGAGCGGCTCCGCCTGGCCCACGGCGAGCCCATGGCCTACCTCCGCAACCACATTCCGTCCGGTCTTCTCGCCCTCGACACCGCACGTCTGGAGGCCACCGGCCTCTACCGCCTGATGCGCGGTGCGAGCATCACCCTGCACAGCGCGCGCCAGTCCGTGGGAGCCCGCGCCGCCACCGCCGACGAGGGCGAGCGGCTCGGCGAACCCGCGGGGGCCCCGCTGCTCACGATGCAGCGCACGACGTTCGACGACACGGGCCGCGCGGTCGAGTTCGGCTCCCACATCTACCGCGCCTCGCGCTACTCCTTCGAGTTCCAGCTCCTCGTACGGCCGTAGGTCCCAAGTCGCTCACATTCGTCAGAATGTTCTGACAAAGCCATTGACGCTGCCGCGCGCCCGCCGCTAGAACTCCCCCAGCCGCATTCGGGCGGCCGGGAGAAGAGGTGGTCCCCCCATGCGTACCCCCAGGCGTAGCCGCATGCGCAAAGCCCGCACGGCAGCAGCTCTCACAGCGGTGATCGCGCTCGCGGCCGGGTGCAGCGGCTCCGGCGGCAAGGACGACGAGGACAAGTCGGGCGACGGCGGGGGAGGCGGCAAGGGCGTGAACACGCCCCGCCTCAAGATCGCGATGGTCACGCACTCCGGCGAGGGCGACACCTTCTGGGACATCGTCCAGACCGGCGCCAAGCAGGCGGCCCGCAAGGACAACGTCGAGTTCCTCTACTCCAACGACAAAGAGGCCAAGGGCCAGGCCGAGCTCGTCCAGTCGGCGATCGACAAGAAGGTCGACGGCATCGTCGTGACGCTGGCCAAGCCCGAGGCGATGAAGACGGTCCTCGGCAAGGCGGAAGCCGCCGGGATACCGGTCGTCACGATCAACTCCGGCGGCGAGTTCTCCGCCGGCTTCGGCGCGCTGAGCCACATCGGTCAGGACGAGTCCGTGGCGGGCGAGGCCGTCGGCGACGAGCTCAGCAAGCGCGGCAAGAAGAAGGTGCTCTGCGTCATCCACGAACAGGGCAACGTCTCCCTGGAGCAGCGCTGCGAGGGCGTCAAGAAGACCCTCAAGGGCTCGGTCGAGAACCTCAACGTCGAGGGCACCAACGCGCCGAACGCCCAGTCATCCATCAGTGCGAAGCTCCAGGCCGCCAAGGACATCGACGCCGTCGTCACGCTCGGCGCGCCCATCGCCGCCCTGTCGGTGAAGGCCAAGGAGGACTCCGGCAGCAAGGCCGAGGTCGCCACCTTCGACCTGAACGCCGAGGTCGTCAAGCGCCTCAAGGCCAAGGAGGTCGGCTTCGCCGTCGACCAGCAGCCCTACCTCCAGGGCTATCTCGCCATCGACGAGCTGTGGCTCTACAAGACCAACGCGAACGTCCTCGGCGGCGGCAAGCCCGTCCTCACCGGCCCCGCCATCGTCACCGAGAAGGACGTGCCGAAGCTGGAGAAGTACACCGCCCGCGGTACCCGATGAACGCATGCGTGATCCGCGTGGTCGATACTTGGGCGGCTGGGGCCGGGGATCCGGACCGGCCTCACCGAGCAGCAGAGCTAGAGCTAGAAGGGCACGGCGTCGTGGCAAGGGTTCAGACAGGGGTACGTGCGGTGGGCGCCGTGCTGGTCGCGGTGCTCGGGGTATCCCTCGCGGGGTGCAGCAGCACCGGCGGCAAGCGCGCCGAGGACGCACGCAAGGCGGCAACGGCACAGGGCGAGGCCGCGGTGAACACGCCGAACTGGACGTTCGGCATGGTGACCCACTCGGGTGACGGCGACACGTTCTGGGACATCGTCCAGAGCGGCGCCAAGCAGGCCGCCGTCAAGGACAACATCAAGTTCCTGTACGCCCACAACGCCGAGGCCCAGCAGCAGGCCCAGCTCGTGGACTCGTACATCGACAAGAAGGTCGACGGCATCATCGTCACCCTCGCCAAGCCCGCCGCGATGAAGGGCGCCCTGGCCCGCGCCAAGAAGGCCGGCATCCCGGTGATCACCGTGAACTCCGGCTCCGCGGAGTCCAAGGAGTTCGGCGCGCTCACCCACATCGGCCAGGACGAGACGATCGCGGGCGAGGCCGTCGGCGAGGAGCTCAACAAGCGCGGCAAGAAGAAGGCGCTCTGCATCCTGCACGAGCAGGGCAACGTCGGCCACGAGCAGCGCTGCGAGGGCGCCAAGAAGACCTTCGACGGCAAGATGCAGAACCTGTACGTGACCGGCACGAACATGCCCGACGTGCAGTCCTCCATCGAGGCCAGGCTCCAGTCCGACAAGTCCATCGACTCGGTCGTCACGCTCGGCGCGCCCTTCGCGGACACCGCGGTGAAGGCCGCGGACAGCGCGGGCAGCAAGGCCGAGGTCGCCACCTTCGACCTGAACGAGAAGGTCGCGGCGGGCCTGAAGGACGGCACGCTCGGCTTCGCCGTCGACCAGCAGCCCTACCTCCAGGGGTACGAGGCCGTGGACCTGCTCTGGCTCTACAAGTACAACGACGACGTGCTCGGCGGCGGGAAGCCGGTCCTCACAGGACCGCAGATCGTCACCAAGGACCAGGCCGCCAAGCTGGAGGAATACGCGAAGCGAGGGACGCGATGACAGCGACCGCACCAGCACCGGCGCCGTCGCCGGACACCAAGACGGACGAGCGCCTCCTGAAGGCCTCGCCGCTGAAGAAGCTGATGGGCCGCCCCGAGCTCGGCTCCGTCGTCGGCGCCATCGCCGTCTTCGTCTTCTTCACGGTCACCGCGGACAGCTTCTTGCAGGCCACAAGCCTCGCGACGGTCCTCTACGCCGCGTCGACCCTCGGCATCATGGCGGTGCCGGTGGCGCTCCTGATGATCGGCGGCGAGTTCGACCTGTCGGCGGGCGTCATGGTGACGACCTCCGCGCTGATCTCGTCGATGTTCAGCTACCAGATGACGGCGAACGTCTGGGTCGGCGTGCTCGTCTCGCTCCTCGTCACCCTCGCCATCGGCGTCTTCAACGGCGTGATGCTGACGCGCACCGACCCGCCGAGCTTCATCATCACGCTCGGTACGTTCCTGATGCTGACCGGCATGAACCTCGGCTTCACCAAGCTGATCAGCGGCACGGTCTCCACGAAGTCGATCGCCGACATGGAGGGCTTCACCTCCGCCAAGGACGTCTTCGCCTCGACGATCACCATCGGCGGAGTCGACTTCAAGATCACGATCCTCTGGTGGCTCGGCCTGATCGCGGTCGCCACCTGGATCCTGCTCCGCACCCGCGTCGGCAACTGGATCTTCGCGGTCGGCGGCGGCGAGGACGCGGCCCGCGCGGTCGGCGTCCCGGTCGCCGCGACCAAGATCGGCCTCTACATGGGCGTCGCCTTCGGCGCCTGGATCTCGGGCCAGCACCTGCTCTTCTCGTACGACGTCGTCCAGTCGGGCGAGGGCGTCGGCAACGAACTGATCTACATCATCGCGGCCGTCATCGGCGGCTGTCTGATCACCGGCGGATACGGTTCCGCGGTCGGCGCGGCCGTGGGTGCCCTCATCTTCGGCATGGTCAGCAAGGGCATCGTCTTCGCCGAGTGGAACCCGGACTGGTTCAAGTTCTTCCTCGGGGTGATGCTGCTCCTGGCGACCCTGCTCAACCACTGGGTCCGCAAGCGCGCGGAGGCGACGAAGTGACCACCGACACGACCGAAGTCACCGACGCGGTGCCGGAGCCGGGCCGCGCCCCGCTCGTCGAACTCGACGACGTCAGTAAGTACTACGGCAACATCCGCGCCCTCGAAGGTGTCTCCCTGGAGGTCCACGCGGGCGAGATCTCCTGCGTCCTCGGCGACAACGGCGCGGGCAAGTCGACCCTCATCAAGATCATCGCGGGCCTGCACCGGCACGACGCGGGAGACTTCCGCATCGAGGGCGAGGACGCGAAGCTCGGCTCGCCGCGCGAGGCCCTGGACCGCGGTATCGCCACGGTCTACCAGGACCTCGCCGTGGTTCCGCTGATGCCGGTCTGGCGGAACTTCTTCCTCGGCTCCGAGCCGACGAAGGGCGTGGGCCCCTTCAAGCGCCTCGACGTCGACCTCATGCGCGAGACGACCCGCACGGAGCTGCTCCGCATGGGCATCGACCTGCGCGACGTCGACCAGCCCATCGGCACCCTGTCGGGCGGCGAGCGCCAGTGCGTGGCGATCGCGCGCGCGGTGTACTTCGGCGCGAAGGTCCTCGTCCTGGATGAGCCCACCGCCGCGCTCGGCGTCAAGCAGTCGGGCGTCGTCCTGAAGTACGTCGCGGCCGCGCGGGACGCGGGCCTCGGAGTGGTCTTGATCACCCACAACCCGCACCACGCGTACCTGGTCGGCAACCGCTTCGTCCTCCTGAAGCGCGGCACGATGTTCGGCAGCTATGCGCGTGACGAGGTCACCCTCGATGAACTCACCCGCCAGATGGCAGGCGGCTCCGAACTGGACGACCTCCGTCACGAACTGGAGAAGCGCTGAGCAACGCCCCGCCAGGGGCGCGGGGAACTGCGCGAGCAACCACGGAAAAGCCGCAGTCGCGTCTGCTGGGCCGCCCGGCAGACGCGACTGCGGCTCTTCTCGGGCTGAGCGCGCAGTTCCCCGCGCCCCTTCGGGGCGCTCCGCACCCCGGGGTCCGTTGTGCGCGCCCCCGCGAGTGTGAGGCAGAATCGCCGCAATGAGCACCTACCGCGACCTCGCGCACCGCGGCTCCGCCCGAGCCACCGTCCTGCGTACCGTGGGCACGCGGGAGCGCCGATCACATCTGACGGCGCCCCGTGTGCCCACCGTCGGCATCGACATCGGCGGCACGAAGGTGATGGCGGGCGTCGTCGACGCCGACGGCAACATCCTGGAGACGCTCCGCACGGAGACCCCGGACAAGTCCAAGAGCCCCAAGGTCGTCGAGGACACCATCGTCGAGCTGGTCCTCGACCTCTCCGACCGGCACGACGTGCACGCGGTGGGCATCGGCGCCGCGGGCTGGGTCGACGCGGACCGTAACCGCGTCCTGTTCGCCCCGCACCTGTCCTGGCGCAACGAACCCCTCCGCGACCGCATCTCCGGCCGCCTCGCGGTCCCCGTGCTCGTCGACAACGACGCGAACACGGCCGCGTGGGCGGAGTGGCGCTTCGGCGCGGCCCGCGGCGAGGACCACCTGGTCATGATCACGCTCGGTACCGGCATCGGCGGCGCGATCCTGGAGGACGGCCAGGTCAAGCGCGGCAAGTTCGGGGTCGCCGGCGAGTTCGGGCACATGCAGGTCGTGCCCGGCGGCCACCGCTGCCCGTGCGGCAACCGCGGCTGCTGGGAGCAGTACAGCTCCGGCAACGCGCTGGTCAGGGAGGCCCGCGAGCTCGCCGCTGCCGACTCCCCTGTCGCGTACGGGATCATCGAGCGGGTCAAGGGCAACATCCCCGACATCACGGGCCCCCTGATCACGGAGCTGGCCCGCGACGGCGACGCGATGTGCGTCGAGCTCCTCCAGGACATCGGCCAGTGGCTCGGCGTCGGCATCGCGAACCTCGCGGCGGCCCTCGACCCGTCCTGCTTCGTGATCGGCGGCGGCGTATCGGCCGCCGACGACCTCCTGATCGGCCCGGCCCGCGACGCTTTCCGCCGCCAGCTGACGGGGCGCGGCTACCGCCCCGAGGCCCGTATCGCCCGCGCCCAGCTGGGCCCCGAGGCGGGCATGGTGGGCGCCGCCGACCTGGCACGCCTGGTGGCCCGGCGCTTCCGGAGGGCGAACCGCCGCAGGGTGGAGCGCCACGAACGCTACGAGCGGTACGTGGAAGCGCGCCGCACCAACGACCGCACCTCTCAGGGAACCCAGTAAACAGATGACCGTCCCCCGCCAGCCCTCGTCCCCGGACTCTCCGGACTCCCCGGATCCCGCCGACGAGGGCGGCCGCCCCCGCGAGGACCGCCGCCACATGATCCGCCGCCGCTGGCTGACGGCCACGATCATCGTGCTCCTGATCGGCGTGCCTGCCGGCTATCTGGTGATCTCCGCGAACCAGAGCCGCAACAGCGGCCGCGACAAGGAGGCCAAGTACTCCGCGACGGGCCTCACCGCGGGCTGGCCGTCGAGAGTGCAGCGCCGTCTCTACGACGTGCCGATTCCCCCGTACTCCAGGGAAGTCGCCTACTACGAGACGAACAACTGGCGCACCAGCCGCCTGTACGCCCAGTTCCTGACGAGCAACGAGGGCCTGGACAAGTTCCTCAAGCGGATCGGCACGAGCACCGAAGAACTGAAGAAGAACGACATCACGATCAGCAAGCGCGACCGCAAGGTGGTCGGCTGGGAGTTCACGGACCCGGGCCCCTGGCTGGGACTGACCCATGTGAAGAAGGACCCGGCGCCGACCCTCGACGTGGTCGTGAACCGCGCCAACTCGGAACACCCGATGGTCTATGTAGTGTCTACGACAACCCCGTAACTGGCGTGTTTCATCCGTGAGTTGATCCACGGGCGGCTCGTACGATGGCGCCCATGATCTCTGAAGAGGCGTACGACGCCCGTCGGCGTGCCCAGTGGCTCGCAGGGGAGGCGCGGGCGGACGGGGTGGCCCGTAGGGACATGCTGCGGCTGCTGGCCGCGGCGGGGGCGGTGGCGACGCTGCCGGTGACGCTGGGAGCACCCCGGGCGCGGGCGGCAACCGGCACAGCGCCCCCCGGGATCGTGAAACCGCTCCCCGCGGACCGCTTCACGATCCGCGGCACGAACGCGGAGACGAAGTTCGAGGCGCTGGCGGAAACAGGCTTCCACACCCCCACATCCCACTTCTTCGTACGCAACCACACGGCGACGCCACGCCTGGACGCGAAGACGTGGACGCTGCGGATCTGGGGCGACGGACTGACCGGAGGGGAGAGGGAGTTCACGCTCGCGGACCTCAGACGCCTCCCGTCGACGTCACGCACCGCCTTCGTCGAGTGCGCGGGCAACGGCAGAAGTTTCTTCACGACCCAGCAGGGCCAGCCGGCCTCCGGCACGGCCTGGACCCTGGGAGCGATCGGCAACGCCCGCTGGCGCGGCGTACGCCTCTCCGAAGTCCTGCGCCAGGCAGGCGTGTCGCGCGATGCGGTGGACGTGATGCCCAGCGGCCTGGACGCGGAGTACGTCACGGACGACGGCACGAACCTGGGCAGGGTCCGCCGCCCGCTGCCGCTCTCCAAGGCGATGGACGACGTGATCCTCGCGTACGAGATGAACGGCGCCCCGCTCCCCGCGGACCACGGCTACCCGGTGCGGGTCCTCGTCCCGGCGTGGGTGGGCATCGCTTCGATCAAATGGCTCGGCGACATCGAGGTCTCGTCCAGGCCTCTCTTCTCCCCCTGGAACACGCAGTTCTACCGCCTGTTCGGCGAGGCGTACCCCCCGCAGGGCAGCGCCCCGCTGACCCGCCAAACCCTGAAGTCCGCCTTCGAACTCCCTTGGAACGCAAGCCTCCCGGCGGCCACGACCCACCACCTCACCGGCCGCTCGTGGTCGGCGACGGGGGCGATCGCTCGCGTGGACGTCAGCACGGACGCGGGCAGGACCTGGCACGAGGCCCGCCTCAAGGACACCCCTCACCGCGCCACGTGGACCCGCTGGACCACTCCATGGCACCCCAGGACCCCGGGCCCGACGGCACTCCTTGCCCGCGCCAGGGACACCACAGGGCGCACCCAGCCGGAGGCGACGGTGCACAACACGCAGGGGTACTTCTTCGACGCGGTGGTGCGGCACGCGGTGCGGGTGGTGTGAGGACAGGGAGCTTGTGAGGACAGGGAGTTCCGGGGTCAGCCGAGGCTCGCCCACCGCTCGTACGCGGCCGCCCCCACGCCCAGATCCTCCCAGGCCATCCCCGCCGACTTGAACAGCCGAGGCCGCCCCGCGGGCATCGCCACATCGCCCCGCACCAGCTCACCCAGCGTCCGCAGCCGCCCCATCTCGAAGGCGCCCGCGGACACCGCGAGGACGATGTCCCCGCACTCCCGCCGTGCCACCTCGTGCGACTCGGCCACCACGAGGCCGCGCCGCAGCAGCTCCTCGTCCACCTCGCGCGCGTCCGGTTCGTGTGAGCCCACGGCTGCGACCGTCGCGTGGGACGGGAGCAGCGCGCTGTCGAAGAGCGGTTCGCGGGCCGTCGTGCAGCAGCAGACCACGTCGGCGGTCGCGACGTCCGCCGGAGTCGCGGGCGCCGCCGACAGGCCCGCGGCGCGGCATCGGTCGACGAAGGCCGCCACCCGCTCGGGGCTGCGCGCCACCACGTCCACGTGAGCCAGCGTCGGGCGTACCGCGCGGACCGCCTCCACGTGCCCCCAGGCCTGGGGGCCGGTGCCGAAGACCAGGAGGCGTCGCGTCTCCGGGACCGCGAGGTGCTTGATCGCGGCGCCGGACACCGCCGGGGTCCGCAGGGACGTCAGCGCGATGCCGTCCAGGAGGGCCAGGGGCGTGTGGGTCGTTCCGTCCAGGAGGAGGTACATGCCCTGGACACGGGGCAGGTCGCGGGCCGCGTTCTCCGGGGTGACCGTGGCGATCTTCACCCCTGTGTACGACGCCGTGGCGGACGGCATCAGCAGGAGCTGGCCGCCCGGCACCTCCAGGACCCCCCGAGGAGACTCCGCCTCCGGGTCGAGGCCCGTCTTGAGGACGGCTTCCACCGCCTCGACGGCCGTGGACATGGGGACGAGCCGGGCGATCGCCTCGGCGTCGATGTAGGGCGGGGCCTCGCTCATGCCAGGTCCTTTCAGGGCATTTTGCCCGGGAGTGTCTGCGCGCATCGCGTCACACTCATGATCACCCCGCGGTGGCCGTGTGGACCAGGTAGTCGATGACGTCGTTGAGGTCCTGCCTGCGCTGGTGGGCGGCTCTTTGACGGTCGGCGCCGTTCCCCTCGTCCCTGACGCGTGCTCGCGCGGCCCGCAAGAGGGGGAGGCCGCTCTCTGTCTCCAGGGTGGGGCGCACGGCGGCGAAGAGACGGTCCAGGTGCGCCGTGGCGGGTTCGAGCCGGCCGGTGCGCAGGTTGATGCCCTGGCCCGCCAGGCCGTCGCGGGCCGCGCGCCAGCATGCGGCGCGGAGCATCTCCGGCTGGGGGCGCGGGGCGGGCAGAGCATCGTCGATGGCCCGCAGCGCGAGGGTGGCCAGGCCCTTGACCACTCCGGCGAGCAGCAGGGTGTCGTCGACGGTGGGGGCGGCGTCGGCGACCCGGATCTCCAGGGTGGGCACGTGGTGAGAGGGGCGGATGTCCCAGTAGAGGCCGCCGCGGTCCATGAGCGTGTCGGTCGTGAGGAGGCTGTCGAGCAGGTCCTCGAAGTGGGTGCGGGACTCGAAGTAGGGAGGCGGCCCCGCCACGGGCCAGCGCCACCAGGTCATGGTCCGCCAGCTGGCGTATCCGGTGTCCTGCGCCTGCCAGAAGGGCGAGTTGGCGCTCAGGGCGATGAGGGCGGGAAGCCAGGGGCGCAGGTGGTTGCTGAGGTGCAGGGCCGTGCTCAGATCGGGGACGCCGATGTGGACGTGGCAGGCGCAGGCGCTCTGTTCGTTGTCCAGGGCGCGGAACATGGCGGCGCTGCGGGCGTAGCGGGGGCCGGGTGTCAGGGGCGGAGGGGTGCGCTGGCCGAGGACGGGCGTACCGCTGGAGATGATGCGAAGGCCGAGCCCGGCCGCGGCGCGTGCCACCGTGTGGCGTGCCGCCCGGAGTTGGTCTCCCAGCTCCGCCAGGCTGGTGTGCGGATCGGTGCGAACCTCGACCTGGTAGCGGGTGATCTCGGTGGTGACGCGGTCGCCCAGTTCGGTGGCCGCCTGCGCGACGACCTTGTCGGCCTGCGTGCTCAACTGCCGGGAGACCGGGTCGACGAGTAAGTACTCCTCTTCAACACCCACCGTGACGGGCATCAGCCCGTCGGCCGCTCGGTGTCCCTGCCCGCGCCGCGCGGCCGCCGGAGCCTGCTCGTCGGGGGGAGTCCAGTTTCGCTCTTCATGGTGAGCAGTCTGTCACCTATGGTGACCGGGCCGGTATGTGAGCAGCCGCCGCACCACATGTATCCAGTCGACCGGGTCGAGAGGATTCCTTGTGCCGGAAGAGCCGAAAGGGCCGGAAGCGCCGGAAGCAACAGACGTCCTCGTCATCGGCGGTGGGCCCGCCGGTTCGACAGCCGCTGCCCTGCTGGCCCGTCAGGGCTTCCGGGCCACCCTCATGGAGAAGGACCGCTTCCCGCGCTACCACGTGGGCGAATCGCTCCTGCCGTCCCTGCTCCCGCTGCTCGATGTGATGGGGGCGAGAGACCTGATCGAGGAGCACGGCTTCGTCCGCAAGACCGGCGCCTTCTACGGCTGGGGCCGTGAGGAATGGTCGCTGGGCTTCGACGAGCCCGGCCGGCCGGCTGCTTACAGCTTCCAGGTCATACGCTCCGAATTCGACCACATCCTTCTGCGGCACGCGCGAAGCCAGGGCGCCGACGTACGCGAAGGAACCCGCGTGCGCCGCATCGAGTGGGACGGCGACCGGCCCGCCGCGGTCGCCTGGTCCAGCGACGACGGACACCACGGCACGACAGCCTTCCGGTTCCTCGTCGACGCCACCGGCCGCGCCGGCCTGCTGGGTGCCCGAGAGCTGCGTACCCGCAGATTCCACGACGTGTTCCGCAACGTCGCCGCGTGGGGCTACTGGCGCGGGGCACCACCCCTGCCCTGCGCCCCCGCCGGCGCGATCGGGGTCTTCTCGCTGCGTGACAACGGCTGGTTCTGGGCCATCCCCCTGCACGACGGCACCCTGAGCGTGGGGCTCGTCACCGACAAGGGTTCCTTCAACAGGGCGCGTCAGCGGGCGGGTTCGGTCGAGGTCCTGTACCGCGAGGCCCTCGCTGAGTGCCCCCGGCTCGCGCGACTGCTCGAAGGCGCCCGGCCGGCCGGGGACTTGAGGGTGGAAAGCGACTACTCCTACGTGTCCGACCGCTTCTGCGGACCGGGGTACTTCCTCGCCGGCGACGCCGCCTGCTTCCTCGACCCCCTGCTCTCCACGGGCGTGCACCTGGCCATGTACAGCGCGCTGCTCGGCGCGGCCTCGATCGCCGGCGTCCTGCGGGGTGACGTGGACGAGCGCGGGGCCCGCGACTTCTACCAGACCGCCTACCGCCACGCGTACGAACGGCTACTCCTCCTCGTCAGCGCCTTCTACCGCATCCATGACGGGCGCGACACCTACTTCCGGACGGCCCAGACGCTCAGCCACCGCGACCAGCGCGACCTACGCCTGCACGAGTCGTTCCTGAACGTCGTCACCGGCGCCGATGACCTCCACGACGCCCAACAGGACCCCGTGGAAGCAGTGCACCGCAGGCTCACCCAGCCCCTCCATGGACGGCCCTCCCACGGTCTCGGCGGCCACGGCACCAGCCAGATGCTGCCCCTGCCCACCGACCCCGCCCGAGCGACAGCGGGCCTCTACCTCCACCTCGAACCCCACCCCCGGCTGCGCCGCGCGACCTGACCCTCGATGTCCCGCTCGTAGCCCTCGCAGCCCTCGTTGCCCTCGTAGCCCTCATGGCCGGTGGGCACGACGGCTACGCGGTGCGCCGGTTGCCGTTGTCGTCGCAGGGCAGGTCGGCGGCCCGGTGGTGGGTGAGGAAGTCGCGGGTGGCTTGCCGTTCGACCTCGGTGATCGCGCTGGGTTTCACGTCGATGATGCCGCCGAAGGGCCGGTCGACGTCGCGGATGATGCACAGCGTCGACGTCAGGAGAGCCGTGATCACGGTGAGCGCGATGATCTGGCCGCGGTTGTTCTTGCGGGGCAGACAGACGCCGAGAGCCACGACGGTGATCGCGAGGGTGGCGAGCAGGAACCAGAGGATGACGCCGGGAACGCTGGCGGTGGCCTGCGTGAGGCGCTCCTCGCGTTCGTCGGAGCGCTTGTTGTCGGCGGCGATCAGCATGCCGAAGACGGGCTTGCCCTCCAGGGCGCGGAAGGAGCGGCGCAGGTCGG
Source organism: Streptomyces sp. BA2 (assembly GCF_009769735.1). NCBI lineage: Bacteria > Bacillati > Actinomycetota > Actinomycetes > Kitasatosporales > Streptomycetaceae > Streptomyces > Streptomyces sp. BA2. The sequence goes on from NZ_WSRO01000002.1 coordinate 7,419,286, forward strand.
TCGACCACGTGCTGGGCGCCTCCGATCCCTTGCCGTCGGCCATGGCGGGCCATTCCTGGGTGCGTACGGCGCGTGCGTAGCAGATGGCGTCCGCCTGGACCCGTTCCCGCTCTGCCGCCGGGGCGTACTCGGCGATCTCGGTGAGCTGATCGAGGGCCCGGGCCTCGCCGCGCGAGGCGACCTCGCCCTTGCTGTAGGAGCCGGAGGCGGTGACCAGGACGAAGGCCAGCAGGAGGACCGTCAGCGTCAGCAGCGGGCCGACGAGGTCCTTGACGGCCATGCCCGCGTCGTCGTCGCTCATCAGCCGGGGCCGCACGAAGCGGTTGGCCGCGAGCCCCGCGAGCAGGGCCAGTACGGCGATGACGATGACGAGGACCACGGTGACCTCCTGAGCGGGCGGCGGATTCCGCCGTTGCGCGGAACCCGTGTTGATCATGACCTCCGTGCGATATCCGGAAGCGGGGAAACGTTCGCCCGCCTTCGAACGAGCGAACCGCTTGCGCCGGAAAGCCTCCTGCGGCTCCCGCCTTTGATTAGATGAATCTCTATGTTGACGAGTGTCGATTCAGGGAGAAGTCTTGTATTGGCAAACATCGAAACGATGGAGGTGGGCCATGACGGGACAGGACGGCGACCTGCGTGAGCAGGTCCGTGCCAACTACGCTGCGGCGGCGTTGCGGGTCGCCGCTGGCGGAACCGCTTGTTGCGGCTCCGACGGCTGTGGCAGCTCCGACGGGTCCGATGGCTCCGACGGCGTCGAGATCGACGCGGGTTTCGGAGCGGGCCTGTACGCGGCCGGAGACCGTGACGCACTGCCCGCCGAGGCGGTTGCCGCCTCCCTTGGGTGCGGCAACCCCCTTGCCGTGGCCGAGCTGCGTGAGGGTGAGCGCGTACTCGATCTGGGCTCGGGCGGTGGCATCGACGTGCTGCTGTCGGCGCGCCGGGTGGGCCCGAGCGGGAAGGCGTACGGCCTCGACATGACCGAGGAGATGCTCGCCCTGGCGCTGGCCAACTCGAAGAAGGCGGGTGCCACCAATGTCGAGTTCCTCAAGGGCGCCATCGAGTCCGTACCGCTGCCCGCGAACTCCGTCGACGTGGTCATCTCCAACTGCGTGATCAACCTGTCGGTCGACAAGGCCGCCGTGTTCGCCGAGATGTTCCGGGTGCTCGTTCCCGGTGGGCGGATCGGCGTCTCCGACGTCGTGGCGGAGGACCACCTGTCCCCTGAGCAGCGCGCCGAGCGTGGTGACTACGTCGGCTGCACGGCCGGGGCGCTGTCCGCCGCCGAATACCGGGCAGGGCTTGAGGCTGCCGGATTCACGGAGATCGGCATCACCCCGACGCACCAGGTCGCCGACGGTATGCACTCGGCCATCGTGCGCGCCGTGAAGTGACAGCCGGTGCTGCGAAGTGACAGCTAGTGCCGTGAAGTGACAATCAGCGCTTTGTGGTTGGCCCTGGGGCCTACTTGGCGTCGATCTCGGCGATGAGGGCTTCGATGCGGGTCCTGATCTCATCGCGGATCGGGCGGACGGACTCCACGCCCTTGCCCGCGGGGTCTTCCAGGGCCCAGTCGAGGTACGTCTTGCCGGGGAAGATCGGGCAGGCGTCGCCGCAGCCCATGGTGATGACGTAGTCGGACGCCTGGACGGCCTCGGTGGTCAGGACCTTCGGCTTCTGGCCGGCGATGTCGACGCCGACCTCCTGCATGGCCTCGACCGCGGCCGGGTTGACCTGGTCGCCGGGGATCGATCCGGCGGAGCGGACCTCGATCCGGTCACCCGCGAGGTGGTCGAGGAATCCGGCGGCCATCTGCGGGCGCCCGGCGTTGTGGACACAGACGAAGAGCACCGAGGCGAGGGGGAGGGGGGCGGTGGTCATGGGGGCTTCCTTCACAGGCGATGGGTGGCGAGGGGTGGCGGTGGTGAGTGGTCGAAAGGGCCCGGGGTTGGTATCAGCTCCGAATGATGTGACAGTATCAGTCCATGCTGACTTCAGTTGATACTGATGTGATCCGGGTCCTCGGCGACCCGCTCCGTCTGAAAATCGTGACGCTGCTCGCCCAGGAGACGCTCTGTACGACGCACCTCGTCGAGGAGACCGGTGCCAAGCAGACCAACCTCTCCAACCACCTGAAGGTGCTGCGCGATGCGGGTCTGGTGGAGACCGAGCCGTGCGGCCGCTTCACCTACTACAAGCTGCGCCCCGAGGTTCTGGCCTCGGTCTCCGGGCAGTTCGCCGAGCTGGCCGCCGCCGCCCGCACCGCCGCCGACAACAAGAGGGCCTGCTGATGAGCCGCACCGACACCACCCCGCGGACGGACCGGGGCGGGCCGTCCGGCGAGGGCATCGTCGCCAAGCTCTCCACCCTCGACCGCTACCTGGCCGTATGGATCCTGCTTGCCATGGCCGTCGGTCTGGGCCTCGGCCGGCTGATCCCGGGCATGAACGACGCGCTCGCGAAGATCGAGGTCGGCGGGATCTCCCTGCCGATCGCGCTCGGTCTGCTCGTGATGATGTACCCGGTGCTCGCCAAGGTGCGCTACGACAAGCTCGACGCGGTCACCGGCGACAAGAAGCTGATGGCGTCGTCGCTGGTCATCAACTGGATCGTCGGCCCGGCCGTCATGTTCGCGCTGGCCTGGATCTTCCTTCCCGACCTGCCCGAGTACCGCACAGGCCTCATCGTCGTCGGCCTCGCCCGCTGCATCGCGATGGTCATCATCTGGAACGACCTCGCCTGCGGCGACCGCGAGGCCGCCGCCGTCCTGGTGGCGCTCAACTCCGTCTTCCAGGTCATCGCCTTCGGACTGCTCGGCTGGCTCTACCTCGACCTGCTGCCCGGCTGGCTCGGCCTCGGCGACGGCGAGCACCTCGACATCTCCATGTGGAAGATCGCCCTGAACGTCGTCATCTTCCTCGGCGTCCCGCTCCTCGCCGGATTCCTCACCCGCCGCGTCGGCGAGAAGAAGCTGGGACGCGAGGCGTACGAGTCCGACTTCCTTCCCAGGATCGGCCCGTGGGCGCTGTACGGGCTGCTCTTCACGATCGTCGTCCTCTTCGCCCTCCAGGGGAAGACGATCACCTCCCAGCCGCTGGACGTCGTACGCATCGCCCTGCCGCTCCTGGTGTACTTCGCCGTGATGTTCTTCGGAACCTTCCTGCTGGGCAAGGGACTTGGACTCGCCTACGACCGCACCGCGACCCTCGCGTTCACCGCGGCGGGCAACAACTTCGAGCTCGCCATCGCCGTCGCCATCGCCACCTTCGGTGTCACCAGCGGCCAGGCGCTCTCCGGAGTCGTCGGCCCGCTCATCGAAGTGCCGGTACTGATCGCGCTCGTGTACGTCTCGCTGGCCTGGCGCAGGAAGTTCGCGTCCTCCGCGCTGACCACCGGGGCATGACACAGCGGACGGGCGTGGCGGTGATCGGCGGGATCAGGCGTGTTGCCGCAGCATCTGCCCCATCGCGGCGAGCACGGACGGCTCCACCCGGTAGTAGACCCAGGTGCCGCGACGCTCGGAGGTCAGCAGGCCCGCCTCGCGGAGCTTCTTGAGGTGGTGGGAGACGGTCGGCTGGGAGACGCCGACATCGGAGATGTCGCACACGCACGCCTCGCCGCCCTCATGTGAGGCGACCAGCGAGAACAGCCGCAGTCGTACGGGATCGCCGAGCGCCTTGAACATCCCCGCCGTTCGCTCGGCTTCCTCGGCGCTCAGCGGCCGCTCCGTCAGTGGCGGGCAGCAGGGAGCGACGGTCGCGGGGTCGAGGACCGGCAGCACCTTCGTATTCGACATGCATCTATGTTGACACACGTCGAACCAGGTCCGCGAGGGGCGGTGAGGGGGATGGCGGGGCGGCATTGATTAGATATCTGTCTATGTTGACGTACGTCGAATCAGATGCCATGCTGGCCGGACAAGAGATTGACGGATATCGAAACAGTACGAAGGGGAATCGCCGTGACCACTTCCACCACCCAGGTACCCGCCTCCGACGAGCTGCCCGTCGTGGTCATCGGAGCCGGCCCGATCGGCCTGGCAGCCGCTGCCTACCTGCTGGACCGCGGCCTTGAGCCGCTCGTCCTGGAGGCTGGTCCGTCCGCGGGCGCCGCCGTACGGGAGTGGTCTCACATGCGGCTCTTCTCCACCTGGGCCGAGGTCGTCGACCCCGCGGCCGAGAAGCTCCTGGCCCCGACGGGATGGGTGAGGCCGGACGGCGCGGTCTACCCCACCGGCGGCGACTGGGCCGAGAAGTACCTGCGGCCGCTGGCCGACGCCCTGGGGGACAAGGTCCGTCTGAGCACGACGGTGACCGGGGTCTCCCGCCAGGGCCGTGACCGCATCGTCGACGCCGACCGGGAGCGGCAGCCCTTCACCGTGCGCATCCAGGACACCGAAGGAAACGAGCGGCGGATCCTCGCCCGCGCGGTCGTCGACGCCTCCGGCACGTGGTCCACGCCCGGCCCGATCGGCGGCGACGGCCTGCCCGCCCTCGGCGAGCGCACCGCGGGTGCGCGCATCTCCTACCGGGTTCCCGACCTCAACGACCCTGCCGTACGGGCGCGTTACGCGGGCAGGCGCACCGCGGTCATCGGCTCCGGCGCCTCCGCGTTCACCGCGCTCGCCTGCCTGGCCGACCTCGCCGATGACGCTCCGGGCACCCATGCCGTCTGGGTCCTGCGACGTGGCATCAGCGGTTCGACCTTCGGCGGCGGCGAGGCGGACCAGCTGCCCGCACGCGGGGCGCTCGGCCTGGCGGCGAAGGCCGCCGTGGACGGCGGCCACGCCGATGCCGTCACCGGATTCCGCACCGACGCCGTCGAGAAGAGCGGCGAGCGTCTTGTGCTCGTCGCCGAGGACGGCCGCCGCCTCGACCCGGTCGACGAAGTCATCGTGCTGACCGGCTTCCGCCCCGACCTCTCCTTCCTGAACGAGCTGCGTCTGGGCCTCGACGAGCGCCTCCAGGCCCCGGTCGGCCTCGCCCCGCTGATCGACCCCAACCAGCACTCCTGCGGCACCGTCTATCCCCACGGCGTCAGGGAGCTGTCCCACCCGGAGAAGGGCGTCTACCTGGTCGGCATGAAGAGCTACGGCCGCGCCCCGACGTTCCTCGCCATGACCGGCTACGAGCAGGTCCGCTCCGTCGCCGCGTCCCTCGCGGGCGACCAAGAGGCCGCCGAGCGCGTCGAGTTGACCCTTCCGGAGACGGGGGTCTGTGGCGGCGCCGGCCTCTTCGACGAGCCCGCGCAGACCGAGTCCGAAGACAGCGGGTGCTGCGGCGCCCCGGCCGTGGTGCAGCTTGGGACCGGCGCTCCGGCGGCTACCTCCGGCGGCTGCTGAAGCGGCCTGCGGCGCCTCACGCCCCGTGCGTGGGCGCGCGGCAGCCCTTGCCCCGCCAGGCCTCGCGCCCTTCCTTGACGGCGATGGCGGCGATGACGAGGGCGGCGACGGGGTCGGCCCACGACCAGCCGAGGGTGGCGTTGAGGACCAGGCCCACCAGCAGGACGGCGGAGAGATACGTGCACAGCAGGGTCTGCTTGGAGTCCGCGACCGCCGACGCGGAGCCGAGTTCGCGTCCGGCGCGGCGCTGCGCGGCGGAGAGGAACGGCATGACCGCCAGCGAAAGGGCCGCGATGGCGATGCCGGGGACAGAGCGGTCCGCCTCACCGGCGCCGGCCAGCGCGCGTACGGCGTCGACGCTGACGTAGGCGGCGAGGACGAAGAAGGAGACCGCGATGATCCGCAGGGTGGTCTTCTCCCGGGCCTCGCGCACGGCGTGCTCGCGGGCGGAGAACTGCCAGGCGACCGCGGCGGCCGACGAGACCTCGATGACCGAGTCCAGGCCGAAGCCGACCAGCGCGGTCGACGAGGCGATGGTGCCCGCCGTGATCGCGACGACCGCCTCGATGGCGTTGTACGCGATCGTCGCGGCGACCAGGAGGCGTATTCGCTTGGCGAGGGCGTCGCGGCGGGCTGGGGAGGGCCCGAGGGATATCGCGGTCATCAGCAACAGTCCTTCTCGGCGGCGTCCGGGCAGGTCTTGTCCGACTCGACCGCGACGACCGCCGCGAGCAGCTGGTCCAGGGCGTGGCCGAGGCGCTCGTCGGCGAGTTCGTAGCGGGTGCGGCGTCCGTCCGGGACGGTCACCACGAGGCCGCAGTCGCGCAGACATGCCAGGTGGTTGGAGAGGCGGGTGCGGGAGACGCCGAGCGCGTCGGCGAGCTCGGCCGGGTAGGCGGGTGCCTCGCGCAGGGCGAGGAGGGTGCGGCAGCGGATCGGATCGGCGAGCGCGCGGCCGAAGCGGGCGAGTACGTCGATTTCGGAGGCGAGGGTCAGCACTCCATGAGAGTACAGCGGATCCTGAATTCAGCAAACCGTGAATGGTTGAGCCACCCGGGCCCAGACCCCCCTGGACCCCTCAGCCCCCAGACTCTGCCGCGCCGACCGCCCAGCCCGTGCGCGTCCGGGCATGACCTCGTCCGCGCAACGGAGTTGACGAGGTCTCAAATGTTTCCTCGGGCCGTGGTCGCGGCGATACAGTCCGGCAAGGTCGGATCGGTGATCAAGGGGAGGGGCCCGACGTGCTGGAGGTTGTGGCGCTGAGTGCGCTGACCGCCTTTCTCACCGCTGCCGGGAACGGCGCCGCGGGGGAGATGGGCAAGCAACTACTCCTGTCGACGGGGGCGTTGGCGAGAAGGACCATGGGGAGGGAGACGCCGATGCCTGCCGGTCCGGAGGGATGGCAGACGCTGGCAGCCCAGATGCACCCTCGTCTGGGCCGAGACCCCCAGCGGGCGGACGAGTGGGCGCTGCTCGTTCGCAGTCTCCCGGAGCAGGCCGTGGCCCTGTCCGGCACAGGCGGACTGCCGCCCGCCTCAAGGGACTTCACCAACCGGCAGAGAACCCTCAGGCAGTTGAAGCGGGAGGCGACACGCCCCGCCGCCGGGCGGCCACGCGTCGCGCTGCTCCACGGGCCGCCGGGGATCGGTACCACCGCGGTGGCACTGCACCTGGGTGCCGCTCACTACGCCCAGTTCCCCGACGGCCGGTTCTACGTCGACCTGCGCGACGCCTCGACGGGGAACGGCCCGGAACCCGCCACCGTTCTGCTCCGCCTCCTGCGGCAGATGGGCGTCGCACCGGAACGGATACCCGTCACGACGGCGGGCCGCGAACAGCTCTACCGTCAGGTCACCGACGGCCGCAGGGCCCTGGTGGTCGTCGACCACGCGACGTCAGCCGCCCAGGTCCGCAGACTGATCCCGGCCACCCCCGACGTCTTCCTGCTGGTGGTGGTATCGGGCCGTCCCTTCGTACTGGAGGCCGAACGCGTGGCCGTGCCGCCCCTGAGCGACCGGTACGCGGTGCAGATGGTGAGAAAGGTGGCCGGGCCGGAGAAGGCCGCGCGCGCCAAGGCCAGGATGCCGCAGTTGCTCGAGCACTGCGCGGGCAACGCTTTCGCTCTGAAGGCCGAGGCGATGCGCTTGCTGACCGACGAAGCAGACCCGGCCCCGGACGCGGACCCGGCCCCGGAGCCGAGGGCCGACGGGCCGGGCGGCCATCCGGTGCGCGCTGCTGCCCAGCACGCCTGTGACCGTCTCCCGCCGGAAACGGCGCGGCTCGTCCGGTTGACGGCACTGGGCGGCTGGCCCTCCGTCGACGACCGTCTCGCCGCCGCGGCCGCCGGCGTCGCACCCGAGGAGGCGGCACGGATGCTCGCCGAGGCGGCAGACGTACAGCTCCTGGAACTCGCGGCGGACGAGCGCTACCGCTTCCGCCCCGAAGTGCGGCGCTACCTGGCCGACACCGCGGGCCCGGAGCACGGAATCCCCGAATGTTCCGCCGCCGTCGAGCGCGCACTCGACGCTCTGCTGAACCGCGCCCTGCATGCCGCCCACGCCGCCCTGCCGCAAAGCTGGCGCACCGAGCCGGCGCCACGGGACGGGGAGGCGTACCGCGACGAGGCCCAGGGTGTGGCCGTGCTGGCGGCAGAGGTGGCCAACGTCGTCCGAGCGGTGTCCGTCGCACAGGAGTACCAGCACATCACGACCGCGCTGCGTCTGGCCCGAGCCCTGTGGCCCCTTCAACTGAAGGCCGGCCATTGGGACGAGGTACTGCCCGCGCTACGTGTCGCGGCCCGGTGTGCCGACGCACATCACCCGCGTTCGCGCATGGCAGCGGCGTTGCACTTTCAACTCGGCCACTGCCTGGGCGAACTCGAACGCTGGGAGGAAGCCGAGAACGCGGCGCACGCGGCCGTCGAGAGCGAGCGCGCGGCGGGCCATGTGCGGGGTGAGGCATCGGCGGTCGAACTGCTGGGCCTCTTGAGCCTGTACCAATGGCGATACGAGGCCGCCTACGAGCGGTTTGCCGAGGCCGAGCGCGTGTACCGGCGGATCACTTCCGGCCAAGAGGGCGCGCAGGATGTGGCACGTGCTCTCGCGCTGGCCGAGCGCCATCAGGGGCGCGCCCTACGAGGCATGGGGCGGACGGCCGAGTCACGGCGCCTTCTGGAAGCTGCTGCGGATTTCTTCCGGGAGCAGGGCGAGAGGTACAATCAGGCGCGCGCTCTCACCGACCTGGCCGAGACCCTCCACGACGCGGGTGAGCGGTCCGAGGCGCTGACGAAGATCACCGAGGCGGAGGCGCTGCTCACCCCCGCGGCCGCCCCGCATCTGCGGTATCTCGCCGGACTCCGGCTGCGATGCGAGGGCGGCCACTAGGGCCCGTCCGGCCCTGATCCGCCGGACAGGCCCCGGCGGGGTTCCACTGCCCAGGGCTCCACGGCCACCGGATGCACGCCCCCGGCGGCGTGCACACGGAGGGTGAGACCTCCGGACGGCACGATGGCGCCGCCCGCCAGCCAGGCGTACAGCGATGAGGCGTACGCCGCTGGATCGGTGTCCGCTTCCGGGCCCGCGGACAGGCGGAACAGACCGTGTTCCCGGCTGCGCACGGTGCAGCCGTCCGGGCCGTCGACGTACGCGGCGGCCGCACAGTGCGCGTGCCGGCCCAGAACCTCGACCGTCCACACCTCCGCCCCACCCAGGCGTGGGTCGTCCGCGGACCCGTCGCGCCAGATCACGTCGGCCACCTCCAGGTCGCCCGGGTCCCGGGTGTCCTCGTGCACCGCGATGTGTACGTCGCCGACCGCGTCGTAGGGATGGGTGGTGGACCGCTCGATCTCGACGGCCGTGTCACTGACGCGGGTGAGGACGCGCAGCGGGGCCGTCCGCTGTGGCGGCTCGTACGGAGGCAGGGGCAGGGGCTCGAGGAGCGCGGGCGTGGTGGGCTCGGGGAGGTCCATCAACGTATAGAAATGGCGCCGCAGGAGCGCTGCCGATGCGCCTGGAGCCGAAGTGACGAACTCGGCGGGATCAGCGGTTTCGGCGGGCGCGGCGGCCGGGAGGTGCCCTGCCCCCAGAAGCTCCTCCACCTGAGCGCGCAGCGGTCCGTGCGGATCGAGCCGAGGCGCGTCCCCGACGAAAGCGGCGAGCGGCGACTCGGGGTCGAGGCGGTCCTGCCCGGTGGCCGCGAGCAGCACCGGGACACCCAGCGCGGACGCGTAGTAGGAGACGGCGCCGAAGTCGCCCACCACGGCATCGGCCGCCAGCAGGGCTTGCCGCCAGCCATGAGCGGGGTCGATCAAGGTCAGTCCGCTGCGGAGGGCTTGATCCAGCCAGGCTCGAACCTGCCCCGGCCCGTGTCCGTGCCAGATGTTCGGGTGCAGCACGACCGCGAGGCGGTAGTCGTCGGCGGGCAACTCCGAGGTGAGCCGCGGGAGAAGACTCGGCAAGAGGTCATGGCCGCCGCCGCTGCCGAAGAAGCCCTCGGGGTTCCAGGTGGAGTTCAGTACGACGAGCCGCTGGCCCCGTCGCACACCCAGGGCCCGCCGGAAGCGGTTGCGGTACGGGCGCGCGGCGAGCATGCGGTCGAAGCAGGGGTCGCCGCCGAGCACGGAGACGTCCAGGGCCTCCGGGCACACGCGCCGCAGTCGCTCCAGCTGTTCCGGATGCGACAGCACGAGGCCGTCCATGAACGGGCGGCCGTCCGCCAAGAGCCACTCGGGCGACAAACCGAACGTCGGCTCCCGGCTCCCGGCTCCCGGCTCCCGGCTCCCGGCTCCCGGCTCCCGGCTCCCGGCTGGGGGAGTTTCTTAGTATATCCCGCTCCATGCGAGACAATGGACAATTTGCCCTGGATAAAGGGTATTTGACCACCGAAGCTCGCCGAAACCGCGAGATCCACGGGCGTTGAAAGAGCCTGGTCCCAAGGAAGCACCGGGAGGCCCAGGTCGGCGAAGAGCTCCTCGACCCCGCCCTGAAAGGCGGAGGATCCCGTCGAGGTGACGAGCAGCTGGACGCGGAAGTCGTCATGGAACAACGGCAGCAAGTCCCGCAGGCGACCGGCGGAGGTGACGTTGTGGACCACCAGCAGAACCCGGCGTTGAGTGATGCGGCTGGCCCAACGCCGGGATTCATGCCCGATCGGCACGCGTATCGGCAGGGGTTCAGCCCTCACTTGTGCCCCTCCAGACCGTATGCGGCGTCATCGCGCGATCACTTTAGCCGTGCCGCGATGCCGCCCCCGCGTCACGGGCCTGCCCGTCAGCGACTCCTCCCGCCACCCTCCCGGGCCAAGGGCTTGAACGAGTCGTCGCGTGGTGAGTACACCTCTGTCGTCGCGGACTCCGCCCTGTGGAACAGGGCACGGAGCCGAAGCTGTCCGCTGCTCTGGCCGGATTCGAGGCCGGGGTACTGGGCCAGGTGCGCGAGCTGGACGAGGAGATGAGCTCGGGCGGCGCGGTCCAGGGCTTCCTTGCCGATGGCGCCTGCCGCCCGCTCGCCGGCGGCGTCCTGGCAGGCCGCCCGTGAACTGCCGACGACCAGCCACCGGCGCAGGGCGGGGGAAACGCTGTGCGAGGCCTGGTTGAGCAGTACCGCCACCGCACCACAGCCTGAATGCCCCGCGACCACCACGTCACGCAGGTTGGTCAGCGAAAGGGCGTAGTCGATCGTGGCGATCGCGCCGGAGACAACCTTGGGGTTGTACGGCGGCACGATGTTCCCGATGTTCCTCAGCTCGAACAGCTGCTCAGGACGTGAGACGAAGCGGGTGGGAGCGATCCGGGTCTCGGTGCAGGATATGAAGAGGGTCTGGGGGAGGTTCTCGCCGGGGCGTGTCCGTTCGAGCCGGTGCGGGCGTTCAGCTGTGGGGCGCGCTATCAGACCGTTCGCAGGACGCATGTTGCTGCCTTTCTGGCATGACGGAGCTCAGTCGATGTGCTGTGCGCATCGGGAACTCGGTCGTGTCAGATCAGCCAGCTCTGCAGCGTCGGACGAAGTGGAGCCGGAACCCTCGGTTTGGTGGGTTCGGCGAGTGCGCTCGGGGCCACGGGTGAGACCGGCACGGCCATCGCCGCGGAATCCGCGAAGAGTGACGGCGAGAGTGACGGCGGCTCTGCCGTTGCCGGTGTCTGCGGGCCCCGGGGCTGAGCGGCCGTACTGGATGTCAGGCCGCAGCAGACGGCGTCGCCCGGCCGTTCGTCGCCCGCGCCGCCCTCGTCGTCACCTTCGTACACACTTGTCACCGATGTGGGGGCGGGCGCTGCCAGTTGCTCCGTGGTGAGGAGCGGGGCGACCTGCCCGAACAGGGCGTGGCCCAACAAGAGGCAGGGCAGTAGCCCTTTGACCAAGGCCTTCAGCAAACGAAGGCATCCGCGTGCCATGTACCGACCTTCCCCCGTCGATATACGAGCGTCTGGCTCATGGTGCTGTGCAGGCTCGGTCAACCACCCCTGTTCGTGTACTCGTTCGACACTGTAGGCGGACAGGCCGACTCGTGCTGCGTTGTCAGCAGACTCATGGGCTGGCGGCCGAGCGAGAGTTTGCACAAGGGCATGGCGCTCGCGGAGGTGACAAGGGCGACCAGCACGAGGAGCGAGAACGTCTTCTGGTTGATGATGCCTTCGGCCAGACCCACGTTGACGAAGATGAGGATCATGAGGCCGCGGGCGTTCATCAGCGCCCCCATGGCCGATCCTTCGCGCCAGCTGAAGCCGTTCGCGCGCATCGCCGCCAGGCTGCCGCTGTACTTGCCGACGACCGCGGCCGTCAGCAGGGCCGCGAGGGGCAGCAGTGTGCCCCCGTCGGTGATGCCTCCGATCTCCGTGTTGAGGCCGGAGAAGGCGAAGAAGACCGGGACGAGCAGCACCTGCACGGTGTCCAGGAGCCGCAGTCTGACCGCGCGTTGAAAGGTTTTCTCGCGTGGCATGGCCAGTCCGACGACGAAGCCGCCGAAGACCGCGTAGATGCCTATCTCCTCGGTGAACCATCCGGCGGCCAGCACCACCATGAGTACGAGATGGAACTGGCCTGTGGTCAAGTCGCCTCGCGCGCGCGTCTTCTCGCCCAGCCTGCGGAAGAGTCTGCGTCCGACAGTCAGCGTCAGCACGGCGAAGGCGGCGGACAGGACGACCACGCGAACGCTCTGCGACAGCCCGCCGTTGCTGTGGAAGGCGACGATGAAGGCGAGGAAGCACCAGGCCACGGCGTCGTCCACGGCTGCCGCGAGCAGCGCGAGAACTCCGAGTGGGGTGCGCTCAAGCCCTTGGTCGTAGAGCATGCGCGCGAGCATGGGGAACGCGGTGACCGCCAAGGCGCCCCCCACGAACAGGGAGAACATGCCTGGGCCGACGTCGGACCGGGACAGCTCCTCATGGAAGAGCAGGCCTACGCCGCAGCCGAGGAGGAGGGCCGGCACGATGCTGGAGAGGGCCAGCGCCGCCGCGGTGCGCTGATATCCGCGTGGCGCCTTCTCGTGATCGAGCCCCAGGCCGACGAGGAACATGAACAGCGTGAGGCCGATCGTGCTCAGTACGTACAGCACGGGCTTCACCGAGGGGGTGAACAGGGACTGCTGGGCGTCGGGGAACACCCGGCCGAAGAGGGTCGGCCCGAGGGCGATACCGGCGACCATTTCCCCGACCACGCGGGGCTGGCCCCAGGCCACGGCCAGCCTCCCGCAGAGCGCGGACACGATCAGGATGACCAGGAGCGCGGGCAGGACGTCGATGACCAGCTGTACGTTCGGATCCTGTGCGGCGGCGACGGTGCTGGTAGCCATGGTCATCTCCTACGGTCGGGTGAGAACGAGTACGGCGTTCTGACCGCCGAATCCGAAGGAATTGCTCAGCGCCGCTTCCATGGCCACGGGACGGGACGCGGCCGCCACGATGTCGAGGTCGACGGCAGGGTCCTGATGGGTCAGGCCTGCCGTCATCGGGACTGTCTGGTGCTTCAGCGACAGCGCCGTGATCGCGGCCTCGACCGCACCGGCGGCGCCGAGCGAGTGCCCTGTCACGCCCTTGACCGAGGAGGTGACCGGGTGACCTCCAAGCACTCTGCGGATCATGCGGCCTTCCGCCATGTCGTTGAGCGGTGTGGATGTCCCGTGGGCGTTGACATGGGTGACGTCGGCGGGGGAGAGGTCCGCGTCCTCCAGAGCGGCCCGCACCGCCCTTTCGGCGCCCTGCCCTTCCGGGTCGGGGCGGGTCTCGTGTCCGGCATCGGCGGACGCGCCGTAACCACTGACGTAGGCGTACGTCCGAGCGCCGCGCGCCCGTGCGTGCTCGGGGCGTTCCAGGACGAGGACAGCGGATGCCTCGGCGATGACGAAGCCGTCGCGTTCGATGTCGAAAGGGCGGGACGCCTTCGAGGGGTCGTCCTTGTACTGCGAGAGGGCGCCCGCCTTGGCGAAGGCGGCTACGACCGAGTGCACGAGGCTGGACTCGGATCCCCCCGCGAGAACGATGTCGCAGGCGCCGGATCGGAGTAACTCGCGCGCCGTGCCGACAGCGGTGGCGCCCGACGCGCACGCCGAGCTCGTCACGAAGCTGGGTCCGCGGGCCTTGAGGTCAGTGGCGAGCCGGCCCGCCATCATGTTGGTCAGTGACATCGGCACGGTCAGCGGCGAGATGCGCGAAGCACCGAGTTCGAGGAGTTTGCGGTGCTCACGTTCCCAGGTGCCGATTCCACCGAACGCCGTTCCGAGGATGGTGCCGACACGAGGGCCGTGCCAATCGTCCGGGTCCAGGCCGGCGTCCACGACGGCCGCTCTTCCGGCCGCGATGGCCATCTGGGTGCAACGGTCGAGACGCCATGCGGTGCGGCGCCCGAGCGCCGCGTCTCCGTCGAACTCGCTTGCACGGCAGGAGAGTTCGACGGGCAGCCCTGCCAATGCCGGGTCCGGTGAGGCCGTGGGACGGCCCTCCAGAACGGAGGCCCAGGTCTCATCCGTGGTCAGCCCCGCGGAGGTGACCAGGCCGATCCCGGTGATCGCCGCATGGAAAGGGCCGCGCATCATGCCTTCTTCCCTATGCGCTCCGGTTCATCGAGCTTGACCCGGATGAGGGCGGCGGCTTCGCCGATCGTCTGCTCGGCGCCGAGGTCGTCGTCGCCGATGGGCACTTCGAAGAGTTCCTGAAGGACGTCGGAGAGTTCCACGAGTGCGAGAGAGTCCAGTTCGAGTGCGCTGAAGGTGACTTCGGAGGTGGCGGTGGCGGCGTCGACACCGAACCGGGTCTCCAGCAGCGAGCTGATCTGCTCCTCGAGGGAGCGGGCGGAAGGGGCAGAGGAGGCCATGGTGAGTCCTTACGTCCGGTACGTCGGATGGGTGATGGTGGGCGGCGGTGGCCGGGTGCTGAGCGGGACCGTTCAGGTTCGTTCCGGGGTCACGTCCGGCCATGTCAGGGCGGCGGCCCCCCAGGTGGCGCCGCCGCCGAACGCGGCGAGCAGCGCACGGTGTCCGGGCCTGAGCAGTCCGCTCGCGGCGGCGTCGGCGAGCGCCAGCGGAATGGAAGCGGCGGCTGTGTTGCCGACGCGCGCGAGGTTGATGGCGCACCGCTCGATGGGGATGCCGATCTTTTCCGCGACGGCTTGCAGGATGCGGTAGTTGGCCTGGTGGGCGACAAAACAGTCCACCTCGGCCGCGGACCAGCCGGCGTCACGGCGCACCTCCTGCGCGGCTCCGGCCATCCGGGCCACCGCATGCCGGAAGACGGTCTTGCCCTGCATGGTGAAGTAGCGCTCGGGGTCGGTGTGCACCTGCGTCGAGGGGCCGGCCGGGATACGGGAACCGCCTGCCTCGACGGTGATCAGTTCCCGCAAAGAGCCGTCACTGCCCAGGGAGGAGGGCCCCAGAGCGCCGAGCTCGTCGGGTTCCCCCGCACGCAGGACGACGGCCCCCGCGCCGTCACCGAAGATCGGGCGGGTGGTGCGGTCGTCCGGGGCGAGGATGGTCGAGAAGGCGTCGGCGCCGATGAGCAGCACGCGATGCGCCGTTCCGGCCGCGATGAACCCCTTGGCGGCAGCCAGTCCATAGAGGAATCCGCTGCAGACGGCTGACAGGTCCCAGGCGGCGACATCGATGAGGCCGAGCCGATGCGCCACGGCGGGTGCGGTGGCCGGGCAGGGGTGGTCGGGTGTGGTCGTCGCGAGGATGACGAGATCCACCGGCTCGCCGCCCGCGGATTTCAGAGCGCGCCGGCCGGCCTCGACTGCGAGGTCTCCCGTGGACATGCCCGGATCGACGATGTGGCGCCGGCGGATCCCTGTTCTGGTGCGGATCCACTCGTCGGTCGTCTCAAGCTGCCCGGACAGGTCTTCATTAGTCACCACCTTCGGGGGTAACCATGCGCCTATTCCGCAGAGTACAGCGGCATTCTTCACGATCACTTCCTTTCTGAGCGTCCAATCCGAGGATGGAAGTGGAATACCTCATTCCTTTGGCGTCTGCTTTGAGTGATGGAACCTAACACGCCACATCCGCCATTTCAAAGGGTCCATCAAACGTTCATCAATTTCCTGGAAACGGTTTTCATGCCACCGGCCAGATGAAAATGAATCTTGTATCTCAAAGCTGAAAGTGCAGGTCAGGTGTTGTGTCGTCGGGCAGTGGCGGGGGTAATCGAGAAACGTGGTTGATTTCCACTTGCGTGGAAGGTTGAATCCGAGATCGATCGGCCCCGGGTGGATGGAAAGGCTTCGGCCAACTCCACCAAGCCGACTTTCGCTTATTCCGGCCTTTCGGTCGTCGAGGGGGAGGAACACCTTGTGCTGTCAGTAGTTCCCGTGCGTGGACGCCAGATGGTGGACCGCTTCATTTCCTTTGCCGCGGACCTTTATCGGGGGGATGACCGATGGGTTCCGCCTCTGTCGTCCGACGTACGACGGTTCATGGACCCCGAGACCAACCCGTACTTCTCCGAGGCGGAGATCGAGCACTTCCTGGCCACCGACTCCGGCGGCCGGACCGTGGGGCGCATCTCCACGACGATCGACCCCGCCTACGTGGAACGCTTCGGCAAGACCGGCTTCTTCGGCTGGTTCGAGACCGTCGACGATCCCGAGGTCGCCTCGGCGCTGCTGAGCGCCGCCGAACGATGGCTGGCCGACCGTGGCATGGAGCGCGTCGCGGGCCCCTACTCCTACTGCGCCACGCAGGAGTTCGGGCTTCTCGTGGACGGGTTCGACAACCAGCCTGCGGTGTTCCAGCCGCACAACCCCCCGCACTACGCCGACCTCCTCTCCCAGGCCGGCTACCTGCGCGACTTCCGCACCGACACCTTCAGCTGGCGGGCCGACCACGACGCCGACGCCATGTCGCGACTGGCCCGCAGGGGCGAGGAGGTGTCAGTGCGGCTCGGTCTGCGCATCCGCGATCTGGATCCCGAACAGTGGGAGAGCGAGATCGACCTGGTCCAGGAGCTGCTTGCCGCATCGTTCGCCGACAACCACGACATGGTCGCCATCAGCAAGCCGGTGCTGCGTTTCCAGCTCGGCGAGCTGCGCGAGCTCATCGACCCCCGGCTCACGCGGTTCGTGGAGTACCAGGGGCAGACCGTCGCCTTCAGCATGCTGGCCGCCGACGGCAACGAGCTGCTGAAGGCCGCGGGCGGTGAAGTCACCGACGCGTTCATGGAGCGCTACGCGGAACTCAAGGCCGGCATCCGCGGCGCCGTCGTCCTGATGATCGGCGTACGGCCCGAACACGAGGGCCTCGGCATCGGGCGCGTCCTGGTCGGCGAGATCGCCAAGGTCGCCCTGGGCCGGATCGGCTCGTACCGCGACGTGCACACCACCTGGATCCACGAGCACAACTGGCAGAGCCGCTCCTACATGGCGCAGACCGGCACTGACCCCGTCCGCACCTATGCCGTCTACGGAAAGGACCTGGTCCTGTGACCCGAGTGATGATCACCGGAGCGTCCGGAAGCCTTGGCTCCGCCTTCGCGCGCCACCTCATAGACGACGGAGCGGACGTCGTCGTCCTCCTCCGGCCGGGCGACGGCCCGGGCGGGCTCGAACACCACCTGCACCGTTGTCAGGTGCGGCGCGGCGATGTCACCGACCCCGCCTCGCTGGAGGAGGCACTGCAGGGCATCGACGAGGTCTACCACTTCGCCGGCATCGCGGTGACCCTCAACAAGCTGCACCCCCTCATGGAGCAGGTCAACGTGCGGGGCTGCGCCAACCTCGTCAAGGCGGCACGGGCCGCGGGGGTGCGCCGCATCGTGCACGCCTCGTCGATCTCCGCGATCGGCTACCCCGCCATCGGTGAACTCGCCGACGAGGACTTCGACATCTCCCGTTCCGCCTGCAGCAACAGCTACATGATCACGAAACGGGCCGGGGAGCGCGAGCTCATGCGTGGCTGGCGGGCGGGCGGCCCCGAAGTGGTGATCGTCAACCTCAGCGCGTGCATCGCCCCCTACAGCGACCGGCGCTACGGCTGGGCGATGCTGGTGGAGGCCGCCCGCCAGGGGAAGCTGACGGCCTACCCGCTGGGAGGGGCGGCGTTCACCTCCATCGAGGACATGAACCAGGGCCTGCGAGCGGCCATGCTGCGGGGAAAACCGGGACGCCGTTACATCGTCTCCTCGGTCAACCTCACCTACCGCGAACTGTTCACGCAGGTGGCCCGCGTCGTCGGAGGCACGCCGCCCAAGCGCGCGATCCCCAATTTCGCCGTGACGGCGGCCGGCCGGGTCGGCGCAATCGTCGCCGCCTTCCGCAAGGACCCGCTCAAGTCCCCCTTCCTGGTCCCCGAGAACGCCCGGCTCACCGTCAACCAGCTCTTCTACGACACGAGCCGGGCACAGCGCGAACTCGGCTTCCGCCCCACGTCCTTGGACGACTCCATCGCGGCGGTCGACCGCTGGCTCACGGAGATCGCCGTGGACGGAATGATCGATGCGCTCGGGAACGAGGGGAGGCCCGATGCCACCCCTCATACACCGGCCGCCCGTGTCTGAACCGCGGACCCTGGCCCACGCCCTGGCGGCTCACGCCGAGACGCGCGGGGACACCGACGCCATCGCGTACACGACACCGCAGAGCAGTGAAGAGACCCTGACCTACGCGCAGTTGTGCGGGTACGCCGCTTCGTTGGCGACGGTCCTGGCAGACCTCCCGCCGCGGACACACCACCGGCCCTTCGTCCTGATCGCCCTGCCCAACGGCCTGGACTACGTGGCCTCCTTCTTCGCCTGCACGTTCGCCGATGCCGTGGCCGTCACCTTCCATCCGCCGACGCTGTCGACGGCACGGGCGGGCCGGGCCTACGACCACCGGCTCACGCAGATCCTCCGGGACTGCGAGCCATCGGCGATCATCGCGCAACCGGACCTGCACCCACGGCTCCGTGAGGTGAGCCGGGCAGCAGGGCTGGACCCCGTGATGCTGGATCCGCGGGCAGCCGACCGCTCGGCGACGGGGCCGGCGGGTTTCCCCGGGCCGCGGTCACGGCCGGAGCATCTCGCGCTGCTGCAGTACACCTCGGGCTCGACGTCGAACCCGAAGGGCGTGATGGTCTCGCACGCCAACCTCGTCCACAACGTGACCCGACTGAGCGCCAACCTGGGAACCGGGCCGGGGCAGTCGGCGGCGGGATGGCTGCCCCTCTTCCACGACATGGGGCTCATCGGCATGGTCTGCCACCCGCTGTGGGCCGGGATGAGCCTGCACATGGCGACCCCGGCAGGCTTCCTGCGTAACCCACTGCGATGGCTGCACACCCTCAGCCGCACCCGGGCCACCTTCACCATCGCACCCGACTTCGGATACGCGACAGCCGTACAGAAGATCACTGAGGAACGGCGCGAGGGCCTGGACCTGTCGGCGCTGCGGCACGCACTCAACGGAGCGGAACCGGTACGCCCGCGGACCATCGAACAGTTCGCCAAGGCCTACGCCCCCTATGGCTTCGACCCCCACGCGATGATGCCCGCCTACGGGCTCGCCGAGGCCACCTTGGTGGTGAGCTGCCTCAGTCAGAAGGCCGCCCCAGCTCTGTCCGAGGTCTCCGCGGACGTGCTGGGCGGGCAGCAGCGGGTGGCAGCCGCCGAAGGAACGCGGAACACCGTGCTGGTCGGATGCGGCCGGGCCCTCGCGGAGGACACCGAGATCGCGATCGTCGACCCGGTCACCCGGGTCCGCAAACAGCCGGGCGAGGTCGGCGAGATCTGGGTGCACGGGCCCAGCGTGGCGGGCGGTTACTGGGGCCGCCCCAAGGAGTCGGACAGCACCTTTCGCGCACGCGTCTCGCAGCCCGGCCACCGGGACAGCGAGAGGACCTACCTGCGCACAGGCGACCTCGGCGTCTGGCACGACCACCAAGTCAGCGTGGTGGGCCGCATCAAGGACGTCATCGTCCACCGGGGCACCAATCACTACCCCCACGACATCGAGGGCACCGTCGAGGACAGCCACCCGCTGGCCGTGCGCGCCGCGGCGTTGAGCGTGCCGCGGGCCGACGACGGCCCGGAGGCGGGACAGGCAGCACAGGCGGACCAGGCCGAACAGGTCGTGCTCGTCTGCGAGTTGACCGACTACGGCGATCACGTCGACTACGACGCCGTCATAGCCGCGGCGCGCAACTCCGTACTGGAGGAGCACGGCATCCCGGTGGCAGCGGTCGGCTTGCTGCGCGCCGGAGCCGTACCCCGGACCACCAGCGGAAAGGTCCGGCGCCATGAGGCCGTCCTGCGGTGGAGCGCGGACGAGCTGAGGCCCGTCGCTCTGTGGCGCCGGGGGTTCATATCTGAGGGAGGACAGCGGTGAACACCGAATCTGTGGTGAACGGGAACGAGCTCGAGATCGCGGCCATGCTGGAGGCGGCGATCTCCGCGGACCTCGAACTTCCCGACGGGCAACGCGTCGACTGGCACATGACGTTCGTCGAACTCGGGCTCGACTCGGCCGCCGTCGTGGCCGTTTCGGGTGTTGCCGGCGAGCGCCTGGGGCTCGAAGTGCCGCCGGAGTGGCTCTTCGACCACCCGACCATCCACGACCTCGCGCGGTTCCTCGCCCGCAAGACCTCGCCGGAGGACGACCGTGTCTGACACGGCCCCCGAAGCCGCTCACATCGCCGTCGTCGGGCTCGGCTGCCGGGTCCCCGGAGCGGACAGCCCGACAGCTCTCTGGCAGTTACTGCTCGAAGGACGCGACGAGATCACCCGCGTACCCGAGGAACGCACCGAGTTCACCGCCGCCGTACGGGCGGCCGGCGAGCACGGCGCCGGCGCACAGTGGGGCGGGTTCCTCGAAGACATCGGCCGATGGGATCCGGCGTTCTTCGGGATCTCCCCGGCCGAGGCGGCCGTGATGGACCCCCAGCAGGCACTCGCCCTGGAGGTCTCCTGGCGTGCCCTGGAGAACGCGGGCGTGGTTCCCGGCGAACTGGCGGGAAGCCGCACCGGAGTCTTCTTCGGGCAGGCCACGCACGATCACGCCATGCTTCTGGGCGCGCAGCCACAGGCCGCCGCTGCCGGACCGTTCACGAACCCGGGACTCGCCCACGCGATCACCGCGAACCGACTCTCCTACCTGTGGGACCTGCGAGGCCCCTCGCTGACGGTGGACACCGCCTGTTCCTCCTCGCTCGTCGCCGTGCACCTCGCCGCCCAGAGCCTGCTCTCCGGCGAGTGCGACCTGGCGCTGGCCGGGGGAGTGAACGCGTTGCTCTCGCCGGTGCCACAACTGGGCGCGGCCGGTCTGACCGCCCTGGCTGCCGATGGCCGCTGCCGCACCTTCGACGCCTCAGGCAAGGGATACGTACGCTCCGAGGGCGCCGGGGCCGTCGTCCTGCGGCGCCTGGACGACGCGCTCGCGGACGGCGACCACATCCACGCCGTCATCCGCGCGACCGCCGTCAACCAGGACGGCCGCACCAATGGCCTGACGGCCCCGAGCGGACGCGCCCAGACCGAGCTGATCGTCGACGCCCTGCGGCGCGCGGGCATCACCTCCGCCGAACAGCTCGGGTTCGCTGAACTGCACGGGACAGGAACGCCGCTGGGGGACCCCATCGAGGCGCGCGCCCTGGCCGCGGCGCTGTCCGACGCGCTCGGCGATGGCCGGCCACAGCTGGCCGTCGGCTCGATCAAGGCGAACATCGGGCACCTGGAGGCGGCCGCGGGAATCCTCGGCCTGATCAAGGCCGCCCTCGTCCTCAGCCACGGCGTCATCCCGCGCAACCCGCACTTCACCGACGTCAACCCACGCATCGACCTCGACGCCTACCGCCTGCACGTCCCTGTGACCGACCTGCCCTGGCCGGACCTGGCGCACTGCGCGGCGGTGAGCTCGTTCGGTTTCGGAGGCACCAACGCCTCCGCCATCATCGCCCGCACGCCGAACCGTTCCCCCGTACGGAGTGGTGTGCGGGCGGCCTTCGGGCCCGCCCTGTTGCCGCTGTCCGCGCGCGATGAGGACGCTCTGGTCGCCCTGGCGGGCTCGTGGACCGAGCACGTACAGACAGCCGACAGCTGGGCCGAGATCCACGAAGCCGCCCGCGCGGCTGCGGTACACCGCACCCACTTCGCGTGGCGCGCCGGGCTGGTCGCGGCCGACCAGGAAGAACTCCTCGGGCAGCTGGAGAAGGTCGCATCAAGGGGCAGGCCGGTCTCACCGACCGCCCAGGTTCCCCTCGCGCGACTGGGCTTCGTGTACTCGGGCCACGGCTCGCAGTGGGAAGGCATGGGCCGGGAACTGCTGCGCACAAGCCCGGCTTTCGCACGGTGTGCCGAGGACATCGACGCGGCGTTCGCACCCCTGCTGGGATGGAGCCCGCTGCGGGCGCTGCGGGGCGAGGAGAGCGCGGATCTCGACGACATCTCCGTCGCCCAGCCACTGATCATGACCGTTCAGCTGGCACTCACCGCAGGCCTCGCCGAGCTGGGAATCAGGCCGGACGCGGTGGTCGGTCACAGCATGGGTGAGGTGAGCGCTGCCGTCGCCGGCGGAAAGCTCGACCTCACGACGGCCTGCCGGGTCCTTCGGGCCCGCAACGACGTGGTGGAGGCCGCGCGGGGCAGGGGCGGCATGGCCGTGGTCGATGCGGGTGCGGACGAGGCCAGGGCCATCCTGCTGAGCTTGGACAGCCCGGTCACCGTCGCCGCTGACAACAGCCCCCGCACCTGTGTGCTCTCGGGAGCGGACGCCGACCTGGCCGACGCCATGGCGGAGTTCGAACGCCTGGGGCGCGACGCACGGCGGGTCAAGGTCGACTACCCCTCGCACGGTCCACTGATGCGCGGCCCCGCGGAACAACTCGTCGACGCGCTGGGCCACGTAGAGGAACCCACGCAGCAGCCCACACAGCAGCCCCCAAAGGAACCCACACAGGAACGCGCCGAAGCCGTCGACTTCTACTCCTCCGTCCAGGGCGAACGCTTCGACGGCCACCTGGACACCGCCTACTGGAAGGAGAACCTGACAAGACCGGTCCGGGCCCAGGAAGCCGTCGTCGCCATGGCCGACCACGGCATCACCCACCTCCTGGAGATCAGCCCTCACCCCGTACTGCTCGTCGCGCTGCGCGAAAGCATCGAAGGCCGCAGCCGGCCCGTCGCCGCACTCGCAACGGCCCACCGGGACCGGCCCATGCCCTACGGACTGCACGGCGTGGCCGCCGAGTTGTACGAACAGGGCCGGCGGCCGGACGCGGTGGCCGACGCCCTCACCCGTGACTGGGCGCACCGGTTGCCGGGACACCCCTTCCAGCGGCAGCAGGCACACCGGCCCCCCGAGAACGCCGCCGTCTCCAAGGCCGTCCCCGGAGTCCTGACGGAAGTGGCGCTACAGCCGGGCACCTTCATCGCCGACCTGACACTGCCCGGCGCACGCGAGGAGCACCACGTCGCAGGGCGGCCCGCCCTGTCGGCCGCGGAGCTGGTCGCACTGGCTTCCTGGGCGGCGGGCCAGGCGGGCATCGGCGAGGTGTGCCGGATACGGGACGTGGACATGCGCCGACGGCTCCCGGCCGACCCCGAGGTACCCCTTCAACTCGCTTTGCTGCGCGGAGGCGACACCCCCCAGCCGTCCTCAGCGCTGGTGTCGTTCCTCTTCCAGGAATCCGGCCGGTGGACCACCGCCGCGACGTGCACCGTCGGTTCCGGTTCAGCGCCCGAACCCTTTCCCACCCGATCAGCCATGGCTCAAGTCGAGGTGACCGTGCCCGCACAGCCGCTGTCCGCACAGCTGCCCACCGGCCGCCCCGCGCAAGGCCCCAGCCTCCTGGACCCCACGCTGCCCGCGCTCGCCGACGCGCTCTTCGACTCCTACGAGGACCTTCCCCCACTGGACGAGTTCACCGTCGCGCGCATCGGCGCCGTCCATGTCACCCCGCGTCTGTGGGCCGCGGACCGCGGCACCGCCTACGGCTGGCTGCACGAGGCGGACGGCCAAGTCAGCATCGATCTGGCCCTGGTGGACACCGCCGGAGAGCTCCTGGTCCAGATACAGGGCGTAGCGCTGCGGCATCTGTCCGAACTCGCGGGACCGACGGGCGGCGCCGCACCCGCCCAGGCCCCGAAGCCGGGCCAGGCGGCCAGTGGAGAGGAGCGCCGCACGCGGCTCGGTGAATGGTTGCGCACCACGCTCAGCAGCATCCTGCCCGGCGGATTGCCCAGCACAGACCCCGATCAGCTGCCCTTCGTGGAGCTGGGACTCGATTCCCTGATGGGCGTGGAACTGCGCAACCGGCTCGAAAGGGAACTGGGCCTGCGCCTGTCCGTCGCCCTCGTATGGGCACAACCCACGATCAGCCAACTCTCGGCGGAACTGGCCAACTTGATCGAACGCCGCGAACGCGATGCCTCATCGACGGCGGCCGACAGTCCTGCGGAGCCGTCCGATGCGCTCAACCAGTTGCTGGCCGAGCTCGAAAGCACGTCCTAAGGGGGCCGCCATGACCAGCAATTCGACCGACTCGACCGACCAGGCGCTGCTCCGCGCCGCCGAAACCATCCGCACCCTGCGCACCCGCGTCACGGAACTGCAGACCCAACAGGGCCGTGCGGCCGAGCCCATCGCCATCGTCGCCGCGACCTGCCGCCTGCCAGGTGGCTCCAACAGCCCCGAAGAATACTGGGAGTTGGTGGAGGCAGGCCGTGACGCGGTGCGTCCGCTCACCGGCGACCGTTGGCGCGGCATCGACTTCAGCGCGCTGGACGACCCGGCGTTCGCCCGGCTGGCCCAGCACGCCGGGCAGATCGACGACGTCGACGGCTTCGACCCCGGCTTCTTCGGAATCGGCGACACCGAAGCCGACCTGATGGACCCGCAGCAGCGCATTCTGCTGGAGATCGCCTGGGAAGCCGCCGAACGAGCCGGCTGGACACCCGCCGAACTCGGGCGTACGCCGACGGGGGTCTTCATCGGCGCGGGCCACCAGGACTACATGCTCGCCTCGCTCGCGGCCAGGCCCGACGTCAGCAGCCGGCTCTCCACGGGCAGCGGCGCACGGAGTCTGCTGGCCAACCGTGTGAGTTACGAGTACGGGCTCCAGGGCCCGAGCATGGCGGTGGACACCGCCTGCTCCTCCTCACTGGTCGCCATCCATCTCGCCTGCCAGAGCCTCCGGGCGGGCGACTGCGACCGGGCCCTCGCGGGGGGCGTCAACCTCATCCTGTCCCCGCTGTCCACCACCATGACGGGCCGCGCGCTGCCGCTGGCCCCGGACGGCCGCACCAAGGCGCTGGCCGCCGACGCGGACGGCATGGTCCGGGGCGAGGGCGCGGGCCTCGTGGCGCTCAAGCGGCTTTCGGACGCGCTCGCCGACGGCGATCCGATCGAAGCCGTCATCCTCGCGGACGCGACCAACCAGGACGGCAGGACCAACGGCCTGACCGCGCCCTCACCGCTGGCCCAGGAAGCGCTGCTCCGCCGCACCTTGCAAGCGTCGGGAAAGAGCCCGCGGGACATCACGTTCGTCGAGATGCACGGCACCGGTACGCCCCTGGGGGACCCGATCGAGTACGAGGCGATCCGCGCCGTGTACGGAGCGGGGGGTGATCAAGCACCCACCTGCTGGCTGGGTTCGGTCAAGGCCAACCTCGGTCACCTGGAGTCCGCGGCCGGGGTCGCCTCACTGATCAAGGCAGTCGGCGCGATCCGTCACGGCCGCATACCGCAGCAGATCAACCTGGGCGAGATCAGCCCGTTCATCGAGCTGGAGGGCGAGCGCTTCGCCGTACCGCGCCGTCTGGAGCCGTGGACCTCCCCGGAATCCCGTTTCGCGGCCGTCAGTTCCTTCGGCTTCGGGGGCACCAACGCGCATCTGATCATCGCCCACCCTGACGCCGTGCCCGCGGTGCGCGACCACGCCAACGCCCCGCGACGGCCCTCGGCCCAGGGCCAGGGCCAGGCCCAGTCCCAGGCCCATGACGCCCCCACCCTGATTCCCCTCTCCGCGCGAACCGCCCCCGCCCTTTCGGCGCAGCTGGAGCGATTCGCCGCGCGCCTGGAGGGCATGGACGCCTCGGAGATCCAGGAGGCGGCCACGGCGGCGGCCCGGCGTCGAGGACATCACCCCTGGCGCACGGCAGTCGCCGCGGCCCGCCCCGAACTGCTTCCCGACGCGTTGAGGCGTGCGGCAAGCAGCCCGGCCATCCTCGCCGGATCCCCCGCCACGCAGCGGAAACTGGCCTTCGTCTACTCCGGGCAGTCGGCGCAGTGGCCACGCATGGGTATCGCGCTCGCGGAGCAAGACCCCCTCGTACAAGAGGAGCTGACGGCGTGGGACGAGGCTGTCACGGAGGCGGGCGGGCCCCCGCTCCTGTCGACCCTGGCAGGGTCCGGCTCCGAACGGGCCCTGTCCGACACCCGGTTCGCGCAGCTCGCCATCGCCGCCCTGCAGGCGGCTCTGACCGAACGGCTGCGTGGCTGGGGTCTGACTCCGGCCGCCGTGTGCGGACACAGTGTCGGCGAAGTCTCCGCCGCCGTCGCCGCGGGAGCCCTCTCCCGCGAGCAGGCCGTGCAGGTGCTGCTCGCCCGAGGTGAGGCCCTGCACCAACACGCCGCCGGAGGCGCGATGTTCGCCGTCCGGGCGCCCGCCGACGAGGTCGCCGCGGCGCTGGCCCGAGCGCGGTCGACGCCGTCCGCTCCGGGAGTCGGCGTCGGCATCGCAGCCGTCAACGGCCCTCAGGGAACGGTGATTTCGGGCCCGGTCGAGGAGATGGAGGAACTGCGCGAGTACTTCTCGGAGTGGCGTGTCACCCGCCTGGCAACCGACTACGCCTTCCACAGCCCCGGCCTCGGCCCTGTCGCGGATCAGCTGCGGACGGACCTGAAGGATCTGCTGCCGGCAGCTTCGCGTACCCCTGTGTACTCCTCGGTCACCGGTGCGCTCCTGCCCGGGGAACACCTGGGGGCCGAGCACTGGGCGGACAACGCCGCGCGCCCTGTCCTGTTCAGGAGCGCTGTCGACGCCATGCTCGCGGACGGGGTCAGCGCCTTCGTCGAGCTGGGACCACACCCGGCGCTGCTGCCTCATCTGCGGACGGCGCTCGACCAGAGCGGGGCGAGCGGCGGCATCGCCGTGGCCACCGTGCGCAAGAACCAGGACGAACGGCTCGGACTGTGGACGGCCGTCGGCCAACTGTGGTCCGCCGGGTGCGCGGTGGACTGGAGCGCGCTGCACCCCGGGCCTGCGCGCATGGTCCCACTGCCGACCTACCCCTGGCAGCGCAAGAAGCACTGGGTCAAGCACGCGAGCCCCACCACGGACGCCGCGGCCGCCTCGACCATCGTCGCGGACCCGCCGGTGGGCACGGACCTGGACGAGAGCGCCGTACTGGAGCGGCTCATCGCGCACTTGGCCGACTTCATGCAGGCCGACTCCGAAGCCCTGGACCCCGACCGTTCGGCCAGAGACCTGGACATCGACTCCGTGTCCATCGTCGAGCTGAAGAACCGGTTGGAGAACGACCTCGGGACGTCGATCCCGATCACCGTGCTCATGGAGGGCGCGACCCTGCGGGACATCGCTCGCACCCTCACGGCAGCCGGAAACCAGCGCGGGCCGACCTCGGAAGAGGCCCGTCGCGCCCTCGAAAACCTCGATGACCTGTCCGAGGAAGAACTCGACCGACTCCTCGCGGCACTCGACTCCGAAGACGGACGGTGACCCCAACGTGGCTTCCACACCTGTGACCAGCACGGCCGAGGAAAAGCGGGCCGCCCTTCGCGCCCGGCTGAGCGGTGTCGCCGACCGCGGCGAGACCGCGGAACGATACCGCCGGCACTCCAACCCCTATGTCGCCCGCATGCTCGACGGGCTCGGCATGGACGTCCACTATGTGCGCGGCGCCGGCACCCGGCTCTACGACGCCGAAGGCAACTCCTACCTCGACTTCGCCGGTGCCTACGGGGCGCTGCCCTTCGGCCACAATCCCCCCGAGATCTGGGAGGCGATCAGCGACCTCCAGCAGTCGGCAGAGCCGAGCCTGACGCTGCCCTCCCTTCTCGATGCCTCCGCCCTGCTCGCCGAGCGCCTCGCCCAGGCCGCCCCGGGTCACCTCAACCAGGTCTGGCAGTGCAACAGCGGCGCGGAGGCGGTCGAGGCATCCCTGAAGCTGGCCAGGGCGGCCACCGGCCGCACCCTGGTGATCTCCACACGCAACTCCTTCCACGGCAAGACACTGGGCGCCCTGTCCGCCACGGGCCGACCCCGCTACCAGACGCCGTTCGGAGCCCCCTCTCCCGGGTTCACGCACCTTCCCTTCGGTGACGCCGACGCCCTGAAGCGGGCCTTTGACGAACATGGCGACGAGACAGCCGCGTTCATCGTCGAGGCCCTGCAGGGGGAGGGCGGCATCGTCCCCGCACCGGACGGATACCTCGCCACCGCACGCGAGTTGTGCACCCGGTTCGGCGCCAAACTCATCATCGACGAGGTCCAGACGGGCCTCGGCCGCACGGGCCGCCTGTTCGCCTGTGAACACACCGCGGTGGTGCCCGACATCATGCCCCTGGCCAAGGCCCTGGGCGGCGGGATGGTCCCCATCGGAGCAGTGCTCTTCGGCGAGGACTCACTCACCGAGGACTTCGGCCTGCGCCATACGTCGACCTTCGGGGGAAACGCCTTCTGCTCCCGCGTCGGCGTGCGCGCCGTGGAGCTCCTGACCGCCGACGACCAGGCACTCGTACGACAGGTCGCCGAGCGCGGCGAGTACCTC
This sequence comes from Streptomyces sp. BA2, assembly GCF_009769735.1. Taxonomy (NCBI): domain Bacteria; kingdom Bacillati; phylum Actinomycetota; class Actinomycetes; order Kitasatosporales; family Streptomycetaceae; genus Streptomyces; species Streptomyces sp. BA2. The sequence goes on from NZ_WSRO01000002.1 coordinate 7,447,806, forward strand.
CTCGACGGCCTCAGGCGCGTCGCGGCCAAGCATCCCGACCTCGTCGCGGACGTGCGCGGCCAGGGGCTGCTCCTCGGGGTGCAACTGTCCGACGACCCCGACATCCATGTCAGCCAGGGCCTCTTCCGTTCCCTCGCCGACCAGGAGGGCCTGGCCGGATTCCTCTGCGGCTACCTGCTGCGCAACGAGGGAATCCGCCTGGCCCCCGCCTACTTCGCCAACAGCGTGCTGCGCGTCGAGCCGCCGCTGACGGTCACCGAGGAGGAGTGCGACACGCTGCTGGCAGCCCTCGACCGAGGGCTCGGTGTCATCGAGCAGGGTGACAGCCGGCGCTTCTTCGCCCACCTGCTCCCCAAGACAGGCCCGCGGGACGCGGAAGAAGCGCGGGAGCAGGCGGTTGCCCAACTGCCGGCGCGTCCCGCGGTGCCTGACCAACCCCTGCGGCCCAGCGCGGGGGAACCGCGCTGGGCCTTCATCGCTCACCCCACCGACATGGCCAGCTACGAGAGCTACGACAGCCGCCTCGGCCTGCCCGGAGAACAGGTACGTGTCCTGTTCGACCGGATGAACCAGTGCCGCAACGTCGACACGGCCGCGGCCATGCTGGTCGGCAGGTGTCGCGTGCGGACCGACACGGGCGAGAGCTCCTACGGCGAGATCTACGCCCTGCCCTACGGAGCGCAGCGCCTGCTGGACATGCCGACGGCCAGGGCCACGGCGCTGGTACAGGAGGCCGTGGACGACGCCGTGGCGCGCGGCGCCCAACTCGTCGGGCTCGGCGCCTACACGTCCGTCGTCACCGCCAACGCCACGGCCCTCAAAGACGTCAAGGTCCCCGTGACCACCGGCAACGCGTACACCGTCGCCGCCGCCGTGGACGGACTGGAACAAGCCGCCGTCCAGCAGGGCATCCGTCTCGACGCGGCCTGCTGCGTGGTTCTCGGCGGTGCGGGCGCGATCGGCCTGGCCTCCAGCCTGCTGCTCGCGGAGAAGGTCGGCAGCCTGGTCCTCGTGGGTAATCCGGCCAACCGGCGCCGCAGCCAGGAGCGCCTGACCGCGGCCGCTCAGGCGGTCGTCGCGCATCTGGCGGAGCTCGGCGGGAATCCCGCCGCCGGGTCTCTGGCGTGGGCCGTCCGTGCCCGGGCCGCCGAGGGTGTGGATCACGCCCGTATCGCCGCCGAACTGTCCAAGGAAGGCCTGCTCACCTGGTCGCTGGAGTCCGAGGCGGTGCTGCCCGGCGGTGACCTGATCCTTGCCGCGACCTCGACGCCCGACCAGCTCATCAGACCCGAACTCGTCCGGCAGGGCGCCGCCGTCTGCGATGTGTCGCAGCCGCCCAACGTGGGCCCGCAGCTGAAGAAGGCCCGCCCCGATCTCAAGGTGGTCGCAGGCGGACTGGTCGAGATGCCCGGGCGCCAGGACCTCGGAGTGGACTTCGGCGTGCCCAGCGGCGTCACGTACGCCTGCACCGCCGAGACCATGATCCTCGCGCACCGGCTGCACGACCCGGTCGTCAGCCACGGCGAGAAGCTCTCCGTCGAGCTCGTACGCATGCTGCGTGACGAGGCCCAGCGCCTGGGATACCGGCTCCACCTGCCCGATGAGCACACCGACCAGCCCACGGGAGACCCTGGCCATGAGTGAAACGACGCGCAGCGAAACAGCCCCGGCCGAGAGCGGCCACCGGCCCCCGCCCTCCGTGCTCGCCCACTTCCCCGACCTCGAAGGCAAGCACGCCAAGCTCTGGCAACGGGTCCACCGGTCGACCTTCCTGCCGGGAGCCGACCGGCTCCAGGTGTGGACGGCCGCCACCCGCCTGGACGGCATCAACGCCGAACTGGCCCCCGTGATGCGGATGACCGTCCCCCGCGCCATGCGCGGCGAGCGCCCCTCCCTCGCCGACGTGCCGCTGGCCGAACCGCTCGGGCGCTCCTGGATCCTGCTCGGCCGGCTTCTCCCCTACGACTACGACGACGTGACCATCGCCGAACGGGAGGAAGGGCGCCGGTTCCTGGAGGTGTCCAGGATGTCGTCCGCCCACGCCTGGATCCACGAACGCACCGTCGACGACAGGCCGGGCGGTGCGGTGCTCACCGATCAGCTCACCTACCTCCTCAAGCCCCATCTGCGTCCGATCACCCCCCTCTACCGCCGGACGGTCGAGCAGCTCTTCGCGCACCGCCACCGCCGGGTCGCCCGCCGCTTCGCCCGCCTCGCCCCCCGCCCCGCCGACCAAGGAGCCCCCGGTGCCTGAACCGAAAGAGACAACGGCAATGGCCAAGGACGACGGCGAGGCCACGAGCCCGAACCGGATACGCGCCGACGTCTGCGTCATGGGCTTCGGCGTGGTCGGTCTGATCAATGCCATCGCCCTGGCCAAGCGAGGCCTGTCCGTCGTCGTCATCGACCAGCCGACCGAGAAGCAACTCGCCAGCTACAAGGTCGGCGAGTCCCTGCTGGTGTACTCCAACGCCTTCCTGCGCGCCATCGGCGAACTCGACGAGTCCCTTGAGGAGTCCTTCGGGAAGGAGGGCTTCTGGATGGCCCACGGCCTCGAGGGCCGCACCAGCTTCGACGATTCGGTCTCCGAGTGGGGATTCGAGAGCGACCTGCCTCCGCACTGGATCGAGAAGATCGAGGATCCGCTCTTCCACCGCACCATGTTCAAGGACTCGCAGATCGTCCGCCCGGAGATCGAGGCGGTGCTCCGCGAACGCGCCAGGAACTTCGAAGGACTGACCTTCCTCGACAGCGGCCTGGTCCGCGACATCGACCTCGGCGACGACGACAACGACCATGTCCTGCGCTGGAGTTCACGGAACAAGAAGGAGAGCGGGGAGATATCCGCCCGCTGGATGGTCGACTGCACGGGCCGCACCCGGGTGCTCGCCAAACGGTTCGACCACGAACTGCGCCTCGACGACGGCTTCGCCACCACCGCGGCGTGGGCACAGTTCTCCAACTGCTCGGACGACAACTTCGACGAGCGCTGGAACTTCTCCTTCCCCGACGGGGGCGAGGCGCACCGGGACCGCAACACCCTCCACCTCTGGGGCGACGGCTACTGGATCTGGCTGATCCGCCTCAACGGCGACCGCATCAGCGTCGGCGTGACCTACAGCCAGGGCCGCCCGCCCGAGGACGGCAACGCCAGAGACGTCTTCTGGAAGATCCTGCGCCGCTACCCCCTCCTCGACTGGCTGACCGAGGACAACGTCCTGGAGTTCAGCGCCTACCGCGACGTCCAGCGCATGACCGACACGTTCATCTCGCCCAAGCGCTACGCCATGGCCGGCGACGCCTCGTCGATCATCGACGCCTTCTACAGCCAGGGCATCAGCCTGTCGATGTCCACCTCCTGGCACATCGCCAACATCGCCCAGCGCGACGTCCGCCAAGGCCATCTCGACCTCGACTACCTGGACCACGTGAACCGCGCCGTCACGGCGGACTGGCGGATCATGCGCTCGATGGTCCAGTCGAAGTACGGGCCCGCCATCGCCGACAGCCGCTTCTTCATCCTCGACCACCTCCTGGACTACATGATCTTCGGTGCCGCGCTCCTGGGCCGCTTCCGGGTCTCGCGCTGGCTGACCGAGACCGGCGGCCGCACCGATGAGGAGACGGTCGAGCACGCCCGGCTGCGGGCCGGACTCGAACGCCGGCTGTTCCTGTCCCAGTCCTCCCCCTGGCACCACCTCGACCCGCACCGCGTGGCGGGCCTGGTCGAGAAATGGCACCGGAGCCTGGAGAGCCGGGCCCTGTGGCGCCTGGAGAACGACATCAAACTGCCGCCGACCAAGGCCGGCCTGCGCGCGCACGCGGCACTTCCCGGCATCTGGCGACTCCCGTACGTGCACAAGCTCTCCCGCGCCGACCTGACCCTGCCGGCCATCAAGGAGCCGGAGTTCATGAAGGTGACGGGCCACGAGCACCGGCCCGTGCTGATGGCGGGCTCCGGCCCGATGCTCGTCACGATGACCACGCTGGGCACCGTCCTCGACATCGCCGACACGAAGGTGCGCAAGGCCCGGATGGCGCTGCGCCGGTTCCGCGGCAGGAGGGCGTCATGACGGTCGCCGGCGGGACCGGACGGCGGGCCGTTCCCTGGGAGCCGGAGCTCGAACGCGCGATGAGCCGCTTCTCGGTGAAGGAGGCGCACGACCTCCTGCGCGGCCTGTTCCGCCCCAGGATGGGGGTCTACTGGACGGATTTCCTGCTCTCCGTGACGGTCGGGGCCGTCGCCTTCTGGGCGGTGGAGCCGCTCGGCGGGTTCAGCGTGCTCGGCGTGCTCGCCTTCCTGGTCTCGGTGTTCGCGGCGTTCCGCTGCTTCGCCTTCATCCACGAGATCGCGCACTTCCGTAAGAAGCAGGCTTTCGGCCCGTTCCGCCTGGGGTGGAACGCACTGTTCGGCATCCCGATGATGATCCCGACCTTCATGTACGAGTGCCATGGCGAGCACCACAACAGGAAGCTGTACGGCACGCCGCAGGACGCCGAGTACCTGCCGCTCGCCAGGATGGCGCCGTCGAACATCGTGGGACTGCTGATCACTCCGTTCGTCCTGCCCTTCTTCGGCCCCTACCGCTTCGGGCTCGTGACACCGCTCTCGTGGTTCGTGCCCAAGGTGCGGGAGTACCTCTACCGGAACCTCTCCGCACTGAAGATCGACTTTGACTACCGTGGCCGCCAGCCCACCGCGGAGGAGAAGTGGAGCTGGCGGCTCCAGGAGTTCCTCTGCCTGGCGTGGATCGTCGGCGCGGCGGTGCTGCTGTCCACGGGGGTGGTGCCGATCGGCCGTCTCGTCCAGTGGTACGCCCTGTTCGTCGCGGTCGCGTTCATCAACTCGCTGCGTCTGCTTGCCGCTCACCGGTACATCGGCGACGAGGACGAGATGAGCATCGTCGAGCAGATGATGGACACGGTGAACCATCCTCGGGCCAGGGTGCTCGGCGAGCTGTGGGCGCCGGTCGGACTCAGGCTGCACGCGCTGCATCACCTGATGCCCGGGCTGCCCTACCACAACTACCCCGTCGCGCACGCCCGGTTGGTCGCCGGCCTCCCCGAGGACTCCGCCTACCGCCTCACCGAGAGCCCGGGCCTTCTCCACTCCCTGCGGCGCTTGTGGAGCGTGTGCCGATCACACCAGCGGGCCGGAACACTGCTCGACCGCGCAAAGCCGGAAGGAGCAGGAGCTTGAGTAACGTGAGTACCACCGCACACCGCGAGTCGGAGGGCGTGGCCGCCGCGGCGGCGCCCCTGCCGGAGGCCCGAGGCGGACGGCTGCTCGGTCACGCACGCGAGCTTCAAGAGGACACCATCGCTGCCCTGCACGAGATCGCGGAGGGCTCCGCCGGCGTCATGGGCTTCCGCATCGGGCGGAGCCCGGCCGTCGTCGTCTCCTCGGCGGCGACCGCCAGAGAAGTCCTGATCGACCGCGCGGCCGACTTCGGCCGCGGCCGGCGCCAGACCCGTGCCCTCACACCGCTGATGGGCAAGGGGCTGCTGACGAGCGAAGGTGAACTCCACAACAGACAACGCCGGTTGGTGGTCCCGCACTTCTCGCCGCGCCGGATACCCAAGCACGCGGATGCCATTGTCGCCGTGGCCGAAAGCGCGGTGAAGCGCTGGGGGAGCGGCGCCGACGTCGACCTCGTCGTCGAGATGAACGCACTCACGATGGACATCGTCACCAAGCTGCTGTTCAGCGCCTCCACCCGGGAGAACCAGTCGATCGCCCGGGCCATCACGGAGGCGTTCGACTGGGAGATGCACGCCATCACCAGCGCGGTCGCGCTTCCGATCTGGGTGCCCACGCCGCGCAACCTGCGGGCCAGGCGGAACATCGACACCTTCCGGGGGTGGATCGCGGGCTTCATCAGGCAACGGCAGGCTGCCAACTCGGCGGAGAGCCCCGGCGAACTGCCGCAGGACTTCCTGTCCGACCTGATGGGCGCGCGATACGAGGACGGCGGCACCATGACCGAGGAGCTGCTCCTCGATGAGGTGCTCACCGCCTGGGGCGCCGCACAGGAGACGTCGGCCGACGCCCAGGCGTGGACACTGTATCTGCTGGCGCGCCACCCGGAAATCCTCGAACGAGTCCGCGCGGAAGTGGACCGGGTCCTCGGAAAACGGCCGGTGCGCTATGAGGACCTGGCCCAACTCCCATACTGCCTGAGGGCGTTCAAGGAAGCGATGAGGCTGTACCCGCCCGCCGCGGTGATACCGCGCCAGGCGATCCGGGACACCGTGATCGGCGGCTACGCGGTCCCGGCGGGGACGATGGTGTTCATCAACGCCTTCAGCCTGCACCGGCGCCGGGAGGTCTTCCCCGATCCCGAACGCTTCGACCCCGACCGCTTCACCCGGGAGGCGGAGAAGGCGCTGCCGAAGGGCGCCTATCTGCCGTTCGGTACGGGCAGCAATGTGTGCCCCGGCAGCCATCTGGCCATGATGGAAGGCCACTTGCTGACGGCCCTGCTCAATCAGCGCCTGGACATCGAGCTCCTCCCGCAGGGCTCCGACGTGAAGCCCGAACTACTGGTGAACCTGCGCCCCAGCCCCGGAGTCAGGGCCCGGGTCAGCCCTCGCTGAAGCCCCGTCGCCGCCCCGCGCCGGCAGCATGGCCACGACCAGGAGCGACATCACGGCGGCGACCCCGGCGCCGACCAGGGACGCCGCCGACATGCCGGAGACGAATGCGTCCCGCGCGGCGGCGAGCACCGCCTGCCCTTGGCCCGAGGGCAGCGCGGCCGCCGCCGCTTCGGCTCCTGCGAGATGGTCGCGCACGGCATCCATGGACCCACCGGCGAGCTGGGGCACCGCCCCGTCGTCGAGCTCACCGCGGTAGACGGTGTTCAGGACGCTGCCCAGTACGGCGATGCCCGCGGCGGCACCGACCTGTCGGCAGGCGTTGGCAAGCGCCGATCCCGCACCGGCGGTGTCCGGCGGGAGGGAGCTGAGCACGGCGTCGAACGTGGTCGGCAGCGTCAGGGCGAGCGCCACGCCGGCGATCGCCAACGCGAGAGCGGTCGCCGCGTACGTGCTGTCCGCGGCGAGCCGTCCCAGGAGTATCAGCGCGATCGCCCACAGCAGCATGCCCACCGCGACGACCCACTTGATGCCGAACCTGCTCACGAGCTTCTCGGCCGCCACCGTGGCGAACAGCACGCCGACGAACATCGGCATCAGCCGGATCCCGGTGGCCATGGCGTCATGCCCCTGGACCTGCTGGAGGAACTGCGGGACCACGAACAGGATGCCCAGGAGCACGAACATGACCACGCAGACGGTGGCCGTACCCCACGCGAAGTGAGCGCTGCGGAAGGGGGAGAGGTCGACCAGGGGATGCGGGGCCTGCCGCAGCCACAGAAGCAGCGCGCAGAGGAGCGCCACACCCGTGAAGATCGCGAGCAGCGCCAGCGGGTCGCCCCATCCCCGGTTCGGTGCCTCGATGATGCCGTAGAGAAGAGCGGAGATCCCCGTCAGGGCCAGCACCGACCCGACGACGTCGAGAGGCACCCGCGGGCCCCTGGCCTCAGGCACGTACCGCACCACACCGACCAGTGCGAGGGCCAGCACGGGGATGTTGATCAGGAAGATCGATCCCCACCAGAACGAGTTCAGCAGACCGCCACCGATCAGCGGGCCGAGCGGCAGCCCCAGCGCGAACGTGGCCGTCGCGAGAGCTGCCGCCCGCGGCCGCTGGTCCCGCGGGAAGAGCAGAGGCACAAGTGCCAGTGCCTGTGGTGCGATTGCGGCCGCGCCCACGCCCATGACGAGGCGGGCGAGGACGAGGCCGCCGGAGGTGTCCGCGAGCACCGCGAGCACAAGACCCGCCGTGAAGAGCAACAAGCCCGCGACCAGGACGCGTTTACGGCCGAGCCTGCCGCCCAGCACCCCCGACGGCAGGAGCAGGGCGGCGAAGGCCAGCGTGTACGCGTCGGTGAACCACTGCAGTTGGGAGGTCGTCGCCTCCAGCGACGTGGCGAGGGTCGGCAGGGCCACGGTCAGGATGGTGGTGTCAAGACCGATGACCAAGAGGCCGAGACTCAGCGAGAGTAGACCGAGCCAGCGGTGAGCTGCCTCGTGAGTGCCAGACACTGGTGCTCCCTGTGTGCGCGGCCGTTGCGGCACGGGCTCAATCGGATGAGGAGGCGGAGGTTGTCGACCGTGCTGTGGCCGGGTCGTCCCGGCCCGCATCGCTGTCTTCCGTGCCGTCGTCAGCCGCGGGACTCGGCCCCTCCGTGAGCTGCACGCGAGGAAGCGCCCGGTCGAGCCACGCGGGAAGCCACCAGTTGGCCGTTCCGAGCAGCCGCATCACGGCCGGTACGACCACGACGCGGATCAGCGTGGCGTCGACGAGCACCGCGACAGCCAGGGCGAAGCCCATCTGCTTCACTTCGACCACGCTGGTGATCATGAAGGAGGCGAAGACCACCACCATGATGGCGGCTGCCGCCGTGATGACCTTGGCGGTGTGGACGACCCCGACGGTGACGGCGCGCGTGTTGTCCTTGGTGCGGTCCCACTCCTCCTTCATCCGGGAGATGAGGAACACCTCGTAGTCCATGGAGAGGCCGAAGAGGACGACGAAGGTCAGGATCGGCAGATAGGCCTGGATGAAGCCGCGGCTGGTGAAGTCCAACAGGGCCTCGCCCGCGCCGTCCTGGAAGACCCAGGTCAGCAGGCCGAACGCGGCGCCCACGGAGAGAAGGTTCATCACGATCGCGCTGAGCGCCAGGACCAGGCTGCGGAAGGCGAGCAGGAGCAGCAGGAAGGACATCCCGAGGATGGCCGTCAGGACCCACGGCGTTCCCCTGTTGATCTCCGCGCCGACATCGATGGTCTGCGCGGTCAGACCTCCGGTGTCGACCACGATGCCGCTCTCCGGTCCGGCCGCCCGGGGAGCCGCGGTGTCGCGGATCCAGTGGACGAGGTCGATGGTCGCGTCGGAGTCCGGGGCGCTCTTGGAGAACACCGTCAGGATCGTGGCGTCGCCCGATGAGCTGACGATGCGGTCGAGTTCGCCCTTGTCGTCGGCGAGCGCGGTGCGCAGGGCCTCCTGATCCGTGGCGCCGGTCTGTTCCTTCAGCGCGTCCGTCAGTGAAAGGACGCCGTCGACTTGCTTGTTGTCCTTGACGAGCGTGCTGAGCCGGTCGATGGACTTCAGCCCCGCGTTGTCCAGCCGGCCGTCGGGACTGGTCACGACGACCTGTACGGGGGTGGCCGTCCCCGGGGCGAACTTCTTCGCGACGAGGTTGTAGCCCGCGCCGGCCGGGGCGTCGGCGACGGCGCTCGCGCCCACGTCGAACCCGAGCTTCAGCCCGAACACGGGAGCTGCCGCGAGCAGCAGTACCAGCGTGGCCGCGCCTCCGACGAGCACGGGACGGCGCAACACCAAGCGTGTCCAGCGTGCCCAGACCGAGTGCTCGGGGTCCGGGTGCTGCACGGCACGTCGAAGTCCTGGTACGGCGAACCGGTTGATCCTGGTGCCCAGGAGGGCCAGCACGGCGGGCAGCAGCGTCATCGCCACCGCGAGCATGACGGCCACCGCCACCATGACGCCCAGCGCCATCGACCGGAAGACGGGTGCGCGGACGAGAAGGAGCCCGGCCACCGACACCAGGACCGTGAACCCCGAGAACAGCACGGCCTTGCCCGCGGTCGCCATGGTGGCACCGACGACTTCGGGGATCGACCGGCCGCGGCGGCTGCCGAGCTCTTCACGCTGCCGGGTGACCATGAACAGGCAGTAGTCGATGCCCAGGGCGAGACCGAGCATGGTGACCACGGCCTGGACGAAGGTGTCGAAGGTCGTGAGGTAGCTGAGAGCCCCGAGAGCGCCGAAGGACGTCATGAGCGCGAACACACCAAGGATCAGCGGCAGTCCAGCGGCGACGAGCGTGCCGAAGGCGATGAGCAGGACGATCAGTGCGATCGGCAGGCCGATCGATTCCGCCCGCGCGAGGTCCTTGTCCTCCTGCTCGACCACCGCCGCGTTGAGCGCGCTCGACCCGGTCAGCATGACCTCGATGTCGCCGCGCGCGGTGCCGTCGAGCGCCTCCTGGAGCTTGGGCGCGACTTCCTGACGGTCACGTTCGTCGCCGGTGAGACCCGCCAGCACGAGCGCTGTCCGGCCGTCGTCGGAGAACTGGGCTTCTCCGTCCGGGGCGTACGGGTCTTCGACGCTGGCCACGCCGTCCTGGTCCCGCAGTTCGGAGATGCCGCGCTCGACGGCCTCGCGGAACGCCGGGTCCTTCACCGAGCGTGTCGCCGAGTCGAAGACCACGACGACGTCCTCGGTGATCGCGCTGTCGAACCGCTCCTTCATGAGCTTCTCCGCGCGGGCGGACTCGGAGCCCGTGATGCTCAGCGAGGAGCCGGTCAGGCTGTCGGTGAACCGCGGGACGAGCAGCCCGGCCCCCACCAGCACGACCAGCCAGACGGCCACCACTCGCCAGGCATGTGTGGCACTCCAGACGCCGAGCCTGTGCAGCAGGGGCGGGGCCGGACGTGCCTCGTCCGGAGCTTTCTGGGGGTTCACCGCGACTCCTCAAAGAACTCGACTGACCAGTCGGTCGAGCCTCACCATAGCGCTAGACCGACTGGCCGGTCTAGCGCTATCTTGTTGGTGATGAAAACAGTGCTCGATTCCAGAAACGGCGGGCACGGAATGACGGAACGACGGGGAAAGAGGGCGAAATGGCGGACGAGGAGCGCAGCGCGGCACGGAGGCGCCAGATCTTCCAGGCGGCGGCCACGGTCTTCGCCCGGCAGGGCTATCACGGTGCTCGCATGGACGACATCGTCAAGGAATCAGGGCTGAGCAAAGGCGCTCTGTACTGGTACTTCAAGAACAAGGAAGAGCTGGCGACCGGGCTCGTCCACCAGATGCTGTCGGCCGAGAAGCGCGGCATGGACGCATTGATGGCCGCCCCCGGGCCGGCCTCCGAGCGCCTGGAAGAACTGGTCCGCGGGTTCGCGAGGGAACTCACGAAAGACCCGGAAAAGGGCCCGCTGGCACTGGAGTTGCTCTCGCTCGCCCAGAACATCCCTGATATCAGGGCCTGTTACAGCCTGCACCACGAGCAGTACACGGAATACATGCGCACACTTCTCCTCGAAGTGTGCGAGGCGACTCCCGAGGCGTCTGACGAAGCCGCCCGACGAGCCGAGGCCGCGGCCCTCGCCCTGGCGTCCGCCGTCGACGGTCTCGCCCTGCGCTGGACGCTGGCGCGCACGGCCTTCGACCTGGAGGAAAAGCTCTGGGAGGTCGTCCAGGTCATCGTCCGAGGCCTGCTGAGTCCGTCGGCGGCCTAGTCGGTCGTCTGGCGGCTGGATATTTCCCCAGGTACTTCCCAGGTGTTTCCCCAGGTCAGAGCGCTCCTAACGGACATGACAACGGTCACCGGTGCAGCCTTTGTCGATCCCTCGCCTCATGCGGTTCACTGCGGGCCAAGGCGTCTGTCGCGAGGGGGGAAGTGCGCACCATGCGTGACCACAAGGATGAGCACGGCGCGGGCGGGCACGCGGGGCACTCGCACGGCGTATCGGCGGACGCGGACCGGCGGTGGCTGGGGATCGCGCTCGCACTGCTCGCCACCTTCATGGCGGCCGAGGTCGTCGTCGGCATCATGGCGCAATCCCTGGCCCTGATCTCCGACGCGGCGCACATGCTCACGGACGCCGCCTCGATCGTCCTCGCCCTGATCGCGATGCGCCTGGCCGCGCGCCCGGCCCGCGGCGGCTTCACCTACGGCCTCAAGCGCGCCGAGATCCTCTCCGCCCAGGCCAACGGCCTTACGTTGCTGCTGCTCGGTGCCTGGCTGGCGTACGAGGCGGTGCGCCGGCTGATCGACCCGCCCGATGTCGAGGGCGGACTGATGCTCGTCACGGCCCTCGCCGGAATCGTCGTGAACGTGGCCGCCGCCTGGTGCATCTCCAGGGCCAACCGCTCCTCGCTCAACGTCGAGGGCGCCTACCAGCACATACTCAACGACCTGTTCGCCTTCATCGGCACCGCCGTCGCCGCCCTGGTCGTCGTCCTTACGGGCTACTCCCGCGCCGACGCGATCGCCACACTCGTCGTGGTCGCCCTCATGGTGAAGGCCGGGTACGGGCTCATACGTGAGTCGGGCCGCATTCTTCTGGAAGCCGCCCCCGCCGACGTGGACCCCGACTCCCTGGGCGACAAACTCGTCGCCCAGCCGAGCGTCGTCGAGGTGCACGATCTGCACATCTGGCAGATCACGTCCGGCCAGGCCGCGTTGTCCGCGCACGTCCTGGTCGAACCGGGCGGTGACTGCCACGCCGTCCGCCGTGATCTCGAGGAACTGCTGCGTCACGACTACGGCATCACCCACACCACGGTCCAGGTCGACCACTTGGCGGAGAAGGTGCTGCAGGTGGCCCGGCACGGGGAAGCGGCGGACGGCTCCTCGCACTGCCAGGAGCCGCATGGCCCGGTGCACCGCGAGGAGCCGCACGAGCACTGAACGGTAGGCGCCTTCTGCGGCGCAGCCACCCGCGGGAGTTGTGAAGAGTTCGCGCATGATTCTGGGGATTCGGTCACGGGAGCGGAAAGATCGGAGGCTCACTCGGCGCTTGCGAACAGGCCGGGCGCCGACCCATGCGATAGGAGACCGGACAACGATGTTCACTCTTGTACGGAGCAGAGCGCGGACGGCGGTGCTCGCGCTCTCGGCCGTCGCGGCCCTCGCCTTCGGCACGACCGCCGCGACCGGCGCGGCGGCGGCCCCCGCTCCCGCTCCCGCGAAACAGGGACCGACCTCGGTGGCGTACGTCGAGGTGAATAACAACAGCATGCTCAACGTCGGCAAGTACACGCTCGCCAACGGCGGCGGCAACGCCTTCGACGTCGCCGTGATCTTCGCGGCGAACATCAACTACGACACGGGCAAGAAGAAGGCGTATCTGCACTTCAACGAGAACGTGCAACGCGTCCTCGACAACGCCGCCACGCAGATACGGCCGTTGCAGCGGCAGGGCATCAAGGTCGTCCTCTCGGTGCTCGGCAACCACCAGGGCGCGGGGTTCGCCAACTTCCCGTCCCAGCAAGCGGCTTCGGCGTTCGCGAAGCAGCTGTCGGACACCGTGACCAAGTACGGTCTCGACGGGATCGACTTCGACGACGAGTACGCCGAGTACGGCAAGAACGGCACCGGCCAGCCCAACGCCGGCTCGTTCGTGCACCTGGTGACGGCGCTGCGCGCGAACATGCCGGACAAGATCATCAGCCTCTACAACATCGGCCCGGCCGCGTCGCGCCTCTCCTACGGCGGCGTCGACATCTCGTCGAAGTTCGACTACGCCTGGAACCCGTACTACGGCACCTGGCAGGTCCCCCGCATCGCACTGCCCAAGTCGAAGCTGTCGCCGGCGGCCGTCGAGATCGGCCGGACCTCGCAGAGCACGGCCGCCGACCTAGCCCGCCGCACCGTCAGCGAGGGGTACGGCGTCTATCTGACGTACAACCTCGACGGCACCGATCGCAGCGCCGATGTCTCGGCGTTCACCAGGGAGTTGTACGGCAGTGACGCCGTCTACACACCGTAGGGCGACCGCACTCTCCCCCGCGTGGTGCTCACTTGGGGCTTGCCTCATCCCGTAGGGCCGCGACCCGCGCAGGCCGCGCCTTCGACAACGATGTCGGGGGCGCGGTGTCCGGGCGTCGACCTGTTGGAACGGCCCCGCGGCCGCCTCGCCGCCGGCCCACGCCTACGCCGCACATTCGTTGAACCCCTGTTTATCGATTCTTGATCGCAGCTACCTACGATCGTCGGGCCGATCCCGTGCCGAACGAACACTGGTGCGCTGTAGAGCGAGAGCCGTACTCACCTGGGGGAACGACATGCTCCGCATTCACTTCACCGACGTGGATCTGGCGAGGACCAGGCTCGCCTCCGCTCCTGATCCGCTCTCCGAGATAGCCGCGACTCTGCACCGGTTCCAGTCCCGCAGGGGCAGGTGGGCCTTCGCCGGGTGGCACCGCGCGGCACGGCAGCGGCTTCGGGAGAAGGAACTGGAGCGCGTACTGCGGAGTGTTCTGCTGCCCTTGTATCCAAGGGCCGCGTACTATCCGGATTTTCTCACCCCGGTCGGTGCGGTGGACGGACTGGACGCGGGTCTTGAGTCAATTCTGGCTACGCCTGCGCGACGGGTCATCACGGAGATGAACATCCTCGACCGGACCGTCGGAGCACCTGCCTGGGCCGGGCAACTGGCCGGACTGGAAGCGCGCAAGGAGTTCGTGGGGGTGCTGCGCGCCTACTACGAGGCCGTCGTCGCCCCCCACAAGGAGCAGGTCCAGGCGCGCATCGAGGCCGAGAGGGCGGCATGCTGCCGAGGGCTCCTCGACGGCGGAGTGGAGGGCATGCTCGCGGGACTCGGGCCCATGCTGCACTGGCGCCCTCCCGTCCTGGAGGTCGCTTACCCCAGACAGGCGGACGACCGGGACCTGCACCTCAACGGCCGTGGGCTCACGCTCGTCCCTTCGTACTTCAACTGGGGCGAGCCGGTCGCCTTCGCCGACCCGGGGCTGCCGCCCGTGCTCTGGTACTCGCTGCTCCACGAGCCCGAGGCCCGCCCCGTGCCTGGCAGCGCCCCCGAGCGGTCCCTGACCAACGTCCTCGGACGTGCCCGAGCGGTCGCCCTGCGCGCCGCGTCCGCCGGCGCCACGACCGGCGAGATCGCCCGCGCTGCCGGAGTTTCGGCCTCCGCCGCCAGCAGACACGCCACCGCGCTGCGCGACGCGGGACTCATCACCACCGTTCGGAACGGCCCGGCCGTGCTGCACACCCTCACACCCACGGGCGCATCCCTGCTGCGCGCCGCCGTGCGCAAGGCCGAGGACGACGTCACGGGAACCCTCGTCTGAGCCCGGTACCGTCGACCGTCAGCTGGTGCGGGTTCGCTTGGGAAGCAGGAGCATCAGCGCCCACATCGTGACGAGTGTGCCGACGACGTACCCGAGGCTGTCGGCGAAAGCGGCGTTCATGGCTGGGCCGCGGGTGCCGGCGCTGATGTCGGTGAAGAGGACCACGGTGGTCAGCGCGGTGCCCAGCGCGATGCCGAGCTGCGTTCCGGTGTTGAAGAGGCCGGAGGCTGACCCGGCGTACTGGTGGGAGACCTTGCCGAGGGTCAGGTCGGCGAGCGGGGCGCCGATCATGCCGAGGCCGAAACCGACGGCGAGCATCGGCGCCGCGGCCGGCACCGTTCCCATGCCGGTGCCCTCGGTGGTGATGAGGTGGTGGTACCCGCACAGGGTGGCGGCGGCGAGCAGGGCCCCGGCCTGCGGCACGGCTCGCCCGTAGCGCGCTACGAGGCTCATGGCGAGCCAGGCGCCGCTCATCTCACCGAGGGACGCGGCGACGAAACCGGCAGCGGCCTGGCCCGGCGTGAGGCCGAGGCCGTCCTGCATGAACAGCGCCCAGGACAGGAAGAAGACCCCGGACAGCAGGCCGAAGGCGAGCTGGGTGGCGAGCCCGGCGCTGAAGGCGCGGCCGGTGAAGAGGGAGAGGACCACCAGGGGTGAGCCGTCCTTGCGCGTCTTGGCCTTCTGCTGGCCCACGAACAGCGCCATGACGAGCAGGCCGGCGCCGAACGTCGCGAACGACCAGGCGGGCCAACCGTGTTCGCCGCCCACCGTCAGCGGGAGCGTGATCAGCAGCAGGCCGAGCGCGGACAGGAAGATGCCGAGCGGGTCCAGGCGCCCGGCGGTGCGGTCGCGGGACTTGGGGATGCAGCGCAGGCCGAGGACGACCGCGGCGATCCCGATGGGCAGATTGATCAGGAAGATCGGCCGCCAGCCCAGGCCGAACAGGTCGGCCTGGGTCAGGACACCGCCCAGGACCGGTCCGGTGACACTGCCGAGCGACATGACCGTCCCGTACAGGCCGAACGCCTTCGCCCGGGAGCCCTCCTCGAAGGTGACGTGCAGGGTGGCCAGGACCTGCGGGACCATCGCCGCGGCCGCTGCGCCTTGCAGGACGCGGGCGGCGATCAGGAGGTCCGGTCCGGTCGAGATTCCGCAGAGCAGCGAGGCCAGAGTGAAGACGGTCGTGCCGCCGAGGAAGATCCGCTTGCGCCCGTAGAGGTCGCCGAGCCGGCCGCCGGTGATCAGGCCGAGGGCTAAGGTCAGGGCGTAGGCGGCGTGGATCCACTGGAGGGCCGCGGTGGTGGCGCCGGTGTCGGCGGCGATGGAGGGCAGGGCGGTGTAGACGACGGAGCCGTCGAGGGCGTTCATCAACTCTGCGGTCAGGACGACGGCGAGGGTGAGGGCCCGGGCGCGGCCCGCGGGCCGGCTGCTGATGGTGGTCGTGTGGGTGTCGCGGGACACGGGAGAGGGGCTCCTGTTGCTGTGGGGTCCGGGGATACGGGCAGGCCAGGGCTGTCCCGTACGCCGACTGCGCACAGGAGAAGCGGGGTTCGGGGCCCGGGCCGGGATGGGCGCCGTCGCTTCCGGCAGGGCGGTGCGGCACCCCGAGGGAGGGGGAAAGGGGCCCGGCGGCCCGCCCCCTCGCAGGGCAGGCCGCCGGACGTGGTTCAGGCGGCCTTGACCGGCCTCGGCAACCGGAACATCAGCGCCCACATCACCGCGAGAGCGGCGACGACGTACCAGATGCTGCCCGCGAACGCCTCGGTCACGGTGGTGCCGTGGCTGCCCGCGGGGGCGTGGTTGAAGAACACGACGGAGGCCGTCGCGATACCGAGGGCTGTGCCGAGCTGCATGGCGGTGTTGAACAGTCCCGCCGCGGATCCGGCGTCCTCGTGGCCGACCTGGCTGAGGGTGAGACCGGCGAGACCCGCTCCGACCATGCCGAACCCGGCCCCGACGAGGACCATCGGGGCGACGGCGGCCACGAACGGCACCTCGGTCCGCTGGGCGGAGACCAGCAGTTGGTAGCCGACCAGGGTGCAGGCGATCAGCACCGCCCCGGCCTGCGGCACGCGCCGCATGTGGCGTCCTGCCCACTTGGAGGCGAGCATCGCGCCGGCCATGCCGCCGACGGAGATGGCGACGGACGCCGGAGCGAACTGCCCGGGCGAAAGCCCGAGGCCGGACTGCATGAACAGCACCCACGTCAGCAGGAACACGCCGGACACGAGGCCGAAGACCAGCTGGGCGGCGAGCCCGCCGGCGAACGCCTTGCCGCGGAACAGCGAGAGTGCCACCAGCGCGGACCCGTTCTGGGCGGTCCTGGCCCGCTGCTGGCCCACGAACACGGCCAGTACGACGACGCCCGCGGCGAGCATGGCCAGGCTCCAGGCCGGCCAGTTCCGTTCGCCGCCCACGGTGAGCGGGAAGGCGATCAGCAGCACACCCGCACTGGAGAGCAGCATGCCCAGCGGGTCCAGACGCCTGGCCTGCCGGTCCCGAGATTCCGGGATGTACCGGAGGGCGAACAGCACGGTGGCCAGGCCGATGGGCAGGTTGATCAGGAAGATCGTCCGCCAGCCGAGACCGGCGATGTCGGCGGAGGTCAGGACGGCGCCGAGGACCGGGCCGAGGACGCCGCCGAGCGACATGATCATGCCGTACAAGCCGAACGCCTTGGCACGGGACTCCCCGTCGAAGGTGACCGCGATGGTGGCCATGACCTGCGGCACCATGGCCGCCGCTCCGGCGCCCTGGAGGACCCGGGCGGCGACCAGGAACTCCGGTCCGGTCGCGATCCCGCACAGCAGCGAGGCCAGCGTGAACAGGACGGTACCGGCGATGAAGACCCGCTTGCGCCCGAAGAGGTCACCCAGGCGCCCGCCGGTGATCAGGGCGAGGGCGAAGGTGAGGGTGTAGGCGGCGGGGATCCACTGCACCGCGGCACTGGAGGCGCTGGTGTCCGCCTGGATGGAGGGCAGGGCGGTGTGGACGATGGAACCGTCGAGCGCGTTCATCAGCTCGGCGATCAGCACCACGACCAGGGTGATCGTGGCGGCACGGGCAGCCCCTGCGGGGCGTGGGTGACCGTGGGTATGGGTGTCGGTCGACACGAGGAAGATTCCTGTTCGCGTACAGAAGGAAAAGGGGCGGGGGCAGGCCTGGGCATGCCCCCGCACGCCTACAGCGCGACAGGGGAGAGCAGGGTGCAACGAGCCCAGGCCATCAGGAAGCACCGCCGTCGAGGTATGCGTCGGAAGCCCGCCATCGCGGACGACCGGAAAGAGCCTCGGAACGAGCGGCTGCTTACTTGGCCTGGGAGATACGTCATCACCTCGAAACACAGCGCCGGGCCCCGGAACGGGCACCGGCGGAACCACACGAGGCTAAAACGCCCCCGGACTTCCCCGCAACGCAATAAGTCACAAGCCGAAGGAGGCCCGGCCGACGCCGGGACGGCGAGAAACGTGGTGTGCGGGGCCGACGGAACCGGGTAACGTCTTGGCCATGTTCTTCCAGACGCCGATTTACGAGTGAGAGCGCGATGGGCCCCCGCTGACGTCCTTCGACGTCGCCGCGCGCCCGTCCCCCACCGATGAATCCGTAGATCACTGATCACTTCACATCATTCCGGGAGAACCCGTGAGCAAGAACATCAACAACCCCGTGGGCATGGGCGGCGGCAAGCGCAAGAAGCTGTCCCGCGCCGAACGCCAGAACAACGGTCCGCACCGCAACCTCGACCGCCAGAGCGCCGCCGACCAGAAGGCGGAGCTGGTGCGCAAGATGCGCGAGAAGGTGGGCACCGCCGAGGGCGCCGGGCAGACGAGCGACGACACCGCACAGAGCTGACGCAGCGTCGCCGCAGGGCGGCACCGCATGGGGCAGGGCCCGGACCGCGATACGCGGTCCGGGCCCTGCTGCCGTACCGGGCGCGGCCGGTCCCGCTCACCCCTCGGCCGAACACACGGATACGCTGCCCGGAACGTCTTCCACCTGGTTGAACCGCCACAGCCAGGACCCCGCTCAGAGGGGCTGCCGTGACAGATGAGAGGGTCGGGCGAGTGAGCGAGACACCTGAGAACACCCTGCAGTACCGCTTTGACGGGCCGGAAGACGCCCCGGTCCTCATCCTGGGCCCCTCCCTCGGTACCACATGGCACAGGTAGTCGGAACCGTCTTCTGACGTCCACGTGGTCCAGTTCGGCGGCGTTCGCGCAGGTTTGGTCTTGGTGGTCTTGGTGCGTCGACGCTGTTGGTGACAGCGATGTGACAGCTGAGGCCCTTGCCGACCAGGTGCTGCTCATACGGATGCGGCGTCTGCGAGCGTATCGAGTGCTCGCCGTGAGCAGCGCTGTTGCTCGGCCACCTGTTGCGAATCGGTCGCGAACGATCGGCTGGTGTCAGATCCCGGTGCCGTAAGAGCTGAGACTGAGCATGCTCCCTGTTTCCAGGTGGGAATGCTGTGACGGGCGGGAGGATGGGTGGGTGCTGTCCCGGGTCTGGGGTCTGACTCATGACATCTCTGACCGGAGCGTCTGAATTTCGCAGTGTCGGCTGTTGGCCGGGGATGGTGCGTTGTCGGTGCCGGGCTGGCGGGGTGTGTCTCGATAGGGGCCTGCCGATGGTTGTGGCGTTCTCACGATTCTGACGGCCTGGCTTGGCCTGGTGCTGGCAACGCGACACGTCGTCGGACCGGAAGGGGATCGGGCATGTCGACTTCGACGGTGCCCAGTACGTCGCTCGCGCCGCAGACCCGCCGTCGCCGTCCTGTGGGGGAGGTGGTGTTGGAGTGGACACGCACCGGGATGCCCACGTGGGTGCGGTGCTTGCCGTAACAGGGGCAGTGCTGGGCACTGACGAGTTCCCGGCTACCGCTGCCGGGTACCGGGATCTGCTGAAGTGGGCCAGGAAGTCGGGTGTGGTGAGGCGGGCTGGGGTGGAGGGGACCGGCTCCTACGGGGCATCCCTGTCGCGCTATCTGCTGGCGCAGGGCGTCGACGTGTTGGACGTGAACCGGATGGATCGGGCCGACGGCCGGCGCCGCGGCAAGTCGGATCCGCTCGATGCGCAGAACGCCGCGCGAGCCGTGTTGAGCGGGCGGGCCCGCGCCCAGGCCAAGGCGGGTGATGGGCCGGTGCAGATCGCGAGAATGTACAAGCTCACGAAGGTGTCGGGCGTCAAGGCCCGCACGCAGGCTATCAATCAGCTCAAGGCTGTCCTCATCACTGCCGACCCAGCTCTACGGGAAGAACTGGCCGGACTGGGCAATGCCGAACTCTTCCGTACCTGTGCGGGCTTCGCCGACCTGAGCAGTCATCAGGGGGTCGGCGAGGAGTCCGTGCTGCAGGCCACGCGGATCACGCTGGGTCTGCTGGCTGACCGGATCGGCCAGCTCTCCCAGCAGATCCGGGAGGTGGACGCTCGTCTGGCCCGGCTCGTGGAATGCCATGCCCCGCAGCTGCTTGAGGTGGTGGGGATCGGTCCGGACACGGCTGTCGCTCTGCTGATCGCGGTGGGGGACAACCCGGAACGGCTGGGCAGTGAGGCGTCGTTCGCCGCGCTGTGCGGGGTCAGTCCCGTCGAGCGTTCCTCGGGACGCCGGCAGTTCCGGCGTCTCAACCGCGGTGGCGACCGGCAGGCCAACGCAGCGCTGCATCGGATCGTGTTCACCCGTCTGCGGGTCGACCCACGTACCCAGACCTACTACGAGCGCCGGATCAAGGAGGGCAAGACCCGGCGTGAAATCATCCGGTGCCTCAAGCGCTATGCGGCCAGGGAGGTCTTCCACCTTATTGAACAGCCACAGCCAGAACCCTGCGCATAGGGGCGGAGACGCTTAGGTAGGTGGCGACGGTAGCCCGCACCGTTATGCTGCCGAATTTCGGCCAAGTTGCGATGAACGTCTGCGGACGTAGCCGGACGTCCACGGACTGGGGCGAACACAGTGAGAACTACTGAGACAGGATGGGACTGGCTAGGTTCAATCCACGCCAGGTTACCTGCTCTCCTCTGCGGGCCACACTGCATCCATGACGAGCTTTCAGCAGCGGAAAGCAATAGGTGACGCGCATGAGCGGTACGTCGCCGAACAACTCACCGAGCGAGGCTGGGACGTCGACTTCTGGGGCCAAGGGCAGCTGAGCCGCGCGCTTCAATGCGCGCTCCGGAAGACCGACAGTTCCATTCGCTGGTTCCCGGATCTCATTGCGGCGAAGGCCAAGGAACTCGTACTGATCGACTGCAAGGGCGGCATGACCAGCAGGCGAACGGGCCGACATGCTGTCGAACGGTCTGCGGTGCTGGCGCATTTGCAGCTCGTTGCCTGGACGCAGCTCCCGGTCTACTACGTGTTCGATGGCCTTGATGCGTGGTCGCCGTACGACGTGCTCGTCGAGGGACAGAAAGGGCCACACAGCATTGCAGGATCGGGCGCCCCGTACTTTCTGATCTCTACCCAGGGAGCCCGTCGCTTCGACGACCTGTTCGGCACACCGGACGTCGCTCAGTTGGGTATTGCCTCGTAGCCTTGGTAGTTACTCGCTCCAGCACCTCGACGCCGGAGAAGGCACCGGCACAACCAATCCTGTTCGCAGCCGTCCATTTATGGGGCATCGAAGTGGTGCTCGAACTATTGAAGATCGAAGTGGGCGTGACTGAGGCGCGCCAGTGCCGTAGACAGGGTGAGCCGAGCCTCAGCGGGGGCGGAGCACGGCGCGTGGCGACTTGGTCGGTCGGTGGTTCGAGGCCGGCTGACGAGATCCGCCCCGATCGGGATGCTGAACTGGCCTCTGATGCGTATGAGTTGATAGCGCTGGCCGCACCGGCGATCAGCAGGTGTTGTCGGATCGCTCCGAAGGCGGACAGCAGCTCACCAAGTAGCTCTGCAGGCCGGCCAGTCGCTCCGTGATGCCCTCCGCGTTCGTGCGGTAACGCACGAGCTTGCCCTCGCGGGTGGAGACGAGCAGCCCTCCGCGCCGGAGGATCGACAGGTGTTCCGAGGTCGTGGACTGTCCCAGACCGGCGCGCTCGGCGACCTCGTTGACGGTCAGCTCGATGCCGCCGGTGAAGTGGAGCATCAGCTGCTGACGGGTCTCGCTGGCCAGGGCCTTGAGGAAGTCCTGCAGATCTTGGTCGGGCTGGGCGGGGGCGGTCACGGCGTTCTCCTCTGCGTCGGGAGACAGGATTCCACATCTATCTATCGTCACCTCCCGATATGACGATACGGTGTGCTCATGGAACACACAGACATTGTCGTGATCGGTGGCGGCCAGTCGGGACTCGCCACCGCATACGCAGCGAAGAAGACAGGTCGCCGGGCCGTCGTCCTGGAGGCCGGGGGCGAAGCGACGGGCTCGTGGCGCCACTACTACGACAGCCTCACCCTCTTCTCGCCCGCCCGGTTCTCCTCCCTGCCCGGCGTACGAGTCGCTGGCGATCGTGAGCGATACCAGCGCCGGGACGAGGTGGTGGGGTATCTCAGGTCGTACGCCGACAGGCTTGGCGCCGACATCCGCTGCGGCCAGCGGGTGGCGAAGGTGTCCGTCGAAGGCCGTGATGCCCGGTTCATCGTGGCCACTGAGGACGGTCTTGAGGTCGGTTCGACGTACGTCATCGCCGCGACCGGCGGGTTCGGCAACCCCAGCATTCCCGAGCTGCCCGGTCTCGACGACTTCCCCGGCTCGGTCCGGCATTCTTCCGACTATCGCGCGCCCGATGACTACGCCGGACAGCGCGTCATCGTCGTGGGCGCGGGCAACTCCGCCGTCCAGATCGCGGTCGAGCTGGCGAAGACCGCTCGCGTGAGCCTTGCCTCTCGGGTGCCCGTGCGGTGGATCGACCAGCGGCCCCTCGGGCGCGATCTGCACTGGTGGCTTACCCGGACCGGCATCGACAGTGCGCCGCTGGGGCGCTTCCTAGGGAAGAAGTCCATGCCCGTCATCGATGACGGCCGGTACCGGGCCGCACTCGACAGCGGCAACCCCGACCGCAGGCCGCTGTTCACGCGGCTCGACGGTGACACGGTCGTGTGGGCCGACGGCACCCGCGAGCGTGCGGATGCCGTCATCCTGGCGACGGGCTTCCGGCCGGACGTCGCCTATCTCGCCGGGACCGGAGCCCTGGACGAGCGCGGAGCTCCGCTGCATCGCGCCGGTGTCTCGACCAGCGTTCCCGGTCTCGGGTACGTCGGTCTCGAGTATCAGCACAACAACGCCTCCGCCTCCCTGCGCGGTGTCGGGCGCGATGCGGCATACGTGCTGCGAAAGCTGGTCCGTGGCCGATCGTGACCTGTCCGGCCCGCGCAGCCACGGAGGCTGCGGGGCCCGGACAGGCACCTGAACTACTAGCGGTGCTTCTCCTTCCACACCGTCACTACCGACGGACGGGGAATGGAGCCCGCCCCGTCCGGCCAGCGGGAGCCCGGCTTCTCGGCGCTGGCGCCGTCCACCTCGCCCGGGTGCTGGGCGGTGACCAGGATGCGGTCCTCGGTGATGATGGGGCCGCAGGTCTCCGCGCCGACGGGCACGGTGAGGAACTGCTTCACGTGGCCGCGCTCGGATCCCTTGACCGGTACCGCGAACAGGCCGTCGTTCGAGCCGAGCGCACTGCCGTCGGTGGCGATCCACAGGTTGCCGTGGGCGTCGAAGGCGACGTTGTCGGGGCAGGAGATAGGGCTGACCTGTGACTTGTCGTAGCCCGCGAAGTACGTCGAGGGGTCATCGGGGTCACCGCAGACCAGCATCAGGCGCCAGCGGAAGGACGTGGACGCGGCGTCGGAGCGGCGCTCGTCCAGTTCCAGGATGTGGCCGTGCTTGTTGCCGTTGCGGGGATTGGCTTCGTCCGGGCCCGCCTTGCCGGCCTTGCCCCGGTCGGTGTTGTTGGTCAGGGCGACGTAGACGCGGCCGGTGTGCGGGTGCGGCTCGACGTCCTCGGGACGGTCCATCTTCGTGGCGCCCGCCTTGTCGGCGGCCAGGCGTGTGAAGACGTACACCTCCTCGGCGCTCATGCCGGGCACGTGGGACTTGTTGCCGGTGGCGAGCGGGATCCACTCGCCGGAACCGTCGAACTCGCCGTCCTCCGGCAGCTTTCCGGTGCCGTCGATCTCGGCGTCCGGGCTGTCGCCGGTGAACTTGGCGACGTACAGGGTGCCTTCGTCGAGCAGGCGCAGGTTGTGTTCGCGGGCGGCGCGGCTGTCGCCCTTCTTGTACGTGTGCGTGGAGACGAACTTGTACAGGTAGTCGAAGCGTTCGTCGTCGCCCATGTAGAGGGCAACCCGGCCGTCGCGGGTCAGGCGCGGCTCCGCGGCCTCGTGTTTGAAGCGGCCGAGTGCCGTGCGTTTGCGAGGAGTTGAGGTCGGGTCGGTGGGGTCGATCTCGACGACCCAGCCGTGCCGGTTGGGCTCGTTGGGCTCCTTGCCGATGTCGAAGCGGTCGTCGAAACGCTCCCACTGGCGTCCGCTGGCTCCGGTGGGCAGGCCGTAACGCGCCAGGCGCTGCTTGGCGGTCGGGTCGGTAACGGCGGCGGCGTTGGCGAAGTACTGGTTGAAGTTCTCCTCGCCGGTCAGGACCGTGCCCCAGGGGGTGATGCCGCCGCCGCAGTTGTTCAGCGTGCCCAGGACGGTGCGACCGGTCGGGTCGGCGTGGGTCTTGAGCAGGTCGCTGCCTGCCGCCGGGCCGGTGAGGCGGATCGGGGTGGTGGCGGTGATGCGGCGGTTGAGGGGGTCCCCGACCACCGGCCACAGGCGGCCGGAGCGGTGGTCGGCGCGGACCAGGAGGACGGTCAGGCCGTGTGCGGCCCAGGCGATCTCGACGTGCGCGCGCGTCGGGTTGGCCGGGTCGTAGCCGAAGTGCATGATCTCTTCGCTGGTGTACTCGTGGTTGACCACGAGCAGCTGGTGGCCGCGGCGTCGGGGCGCGTCGAGCAGCGCCATGTAGTCGGCGTTGTAGCCGAACTGCTTCGCCTGGGCCTTGGCGTTTTGCTTGCGGGCATCGAAGCGGGGAGCGCCTGCGAGGACCGGGTCGCCCCAGCGGATGACGACCTGCTGCGCGTAGCCGGGCGGGATTGTCACGGCGTCCGCGGTGTTCGGTGCCACCGGCTCGAAGTCCAAGCCACGGGGCGGACGTCCGCCGGAGGGATGGCCGTTCGCTGCGGCAGGGGCGGTGGCCGCTGCGCCAACCCCTGCTGCCAGCGTCACCACACTCGCCGCTTTCAGGACGCCTCTGCGGGAGAGCACCCTCTGGACGACATCGCCGAAGTAGGGATTGAGCGAGCGATTGGGGGCCTCGTGTGCGCACGCCTCACCGCAGCGATAGCGGCATGTCAGCGCGGACCGTGCGGTGTTGTGACCGTTGGGCAGCAGGGGCAGGTCGGCGGAACGGTCGGTGCGGCCGTCGGGCTGATCGAGCACGAATCCTCCACGCGAAGAAGGGCGGGCAGAAGCCAGCCACCGGGAAGAGTCACCAGGAAGATAGGCGACTGTCGATCAATGACGCTAGGCGCGCGCCCCCCATGCGAGGAGGCGGAAGGGTGAACTCCGATCGAACTTGCCCCTCCGGGAAGCGAGTCGCCCCTCGCGGGCCGCACCTCCGCCCGTGCCGCGTTCAGTCAGCGTTCAGGAGCATCCCCGGGCGACTCCGCCCCCGCGCGCCCACCTGTCACCTTGCATCATGATCGAACTATATAGATGACCCTCTATCGTTCACGCTTGAGGAGGCGCCCGTACACCCTTAGTTCATATAGGCCAGCTTCGATCCAAGGTGTCCGAACGGAGCGCGCTGCGCACCGATCCAAATCGCCAGATCACCTGGCAGAACGAGGGTCGAGAGTCGTGAACATTCCCACTTCATTGCGCCGGGCCAAGGCTCCCTTGGCTCTGACGGCAGCTGTCCTGCTGGCCGCTAGCGCGTGCGGCGGTGCCGACGCGGGTTCCGGGGACGGTGACGGAGACAAGCTGGCCGGGACCATCAAGGTCGACGGGTCCAGCACGGTGGCCCCGCTGTCGACAGCGGCGGCCCAGCTCTTCCAGGCGGAGAACGCCGGGGTCAAGGTCACGGTCGGCACGTCCGGTACGGGCGGTGGCTTCGAGAAGTTCTGCAACGGCGAGACCGACATCTCCGACGCCTCCCGTGCGATCGAGGACGACGAGGAGGCGGCCTGCGAGAAGAAGGGCGTCAAGTTCGAGGAGTTCCAGGTCGCCAACGACGGGCTCGCCGTCGTGGTCAGCAAGGACAACGACTTCGCCGAGTGCCTCACGGTCGACCAGCTCAAGAAGATCTGGGAGCCGAAGTCCAAGGTCAAGAACTGGAATGAGGTCGACCCGAAGTTCCCGAACCAGAAGCTCGAACTCTTCGGCGCGGGCACCGACTCGGGCACCTTCGACTACTTCACCGAGGCCATCAACGGCGAGGAAGGTGCTTCCCGCACCGACTACAGCCCCAGTGAGGACGACAACGTCACCGTCCAGGGCGTCTCCGGTTCCAAGGGCGGCATGGGCTACTTCGGCCTCTCGTACTACGAGGAGAACAAGGACAAGCTCAAGGTCCTGAAGGTCGACGGCGGCGACGGCTGCGTCGAGCCCACCAAGCAGACCGTGCAGGACGCCAGTTACAAGCCGCTTTCCCGGCCGCTGTTCATCTACCCCAAGGCTTCCTCTCTGGACAAAAAGGAAGTCACGGCGTTCGTTGAGTACTACGTGGAGAACAACGCCGACATCGCCTCCAAGGCTCAGTTCGTCCCGCTCAACCCAGAGCAGGAGACGGAGCTGAAGAAGGACCTCGAGGCACTGCGGGAGCAGCGCAAGTCATGACGTCCCCACCTGTTGGGCGGCGGACCGCTTCAGGAAGCCCCGGCTTCCTGAAGCGGTCCCAGCCGCGTCACGGCGAGAAGGCCATCAAGGTCCTCCTGGTGGCCGCCTCCCTGGTCTCGGTGCTGACCACGGTCGGCATCGTCATCGCGCTGATCCCCCCGGCCGGAGAGTTCTTCGGCAAGGTGAACTTCGGCGACTTCATCACCGGAACCGACTGGTCGCCGCTGTTCAAGCCGCCGTCCTTCGGCGTGCTCCCGCTGGTCGGCGGCACGCTGATGGTCACGCTCATCGCGCTGCTCGTCGCGGTGCCGCTCGGTCTGGGCGCTGCGGTGTACTTGAGCGAGTACGCCAACCGCCGTGTCCGCACCGTCTTCAAGCCGGTGCTCGAGGTGCTCGCGGGTATCCCCACCGTCGTCTACGGCTTCTTCGCGCTCAAGGCCATCACCCCGATGCTCCAGGACTTCTGGCCCGGCGGTGAGGGGCCGCAGATCTTCAATGCCCTGGCCGCCGGCTTCGTCATGGGCATCATGATCATCCCGACGATCGCGTCGATGTCCGAGGACGCGATGAACGCGGTGCCCCGTGCCCTGCGCGACGGCGCCTTCGCGCTCGGCTCGTCCCGGATGCAGGTCTCCACCCGCGTCGTCTTCCCGGCCGCGCTGTCCGGGATCGTCGCCGCCGTCGTGCTCGGTATCTCCCGGGCGCTGGGTGAGACGATGATCGTCGCGATCGCGGCGGGCGGCCGGCCCAACCTGTCCTTCAACCCGCTTGAGGGCATGCAGACGATGACCGCGTTCATCGCCGCGGCCGGCATCGGTGACCTGCCGACCGGCTCCACCGGCTACCAGACGATCTTCGCGGTGGGCTCCCTGCTCTTCGTGCTGACGCTGGTGATGAACCTGGTCAGCATTCGCCTGGTGCGCAAGTACCGGGAGGTGTACGAGTGATGAGCAAGGTCATGGATCGCGACATCAGTGTCGCGGACGTTCCGGAGCCGCCCCGCCTCAAGGGCAGTGGCACCCCGTGGCGTGAGCGGTTCTTCCACCTCAGCCTCCTGGCGTCGCTCGCCGTCGGCGTGGTCTTCCTGGCCGGGCTGCTGACCTATGTGGTCGTCGAGGGCTGGCCCCGGCTCGACTCCCGCCTCTGGTCGAACTTCCCCGACATCATCGACCCGACCAAGGGCGGCGCCCAGTCGGCGATCATGGGCACGATCTGGGTCATCGCGTTCACCGCCCTGTACTGCCTGCCGGTCGGCATCCTCACCGCGATCTACCTGGAGGAGTACGCCGATCCGGACCGCTGGTGGAACCGCGCGATCGAGATCAACATCCAGAACCTGGCCGCCGTCCCCTCCATCGTCTACGGCATCCTCGGGCTCGGCGTCATCTCCCGCGGCCTGGGCTTCGGGCAGACCGTCCTGACGGCGTCCCTGACGCTGTCGCTGCTCGTCCTGCCAGTTGTGATCATCTCCTCGCGGGAGGCGATCCGTGCCGTACCGCAGTCGATCCGCCAAGCATCTCTCGCTCTGGGCGCCACCCTGTGGCAGACCATCTGGCGCCAGGTTCTCCCGGCGGCCGTGCCTGGCATGGCGACCGGCGCGATCCTCGCCCTGTCACGGGCGATCGGGGAAGCCGCCCCGCTGCTGCTGCTCGGCGGGCTGACGTTCATCACCTTCAACCCCACCGGCGTGGAGAGCCAGTTCACGGTGCTTCCGATCCAGATCTTCAACTGGATCAGCCAGTCGAGGGCCGAGTTCGTCTCGCTCGCCTCCGCCGCGATCGTCATCCTCCTGGTGATCCTCCTCGCGATGAACTCTTTCGCGATCTGGATCCGCAACCGCTACTCCCGCCAGTGGTGACCGCCATGAATCCAGCAACTGACCGCGGGGACACGACAGTTCCCGCTGACCAGGAGGCAGCCATGACCTCTCCCTCCGACGCCACCGGCGGCGGCACCCGGACCCCGCAGGTCGCCTACCGTGAGGCGCGGGCCCTCACCAGCCCGGTCTTCGAGATCGGCAGCCTGTCCGTCTTCTACGGCGAGCACGAGGCCGTACGCGATGTGAACATGCACATCGGCCACCGCCAGATCACCGCGATGATCGGCCCCTCCGGCTGCGGCAAGTCGACCGTCTTGCGCTGCTTCAACCGCATGAACGACCTCATCCCCACCGCCCGCGTGGTGGGCAAGATGCGCTACCACACCGAGGATCTGTACGGCCGCGAGGTCGACCCCATCGAGGTCCGCCGCCGCATCGGCATGGTCTTCCAGAAGCCGAACCCGTTCCCCAAGTCGATCTACGACAACATCGCGTACGGGCCCCGGGTGGGCGGCTTCAAGGGCAATCTCGACGACCTGGTCGAGGAGACCCTCACCCACGCCGCCCTGTGGGACGAGGTCAAGGACAAGCTGAAGACCTCCGCGCTCGCCCTCTCCGGCGGCCAGCAGCAGCGGCTGTGCATCGCGCGCACCATCGCGGTGAAGCCCGAGGTGATCCTCATGGACGAGCCCTGCTCGGCCCTTGACCCGATCGCCACGGCCAAGATCGAGGACCTGATGGAGCGCCTCACGGAGGAGTTCACGATCATTGTCGTCACGCACAACATGCAGCAGGCGGCGCGGGTTTCGCACCGTACGGCCTTCTTCACCGCGGACGTGGACGACAAGGGCGAACGGCACGGCAGGCTCGTCGAGTACGACGAGACGGCCCGCATCTTCTCCAACCCCTCCGACCAGCGCACCGAGGACTACATCTCCGGCCGCTTCGGCTGAGAGCAGTCCCGAGTGGCGTCCCTTTGCGCACCAGTACGTGAAGGAGTATCTCGGGTGACTCCCGAATCACACCGGCCGCAGATCGCCGCCGTGCGCGGCGGTCCGGCCGACGACGCGCATCCCGACCTGCTGCTCGCCGAGCCCGACGAGGAGCTGGCCGCCGAGGCGCTGGCCCGCTTCGAGAACGCGGGCGTACGGACCGTCGTCTGTCACGACGGCGCCGAGGCCCTCATGCAGGTCGGCACCCTCCACCCGCGCGCGGTGCTGCTCGGAGCCCCACTCCCGGTGGTCAACGCGGCGCGGGTGACCGAGCTGATCGCTAGGCTTCACCCGGTGCCGGTCCTCGTGGGAGCCGGACCAGAGGGGGCCGAGGAGGCGACGGCCGCGGTGGCGGCCGGCGCTATCGCTTTCGTGGCCCGCCCCTACCGGGCAGAGGAGATCGTCCCGCTCCTCAAGTCGGACCGCGGGGGCGGTGACGACTCGGCCCGGCCTCTGGTGGTGGGTGACATAGAGCTTGATCCGGCGGGATTTCACGTCTATGTCCGCGGGCGCTCGCTGCAACTGCCGGTGCGGGAATTCATGCTGCTGCGGTATCTGATGGAGCACGCCAACCGGGTCGTCTCACGTGCGGAACTGACCCAGTCTCTGTGGGGAACGGACCACCTCGATAGCAACACCCTCACCGTCCACGTGCGGCGCGTGCGCCACAAATTGATGGACGAGGGCGGAAGTTGCTGCACCATCGACGCGATCCGCGGCATGGGCTATCGCCTGGAGTGCCGGGCTGCGGGGAGCACGGCCGCGTCATCGCGCCCGATGCCCACCTCGTGACTGGCAACGCCGGTCGACACAGAGAGGTGGCCACCAGTTGTCGGGCCCTGCGGGAGTGCTGTCAGAACCTGGTGTACCGGGCAGCCAGGCAGTCTTCACACAAGCCGAGATCGTCCTCTGAGGCGGGTATGTACGTGTTCAGGCAGTCGCTGCACTCGGCCAGTGCGTCGAAGTCTGTGCCACACGAGAAGCACAGCGAGCGGCGTTCCTCGGGTGCCTGGACA
The DNA here is from genome assembly GCF_009769735.1 of Streptomyces sp. BA2. NCBI lineage: Bacteria > Bacillati > Actinomycetota > Actinomycetes > Kitasatosporales > Streptomycetaceae > Streptomyces > Streptomyces sp. BA2. The sequence continues at coordinate 7,478,341 of NZ_WSRO01000002.1, forward strand.
ACGCGCGCCCCGTCGACCAACAACGCGTGCTCACTACAGTTCGGGCACTGCTGAACGTTGCTGTCCATATTGACGTCGTAGGTCATCACGTAGTCGGTGAGCGCATGATTCGGGTCGTCCCAAGTGGTGTGGCAGAAGCGGCACGACAAGGCCTTGGGACTCTCGCCGACCACGAGGGTGGCTTCGCCGCAGATGCAGCACTCCAGGGTGCGGTGCTGGTCGTCCTTTAGTTCGTCAGCCAGTCGCTTGAGGCGTGCGTCGATGAACGACTGGATTGTGCGGACCTTGTCTCCGACTTGGTTCAGATGGGTGCTGACCGAAGCGGTCTCTTCCCCGGACAGGGCAGGCAAGAGCTCGTCGTGCACGAACGCAATGAGGAAGTCCAGGACTTGGGCCGCGCGGCTCTCGACTGCACGGGCGTTCACTGTGAGGCCGTAGTGCTGGAGAGCATTACGCCAGTGGGACAGGATGGCCAAACTCTTGGCCGACTTGTCACCCACGGTCACGCCAGCGATGCCTCTGAGGCGGTCGATGGCGCCGGCAGTCGTGCAACTGTCGAAGTCGCCAGCCTCGAACTTCTTACGGATCGCGAGGCCGGGTTCCTTGACGACGAGGCTCCAGTGTTCGAGCTGAAGGCGGGCCTTGAGTAGGACCTCGGCCGCGGCTTGGAGGTGCAGGACGGCGTACTTCAGGTCTCGAGGGCCAGGCTGTTCGGCGGCAGTGAGGTGGTCGACGACGCTGAGAAGGTAGTCGACGCCGTTCTGTACCGGTGGGAAGTCCACCTCATGGGCGGATGGCGCCGCGGCGTTCGACTCGCTGCCCGGATGCGGGGTCGTCTGCATGGTTCCTGTGCTGTCTGCGCTAGCTGTCAAGGTCTCAATCCCTACCGCACGGGGCTTCGCCCGTCCGCGACGGCGAGGGGCAACGTCGAGTCTGCCGCACTGCATCAAGCTGACGTACAAGAGTTCCCCGGAGCATTTGTGACTCACGAACACGGATCCCTGACGGAAGCGCGTTCTCGCCGCCTCCGGCCTACTGGCTGCATGGCGACACCAGCCATCGGCCGGTTCACTTCAGCCCGTGCTCCCGCACCCACGCCTGCGCGGCGACCTGCACCGCATCCCACGGCGACCCCAGGGGCGGGGTGTAGGAGAGGTCGAGGTCGCTGACCTCGTCCACGTCCATGCCGTGGAACAGCGCGGTCGCGTACGTGTCGACGCGCTAGGAGATCTCCGCACCGCGCCGACCGACGAGTTGGGTGCCGAGCAGCAGTCCGTTGCCGCTGTCACCAGTGATGCGAGCGGCGATCTGGGTGGCGCCCGGGTAGTACGCCTTGTGGTCGTCCGGGCTGGAGGAGGTGGTCGCCGGACTCCAGCCGCGCTCGGCGGCCAGCACCTCGTGCTCCCGCAGCCCCGTGCGCGCCGCTACCAGGTCGAAGACCTTCACGACCTGCGTGCCCAGACTGCCCGCGAAGCTGCGCTGTCCACCCAGCGCGTTCTCGCCGGCGACTCGGCCCTGCTTGTGCGCGGTGGTGCCCAGCGGCACCCACGTCGCGCCGAGCAGCCGGTGATGAGTGACGACGCAGTCCCCGGCGGCGTACACACCGGGCAGCGACGTACGCATCCGCTCGTCGACCGCGATCGCGCCCTTGAAGCCGAGTTCGGCGCCCGCCTCCGCGGCGAGGGTGGTGTCGGGTCGTACGCCAACCACGACCAGGACGAGGTCGGTGAGCCGGATCAGCTCCAAACCGTCCTCTCCGACGGCTGCCACGCGCAGCCGGTCATCGGCGTCGCGTGAGATGGCCCGGACGGTGGTGTTGGTCAGTACGTCGACGCCATGATCGACCAGCTCGTCGCGTACCAGTGCGCCGAGTTCGGCGTCGACAGTCGGCAGGACTTCGGGCAGCGCCTCGATCTGTGTGACGGCGATGCCGCGTGTGGTGAGTGCTTCGGCCATCTCCAGACCGATGTAACCGGCTCCGATGATCACGGCGTTGGCAGGGCGCCGCTCGACGAGCGACTGCTCCAGCTCGAAGGTGTCGCCCATGCTGTGCAGCAGATGCACACCGTCCTTGGGACGCAGGCTCTCCAGCCCCTCGATGGGCGGCCGCACACTGATGGCCCCCGTCCCCACGACCAGCGCGTCATACGCCAGTTCCTCGCTCCGCCCGTCTGCGTCCCGCACAGTGAGCCACTTCCCGGCCGGATCGATGTGCGTGGCACGGGTGTTGACCCGCACGTCCATACCGGTGGGGGCCAGATCGTCGGAGGTGCGGTGTGCGAGGTCGCTCTAGTGGGGCACTTCACCGGATACGTATTAAGGGATGCCGCAGATCGAGAAGTTGGGGGTAGGCGTCGGCCACCACTACGGTGACCTCATTGTCCGGGTCGAGTTCCCGGGCCCGAAGCGCGGTGCTGATTCCGGCGTCGCTCCCGCCGATGGCGATCACACGAGTCAGGCTGCCGAACCTAGGCTCACCCCTGTGCCGGAGCAACTCATACCTGGGCCGGCGCGGTGGGCAACAGCTCGCGCACCAGTGCGGCTATGCGTACGGCCAATCCGTCCCGCACCGCACGAGCGCTCTCGATGTCCAGACCGGCCAGGTCTGGCAGATCCCAGTCGAGATAGCGGCGCCCCGGTCGCACGGGGCACGCGTCACCGCACCCCAGGGTCACCACCACGTCGGCGGCCGTGACGACCTCGGCGGTCAGCGGCTTCGGGAACTCCCCGCCCACGCCCAGCCCTTGCTCGCCAAGGAGCCACAACACCACCGGGGCGATCTCCGTACCCGGCTCGGACCCGGCGCTGAGCACGCGGATCCCATCGCCTGCCCGGTGGCGCATCAGAGCAGCGGCCAACTGAGACCGCCCCGCGTTCTCCGTACACACGAACAGCACCTCGGGCACCGGCTTCGGCGAAAGCCCTCGGCCCCGTGCCAGCGCACCGAGCCGCTGATCGGCGAACCGCTCGACCAGTACCGGCAGATGGTGCCCCACACGGGACTTTGCCGAGAGCTGCCAGGAGCACTCCTCGACGTAGCTCTCGACCGTTTCCCGCGAGAACGACCTGCTGTACCGCGCGGCCAGGCGGGCCGTGATGCGTTCCAGTACGGGACCGAGATCCCGCAGCGGCGGAGTGCGGCGGCCAAGTGGGGCCAGCTCATCCATGCGGCAGATCCTCCTCCGGGATCGATCCTCCCCCACCTCGGAGGATAGTTACTTGTCTATGTTCTGCATAGGCGGAAGCGAAGGTGAACGGTGGGTGAACAAGGTCCCAGCTGTGGTCTCGACCACATGGGGCCCACTTGACCGGCGCTTATGGTGAATAGATGGCCATCACTGCATTGAGCGCATCGGAGACGACGCCGGACGACGCGGCAGCAGAAACGTGCACTCCAGCTCTCGCATGCCTGCTGATCGACCGCGATGAGGCCGAACGGCTTGCGGCGGCGTTGAAGGCCATCGCCGACCCCACGCGTCTGCAGATCCTCCGCCTGATCGAACGCGCGCCGAGCGGCGAGGCGTGTGTATGCGACCTCGCTGACTGCCTGGGATTCCGGCAGCCGACGGTCAGCCATCACCTGAAGATCATGACCGAGGCAGGCATCCTCGACCGTGAACGCCGGGGCACCTGGTCCTGGTACTCGCTGAATCACGAAGGTCTGCGCAGGGTCCGCGAAATCCTTGAGCCTGTGACTGTCTGACCTACCGCCGCAGCGCCGGTGCGCAGGATCGAGGCTTCGCGGTCAGCGTTGGAAGTCGATCCCGAATTGGTGGAGGAGGCCGTCGGCGAGCTCGTGGGCGCACGACCGCAGGGTCTCGTCGTCGGCGTTGGGGGCCAGCTCGGTGGATGAGGGCAGCAGGTGCCTCGGGTGCCGCGCCCCCTCGGCTGGTGCCGACATGCCGAATTCGCGTTCGAACGGGACGATGCGCCGGTTCGTGTGGGCTGTTGGCACCGCGGCGGTGATCTCGACAGCGGTGTCAGGAGCACGATGCAGACGGTGGGTATCGGCCAGGGTGACAGCTTCCTGGGCGACAGCACCCAGTTCCCCCGTGTCGACAGCGATGTCGTCTCCAGCAGCCAGGCGCGTACTCAAGTCCACTCCGACCACGACTGCCCCGTCGTGATGGAGCTCGACTAGAACGCCCCGCTTCCCGGAGCTGAGGCTGCGGTAGTCAGAGGTAAGAAAGTTGCTCCCGGTCCACCGGCGTAGACCGACACGCAAATCGTCAGCCAGACGGCCAGATAGGACCGTTGGCCGACCAGTGGCACCCCCGACCCGAACGGCCTTCCTGATCGCCAGCTGAAGCACCTCTCTGGCCTCAGCCTGGAGCGGCCGCGGCACCAGGTGAGGGACGGGGCGGGTGAGCTGGGTGACGATGACCAACCAAGCGTGGGCCTCCGGCGATTCACTCAAGACGATCTCTGTTGCCTGTACGAGGCGTTCCTTGAGGAGTGCATCGGCGGTGACCCGGCGGGTGAAGCGGTCCTGGTAGGCGCGGGCAACCTGGTGCTCGGTCATGTAGAAGGTGTCGTCGTTGATCCGGTACGGCGCGTTGAAGGTGACCCGGTCCTTGTCCTTCTGCTCCCAGCCGTACTGAAAGTGCGGCGCCATCTCGCTAGGCGGGATATCGACGACCAGGAAGTCTGGACCGCCGCCGCCCGGGGCAGGCAATTCGATGAAGTCGACGCCGGAGATGTAGGGCTGGATGCCGTTGCGCACGGCACTGAGCATCTGCTTCTTGTCGACCATCGCCAAGTCGACGCCGACCAGCTCAATCTGGTCGCTGACGCCGTACACGAGCAGCCCGCCGCGAGTGTTCGCCATGGCGGCGACGTCCTTGGCAAACTCGTTCCAGATCCCTGGCTTTGGCGCGAAGCTCGGCAGCTTTTCCTTCCAGTCGAGGTCGTCCTTCTCGTCCAACCTGTCTGCCACGGCGGCGGTGACCATGTCGTACGAGAGAGGACCAGGAGGTTGACCGAGCTGCTCGTGCAGCCGAGTCCAAGAGCGCGCCATTGCGCCACTTTAGAGGTGGATGCCATCCAGGCGCGGGCAAATTGGCGCGCCCCAAATGCTGAAGCCTCACCGGCGCGGCCCACCGCTTGCTGTATTACCGGCCGCCTGCGGCCAGTTCGACCAGCCGCTCCGTGCCGATGGGCGGAGCCGCCGTCCATGGAAGGACTGCTGTGCGCTCGGCGTGCTCCGTGGTGACCTCGGTGAGGTAGCGGCATTCGGCGTCGGCCTTGGCCGCGAGGAGGGGGTCGACTGGTGAGGCGACGGCGAGGCTCTGGTTCACCACCCAGGCGAACGGTTTGATGCCTGCCCGGTTGAGGTCGGCCTGCAAGGCTGCGGCCTCGTGCACCGGAGTCGCTTCCGGCAGTGTCACCAGCAGAATCCGGGTGTAGTCCGGATCGGTCAGCCGGTTAAGGAGCTCCATGGCTTCCGCGGGCGGCGTCTGCCCCGTCTGCTGGGACAGTTGCCGCTGGTAGTCCCGGGAGGCGTCGAGCAGCAGGAGCGTGTGTCCGGTGGGGGCGGTGTCGACCACGACGAACCGGTCGGCGGCTTCGGCCACAGTGCGGGCGAAGGCGTAGAAGACCGCGATCTCCTCGGTGCACGGGGAGTCCAGGTCCTCGGCCATCAGCCTGAGGGCGTCCTCGTCCAGGCTCGTACTGGCCTGTGCCAGCACGGCGGCGGTGTAGGCCGCGGTTTCGGCGGCGGGGTCGATGCGGGTGATCCGCATGTTCGCGCTCCCGGCGCCCGCGATCATCTCGACATGGGCCGCCGGGTCGGTGGTGGTCAGCGTGACCGGATGTCCGCGGCGGGCGAGGTCGGCAGCAACCGCGGCGGCCACGGTGGTCTTGCCGACCCCGCCTTTGCCCATCGTCATCACCAGGCCGCTGCCGCCGTCGGCGATCTCGTCCACCAGCGGGCCAAGCCCCGTGGTCTCGACTCCCGGGGCGTGCGTAGCAGTGAGCGGCTCAGCGGCCGTCTGCGGGGCGAGCATGGCGCGCAGTGCGGAGAGCCCGATGGGCGGGACGGCCAGCAGTGGCACTCGGTCCACCTCGGTGATGTCGGCCAGGCCGGAGGGCAGCTGGGCCAGCGCCTCCTCTGCGCGCCGCTGCCAGGCGACCGCCAGGGGGTCGTCCTGGCGCTCGGCGGTGAACACGCCGTTGATGACCAGGCGCTGGTGGCCGATGCCGAGGGCACGTAGCTCCGAGGCGGTGCGCCCCGCCTCCTCCAGGGGGCCGGTATCGGGGCGGGTGACCAGGACAACGGTGGTGCGCGCCGGGTCGGCGAGCGCCTCCATCGCCTGGGCGTACCGCTGCTGCTGTGCGCCCAACTCGGCCAGCGGTCCGATGCAGGAGGCGCCGCCGGGGTTGGTGATCAGGAAGTCGGACCACGCGGCCGGCAGGCTGAGCAGCCGGATGGTGTGTCCGGTCGGCGCGGTGTCGAAGACGACGTGATCGAACCGGGTCGCGATCTCCGGGTCGGTCAGCAGCGCGACGAACTCGTTGAAGGCGGCGATCTCGACGGTGCACGCTCCGGAGAGCTGCTCCTCGATCTGGGCGATCGCCGAGGCGGGGAGGGCCGCTCGGTAGGGTCCGACGACCTTCTCGCGGTACTGCGCTGCGGCGGCGGCTGGGTCGATGTTCATCGCGTACAGCCCTGGCACGCCGGGGACGGGTGTGGGTTCCTGTCCGGCCTCGGCTCCCAGGACCTCGTTGAGGTTGGAGGCCGGGTCGGTGCTGACCAGGAGCACCTTGCGGCCGGCGTCGGCAAGACCGACGGCGGCCGCCGAGGAGGTCGACGTCTTGCCGACACCGCCCTTGCCGGTGAAGAACAGATACGGCGTCGCGGTGGCGCGCAGGCCACCGAGAACAGCGGACGGTGCGGCGAGGGTCATGTCAGCAGCCCTCCGGGCCGCAGCAGCCGCCGTCGGCGCCGGAGTCCTGGATCATCATGAGGCCAGGACGTTCCGTGGGCGCACCGGTCCACTCGGCCAGTTCCACGCGGGTGGGGTACCGGCCTGAGCAGCGCACGACGCCGTCGACGAGGACGGCGGGCAGTGCGTCGTCGCCCTTCTCCTTCAGGAGCGAGTTCACCTGGGAGTCCGCGACGAACTTGCCGGGGTCGGTCGACAGCCCGAAGCGGTTCACTTCGACACCGGCGGTGCCGAGCCACTCGATGTCAGCGGCGAACTGGGTCAGCGCCGGGTCGACCGACGGTCCGCAGACACCGGTGGAACAGCACATCGCCGGGTCGTACACCTCGACAGCGGACATTCATGGCTCCTTCGTGAGATGGGCCGCCCCGGTGGTGAGGGATCAGCCGCTTCGGCATGCGTCATCCAAGTCTGTTGCATGCCTGGGTGGGGGAGTGAGGGGCCCTGGAGACCCCTCCTTGAAGCTGCGGTCAGCCGAGGAAGTGCTTGAGGTCGCGCTCGAGTGCGGCCTTCGGCTTGGCGCCGACGATGGTCTTGGCGACCTCGCCGCCAACGTAGACGTTCATGGTCGGGATCGACATGACGCCGTACTTGGCGGCGGTGGCCGGGTTCTCGTCGATGTTGAGCTTGACGATCTCGATCTGCTCGCCATGCTCGGCCGCGATGGCTTCGAGGGACGGGGCGAGCTGGCGGCAGGGGCCGCACCAGGCCGCCCAGAAGTCGACGAGGACGGGCTTGTCGCTCTTGAGGACGTCCGCTTCGAAGGAATCGTCGGTCACGTTCTTGAGAGCCATGAGGGCCTCCTGGTGTGTCGGGTCGATCAGACCGCGGCCGCAGCCATGGCCGGCTCGGCGGTCTTCTCGGTGTCGGCGAGGGCGGCGAGGTAGCGCTCGGCGTCCAGGGCGGCCGCACAGCCGGAACCAGCGGCGGTGATGGCCTGGCGGTAGGTGTGGTCGACGACATCGCCCGCACCGAAGACGCCGGGGATGTTCGTACGGGTGGAGGGGGACTCGACCTTGAGGTAACCCTCGTCGTCCAACTCCAGTTGGCCCTTGAAGAGTTCGGTGCGCGGGTCGTGACCGATCGCGATGAACAGGCCCGTCGCGTCCAGGTCCCGGGTTTTCCCGGTGATGGTGTCGCGGAGCACGACCCCTGCGAGCATGCCTTTCTCTTCCTTGATCTCGGCGATCTCACTGTCGAAGGCGAAGGAGATCTTGTCATCGGCGAACGCGCGATTCTGCATGACCTGGGAGGCCCGCAGAGCCGAGCGTCGGTGGACGACGGTCACCGACTTGGCGAACCGGGTGAGGAAGGTGGCCTCCTCCATCGCCGTGTCCCCGCCGCCGACCACGACGATGTCGCGGTCACGGAAGAAGAAGCCGTCGCAGGTCGCGCACCAGGAGACACCGCGGCCCGAGAGCGCGTCCTCGTTCGGCAGGCCGAGCTTGCGGTAGCCGGAGCCGGTCGAGACGATCACGGCCTTCGCCCGGTGGACGGTGCCCTCGCTGTCGGTGAGCTCCTTGATGTCGCCGGTCAGGTCGACGGACACGATGTCGTCGTCGATCATCACGGCGCCGAAGCGCTCGGCCTGGGCCCGCATGTTCTCCATGAGGACCGGGCCGTCGATGCCTTCGGGGAACCCGGGGAAGTTCTCCACCTCAGTAGTGGTGGTGAGCGCTCCGCCGACGAAGATCGAACTGCCGAAGACGACGGGCTTCAGCTGGGCGCGCGCCGCGTACATCGCAGCGGTGTAGCCGGAAGGGCCGGAACCGATGACGATGACGTTGTGTATGTCGGTGTCGGTGCTCATGCCGTCTTCTCCGGGGCGATCTCAGCGATCAGACCCTCGACCATGGCCTTGATCTCATCGCGGATCGGGCGGACGGCCTCGACACCCTGGCCTGCCGGGTCCTCGAGCTTCCAGTCGAGGTAGCGCTTGCCGGGGAAGACGGGGCAGGTGTCGCCGCAGCCCATCGTGATGCAGACGTCCGACTCCTTGACAGCGTCGACCGTCAGAATCTTGGGGGTCTCGGCGGAGATGTCGATACCGACCTCGCGCATGGCCTCGACGGCGGCCGGGTTAACGGCGTCGCCCGGGTTGGAGCCGGCCGAGCGGACCTCGACGCGGTCACCCGCCAGGTGCGTCAGCCAGGCCGCGGCCATCTGGGAACGGCCGGCGTTGTGGACACAGACGAACAGGACGGAGGGCTTCTCAGACATCAGAGGTCTCTCTTGTCTCGCGGTCTCGCGGATCTACGCGACGAAGTCAGGCTCGATTGATATCAGCACCCGGTGGCATCACCGTGAACTGATGTGACAGTATCAGTCCATGATGACGTCAGCCAACACTGACCTGATCCGGGTGATTGCCGACCCGCTCAGGCTTCAGATCGTGACCCTGCTCGCCCACGAGACCCTCTGTACGAGCCATCTCGTGGAGGAGACGGGCGCCCGGCAGACGAACCTCTCCAACCATCTGCGCGTACTGCGCGAGGCGGGCGTGGTGGAGACCGAGCCGTGCGGCCGCTTCACCTACTACAAGCTCCACCCCGAGGTCCTCGACGGCCTCGCGGGGATGTTCGGCGACCTCGCCGAGACCGCGCGCACGACCATCGAGACCGACCGAAAGCGAGCCTGCTGATGACCGCGACCGAACCCGGCACCACCTCACCGCCCCAGGGCGGTGAGGATGCCTCGATCGTCGCCAAGCTGTCCACACTCGACCGCTATCTCGCGGTGTGGATCCTCATCGCGATGGGCGTCGGCCTGGGCCTCGGGCGCTTGATCCCGGGCCTGAACGACACGCTCGCCAAGGTCGAGATCGGGGGCATCTCCCTGCCGATCGCGATCGGCCTGCTGATCATGATGTACCCGGTCCTGGCGAAGGTCCGCTACGACAAGCTCGACGCCGTCACCGGCGACCGCAAGCTGATGGCGTCGTCGCTGGTCATCAACTGGATCGTCGGCCCGGCCGTCATGTTCGCGCTTGCCTGGATCTTCCTGCCCGACCTGCCCGAATACCGCACCGGCCTGATCATCGTCGGTCTCGCCCGCTGTATCGCCATGGTCATCATCTGGAACGACCTCGCCTGCGGCGACCGTGAAGCGGCGGCCGTCCTGGTCGCGCTGAACTCGGTCTTCCAGGTCATCGCGTTCGGCCTGCTGGGTTGGTTCTACCTCGACCTGCTCCCGGGCTGGCTGGGCCTGGGCGACGGCGAGCACCTCGACATCTCCATGTGGAAGATCGCACTGAACGTCGTCATCTTCCTCGGCGTTCCACTCCTCGCCGGCTTCCTCACCCGCCGCATCGGCGAGAAGAAGCTCGGCCGCGAGAAGTACGAGTCCAACTTCCTTCCCAAGATCGGTCCTTGGGCGCTCTACGGGCTGCTCTTCACGATCGTCATCCTCTTCGCCCTGCAGGGCAAGACGATCACCTCGCAGCCGGTGGACGTCGTCCGGATCGCGCTGCCGCTGCTCGTGTACTTCGCGGTGATGTTCTTCGGCACCTTCCTGCTGGGCAAGGGCCTCGGTCTCGCCTACGACCGCACTACGACGCTCGCGTTCACTGCGGCGGGCAACAACTTCGAGCTGGCCATCGCCGTCGCCATCGCCACCTTCGGCGTGACGTCCGGCCAGGCCCTCTCCGGCGTCGTCGGTCCGCTCATCGAGGTCCCCGTTCTGATCGGGCTCGTGTACGTCGCGCTGGCCTGGCGGAAGAAGTTCGCCGCGTCCGCGATCACGACACCCAGTAGTCACAACGCTGAGTAAGGAGTACTGATGCACTGCCTCGACTGCCGAGAGCGGGCGACGACCAGCACGGCCGTCGGCGTCTGCCACGACTGCGGAGCCGCCGTCTGCGAGACGCACGCGCGCGTGGACGCACGGCCTGTTCGGCGCGGGACGGTGCTCGGTGCTCCGGACGAAGCCGTGGCACGCACCGTGCGCTGCCCCAAGTGCGCGGAGGCACGAGCGGCGTGACACAGCACGCTGACGTGGTGGTGATCGGCGGCGGCCAGTCCGGGCTCGCCGCCGGCTACTACCTGCGCCGCCTGGGCCTGGACTTCGTCATCCTCGATGCGGGGTCCGAGCCGGGCGGCGCGTGGCAGCACGCCTGGGACTCTCTCCACCTGTTCTCCCCGGCAGCCTTCTCGTCCCTGCCGGGCCGCCCCATGCCCGTACAGAGCGGCGAGATGTACCCGGACGCCGGTCACGTCGTCCACTACCTGGCCGACTACGAGCAGCGGTACGGACTCCCGGTCGTGCGGCCGGTGTCCGTGCGCGGCGTCCACCGCGACGGGGCCTTCCTGCGGGTGGAGGGCGACACCGGCACCTGGCTGGCCCGCGCCGTCATCAGCGCGACCGGCACCTGGTGGCGGCCTTTCCTTCCCGCTGTCCCAGGTCGGGACGTCTTCGGGGGCCGCCAACTGCACACCGTCGAGTACCGCACACCGCGCGACTTCGCCGGGCAGCGCGTTGTCGTGGTCGGAGGCGGCAACTCGGGCGCGCAGATCGCCGCCGATCTCGCGTATGACACCGAGCTGACCTGGGTCACCCAGCGTCCACCGCGCTTCCTCGCCGACAACATCGACGGCCGCGCCCTGTTCGACGCGGCGACCGCCCGCCGCCGAGCCCTCGAAGAGGGCCGCAGCGACACGGGCGGCGTGGCCTCCCTGGGCGACATCGTCGCCGTACCGCCGGTGCGCGAGGCCCGCGACGCGGGGCTCCTCAAGGCGTCACCGATGTTCACCCGCCTCACGCCGCATGGCGTGCAGTGGGCCGACGGCACCCTCGCCGAGGCCGAAGCGGTCATCTGGTGCACGGGCTTCCGCCCCGCCCTCTCCCACCTGGCCCCGCTCCAACTCCGAGGCTCACGCGGCCACATCCCCACCACTGGGACGCGCGCCATCGACGAACCTCGACTCCATCTCCTCGGCTATGGCGACTGGACGGGGCCCGCCTCCGCCACCCTCATCGGCGTCGGCCGCCCGGCCCGCGATGCCACCCGAGAAATCGCCGAACTGCTCACGCCGTAGAGCTGATCCGCGTACGCCACGATCCGTCAGGAGAGCGTGCGCACCACGTGACGCACCTGGTCCGCGAGGGACCTCGGCAGTGGAGCGTAGTGAATCCGGGAGAGGTGCTTCTGCCCCTCCTCGCTCGCGGTGTACGTCAGGAAGGACTTGAGGGCGGGCAGGGTCTCCTTCTGGTTGCCCTTGTCGCACACGATCTCGTACGTGACCAAGGAGATCGGATAGGCGCCAGGCGCAGAGGTCCGATAGCGGAACTTCAGGGTCATGTCCTTGCCCCTGCCAGCGACTTGGGCCGCAGCGATACCGTCTGATGCGGTCTGGGGTGTCGGGACGACGGGCTCGGGCGCCCCCGTGTCGATGCTGACGGTCTTGATATGGCTGGCCGCGGCGAAGGACAGCTCGAAGTATCCGATCGCGCCAAATCCCGAGGTCACCTCCGAGGCGACACCGCTCGACCCGCTGGCGGATTCACCGCCCCTGCCCTGCCAGGACTTCTCTGCCGGATACGACCACACCTCAGGGGCGGCGCCCGCGAGGTACGCCTGGAAGTTCTGCGTAGTGCCTGAGTCGTCCGACCGGTGCACGGGCCGCACTGGAATCGACGGCAGCTTGGCGCCGGGGTTCAGCTCCTGGATCTCAGGGTCGTCCCACCTGGTGATCCGCTTGTCGAAGATCTTGGCAAGGGTCGGTGCGTCCAGGACGAGGTCGTCCACGCCGGGCACGTCGTACCCGATCGCGATAGGACCACCCACCATCGGCAGGTCGATCGCTCTGCCGCCCGGGCACACTTCCTTCGACTGCTGGATCTGATCGGGCTTCAGCGCGCTGTCGGAGCCGCCGAATGCGGTCGCACCCCGCAGGAACTGGGCGCCGCCGGCTCCGGAGCCGAGCGGGTTGTAGGCGATCTGCACGCCGGGGCAGGCGCGTTGGTACTGCTTGATCCAGTACTTCATCGCGTTCTGCTGGGCGGTCGACCCGGATCCGGAAACCTGGCCCTTCTTCACGCAATCGATCCCGGCGACGGCAGCATGGTCGGCGGACGCGCGGCCCTCACCGCCGTCGTCGTCCTCGCCGAAGCCCGCCAACCCGCAACCGGCCAGCGACAGCACGGTCGCCAGTGAGATCGCAGCGATCGATCCGATGCCTTGATACGTACGTCTTGGGCGTGCGCTCCGCACCGTTGTCCCCCTCGGGATGCCGCGAATGGAACATAGATGCTCGCCGATTAATGAAGTCGAAGGGTGGCGTCAAGGCGAACATCGAGCGACGCGCTGCGGTACGGGGGGCAAGGGGAGGCCCCGGCTTCAGCGGGCGACGGTGAGTACACCTGCCAGGACGGTCAGCGCCTGCGGGGCGACCTTGTAGTAGACCCAGGTGCCGCGCCGCTCCGAAGTGAGCAGGCCCGCATCCCTGAGCTTCTTCAGGTGGTGGCTGACCGTCGGCTGGGACACGCCGACGTCGGAGATGTCGCACACGCACGCCTCGCCGCCCGCGTGCGAGGCGACCTTCGAGAACAGGCGGAGCCGCACCGGATCGCCGAGCGCCTTGAACATCGCCGAGATCCGCTCGGCGTCCGGCGCGGACAGTTCCTTCTCGACCACGGGAGGGCAGCACACCATGCCGCCGTCGGTCACGACGGGGGTGAGCTCCAGCACCTTTATATTCGACATACGTCTATGTTGACACTCGTCTATGTAGATGGCAAGCTCGGCCCCATCACGCCGCATCGATAGATGTCGAATCAGGGAGGCCGTCATGGCCATACGTATCCGCACGCTGCTGAGCGACACCAGTGCCCGCATCGCCGCCCGCCACCTGGCCCGCACCAGCTTCTGCGACAGCTGCTCGCAGGTCTGCGACGCCGCCTGCCGCTCCACCGCCCACCGGCGCCGCACGGAGCTTTCGGTCACTCACTTCAGTCCGCTCCGCTGACCCGCCACCCCGGCGCTCCCGTTTCACCTTCGCCCGCCCAGCCATACGCAACATCCGTGCATGAGGAGACAGCAGTCATGAGTGAGCAGCAGCTTCCGGTAGTCGTCATCGGTGCGGGCCCCATTGGCCTGGCCGCCGCCGCGCACCTGGTCGACCGCGGCCTGGAACCGCTGGTCCTGGAGGCCGGCCCGTCCGCGGGCGCGGCGGTGCGTGAGTGGTCGCACGTGCGGCTGTTCTCGACCTGGGCCGAGGTTGTGGACCCGGCGGCGGAGAAGCTCCTGGCCCCGATGGGCTGGGTGAAGCCGGACGGTGCGACGTATCCCTCCGGTGGCGACTGGGCCTCCCGCTACCTTCAGCCGCTCGCGGACGTGCTCGGCGACAAGGTCCGCTTCGGCGCCCGGGTCACCGGTGTCTCCCGCGTCGGCCGTGACCGTGTCGTCGACGCCGAACGCGAGCAGCAGCTCTTCACCGTCCACGTGGTGAACGCCGACGGGACGGAGCAGCGGCTCACGGCCCGCGCGGTGATCGATGCCTCCGGCACATGGAGCACTCCCAGTCCGGCGGGCGGCGACGGCCTCCCCGCCCTCGGCGAGAAGGCCGCCGCCGAGCACATCTCGTACCGCGTCCCGGACTTCAAGGACCCTGCCGTACGGGCCCGCTACGCGGGCAAGCGCACCGCGGTCGTCGGCTCCGGCGCCTCGGCCTTCACCGCCCTCGCGTACCTGGCAGACCTGGCGAAGGAGGCCCCCGGCACACACGCCGTGTGGATCCTGCGACGCGGCATCGGCGGCTCGACCTTCGGCGGCGGCGAGTCCGACCAGCTCCCCGCGCGCGGCGCCCTCGGCCTGCGAGCCAAGGCCGCCGTCGACGACGGATACGCCAGCGCGGTCACCGGCTTCCGCACCCAGGCCGTGGAACGCGACGCGGAGCAGCTCGTCCTGGTCGGGGAAGACGGCCGCCGCCTCGACCCCATCGATGAAGCCATCGTCCTCACCGGCTTCCGCCCCGACACCTCGGTCCTGGCCGAACTGCGCCTGAACCTGGACGAGCGCCTTGAGGCCCCGGTCGAACTCGCACCGCTGATCGACCCCAACGTCCACTCCTGCGGCACCGTGTACCCCCACGGCGCGAAGGAGCTCGCACACCCCGAGCAGGACGTGTACGTCGTCGGCATGAAGAGCTACGGCCGCGCGCCCACCTTCCTCGCCATGACCGGATACGAGCAGGTCCGCTCGATCACCGCGGCGCTCGCAGGCGACCAAGACGCCGCCGAGCGCGTGGAGTTGACGCTCCCCGAAAGCGGCGTCTGCGGCGGGGCCGGACTGTTCGACGAGCCCGAGAGCGCGGAGGAGTCCGGCGGGGGCTGCTGCGCCACCCCGGCCGTGGTGCAGCTCGGCGTCGGCGCGCCAATCACCTCCGGCGGTTGCTGACCACCGTGTCCCGCACCGACGCAGACGCAGACGCGGCCGCGACCGGAACACCGGACCGCTCGCGGCCGCGCGCTGTTCTGCCCGCGCTGTGCGCCACCCAGATCACCAGCTGGGGCATCGTCTACTACGCCTTCCCCGTCCTGAACTCCCACATCACCGCCGACACGGGATGGTCGACGGCGGCCACAACCGCAGCCTTCTCAGGGGCCCTTCTCGTATCCGCCGCCGCTGGAATACCCGTGGGGCGCGCCCTCGATCGCCGCGGCCCGCACATGGTGATGACCGCGGGCTCGGTCATTGCCGTGACGGCTGTACTGGCCATCGCGGCCGCCCCGAACCTGGCGGCCTTCGTCGCGGCCTGGCTGCTCGCCGGGGTAGCCATGGCGGCCACCTTCTACCACCCGGCGTTCGCTGCCCTCACCCGGTGGTGGGGCCCGCACCGCGTGCGCGCCCTCACCGTGGTGACCCTCGCGGGCGGCCTTGCCTCCACCGTCTTCGCCCCGCTGACCGCTGTCCTGGCGGACCACCTGAGCTGGCGTGCGACCTACGCAGTCCTCGCCGCGATCCTCGCCCTCATCACGATCCCCGCCCACGCCCTCGCACTGCGCGCACCCTGGCCACCGGCGCCACCACAACCCGACCATCTGACGGCCGAAGGGCACCGCAGCATCGCGCGCGGGCGCCCCTTCCTCTTGCTCGCCGCCGCCTTCACCCTGTCGGGATTCGCCGTGTACGGGGTCGTCATCGGCCTCGTACCACTCCTGACGGAACGTGGCGCAGATCCGACAACGGCAGCCTGGGCCCTGGGACTTGGCGGAGCCGGACAGACCCTGGGCCGCACCCTCTACGCCACCCTCGCCCGCCGCACGGGCGTTGCCACCCGCACCGCCGCGCTGCTCGCAGCCGGCGGGGCCACCACACTGGCGCTCGGCCTCGTCCCAGGCCCCATCCCGCTCCTCATCCTCCTGGCCGTCCTGGCCGGCATCGTCCGAGGCAACCTCACCCTCCTCCAGGCAACCGCCATCACCGACCGCTGGGGCACCACCCACTACGGCCGCCTGTCCGGACTCCTGGCCGCCCCGGCGACCGTCGCCGCAGCACTGGCACCCTGGGCCGGAGCGAGCCTGGCCCAACAACTGGGCGGCTACGCCGAGTTGTTCACCGTGCTCTCCGTGACCTCGCTCGCCGCAGCGCTCCTGGCGGTCGGCTCCGCCAGCCTCCAGCGCAACCGAGAGGCCGAGTCTCAGATTCGCTAGCGCCCACTCCGCACATAGCGGTGCTGCCGATCTTGGGGGCCCGAGCCCAGGGGGTCGCTCTGGGAGGAACACAGGTCTGCCGCAACGCGTACGTCCCTGCTGCGTCTCTTCTATGCGCGTTTCCTGCCATTTCCGAACGCCAGCCGCCATATGGCCTCGGTCGACGGTCGAGTTGGAACACGAGGGGTGCGGGTGTTGTGAGAGGGCGGGAGGATGGGCGGGTGCTGTCCCGGGTCCGGGGTCTGACTCAGGTGTTGTTTGACCGTGGTGTCTTGGTGTCACAGTGTCGGCTGTTGGCCGGGGACGGTGCGTTGTCGGTGCCGGGCCGGCGGGGTGTGTCCCGATAGGGGCCTGCCGATCATTGTGGCGTCCTCACGTTTCTGACCGCCTGACGCAGCCCGGTACCGGCAACGCGACGCGCAGTCGGACCGGAAGGGGAACAGGCATGTCCGGATCGACCATGCGCACAAAGATCACGTCGAATACGCCGTCTGCTCCGTAGATCCGTCGTCGTCGCCCTGCGGGGGATGTGGTGCTGGGAGTGGACACGCACCAGGATGCCCATGTGGCTGCGGTGCTCTCCTTGACAGCGACAGTGCTCGCCGTCGGCGAGTTCCCGGCCACCGCGGCGGGATACCGCGATCTGCTGAAGTGGGCCAGGAATTGGGGAGCCCTGAGGCGACCCGAAAGGTCTTCCACCTGGTCATACAGTTACAGCCAGGACCCCGGTCATAGGGGCTGTGACAGCTTCTGCGTGCCCTCGGCGTCATCTTCCACAACGCCCGCTGAGTCGGCGTCCGGCCGCAAGACAGCATCCGAGGGCTGAAGACCTCGAACGCACCCAGCTCCGTCCCCTTACGACATGGTCGGCTATTGAGTGGATCAGCTCATGACATGGCTAAAGGCACCTCCACTGAGCCTCCGCCAACTTGACGCCGCAGGTCAAAGGGCTGGTGTGACCGGTTCGCGAGAGGCTCACGCTGGTCGTCGACGGCTGTCTGCGGAGTAGATCGTCTGACGAGTTGTCCCGGGAGCGGATCAAGTGTCAGGCCAGGCTATTGAGCTTTGAAGGTAGTGGTCGGGCAGGGTGGAAGGATGCCTGAGTCGTTTTTGCGGCGAGGGCGTCGGACGCGACCGCTCCGGGGAATGCCTGCCAAAGCCTGCGTGAGCCGCAGCTACGCACCCACCTCCGGCGAACCGCGCACCCGGTGACAGCACCGGATGGGGGAAGCGCGGGTGCGCCTGACTCCCGGCATCTGAACGAGAGTCTGTACCGAGTACGCCACGCGCCGTCGGTGAGCGGTAACGTGGCCGGACCGGTCGGCTCAGGCGGGGAGCGGCAGGCCGGCGGCGTGGAACAGCCGGTCACGGGAGGCCGTGGCCTCGTCGAAGACGGCGTCCCCGGCCTTCAGCACACCGTTCTCCTTCAGGACCTCACCCGCCACCATGACCAGGTCGACGTTGCCGGCGTGGCCGCCCGCGACGATCGTGGCGGCGAAGTCCGTGGCGGGCAGCGTGTTGGTGTGGTCGAGGCGGATCATGATCAGGTCGGCCTCCTTGCCGGGGGTCAGACTGCCGGTGCGGTTGTCGATGCCCGCGGCCCGTGCGCCCTCGATGGTCGCGAAGGACAGCAGGTCGGCGGCGTCGAAGGTCGGCAGCCCGGGGACGCGGTCCATGGGCCCGGCCGCGCCGGCGAGGATCAGCTGCTGGTAGGCGAGCGTTGCCCGCATGACGCCGAACATGTCACCGCTCACGATCGTTTCGGTGTCCACGCTGAGGCTCGGCCGGACACCGGCGGCCAGCAGCCGGTTGGTGGCCGGCTGGCCGAGGCCCGGCATGAAGACCTCCAGGGCGCCGGCCACGGACGCGGTGGCCCCGTGCGCCGCCAGCATCCTCAACTCGTCGTCGGTCGAGGTGCACAGGTGGATGAACGTCATGTCCGAGGCGAGCAGCCCCGACTCCTCCAGCTGCCGTACGGCCTGCTGCTGCGAGCCCCACTCACCGAGCCCCACGTGCATGCTGATCCGCAGGCCCAGCTCCCGGGCCAGCCGGATGTCGTGCGCGGAGACGTCGGGGGTGGACAGCTCCGGTCCGCGAAGCATCGCGTTCAGCGTGACCCGCGCCGAATCGTCGGACAGCACCTCGTCGCGGATGCGCTGGATGTCGGCGGGATGGGTGCGATCGCTGCCGAACTGCCACTGCTCGGCCTCCGTCGACGGCCAGCCGTGGTCGAAGACGGCGCGGATGCCCGACTCCCAGTGCGCCGCGATCGCCGCGTCCGAATGCTCGGGGCTGTTGCTGATGTGGGACTCGTCCCGCACGGTCGTCACCCCGGAGTCGAGGGACATCAGGTCCGCCGCCAGGTTGCCGACGTGGACGTCCCGAGGCTCGAAGTGCTGGCCGAGGCCGATCTGTACGTTGCGGCGGTACTCCTCGTAGGTCCAGGCGGGGCCCAGGTTGCGCAGTGCCCCCTGCCAGTTGTGGCGGTGGGTGTCGATGAAGCCGGGCAGCACGGCGTTCCCCGTGCCGTCGACGACCCGGGCCCGGTCGTCGGACAGCTCCCGGCCGACTTCGACGATCCTGCCGTCGGCGACGAGGACGTCGCCCACGAAGTTGCCGAGCTTGTCGTCCTGCGTCATCAGGTACGCGCCCTTGATCAGGATGCGTTCCTTGTTCTGTGGCTGGTTGTGGGACATCTGTTGTTCCTTCCGTGCCGCGGGCAGCACTGTGTTGCTTGTCCGTTGAGAAAGAGACGGTGGGTCAGGTCCGCGCCCGGTCCGGACACGGACGTGGATCACTTGCCGGTGGTGCCACGTGGGCGCCGGGAGGCGATCCAGACAGCGACGAAGGTGAGCAACGCCCCGAAAACGGTGAGGACGGAGGGGGACTGGCCGCCGGAGGGTGCCAGGAAGTCCAGGGCGATCGAACTGGCCAGCTGTCCCGCGATCGAGGCCATGCTCAGCAGCAGGACACCGATCCGGCGTACGAGAAATGCCGAGGCGCCGATGAACACCATGCCGCACAGGCCGCCGAGGTAGACCCACCAGCTGGTGGGCAGCGGATGCCCCGACGTTCCCTGGACGAGAGTCTTCACGCCCCAGGCGGCGGTGAGAAACACCGCTCCGACGAAGAAGTTGAGCCAGGTCGCGGCGAGCGGCGACCCCGACGCGGCGGTCGACGCACCGTTCAGGGCCTGCTGCACGCCGAGCATGCAGCCGGCGGCTATCGCGGCGAGGGCTGGCAGGACGATGGTGGCTGGCGCTGGGGTGTCGGCGAAGCGGGGCAGCGCGGACACGACTGCGGCCACCAGGATGACGGCCGCTCCCGTGAGCCGGGCGGCGCCCGGGTGTTGTCTCAAGCCGCCGCCGATGCCCTGGGCGTCCACGATCAGACCGGCGAGGGTCTGACCGGCGATGGCCGACACGGTGAACACGGCGATGCCGGTGATCAGCGCGGCGGTGGACTGGGCCAGCGCGAACGTGCCGCCCAGTACACCGGCCAGCAGATATCGGCGGGGAAGCCGGCCGTCCCTGGCGGCCTCGGCCATTCGGCGCAGCGCGCCACGCAGTCCGGAGGAGAAGACCGCAACGAGGGACAGCAGGACGAATCCACCCGAGAAGCTGATCGCCGCTGCGGCGATACCGTCATCGAGGTGCTGGCTCAGTTCGCCGTTGAGCCGGGCCTGTATCGGTACCACCATTCCGGCGGCGATGGCCGCCGCGACGGCCAGGAAACCGCCGCGGGCCGCGGACGGGCGGGAGTGCCCCGGTGACGGCGGACCGGATCCGGCAGGACGGCGGTCTGACGCAGGCGGTGCGGTGGGTATGGTCATGTCGAAGCCCTTCAGTAAGGCAGGAAGGGGGCGGCCGGACAGGGCCTTGTGTCCGGCCACTGGGTGTCGGTCGGGCCCCACCCGCCGCGGAGCCCGGGGTGACGCGGTTCTCGCTCAGAAGTCCGTACGCGCGATGTCGTCGAGGATCGACGGCCCTTGGGGCGACCAGCCGAGCACGCGCCGGGCGGTGTCGCCCGAGGCCTGCTGGTCGAGCAGGAGGGCCTCGCCGAGCAGGCCGAGCCGGTCGAGTGTCTGCACGACGGGCTCGGGCTCGACCCGTCCGGCCAGACCGACGGAGCGGCTCACCGCTTCGGTGATCTCCCGTACGGTCGGGTTCACGCCGTCGGCTCCGAAGAAGTACGAACCGGCCGGGGCCTTCTCCAGCGCGAGCACGTACAGCTCGGCCAGGTCGTCCACGTGCACGGTGCTCCAGTGCTGGTCACCGGGCCCGACCATGGTGAGGGCCGGGGCGTCCCCCGCGGTGCGCGGGCCGGCGGCCACGAGATTCAGCAGGCCGCCGCCGTGCCCGTGCACCACCGCCGGTGCGATGACTGAGGTCCTGACGCCCTGCGCGTCACGTACTTGCTTGGCAAGCGGCACCCGCCAGGCGGTCAGGCGCGGGGCGTTCATGGCGGTCGACTCGGTGATCGCGGAACCGCTGCCATGCAGCCAGACGCCGGTGGTGTAGACAAAGGGCCGGCCCGTGTCCCGCAGTGCGCGCAGAAAGCCGGTGACGGCTACCTCGTCGACGGTCGCACTGCTCTCGTCACCCGGTGACGCCACGTGGATCACGCCGTCGCTCGCGGCCGCGAGCCCCCGGAGGGCCTCACCGTCGGACAGGTCGGCAATCGCTGGCGCCGCGCCCTTGGCCCGCACCAGTTCGGCCTTCTCTGCGGAGCGGACCACGGCCGTCACCTGGTGGCCGCCGGAGGTGAGCCGGTCGAGCACCGAGGCTCCGATGTAGCCGGTGCCGCCGGTGAGCAGTACACGCATGGTCATCCTCTTTCGCTGATGTCACTGACGTTTTCCTGGACGAAGTGGTGGCCCGCACGCAACGGTCGCCCCGATTGGCTATCGTGTCCAACGAATGTTTCCGAAAGTCCAATCGGGAATGACGATGAATGAGGGATCGGTGGACCAGAAAAAACTGGAGTACTTCATCACGGTCGCCGAGGAACTGAACTTCACCCGGGCGGCCCAGCAACTGCACGTCACACAGTCCACGCTCTCGGCCGGAATCAAGGCCCTGGAGCAGGAGCTGAGGGCCGAACTGCTCATCCGCTCCACCCGGTCGGTCAGTCTGACGGAGGCCGGTTCGGCGTTCCTGCCCGAGGCGCGTAGCGCGATCGAGGCCCTCGACCGGGCCAGAGCCGCGGTGGAGCCGCTCTCCACGGGGCTGCGTGGCAGCCTCACCGTGGGCGTTCTCAGCGGGCTGACCGTTATCGACGTGCCCGCACTGGCGGGCGACTTCCACCGGCGTCATCCGGAGGTCCGGTTGCGTACCGAGACCTCCCAGCGGGGGACCTCCGGGCTGATCGAAAAGATGAAGGAAGGCCACGTCGACGTGGCCTTCGTGGGAGCCGACATCACGGATGCGTACATCAGGGTGTGGGCCGTCAAGAGGTACCAGGTCCAGTTGCTGGTTCCCGCCGGTCACCCACTGGCTCTCCGCGAGAGCGTGCGGCTGAGGGACGTAGCCGGGGAACTCTTTGTCGACATGCCCATAGGGTTCGGGCAGCGCCAGATCGTGGACGACGCCTTCACGAGGGCGGAGCTGTCCCGGCGCGTCCTGATCGAGGTATCGGACATCACCACGATCGCGGAGTACGTGGCGCACGGTCTGGGCGTCGCACTGCTGCCCCCGGACTTCGCGACGGCGGCCGGGGACGCGGTACGTTCCGTCCCCCTCGCGGACGAATGTCTGTCCTGGACGCTCAGCGTGGTCGCCTCGGCGACGCGTCCGCCGACCCGGGCGCTGCACGCCTTCCTCGACCTCATCCCGCACCACATCCGGCGCGACCGCGTGTTCTGAGCGCGCCCGGCCGGGTCTGTGGGCGCGCCCGCTAAGGTGGATCCTGCTCCGGGGAGCGCAGTTGAAGAGTGCGGACGTGGCGCCTTCCGTCGCCCTCGCCGGCAAGCACGCCACGGTCCGGCGGGCCGTCAGCCGCTATGGCCGTAGCCCGGTCCTCAGCATCCAGCGGCATGCCGCCTGCGACGCCAGCCCGAACGCCTCGTCGAGGTGCTCACCGACTTCCTGGTCCCCACCGGAGCGGCGCTTCTCCGCGCGTGGACCGAGTGCGCGGGCGAGGAGTGGATCCGGGCGCGCCGCCCGCGGGAAGCCGAGGCCGCGCCATCCCGGACCCCGGCTCTCACTCCGCCGGAAGCGCCGGGGAGGGCGCTGCGAGGTGCATCGACCCTGCCGCGGCCAACGCCGCGGCGATCCGCTGTTACAGCAAGGTCGGGTTCAAACCCGTGGGGGTCATACGCGCTTACGGACGCGATCACCGCACAGGCGCCTGGCAGAACGGCCTGCTGATGGATCTGCTCGCAGGCGAACTGGCCTGACGCGCTTCCCCTCGAAACCCTCCGGGCGTGACGTGACAAGGGCCGCACGGGTTCTTCGGGTGTGAAGACGAAGTGGGCCCGTGCAGCCCTGTCCCATCCTGCCTTCTGCGGCCTCTCCCCAACACATCTAGGCGGTTTGATCGAGGAGTTGGCTGGCCCATGGCAGGCGCGACGGGAATCCGCGCTACGTGAACGACGCGGAGGTGACCGGCGCCGACAGGCCGGGGTCGGTCGAAAGCACGAGCTGGTGTTCACCGACCGGGTCCTTCTCACCCTCGCCCACCTGCGCACCCAGCTCCCGCACGCCGCGCTCGACGAGCTGTACGCAGTGGGCCGCTCCACCGTCACCGAGGCCATCGGCGAGATCCGGCCCTTGCTCGCCAGCCGGGGCTTCGCCGTCCCCGACCGGCCCGGAATCCGGCTGCAAACCCTGGCAGACGTTTTCGCCTACGCCGATGCCGAAGGCGTGAAGTTACGGATCGACGGCACCGAAACCCATATCCGCCGCCCCAAAGCCCACCAGGCGGGTCGTTGCGCCTTCATCTCCGGGAAAAGAAGAAGAACACCTGCAAGACCACCACAATCAGCGACTCCCAGGGCCGCACCTTGTGGTCCTGGGTCGATCGCCCGGGACGGACGCACGACCAGACTTCGGTCCGTACCGAAGGCATCGCTGAGCAACTCCGGTTGCGCCCGAATGTGAAGGCTGAGGTCGACGAGGGATACCGCGGACTGGCCAACGAGTTCCCAGAGCAGATCACTGCCCCACCCCGTAAGTCGAAGGACGATGCCCCGCTCGGCGACCAGCACGCCTGGCGTGAGCAACGGCGCCGTCAGTCTTCTGCACGGATCTGTGTTGAGCACGCCAATGCCGAGCACAAACAGTGGCGCCCGCTACAACGGTTTCTCGGACACCGCGGAACCTACGCCGCCACGCACCGAGCAGTTGCCAGCCTGGTCTCCGACCGCGCCGCCCAGCGGGCCACCCGTCGCAGGGCAAGTACCGAGCTCGTATCCGTAAGCACCCTGGCCCGCTGGAACACCCACCAGCCGAACTTCCAGGTCAGCAAACCCGAACATCAATAGCCGACACCGTCGTTACAGGGGGCGGAGCGGCTCCTTCGCTGGGACTCGACCCGCGGGACTGGTCAGGATCGCTCCGCAGCGGCGAGGAGAGCCAGGGCGGCCTGGCGAGCCAGCTCACCCGCCCGCGCAGAGCTGTGATGGTCGGCCACGACGGTGGCACCCTCCGCAAGAATGAGCAGTTGCAGCGCGAGGCGGTGCGGATCGTCGGCGCCGGCCCTCTCGGCGATGCCGGTGAGCAGTTCGAGGTAACGCTCGACATGGCGCGCGACGATGGCGCGGACGGCGTCAGTGTGGTGTTGCGTGGCGGCGTTGATCAACGCACAGCCGCGGAACTCAGGACCGTCGTACCAGCCCTGGAGAGCCCGGAACAGAGCTGTGAGCTGGTCGGCAGGACGGTCTCCGCTCGATGAGACCGTATCCGTCAGCCAGTGGATGACCCGGTCGCTTCGCGTGTCGAGCACCGCGTGCACCAGCCCGTCCTTGGTGCCGAAGTGCCGGTAGAGCGTCTCCTTGGACACGCCAAGACGTGCGCAGAGCTCCGCCACCCCGATGCCGTCCAGCCCCCGCTCGTACAGCACCCGGGTGGCCGCGTGCACGATCGTGGCGCGGGTTCGCTGGGGGTCGATGGTCGAACCTTTGGCAACAGGCATGAGGTGATGGTACCAACCGGTTCGATCGTGGTGCTAGCCTCAGATGGTACTGATCGGTTCGATCCTGGGAGTGGGTATGGCCACCGCCGTGCGGCTGTCGCTGGGGACCGCGTCAGCGCTGGGTCCCGCCCGCTTCGCCTATGGACTGCTCGTGCCGGCGATGCCGGGTGGTCTGGGGTGGACCCTGGCCGACGCGGGCGCATTGAGCACCGCGAACGGACTCGGTTACGTGGTGGGTGCGGTGCTGACTGCTGCCTTGGTACGCAGGTGGGGCACCGCGTCCGTCTTCCGTTGGGGAATGGCCGCCACCGCGGTGACGCTGGCGGGCACGGCGGCGAGTAACGAGTTCGTGGTACCGGTGGCGATGCGCGCCCTGGCCGGAGCGGCGGGGGCTGCGGTGTTCATCGCGGGTGGCGTGATTGCGGCCCGGCTGGCCGCTCGTGCCGGCTCCAGCGCCCCCGTCGCCGTCTACTTCGCTGGCACGGGCGCAGGAATCGTCCTGAGCGGTGCGGCGATCCCGGCCCTGGGTGATCACTGGTGGGCTGCATGGATTGGCTTGGGCATCGCGGCGGGGATTGCAACGCTGATCAGTTGGTCGGCGACGGGCCCGGATGAGGAGAAAGCCACCGATGGAGCGGGGCGGGCGCGGGTACGCCCACTGCGGCGCGTGGCCCTGGCCTACCTCCTTTTTGCGGTCGGCTACATCACCTGCATCACCTTCCTGTCCGTCTACCTCGCTGATCGACACGCCTCGGTCCTTCAGGAGATCCTGACCTGGACGGTGCTGGGAGGCGGAGTCATGGCAACCCCGTTCCTGTGGAGCCGCCCGATGACCCGCTGGCCCGGCACACGTGTCCTGGCTGCCGTGCTGGGCGGGCCTCGCCGGTGGCGCGGCCCTGCCTCTGCTGTCATCCTCGGCGATTGCGGTGGTCGCCTCGGCGGCGGCTTACGGCGTGACGTTCATGGCAGTCCCGGCGGCTGTCACCGCCTGCATCCGGACCGTGCCCCAGCCTGTCGACTGGACCGCGGCATTGGCAGCGTTCACGACCTTGTTCGCCGCGGGACAGACCGTGGGGCCGTGGCTGGCAGGCGTTCTCGCCGAACACACCACCACCGCCGCGCCACTGGCGTGGACCGCCCTCCTGAGTGCCGGCGCGGCCGTGCTTTCGGCAATCCCGAGCAGGCCGGAACCCCGCACCGAGGCACCTTTTGGGACCAACGCCCAGAACATGGGTTCTCGACGATGAACAGCCCAGCGGTTCTCGCAGAACCACCGTGGGAGGAGAAGAGCCTATGACGACGAATCTTTCGCACTCGCGGCCCCAGTGGCACGAGGGTGAAGAAGCCATGCACCGGCTTCTCAAGGTGCCGTACGAATTCAATCCCACGGCTCCCGGGCTGCCCATGGAGTACGTGCCCTGGATGACGCAGAGCCCTCTCATCGCACTGGGGGCGGTCGACCGGAACGGCCGCGTATGGACAACGGTGCTCGGCGGGCAACCAGGTACCACGCTTCCCTTGGCCAGAGGCGTGTTGAAGGTGACTTCGCTGGCTCACGTCGCGCACCAGCCCGGGGGACGAAGTGAGGGCACGCTCGGATATGACCCGGCACTGGAGGCGCTGTTCTCCGACGAGGACGGCCACATGCACCGAGCAAGCAGCGAGGAGAAGGAGAGGGATGAGGAAGGGCGCGACCGCGACGGGATCCTCGTCAGGCACGAGGACGGGGGAAGGCTGGCCGCCGGCCTGGTGATCGACCTGGAAACCAGGACGCGGGTCAAAATTGCCGGGAGAGTGCTCGGCGGAGCGGTTCTGGCCAGGCCGTTGGAGAAGAATATGGTGGCCGGGAGGGCTGGAGGGCCTGCGGAAGTGCAGGTGGCCCTCGCTGTGGACGAGACACTGGGGAACTGCCCGAAGTACCTGAACAGGAAAACCGTCCAGCCTCATGAAGCATTTCCTCACCTGGTCGGCGACCGGCTTCCGCTGCCGCCCGAGGCGGTGCAACTCATCGCCAAGTCCGACCTCTTTTTCATCTCAAGCAGGCACGGCGCTGAGAGCATGGACACCAACAACCGGGGTGGAGCTCCCGGGTTCGTGCGAGTACACACGAACTCCGATGCAGACGGTGTCGTCCTGGTGTATCCCGAGTATTCAGGGAATCGCCTCTTCCAGACATTGGGAAACATCAAGTCCGACCCTGTCGTGGGAATTACCTTTCCCGACTTCGAAACCGGCGACGTCCTCTACCTGACAGGACGGGCAGAGATCTTGGCCCGCGCCGACGCCACATCCATGATCCCGCACAGCAAACTCGCTGTCCGCGTGCGGGTGGAGGCAGCTCGATTCGTGAAGGACGGGCTGCCGTTCCGTGGGCAACTGCTGGACCAGTCGCCCTACAACCCGCCGGTACGCAGGTTGGCTCACGAAATCAGCGGAGCGGAGTCCCGCTCAGCCGACAGCGTCGACGCGGACGGCCGACCGGTAGGGAAAGCGACGGCGACATTGATCCGCGCACACCATCTGACGCCGACGATCTCGCGATACACCTTCCGGCTCGCCCCCGATCTGTCCACCCCACGGTCGAGCGCAGAGTTCCAGCAGCTCGAACCATGGCGCGCGGGGCAGCACGTCACTCTTGATTTTTCCGCCACGCTCGATCGCGGATGGTCACACATGCGCGACCACGACCCCCGCTCACTCAACGACGATTACATCCGGGCCTTCACCATCTCGAGCCCAACGCTTCCCACCCCTGAAGAACGCACCGCAGGAACGGAACACCGCGGACCGCTGAGCGGGGCCGAATTCGAGGTCACTGTCCGGAGGAACGGGCCAGTCACGTCACTCCTGGCCAAGTGGAAGCCCGGTGCGCCGCTTTCCGCCACCGTTTTGGACTTCGGCGGCGAAGAAGAGGTGAGGTACGCCGACGCAGCCAAGGGGTCGCGCACCGATGACGACATCATCGTGGTGGCTGCTGGAGTAGGAATCACACCTCTCATGGCGCAGGCGCAGCCCGTGCTGGAATCCGGTCGGAGGATGAGAATCCTCTGGAGCCTGAAAACGGATGACCTGCCGCTGGCAGTCGACGTCCTGGAAAAAGTCGACGGCCTGGGAGCGGTAACGGAGCTGTTCGTGACCCGATCGGTCGACGGAAAACAAAACGCAGAAATCGACAGGATCCGCCGGCTCGGCACAGTAGTACGCACCCGACGGATCCAGAAGAACGACGTTCTGACCAAGGGCACAGCGGCTCGGCGGCGATTCTATGTGTGTACAGGTCCCGGCCTGAGGAGGTCGGTCCTGGAATGGACGGCAGGGGAATACGTACAGTTCGAGAAGTTCGACTACTGACGTAGGCCCGGTCAACCTCCCCCGGAACCCGTCCACGGGGTGGGTGAGGCCAGTTGGCGCCTCGCCTTGACCCATCCCGGGGACACCGCAGGTCCCATTCTCGAAACAGCAGAAAGGCAGAGTTGAAATGACTACGTCGTCGCCGCAGCCGGGAGCCCGAATCGTGGGCGTAGGCCACTACCAGCCCCGCGGGTGGTGAGCAACGACGAGATCGCGCGCATGGTCGATACCAAAGACGAATGGATCAGACAGCGCGTCGGGATCGTCAGCCGGCGCTTCGCGGACACTGAGTCCGTCGCCGGCATGGCGTCCGAGGCAGCCCGCGCTGCTCTCGCTGATGCCCGTGTCCACGGTGAAGAAGTCGACCTGGTGATCGTCGCGACCTGCTCGAATGTGAACCGTTCACCCAGTACGGCCGGGAGAGTCATCGAGTCCTTGGGCCTGACGGGCGCGGCAGGATTCGACGTCAATGCCGCCTGCTCCGGATTCGTCCACGCACTGGAGACTGCCCGGCAACTGCTCGCCGGCGGCGCCACGCGCACCGTCATCGTGGTCGGCGCCGAGCGGATGACAGACGTCACCGACTTCACCGACCGCTCCACCTGCATCCTTGTCGGTGATGGCGCAGGCGCTGTTGTCCTCTGCGCGAGCGCGCACGACACGTTCGGACCCATCGTCTGGGGCACTGTGCCCGGCCTCGCCGACGCGGCGCGCATCGAGGCGCCGGAGGGCACTTTCGTCCAGGAAGGCCGCAAGGTGTTCCGCTGGGCGATCACAGAAGCCGCCCCTCACGCCAGAAAAGCACTGGAAGCCGCGAACCTCCGTCCTGACCAGGTGGCGGCGTTCATCCCGCATCAGGCGAATCTCCGCATCGTTGAGCACCTTGCCGACCAGCTTCAGTTGACGGACGCGGTCGTCGCAACCGACGTCCAGGAATCAGGTAACACGTCCGCGGCAAGTATCCCCCTGGCTCTGTCGAAACTACTCCGGCAGCACTCGATCCCGTCCGGCGCGCCCCTTCTCCTGTTTGGCTTCGGTGGGGGTTTCTCCTACGCGGGCCTCGTGGTCGCCGCACCGCAATATCCGTCCGAAGAGGGCAGCCTGTGACAGTTCTCCCCGCACTTGCTGCTCGTCGCTACCGCGGCCTCGTCGGCGGATGTGGACGGTACGGAGCCGGAGCTCATCCGCGGTGATGTTCAGGCTGCCGGCATCGAGGGGAGGAGGACCGTGACGCCGCCCATGTTAGGTCTCTGTCGGTGGTGGAAGACCGGTTCGGTCTGAGTCTTCCCCGAAGGCAGATACTGGAAGGGCTGCTGCCCGCCGCGACGATCTGACACGAAAGCCCCAGCCGGTATATCCGGACGCTGAGGTGAAAACCTCCTGCAGTTGGTCGTCAGGCTGCGTGAGGTCCGGCGGCGGGGCTGTACTGCGTCGAGAGCGGCTCAGTAGCTGGCGTCTGTGTGAGCTAGACCGGCGCGGGCTGTCTCTTCCGAGGCTCGCATAGACCTCGTAACGCGATCTTGAGTGAGTGTGCTGGTCGAGCGTGTCCGGTGTGATGATCTGGCCGTTGATGGCCGTGTGAGTACTCGGCCGTGGATCGTGGACGATGACCTGTGGGAGCTGATCGAGCCTCTGCTGCCGCCCTGGCCCGAGCGGTCGCCGGGGCCGAAGCCGGTGGACGACCGGCTCTGTCTGCAGGGGATCCTGTACGTCCTGCACCAGGACATCGCCTGGCAACTCCTGCCCCCGGAGCTAGGGTTCGGCTCCGGGCAGACCTGTTGGCGCCGCCTGGACCGCTGGCAACAGGCAGGCGTCTTCGACCAATTGCACCGGATCCTGCTCGCGAAGCTGCACGCGGCTGGCGAACTCGACTGGTCCCGCGCGTGCGTAGACGGCTCCCACATCCGCGCGAAAAAGGGGGAGCAGCAACCGGCCCGTCGCCGGTCGACCGGCGGAAGACTGGCAGCAAACACCACTTGATCTGCGACGGGAAGGGGACCCCGCTGCACGTCATCACCACCGCCGCGAACGTCAACGACATCACCCAGACCCTCGCTCTGGTCGACGGCATCCCGCCAGTGGCCGGACGTCCCGGCCGTCCCCGCCGACGTCCCGATGCCGCACTCGGCGACAAGGCGTACGACTCCCGGGCCATGCGCCGCGAACTGCGCAGGCGTCGGGTCCTGCCAGTGATCTCCCGCAAGGGCTCTCCGAATATCAAGGGCCTGGGCAGGATCCGCTACGTTCGAGCAAACCTTCGCCCTGCTTCACCAATTCAAACGCCTCGCCGCCCGCTGGGAGCGACGCCTTGAACTCCACGAAGCCTTCGTCTTGTTGGGCTGCAGCCTCATCTGCTTCAGGCGGCTGAAGAAGGCCAGATCGCAGGACCCCGTTACGAGCTTATGAGGTCGCCGCGCCCCCTGATGAAGAGGACGCCGCGCGACACCGTCGGA
Organism: Streptomyces sp. BA2; assembly: GCF_009769735.1. Taxonomy (NCBI): domain Bacteria; kingdom Bacillati; phylum Actinomycetota; class Actinomycetes; order Kitasatosporales; family Streptomycetaceae; genus Streptomyces; species Streptomyces sp. BA2. Next base: position 7,508,870 of record NZ_WSRO01000002.1, read on the forward strand.
TGAGCTCGGTCGTGGAGACGCCGGCTGTGTACCGCACAAGGCGCAGCTTCCCCGCGTCGGCCACTGGACCGAAGACTTCTTTGAGCGCGTCAGCCGTGAGGTCGTCCCCGTGCACGACCACGTCGATGCCGTGCCGGTCCAGGAACTCGTTCGTGACACGGTAGGGCGCGTTCGGAAGCACCACGTCGACGTACCGGCATGCCTCGATCACCTCCACCCGCTCCGCCAGCGTCATGATGGGCTTGCGCTTGTATGCGGCCACGTCCTCGTCAGAGAGCACTCCGACGATCAGCCGCTCCCCGAAAGCTCGCGCGGCCCTGAGTAGAGCGACGTGCCCCGGGTGAAACAGGTCCCCGACCATGTCGACGTAGACGTTCCCGTACTCAGTCATGCTTGTTGCCCTCTCGACGGCTCCAAGCTGACCAAGACTGGGCCAACCGCCCCGCTCCGTCAACCATTCACCATCGACACCGAAGCGGCTAAAGAAGGTTCACCCAAGATCCTGTTACGAGCTCTTTGCAGTGCCTGAGAGCTGACCCTGTAGGTGCTGTCCTACCGGACGCCATTGGGGCACCCCTGTCCCATCCACCAAACACCGAACATCGCCCCCCTCGCCGCCCGGCCGCAGCGCTGACCTCCTGTGCGACTTCCGTGAGCGGGCGCCTACCCCAACGGCTGAGGCTCGGCTCCGAGCCCCAGGCACCGCGCGTCGCGCTCTGGGCGGATTGCCGCCAGGGCGAAGGCACCGGCCGTGAGCATCACCGCGCCGGCACCGAGGAATGCGGTGGTGTAGCCGATGGACGGGGTGTCGGCCGCGTCGATGAGATGGCCGGTCAAGAAGGGCGCCACGAGGCCGGGCAGGGTGCCGACGCCGGCGACGATGCCGAAGACGGCGCCGCGCTGGGCAGGGGGAACGACCTCGGCGGTCGTCATGTAGTGGAGCGGGATGGCGACCGCGGTGCCGCCGAAGGCCAGCGCGATCAGCACGAGCCGCGGACCGGAAGCGTCGATGAACGGGAAGGCCGCCATCGCGCACCCGGCCACACACACGGCGATGCTCTGCCCCGCCCCGCTGGACCAACGGCTGCTCACTCCACGGGACTTCAGCGCGTCCATGAACGGGGAGACCGCCAGTAGCAGCACCAGCCCGAAGCCGGACATGACACTGATTGCGGTCGCGGAAGCCGCCGCCGACATGTCCATCTGCGTCCTGAAGTAGGCGGGCAGCCAGGCATGGCTGAGGGACAGCGCCCATGCCGCGCCGAAGGCACTGGAAATGCTGCCGAGCACGGTTCCGGTCAGCAGGATCTTGCGGTAAGGCAATCTGGGCTCACTGGATCCCCCGGCTGTGCGCTTGTGGTCGTACGGGCCGTCGTGGCCGACGCGCCACCACAGCAGTGCCCAGGTCGCGCTCACGGCAGCGAGGACGGCGTAGGCCGAGCGCCAGCCGAATCCCTCGATCAGCCAGGTGACCACAGGTGCCGCGATGAGGGTGCCCAGGGCCGCACCGCCGATCTGGAGGGCCGAGGGAAAGCCGCGGCGCTCCGGCGGAAACCACTTGTACAGGGCGTGCATGGACATGGACGCCGCCGGTCCCTCGGCGGCGCCGAGCAGGATACGGCCGGCCATCAGGGTCGGGACCGACGCCAGGAACAGGACCGGGAGTTGGGCAACGGCCCACAGCAGGGTCATGCCGAAGAGCAGGACCCGGCTGGAGATGCGGGTGGAGAGGAAGCCGACGAGGAGTCCGGAGATGCTGAAGAGGAAGTAGAAGGAGCTGGAGATCAGGCCGTAGGTGCTGTTGCTCAGGTCGAGTTCCTCCATGATCGGAACGGCGGCGAGGCCGAGGACCGACTTGTCGGCGAAGTTGATGACCATGAAGGTCACGATCATCGCCGTGATCAGCCAGGCTCTGCGGCTGTCAGCGGCGGGGGCGGGGGCGGGGGCGTGCTGGGACTGCGTGGCGGTATGGGGTGCCATGGGGCAACTCCTGCGGATGCGGGTGGGAGCAGGGGGGTCGTACAGGTGGGCGGTTGTCCCCCGAGGCCGCGGGCCCGCTCGCCGAAGCGGGGGCCCGCGGCACCGCCCTGGGCACCAAGGGGTGGGTCAGATCAGGCCCTTGGCGATCGCGTTCTTGTGGATCTCGGTGGTGCCGGTGACGATCCGGAACATCCGCAGGCTGCGGAAGATCTGCTCGACCTCGTTGCCGCGGGTCAGCCCGGCCTTGCCGTGGATCTGGACGGCCTGGTCGGCGACGCGGAAGGACGCCTCGGAGGTGAAGAGCTTGCACATGTTGGCTTCGACGGAGACGTTGTCTCCCCGGTCGGCCTTGGCGGCGGTGGCCATCACCATCGCGCGGGCGGCGTAGATCTCGGTGGCCATCTCGGCGATCTTGTGGTGGATCGCCTGATGGGCGAGGAGCGGCTGGCCGAAGACGGTGCGGTTCATGGCGTAGTGCACCGACAGGTCCCAGGCGCGGCGGGCGGCGCCGATGAGGGACGGGCAGTGCAGCAGGCGGTTGAGGGTGATGCGGCCGATGCCGATGCGCAGCCCTTGGCCGATCTCGCCGAGCAGGTTGGCGGCGGGGATGCGGCAGTCCTCGAAGACGAGGTCGCCCTCCATCTGCTGCCCGGACATGGGGACTTCACCGTCGAGAACCGTGCAGCCGGGGGTGTCCAGGTCGACGAGGAAGGCGCTGTACGCCTCTTCGGTGCCGGCCATGCGGGCGACGACGATCGCGAAGTCCGCGAAGGGGGCGGCCGAGCTGAACACCTTCTTGCCGTTGAGGACATAGGTGTCCCCATCCGGGGTGGCGGTCGTCGTCATGCGGCGTACGTCGGAGCCCGCGTCCTCCTCCGTGATGGAGAAGCAACAGGCTCGCTCGCCCCGGACCACGGGCAGCAGGTAGCGCTCCCGTTGTTCCTCGGTGGCGTACTTCACGATCGCGCCGACGCGCAGCGGGCCGCCCATGTCGCCCAGCACGGAGTGGGAGAGGGCGGCGCCGGAGGCGGTCAGCTCCTCTTTGAGGGCGCACAGTTCGTAGAAGCTCAGGCCCTGGCCGCCCAGTTCGGGGGGCAGGCTGATGCCGTAGAAGCCGAGTTCGGCGCTGCGCTTCCAGACGTGTTCCAGTGTGGTGCGGTCGAGCTTGGTCTCCGCGGTGATGCCGTGCTCGCGCTCGTAGGGGATGAGCTCGTCGGTGAGGTAGGCGCGCAGGCGGACGACGAGCTCCTGGAGGCGAGGGTTGTCGTCATAGGAGGGTTCGAGGGTGAAGGGCATGCCAGTCCTGTTCAGTTGACGCGGCGCTCGGCGCCCGCCCAGTGGGGGTCGCGGATGGCGCGGCGGTCGATCTTGCCGTTGGGGTTGTGGGGCAGGGCGTCGACGAAGTCGATGGAGCGGGGCTTCTTCATGCGGGCCAGGTGCTCGGAGCAGAAGGCGATGAGCTCGGCCTCCGTGAGGGGGGCGCCGTCGCGCGTCACGACGACGGCCTTGACGGCCTCGCCCCACTGCTCGTCCGGGACGCCGACGACGGCGGCCTCGTAGACGTCGGGGTGTTGGTGCAGGACGGACTCGACCTCGACGGCGTAGATGTTGAATCCGCCGGAGACGATCATGTCCTTCTTGCGGTCGACGATGAAGACGTAGCCGTCCGCGCGGCGTCGGGCGACGTCGCCGGTGAGGAACCAGCCGTCCCGGAAGCTCTCCGCGGTGAGGGAAGGTTCGTTGTAGTAGCCGGGGACGACATCGGGGCCGCGGACGGCGATCTCTCCGATCTCTCCGTCGGCGACGGGCTGTCCGCTGTCGTCGACGATGGCGACCTCGGCCTCGGCGAGCGCACGTCCGCAGGACAGCAGCAGCTCCTCGTCCTCGCCCTCGATCGCGCGCCGGTGGTCCTCTGTGGAGAGGAAGAGCACACCGGAGGTGGTCTCGCCACAGCCGTATCCCTGGGAGAGGACAGGGCCGAAGAGGCCCCAGGCGGCCCTGATCCGGGACGGTGACATCGGTGCGGCGCCGTAGATCAGCTGGCGCAGGGTGGAGACGTCGTAGTCGCGGGCGTTCGGCAGCGCGAGCACGGTGTTGACCATCGTCGGCACGACGAAGGCATGGGTGGCACGCTCGCGCTGGACCGTGGCGAGGAACTCCTCGGCGTCCCAGCGCGGCAGTACGACCGCACAGCCGCCGGCGAAGAAGATGCCCATCAGCGGCATGCCCGAGGCGTGGGTGACCGGCCCGGCCAGGATCTGCCGGCTCCCGGGGCCGACCCTCGTGTCGGCGCTCATCACCGACTTGCGCAGCAGCGCCAGCCGGTTGCCGTACGTCTGAACCGCCGCCTTGAGCTTGCCGGTGGAGCCCGAGGTGAAGTGCAGTACGGCGATGTCATCCTCACCGCACTCCGTGTCGACGGGTTCCGGCTCGGTGCCCGCGAGGGTCTCGGCGTACCCCGGACCGAGATCGCTCGGGCCGTCGTAGCCAAGAACGGCCTTCACCCCCGTACCGGGCACCGCGGCGCGGGCGATGTCCAGATGGGCCGCGTCCATCAGCAGTAGCCGCGCGTCGGACTCGGCGAGCAGGTGGGCCACCTCGGCGGCGCCGAGCCTGGCGTTGATCGGTGCACGGGCCAGGCCGGCCTTGTAGAGGGCGACTTCCGTGACGACCAGTTCGGCGCGGTTGCCGACGAGGGTCGCAACCCGGTCGCCCCGGCTCAGGCCGAGTGCGCGCAGGGCCGTCGCGAGCCGGTCGCTGTGGTCGTCGAGTTCCGCGTACGTCAGCCGAACGGGTCCGCAGACCACCGCCTCGGCATCGGGTTGGTGGCCGGCAGTCCGGCGTACGTACCGTCCGAGGTTCATCGCACCTCCAGAAGTTTCGAACAGTGTGTTCGTTAACAAGCTTGGTGTGCGGCAACGTAAAGGCAGCGTTAGGGTCAGGTCAACGGTTCGGACGAGAAGGAAACGAAGTGGACATGAAGCCCGCGGGAGACCGCCGCGTCCGCAGGACGCGAGCCGCACTGCGCCAGGCCCTGGTCGCACTGGTCCTGGAGAAGGGGTTCCACGCGGTCACGGTCGAGGAGATCACCGAACGCGCCGATATCGGCCGGGCCACCTTCTACGCCCACTACCGAGACAAGGAGGACCTCCTGGTCGGCATTGTCCGCGACCTGGCCGAGGACCGGGACCGCCTCCTGCCGGCGGTCCGGCAGGCGCACGTGGAGGGGTTCACCGGACTGCCGGTGAAGTACATCTTCGAACACGCCGAGCAGGAGAAACCCGTCTACAGAGTCGTCCTGCGAGGCGAGGGCGACGGCCGGGCCCTGCGGGAGTTCACGGACCTCATCTGCGCCCACGCCGAGGCCGCCTTCCGCACCCGGACCGAGCAGCTCGCGGTGACCCCGCGCATCCCCCTCGACGTCGTCGCCCGGGCATGGACCGGTGAACTCATCGGCCTGCTCACCTGGTGGGTCGAGAACGACACCGGCTACAGCGCCGCCGAAATCACCGCGCATCTGCGCGACCTCTCGGTCTATGGCCGCGTCTGGGCCACCGGAGTCACCCCGTCCGACGCCCCGGGAGCTCTCGACCTCACCCCCTGAACCACGCCTGCACCACGGCCCTCGCCTGCTGACTGACCGATCTGGTCGAGTTATCGAACAGCATGTACTGTAACTCGACCAGACGGTGCATGCCGGAAGAGCGGAGCGGACGCATGACAGGCACATCGTCGCTGGCCGACCGGATATGGGCCCGGGGGTACACCGATCCGGCCTGGGCCCGACGCCACACGACCTCAGGGCGCGAACTCGTTCCGAGCCGCAGTGTCTGGCGAGGCTCCGCCGGCCCGTCCCCACTGCCCGCCTCGCCGGCTGGCGCCCTCGACGACCTGACCTTCACAGGACCACACGGTCAGTCCCTCACTCTCGCGGAGCTGCTCGCCCGGGCCGAGACCGACGCTCTGCTGGTCATGCACCGCGGACTCCTCGTGCACGAGGAGTACCTCCACGGGTACGAGCCCATGTCCCGCACTTCAACGCCTCGGCCGCCTCGGCCGCCAAGTCCTACCTCGGACTCGTCGCAGCGGCCCTCGCCCACGAAGGGCAGCTCGACCGCGGCGCCCAAGTCTCGAAATACATTCCCGAGCTCGCCGGAACCGCCTTCGGCGACGCCCAGGTCGACCACCTCCTCCACATGGGCACGCAGATGACCTACGCGGGCCGCCCGTACGACAAGGCACTCGAAGCCCAGCGCTACTTCGCCGTCCTCGCCCCCCAACTGCGCCCCTACGGCTACACCGGGCCGGACACGATCCGCGAACACCTCGGCACCGCCCGGGCGACCGCCGAGCCGGGTACCGCATTCCGCTACGAGAACGGCAACGTCGAAGCCCTCGCCGAGGTCCTGCGGCGTGTCACCGGCACCACCACCTCCGCCCTGTAGTCCGAGATGATCTGGTCCCGGATCGGCGCGGAGGAGGACGCGTACTACCTCCTCGACTCGGAAGGCTCCGAGGCCGCCTGCGGCGGCTTCAGACGTCGTTTCTTTTGGCAGTTCTCGGTCGAGCTGTGCAGGGATACTGCTGTGGTGCTGTTGACGTGGATCGCTGAGGTGGCGGACGAGCCGCTGGTACTGGAGCCGGCTGACCGACGGGCGGAGTGGGAGACCAACACCTGGTCGCTGGGCGCGACTGAGGAGGACAGGAGTTCGCTGTCCGTCGCCGAGGTGGTGGCCGCCTTCGAGTGGACTGCTGCCGCCATCCGGGAACGCATTCGAGATCTGAGCTTCTCTGAGGTTGCGACGTTCTACGTGTGGCACGACAAACTGGCAGGACAGCTCCGGTGCTCAACCGGTTCTGTGTCCCCGGATGCGTTGCCGTTCAGCGGTATCTATGTGGCTTCCGACGACCTCGGTCCGATCGTCGAGGGCTTTCTGGCCGACAGCGAGCCAGGCTCCATCGCCTGGTCGAACATGGACGACGCGCAGAGCCTCTCGGAGCAGACCAAGGCCGAGTGGGAGAGCAGGCCCTTCGGGGTCTGGGTCAGCAGTGTCGGAGCCTCAGACTGACTGGTGCTGCCCGTCCATACGGACGAGTCGGCGGTGGCAGATGACGGTTGCGGCTATGGCGGTGAAGGCGAGGAAGTGCTCTGCCTTGCATTCGTAGCGGCGGTGGAGCCGGCGGCAGCCGGCGAGCCAGGACACGGTCCTCTCAACAACCCACCGGTGGCGGCCGAGCCGCTGTGAGGACTCGATCCCCTTGCGGGCGATGCGGTGGCGGATGCCGCGCTTGTGGAGCCATCGGCGCAGGTGGTCGTAGTCGTAGCCCTTGTCGGCGTGCAGCTTCGACGGGCGGCGGCGACGGGGTCCGCGGGGAGAACGAATGGGCGGGATGCCACGCACGAGCGGCTGAAGGCCCTGGCAGGACGGCTTCGAATCGGGTGTGAGCGCGTCGGCCGCTGGCGATGTTGGTCCAGCCGGCGCGCAATGCAGAGCAGTTGAATCAGACGATCAGTTACGCTCCGCAGAGCGCCAGGCCGCAGGTGAGCCTGCGCAAGTAGATCGACCGCACCGCCTCCCAGCAACCAACCTGGGTTCTGCTCGCTCTTGCTCTGCTCGTTTCGGTGCTGCTGGCACTTCTGGTCGCTGTCGGAGCCGGTCTGTTGGCCCGCATCGACGGTGCGTCGCTTCCTGCCTCCATGCAAAGGGCAGGTGTCCAGTTCGCGGCACAGTGACCCTACTGATCGGGGTGTTGGCTATGGGGCGAGCATTCTCAAGTAGCGGAACACCGAGGAACGACGACCGGCCTGATACACCCTGAGCCTCCGCCGACTGGAGCCGCAGATCACATCGTGCGTGCGCACTTCGGCACTCCTGGATGGTCCGTTCGCGCGCATGGCCGCGGAGTTGTGCCTGCTCCAGATCGCCGCGTTCGCGGTGGGGCTCATCGCTCGCGACCTGCTCCGGGCCATCGCCACGGAACTCGCCGCCGTGGACGCGCAGCCCTGACCGCCTACTGGTCCGCGGCCCTCAGGATCGCCGGCAGAAACCGGCGCTGCAGTTCACCCGGTGGCAGCCGATCGGGTTCGACGAGCGACTGCATCAACGCGCCTTCGTGGAGGGCGATGAGCAGGCGGGCGAGCGAGTCGAGGTCGGGGTTCCCGTGCCGCCCTACGCGTGCGAAGAATCCCGTGAGAAGTTCGGTGAGCCGGGCCCGCAGCAGGCGATCGTGCTCGGCGAGCCGCTCGGCGGTCTGCGGGTGCCGGATCGCGTGGAGGGTGAATTCTGTGGACGCGAGGAACCACAGTCGTTCCTCGTCGCTGTTCGCGTCGCCCGTCAGGCCGTCGAGTGCCTCCTCGACCGTTGAGGCATCCGAGACCGCCGCGTCCAGGCGGGCCACCTCACGGTCGGCGTGTTCGTCGAACAGGGCGAAGAACAGGGCTTCCTTGTCTTCGAAGTTCGAGTAGAACGCCCCTCGTGACAGCCCGGCTCGCGTGCAGATCTCTTCGATCGACGTGCCGTGGAAGCCGCGCTCCGCGAACACCTTGAGTGCCGCTGCCTGCAGTCTCGACACGCTTCGCGCGCGAGTCTGCGCACCCTTCGCCATGGGCATCCTCCCCGATCCATTGACGGTGCCTGCGGCGCGTGCCAGAGTACCGGCCAGCCATAAATGAACAGGCGCGTATTTTATGGAGGGCTCCATGGAGACACTCGCAGCCCACACGCAGGCGGCTCTTGGCACCGAAGAACAGATCGCGGCTCTGAACCTGCGTCCCGCCGGTCTTTCGGTCGAGGACGAGCGGCAGCTGCGCAAGCAGGAACTCGCCGCATCGTTCCGGCTGTTCGGCAAGCTCGGATTCGGCGAGGGAGTCGCCGGACACATCACCGCACGCGACCCCGGCGACCCGGACCGCTTCTGGGTCAACCCGTTCGGCATGAGCTTCCGGCACATCCGGGTCTCCGACCTGCTTCTGGTCGACGGCGCGGGCAATGTCGTGGGGGGAAAGCGCCCGGTGAACCGCGCGGCGTTCTGCATCCACTCCGAGGTGCACCGCGCCCGCCCCGACGTCGTCGCCGCGGCTCACGCCCACTCGACGTACGGCAAAGCCTTCTCCAGCCTGGGGGTCCGACTCGACCCGCTGACCCAGGACGCCTGTGCCTTCTACGAGGACCACGGCCTTTACGCGGATTACCAGGGTGTCGTCAACGACACCGAGGAGGGACGGCGCATCGGGCGGGCGCTCGGCCCGAACAAGGCCGTCATCCTCCAGAACCACGGAAACCTCACCGTGGGCCAGACCGTTCCGGAAGCGGCCTGGTGGTTCATCACCATGGAGCGTTCCTGCCAGGCGCAGCTTCTCGCGATGGCCGCCGGCACTCCGAAACACATTGACCACGACGGTGCGGTCGTGGTCCGGGAACAGATCGGCACCCCCCTTTCGGGGTGGTTCCAGCTGCGTCCCCTGTGGGACGAGATCGTCCGGGACGAACCCGACCTCTTCGAGTAGCGCATCAGCGAGCCCGCCGTCCCCGGCAAGTGCGGTCCCAGGAGGCCAGGATGAGCACACAGCAGACGACCATCCGCGATCAGGCGGCCAGGAAAGTCATGGTCCGTCTCATCCCCTTGCTGATGGTCGTGTATTTCACGGCCAGCATCGACAAGGCGAACATCGCCATGGCAAAGGACTCGCTGGGGGCGGACATCGGGCTGTCCGCCGCCGCCTACGGTCTGGGCGCCGGCATCTTCTTCATCAGCTACATGCTGCTGGAAATCCCCAGCAACCTCATCCTGCACAAGGTCGGACCACGGTGGTGGATCGGACGTATCTCCGTCACCTGGGGCGTCGTCACCGCTGCCACCATGTTCGTCCACGACGAATGGACCTTCTACCTCGCCCGCGTCCTGCTCGGCGCGGCCGAGGCCGGGCTCTACGGGCTCATGTACCTCGTCAGCGTCTGGCTCCCACAAGCGAAGCGGGCCAAGGCCGTCGGCCTCCTGCTGGCGTCGGCGACGACCGCCGGCATCGCCGGGGCACCGATCGGCAGCGGCCTGCTCTCCCTGGACGGAACGTCCGGGCTGCACGGGTGGCAGTGGATGTTCCTGATCGAGGGAGCCGCCAGTGTCGTCATCGGCATCGTGGTGTGGGTGCGGCTTCCCTCCCGGCCCGAGAATGCGCGCTGGCTACGGGCAGAAGAAGCGTCGGCGCTCACCGAGGCCGCCGCCGAGCGGGGGCCGACGGACCCGGCTCCCGCCTCTACGATCAGCGCTTCGCTGACCAACCCGACCGTCCTGATCAGCGCCGCTGTCTACCTGCTTCTCCAGGCCGCCCTCTCCGGTCCCGTGTTCTTCGGTCCTGCGATGGTCGAAGAGATGGGGGTGAGCGGCACCCCGGCCATCGGCGGCGTGGTCGCCCTGGTCACCGTCGGCCCTCTGCTCGGCGTACTGCTGCTTCCACGGATCTACCGTCGGACGGGCACGGGAAGCGAGTGGGCGCTGATCGCGGGATCCATGAGCGCGGCACTCGCGGCGAGCCTCGCGCTGCCCAGCGCCCGTGGAGTCGTCGCGCAGGCACTGCTGCTCGGCATCGCGATGCTGCTCGTCATGGGGATCGCGACCGTCGTGTGGGCCTTCGCCATGACGGCGACGTCCGGCGTCGGTGCCGCAGCCGCCCTGGCCGCTGTCAACTCCATCGGGGCGCTGGGGGCCTTCGCCGGTCCGTTCGCGTTCGGCTCCATCGAACAGTCGACGGGATCGGCACTGAACGGCATGTATCTCGTGGCCGCTCTGGCAGCGGCCATCGTGGTGCTCACTCCGCTCGTCCGCTCCCGGCAGCGCTCGACGGCAGCCGCCTCCACCGGCACCACCAGAGTCCAACTGCCGGGCCTCGCAGAGGCCGACTGATGCCGGCCGTCCCGCACGCCAACTCAGGAGTACGCCATGCCTCTTGATCCCTTGCTCGCATCGCTCGTCAAGCAACTGCCCGCCCCGGCCACGGAGATCGACGACCTGGAGCAGTTCCGCACGGCGAAACGCCAACTGTTCGACCGGCTGTCCGGGGAGTACATGGAACCTGCTCCCGCTGTCGCAGAAGTGCGCCTGGTGCGACTGCCGGTCACGGGCGGCGAAATTGCCCTGAGGGTGTACCGCCCGGCCGGTCCGGGCCCTCATCCGATCCATCTCTACCTGCATGGCGGCGCCTGGATCTCGGGGTCGATCTTCGAGAACTCGACCGTCGTCTGCTGTCGCGAGCGTGCCGCCGGTGCCGGCCGGGTCGTCGTGGCGGTCAATTACCGAAAGGCTCCGGAGAACCGGTTCCCCACCGGTCTCGAAGACTGCTACGCCGCCCTGCTCTGGGCTGCCGAGCATGCGGCGCAGATCGGTGGCCGGGCCGACAGCATCAGCATCGGAGGGGTGTCCGCGGGCGCGAATCTCGCGGCCGCACTCTCGGCCAAGGTCCGCGACGAGGGCGGTCCCGACATCCGCCTCCAGATCCTGGAGGTCCCCGTGACAGACCTGGCGGGGGAGTTTGAATCCCACCGACAGTTCGGGGAGGGCTTCGCACTGTCCGCGACCACTATGGCTCTGGCCAAGGCCGCCTATGTCGCCTCGCCCGAGGAGCGTTCCCACCCGCTCGCCTCGCCGCTTCGGGCGACCGACTTCTCCGGCCTCCCGCGGACGCACGTGATGACCGCCGAGTACGACATGCTGCGAGACGAAGGAGTGGCGTACGCCGAACGCCTAGGCACAGCAGGAGTCGAGGTGTCCCACACGCTGGGCCAAGGCCATGTGCACACGTCGATGATGCTCACCGCCGCCCTGCCTTCCGCTCGTCAGTGGCGCGCCGAAGTCCTGGACGTCCTGCGGTCATCCTGAACCAGGCGGTCACACGGTCAGCCACAGCAGCAGAGCACGCCGTGTTGCCTTGCCAGACCTCACCTCCTGGTGATGGGCGCCTCGCCCACGTCGATGACGTGTGCCACGAATTCGTCGGGGGGCGTGAGCGGGTCCGAGGAGGCGGTGGCGATCAGGCTCTCCCGGTCCGCCAGCGCGTACGTGACAAAGCTGGCCAGGAACATCCAGCGTTCGTGACGCTGCTGAGGCGGGACCCAGTCGAGCCTGGCCAGCACGCGCCGCTGCACGTCGGTCCACGGGGGCCCTGCCCGTACGGCAGTTCGGCGATGATCCGTCCCACTTCGCGGTCGCTGAACGCCTGTGCCAGGAACCGGAGGTACCAGCGGGGCCGCCCCGGCTCGCCCAGCTGCGTCACCAGCGGCAGCACCCCAGCGCCTCGACGAGGGTGCGGGTCTCAAGGGCCGTCCCCTCGCCCGCCTTGGCTTCGGCGAGGAACGCCGCGCGCGCCTCGTTGGCCGGCACCATGCGCCGCGCGATGACGGCCTCCAGCAACTCCGGCTTCGAGCCGAAGTGGTAACGCACGGCCCCGGTATTGCGCTGCCCCGCGGCAGCCTCGATCTCGCGCAGCGACACCCCGTTCACGCCGCGCTCCGCACTGCTCGGAGGGCTGCGCGGAGGCTCCGGACCTGCCTCCTCCGTCACGTTCGGCCCCGCCTACCTGGCCTGCGCCGCATTCGCGCTCACCATGGCGGCACTGATGCGCCACGGCCGGGATCCGGCAACCGGCGGCACCGGCGCGCCCGCACTCCGCCGGAACCTCAACTCCCGTACCACGCACACCCCTTCATCCACGACGAAGGAGAATCCCGCATGACCACCACACGCCCTGACCCCGAAGCCGCCACCGAGGCACTCGGTGCCGACGGCTTCCCTGTTCACACCGTCAGAATGCCGCTGACCCCGTGGGAGTTCCGCTCAGGCGGAGCCGACGGCTCCCGCACACGTACGGACGCATACGTCTCACCCCGCAGTCCCGTGTGATCGGCGTCTACCTGGCGCCGCTGCGAGATGCTCAGCGGGAGTTGGACTCCTCGGACGGGAATCGGCTGCTGCGGATCATCGGGGAGGCCGAGCAGGAAGGGTTCCGCGCGCAGGCCAACGAGTCGTTCACGAAGCTCAAGGACCACCCTGTCCTGACCGCCACGACCAGCGAGATCCAGGGGCACCTGGGCGAACTGACGGATTCGGTCCGGGGGCAGACTGTTGAGGTCACCTTTGCCGAGTACGAGCTGCACCGTCTGGCTCGGAGCCTGCGGGTGAAGATGGCCGAGGCCGGTATCGCGCCGGCCGACCTCACCGAGTCGGGTCTCGGCTACGCCAACCTGCTCTTCATCGCGACGGTCATCCTGGAGCTGCGCAACGCCCAGCACATGGAGCTGACGCTCTTCCTCGTCGAGGAGCCCGAGGCTCACCTTTTACCCGGACCTTCACCCGCGACATCGGCACCACCCCGGCGCGCTACCTCGAGCAGGTCCGGGTACGCGCCGCCCAGCGTTTCCTGGAGAGCGCCGACATCGACACCGAGGCGATCGCCCGCCGCTGTGGCTTCGGTTCGGCCGAGAGGATGCGCCGCTCCTTCCAACGTGTCCTCGGGATCTCCCCGTCCGCCTACCGCGAACGTTTCCGTTCGGGCTGTCCTGTCGACCACCCCGCCCTCCTGGTCGGCGGCCATCCCGGAGCGGCCGAACAGCCGTGGTACGTCCTTGCCGACGACGCCCGGGCGCCGTGACCACCATCGCCCGCACCTGTTCGACCAGGGATAGTCGGTTGCCGATACGGGTCCCCATGCGCAGACATGGCGTCCGTACCGTGCCTTCGACCATGATCCTCAGTCCATCGGTTCCAGCAGGGCGAACCGCACGCGGAAGGTGCAGCCCTCGCCCGGGGCGGTGTCGACCTCGATGTCGCCGCCGTGAGCCGTGACGAGGGAGTGCACGATCGAAAGGCCGAGGCCCGCACCGGCGCCGGTGGTGCGGCTGCGGGATGCGTCGGCGCGGTAGAACCGCTCGAAGACCCGCAGTCGTTCCTCGGGAGAAAGGCCCGGCCCTCGGTCGGCCACCTCCAGGACCGCGAGCCCGTCCTTGACGCCCACGCCGATCCGGACCGGCGTCCCGTCGGGGGAGTGCGCGACGGCGTTGCCGACCAGGTTGGTGACGACCTGCCGCAGGCGTTCCTCGTCCGCGAGCGTCGGGGCGGTGGCTGGTCTGCCGCCGTCCGGTCCGGTGAGTGTGACGGGGCGGCTGGGGTCCAGGGCCCGTACGTCGTGCAGTGCGTCGGCGGCCAGCGTGCGCAGGTCCATCGGGGCGCGCTCCAGCGGGAAGGCGGGAGCCGGGCCGATTCCGAGGGCTGGGCCCTGTGCGGCCTCGTCCAGGCGGGCGAGCAGGAGCATGTCCCCCACGAGACGGGTCAGGCGCCCGGACTCCTCGGCGATCCGCGTCATGATGTGGTCGGTCTCCTGCCGGGTCTGTGAGGCCCCCATGCGGTACAGGTCGGTGTATCCCTTGATGCCGACGAGCGGGGTGCGTAGTTCGTGGCTGGCGTCCGCGAAGAAGCGCCGCATCCGTGACTCCGCTTCCGCGCGGGCGCGGAACGCGGTGTCGATCTGGTCGAGCATCCGGTTCAGGCAGGTGGTCAGGCGTCCCACCTCGGTCTGTGAACCGGCGGTCTCGGGGATCCGGTGCGAGAAGTCGCCCGAGGTGATGGCCTCGGCGGTGTCCTCGATGCGGGTCAGCGGCCGAAGGCCGGAGCGGATGGCGAACCAGCCGACCAGGGCCAGTACGGCGAGCAGGACCCCGCCGGCGGTCAGGGAGACGGTCCGGGTCTTCTGGACGGTGCGGTCCACCTCGTCGAGGGAGGTCGCGATGACGACGCTGCCGTTGCCGGCCGGTTGGTCCGCTGACTCGATCAGCTGGTCGGGACGGGTGAGCGCGACGGCCCTCCACCTGTGGTCGCCGTCGCGGGCCGAGACGGTGAAGGGCTGTCCCGAGCGGTCGAGGACGGCGTCCCGGTCGAGATCCGGTAGCTGGGGCCCGCCTCCGGGAGCGGCGGTGGTGGAGTCGAAGGTGCTGTGGGCGGCGCCCGTGTCGTCCACGTACGACACCGTGGTGTCCTCGAAGGAGCTCAGGACGCGGACGTTCTGCGGGGACTCGGTGCCCGGCGGTGGTGTGATGCGGGCGGCGATCTGCGCCGTGGTCTGCAGGCGCGCGTCGACACGCCCTTCCAGGTAGCCGTGGAGAGTGGTGCTGACGACAGCCCCCGCCGCGAGGAGGCCGGTGGCGACCAGGGCGGTGGCCAGGCACAGCAGGCGTGTGCGCAGGGACATGCGCGCGAGGACATGCCGCGCGCTGCCCATCGGGGAGCGCCGGTTGTGGAGCGGTCCTGGCGCCGTCATGCCCGGGGTCCGCGCAGTACATATCCGATCCGGTGCACGGTGTGGATGAGCTTGGGCCCGGACTGGTCCACCTTGCGGCGCAGATAGCTGAT
The DNA here is from genome assembly GCF_009769735.1 of Streptomyces sp. BA2. Classification (NCBI taxonomy): domain Bacteria; kingdom Bacillati; phylum Actinomycetota; class Actinomycetes; order Kitasatosporales; family Streptomycetaceae; genus Streptomyces; species Streptomyces sp. BA2. The sequence goes on from NZ_WSRO01000002.1 coordinate 7,524,245, forward strand.
GTAGGTGTCGACGATGCTGGGGTCGCCCTCGAAGTCGTAACGCCAGACGTTTTCCAGAATCTGGGCCTTGGACATGGTCAGCCCGGCGTTGGCCATCAGGAAGTGCAGCAGGCGGAACTCGGTGGGGGAGAGGCGAACCGGCTGCCCGGCCCGGGTCACCAGGTGTCCCTCGGGGTCGAGTTCGAGGTCGCCGACGGCCAGTGCGTCGGACGCCTCGCCCTTGGTGCGGCGCAGCACCGCGTGGATGCGGGCGATCAGCTCCTCGAGGTCGAAGGGTTTGGTGATGTAGTCGTCGCCGCCCAGGGTGAGGCCGGCGATCCGGTCCTGCCGGGTTTCCCGGGCGGTGACGAACAGGACCGGCACGTCGCCGCCGAACCCTTGGCCGGTCCTGCGGGGTTGGGCGCGCAGCCGCCGGATGACCTCGAAGCCGTCGATGCCCGGGAGCATCACGTCCAGGAGCACCAGGTCCGGGGGACGACGGGCCGCCACCTGAAGGGCCTCTTCCCCGTCGGCCGCGACATCGACGTCGAACCCCGCGTAGCGCAGGGCGGCCGGAAGGAGTTCGCGGACGGTCGGTTCGTCGTCGACGACGAGCAGGTGGCCCTTGGGCGGGGTGCCGCGGCGTGCCGCACGGGCTGATGTCATGGCTGGTTCGTTCCGCTTCGCTGTACGGGGGCTGGTACCGGGGAGCTGGTCCGGCCGATCGGTGACGCCGATCGGCCGAGCCGGCTCCCCGGCACATGTCATGTCCTGGTGTCCGTCACGCGGACGGGAACTCGGCTCCGAGGAAACCTCACGAACCTGTGCGTGGTCGCGGACGCACCTGCCGCTGCCCACCGGCCCGTACCGTGTGGAGGCGACTGCCCGCGTAGCAGGTCAGGCCGGCCAGGACGAAGCCGGTGAGCGCCGGGAGCCGTACCGATCCGTCGAGCCCGGCGTCCATCCCGCCCATCTCGTTGCCCATGAGGGAGAAGCCGATACCCACCGAGACCTGAGAGACCAGGCCAAGGACCACGACGCAGAGGCCCACAGCCACACCGGCGCGCAGCGCGATCTCCAGGTGGCGGCCCAACAGAGCGTCGGTTTCTTCGCGGGCCGTGCGCGCGGGGGTGCGGGCGGCGGTGCGGTAACCCGCGTACACGAGCAGGCACACCAGGAGCGTCAGGCCGATCAGCCACAGCGGGAGGCCCGCCACCGCCCTGCCGCTCACGTCGACCTGCTTGGCCCCTGCGCCGGCACCGGAGCCGGCCGCTGCACCGAGGCCGCCGGCACCTCCGCCCATACCGCCCATCATGCCGCCGCCCTCAGGCTGCCGGCGCTCCATACCGGCCTGCCAGGAGGCGCCCAGGCCGGAGGTGAGGACCCCTGAGATCAGGTTCGGGGCGGCCAGGAGCAGCGCACCCGCGGCCTTCGCCGCCTGATCGCGGCCGGTCGCCGCGGCAGCTCCTGCGAGCAGTGCGAGGAACAGGGCGAGCGTGCACAGGGTGGTGAAGATGCCGGTCAGGGTGGAGGTGACCGGGTTCCACTTGAGGCGTGCCCGGCTGAGCGCGACGGGGCCCGGCAGCGATGTACGGCGGGCTGCCACACAGCCGAGGCCGATGACGAGCGCCACTTCGAGCACCGCGAGAAACCCGGTCAGGACGATGTCCGTGGTGAAGTCGACGGAGGGGATTCCTTCGCCGCCCGTCAGCTTGCCCAGTCCGCCGCCCGAGCCGCCGCCCTTGCCGAGTTTCTCCGAGACGCTCTGGGGAAGACTGAGCGAGCCGCGTGCCAGGGACGCCATTACGGGCGCGATGACGGCGGTGACACCGAGCGCCCCGCCGGTGCGGGCGATCAGCAGCGCCGGTGCCGGACGCCTGCGACGGCGCAGCGGCCGGAAGAAGCACCAGCCCAGGACGGCCGCTCCCAGGAAGCTGAGCATCAGCGGCATGGCCCACACCTGACCGGCGACACCGAGGCTGAGACCGCCACCGCCACCGAGCATGTCGAGCATGCCTCCGCCGGCACCGGCCTTCGGCGCGACGTCGGCGGTCAGGTCGATCTTCCCGCCGAGGGCGAGGCTGATGACGGCCGGGACGAGTTGGGTCAGCGGTGCGCTGCCGTCGCCGCCGAGGGCGCGCAGCGCCAGGTATCCGGCGACTGCCATGGCCGCGAGCGCGGCGACGGCGGCCGCCCCTCCTTCGGCCGCGTGGCGCGGGGCACCCCCGCTGGGCCTGAGCGGGGCCTGTTCCCCTCCCGTCCTGTCCTGCCTGCTGCCGGGTGCCGGGGCAGGCTCGGTTCGTGCCGTGGACCGGGCCGACCGTGTCGTGGTTGTACGGCTCATGGCGTCAGCGCACCTCGAACGGCTCGGCGGGTACCTCGACGCTGTCCGGCCGCCCCGTGTCGGTCGGTGCCGCCTCGGCCCGTGCCGGCTCGGACGTCTGGAGGTTCTCACCCTCCACATCGACGTGCGGCACCCAGCGGTCCAGCCATCGCGGCAGCCGCCAGGCGCGGTGGCCGAGCAGGGCGAGCACCGCAGGCACGAGCGTCATGCGGACGACGAAGGCGTCGAAGAGGACGGCGATCGCCAGGCCGAACCCGATGGTCTTGACCATCTGCTCGTTCGACCCCATGAACCCGGCGAACACCGCGATCATGATCATCGCGGCGGCCGCCACGACCCGGGCGCTGTGCCTGAACCCACTGACCACGGCACGCAGCGGCTGTCGGTGGGCAACGTAGGACTCACGCATTCGGGTCACCAGGAAGACCTCGTAGTCCATGGCCAGACCGAACACGACGCCGACCATGAAGATCGGCATGATGGACATCACAGGGCCGGGCACCTCGACCCCGAACAGGGCGCCCAGCCAGCCCCACTGGAAGACGGCGACCACTGCGCCGAGCCCGGCGGTGATGGACAACAGGAAGCCGAGCGCGGCCTTCAGCGGCACCAGGATCGAGCGGAACACGGCGATCAACAGCAGGAACGCAAGGCCCACGACGAGCGCGATGTAGGGCAGCAGCGCGTCGGCGAGCTTCTGCGAGACATCGATGTTCATCGCGGTCGTGCCCGCGATCAGCACCTCGGCGTCCTCTCCCTCGGTCTCGGGCGCGCGTAGCGTGTGGACGAGGTCGGAGGTCTCCTCGCTGCCGGGCGCCGTGGTCGGGACGACGGTGAGTACGGCGGTGTCCTTGGTGTCGTTGAAACGTGGCGGCGTCACTGTGGCCACGCCGTCCGTGTCATTGATCCGGGTGGCGGCGTCGCGTGCGGCGGCCTGGGCGTCTCCGCCGTCGTCGGCTCGTACGACCGCGGTCAGGGGGCCGTTGAAGCCGGGGCCGAAGCCGTCGGCGAGCAGGTCATAGGCGCGGCGCTGGGTCGTGGACGTCGGCTTGGACTCGTCGCCGGGAAGGCCGAGTTCGAGCGAGGCGGCGGGCACCGCGACGGTGATCAGGGCGGTGGTGCCAAGGAGCAGAACCGCGAGGGGGCGCCGGGTGATGAACCGGACCCAGCGCACGCCCAGGCCGGGACGTGACTCCGCCCCTGACGGTGCGTCGCCGGTTCGGCGCTCGCGGCGGCGGGGGCGGGCAGGCTTGACGCGCTTCCCGGCGATGCCGAGCAGGGCCGGGATCAGCGTGACGGCGATCAGCACGGCCAGGGCGACGGTTCCGGCCGCGGCGAGACCCATCTGGGACAGCACCGGGATGCCGACGACAGGCAGCGCCGCGAGGGCGATCACCACGGTCAGGCCGGCGAAGACGACCGCGGAGCCCGCCGTGCCCACCGCGTGGGCGGCGGCGTCCTCACGGCTCCTGCCGCGGGCCAGCTCGTCGCGGTAGCGGGAGACGACGAACAGCGCGTAGTCGATGCCGACGGCCAGGCCCAGCATGGAGGCCAATACGGACGTGGTGCCGCCCAGGTCGAGCGGCGCCGCGAGCGCCTTGATCGCGCTGGTGGCGATGCCGACGCCGAGCAGCGCGGTGAGCAGCGGCAGTCCGGCCGCGATCAGCGCGCCGAAGGTGATGACGAGTACGACGGCGGCCACCGCGAGTCCGATGGCCTCCGAGGAGTGGCCGCCCGCGGCCTTCTCGGAGACCGCGTTGCCGCCGGCCTCGACCGTGAGGCCCGGCGAGCGCATCTCCTCCACGGTGTCCGTCAGCGCCTCGCGCGAGGTGTCCGCGAGCTCGGTGACCGTTACACCGTATGACACCTGCGCGTAGGCGGTGGTGCCGTCCTTGCTGACGGAGCCCGTCTTGAACGGGTCGGTCACCCGCTCCACCTGCGGTGCCTCGCCGAGCGCCCGCACGGCGTCCTCGATGGCCTGCTTCTGGTCCGGAGCGGTCACCTTGCCGTCGTCGGCCTTGAAGACGACACGCGCGGTGGCCCCGTCCGCCTTTATCTCGGGGAAGCGCTGCTCCAGGAGGTCATAGGCTTCCTGTGCCTCGGTTCCCGGCACGGAGAAATCGTTCGGCGGCGCGGCGTCGGCGCGGGAGGCGAGCAGCCCTGCCGTCACGAGCAGTCCCGCCCACAGGACGGTGACCCACCACCTGCATCGGTAGGAGAACTTGCCGGTTTTGTAGAGGAAAGCAGCCACAGGCGGACCCCGGTCATATTGCCGATCAACAGAACGGGGGCAAGAGTTGCATCTCCACTTGACCGGTTCCGGAGTGATTCCTGGGAGTTTCCTGAGAGGGGTTCCCTCTCGCCGGAGACCGGGAATTCTGAACCTATGCGGAAGGCAGGTGGGCGAGTGCGCCGGCGGCTGCGGACCTGTAGAGGTTCGTTGCCATCAGGCTGGGTTCCTGGGTGCCGCGGTGGGTGTAGAGGGCGGCCACTGCTTGCGCGTTGGCGGGAAGGCCGTGTCCGGAACCCAGGGAGGCGAACCACATGTCCGCCGCGACCTCGACCGGACCGCCGGTCCAGAAGAACTTGGCGTCCTGCGGGGCCTGTTGGGCCGCCGACATCCACTGACTCGCGGGGTTCTCATCCATGTGCAGGGCTTCTCTGCCTCCGATGCCATGTCGGTCCTGCGACGGTGACCACGGCCGCGAGGGCCGCCGCGGTGATGAACGAGGCCCACGCGGTCAGCGGGTCCAGCAGCAGTTCCGCCACCACCGCGGCCGCCACGAGCAGGACCTTGGCGACGACCAGTTGCCGCAAGGGCAGGTGGCGAGCCGCCGAGCGCCGCCGCAGGCGGCTGCGTACGAGGTGCAGGGCGGGCGGTACGACCACCACGATCACGCACAGACGCAGCGCGTGCTCCCACAGCGGCATGTCCTTGCCGTACGCCCACGCTCCGCCGATGAGCAGCCCGGCGGTGGCATAAGCGAGACGCAGGCCGGTCGTGGTCGGTTCTGATCCCGGCGTCATCCGAGATTCCCCTTCTGTGACGCCCGGCCGTCACCGTTCGCCGGCGGGCCGGGCGGTGGTCTCGGCCGTGAGCAGGCCGGTGACCGCGTCGATCAACGCCGTCACGTACGAGTCGGGGTCCAACTCCGGTGCGGTGGAGGCCCCGTGTGATCCCTCCAGGTCGGCGAGGGCGGAGATGATCAGTTGGCCTGCCCACCTGATCCGGGGGCGCAGCGGCGGCTGGACCAGACCGGGGAGCCGTTCGGTGACCAGGCGCCCGACAGCCACCGCCTCCTCGAGCCCGCCCAGTTCCGGGAGGGCGGTGACATCGCGCCCGACGTACTCGAAGACGCGGTGCAGGAAGCGGACGTAGTAGCTGCTCACACGGGTCGCCTGCTCGGCCAGAGGGCGGACCAGGATCTCCACCAGTTCCCTCGGGTCGCCGAGACGGTCCCCGGACTCGGCGGATTTCAGCATCTCGCCGCGCCTGGCGTCTATGACGTCGAGTCGGTGATCGAAGATGGTTCTGACCAGTGTCACTTTATTCTGGAAGTGGTACTTCGCCGCTGCTGTATTGCGCTGCTGCGCTTCGGAGCTGACCTGCCGCAAGGAGGTCGCGTCGATTCCTTGAGTGGCGAACAGGCGCTCCGCGGTGAGCAGGATCTGCAATCGGGTCGATGATTCCACGGTCTTCCTTCTCTCTGTGGATCGATTAAACCGCGTGGTTTAATCGGGGTCAACGCCTAGTCGAACATCGTGCAGCGAGGAGACTCCCGTGACCGATTCGTCCAACGCGCAGGCTGTCCGTGCGGAAGAGCCGTCCACCCCGGCGGACCGTCAACTGGGCCCAGGTGCACACGCGTTGATGCGGCAGAACTTCGGCAACATCGGCAACGCGCAGTTCCAGCACATCGCAGCGCGCGAGGTCGCCGCACCGCACCCGCCCCAGGTCGTGGAGATCGCCCCCCGCACCTTCATGATCCAGCCCGGCATGGCGAACGTCGCCCTGTTCGAGACGGACGAGGGCCTGCTGCTCGTCGACGCGGGCTGCGCGGGCGACGGCCCCGCACTCCTGCAAGCTGTGCGACAGAGCAGTGAACTCCCGCTGCACACTGTGGTGTTCACACACGGCCACATCGACCACGCCTTCGGCCTGTGGTCGTTCCTGGAGGCCGGCGAACGGCCCCGTGTCGTCGCCCACGAGAACTTGCTCACCCACTACGCCCGCTACGCGAAGACCGCGGGCCTGAACGCCGCGATCAACGGACAGCGCCCCGGTGCCAACGGCCGCAGCTGGCCGAGCGCGGCCGAGGACTTCGTCGTCCCGGACATCACGTTCCGCGACAGCCTCGAACTCCGCATCGGAGGCGAGCGGTTCGTGGTGCGGCACGCCAAGGGCGAGACCGACGACGCCGCGTGGGTGTGGGCACCGCGGCGCCGGGTGATCGCCGCCGGGGACCTCGTCGTCGGCTATCTGCCCAACGCCGGCAACCCACGCAAGGTCCAGCGGTATGCGGAGGAGTGGGCGGACGCTGCCGAGGAGATGGCCGCCCTCGGCGCGGACTGTGTGATCACCGGCCATGGTGAATGCGTACGAGGATCCGAGGCGATCCGCGACGAACTGCTGACGATGGCCGCGTACCTCCGGCACATCGTGCGCCACACCCTCGACGGGCTCAACGCGGGCCTGCGGCCGGACGAGATCGTGCAGTCACTTGCGGTCCCCGAGCACCTGGCCGCCCACCCGCGCCTGCAACCGCGCTACGACCGGCCGGAGTTCATCTGCCGCAACGTGATCCGTCGTTACGGCGGCTGGTGGGACGGGCACGCTGCGAACCTGCTGCCCGCACCGGTGGCCGCGCAGGCGCATGAGATCGCCCAACTGGCGGGCGGTGTGCCGGCGCTGGCCGCCCGCGCCCGCGAACTCGCCGACTCCGACCTGCAGTTGGCCTGCCACCTCGCCGAATGGGCGTACCTCGCCGAGCCGCAGTCGGAGGCGGCGCAAGAATGTTACGTGGAGGTGTTCGGGCGGCGCCGGGAGGCCGAGCCGTCACTGATGGGCAAGCTGGCGTTCTCAGAACCGCACCGGCGCGTGGCCGCACAGTGTGCGACATCCGGCCACTGAGCGGAGACACCGCGGCCATGGAAATCGGTGGCGTGAGCCGCTAGAGATGACGCGCGGTCGAGGGACCATACCCAACTCAGGAGGTGGCATGACAGACAGGGCGATTCCCGATGTGCTGTCGCCGGGCCGGATCGGCCCGTTGAAGCTCCGCAACCGCACCATCAAGGCCGCGACGTTCGAAGGGCGCAGCGACGGCGCCCTCGTCACCGATGCGCTGATCGATTTCCATCGGGCGGTAGCGGCGGGCGGAGTGGGTATGACCACCGTCGCCTACTGCGCCGTCGCGCCCGAGGGGCGTACGCAGTACGACCAGATCTGGATGCGGCCTGCCGCCGTCCCCGGCCTGCGGCGACTCACCGACGCCGTGCACGCCGAGGGGGCCGCCGTATCGGCGCAGCTCGGCCATGCCGGGCCGGTCGCGAACCCCCGGTCGAACCGGATGGCCGCACTCGGTCCGAGCCGGCGGTTCAACCAGCTGGGCGGGCGACTGACGCGCGCCGCCACCGAGGATGACGTCGAGCGCATCTCGCGTGCCCACGGGACCGCCGCCGAGCTGGCCGTCGAGTCCGGGTTCGATGCGGTCGAGGTGCACCTCGGGCACAACTACTTCGCCAGCTCCTTCCTCAGCCCGCGGATCAACAAGCGCATGGACGCGTACGGCGGTTCGCTGCACAACCGGGCGAAGGTGGCCCGCGCGGCGGGGCGCGCGGTGCGGGACGCGGTGGGTGACCGGATCGCGATCCTGGCGAAGTTCAACATGGACGACGGGGTCGGCGGAGGATTCTGGCTGGACGAGGCACTGCAGGTCGCCCGCTGGATCGAGGCCGACGGCACCGTCGACGCCCTTGAGCTGACCGTCGGCAGCTCGCTGCTCAACCCCATGTATCTGTTCAAGGGCAGGGCGCCGATACGGGACTTCGCGGCCGCGCTGCCGCAGCCGCAGCGTCTGGGCGTACGGATGCTCGGTCACCGCTTCCTGCGCGAGTACCCCTACCGTGACGCGTACCTCCTTGAGGAGGCCCGCCAGTTCCGGGCCGCCCTCGACCTGCCACTGATCCTCCTCGGCGGCATCACCGGCCGGGAGTCCATGGATCTGGCCATGGCGGAGGGGTTCCAGTTCGTCGCGATGGCCCGCGCGCTGCTGCGCGAGCCGGACTTCGTCAACCGCGTACGGGAGGAAAGCGCAGCCCGATCGCTGTGCGTGCACTGCAACAAGTGCATGCCGACCAACTTCTCCGGTACACGCTGCGTCCTGGCGTGACCGTCGGCGACCGGACTGCCGCTCCTAATGGACAGGGGCGCTGAATACGGTGCCCGTCGACCAGTCGAGGGCAGAGAACCTCCGCCCGGACCTGGCCTGTCCGGTCCGTGCACCGAAACCCTCAACACCCGGACCAGGCCGGCCCCGTGGGCCCAGAAATCGTCGCCCCACGACCCGCAATGACGTCGGGAAGACGACCAGACGCCCCGAGACAATCATCGAGCGGGACAGCCTCAGCTTCCCCGATACCGGTGACCTGCGGGCCGACCTGCTGACCCAGATGGAGGCGCTGCTACGTGGCCTGTTCGGCAGTCCGCGCTTCGGCCGCGCGCTCATCGGCCTGATCGCGGACAGCCACCACCACGTCGACCTGGCTCAGGGCATGCAGGAAGTGCTCTTCCAGCCGCGCATCGACGACGGCCGCGCCCGCCTGGCCAAGGCCCGTGAGGCCGGCCAGCTCCACGCCGACGCCGACCTCGGCCTGGCCGTGGAACTCCTCTACGGCCCGGTCTACTACCGACTCCTCCTCCACCAGGGCGGCTTGCACAGCCCGGCCGAACTGGAGACCCTCGTCGACCACGCGTTGCGGGCCCTTGCGCCCGACACCACGCTGGAGTGACGGGCGAGAGCCGGGAGCGACAGCATGCTCAGGATTCGAGCGCGGCCAGCAGGGATGCAGGGGCGTTGAGGAAGACCTCCAGGCCGAGCAGCCGGCCGTCTGCGACCCGCCAGATGTGCAGTTCCCGGACGGTGGTTGCCGCGCCGGTGCCCCTGGGGGTGATCCGGGCGTCGCCCACGACGACGATGTGCTCGTCACCCTCGATGAACTGGGACGGTTCGTAGGTGGCGTCGGCACGTTCGGCGACCTTGCCGAACATCTCCCGGACGCCGTCGTGTCCCTGGTAGGTGCCGTGCCATGGGACTGCGTCCGACTGCCGGGAGACGAAATCAGGGGCGAGCGACTCGATGAACCCGTCGAGGTCGCCGTCGGTGAACGCCTGGTAAACGTCCCGGACCGCCTGCATGTTTCTGGACATGGGCAACACCTTCCTCGATATCTCTTCCTAGTAAGATACCTAGAAGAGACTAGCAAGGGAGGTTCGAGATGGGCGACGCCGTCGACGCAGTGATGCACGCCTGGCGCCGGGAACGCCCCGACGTGGACATCTGGCCGATCGGAGTGGTGGGCCGGATCCAGCGCCTAGCCCGACTGCTTGAGGCGGAGATCCAGGACTTCTTCCGCCAGTACGGCCTGGACAACAGTGAGGCCGACGTCCTGACCACGCTCCGGAGGTCCGGCGAGCCCTACGAACTGACCCCAGGCCAGCTCGTCAGGGCGACCATGGTCACTTCGGGAGCCGTCACCAAACGCATCGACCGCATGGTCACCAAGAACCTTGTCGAACGGGTCCCGGACGCCAACGACCGCCGCACGGTGCGGATCCGGCTCACCGCACACGGCCGCCAGACCGTCGACGACCTGTTCGCCCTGCACATCGCCAACGAGGTACGCCTGCTCCAGGCCCTCGACCGCGACCAAGCGGATGGACTGGCCGACGCGCTGCGCACCCTGCTCCAGTCACTCGGCGACACCACCCTCACCTGAGGTGAGCATCCCGGCGGCGAGACCGGACACAAGTCAGGCTGACGGCCCACATCAAGGGCTGGCCGACGGAAAGCAAGACACAGACGCCCGACGCAGGAACGAACAAGGGAGCGCAACCAGTGGCCAGCGACACCCGCATAGACCCGCCGATTTTCGGGAGGGAACGCGACATGCTGCGGGCCTACCTCGACTACCACCGCGCGACGCTCGCCATGAAATGCGAAGGACTTACCGACGAGGAGCTGCGCCGGCAGTCGATGCCTCCCTCCACACTCTCGCTGCTCGGCCTGGTACGGCACATGGCAGAGGTGGAGCGGGCTTGGTTCCGTCGAGCGTTCGAGAACCATGACGCGCCCATGGTCTGGTCCGACAGGATCGACTTCCAGGCGGCGTACGACGCGAGCGCATCGACCGGACAGGAGGCGTTCGCAGCCTGGGAAGCCGAGGTGAAGAACTCGCGCCGTATCGAGCGGGAAGCCGAGTCCCTCGACCAGGCCGGGTATCAGCCGAGATGGGACGAGAACGTGTCACTGCGGATGGTGATGGTGCACGTACTCCTGAGTACGGCCGCCACAACGGGCACGCGGACTTTCTCCGCGAGGGCATTGACGGGACCGTGGGCGCCTAAACACTGCATGTCGTGAGGTTGTGACTCCGGGGCCAGGGACCCGCGGCGCCCCGAGCCATGCCGCGACAGCTGCGCGGGCATGACGGGCTGGGGCAGGATCGCCACTGATGTCGGCCGTCATGATGGCCCCTTCGAGGAGGAAGACCGGTTCAGCCACCGTTAGGGCCTGTTGCGAAAGTGGATCTTGGTCGTGGATGATCACATCTCGTGGGGCGTGGTGATCTGACGAACGACCAGTGGGTCCGGCTGGAGCCGTTGTTGCCGAAGGGCATCAAGTCGGGCCGTCCACCGATGTGGACACGGTGGCAGCTGGTAGACGGCATACGGTGGCGGACAGGGTTGGGGCGTGCTTCCAGGTGTTGCCGGGTTCGGTGCGGCGACTTGCGGGCCGTCAGAGGGCTTCTGCAGGGCTGTTGAAGCCAGTGTCCCGCCGAGGTGCCTGGCAGGAAGGCATCCCGCTCCCGTCGTCCGTAGCTTCGACTGCATGGGCCGTGTAGCGTCCAAGTCAGCAGTCATGGTTCCGAAGTACCGCCCATGGACGTGAGTTCATGGGCAGCTTGCTGTTCAGCGTCTCTGAGGACCAGGACGACCACCTCGGGCCCCTGCAAAGTGCGGGAGCCGACTTCGAGTCCCCTTGGAGGACACATGGCCACCGGAACCGTCAAGTGGTTCAATGCGGAAAAGGGCTTCGGCTTCATCGAACAGGACGGTGGAGGCCCGGACGTCTTCGCCCACTACTCGAACATCAACGCCTCCGGCTTCCGTGAGCTCCAGGAAGGCCAGAAGGTGAACTTCGACATCACCCAGGGCCAGAAGGGCCCGCAGGCGGAGAACATCACCCCCGCCTGAGCTGTCCAACTCCGTGACGCCCGCCTCGGTTCACCGAGGCGGGCGTCACGCGTCAGCACGGGGCTTGTCCTCGGTGGAGGGCGAGCCGTCACGTGAACGGCCTTTCGTAGGTTTGCCACCGGCGGGCACGTAGACCACTTGCGCGCGATCGTTGCCGTCAACGAACGCCAGCTTTCGCGTAGGTTTTGACAGCGGTCGAGTGCGTAAACAGGCAGGAGCCTGCCGATTGTTGTGGCGTTTTCACGGGCGACGGTGACGCCCAGTCCGGTGAGCACGCGCCCGGTTGCCGCGTCCATCCGGCGGCGAACTGCCACGCCCACGCAGCCAGTCGCCGATGCGTCCTGCTAGGACACCGAACATCCCTTCGGCCGGGAACTCCCGGACCATCAGGACGCCGCCGAGGATGGCGGACTACAGCCGACGACGACGGCATTGACGGCCTGGCCGCTCTTACGGTTACGGATCATCTGGACACTGGGTAGATCAGGTACCCGGCCCCGCCTCCGAAGCACCGCGGAACTACGACAAGGGGCAGCCCCCGGCTCGGGGCGCGGTCCCCTGAGGGTGCGGGGAGAGTTAGCTTCCCCGCTATTTCAGGTGGTACTTGCAGCCCTTCGCGGACTCGCCCCCTGCGTACTCGGCGACGGTTTTGCCGTCGACCTTGATGCTGCACGGGGGGGGGGAAAGCCGCAGCAGAACGAAGGCAGCGGTGGCTCTCGCTCAGGAGCTCAGGCTGCGGCTCCGTGGGGAGCCTCATCCTCTTCCGGGGAGCCGCCACGGGAAGTCCCTGATACGTGGGTTTGGCCAGTTGGAAGGTCTTCACCAGTCGCGTCCTTGTACGCCGCCCTGCGCTCCTCGCTGGCGTGTTGACCGTCCGGGAGTGTCCTTAGGTGATCGATTACGACATGAAGGACAGAGGGCTCGCGTGGCTGGCGCGCGTCTACAGAGCCAGAGGTCGACTCGTAGTCTTCGTTGTCCTCGGCGGCCTGCCTCTCGGAAAGACGGGCGGCCACGCCGACGACCGCCAGGCCCACAGCGGCCCCGACGACGCCGATCTTCGTCTTGTGCTTCTTGACCCAGGTCTTCGCAGTCTCGGCGAAGGAGGCGGGCTCGCCGTCCTCGGGGGTGGGCTCGCTGGGCGTGGACTCAGTCACCCGCACAGATCTACCGGACCCATCCCTCACCTGTCAGGTAATCACACGACATCGCCCGTTCAAGTTCCGTAGTGGGTGTCTGAGAAGCCCCGTTCAGGGCAGGGTTCTCGCCGCTGTGCGGTGCAGTAGCAGCATGACCGTCGCCATCGGCGGGACGGACACGGCAGGCAACGTTCAAGTGCTGTGCCGTGGACGCCACCAGCTCAAGACGAGCACGGAGTTCGTGGCCGCTCGTTCTGTGTAAAACCACTGTCTTGCCTGGGCCTTGACCGGTTCGACTGGGGCGAGGGCGAGGGCGAGGGCGGGGTGCGGGTGCGTCTTCGACGGGAAGACGCACGGCGAACGAATCAAATTCAGCCTCGCTTCGGATGAGGCGAGGCAAGCCTTTGACCTGGTGCGATATCGTTGTCGCCCTCCTTGGAGGGCCAGGCGGAAAGGTGTCTGCCGTCACGGTCCGTGCGCAGTTCGTAAAATATGGGGCCCGTGGCCGATATTTTTGCCATGAGGATTTGAACTGATCACATGCCCCTGCTTCGCTTTACGCATGACGCAGATTCCGGCAGTATCAGCCGCTTTGTCGTTCGTCGCGTTGGTTAGTGCGCTTGCCCTCTTGGCAACAACACACCACGATCCGGAGCTCAGGGGGCGCGCGCTTCGCGTTCTGGAAGTGCTGTTTTCGTTTGGCCGCGAACGCTAGGGCGTGAACCGCTCTGTATGCATGCGGAAGGGGCGCGGAGTAGGCACGCACACTGCCCCGAGTGGCCCCGACTTACCATCGGGGCCACTATCGATCTTGCAGAAAGTGGAAGCAGCCCACAACCCCCACCCCTTGCGCCGGCAGCCCGCACCTGAAGGACGTGACCCTGGAACTGCTGCAGGACCTGGTCGCCGACCATCCCGCATCCAGTGCACGACGCCGCGGGTTCTTCAAGATGTCCCGGGTCCTGGCGGCCAACGGCTGCATTTCCGCGCCGCTGGTCAACGGGCACCAGCAGCGCGGAACGCGTCGGAGACCGTGGCCTCGGTCCCGCCAGAGCGGTTGGAGATGGTCCTGCGCTGGCGGAAGTTCAGCACCAACGAGCCCGGCACCGTCCGCACCAAGTGCCCCTTGCTGCTGGGCGCTGGGCAGCTGAGCGGCACCCAGAGGCGACGAGCCCGCAAGCCTGGACGCGCGGGGTGTTGTGGCTCCCGGCCAGCCCGCCCATCGGCACCGGACTCGGTGGCTACGAATCGCTCACCGTACGAATGCACCGCGGCACCACTCTGCTGCTGTACACCGACGGCCTGGTAGAACGACGCGGCACAGACATCGACATCTCGGTGCAGGCGCGTGAGATGGTGAGCCTGCCAGCGGACTGCCCTCTCGACGACATGCTCGACACGTTCCTGGCCCTGCTGGCGAACGGTGCGTACGAGGACGCCGTCGCGATCCTCGCCGCTCGCCAGCACGACGGAAATGAATGACCCTCCTCGCTCAGCCTTCGATGAGAAACGCTCATCCTTCGCTGCGACAGAGCAGGAGCTGTCCCGTCTCAAGTGATCTGGTCCGAAGCCGCGGCTGTGACCTGGGGCGACCAGAACGGTTGAGACACCTGGGTAGCCGCAAATCTCAGTTGATCTGGACCCTGGCGCATGAATACTGGCTGTCGTCTCAGTTGATCTGGTCTGCTTCCGGCGTTTCGAACTGGACTAGTGGAAGGGCCTGCGAGGATGACCATGCACGATGACCAAGTGGACGTGACCACCGAAACCGTTGCGACTCTGATCGAGGAACAGTTCCCTCAGTGGAGCGGCAAGGCGATCCAACTCCTGCCGTCGACCGGGACGGTCAACGCTATCTTCCGCATCGGGAACGACCTCTCGGCGCGTTTCCCACTGCGTTTGGCCGATGCTGCCGAGGCTCTGGCGGTGCTGGAACAGGAAGCCCAGGCGAGCGCGGAGCTGGCGCAGGTGTCTCGATTCCCCGCCCCGGAACCCGTCGCCTTGGGAAAGCCTGGAGCGGGTTACCCCATGCCATGGTCGGTCCAGACATGGCTACCGGGGACGGTCGCCTTTGATGCCGACCCGAGCGGGTCGGATGCTTTTGCCGAGGACCTTGCGGCCTTCATCGCAGCCCTGCGGGAGGCCGAGACGCGGGGGCGGCTCTTCAGCGGCGAGGGTCGTGGCGGCGTTCTCGCTCACCACGACGATTGGATGGCGAAGTGCTTCGAGGAGAGCAAGGGGCTGCTCGACGTGCCCCGGTTGCGCCAAGTGTGGGGCCTCTTTCGGGAGTTGCCACGCACGGGTGTCGACGTGATGAGCCATGGTGACTTGATTCCCGGCAATGTACTGGTTACTGGGGGCCGGCTCAGCGGCGTACTCGACGCCGGCGGCTTCGGCCCGGCCGACCCTGCGCTGGATCTGGTCAGTGCCTGGCACCTGTTGCAGCCAGGCCCGCGGGAAGTGCTTCGGCGGATACTGGTCTGTGACGAACTGGAGTGGGAGCGCGGCAAGGCATGGGCGTTCCAACAGGCGATGGGCGTTGTCTGGTACTACGTCGAAAGTAATCCGACGATGAGCAGAATGGGGCGCCGGACACTCGACCGCATTCTGGAGTCGATGGAGTGATGTCGCCCCGGTTATAGGCCGTGATAAAGAAGATCGCTTGCCGCCCCCACCGACAACCGCACGAACGGGAACAGATCATCTGAGACGACGAGTGAATCGGGCCAGATCATTTGAGACAGGGATCAGATCGACTGAGACGGAACAGGAGCCTCATGCACCGGGCCCTTCAGGGTGCCTGTCCGTTGTCAGCGAAGTTAGTCGCTGTGTCAGTGAACGCAGTCGCCCTCACGTGTCCGGGTCGCCAGCTCACGCGTCACGAAGAGGTTCGGGCCGAATGAAGTCCTCCGGATCTTGGCTAATCCGCATCTCGCTTGTCCGTCTAGAGGGCAACTCCACCCCGACCAGAGGCGTGTCGTCCGGATGATGGAAGACCGCGGATCGCGCACTGAACGCGAACCGCTGATTGAAGTCCTGGGCTAGTGCCGCAGTCGGCGCCCCCGTGCGGTCCGGAGCTCCGGGAGCCGACATCAGCAGCACCACCTGCCTGGCGAGGGGAATCGCGACCCCAGCGGCCGTTGCCAGGCCCACGCCTATCCAGGGCGGTCTCCGAGGGTCACGTATTAGGGTCACGGGGTGGTCCGACGTGATCAACCTTTTGCGCTTGAATCGGTACAAAACCCAACCGCGCTGCATCAGGACATCAGCTGCCGCCGGGATGCCGCTAGCCATGTTCGCCAGGTGGTGTACGACTGGGGGCTTCACGGTGTAGCTGGAGAAGTCCGTCTTCTCGGCCCACTTCCGCTCGACCTCTTCGTCACAGACCGGTCCGCCAGACTCCGATTCGAGCCGTTCGCGCAACCCCTGCTTTCCCTCGATCGCCAACGTGATCTTCGTCAGGTGGTCGAACACCTCGTTGGCAGCCCGCCTCCTGGCCGGGACCCGCAAAAACTGTGCAGCGACCCAGTCCGTCATCGTCTTTCGTTCGGCTGCTGGTAGCGGCCAGCAGTCTTCATCGACCACCATTCGGAGCACGTGGGCGGCTTCCCCCTCCAGCGGGTCTGTAAAGCTAACGGTGTTTCTGGGGTTGTTGGGGATTCAGCGACGGGCGGCGGAGAGCCGAGCGCCGGGTTCTCCGGGCCAACGTCGAGTACAGCCCTTCGCGAGCTGACCTGTCAGGAGACCGTCGACTGCGGCAGCTTGTCGAGGTCTTCGCGATAGACGATCTCGTCGAAGCGCAGGCCAGACCGTGCTTGGTGGGCAGCTCGGTGACGATAGCGTCGAGCTGTGCGCAGTGTTCCTTGGTGCGGCTGCATGTACGCCTGGCTCGGTTCGTCGGCGAGTACGTCGTTCGTGCGCTCGCGGATCTATCAGGGGCCGCTCCATGGGTTCGAGGTGCTCTGAACGTGACGCCGTGTTTTTTTCCCTGTTCTGGTCGGCCGGTATCAGGGGTGGGCTGTTGAGTGAGGGCGATTGCGCAAGTTCTGCGGCGTCCGAGCAGAGGCGAGCTAGGAGCGGGAGGGCGGGTGGGTGTCCCGGGTCGGGGGTCTGACTCATGACTTGCCTGACCGAAAAGTGTGACCGAAAAGTGTCCGAGTGTCACAGTGTCGGCTGTTGGCCGGGGATGGTGTGTTGTCGGTGCCGGGCTGGCGGGGCGTGTCCCGATAGGGGCCTGCCGATCACCACGGCCTACTCACGAACCTGACCGTCCGACGCGGCCCGGTACCGGCAGCACAGTCACACGTCATCGGACGGGAAGGGGAGCGGGCTTAGCCAGTTCGACCAAGTTCAGAACGGCTCGGCGATGAGGCGTCGTTGGCACGCTTCATTCGGGGTCACCTCGTTGCACCTTCCTTGAGCCGCCGGCAGTTCCTCACCTCAACCGCGACGGCGGCCGGCAGGCCGATGCCGTGCTGCACCGGGTCGGCTTTCCCGTGCCCGCCGGTGGCCCCTGCACCGCCGACTACTATTGGCGCCGGATCAAGGGGGGCAAGGCCCGGCGTGAAAGCGTCCGTTGCACGGAATGTGATGCGGCCCGTGAGGTCTTCCAGCTGGTCGGACGGCTACAGCACGGACCCCGCTCATAGGGGCTGTCGTGACAGATGAGAGGGTCAGGCGAGTGAGTGAGACACCGAAGAGCACCCTGCAGCACCGCTTTGACGGGCCAGAAGACGCCCCTGTCCTGATCTTGGGTCCCTCACTGGGTACCACATGGCACATGTGGGACCGGCAGGTACCCGAGCTGGTCAAGCAGTGGCGCGTGTTCCGCTTCGACATGCCTGGACACGGGGGCGCCCCCGCGCACCCCTGTGGCTCGGTCGGTGAGCTCGCTCAGCGGCTTCTTGCCACGCTCGACGAAGTCGGCGTGCAGCGCTTCGGCTACGCGGGCTGCGCGTTCGGCGGCGCGATCGGCGCCGAGCTCGCCCTGCGGCACCCGCAGCGCGTCGCCTCCCTGGCGTTGATCTCCGCCTCGCCGCGCTTCGGCAGCGCCGACGAGTTCCGTCAGCGCGGGGTGATAGTGCGGAGCAATGGCCTCGACCCCATCGCGCGTACGTCCCCCGAGCGCTGGTTCACGCCCGGCTTCGCCGCCGCGCAGCCCGCGATCACCGACTGGGCCGTACAGATGGTGCGTACGACCGACCCGGGCTGCTACATCGCCGCCTGCGAGGCACTCGCCGCCTTCGACGTGCGTGCCGAGCTGGGGCGAATAGGGGTGCCCACTCTCGTTCTGGTCGGGTCCGAGGACCAGGTCACCGGGCAGGGCGAGGCCCGCACCCTCGTCGCGGGCATCCCCGACTCCCGCCTCGCCGTGGTGCCGGCGGCCTCCCACCTCGCTCCCGTCGAGCAGCCCGCGGCCGTCACCGACCTTCTCGTACGTCACTTCTCCACCGCCTGGCCGCTCGCGCACGACGCCACCGGTTCGCACGCGGCGATCAGCGCCCCGCCGGTCAAGCCGGTCCTCGCCCCCTCGTCGCCCGTCTTCCCCGTCGCCGAGATCGGTCCCACGGAGCAGCCCGAGGCCGTGGGCGGCGGACGCCCCGACCCGTACGAAGTGGGGATCAAGGTCCGCCGCGAGGTGCTCGGCGACGCGCACGTCGACCGCACGCTCGCCGAGGCCGACGACTTCTCCACGGACTACCAGGAGCTCATCACGCGCTACGCGTGGGGCGAGGTCTGGAACCGGCCGGGCCTCGACCGGCGCTCCCGCAGCTGCGTCACCCTCACCGCGCTCGTCGCGGGCGGCCACCTCGACGAGCTGGCCTTCCACACCCGCGCGGCCCTGCGCAACGGCCTCACCCCGCAGGAGATCAAGGAAGTGCTGCTCCAGGCGGCCGTCTACTGCGGCGTACCCGCGGCGAACTCCGCCTTCAAGGTCGCCCAGGCCGTGATCCGTGAGGAAACCACGCCTCAGGAGTAGCAGGATGGGGACATGACGACTGCCGCGAAGCGCATCAAGCTCACGAAGAAGACGCACGCCTGTGTCCGCCTGGAGCGGGACGGCCGGAGTCTCGTCATCGACCCGGGCGGCTTCAGCGAGGAGGACGCGGCGCTCGGCGCCGACGCGATCCTCGTCACGCACGAGCACCCCGACCACTTCAACGAGGACCGGCTGCGCGCGGGCCTGGAGGCCAACCCCGCCGCCGAGATCTGGACCCTGCGCTCCGTCGCGGAGAAGATCTCGGCGGCCTTCCCCGGGCGGGTGCACACCGTCGGGCACGGCGACACCTTCGAGGCCGCCGGGTTCGACGTGCAGGTGCACGGCGAGCTGCACGCCGTGATCCATCCGGACATCCCGCGGATCACCAATGTCGGATATCTGGTGGAGGGCTCGGTCTTCCACCCGGGAGACGCGCTGACGGTGCCCGAGCAGCCGGTGGACACGCTGATGCTGCCGGTGATGGCGCCCTGGAACAAGATCTCCGAGGTCATCGACTACGTACGCGAGGTCAAGCCCCAGCGTGCCTACGACATCCACGACGCGCTGCTCACGGACCTGGCCCGGCCGATCTACGACTCCCAGATCGGGTCCCTCGGCGGCGCCGAGCACCTGCGGCTCACGCCGGGGGAGTCCGCGGAGCTGTGACCGGGCGGGGCCCGGGACTGTCAGTGGCGCCCGGTAGGTTGTGAAGCATGCGCATTGCCACCTGGAACGTGAACTCGATCACTGCTCGGCTGCCCAGGCTGCTCGCCTGGCTGGAGAGCAGCGGTACGGATGTGCTGTGCATCCAGGAGACCAAGACCACCGCGGAGCAGTTCCCCGCCGCCGAGCTGCGCGAGCTCGGCTACGAGTCGGTGGTGAACGCGACCGGCAGGTGGAACGGCGTCGCGCTGGTCTCCCGCGTGGGCCTCGACGACGTGACGACGGGGCTGCCCGGCGGTCCCGACTACGACGGGATCCAGGAGCCGCGCGCGATCTCCGCCACCTGCGGCCCCGCCCGGGTCTGGTCGGTGTATGTGCCGAACGGCCGCGAGGTGGACCACGCGCACTACGCGTACAAGTTGCAGTGGTTCGAGGCGCTGAAGGCCGCGGTCGCCGCCGATTCGGCGGGCGACCGGCCGTTCGCGGTCCTCGGGGACTTCAACGTGGCGCCGACCGACGCGGACGTCTGGGACCCCGCCCTGTTCGAGGGCGCCACGCACGTGACACCCGCCGAGCGTGCGGCGCTCGCCGCGCTGCGGGAGGCGGGCCTCTCGGACGTCGTGCCGCGGCCCCTCAAGTACGACCACCCGTTCACGTACTGGGACTACCGCCAGCTCGGCTTCCCCAAGAACAAGGGGATGCGCATCGACCTGGTGTACGGGAACGAGGCGTTCACGAAGGCCGTGACGGACTCGTACGTGGACCGTGAGGAGCGCAAGGGCAAGGGCGCGTCCGATCACGCACCGGTCGTGGTGGACCTCGACGTGTGACGTGAAGCGGTGAGCGGTGAGCGGTGAGCGGTGCCGCCGGGCCGGAGACTTACCTGCCGGCGGCGCCCGCCGCCCGTTCCCTACGGCTCAAGCACCCGCAGATCCACCGACTCCGCGATCGCGGCGAGCCCCGCGTCCCCCGGATGCAGATGGTCTCCGCTGTCGTACGCGGCCAGCATCCGCGCCGGATTCACCGGATCCCGCAGCACCGCGTCGAAGTCGAGGACGGCGTCGAAGTCATCGCCGCCCCGCAGATAGGCGTTGACCTTCACCCGCTCGGCATCCGCCGCCGCGGTGCACAGCGTCTCGCCCTGGCAGGGCGCGATCGTCGCGGCCACCACGCGCAGACCCCGGGCGTGCGCCCGCTCGGCGATCTCCCGCATCCCGGCGACGACTTGATCCGCCGACGCACCCCACCGCACGTCATTGACGCCTTCGAAGACGACGACCGTACGGGCCGACGTCTGGGCGAACACGTCACGGTCCAGGCGGTGCAGCGCGCTCACGCCGCCCGTGTCGGTGGAGACACCGTCGCCGGGGTAGCGGTCCGTGATCACGCGATTCGCCGAGATCCCCTGGTTGAGGACTCCAAAGCGCGGCACCTCGTCCTGCTGGAGCAGCCGTGTCGCAAGGACGTTGGGCCAGCGGTGGTTCGCGTCCTGCGTCGACTTCACGCCGTCCGTGACGGAGTCGCCGAGCAGCACCACGGACCCGGGACCACCGCCCACGTCGACCCCCGTGAGCAGCGGCCACGTAGAGATCATCGACGTGTACGCCGCCGGGGAGCCGTCGGCCGCGTGGTCGCCGGGGCCGCTCACGTACGAGCGCTGGATGGCCTGGCTGTGGACGGGCGCGGTCGTCACCGTCTCCGGGAGGTGGAAGCTCACCAGGAGATTGGTGTCCTCGGGCACATCGAAGTCGAGCGGATCGCTGAACGCCTGTGCCCCCGCGGGGATTTGGGTGCCCGCCTCGCCCCGGAACGACAGCCGCTCCGGCTCGCCCCGCGCCCCGGCACCGGCTTCCTGCACCGCCACCGTCGCGCTCCCGATCCGTACCGGCGCCGAGGCGAAGGTGTTGTCGAGCCGGATCCGCACCCGAGGTCCGCCCGTGCTGGTGTGGACGACGAGCCGCACGGTCCGGTCGGCCCACGGGCCCACTGCCGTGTACCCGGCCGTCGACGTCGACCAGCTGCCGGTCCACCCCTTGGCCGGCTGCCGCACGGAGAGCGAGAAGACGTGCAGATCCGGGGCGCCCGGGTCCTTCGGCAGGGTCACCGAAGCGACCTCGCGCCCGCGCGCCAGCGGCACGGTCACGGCGTACAGCCGTGCCTTCTCGGCGAGTTGGCCGCCCGGAGTGTTCACATGCGGCAGCGCGACCGCCTTCGTGGCGAGCGGGCCCGCGCGCCAGTCCGGTGCCGTCAGGCGGTACGTCCCCTTCGAACCGTCCCGGTAGCGCACCGTCCCCGTGCCGCTCGCCTCGCCGCCCGTGCCCGCGACCAGGAACGCCAGGGCGTCCCCGCGCCCGCGCACCCGTACGGACTGCCCGTCGGCGCGGACGTTGTCCGCCTCGCCCGCGGCCGTGCGGGGCAGGGTGAGCCGCGCCCCGTCCACCGCGAGCGAGCGGCCGGGTGTCCAGCCCGCCGCGTCGAGGTCCCGCGCCGACAGCGAGCCACCCGAGCCGTCGAAGTCCGCGTCGCCGGGGCGGGCGTCGTCACTGACCGCCCTGTTGTCGAAGAGCCGCTCCAAGGGGAGCGGCTCGGGTCTGTGCGGGGCGGCTTGCGCCGTCGCCACGGGGACGAGGCCGGCGAGTACCGCGAGAACGGCTGCCGCACCCCATGAACGCCGGCCTGGACGTTGGAGCATGAAGACCCCCATGGCTGTAGCTGACGCGACGACAGGTGCGCCATGAAGCTAAGGAGGTCGGGGAGAAGCGTCAATGAGGTGCGCGTGAACACGACCCGAACTCGCCGGGATGCCACGCACCGGCAGTTCGCCGACGCGTCGGGGCACTCGCATGATTCCGTGATCAACTGACGCAAGTTACATTCATGGGACCGGCGAGCAGAGGCACCCTCACGGAGAGGCCGATCATGAACATCTCCTTCTTCGGCAGGTGGCGCAGGCAGCAGTCCGCCGAACGGAGCCCAGGACTCGCCTCGGCGTTCGACGAGGATCCGGCCGGTGTGGCCGAACTGCTCTCCGAATGCGAGCTGCTGCGCTCCCAGGCGGCCACCGCCGGGCTCGAACTCGACGACTCCCCAGCCTCGTTGACCGCGCTCGACCAGCTCCTGCCGCGCTGGCGCGACGACCCCGAACTGCTGCCGTGGCTCGGCAACGACGCGGGTCTGTACCTCGGTTCGGTCATCGTCCGCAGGGTGCCCGGCGCCACCTGGCACGTCTGGCCCGGCGGCAGCCCCGTCGTGCGGCTCTCCTCGGGGCGGGAGATCCAGGTGGTGGAGGCGGGGCTCGACTGGGCGGTGCAGGGCGCTCCCGAGCTGTCCCAGGTCTACGCGGAGGCGTCGGAGACGTAGCCGCGGGATGACGTAAGTGCAAATACGGTTAATGCCCATAAGTGCGTGTCGTCCAGTAAGTCCCGTTTTCACGTGGATAGTTTGCGCGGACCGACACCGCTGAGAGTGGGCAGGGCAGGGCATGGCCGTCGATCCGCTGATCGAGCTGCGTGATGTGAACAAGTACTACGGGGAGCTGCATGTCCTCCAGGACATCAACCTCACCGTCGGCAAGGGGGAGGTGGTCGTGGTCATCGGCCCGTCAGGGTCGGGGAAATCAACACTCTGCAGGACGATCAACCGGCTTGAGACGATCCAGTCGGGAGACATCGCCCTGGACGGGCAGCCGCTTCCGGAAGAGGGCAAGGCCCTGGCCTCGCTCCGTGCCGACGTAGGCATGGTGTTCCAGTCCTTCAACCTCTTCGCACACAAGACAGTGCTGCAGAACGTCTCCCTCGCACCGGTCAAGGTGCGGGGCAGGAAGAAGGACGACGCCACGCGGCGCTCCCGCGAGCTCCTGGAACGGGTGGGCCTCTCGACGCAGGCCGACAAGTACCCGGCACAGCTCTCGGGCGGCCAGCAGCAGCGCGTGGCCATCGCACGCGCGCTCGCCATGGAGCCCAAGGTGATGCTCTTCGACGAGCCGACATCGGCCCTCGACCCCGAGATGATCAATGAAGTGCTCGAGGTCATGCAGGGACTCGCCGGCGACGGCATGACGATGGTCGTCGTCACCCACGAGATGGGCTTCGCCCGTTCGGCCGCCAACCGCGTCGTCTTCATGGACGCCGGCCGCATCGTCGAGGACCGGGCCCCCGAGGACTTCTTCAGCAACCCGGAGAGCGACCGCGCCAAGGACTTCCTCTCCAAGATCCTCAAGCACTGACGGGGGGACAGGCATGATGCGTACGACACGTCTGCTCGCGGCGCTCGTCCTCGCCGCCTGCGCCGCGACCGCCTGCGGCAAGGAGGGCAGCCCTCCGGTGAAGGGGCCGCAGCCCGACGAACTGCCCAAGTACCAGGTGGCCACGGGGTTCACGCTGCCGGCCTCCGGCACCTGGAAGAAGGCCAAGAGGCGCGGCCACCTCGTCGTCGGGGCCAAGGAGGACCAGCCGTTCCTCGGCGAGAAGAACCCCGCCACCGGGGCGTACACGGGATTCGACATCGAGATCGCCAAGATGATCTCGGCCTCGCTCGGCTTCGACCCGAAGTCGATCCGCTTCAGGACCATCGCGTCGGCGAACCGCGAGACCGCCCTGCAGAACGGGCAGATCGACTACTACGTCGGCACCTACACCATCAACGATCTCCGCAAGAAGCTCGTCGGCTTCGGCGGCCCCTACTACATGGCAGGACAGGGCCTGCTCGTGCGCTCCGACGAGGACGACATCAAGGGACCGCAGGACCTGGACGGCAAGAAAGTCTGCTCGGCGGCCGGGTCGACCCCCTTCCAGCGCATCCAGAAGGACTACCCGAAGGCGACGCTCGTCGCGTACGACACCTACTCGGTCTGTGTCGACAACCTGCTGACCTATCAGGTCGACGCCGTCACCACCGACGACGCCATCCTGATCGGCTACGCCGCCAAGGTGCCCGACGAGCTCAAGGTGGTCGGCAAGCCGTTCTCCGAGGAGCCCTACGGCATCGGCGTCCCCAAGGGCGACAACGCCCTGCGGTTCGCCGTCGACGACGCCCTCGCCGCCCGGGAGAAGAACGGCGACTGGAAGAAGGCCTACGACGCCACCCTCGGCCTCTCCGGGGTCCCTGCGCCGAAGCCGCCCGCCATCGACCGCTACCCGGCGAGCTGAGGAGGCGTCGTGGACGTACTGACAGACAACTTCTCCACCTTCGGCGAAGGGTTCCTCGGCACCGTCGAACTCACCGTCTACGCCTCCCTCCTGGCCCTCGTGCTCGGCTTCATCATGGCGTCGTTCCGGGTGGCACCGGTCGGCTCCTTCCGGGCGTTCGGCACGGCATGGGTGACGGTCCTGCGCAACACCCCGCTCACGCTGCTCTTCTTCGCGGTGCTGCTCGGGCTCCCTCGCTTCGGACTCGTCCTGCCCTTCAAGGTGTTCGCCGTCCTCGCACTCGGCTGCTACACCTCCGCCTTCATCTGTGAGGCACTGCGCTCGGGCATCAACACCGTCCCCAAGGGCCAGGGCGAGGCCGCCCGCAGCCTGGGGATGACCTTCGGGCAGACACTGTCCATGGTCGTGCTCCCGCAGGCCTTCCGGTCCGTCATCTCACCGGTCGGCTCCAACCTCATCGCACTGGCCAAGAACTCGGCGATCGCGGGCGCGTTCAGCGTCACCGAGCTGCTCGGCACGTACAAGACGCTCAGTGAGCTCGGCTACAACATCATCTGGACGTTCGTCTGGATCGCCGTCGGCTACCTGATCATCACCCTCGCCATCAGCGCCATCTTCAATGTCCTCGAAAAGCGCTGGGGAGTCGCCCGATGAAAGCCCTCTCCCACGATTCCACCGCCCTCTACGACGTACCAGGCCCGAAGACCGAGCGCAGACACAAGCTCTACGGGCTGCTGTCCACCGTGGTCCTGCTCGCCCTCGTCGGGTGGATCCTCTACCTGCTCTTCGACACCGACCAGTTCACCGAGACGAAGTGGATGCCCTTCGAGTACAAGGGCATCCAGGAACTCCTCCTGAGGGGCCTTGGGAACACCCTCAAGGCCTTCGCGATCTCCGCGGTGCTCGCGCTCGCGCTCGGCGGACTGCTCGCCATGGGGCGGCTCTCCGAGCACCGGCCGGTGCGCTGGCTCGCCACGCTCTTCGTGGAGTTCTTCCGCGCGATGCCGGTCCTGGTGATGATCTTCTTCGTCTTCGTGGCGCTGAAGGTCCAGCCGCTGCCGGCCCTGGTCACCGGGCTCACGCTCTACAACGGCTCGGTGCTCGCCGAGGTCTTCCGATCGGGCGTCAACTCCGTGGAGCGCGGGCAGCGGGAGTCGGCGTACGCGCTCGGCATGCGCAAGACACAGGTCATGAGCTACGTCCTGGTGCCGCAGGCCCTGCGGGCCATGCTGCCCGCCATCATCAGCCAGTTGGTGGTGGCTCTGAAGGACACCTCACTCGGCTTTCTGATCACCTATGAGGAGTTCCTCCACGCCGGGAAGCTGATCGCGTCGAACCTCGACTACGATCTACCTTTCATCCCCGTGGTTCTGGTGATCTCGCCGATCTACATCGGGATGTGCATGCTGCTCTCGTGGTTCGCCCAGTGGGTGTCCAAGCGACAGCGGCGCAATCCCAAGACCGAGGCCGCGGAAGTGGCACCGGCCGAACCAGGGACGCTGCTGCCGGGTGTGCAGTAGCTACAGGGGCCAGGGCCCGACCCGGCAGCAGCCGGTGATCACTGTTCGCGCAGCGGGACCGACACGTACGACGGGTCGGACGCGGGCGAGGAGAAGGTCAGCTGTGCGCCGGACGGGTTGTGCTCGATGTAGAGCGGGTCGACCGTGTCGACCACCAGGGCGAGCTTGTGTCCTGCCGGGACGTCGTAGGCCGTGGAGAACAACTCCAGGTCCACGCCGAACGGTTGGCCGGGGGTCTTGCCGTGGAAGGTGTACGGCGCGTTGCTGACCAGCTTGCCGAGGCCGAGCGGGCCCACGTCGTAGAGGTACGCGACGAGGGTGCCGCTCTCCTTGGTGCTGGTGAGCGTGGTGTGCAGCTTCGCCGTCCCGCGTACCCGCTGGTCCGTCGCGTACTTCTCCGACTGCCAGACGCCCGCGTAGCGCCGCGGAAGCAGCGGCATCGAGGCCATCGGCGGGACCTTGAGGAACTGGTCGAGGGTGTTCGAGAGCAGCACGGTGCCGCCGTTGGCGCCCGAGTCGACGTTCGTGCGGAGCGTGGTGGAGCCCGCCAGGTCGATCTTCTTCTTCGTCGCGCCGACGGACTTCCAGTCGGGGTAGCCCTCGTAGCCGCCGGTGGAGCGTGACTTGAGCTGGACGGGCTGCTCGCCGTCGACGCCGTTCTTCTCGCCCTTGAGGTAGCGGTCGAACCAGCGCTGGGTCGAGGTCCAGGTGTCGTTGGGCAGCCCGAACAGGCCGGTCAGCTCCGCGGTCGCGTGGTCGCCCGGACGGAATTCGAGGCGCTTGGGGCCCGTCAACTGCTCGTAGAACTCGGCGTATTGGTTGGGCGGGAAGATCGTGTCGCCCCAGGCGTTGCCCAGCATGACGGCCGCGCCGTTCTTGTTGATCTGATCGATGTAGGTCGCGGGGGAGCGCTTCTTGCCCCACGCGATCATCTCGTCCTCCTTGTCCAGGTTGGACCCGAGGAAGTCCTTGAGGGTCTGCTGGAGTTCGGGGCTCGGACGGCCCGTGAGGACACCGGCACCGCCGAGCAGCCCGGCGGCCTGGCGGTGCTGGGTACGGCCGCTGTAGATCGAGTCGATGAGGTTGCCCCAGCCGCTGAGGGCTGCCACGGCCTTGATCCGCTTGTCGTGCCCCGCGGCGAGCAGGCTGATGCCCGCGCCGTACGAGACGCCGCCCATGCCGATCTTCTCGGGGTCGGCCGGGGTGTTCTCCAGGGTCCAGTCGATGACCTTGGAGGCGTCGGCGATGTCCTCGGGACCGCCGGTCTCGATCTCGCCGCCGGACTGCCAGAAGCCGCGCGAGTTGTAACTGACCACGACATAGCCGGAGTCGGCGAGTTTCTGGGCCTGGGCGACGTACTCGATCTGCGGCATGGCCCAGCTGGTGGGCAGCACGATCGCCGGGTACTTCGTGCCATCAGCACCCGCCTTCGCGCCCTTGGGCGTGAAGACGTTGGCCTTGAGGATCGTGCCGCCGTCGCCGGGGATGTCGACGAAGCGTACGTCCGTCGAGCTCGCCGCCTGCGGGGTCGCGGCCGGAGCCGCCTGGGCCGCCGGAGCGAGCCCGAAGGCGGCGCCGGCGACGAGAGTCGCCGACACGGCGCCCACGGTGGTCGTACGCAGAGCCTTGCGCGGTTGTCCCACGGGTCACTCCTCACTTGTTCAAGCAAAGTGACCCGACGGTAACCTCGGGGCTTTACCGGGGGTAACCCGTCGGTAAGTTACGCCCCGGTAACGATTGTTGAGCTGCCTGCTTCCAGTGCGGCTTCCAGTTCGGCTTTCGGCTCGGCTGTCAGCTCAGCGCGCTCTTCGTCTGCCAGTCGGCCCAGGAGATGTTCCACTCGCCGTAGCCGTTGCCCGGATCGGGCACGCCCTTCGAGCCGCTGCCGGAGACCTCGAAGGGGTCGCCGACCTGGACCTGGCCGTAGAGCCAGGAGGCGTCGCCGTCGCTCATGCCGATGCAGCCCGAGCTGTGGTTGGTGTTGCCGAAGTACGAGGCGTTCCAGGGGGCCGCGTGCGCGTACATGCCCGACCAGGTAAGACGCATCGAGTTGTCGACCATCTTGTCGTAGGCGTCACCGAGGCCGACCGTCTCGGAGCGCATGTTGATCGTGCCCTCCTTGGCCATCAGGACGGACGTGCCGCCCCAGGACGCCTTGTCGCCGCCGGGGGTGCCCGCCGACATCGGGACGGTCTTGACGCTCTGCCCGTCGCGCACGAGCGTCGCCTGCTTGCTGTCGAGGTCGACCTTGACCTTCTGGCTCTTGCCGACCGTGAAGCCGGTCACGTAGTCGCGGACGAACCAGCCGCCGTCGGTGCCCGAGTCGATCCCGCCGAGGCGGGCGTCGAGCTTCACCTTCGTGCCGGACTCCCAGTACTCCTTGGGGCGCCAGTCGACGCGGTCCTTGCCGTCGTAGTTCTTGATCCAGCCCCAGGACCCGGTGGTGTCGTTCGAGGTCGTCACCTTCAGGTGCTTCTCGACCTCCGCCTTGTTCTTCACCGGGTGGTCGAAGACGACCGACAGGGGCTGCGCGACGCCGACCGTGGTGTCCTTGCCGGGCGTCAGGGACAGCTTGTTCACCTGCTCAGGGGTGGCCGTCTTGAAGGAGGTCCGCGCGCTGCCGCCCTCGTCCGTCGTCGCCTCGACCTTGTACGAGGTGCCGGGTACCGCCTTGCGGTCGGAGGTCCAGGTGGTGCCGTTCGCGGCGACCTTGCCGGTGAGCTTCGCGCCCTCGGAGTCGGTGACCTTGACCTGCTTCAGCTTGCCGTCGGCCAGCGTCACCTTGACCGGGGAGCCCGCCTTGGCCTGTTTGCCCTGCAAGTTGACGGATATGTCCGGCTTGTTCGCAGCGGTGTCCGCGGACGCGGGCGTGCTGCCCGAACAGGCGGTCAGCGTGGCGGCCAGCGCCGCGAGACCCGCGGCCGTGACCGCGGCCCCGGTGTGGCGGGGGCGTATGGGGCGTCGGCGACTCGGCGAGCTCAGGGGCCTCAAGGGAACGTACCTCCGTGCGAATGTGGAACTGCACGGTGAGAGGGCCATAGGTCCCGGTGGGTTGCCTCTTGCCCCGAATTTCCCGACTAGGTCACAGAGGCGGCGTATGAGCCGGGCGTGACCATCGGCGCTCGGTGATCGCGTGCCTACTTCGCGCGATGGGAGGTGCGCGGCGGCGTGATCGCCGGCGCCGGGGCCTGGGCCGCGCGCGTGACGTCACCGACGAGCTCGACGACGTCGGGACCGTACGCCTGGGAGTTGACGACCTTCAGGAGCAGGACGAAGGTGTTGGCGCCGTGCTTGCGGGCGAGGCGCTCGTGGTGCCGGGCGAGATAGCGGGTGGCCGCCTGGTTGGTGATCGCGCGCTGGCCGCAGAAGACGAAGACGGGTCTCGCCTCCTGGCCCTGCCCCGCGGTGAGCCGCGCGAGGATCACGTACTCCGTGATGCCGCCCTCCATGCGGTACCGCTCGCTGCCGATCTGGAACGCCCCGCGGTCCGGACCCGGCTCGGGGTCGGTGTTGATACGGACGCCGGGCAGCAGGGAGTGCAAGTGCGCGGCCATGCGGCGGTTGACGGCAGGGGAGCCGACGCAGAACTCCGTGCGCTCCCCGAAGCTCTGCTGGGCGGCGTCGTGCGCGACGAGCTGGGCGTGCGCCCCGCAGTCCTTGATCAGCGCGGCCAGTTCGAGCAGGGCGAACACGTCGTGGCGTACGACGGTGAGCTCGGGGCCGCCCGCCTCGCGGTTCACCACGAGCAGCGACTCGGAATTGTCGGGCAGCCCGAAGAAGGCCTGCTTGCGGCGGAGCTTGCGCCGCCAGAGGTAGGTACGGGCGAGCCAGCCCAGCACGGCACCGAGGCCGGCCGCGATCAGGCCGAGGACGATATTGCGCACGTCTTCAGTCATGGGGGCGCATGCTAGCGGGCTCTAGGACCCGTGTTCGAGGCGGTCCTGACGCGGCGGGGGAAGCGAAGTTACGCTGCGCGGACGGCTGTTGACTGGAGGTACGAATGCGTCGTGCTGTCGTACGGAATTTGACGCTATTGGCGGTCGGAGGGGTGTTGGTGTCGGTCGGGGCGGCCGTGCCCCCTTCGTCTCCGCGCTCGGCTGAAACGGCCTCGCCGCCCCTGTCCCCGTCCCCGGAGAAGGTCCCGGTGGCCGTCGGTTACGGCGGTGCCGTCTCCAGCGTCGACGCCGACGCGTCCGCCGCCGGGATCGAGGTCCTGAAGAAGGGCGGCAACGCGGTGGACGCGGCGGTCGCCACGGCGGCGGCCCTCGGCGTGACCGAGCCCTACTCCGCGGGCGTCGGAGGCGGCGGCTACTTCGTCCACTACGACGCGAAGTCCCGCAAGGTGAGCACGATCGACGGCCGCGAGACGGCCCCGCGGACCGCCGACTCCAGCCTCTTCCTTGAGGACGGCAAACCGATCCCCTTCGCCGACGCCGTCACCAGCGGCCTGGGCGTGGGCACGCCCGGCACCCCCGCGACCTGGCAGTCAGCGCTCGACAAGTGGGGCAGCAAGCGGCTCGGCACGCTTCTGAAACCCGCCGAGCGGCTCGCGCGCGACGGTTTCACGGTGGACGGGACGTTCCGTTCGCAGACCGAGTCGAACCAGAAGCGGTTCGCCGACTTCCCGGCCTCGGCGAAGCTGTTCCTGCCCGGTGGGGCGCTGCCCGTGGTCGGCTCGACGTTCAAGAACCCCGATCTCGCGCGGACGTACGAGGAGCTGGGGCGCAAGGGCGTCGGGGCGATGTACCGCGGTGGCATCGGCAAAGACGTCGTACGGACCGTGAACAAGCCGCCCGTGGACCCTGCGTCGGGGAGGGTGGCCCGGCCCGGCGATCTGTCCGCGAAGGACCTGAAGGCCTACGCGGTGAAGCGGCAGGCGCCGACGAAGACCTCCTACCGGGGGCTCGACGTGTACTCGATGGCGCCCTCGTCCTCCGGCGGCACGACCGTCGGTGAGGCGCTCAACATCCTTGAGCGGACCGACCTTTCGAAGGCCTCGAAGAAGAAGTACCTGCACCGGTTCATCGAGGCGAGCCGTGTCGCCTTCGCCGACCGCGGGCGATGGGTGGGCGACCCGGCCTTCGAGGACGTACCCACGAAGGAACTGCTCTCGCAGGAGTTCGCCGACTCGCGGGAGTGTCTGATCCGCGACGACGCGGTCCTGAAGAGCCCGCTCGCGCCGGGGAACCCGCGGAACCCCGCCGCGTGCGAGTCGGGTGACAAGGCCGCACCGACCACGTACGAAGGGGAGAACACGACGCACCTCACGTCAGCCGACAAGTGGGGCAACGTCGTCGCCTACACCCTGACCATCGAGTCGACGGGTGGCAGCGGGATCACCGTGCCGGGGCGCGGGTTCCTGCTCAACAACGAACTGACCGACTTCTCCTTCGCGCCGGCCGATCCGGCCGTGCACGACCCGAACCTGCCGGGTCCGGGCAAGCGGCCCCGGTCCTCGATCGCGCCGACGATCGTCCTTGAGAAGGGGAAGCCGGTCGTCGCCCTTGGCTCGCCGGGCGGAGCGACGATCGTCACGACCGTCCTGCAGACCCTCACGGGATTCGTCGACCGTGGCCTTCCGCTCGTCGACGCGATCGCGGCACCGCGCGCGAGTCAACGGAACGCCGCACAGACCGAGTTGGAGCCCGGCCTGTGGGGGAGCCCGCTGCGGGCCGACCTGGAGGCGATCGGGCACTCCTTCAAGCAGAACCCGGAGATCGGGGCGGCCACCGGGGTACAGCGGCTGCCCAATGGCAAGTGGCTCGCGGCGGCGGAGAAGGTGCGTCGCGGTGGCGGGTCGGCGATGGTGGTGCGGCCGGAGTGAGGCAGTGCCGGGCGGGCTCGCGAGGGCCCGCCCGGCGTGGCTCAGCGGGCCGCGCAGTTCTGCTCCAGCTCGTTGGCCGCCCAGCGGATCGGCCCCTCCGGATCGTCGTGGAGGTAGCGCAACACGGGCAACGCCTCGCGTACCGCGGCAAGTTGGGCGTCGCCCCTGCCGCCGCGGGCCTGGTGCACGTCCGCCAGGTCGGCGATCAGGAGGAGCAGCGTGCTGCGGGAGCGGTTGTCCGGGTCCGTCATGAGCTCGACCAGGAACGGGATGGCCGGGACGGCCGCGGTCGATGACGCCTCCTTGGAGACGAGGAGGCGGTAGAGGTCGTGGACCGCGTCCATGGCCGTCTTCTTGTCGTCCGACGTCACCTTGCCGATGAGCTCGGGGATCATGTGGCCGGGGCCGCGCGCGGTCCAGAGCGAGCCCCAGTCGACGCTCTCCAGGCGCAGTTGGAGATCGCGGTGCGGCCACAGCTTGGCCAGGTCGAGGCGGAGAGCGGCGGTGGACTCCGCGTCGGTGACATGCAGCGTGCCGTCCGCGTCCAGGCCGAGGAACTTGATGCCGGTGCCGAGGCGGAGGTTGGCCACCGCGTCGGAAGCCAGGTCCCAGACGCGCACCAGGCCGTCCGCCCAGGCCGCGGCGAGCGCGGGCCCGGTGGGCAGGACCGCGGAGGCGAGTGAGGCGACCGGGATGCTCCTGCGGGCGAACGGCGCGCGCAGCGGCTTGCGGCGGGTCGACCAGTAGCGGATCACGCCGTGCGCGTCGCCGCTCAGGACCAGACGGGCGCCGCTCGCGAGCTCCACGCAGGTCACCGAGGTCACCGGGGCGCGGTGCAGGGCGAGGGTGATGGTCTCCGGGTCCTCGTCGTCCGTCTCGCGGACGTGCACGCGGCCTTCGCTGTCGCCCGCGACGAGCAGCGTCGGACCCTGCAGCGAGGCCACCGCCCTGAGCGTGCCCGGGGCCTCGACGAGCCCGGCCGCCGCTCCGGCCACGACAGGCGGCTGAGGGTGCTCGCGGGTCAGGACCGTCCACCGGCCACGTGGGTCGGCGTCCCCGGCGGCGAGCGCTACCGGGCCCAAGTCCTCCAGCGGCGGGGGCACTTCAGCGGGCGGGCGGATGTCCTTGTCCGTCCACTCCAGGCCCAGCGTGCGAGCGACGTCGAGCAGCGCCTCGCGGGTGCGGGCGTTGATCACGATCTTGAAGTCGGCACCGGGGCCGCGGCCGTGACGTATGACCGCGTCCGGAGCGCCGTAGGAGAGCGCGTCGGTGCCCATCCCCTGCCAGGGCAGCAGGCCCAGTTCGCGGTACGAGGACTCCAGGCGGCGTACGACCTCGGGGTCGGCGTCCACGGTGTCGCGGCCGAAGCGCAGCGTCCAGCCGTAGTGCGCGGGCATCCGCTCGAAGGCCAGCTGCATCAGGAACTCGGAGAGCGAGCGGCTCTGCTCCACCCACTCGCCGCCGATGCTCACGAAGACCCGGGGGTCGGGGAGTTCGGCCTCGGCGGCGAGATAGCCCCACTCGTGGGCGTAGTGGTACTCGGACATGAACACGCAGACGCGCGTGTCCGCCGGGTGCGTGGCCGCTACGTGCGTGTCCGCGTCGAGCTCGGAGATCTTGGGCGGCCACTGCGTGTGGACCCAGTACAGGCGCGGGTTGAAGGCGAAGGAGTTGAGCGGGGAGTCCCACCATTCGTTGAGCGCCTGGGGGATCGGCAGGGCCCAGTCGATGCCGTGCCTCTTGTTCTCGCCGCCCCAGCGGGAGTGGCCGGGCTCGCCGCCCGGATCCTCGTAACCCCACTCCCGCTGTACCTCTTCGAGCAACGACCAGCGGGAGCATTTCTGTTGACGCTCCAGCCGTTCGGCGAACTGTCCGTAGTCAATGATCTCGTGTGTCACCGGGGCATCGTACGAATGATCTACGTGACGGATGTCCGCACGGAGTCACAGTGCTGTGAGGATGCGAGGCCCCTCCGTCCGGAGCACTATGCGCGCCAGTGCCCCGCGTGGCCTGCGGCGAAGTCCAGGAACCGCCGGGCTTCGCGGCCCGTGATCGTCCGCACGGCGGGGTCGACCCGGTTCTCCGCGCCCCGCGAGATCCCCTCATCCATGGCGGCGAGCATGCGGGCGAAGTCCTCGGGGATCCCCGAGGCGACGAGCCGCGCACGGAACTCCGCGGCCGGGACCGGCCGATGCCGCACCTCGCGCCCCGAGGCCTCCGAGATCACCGCGGCGGCATCGCCGTAACTGAGCGTCTCCGGCCCGGTGATCACATGCGCGGCGTTGTGCGGCAGCGCGTCGAGCAGTGCGTGTACGGCGACGTCCGCGATGTCCGCCGCGTCGACGAACGCCACCCGGCCCTGCCCGGTGGCCGTGAAGATCTCCCCCGTGGCGCGGATGCTCTCGGCGTGGAGATGGCTGGAGGTGATGAAGTTCTGCATGAACCAGGACGGGCGCAACACCGCCCACTCCGGGGCCAGTTGACGCAGCGCACCGTGGACCTCGCCGACGCCGGGGTCGCCTTCCTCGATGGCGGAGGAGCTCAGGAGCACGAAGCGACGTACGCCGGAGCGCAGGGCGCGCTCCAGGAACGGCAGCATCAGGCGGGCGGGCTCGGCGTCCCCGACGGGCGGTACCAGGTAGACGGCGCCGACGCCGTCGAGCGCCGGCCCGTGGGTGGCGGGGTCGGCCCAGTCGAAGCGGACCTGCCGGGTCCCGGGGGCCGGGCGGCGGCTGCCCGCGCGGACAGGCAGGCCTCGGTCGGCGAGGGTGGCGGTGATGCGGCTGCCGGTGGTTCCGGTGCCGCCGGTGACGAGGAGGCCGGTGGGGCGCGCACTCATCGGGCGTCTCCCGCGAGGGTGTTTCCCACGGGGGCGTTTCCTGTGCGGGGGCCGCCCACGGGGATCTCCCCGTCAAAGGCGTCAGCCGCCAGTGCGCCGTTCCAGTAGTCGCGGAAGCGGGTGATCCGGCCCTCGTGGACGGTGACGACCTGGATGTACGGCATGTCGAAGGGGCGCCCGGTGGCGACCGCCCTGCCGGTGCCGCGCAGCTCCACGACGATGGTCTCGGGGTCTTCGGTGCGGTGGACGGTCAGGTCCTCGAAGCTCCTCAGGTCGATGTGGTCGGGGTAGTCGGCCATGTATCCGCGCACGGCGTCACGGCCGACGAGCCGGTGCGGGGCTCCGGGGAGCGCGAAGGGGAACTCGAAGACTCCGTCCGGTGCCCAGAGGGCGACCCAGCCGTCGATGTCCTTGGCGAGCAGGAGGTCGAGGGAGTGGGTGAACACGTCGGTCGCCGACGGGTGTGCCGATGGGGCGGGGTGTGTCGTCGTCATGGTGGCGACGTTAACCTGACCCTGGGTCCGTTTACAAGTACCGGACCTCGGGTCGACTTATGCTGGGGTCCGCTCGTCCCGCTCACCGAGGAGGAACCATCACCGCCCGCAAGGAGAGAGCCGACTCCGTCCGCAACAGGGCCGCACTGCTGGCCGCCGCCGCCCGGCTGTTCAAGGACGCCGATGACCCCGACAGCGTCAAGATGGCCGACATCGCCCAGGCCGCCGGAGCCGGCAAAGGCACGGTCTTCCGGCACTTCTCCGATCGCATCGGCCTGGTCAGGGCGCTGGTCGTCGAGGAGACGCAGCAGCTGCGCGACCAAGTAACCGACGGGCCGCCGCCGTTGGGCCCGGGCGCGCCGGTCGCCGAGCGGCTGCCCGCACTCATGGCCGCGCTCCTCGACCTCAAGTTGAAACAGCGCGCGCTGATGCTGGCCCTGGAGCGGGCGGGCACCGGAAGCCCCTACCTCAACCCGGCCTACGACCTCTGGCACTCCGAAGTCGCCGGGATGCTGTCCGGCGTACACGGACGCGAGGACGCCGACTACCTCGCGCACGCCCTGCTCGCCGCCGTCCGCAGCGACCTGGTCGAGCACGTGACCAGCCAGGGCGCGAGCCCCGGGCAACTGCACTCGGGGCTGCGGAAGCTCTGCGCCTCGGTTCTCGCTCACAGCGTGGACGGCGGCGTGTGAGGCGCTGTGGTGCGGCCGGAAAACTGCGTGTAGTCGTCCCGTAACACGACTGGTGTTATCTTCCGCACCGGAAGACTCCAGGCTCCATGGGGCGGTGCTGGCTCGGATGGCAGTAGGACAACTCCCAGATCAGGTCCGGGAGTTCGCGAGGTACCTGAGGGACCTCCTGGCGCGGCTCGATCCGGGCGCCGGGTGGTGCGGCGTGTTCTGGTCCCGTGACCCCGAGGGGATGCGGGCCTGCCTGGATGGCTCGGAAGTGCCCCCCTGGGACGTGGTGGAGGCACTGCTGCACGATCTGGCCGCTGGGTACGGCGCGCGGGCCGCCGAGCGCGAGACGGAGCGGGCGCGGGTGCTGCACGAGGCCTCGCTGGCGGCGTACGACGCGCGGCCCGGGGGGCGTGGGCTGCTCGGCGAGCGGCTCGACATGATGCTCACCGAGCAGCGGTTCGCCGTGGAACGGCAGGCGGAGTTCGGCCGCTCGCTCGCCGCCGCGGCCACGCCGGACGAGGTGGAGCGGCTCAACCGCGATCTGGCCTGGGTCCGCGACGACCACGAGCGGGCGTCTGCGCGGTGCGCGGAACTCCGGGAGCGCATCGAGCGGTTGGACCGGGCGGATCGCCCGCAGTGGGTCGACCTCGGGACTCCGGTGGCGGACGACTTCGCGGCCGTGGTGGTGGACGACTTCGAGGACGGAGCGGCGGCCGGTGGCTCTGACGCTCGGGCGCCGGGCGGTTTCAGGGGGAGGCCGACGGCGGCTTTCGGGGCTGAGGAGCTCGACGACTCGGGCTCGGGCCCCTACGGCTACGACTCCGGCTCCGGCTCCGGCGACGACTCCGGTTCCGGTCCCGGCTTCGGTTCCGGTTCCGGTTCCGGTCGCGGCTCCGGCTCTGGCCCCGGCCCTGGCTACGGCTCAGGCCCCGGCGCGGGCTTCGACTCTGGCTCCGGCTACGGCGACGACTTCGGTTCTGGTGCCGGCCTCGGCTCCGGCTTTGACTCTGGCCCCGGCTCGGGCTTCGGCTCAGGCCCCCGCCCGGGCTTCGGCTCGGGCTTTGACTCCGACTCCGACGACTTCGGGGAGCAGGGGCAGAACGCCTTCGGGGCTCGGGCTGAGGACGGCTTCGGGCCTTCGGGCGGGGGCGGCTTCGGGCTTCGGGCTGAGGACGGCTTCGGGCCTTCGGCCAGGGATGGCTTCCGGGCTGCTGCCGCGGACGGGTTCGGAGCCGCGGCGGGTGGCGTCGACGCCGGTTCGCAGGAACTCAGCGCCCCTGCCCCGGAGTTCGGTGCCCGCGCCCCCGGCCACGGCGACCACGCCCCGGAGTTCGGCGCCCTTGCCCGAGATCACGGCACCCCCGCCCCGGAGTTCGGCACACCCCTGACCGACCAGAGCGCCCCGGCTCACGACGCCCGCACCCTGTCGGCCGACCCCGCGTCGCAACCGGGCTCGGACCCCGAAGCGCCCCGGGTCCCGAAGCAGGGCCGCAAGTCGCGCGACGCGTCCCGCCGCACACGTCGCCCCCGCGGCGCCCGTTTCGCGGGGTTCGTCGGGCCGGACGACGAAGGGGGCGCCGACGCAGCCGCGGCCGGTGCCGTCGCCGTACCGGAGACAGCCGCGCAGCCGCCCGCCCCGAACAGACCCCGCGGCGCGCGGTTCGCGCACGCCGCCGAGGGGCCGGGCGGTGCCGATGAAGGCGGACGCCGTGACGCCGCCGGGCCTGACCGCGATGCCGGGAGGGCCACCGCCGAAGCCGTCGCCGCGCTCATCAAGCTCCGTGGTGAGGGTCGCAGCGGCGAGGCGCACGGCGTACTCGTCGAGGCGGCGGGCTGGCCCGCGCCTCGGCTGCCCCTGTTCGCCGGTGAGCTGCACCGCGCGGGCCTCGGCGCCGACTGGTCGACGCTGCTCTGGGAGGCCGCGTCCCTGCCGCCCGACCGGCTCGTCGCGCTCGCCGACGCCCTCGCCGGAGCAGGCCGCGCCGAGGACTGCCGCAAGCTGCTGCGGCAGGGTGTCTCCCGGCCCGCCCCGGAGATCGCCGAGGCCGTGCTCGCGCTGATCGACGCGGGCCGCGAGCGCGAGGCCCGCGCCCTGCTGGACGCCTACATCCGCGTACGCACCCCCGAGGACACGGCAGGCTGCGCGCACACCGATCCGTACCGCCTCATCCCGCTGCTCCTCCAGGCGGCCCAGGGGGTGTCGGACGAGCGCCACTGGGATCTCGTGCACGCGCTGCGCGTTGCCGGATTCAACGCCTGAAGCACCTGACTGAAGCACCTGCCTGAAGCGCCTGACGCACCTGTTCCATCTGCCCGTTCCGCGCCGCTTCTCGCCCGCTTGGGTGCGAAACATGATCGACTCTGCCGGTTAACGGCGATGGTCTTGCCCAGCCCGTCGGGGAGGCTTACGTTTTCCTGTCTACGCATCAAGTCTACGGGCGTAGAAGCTCTCTGACGTCCCGTCGAAGGAGCAGCTCATGGCCAACGTCGTACGCGCCGCACTGGTCCAGGCAACCTGGACAGGCGACACCGAATCCATGATTGCCAAGCACGAGGAGCACGCCCGCGAGGCGGCCCGCCAGGGTGCGAAGATCATCGGCTTCCAGGAGGTGTTCAACGCCCCCTACTTCTGCCAGGTTCAGGAGCCCGAGCACTACCGGTGGGCCGAATCCGTGCCGGACGGTCCCACCGTCACGCGGATGAAGGAACTCGCCCGCGAGACCGGCATGGTCGTCGTCGTTCCGGTCTTCGAGGTCGAGCAGTCCGGGTTCTACTTCAACACCGCCGCCGTGATCGACTCCGACGGCACGTATCTGGGGAAGTACCGCAAGCACCACATCCCCCAGGTCAAGGGCTTCTGGGAGAAGTACTACTTCAAGCCGGGGAACGCGGGCTGGCCCGTCTTCGACACCTCGGTCGGCAAGGTCGGCGTCTACATCTGCTACGACCGCCACTTCCCGGAGGGCTGGCGCCAGCTCGGCCTGAACGGCGCCCAGATCGTCTACAACCCCTCCGCCACATCCCGCGGCCTCTCCGCCCACCTCTGGCAGCTGGAGCAGCCCGCCGCGGCCGTCGCCAACGAGTACTTCATCGCCGCGATCAACCGCGTGGGCGTCGAGGAGTACGGCGACAACGACTTCTACGGAACGTCGTACTTCGTCGACCCGCGCGGACAGTTCGTCGGCGAGACCGCGAGCGACAAGGCCGAGGAACTCGTCGTCAGAGACCTGGACTTGGGCCTGATCGAGGAAGTACGCCAGCAGTGGGCGTTCTACCGTGACCGCCGCCCCGACGCGTACGAAGGGCTGGTACAGCCGTGAAGGACCTCCACACCCGCCACCGGGCCGTCATGCCCGAGTGGCTCGCGCTCTACTACGCCGACCCGCTGGAGATCACCCACGGCGAGGGCCGTCACGTCTGGGACGCGGACGGCAAGCAGTACCTCGACTTCTTCGGCGGCATCCTCACCACCATGACCGCCCACGCGCTGCCCGAGGTCACCAAGGCGGTCAGCGAGCAGGCCGGGCGGATCATCCACTCCTCCACGCTCTACCTCAACCGGCCGATGATCGACCTCGCCGAGCGCGTCGCGGGCCTCTCCGGCATCCCGGACGCCCGCGTCTTCTTCACCACGTCGGGGACCGAAGCCAACGACACCGCCCTGCTCCTGGCCACCGCGCACCGCCGCTCGAACCAGATCCTGGCGATGCGCAACAGCTACCACGGCCGCTCCTTCACGGCCGTCGGCATCACCGGCAACAACTCATGGTCGCCGACCAGCCTCTCGCCGCTCCAGACGCTGTACGTCCACGGCGGCGTCCGCAGCCGCGGGCCGTACGCCGCTCTGAGCGACGCCGAGTTCATCGAGGCCTGCGTCGCCGACCTGAAGGACATGCTCGGGCAGGCACGCGGGGGAGTGGCGGCGCTGATCGCCGAGCCCATCCAGGGGGTCGGCGGCTTCACCTCGCCACCGGACGGGCTCTACGCCGCCTTCCGCGAAGTCCTCTGGGAGCACGGCGTCCTGTGGATCTCGGACGAGGTGCAGACCGGCTGGGGGCGTACCGGCGAGCACTTCTGGGGCTGGCAGGCGCACGCCGCGAGCGGCCCGCCGGACATCCTGACCTTCGCCAAGGGCATCGGCAACGGCATGTCCATCGGTGGTGTCGTCGCGAGCGCCGAGGTCATGAACTCCCTTGACTCCAACTCCATTTCGACGTTCGGCGGCTCGCCGGTCACCATGGCGGCAGGCCTCGCGAACCTCACGTATCTCCTGGAACACGACCTCCAGGGCAACGCGCGGCGCGTCGGCGGTCTGCTCATCGAGCGGCTGCGCGCCATCTGCGCCCAGCTGCCTGTCGTACGCGAAGTGCGCGGCCGTGGCCTCATGATCGGCATCGAGCTCGTCAACCCCGGGACGGGCGAGGCAGATCCGCAGGCGGCGGCCGCCGTGCTCGAAGCGGCCCGCGAAGGCGGACTCCTCATCGGCAAGGGCGGCGGCCACGACACCAGCGTCCTGCGCGTCGCCCCGCCGCTCTCGCTGACCGTGACGGAGGCGGAGGAAGGGGCGGCGATCCTCGAACAGGCCTTGCGGAGCGTCTAGTTCACGCACCTGCCCAGGTGCCTGTTCAGGTACCCGCGCGCACGAACGTACGAGCATGAAAGGGAGCGCCCCACCATGAGTACCCGCACCCTGATCCGCGGCGGACTCGTCATCACCGCCGCCGAAGAGACCCACGCCGACGTGCTGATAGAGGACGGCAGGATCGTCGCGCTCGCCGCACACGGCTCGGGCGCCGCCGAGGCCTGGACCGCGGACCGCGTCATCGACGCCTCCCACAAGTACGTGATCCCGGGGGGAGTCGACGCGCATACGCACATGGACTTCCCGTTCGGCGGCACGTTCTCGTCGGACGACTTCGAGACCGGCACCCGGGCCGCGGCCTGGGGCGGCACCACCACCATCGTGGACTTCGCCGTGCAGACCAAGGGCCAGGCGCTGCGCGCGGGCCTCGACGCCTGGTACGCGAAGGCGGACGGCAAGTGCGCGATCGACTACGGCTTCCACATGATCCTCTCGGACGTCAACGAGAGGACCCTGAAGGAGATGGACCACCTGATCGAGGAAGGGGTCAGCTCCTTCAAGCTCTTCACCGCGTACCCCGGAGTCTTCTTCAGCGACGACGGCCAGATCCTGCGGGCGATGCAGCGGGCCGCCACCAACGGCGGGCTGATCATGACGCACGCGGAGAACGGCCTCGCCATCGATGTCCTGGTGGAGCAGGCCCTCGCGCGCGGTGAGACGGACCCGCGCTATCACGGAGAGGTCCGCAAGTCGCTCCTGGAGGCGGAGGCGACGCACCGGGTGATCAAGCTCGCCCAGGTGGCCGGTGCGCCCGTGTACGTGGTGCACGTGTCGGCGCAGGAGGCGGTGGCCGAACTGGCCAGGGCCCGTGACGAGGGCCTGCCGGTGTTCGGGGAGACCTGCCCTCAGTATCTCTTCCTCTCCACGGACAATCTCGCGGAGCCCGGCTTCGAGGGCTCCAAGTACGTCTGCTCGACGCCGCTGCGACCGCGCGAGCACCAGGCCGCCCTCTGGCGCGGCCTGCGCACGAACGACCTCCAGGTGGTCTCCACGGACCACTGCCCGTTCTGTTTCGTGGGGCAGAAGGAGCTGGGACGCGGGGACTTCTCCAAGATCCCGAACGGCCTTCCGGGCGTCGAGAACCGCATGGATCTCCTCCACCAGGCAGTGGTGGACGGGCACATCGGCCGCCGCCGCTGGATCGAGATCGCCTGCGCGAGCCCGGCCAGGATGTTCGGCCTGTACGGCAAGAAGGGCACCATCGCGCCGGGCGCGGACGCGGACGTCGTCATCTACGACCCGGCCGCCGAGCAGGTCATGTCGGCGGACACGCACCACATGAACGTGGACTACTCCGCGTACGAGGGCAAGCACGTCATGGGTCAGGTGGAGACGGTCCTCTCCCGCGGTGAAGTGATCATCGACCAGCGGAAGTTCACAGGCCACGCCGGGCACGGCTCGTACGTCCCGCGCGGCACCACCCAGTACCTCGGCTAGGAGAGGCGACGCACCATGGATTTCGGACTCGTCCTGCAGACCGATCCACCGGCCGGCCAGGTCATCAGCCTCATGAAACGCGCCGAGCGGGGCGGATTCCGCTACGGCTGGACCTTCGACTCCGCCGTGCTGTGGCAGGAACCCTTCGTCATCTACAGCCAGATCCTGGCGAACACGGACCGGCTGATCGTCGGCCCGATGGTCACCAACCCGGGCACCCGCACCTGGGAGGTGACGGCCTCCACGTTCGCCACGCTCAACGACATGTTCGGCAACCGCACCGTCTGCGGCATCGGCCGCGGCGACAGCGCGATGCGGGTGGCGGGCCGCACCCCGAACACCCTCGCCCGGATCAGCGAGGCGATGAAGGTCATCCGTGCGCTGGCCTCGGGCGAGGAGGCGGACCTGGGCGGCACGACGATCCGCTTCCCCTGGATCGGGCCGGACGCCGGGCTCCCGGTGTGGATGGCCGCGTACGGGCCCAAGGCGCTGAAGATGGCGGGTGAGGAGGCGGACGGCTTCATCCTCCAGCTGGCCGACCCGTATCTGACGGAGTCGATGGTGAAGGCGGTCCGCGACGCCGCCGCGGCGGCGGGCCGCGACCCGTCCTCGGTCACGATCTGTGTCGCGGCCCCCGCCTATCTGACGGAGGACGACTCGCCCGCCGCGCTGGCCCACGCCCGTGAGCAGTGCCGCTGGTTCGGCGGGATGGTCGGCAACCACGTGGCCGACCTGGTGGCGAAGTACGGCGAACACTCGGACCTGGTCCCCGAGGCCCTCACCGAGTACATCAAGGCCCGGGAGGGCTACGACTACTCCCACCACGGCCGCGCCGACAACCCCGACACGGCCTTCGTCCCCGACGACATCGTGGACCGCTTCTGCGTCATCGGCACGGCGCAACAACACATCGCCAAACTGAAGGAGTTGAAGCGGCTCGGCGTCGATCAGTTCGCGCTGTACGCGATGCATGACGCCCGCGAAGGCGTCATCGACGGCTACGGCGCCACGGTCATCCCCGCCCTGTCGTGAGCAGTCCCACCTCCAGGTCGGCGACGACCCCGTAATGATCACTGGCCCATAGGCCGTCGACCGGCTTGTCGAAGGCGAGGTCGGCACTCCGCACGCGAGCGAAGGCATGGGGGTGCGCGTGCGGTGAGCCGACGAAGACGTAGTCGATCCTGCGGCGGTGACCGGGCTGACGCACCAGGAGTTCGATGTCCTCGGTCGCGTGGGGGTTGTCGGCGGTCCACGTGTGTCCGGGGCCGGAGCCCGCGACTTCCCAGGCGTCGTGGTAGTGGGTGCCGCGACCCGAGAGCGATTGCCGACCGGTCAGATAGCGGATGCCCGCGGAGCCGGGTTCCGCGTTGAAGTCACCGGCCATGATCGTGGGCAGGGCCGTGCGGTGCCGGGCGTCCAGATCGGTCAAGGCAAGGACCTGGCGCTCCCGTTGAGCTTCCGCGTCGAGCCGGAACGACGTCGTGGGCGCGATGAACAGGACGTCATCGAGGCCGGGCAGCGGCACCAGGGCGGCCGGCGTGAGCCACGGGACGTCGGGTGCGTCCGCTCCGCGCTGATCCAGGACTTCGACGATGCGGTGCGGCCACCGCGTCGCGATCGCCGTCCCGCCGTACCGATCGGCGTAGGGCGGAACCGTCGCGCCGGTCTGCGACTGATGGGTGCCGTGCAGCCCCGTCCCCTCGATCAGGCCGGGCAACTGGTCCGGCAGGACCTCCTGGAAGGCGACGAGATCCGGTGCGAGCCGCCGCAGCTCGGCGTTGATCAGCGACTCCCGCGCGACCGCGTCGCCGCGGCTGTTCCATACGTTCAATGTCACGACGCGCACTGTCGTCGTCATCAGGTTCCTCTCCGTGGGTGCCCCGGGGATTGTCATGGCTGCCGGACCGCGATGACGTCGAACTCCAGCGTCACCTTCGGGCTCACGAGAACCGAGGTCGCTGCGTTCCAGTTCACGCCCCAGTCCTTGCGGTTGACCGTGACGCTGCCCAGGAAGCCGACCCTGAGATCGCCCTGTGAGTCCAGCTCGGCAGCGGTCAACTCGACGTCGATCGTGACCGGTTTGGTCACGCCACGGATGGTCAGGTCGCCGGTGACCTTGAAGTTGGTCGCGTCGACCTGCTCCACCTCGGTCGAGCCGAAGGTGATGGCGGGGTGATTGTCCGTCTCCAGGAACGTGCTGCGCAGCTGCTCGTCGCGCTGCTCGTGGTGGGTCCGAAGACTCTTCGCCTTGATCGAGAGGTGCGCTCTGGACTTCGACGGCTGGTCGCCGGAGAGGTACGCGCTCCCCTCGTACTCCTCGAACTCCCCGCGCACCTTGGTGGACATGGTGTGCCGGGCGACGAAGCCGATCCGCGTGTGGGCGGTGTCGATGATGTAGGCGCCGGTCAGCTGGCCGAGGCTGAGGGTGGTCGGCATGGTGATCACTCCTGGAGAGGGGGGAAGGGGAGCGCCTCGTCGACTGAGTCGATGGCGCGGGGCGGGCGGCGGCCCCGGCCACTGAGGCCGGGACCGCCCGGGGGTGGTGAATCGCGGCTATCCGAACTGGCCGACCTGGTAGTCGCCCGCGGGCCGCTGGGTGAGGACGTTCAGGCGGTTGAAGGCGTTGATGATGGCGATGATCGACACCAGGGCGGCGAGCTGCTCCTCGTCGTAGTGCTTGGCGGCGTTCGCCCACACCTCGTCCGGGACGCCGCCGGCCGTGTCCGCGATCCGGGTGCCCTCCTCCGCCAGCTCCAGGGCGGCCCGTTCGGCGTCGGTGAACACCGTGGCCTCGCGCCAGGTGGCGACCAG
This sequence comes from Streptomyces sp. BA2, assembly GCF_009769735.1. Lineage (NCBI taxonomy): Bacteria > Bacillati > Actinomycetota > Actinomycetes > Kitasatosporales > Streptomycetaceae > Streptomyces > Streptomyces sp. BA2. Next base: position 7,569,216 of record NZ_WSRO01000002.1, read on the forward strand.
GTGGAGGCGCACCTGGGACTCCCCGGCGTGCGTGGCCTCCTTGGTGTGTATGTCGACGCAGAAACCGCATCCGTTGATCTGGCTGGAGCGGAGCGCGACCAGTTCCCGCGTCGCGGCCGGCAAGGCCGACTCCGCGAGCGCCCTGCCCGCGGCGGTGAGGTGCTTGACGGAACTGGCCGAGACCGGGTTGGCGAGGAAGTCGAAACGGGCTTGCATGGTGATCTCCTTGCTGCTTGGCCGGTCCGTCCCACGGACGGACCGGCTGTCGGTGGGATCGTGTTCGTCCCTGCAGCACCGACGAGACAGCCTCTCGAAATGTCAGGCGGACTTCTCGAAAGGTGCCGGGGGACGCCGAGTTCCGAGCTGGATGGGGGCCGAGGTCACATTCCGAGGAGCTGTCTCGTCGTACGGGGAACGACAGATGCGGCAGAGGGAGCGGCGACACCATGAGGTCCCAGTACGAACCCGGAGACAGCTGGCTCGACCCGAGCCTGAGCGCGCTCATGAGCGAGCGGCGTCAGCTGATCAATCTCGCGTACCGGCTTCTCGGCTCCCTGGCCGACGCCGAGGACGTCGTGCAGGAGGCCTACGTCCGCTGGTACGTCATGTCCCCGCAGCAGCAGAAGGCCATCGAATCCCCCGGTGCCTGGCTGACGAAGGTCGCGGGCCGCATCTGCCTCGACCAGCTCCGCTCGGCGCGGGCCCGGCGCGAGAGGTACGTGGGTGAATGGATCCCGGAGCCGCTGCCCGATCGCATGGAGTGGACCGACGGGCGGTCGGGCGGCGCGACCGTCGATCCGGCCGACCGGGTCACTCTCGACGAGTCGGTCAACATGGCCTTCCTCGTCGTGCTCGAATCGATGACCCCGGCCGAGCGCGTCGCGTTCATCCTGCACGACGTCTTCCGCTACTCCTTCGCGGAGGTGGCCGAGATCGTCGGCCGGACCCCGGCGGCGTGCCGTCAACTGGCCTCGTCCGCGCGCCGCCGCATGCGCGTCTCGCACGCGCCCGCGACGACGGCGACCCGGCGCGCCGCCGTCGTCAGGGAGTTCAAGCAGGCCTGGGAAGCCCGGGACATCGCCGCGCTCATCGGCCTCCTCGACCCCGACGCCACGGCACTCGCCGACGGCGGGGGACTGGTCAACGCCGCGCTCCACCCCATCACGGGAGGCGAGGAGATCGCGCGCTACCTGGTCTCCGTCGCCGGCAAGGCGCCCGACCAGACGATCCTGGAGCGCACGGTCAACGGTCAGCCAGGCCTGGTGGTCCAGCACGACGGCGTCACCACGGCGGTACTGGCCTTCGACATCGCGGACGACCGGATCACGCACTTCTGGGCGGTACGCAATCCCGAGAAGCTCCGCCCCTGGACGACGGACTGACGCACGCGGCCCCGCGGGACGGGAGCAGGATTGTCGGCGCCGCCGCTCGGGGAAACTTGCTGAGTTGACCCGCGTCGACCCGAGTAAGGAGCCTGGGCATGGATTTCGGACGTGTGCCGCAGACCGATCCGCCAGCCTCGTGACCGGCACCGTCCCCACGGGGCCGGCCGCCGCGGAACCCGGCGCCACATCCCAGACCGTCGCCGACGACGGCCGCGTCGAACTGCGCCCCGGTGCCTTTCCGGAGCACAGCCGCTTCGCCAACGACGACCTCAAGCCCATCCCCCTCGCCGAACGCCACTGGAGCACCTACAACTTCGCCGCCCTGTGGGTCGGCATGGCCCACAACATCCCCTCCTGGACGCTCGCTTCGGGCCTGGTCGCGCTCGGCATGGACTGGCGCCAGGCCGTCTTCACCATCGCGGCGGCCAATGTGATCGTGCTCCTCCCTATGCTTCTGACGGGTCACGCGGGCCCGAAGTACGGCATTCCGTTCCCCGTCCTGGCCCGCGCCTCCTTCGGCCTGCGCGGCGCGAACCTGCCCGCACTGATCAGGGCGGCCGTGGCCTGCGGCTGGTTCGGCATCCAGACCTGGATCGGCGGCCAGGGGATCTACGTCCTGCTCAACCAGGTCTTCGACGGGGCGTGGAGCGACGAGTCCCGGATCGGCGGTTACCCCTGGCCGCTGTGGCTCTGCTTCGTCCTCTTCTGGGCTCTCCAACTGGCCATCATCTACCGGGGTATGGAGGCGCTGCGGCGCTTCGAGAACTGGGCGGCGCCCTTTGTGCTCGTCGGCGCCGTCGTGCTGCTCGTATGGATCGCCGACAAGGCGGGCGGCTTCGGTCCACTGCTCGACCAGCCGTCCACGCTGGGCTGGGGCGGCGACTTCTGGCCGGTGTTCTTCCCCGCGCTGATGGGCATGATCGGCTTCTGGTCCACGCTCTCCCTGAACATCCCCGACTTCACGCGGTTCGGGAAGGGGCAGCGGGCGCAGGTGTGGGGACAGACGCTCGGGCTTCCGACCACCATGACCGCGTTCGCACTCCTGTCCGTTCTGGTCACCTCCGGTTCGCAAGCGGTGTACGGGGAGCCGATCTGGGAGCCCGTCGACCTGGCCGCCAAGGCCGACAACGTCTTCGGGCTTCTTTTCGCCCTGGTGACCGTCCTGGTCGCCACGGTCTCCGTGAACATCGCGGCCAACGTGGTCTCACCCGCGTACGACCTCGCGAACCTCGCCCCGAAGTTCATCAACTTCCGTACGGGCGCGCTGATCACCGGGGTCGTTGGCGTGGTCATCTTCCCGTGGCGGCTGATCGAGACTCCCGAGCTCTACATCTTCGTGTGGCTCGGCGTCGTGGGCGGGCTGCTCGGCACGGTCGCGGGAATCCTGATCGCCGACTACTGGGTGGTGCGCCGGACGGTCCTCGACCTCGCCGATCTGTACCGCCCCGAAGGGCGTTACTGGTACACGGCCGGGTGGAATCTGCGGGCCGTCGCGGCCTTCGCGGTCGGCGGTGTGCTCGCCGTGGGCGGCTCGCACTCGGCGCCGGGGAAGGGGCCGTTCCCCGAGGACGGTCTGATCCCCGTGCTGAAGCCGCTCGCGGACTACGGGTGGGCGATCGGCCTCGCTTCGGCGCTGGTCGTCTACGTGGGGCTGATGGCGGTGTGGCGGGGCGGGGGGTCCGGGGGAGGCCGACCAGTGGCCTAGCGGGGCTTGGAGGTGCCTGGAGGTGCCCGGAGGTGCCTAGGCCGGGCGCACCGCCGTCACCAGCCACACCCCCGCCCGCATCCGCACGCCGTACTCCGTCGCGTGCGGCCGGAACGCCTCCTCCAGGGCGGCCCGCGTCGCAGCGGTGACCGTCCGGCCCGGAGTGCGCGACAGGATGAAGTCGACGGCGTCCGCCGGAGTCCGGCCCCAGACCGCCTCCACCGGCACGGGAGTCACCGTCACGTCCTCGAAGACGGTGAGGACCTCATGGATGCGGGCCGGGTCCGAGAGCGAGGCCATCGCGGTGCGTGCCGCGGTGGCGTCGGCCGCGGCCTCGGGCGATGCGTACTCCGGGCTCTCCTCGGGGCCATCCTCCCGCGCGAGGAGCTTGGCGAAGAGGCCGAGCGTGCGGGACTCCTCGGTCTCCTGGTCGACGGACTGCGGACAGACGAACACCAGCCGCCCGCCGGGGCGCAGCGCGCGGGCGATGTTCGTGAAGGCGGTGGCGTGGTCGGCGAAGAACATCACCCCGCCGCGGCTGATCGCCACGTCGTACCCGGCCGTGGGGAAGGGGTGGATCTGGGCGTCTGCCTGTTCGTACGCCACGTTCGTGATGCCATCGGACGCCGTGCTCGCACGGGCGCGGTCGAGGAGCGGCGCCGAGATGTCGACCCCTACCGCATGGCCGTGCACGGCGCGGCGGGCCGCGATGCGGGTGGTGGCCCCCGCGCCGCAGCCGATGTCCAGGACGCGGTCGTCCGCGCCGATGGCCGCGGCTTCGAAGAGGGCGTCGTTCACGCCGGACAGCATCGTGTCGTACCGCTCGTGGTGGGTGGCCCAGTGGGTGCCCACGGGGCCGTTCCAGGCTTTGGCCTGGGAGGAGTTGGGGGGCGTCGTCGCCTCTGTCGTCATGAGGTCTCCTTGGCGTGGGGAGCGGCGTGGTGGGCCGAGTGGTGGACGGAGTGGTGTGCCGCGAGGGCGCTCTCGATGCGGTCGACCGCCGTGAACGCGCCGTACGCGATCAGGTGCACGAGGCAGTGGTCGCTGAACGGCGGCTTCTTCCAGGCCGCCACGTCCTCGTCGGTGATGCGGTACGGAGCGAGCGCGGCGAGCAGAGCGAGGCGTGCCCCCGGGCTGGACGCGCGGTCGGGCAGGGCCTCCCAGGACAGCGGCGGATGCGAGCCGTCCCACGCGGCCACTGTCGCCCGCACGAGGGTCTGATCGGCCTCGTCCAGCAGGCCCGCGCCCCTCGCCGCCGCCGCACGCAGCGCGGCGTAGGCGGAACCGATGGGCGTGCCTGAGGCCCAGGAGGGCCCTGGCTGCGGGTCGTCGAGCAGGGCCAGCGAGTCACCGGGGGTGAAGGAGCGGCGCACCGTCTTCTGGAGGGTGCGGCCGCCGAGCGAGCGCACTGCCCGGAAGCGCTGCGCGTTGCAGGGCAGTATGTCCTCGGTGATCAGCGACGACGCGACGCGGTTGATGAAGTGGAACGTGAGCGCGGTGCCGATGTGGGCCGGGGCGTGGGCGCGGGGGAACGGTGGCGAGGCGAGCTCCGGCGCCTGAGGCGTCCGGGTGGCCTTGCCCCAGGCGAGCAGCCGCGCCTGCGCCGGGTCCTCGGGCTGCTCGCCGCGCAGCACCCGCTCGGCGACGCGGTGGTCGCCGGTGGCGTGCAGCATCATCGTGTGCGCGTTCACGCAGAACGGGCAGCGGTTGGCGAGCGAGACGCCCACGGCGACCAGTTCGCGGTCGGTGCGGGTCGTGCCACCGCTGCCGAAGGCGTCGTCGCCGCCGACCAGCAGGGACTCGCGGAGCAAGGCCCAAGCGGCGGTGAACAGTTCGGGCGCGGGGGAGAGGACGACGAGCGGCGCGGGCTCCGCGATGCCGAAGTCTTCGGCCATCTGCGCATAGGCGTCGGCGGTCCTGCCGGTCGCTGACTTCGCGTGTACGGGATCGGTGTATCGAAAAGTTGCCATGGCCCGATGGTCGGTGCGCCGGGCGCCTCGGGTCGTCGTCCGACGGAAGGCAGTTGCGCGTACGCCGCCGGGGCTGTGCGGGTCCGCGACTACTGCACGGGGAGTAGTGCGAGAGCGGTCTGCTGGGGTGACGCGGTTGTCGGTGGCGGCATCTATGGTTCTGAACACGGCGGGGGATGCGCCGCGGCGGGGTTGCGAGGGGTGTGGGGTGGAGATGACGGCGGACTGGGCGGGGAGATCGGCGGGTCAGATGAGCGTGCGCGATCGGGTGCGGGGCCGGGTGCGGCAGGCGTGGGTTGGTGACGCGGTGCTCGCGGTGGTTGTGGGCGCGATAGTCGCGGTCGCGGCGGGCCTGGGCGACGGGGGCGCGGGGCTCTTCGACTACGCCCTGATCGGGGCCGGTTCGGTGGCTCTCGCTGTCCATCGGAGAGCGCCGCGCGCCGTGCTGGCCGTCACCACGGCATGCCTGCTCGGCGAGGTGTTGTACGGGGGAGCGAGCAGTGTCGCGGCGATTCCGGTGGTCGCGGCCGTGCACACGGCCGCGCGGGCGTCCCACCGGGGCCTTGCCGCCCTTGCCGCCGGGGTGTTCCTCGCGGGCTTCGCGGTGGCGGGGGAGGCTTCGGACGATGTCGTGCAGCGGACGCTGCTGCTGGCCGGCTGGTTCCTGTGTGCCCTCGTCACAGGTCTCGCCGACAAGAACTGGCAGGCGTATCTACGCCAGACCGAGCAGCGGGCCCTGGAGGCCGAGCGGACCCGCGAGGAGGCGGCGCTGCGCAGAGCGGGCGAGGAGCGGCTGCGGATCGCGCGCGAACTGCACGACTCGCTGACGCACAGCATCTCGATCGTCAAGCTCCAGGCGGGCGTAGCCGTCCACATCGCCCGCAAGCGGGGTGAGGACATACCGCCCGCGCTGCTCGCCATCCAGGAGGCGAGCGGTGAGGCCATGCGTGAACTGCGGTCGACACTCACCGTGTTGCGCACGGACGAGCCGACGGGGAGCCCGGCGCTGCTCGTCGAGCGCGCCCGGGCGGCCGGGCTCGCGGTGGAGCTGACGGTGCGGGGCCGGGAGCGGACCCTGGCCGGTGACCTGGAGCGGGCCGCGTATCGGATCGTGCAGGAGGGCCTCACCAATGCGGCACGCCATGCGGGCGGCTCCGCCAAGGTGACGGTCGGACTCGACTACGGGGAGCGGGTGTTGGGGGTGCAGGTGGAGGACGACGGGGTCGCCGACGCGGGGCAGGCGCCGGTGGAGGGGACCGGGCTCACGGGGATGCGGGAGCGGGTCGCTTCTCTGGGCGGGACGCTGCGGGCAGGGCCGAGGGTCGAGGGCGGATTCCTGGTGCGGGCTGAACTGCCGCTGGAGTACGGGGCATTGGCGTCAGAGGTGCCTGCGGGGCACGTCGGGGATTTTGCCGGGCAGGGCGGATCGCCCGGGGAGGCGCGGGTGACCGCTGATGCCGGGTGGCCCAGGGAGGGCGGATGATCCGGGTGGTGCTTGTCGACGACCAGGCGTTGATGCGCGCCGGGTTCCGTGCGCTGCTCGAAGCCGAGGACGGTATCGAGGTGGTGGGGGAGGCCGCCGACGGGGAGCGTGGCGTCGCTCTAGTGCGGGAGTGCGTGCCGGACGTGGCGCTCATAGACGTACAGATGCCGGTGATGACTGGGATCGAGGCGACACGTCGGATCGCCGCCGACCCCCGCCTCAGCGGCGTACGCGTCGTGATCCTCACCAATTACGGACTCGACGAGTACGTTTTCGACGCCCTGCGTGCCGGGGCCAGCGGGTTTCTGCTCAAGGACACGGAGCCCGCCGACCTGCTGCACGGCATCGAGATCGTCGCGCGCGGGGACTCACTGCTTTCGCCGTCCGTGACCAGCAGGCTGATCGGTGAGTTCGTCTCGCGGCCACCGGACCGGGCCACCGCGCCGGGCCTGGAGAACCTCACCCGCCGGGAGCGGGAGGTGACCGCGTTGGCCGCGCGCGGACTGACGAACGAGGAGATCGCCACGCACATGGTGATCAGCCCGTTCACCGCGAAGACGCATGTGAGCCGGGCGATGACAAAGCTCGGGGCGCGCGACCGGGCCCAACTGGTCGTCTTCGCCTACGAATCGGGGCTCGTCGCGGCCCGCAACGCGGCTCCCTAGGAACACACCCCTAGGAACACATAGGAATAGAAAGGGGAAATCTCTGGCCATGGCATGATCTCCGCGTGACCGTCATACCGTTCAGCCGCGTCGCCAGGTTCAGCCACGTCGCCGTCCTCGCCGCCGTGGTCCTGCTTGCCTCCGGGTGCGGGCTCTCGGAGGAGTTGGAGCGGGAGAGGGATCCCGGGCGTACGGCGCCTGCTGAGGGTGATCGGTCCAGTGAGGGTGGTCGGTCCAGTGAAGGGGACGGGTGGTCCGCTTCGGCCGATCCTGTCTCGCCGACGGAGGCCCCCGTCGTGACGGGGCCTGACCCAGTACCTGACGTGCCCTCGCCCTCCTGCCCCGCGTCCGGCGTCCGCATCGAGGCCGGCATGGTCGACGCCGCCATGGGCCTGCGCGCGATGACCGTGACCCTGATCAACTGCGGCAAGGACACCTACCGCCTGAACGGCTATCCGAAGCTGCGGGTCCTCGACGAGCACCGCGAACCCCTCGACGTACAGATCCTCGAAGGGCCCGAGCCCGTCACCACGATGGACGACCCCGGCCCGCGCCCCGTCCCGCTCAAGCGGGGCGAGGCGGCCCACACCGTGCTCGTCTGGCGCAACACCGTCACCGACACGACGACGACCGCCGTCAGCGGCACCTATCTGAAGGTCACCCCGGCCCCCGGCACCCGCCCAGGGACCGTGACGCCGCAGGGCCGGATCGACCTCGGCAACACCGGCCGCATCGGCACGACCGCCTGGCAGCGCAGCCCGGAGGACGACGCGAACCCGTCCAGGCCTACGGCACCCGCGCCGTCCACTCCGGCGAGCTGAACTTCGTCCGGGCGAGGTCCCGCGCCCTGGCCATCTCCTCGTCCGTGGCCTTGCCCGGCATCAGGCCGTACCGCGTGCGAAAGGAGTCGAGCATCCGCTCGATGACGGCCTCGCGGGGGAGCCCCGTCTGGCGGCGCAGCGGGTCCACGCGCTTCTTCGCGCTCTTCGTGCCCTTGTCCGAGAGCTTCTCGCGGCCGATGCGGAGCACCTCGACCATCTTCTCCGCGTCGATGTCGTACGACATCGTCACGTGGTGCAGCACGGCGCCGTGCCCGCCCGCGACGCGCTTCTGGGCGGCGCCCGCGACCTTCCCCGCGTCGGTGGCGATGTCGTTGAGCGGTTGGTACCACGCCTTGATGCCCATGTCGCCGAGGGCGTCGAGCACCCAGTCGTCCAGATAGGCGTAGCTGTCGGCGAAGGACAGGCCCTGCACGAGGGAGCCGGGGACCGAGAGCGAGTACGTGATGGCGTTGCCCGGCTCGCAGAACATGGCGCCGCCGCCACTGATCCGGCGCACCACCTCGATGCCGTGCCGCTCGGCGCCCGCCAGGTCCACTTCGTTGCGCAGCGACTGGAAGCTGCCGATGACGACAGCCGGGGACTCCCACTCCCACACCCGCAGCGTCGGCGGGCGGCGCCCGGCGGCGACCTCCTCGGTGAGCACCTCGTCCAGGGCCATGAGCAGGGCGGGGGACTGCGGGCCCTCGTGGATCAGCTGCCAGTCGTAGTCGGTCCAGTCGGTGGCGTGCGCCAGGGCGCGGCGCACCGCGACACCCACCCCCTCCGCCGTGAGCCCGTACATCACCGTGCCCTCGGGGAGCGCCGCCTCGATGCGGGCGGCGAGGCCCGCAGCGTCGGTGTCGGCGGGGGCGCCCTCCAGGGCGTGGCTCAAGGCGTCGAACGCCTCGTCAGGCTCCAGGAAGAAGTCTCCCGCCACCCGCACGTGCCGCAGCACGCCGTCCTCGACCTCCAGGTCCACGACGACGAGCTTGCCGCCGGGGACCTTGTACTCACCGTGCACTGTGCTTCCTCCGGGCCTGCCTGAATCGCGAACACCGTCAGCCTGCGATTTCATAACAGGACAACTCGACCCACCAGGGATAGATTCCCGCAGCTGACGAGGAGTCCATGAGCCACGCTGAGACGACGAGCGGCCGACCCACCGACGGCGCGTCACCGGCCGTCAAACTGACACTCACGACGCTGACGATGATGGTCGTCGGCTCGATGGTCGGCGCGGGGGTCTTCTCGCTGCCCAGGAGGTTCGCCCAGGAGACCGGAGTCGCGGGCGCGTTGATCGCCTGGGCCATCGCCGGTACGGGCATGCTGATGCTCGCGTTCGTCTTCCAGGCCCTCGCCGTCCGCAGGCCGGATCTCGACGCCGGTGTCTACGCCTACGCGAAGGCGGGGTTCGGCGAGTACCTCGGCTTCTTCTCCGCGTTCGGGTACTGGGCCAGCGCGTGCGTCGGCAACGTCACCTACTGGGTGCTCATCATGTCGACCGTCGGCGCCATCTGGCCGAGCCTCGGCGACGGCGACACCCTGCTCGCCGTCGTCCTCTCCTCGTTCGGCCTGTGGGCGTTCTTCCTGCTGATCCGGCGCGGGGTCAAGGAAGCGGCGGCGATCAACAGGATCGTCACCGTCGCCAAGATCGTGCCCATCCTCGTCTTCGTGATCCTGGCGCTCTTCTTCTTCAAGCCGTCCGTGTTCGCGGACAACTTCGGCGGCGCCGACTACGCGGGATCGCTCTTCAACCAGGTGCGCGGCACCATGCTGGCCACCGTCTTCGTCTTCCTCGGGGTCGAGGGCGCGAGCGTCTACTCCCGGCACGCCAAGCGCCGCGAGGACGTCGGCCGGGCCACGATCCTGGGCTTCCTCAGCGTCTTCGCCGTCTTCGCCTCCGTCACCATCGTGTCGTACGGGATCATGCCGATGGCGGAGATCGCCGAGCTGCGCCAGCCTTCCATGGCCGGGGTCCTGGAGGAGGCCGTCGGCACCTGGGGGAAGGTCTTCGTCAGCGTCGGGCTCATCATCTCCGTGCTCGGCGCGTACCTCGCCTGGACGCTGATGGCCGCGGAAGTGCTCTTCGTCGCCGCGAAGGACGACGACATGCCCCGCTTCCTGAGGAAGGCCACCGCCGAGGACGTGCCCGTACCCGCGCTCCTCATGACCACGGCGCTGAGCCAGGTCGTCCTGGTCGTCACGATGTTCTCCGACGACGCGTTCAACTTCGCGCTCGACCTGACCAGCGCGCTGAGCCTCATCCCGTTCCTGCTCGCGGCCGGCTTCGCCGTCAAGATCGCCCTCGGGTACGGTCGCGAGGACGTCGCCGGGCAGAGCACCCGCAAGGAACTCGTGATCGCGGTGATCGCCACGCTGTACACGGCGTTCCTGCTGTACGCCGCCGGGCTCAAGTTCGTCCTGGTGTCCTTCATCCTCTACGCCCCCGCGACCCTCCTCTTCATCAAGGCGCGACGGGAACAGAACCGGCGCCTGTTCTCCCCGCGCGAGGCCGTGATCTGCGCCGTCTCGATCGCGGGCGCCGTCGTGGGCGTGATCGCTCTCGCGGCGGGCTGGATCGAACTCTGACCCAGGCCTCTGACCAGCTCCTGAACCCCTGTTGCCACCTTGCCACCGACCGAAAGGCGCACCGTGACCAGCGTGACCAGCCACGACACCCCCGCCGCACCGACGTTCGGCGTCCACTCCGAGGTCGGCAGGCTGCGCAAGGTACTGGTCTGCGCGCCCGGACTCGCGCACCGCAGGCTGACCCCCACCAACGCCGACGACCTGCTCTTCGACGACGTCATGTGGGTGGAGAACGCCCAGCGCGACCACGCCGACTTCGTCATCAAGCTGCAGCAGCGCGGCGTCGAGGTCGTCGAACTGCACGATCTGCTCGCCCGGACCATGGCGATCCCCGAGGCCAGAAGCTGGCTCCTGGACCGGAAGATCACCGCGAACGAGGTCGGCCTCGGACTCATCGACGACACCCGCGCCTTCCTGGAGACGCTGGAGCCCCGGCAGCTCGCCGAGTACCTCATCGGGGGCCTGGCCACCGCGGATCTGCCGGAGGAGTTCCGCTCCGGGTACCTCGCGCTCGTGCGCGAATCCACCGGCGTGAGCGAGTACTTGATGCCGCCGCTGCCGAACACCCTCTACACCCGCGACACGACGTGCTGGCTGTACGGAGGTGTCACGCTCAACCCGCTGTACTGGCCGGCCCGGCACGACGAGACGCTCCTGATGAAGGCCGTCTACCGGTTCCACCCCGACTTCACCGGCGCCACGGTGTGGTGGGGCGACCCTGAACTCGACTGGGGCCAGGCGACGTTCGAAGGCGGCGACATCATGCCGGTCGGCAACGGCGTCGTCCTGATGGGTATGAGTGAGCGCACCTCACGGCAGGCCATCACCCAGGTCGCCTCCGCGCTGTTCAAGAACGGCGCCGCCGAGCAGGTCATCGTCGCCGGCATGCCCAAGCTGCGGTCCGCGATGCACCTCGACACCGTCTTCACCTTCGCCGACCGCGACATCGTCACGCTCTATCCGAAGATCATGGACGACGTGCACTCCTTCTCGCTGCGCCCCAGCGACAAGGCGGTGGGCGTCGAGATCACGGACGAGGGCTCGCGTGCGTTCGTCGACGTGGTCGCCAAGTCGCTCGGCCTGCCCGAGCTGCGCGTCATCGAGACGGGCGGGGACATCTACGCATCCGAGCGGCAGCAGTGGGACAGCGGCAACAACGCCGTCGCCCTGGAGCCGGGCGTGGTCTTCACCTACGACCGCAACACCCAGACCAACACGCTGCTGCGCAAGGCCGGGGTCGAGGTCATCACCATCGTCGGCGCCGAACTCGGGCGCGGCCGCGGCGGCGGGCACTGCATGACGTGCCCGCTCGTCCGCGACGCCGTGGAGTTCTGAGCGGCTCTGCGGGGCTCTGAGTGGCTCTGAGGGCTAGTACCGCTGGGCCTTGACCAGCTTCGCGGAGAGCTTCGGCTCCGGGGGTTCGTGGCTGATGGCGTACCGCTGGGCCCGCTTGCCCGGTTCGAGGTTCTCCGTACCGACGTAGCGGGTCTCCACGGCCTTGCCCGAGGAGTCCACGAAATCGACCTGCACGGCGAAGTCCGCCGTCTTGTCGGTCCTGTTGGTGAAGGTCACCACGGAGGCGAGCACACCGCCCGTCTCGGAGCGCGGCTTGCCCGTCATGGAGACGTCGGACATCGCGTTGCCCCGCCCAGCGACGCCCTTCAGGGCCTTCTCGGCGGCCTGATTGGCCCGTTCCGTGTCGGCGGACACGGACGCCTCGAACTCGTCAGCGCGCTTCGACGCGGAGGCCTGTGCCTCGGAGGCCGATGCGCGGGCGGACTCGGCGGCCTCCGAGGCCTGTGACTTCAGCGGCGACGCGGTCTTCTCCGAGAAGGACGACGCATCGGGAGCGGTCGGCCGCGCGCTGACCGTTTCGCTGCCCTCTGACGACGGGGCGTCGCTGTCGGTGCCGCACGAGACGAGGGCCGCGGCGGCCGTCACCGTGGCGGCGAGCGTGAGGGCGGCGGACACCGCGGGCCCGCGGTGTGCGGGGCGCGTGGGGCGCGTGGGGCGCCGCTTCCCGCGGGGCGGCATGGGGTTCATTCGGTGCGGTCCTTTCCCTGACCTCTGCGATGGGGGGGGCGGCGTCAGTAGCGCAGGGCGCAGGCGATCCGGCCGCGGTCGGTGAGCGTGCCTTCGGGTACGAAGCGGACCTGCGCGCCGGTGTCCAGGGCCCGCTCGACGATGTCGTCCACGACGTCGTCCACCGCGTCGAGATCGTCGCCGTCGGCCGGGACGAGATGACCGCCGTTGTCGCGCACGGTCGCCTGGTAGGTGTCCTCCACGGCGAGGAGGCGTACCCGGTCCGTCGTCACGTTCTGCCAGACCTCGTCGAGCCCGGCGGCGTAATTTCGCCGCCCCTGGGCCAATTCCAACTCACGTACCACGGAGTCGAGTTCGTCCTTCTCGCGGGTGGCGAGGAAGGGGCGTACCGCCTGCCAGAGCGTGTCCGCAGGGCCGTGCGCGAGGCCGCCGTGCGGCACCCGCGTGGCCTCCTTGGTGACCGTGCCGACGTCGTCGAGGAGGGAGAGCGCGGCGGCCTCCCCGGCCACGAACAGGGGGCGCGGATGGGAGTGCAGCACGCGGGCCGCGGCCTGGTCCCCCTCGCGCAGGAACTTGCGGGTGTGCTCGTCGCGGAAGGTGCTCGGCAGGTCGCCGATCCGTTCCTTGCGCTCGGCGTCGGGGTCGTCGAGGCTCCGGGTCAGGGGGAAGCCGTCCGCCGTGTGCTCGACGACCCGCTCCGGGGTGCCGCTCCACAGCGAGACGCGGTCGGCCGATACGGCGAGGACCCAGTACGGGCGCTCGGCGGCCTGGGCCGCGACGACGTTGCGGGTCAGGAAGGTGTCCGAGAGCACCACGCGCGACGGCACCGTCCTGGCGAGCGACCACACCTGGTGCTCCCCGGGCGCGGCGAAGACGGCGAGCCCGTCCTCGGCGTGCACGAGGTCGATCTCCGCCATCGCCCGGTCCAGCTGCGCGGCCACGTCGATCCGCTGCTCCCTGGCCACGGCCGGGTCGGACTTCAGGTGCTCCTTGGCCTCGGCGACGAGGTTCCGCAGCCGCACGGGATCCTGGGCGTTGTCCGGCTCCCTGCGGTGGGTCGGCAGCAGGACCGTGACGGCGGGATAGGGGCGCGGCCGGCGCAGCCCGGCCAGTGCGGCCGGGTTGAGGGAGGGATGCATGGAGTGACCCTTTCGGGGCGGGACGGCGGATGAGGAGCCTTCGGAGAGGGGGTTACGCCATGAAATGCACCCTATGTCTGTTCCGTGGCCGTGGCATTTCCCCGGGCGCCTCCGCGCTGGGGCCGGGAGGGTCTGTTCTTGCAGGTGAGGCTGCGGGGAGCAGGTAAGAGCGAGGCCCAGGGGCCAGGTCACGTGGGATTCATCTCGAATCCATGCACCCTTCTCCCGAGCCGTACGGATTGTCAGTCGGGCGTGCTCTCATGGATGCATGATCGAAGCGATCGAAGACTTTCTTGTACGTGGCGTCCCCGACGTCGAAGAAGCCCTCCGCAAGGCTGCCGCGGCCGAGGTCATGCCGCGGTTCCGGCAGCTCGCCGAGGATGACGTCGTCCAGAAGAGCGGCCCGCACGACCTCGTGACCGTGGCCGACCGCCTCGCCGAGGAGCAGCTGACGGCGGCACTGACCACGCTGCTCCCGGGCTCCGTGGTCGTGGGAGAAGAAGCGGTGCACGCGGACCCCTCGACGTACGAGGCGATACGCACCGACGCGGCGGTGTGGATCGTCGACCCGGTCGACGGCACGCGGCAGTTCGTGCACGGCGACCCCGGATTCTGCATGCTGATCGCGCTGGCGTGGCGCGGCGAGGTGCTCGCCTCCTGGACGTACGCCCCGGCGCTCGACGAGATGGCGGTCGCCGTGCGCGGCAAGGGCGCCTGGCTCGACGGAGAGCGGCTGGTGGCCGGTTCGCCGGGGGAGGTCCTCGAGGTGGCGACCTCGCACCCGGACTTCACCACGCCCGAGCAGAAGCGCGCGCTGCACGGCCTGCGCGTGGAGGGCGTCGCGCCGCGGCCCTGCGGTTCGGCGGGGCTCGAGTATCTGGCCATCGCCAGGGGGGAGTTGGACGCGGTCGCCTTCTCCTGGGAGCTGGCGTGGGACCACGCGGCGGGGCTGCTGCTCGTGGCCGAGGCCGGAGGCGGCAATCGGACCGTCGCCGGTGAGCCCTTCCGGATCGAGGGCGGGAACGCCCTGCCGTTCACGGCAGGCCGGGACGCCGCCACGGTCGACCGGGTGGTGGAGTTGCTGTCGGCCGCAGTCTGATCTGCGGGGCACCGCGCGGTGTCTCCAGACTGAAGCGCACGGTGGTGACCTCGAACTCCGTGACGGTGCCGACGACCGGCCAGTCGTCAGGGGCGAGCGGCAGAGTCCCTTGGGGGAGCGGGCCGCCGTTTCCGGTGCCATGGTGTTGCGGTGGTGGCGGGCGCGTTCCCACGCAGCCTCGAAGGCTCGAACTTGTCGAGGGCCCAGGCCAGTTCGTCGCGCGAGGCCGCCACGGAAGCCGGCCCTTCCGGGCCGCGGAACGACGCCTGGCGTACGGGGACCGCGTCGTCCCCCGTCTCGAACCAGTCGTCCGAGTCCGCGTCAGCGCGGCGGAACCAGTACGTCACCCGTCAGAGGCTACCCGCGCCCACGGCGCTGTCGGTGGCCCGGCCTATCCTGGGCGGCAGAGGCCATCGGCTGACAAAGGAGTCCGAAGGTGCCGTCGATGCTTGATGCCGTCATCGTGGGGGCGGGACCGAACGGTCTGACCGCTGCCGTCGAGCTGGCCCGCCGCGGCTTCTCGGTGGCCGTGTTCGAGGCCAGGGACACCGTCGGCGGCGGGGCGAGGACCGAGGAGCTGACGCTTCCCGGGTTCCGGCACGACCCCTGTTCCGCCGCGCATCCGCTGGGCATCAACTCGCCCGTGTTCCGCACCATGCCCCTCGACCGGTACGGCCTTGACTGGCTCCAGCCGAAGCTGCCCATGGCGCACCCCTTCACGGACGGCAGCGCCGCCGTCCTCTCCCGCTCCGTCGCCGAGACCGCCGCCTCGTTCGGGCCGCGCGACGCGGGGGCGTACAGACGGCTCGTCGACCCCTTCGTCAGCAAGTGGGACGACCTCCTGCGGGACTTCATGGCGCTGCCGTCGACCGCGCTGCCGCGCGACCCCGTGGGCCTCGCGCGCTTCGGCCTCGCCGGTCTTCCGCCCTCCACCTGGCTGATGCGGCGCTTCCGCGACGACCGGGCCCGCGCCCTGTTCTCCGGGCTCGTCGCCCACGTCATCGCACCGCTCGGCGGGATCGCCACCGGCGCCGTCGGCATGGTCTTCGCGCTGGCCGCGCACGCCCGTGGCTGGCCGGTCGCCCGAGGCGGCTCACAGTCGATCTCGGACGCGCTCACCGCGTATCTGAAGGACCTCGGCGGCGCGGTCCACACGGACTACGAGGTCAAGCGGCTCGACGACCTGCCGCCGGCGCGCGCATACATCTTCGACACCTCGCCCACCGCCCTCGCCCGGATCGCCGGCCTGGGGCGCAGCTATGAGCGCTATCGCTACGGCGCGAGCGTCTTCAAGGTCGACTACGCCCTCGACGGGCCCGTCCCGTGGACGGCGAAGGAGGCCCGGGTGGCGGGCACCGTGCAGGTCGGGGGCAGCAGTGCCGAGATCGGCGCCGCGCTGCACGCCGCGTCCCGTGAGAACCGCGCGCCCGACCCGCCGTTCCTGATCACCGTGCAGCCCAGCCTCGTCGATCCGTCCCGTGCGCCTGCGGGCAAGCAGGTCTTCTGGGCGTACGGCCATGTGCCGAACGGCTGGGACGGCGACCTCACCGACGCGATCGAGCGCCAGCTGGAGCGTTTTGCCCCCGGCTTCCGTGACCGCGTCCTCGCCCGTGCCACCGCGGGCCCGCCCGAGTTGGCCGCCCGCAACGCCAACTACGTGGGCGGTGACATCGCCTGCGGCGCCGCCAGCGGTCTCCAGCTGCTGCTCCGCCCCAAGATCTCCCTCTTTCCGTACGGCACCGCGCACCCGGCCGTGTTCATCTGCTCGTCCGCGACGCCGCCGGGACCCGGCGTGCACGGCATGTCGGGACACAACGCGGCGAAGGCGGTGTGGCGGAGGCTTCGGGTGGCGTGAGGAGCCTTGGGCGGCTGCGGGGGCGGGGGCTGTACCGGTTCCCCCGCAGCCTTTCCTGCACGAACGAGCCTTTCCCACCCACCCGCCCGATTACCCCGCAGCACCAGCCTGAACGAACAAGCCTTTCCCGCCCACCCGCCCGATTGCCCTGCGGTGCCAGTCTGACCGAACGAGCTTTCCTGCCCACCCCCCTGCAGCCACCTCCATGTCGGATTCTCGCCAGCCACCCCCGCCCCCCATGCCCGATGCTTGACGCATGGCAACCACCACCGCCACCGTCACCGCCCCGGCCCCGCCCGGCATGCACACCGACTCCGAGCGCTGCGTGCGTGCCGTGCAGTCGAAGGATGCCCGGTTCGACGGGTGGTTCTACACCGCGGTGCTCACCACCCGCATCTACTGCCGCCCCAGCTGCCCCGTGGTCCCCCCGAAGCCCGAGAACATGAGCTTCTACCCGAGCGCGGCAGCCTGCCAGCAGGAAGGGTTCCGGGCCTGCAAGCGGTGCCGGCCGGACAGCAGCCCGGGTTCCCCCGAGTGGAATCAGCGCGCCGACCTCGTGGCCCGCGCGATGCGGCTCATAGCGGACGGGGTCGTCGACCGCGACGGCGTACCCGGCCTCGCAACCCGCCTCGGCTACAGCACCCGCCAAGTGGAACGGCAGCTCCTCGCGGAACTCGGCGCGGGGCCCCTCGCCCTGGCCAGGGCCCAGCGCGCACAGACCGCCCGCCTCCTCATCGAGACGACCCCCCTGCCCATGGCGGAAATCGCCTTCGCGGCGGGCTTCTCCTCGATCCGCACCTTCAACGACACCGTCCGCGAAGTCTTCGCCCTGGCCCCCGGCGAACTGCGGGCCCGCGCTCCGAAGGCCCCCACCAAGGCGTCCGGCGCGCTCTCGCTCCGCCTCCCCTTCCGTGCCCCGCTCAACCCCGACAACCTCTTCGGCCACCTCATCGCCACCGCCGTACCGGGTGTCGAGGAGTGGCGCGACGGCGCGTACCGCCGCACTCTCCGCCTCCCCTACGGCCACGGAGTCGTCGCCCTCACCCCCGCCCCGGACCACATCGCCTGCCGCCTCAGCCTCACCGACATGCGCGACCTCACGATCGCCATCAGCCGCTGCCGCCGCATGCTCGACCTGGACGCGGACCCGGTCGCGGTGGACGGCCAGCTGAGCGCCGACCCGCTGCTCGCGCCCCTCGTGGCCAAGGCACCGGGGCGCCGCGTGCCGCGCACGGTCGACGAGGCGGAGTTCGCCGTACGCGCGGTACTCGGCCAGCAGGTCTCCACGGCCGCCGCCCGCACCCACGCCGCACGCCTGGTCACCGCGCACGGCGAACCGATCGACGACCCCGAGGGCGGCCTCACCCACCTCTTCCCGGCGCCGGAAGCCCTGGCCGCGCTCGACCCCGAGGCACTCGCGCTGCCGCGCAGCCGCCGCACCACCCTGACCACGCTCGTACGCCACCTCGCCGACGGATCACTCCGGCTCGGCGTGGAGAGCGGCTGGGAGGAGGCCCGCGCCCGGCTCACCGAACTGCCCGGCTTCGGCCCCTGGACGGTCGAGGTCATCGCGATGCGGGCACTCGGCGACCCCGACGCCTTCCTCCCCACCGACCTCGGAATCCGCCGCGCGGCACAGGAACTCGGCCTGCCGCACACCCCGGCGGCGCTCACCGCTCGGGCCGCGGCCTGGCGCCCCTGGCGCGCGTACGCGGTCCAGTACCTGTGGGCCACCGACACCCACCCCATCAACGCCATCCCGGCCTGAGTGCCGGTCCGAGAGGACAAGCCCCATGCACCGCCAGCACACCCTCATCGAAAGTCCCTACGGCCCCCTGACCCTCGTCGCCACCGACGGCGTCCTCAGCGGCCTCTACATGACGGAGCAGCGCCACCGCCCACCCGAGGAGACCTTCGGCGACCGCGACGCGAGCCCGTTCGGCGAGACGATCAGCCAGCTGGAGGCGTACTTCACGGGGGAGTTGAGGGAGTTCGACCTGCCGATGCGCCTCGACGGCACGCCGTTCCAGCGCACCGTCTGGCAGCAGCTTCAACTGATCCCGTACGGCGAGACCCGTACGTACGGCGAGCTCGCGGCCATGCTGGGCAAGCCCAACGCCTCACGCGCGGTCGGCCTGGCCAACGGCAAGAACCCGATCGGGGTCATCGTCCCCTGCCACCGGGTGATCGGGGCGGGCGGCTCCCTGACCGGCTACGGCGGCGGACTCGACCGCAAGCAGCGGCTGTTGGCCTTCGAGGGCGCGACCCCGGGCAGCGAGGACGCACTCTTCTGAACCCTCAGCACCCTCAGCCGGCCCGCAGCCCGTTCTCCAGCTCCACGGTCCCCGTCCCCGCATCGAGGGCCTCAAGCCCGGCCCGCACCCGCAGCCCCAGCTCATGGGGGAGGAACTCCGGAAGGTCCTCGCGGGCCACCAGGCGCCAGGAGAGCAGTTCCTCCTCCTGGAGCCTGATCGACTTCAGCTGGTCGTCGCCGAGCACCCCGCCGTCGTAGAGATAGGCGACCAGCGGAGGCCGCGCCGTACCCGGCACCCAGTCCACCGCGAGCAGTGCTCCCAGCTCGACATCAAGACCGATCTCCTCGGCGGTCTCGCGGCGCGCCCCCTGCCGCGGTGTCTCGCCTCCGTCCGACTCGACGGTGCCGCCGGGCAGCGCCCACCCCTCGCGGTAGTTGGGCTCGACGAGCAGCACCCGCCCCTCGGAGTCCCGGAAGAGCGCGGCGGCCCCGGCGATGACGCGGGGGAGGCCCGCGATGTACGTGGCGTAGTCCTGAAGGGTCATTTGGAAAGGGTAGACAGCTCCACGGTCCGTGCCGCGAGTTCGCTGATCCGCGCCCCGTCGAAACCGAACACCGCACTGCGCACCCGGTCTTCGAGAGGCTCCTGCCACTGAGCGGGGATCGCCTTGGCCCCGCACAGCACCCCCGCGAAGGACCCGGCGGTCGCGCCGTTCGAGTCGGTGTCGAGGCCGCCGCGCACCGTCAGGGCGATGGTCCGGGTGAAGTCGCCGTCGCCGTAGAGGAGTCCGGCGGTCAGGACGGCCGAGTTCGGCACCGCGTGGACCCAGCCGAGCCCGGCGGTCTCCGACTCGGTGGTGGCCAGCGTCTCCTCCCAGCTGAGCCCGGCCTCGTGCAGCGTGACGACCCGGCGCACCGTACGGGCGAGCCGGCAGCTCGACGGGATGACGCCGAAGGCCGCGTCGAGCGCGGCGCGCGGCGTCGCCGCCGAGAAGGCCGCCGATACGAGCGCCGCCGCCCACATCGCCCCGTAGACGCCGTTGCCGGTGTGCGAGAGCACGGCGTCGCGGCGGGCGAGGGCGGCCGCGCGGCGCGGGGCTCCGGGGTTGGTCCAGCCGAAGATGTCGGCGCGGATGAGGGCGCCGATCCACTCCTGGCAGGAGTTCTCGTAGGTCGCGGTGAGCGGCGGCTTGAGCCCGTTCACGAGATTCCGGTACGCGGCGCGCTCCGCGGTGAACGTCTGCAGATAGGGGAGGCGCAGCAGCCACAGCTCGCCGACCTGTTCGGTGCTGAACGTGAACCCGTGCGTCTCCAGAAGGTGCATTCCGAGGATCGCGTAGTCGACGTCGTCGTCGCGGCAGCTGCCGTGCACCCTGCCGCGGATGCACTGCTGCCACTCGGGCCGCAGCTGGAACTCCTCGACCCAGGAAGGGGGTTCGGGCAGGTAGTCGGTGAGCGGCAGCGCGTCGGCCTGCCGCAGATAGCGCTCGATGCGCTCACGCGTCCAGTAGTCGCCCCGCTCGATGGGTTTGCCGAGCATGTTGCCCGCGATCCGCCCGATCCAGCCGCCGAGTACGCGGTCGGCGAGGACACGTTCGGCGAGTTCCGTATGCGCTGGGGTCATGCGTCCGGTTTACCGAATTCGGGGCGGTTGTGCGCGGTCTACGTGACCGGTTCGACGCGGAGCGTGAGACGTTTGTCTGGTTCTCGTCCGGGCGCCGATCCGGGCCGCTGATCCGAGCCGGGCTTCCGAAGGTCGCTGATCGATCATTTCTGCGATCATGCTGCGCCGCGATGTGGTGATTTACGGCGACTTAAGGAGGGAAGGGGAGCCTCCGAAATGCGGGCGGCCATGGGCAGGCGGCCCCTCCTCCGGTTATGGTCGCAGCGGCGCGACTGCCTTGACGCGAGCAAGGCCCGGAAAGCAAGGGGATGCAAGGTGGCGGACGCTGCTGGGACGGCGGGGCATGTGCTCATCGCCGCGGACAAGTTCAAGGGCTCACTCACGGCCGTGCAGGTCGCGGAGCGGGTGACGGCCGGGCTTCGCCGTGTCGCTCCGCAGGTGGAGGTGGAAGCCTTGCCGGTGGCCGACGGCGGCGACGGCACGGTCGCCGCGGCCGTCGCGGCCGGTTTCGAGCGCCGTGAGGTGCGGGTGACGGGGCCGCTCGGCGACAAGGTCACCGCGGCATACGCGCTGCGGGACGGAACCGCGGTGGTGGAGATGGCGGAGGCGTCGGGCCTCCAGCTGCTGCCCGAGGGCGTCTTCGCGCCGCTCACGTCCACGACGTACGGCTCCGGGGAGCTGCTGCGCGCCGCGCTCGACGCGGGGGCGCGGACCATCGTCTTCGGCGTCGGAGGCAGTGCGACGACGGACGGCGGTGCCGGCATGCTGGCCGCGCTCGGCGCGGTCTTCCTGGACGCGGACGGGGCGCCGGTGGCGCCGGGGGGCGGGCCGCTGGCCTCGCTGGCCACGGCGGACCTTTCCGAACTCGACGAGCGGTTCGCCTCGGTCGACCTGGTCCTGGCCAGCGACGTGGACAACCCGCTGACCGGACCGAAGGGCGCTCCGGCGGTGTACGGGCCGCAGAAGGGGGCGACCCCGGAGGACGTCGCCGAGCTGGACGCGGCCCTCGCGCACTTTGCGCGGGTGCTCTCCGATTCGGTGGGCTCCTCCGCCTTGGAGTACGCGGAGTCTCCGGGAGCCGGAGCGGCGGGTGGCATCGGCTACGGCGCCCTCGTCGGGCTCGGCGCGAGCTTCCGCCCCGGGATCGAGGTCATGCTGGACGTCCTCGGCTTCGCGCCGGCGCTTGCGCGGGCCTCGCTGGTGATCACGGGGGAGGGCTCGCTGGACGAGCAGACCCTGCACGGCAAGGCCCCCGCCGGTGTCGCGGCGGCGGGCCGCGCGGCGGGCGTTGAGGTGGTGGCGGTCTGCGGCCGCCTGGCCCTTCCGGCGGAGGCGCTGGGCAAGGCGGGCATCCGGCGGGCGTACGCGCTCACTGACGTGGAGCCGGATGTGGCGCGGTGCATTGCTGAGGCGGGGCCGATTCTGGAGACGGTGGCGGAGGGGATCGCCCGGGACTTCCTGAGCTAGGCGCTGCGCTGGGCTGGGCGGGGCGGGGCGGGGCGGGGACGGGGACACCGCGGGCCGGTGGGGGGTGGCCGCGCAGTTCCCCGCGCCCCTGACGGGGCCCGACGGTGGTTGGGTACGCCTTGGGTCGGTGGGGGCTTGTCGCGCAGTTCCTCGCGCCCCTTACGGGGCCGGATGGGCGGAGGGATTTCAGCCCGTCCGGCGTTTGAGGACGAGCTCGGCGTAGCCGGTGATGGCGGTGCCCCAGGCCGCAGGGGAAGAGGGACCCCCGCTCTAGCCCGGCGCCAGCCGGTACGCGTCCAGGGCCAGTGTCATCTCCATCAGGTCCCGTGGGCGCGCCAGTGATCGTGACGTCAGTTGCTCCAGGCGTCGTAAGCGGTTGAACACCGTGTTCCGGTGGCAGTACAGGCGTCCCGCGGCCCGCCCCGCCGAGCCTTCGCACAGCAGCCACGCGTCCAGCGTTTCCAGGAGCACCGCCCGGTCTGCCGGTTCAAGGGCGAGCACCTCGCCGAACACGTCTGACACCAGGCGTCCCGCCAGCTCCGGCTGGCTCACCACCAGAGCCGTCGGCATCCGCTGGTCGAGCCGTACGATGCCGGTCGCGTCCGGCGGGCACGTACGCAGCGCCAGTTCGGCGAGGCGCCGCGCGTGGCCCAGTTCGGAGAGTCCCGCCACCACGGGGCTGATGCCGCCTGGCCCGGGGCACCGCCCCTCCAGCGCGGTCGCCAACTCGTCCAGGCCCTCCTCCTCGCCGAGCGCCACCACCCCCACCTCCCGATCCGTCCGCATCCGCCAGACGAAACGGAACCCGGCCCGCTGGATCTGCCGGTGGAACGCGGCACGCCCGTCCCGCCGCTCGGCGCGCAGGACCACCACCGCGTACGGCCCGCGCTCCGGCAGATCGAGCCCCGCCGCCACCCGTGAGGCGAGGCCGGGCGCGGACTGGCCCTCCAGGAGCGCGTCCAGCAGCGCCTGCAGCTGCTCGTCGGTGCGGCGCCGCAGCTCCATCTCCGTCGCCCGGTACGCGTCGGACGCGGCCGCCGCCTGCGCGTCGACCGCCGACCACACCATCGTCGCCGACCGCATCAGGACCGCGAGCTTCTCCGGGTCCTGCCCCACGGTGCCTTCGAGCAGCGAGTCCCAGACCAGATAGCCCGCGTTGCGGTACGAGTGCACCACCAGGTCGAGCGGAAGGCCCTGCTGGGCCCGGCGCCGGCCGGCCTCCTCCGCGTACTCCAGATCGCGGCGCGGCGACGCCCGCGGCGCCGAGATCGTCTCGATGCCGATGCGCACCGCCTCCTCCGCCTCCCGCCACTGCTGGTCGTACGGCAGCACTCGCGCGTACACCGGAGAGTGCTCGAAGAGCTGGCGCAGGTGTTCGTCCACCAGCTCCGGAATGCGGGGCTTCAGCGCCACGCACGCCTCCTCGAGCACCTTCCAGTCGTGGCCCGTCCGAGGCCTGCGCCCGCTCATGGATCGCCCCCTGTCGCCGCCGCCCGCCGTGCCTTTGTGCTGCGAAGGATGCCACCGCTCGGCCACCCCTGGCAGGCCCCTGACACGGGGTGTTGTGCCCGTGCACAACCGGTGGCCGGTCCCGCTGGTCACCCGCAGCGATTCGGACACAGGCCGTGGACGGGCGGGCGCGGCGGTGCTGGGCTGAGCGCCACGCGAAGGACAGGGGGTCCCAGGTGGGTGGTTCTGTGCTGGTCGTACAGGACGCGTCGGTCGGGTATGGGCCGGTGCGCGCGCTGCGCCAGGTGTCGCTCGAAGTACCGGACGGCGCCGTCGTCGCCGTGCTCGGCGGCAACGGCGCGGGCAAGTCGACGCTCCTGCGCGCCATTTCACGCACCCTCGCCTTTCACCGGGGGGCGCTCACCACTGGCTCCATCCACTTCGGCGGGCGGCGCATCGACGGACTGCACGCGGACCGGGTGGTCGCCGCCGGAGTCTCCCAAGTGCCGGAAGGAAGAAGGGTGTTCGCCCGGATGACCGTCGCCGACAACCTGCGGGCGGGCGCGCTCGGCTCCGCGGGAAGCCGGGCCGCGAAGGCCAGGGCCCTGGAGCGTGTCCATGAACTCTTCCCGGTGCTCGCCGAGCGCGCGGGCCAGCGGGCCGGGCTCCTCTCCGGCGGCGAGCAGCAGATGCTCGCGGTCGCCAGGGCGCTGATGGCCTCACCGAAGCTGCTGCTCCTGGACGAACCCTCCCTGGGCCTCGCCCCGTTGATGGCGGCACGCATCGCCGACACCATCCAGGAGATCAACGCCCAGGGCACCGCGGTCCTCCTCGTCGAACAGAACGCCGCGCTCGCCCTGCGCCTCGCATCACGTGCGTACGTCCTGGACGTGGGCGAAGTGGCACTCGCTGGCCCCGCGGACGAGCTGTCCGCATCCGACGAGGTACGCCGCCGCTACCTCGGCGTGGTCGACGAGACCGCCGCGGCCGACGCCTCACGCGGCGTCAGCGCGCTGCCGGTGCTGCGGCGATGGGCGGGCCGACGATGACCGAGGACCACCCGAAGGCCGACGCACCAGCACGAGAGGAAGACGTACCCGCCCTGGAAGTACGGGAGTTGACCGTGCGCTTCGCGGGCCTCACCGCGCTCGACGCCGTCAGTTTCACGGTCATGCCCGGCACCGTGCACGCCATCATCGGGCCGAACGGCGCGGGGAAGTCCACCTGCTTCAACGTCCTGTCCGGCGTGTACCGCGCCACCGGCGGCAGCGTCCGCTTCGGCGAGCACGAGCTGACGACGATGCCTCCGCACCGCATCGCCGACCTCGGCGTCGCGCGGATCTTCCAGAACCTCGCCCTGCCGCCGCGAGCGACGGTCGCCGACAGTCTGATGCTCGGCCGCCACCGGCTCACCCGCACGGGATTCCTCGCCGCGGGACTCCGGCTCCCGTCGGCCGCGCGCGAAGAGCGAACCCACCGCGAACGGGTGCGGGAGATAGCGGCGTTCGTCGGCATCGAGCACCAACTCAACGCTCCTGCGGGCTCCTTGCCGTACGGGCAGCAGAAACTCGCGGAACTGGCCCGCGCCTTGTGCATGGAGCCCCGGCTGCTCCTTCTCGACGAGCCCGTCGCGGGCATGACCGCGGACGAGCGGCAACGCACGGCCGCCGTCATCGCGGGCGTCCGCGACAGCCTCGGAATCTCGATCGTCCTGGTGGAACACGACATGGGGGTGGTGATGCGGCTCGCGGACGCGGTGACCGTACTTGACTTCGGCCGGCGCATAGCGGACGGCAGCCCGGCGGCCGTACAGAACGACCCCGCGGTCGTGCGCGCCTACCTGGGAGAGGAGGCGACCTCGTGACCACCTTCGTCGAGCTTCTCCTCAACGGCCTCTCGATGGGGTCCGTCTACGCCCTCATCGCCCTCGGCTTCGTCGTCATCTTCCGGGCCACCGAAGTCGTGAACTTCGCGCACGCCTCGCTGCTCCTGGCGGGCGGCTACGTCACCGCGTCCCTCCACGACGACATCGGCTTCTGGCCGGCGCTGCTCGTCGGCATCGCGGGCGCCGCCGTCGTCGGCGCCGCCATCGAGTTCCTGGTCATGCGGCGCTACCGCGGCTCCGACCACAGCGTTCTCGCCATCGTCACGATCGGCGTCGACATCCTGCTCATCACCGAGCTCACCCGCCGCCTCGGCACCGATGTGCTCTCCCTCGGTGATCCCTGGGGCGACTCGGTGCTCACCATCGGGTCGATCTCCATCGCGCACACGCGCATCGCCGCGTTCGTCGCCGCCGCGCTCCTCATCACCGTCTTCCTGCTCGCCTTCCGCTACACCTCCTGGGGCGTCGCGATGCGGGCCGCCGCCGAGAGCCAGGAGACCGCGGCCCTGATGGGTGTGCGTCTGGGCCGGGTCTCGCTCGGCGCCTGGGCGGTGGCGGGCGGGCTCGCCGCCGTGGCGGCGCTCTTCCTCACCGTCTTCCCGACCCCGGGGCTCGAACGGGCCACATCGCTCGCCGCGCTGAAGGCCTTCCCTGCCGCGATCCTCGGCGGACTCGACTCCACCACGGGCGCGCTCGTCGGCGGCCTCGTGGTGGGGGTCACCGAATCCCTCGCCACCGGGTACCAGAGCGAACTCACGTTCCTGGGAAGGGGATTGGGCGACCTCGCGCCCTACCTCGTGATGACCGTCATCCTCCTCATCCGGCCCGCCGGACTCTTCGGCACGAAGGAGCTCGCCCGTGTCTGAAGTCCTGGCCCGTGGACGGGAGCTGCGCTCCCGAGGCCGTACGAGACTGACCCGCCCCCGGACGTACGTATGGATCGCGGGCGCCGTGCTCCTGCTCGCCCTGCCCTTCTACCTCGACCGGTTCTGGCTCCAGGCGGGCCTCTTCGCCATGGCCGCCGCGATCGGCGCGATCGGCATCAACCTCCTCACCGGCGCGACCGGCCAGCTCTCCATGGGCCACGCCTTCTTCCTCGCGATCGGCGCGTACGGGTACTGCGTCTTCGCGGGGGAGGGGGGTGACACCGGCCTGACCGGACTCGGCCTTCCCACCTGGATCGCGGCCGCCCTGGCCGTCGGCGTCGCGGGGATCGCGGGCGGACTCTTCAGCCCCATCGCGGGACGCCTGCGCGGCGCCTACCTCGGCATCGCCACCCTCGCGCTGATCTTCATCGGGCAGCACGTGCTCTTCAACGCCCATGACCTGACAGGCGGCTCCAACGGACGCGACGTACCGCCCCTGAGCGTCTTCGGCATCACCTTCGACGACAGCGAGATGGTCGTGGCCGCCGTGCCGTTCGGGGCGTCGGAGAAGCTCTGGTACGCGGGCCTCGTCCTCCTCCTCGGCTGCGGACTCTTCGCCCGCGGCGTGCTGCGCGGGCGCCCGGGCCGCGCCATGAACGCCATCCGCGACCACCGCATCGCCGCCGGTGTCATCGGGGTGCCCGTCGCCCGCTACCGCGCGGGCGTCTTCGTCCTGTCGTCGATGTACGCGGGCCTCGCCGGGGTCCTGCTCGCCCTCGTCTTCCAGCGCACCGTGCCGGACTACTTCGGCATGACGCTGTCCCTCGAATACCTCGCCATGATCGTCATCGGCGGCCTCGGCTCGGTGGCGGGCGCGGTGGCCGGCGCCGCCGTGGTGTCCCTGCTGCCGCAGCTCCTGACCCGGTACAGCGACGCGCTGCCCCTGGTCTCGGCCCCCGGCAGTGGCGGGATCACACCGGGTGAGGCGTCCCGGTATCTGTACGGCGCCGCCGTCGTGGCGGTGGTGCTGTTCCTGCCCGGCGGCCTGGCCAGCATCGCCGCCCGGCGCTCCAGGCCGACGTCCGGCCCAACTTCAGGGGAATCAGGGGAGGAACGATGAGTTCACGCACGTTGACAAGGGCGAAAAGGGCCACCGCGACGGCTACGGCGCTCGCCGCGCTGCTCGCGGTGGCGGGATGCAGCTCCAAGGCGGGGGACGACGAGGGCGACAAGGAGGGCGCGGGCGGGGTCAAGTCCGGCGTCGGCGTCTCCGCCAAGACGATCAACCTCGGTGTGCTCACCGACATGACCGGCGTCTACGCGACCCTCGGCAAGAGCGTCACCCAGGCCCAGCAGCTCTACGTCAAGCAGGTCAACGCCGACGGCGGGATCTGCGGCCGCAAGCTGAAGCTGACCGTCCGGGACCACGGCTACGACCCCCAGAAGGCGGTCGCCGCGTACACCGAGCTGGAGCCGGACGTCCTCGGCTTCGCCCAGTTCATCGGCTCCCCGTTCGTCGCCGCGGTCAAGCAGCGCGTCGACGGGAACAAGGGGCTCGTGCTGCCGCAGGCCTGGTCGGCGAATCTGCTCGGCAGCCCGTACGTCCGGGTCGTCGGCTCGACGTACGACCTGGAGACGATCAACGCGATCGACTTCCTGATGAAGGAGAAGGGCCTCAAGAAGGGCGACAAGCTCGGCCATGTCTACTTCGAGGGCGACTACGGCGAGAACGCGCTGAAGGGCTCGCAGTACATGGCGAAGGAGTCGGGCCTCACCGTCGTGGAGCAGAAGATCAAGGCCACCGACAACGACATGACGGCGCAGGTCGCGGCCCTGAAGAAGGCCGGAGTGAAGGCTGTCGTGATCAGTGCGGGCCCCCGGCAGGCGGCGTCGCTCGTCGGGGTAGCGGCGGCGGGCAAGTTCGAGGTCCCGATCATCGGCAACAACTCGGCGTTCGCACCCCAGCTCCTGGGCACGCAGGCGGGCCCGGCCCTGGCGAAGAACTACTACGTGGCCTCGCCGACCCTCCCGATCGGCGCGGACACCCCCGCCGCGAAGAAGCTCGTCGCCGACTACAAGAAGGCCTACCCGAAGGACGCCCTGGACAACGGCGTGACGGCCGGCTGGACCGCGGCGTCCGTCTTCGGCGAGGCCCTGAAGAAGGCCTGCGAGAGCAAGGACCTCACCCGTGACGGCGTCGACAAGGCGCTCCTGACCATCGACTCCTTCGACACGGGCTTCGGCGTCACCCAGGACTTCAGCGACCCCAAGGCGCCCTCGTCGAAGGAGAGCGTGATCCTGCGCCCCGACAAGAGCGTGACGGGCGGCATGAAGGTCGCCAGGGAACCGGGCGCGGCGGAGGTGGCCGAGGGGTACACCCCCGGCGCCTGAGAGCGCCTGAACAGCCAGAACCTGAGAAGCGCCCGAACAGCCGGAAGGGGCCCGAACCAATTGGTTCGGGCCCCTTCCGGCAACGTACAGAAGCCGCTACGGCAACTGCGCGGCACGTGCCTCACGCCGGTTGTCCCGGAAGTTGTTCACCCTCCGCGCCGTGGCGAAGAGGGGAATCACCGCGCCGAGAACGACCTGGAGCGCGCAGCCGGTCTGCAGGAGAAGGAGACCGCCCGGGGCGTCGAACGCCCAGGCCGCGAGCAGCCCCATGGCCGCGACGATCCAAGCGAGCATGGCCACCGCGAGCGGGCCCCGCGGCTTGGGGTACTCGACGCGGCTGACCATGAGCCAGGCCGTGCCGGTGATCGCCAGGAGCGTCGCCCAGAAGGGGAGCTCCAGGAGCACGATCGAGACGACCGTGAGCGCGCCGAACGGCGATGGCATGCCCTGGAAGGTGCCGTCCTTCACGGTCACGCAACTGAACCGCGCAAGCCGCAGCACCACCGCCAGCAGCACCACGATCGCTCCGACCGCGGCCACTCTCTGGTGCGCGTCGTCGGCGACCATGCCGTAGACGAGCACGAAGTACGCGGGGGCCAGACCGAAGCTGATCAGGTCCGAGAGGTTGTCGAGCTCGGCGCCCATCGGCGAGGACCGCAGCTTGCGCGCCACGAGTCCGTCGAAGAGGTCGAAGACGGCCGCGCAGAGCATCAGGATCACGGCGGTCGCGGCGGAGTGCCGCGCCATGCCGCTTTCGTTGCTGCCCTGGAGGTGCGGGATGAGGATGCCGGTGGTGGTGAAGTACACCGCCATGAATCCGCACGTGGCGTTACCGAGCGTGAGGGTGTCCGCTATCGAGAGGCGGAGTGAGAGAGGCATCTCCTCGTCGGCCTCGTCCTCGGCCGCCTCGGGCACCCAGCCCGCCTGTGTCTCAGGATCAACCACGGTCAATGCGAGTCACCCCAGCCACGGTCTTCTGACCGACCTCGACGTCCACGTCGACACCCTCGGGGAGGTAGATGTCGACACGGGAGCCGAAGCGGATCAGGCCGATCCGTTCGCCTTGCTCCACCTTCGTGCCCTGCGGCACGTAAGGAACGATGCGCCGCGCGACCGCGCCCGCGATCTGGATCATCTCGATGTCACCGAGCTCGGTGTCGAAGTGCCAGACAACGCGCTCGTTGTTCTCGCTCTCCTTGTTGAACGCCGGGACGAACCCGCCGGGGATGTGCTCCACGGACGTCACCGTGCCCGCGAGGGGCGCGCGGTTGACGTGGACGTTCAGCGGGCTCATGAAGATCGCGACGCGGGTACGCCCGTCCTTCCACGGCATGATGCTCTGCACCACACCGTCGGCCGGGGAGATGACCCGGCCCTGGGCGATGTCGCGCTCAGGGTCGCGGAAGAACCACAGCATGCCCGCCGCCAGGGCGGTGGCGGGCACGGCGACGGCCGCGGCGCCCTTGGAACGACGCGCTCGCACGAGGCTGAGTGCCGCGGTGGCGACAGTCGGCAGGAGCCACGGCGATGCTCCGCGCGCAAGGCGTACGCCAGCGAGGCTGTCGCGTGGTGCAGAGGTTTGGCTGTGGGGCATGGATGACCTTCGTAGCGGATGATGCCGCGCATGAACGGGGGACGGCGGCTTTTTCCGGATGGTATCGGTTGCGAGCCACAACTGGGCAAGCCAGGAAGCGGAGTCGACGGCCGAAGAGTGTTGACAGGGTGTGACCTTCTTCTCGATGAAAACACCCCAAATCGGGCATCTAGCCCTGGAATCGATACTCTTCGAGCAGTCGCCGCCCAATGATCATTTTCTGGATCTCGGCGGTACCTTCGCCGATCAGCAGCATCGGAGCCTCACGGTACAGGCGCTCGATCTCGTACTCCTTCGAGAAGCCGTAACCGCCATGAATCCGGAACGCGTCCTCTACGACTTCTTTGCAGTATTCAGAGGCGAGGTACTTCGCCATCCCTGCTTCGAGGTCGTTTCGCTCCCCGGAGTCCTTTTTGCGTGCTGCATTCACCATCATCGCATGGGCGGCCTCGACCTTGGTAGCCATCTCGGCCAGCTTGAACTGGATCGCCTGGTGCTGAGCGATCGCCTTGCCGAAAGTGTGACGCTGCTGGGCATATGAGACACCGAGCTCAAATGCACGCTGAGCGACCCCGCAGCCACGCGCCGCGACATTCACGCGGCCGACTTCGACGCCGTCCATCATTTGGTAAAAACCGCGGCCGGTGGTCCCGCCGAGCACGCGATTGGCCGGAATTCGCAGTCCGTCCATGATGAGTTCGGTCGTGTCGACGCCCTTGTAACCCATCTTGTCGATCTTGCCGGGGATGGTGAGGCCTGGGCGGACCTCTCCGAAGCCGGGCTCCTTCTCGACGAGGAAGGTCGTCATCGACTTGTGGGGCGCGGTGCCCTCGGGGTGTCCTTCGTCACTTCGGCACAGAACGGCGACCAGAGTCGACGTTCCGCCGTTGGTCAGCCACATCTTCTGACCGTTGAGGACGTACTCGTCGCCGTCCTTGACGCCCTTGGACGTGATCGCCGACACGTCGGAGCCGAGCGCGGGCTCCGACATGGAGAACGCGCCGCGCACCTCGCCGGCCGCCATGCGCGGCAGGAAGGTGTCCTTCTGCTCCTGCGTCCCGTGCTGCTTGAGCATGTAGGCGACGATGAAGTGGGTGTTGATGATGCCGGAGACCGACATCCAGCCACGCGCTATCTCCTCGACGCACAGCGCGTACGTGAGCAGCGACTCGCCCAGACCGCCGTACTCCTCCGGGATCATGAGCCCGAAGAGGCCCAACTCCTTGAGCCCGTCCACGATCTGCTGGGGGTACTCGTCACGGTGCTCCAGCTCCGTGGCGACCGGAATGATCTCCTTGTCGACGAAGTCCCGGACCGTGGAAAGGATCTCCTGCTGGATGTCGGTGAGACCTGCGGTCTGCGCGAGTCGGCTCATGGCTACTTCTCCTGCGTCTTCTTCGCGGTGTCCCGCAGCTCCGGGCGGCCGGGCTGCTCGCCGCCGCGCTCCTTGATGTACGTCTCGGTGGGGACCATCACCTTGCGGCGGAACACGCAGACCAGCGTGCCGTCCTGCTTGTAGCCCTTGGTCTCCACGTAGACGATGCCGCGGTCCGACTTGGACTTCGACGGAGTCTTGTCCAGGACCGTGGTCTCGCCGTAGATCGTGTCGCCGTGGAAGGTCGGCGCGACGTGCTTGAGCGACTCGACCTCCAGGTTGGCGATCGCCTTGCCCGAGACGTCCGGCACGGACATGCCCAGGAGCAGCGAGTAGATGTAGTTGCCCACGACGACGTTCTTACCGAAGTCCGTCGTCTGCTCCGCATAGTTGCTGTCCATGTGGAGGGGGTGGTGGTTCATCGTCAGGAGGCAGAAGAGGTGGTCGTCGTACTCCGTGACCGTCTTTCCGGGCCAGTGCTTGTAGACGTCCCCGACGGTGAACTCTTCGTAGGTGCGGCCGAACTGCATCTCAGGCCTCCGGGGCTTCGAACTTGGAGGTACGCGTCATGCCGGCGGCGCGCCCCTTGCCGGAGATGACGAGCGCCATCTTGCGGCTGGCCTCGTCGATCATCTCGTCGCCGAGCATCGCGGAGCCCTTCTTGCCGCCCGCCTCTGAGGTGTAGAAGTCGTAGGCGTCCAGGATCAGCTCGGCGTGGTCGTAGTCCTCCTGGGAGGGCGAGAAGACCTCGTTGGCGGCGTCGACCTGGCCGGGGTGCAGGACCCACTTGCCGTCGAAGCCGAGAGCGGCGGCGCGGTTCGCGACCTCGCGGTAGCCGTCGACGTTCTTGATCTGGAGGTAAGGGCCGTCGATCGCCTGGAGGTTGTTGGCGCGGGCGGCCATCAGGATCTTCATCAGGATGAAGTGGTAGGCGTCGGCCGGGTAGCCGGGCGGCTGCTCGCCGACGACCAGGGACTTCATGTTGATCGATGCCATGAAGTCGGCCGGGCCGAAGATGATCGTCTCGACGCGCGGGGAGGCCTGCGCGATCGCGTTGACGTTGTTGAGGCCCTGCGCGTTCTCGATCTGCGCCTCGATGCCGATCTTGCCGACCTCGAAGCCCATCGTCTTCTCGATCTGGGTGAGCAGGAAGTCGAGCGCGACGACCTGGTCCGCCGTCTGCACCTTCGGCAGCATGATGCAGTCGAGGTTCTGGCCCGCGCCCTCGACGACCGTGACGACGTCGCGGTACGTCCACTCGGTCGTCCAGTCGTTCACGCGCACCACGCGCGTCTTGCCCGTCCAGTCGCCCTCGTTGAGGAACTTGACGATGGTGTGCCGGGCCTCCGGCTTGGCGAGCGGCGCGCAGGCGTCCTCCAGGTCGAGGAAGACCTGGTCGGCGGGGAGGCCCTGGGCCTTCTCCAGGAAGCGCGGGTTCGATCCCGGGACCGCCAGACAGGAGCGGCGCGGACGAAGGCGGTTGATGGGCGCGGTCATGCGGGGACCTCCAGAGGGTCGAGGTTGTTCGCTTTCCGGATCTCGTCGACGATACGGCCGATGATCTCGGTGATACCGAAGTCCTTGGGGGTGAAGACGGCGGCCACACCCGCCGCCTTCAGGTCCTCGGCGTCGCTGTTGGGGATGATGCCGCCCGCGATGACGGGGATGTCGGGCGCACCCGCGTCGCGCAGGCGCACGAGCACGTCCGGCACGAGCTGCGCGTGCGAGCCGGAGAGGATCGAAAGGCCCACGGCGTGCACGTCCTCGGCGAGCGCGGCGGCCACGATCTCCTCGGGCGTGAGCCTGATGCCCTGGTAGACGACCTCGAAGCCGGCGTCACGCGCACGCACCGCGATCTGC
Organism: Streptomyces sp. BA2; assembly: GCF_009769735.1. Lineage (NCBI taxonomy): Bacteria > Bacillati > Actinomycetota > Actinomycetes > Kitasatosporales > Streptomycetaceae > Streptomyces > Streptomyces sp. BA2. Next base: position 7,602,735 of record NZ_WSRO01000002.1, read on the forward strand.
TCGGCCCCGTTGGAGTGCCCGTCGAGGCCTGGCTTGCCGACCAGGAAGCGCAGCTTGCCGGTGCCGAGGTCGGCAGCGGTCTTGGCGACCTTGTCGCGGACGAGGGCCAGCGGTGTGCCCGCCTCCGCGGTGACGGCCACCGGAGCGCTGGAGACGCCCGTGGGTGCCCGGAACTCCCCGAAGACCTCCCGCAGGGCGCCGGCCCACTCCCCGGTCGTCACACCGGCGCGTGCGCACTCCAGGGTGGCCTCCATGAGGTTGCCCGTACCGGCGGCGACCTCCTTGAGCCGCTCCAGGGCCTTGCAGGGGCGCGGGTGGTTGAACGGCGGCTGGTAGCGGGTGTCGCGCCAGGTGCCGAGCGCGCTCACGACGCGGTTCTCGACGGCCGGGTCGACCGTCATGATCGCGGTGTCCAGGTCCGCGGTGAGCGGGTTCGGCTCGGTCGACTCGTAGGCGTTGACGCCGACGATCTTCTCCTCGCCCGACTCGATGCGGGCCCTGCGCTCGGCGTGCGAGGAGACCAGCTGCGACTTCAGGTAGCCGGACTCGACGGCGGCCATCGCGCCGCCCATCTGCTCGATGCGGTCCATCTCGGCGAGCGACTCCTCGACGAGGGACTCCACCTTGGCCTCGATGACGTGCGAGCCCTCGAAGATGTCCTCGTACTCCAGGAGGTCGCTCTCCAGGGCGAGCACCTGCTGGATGCGCAGCGACCACTGCTGGTCCCACGGCCGCGGCAGGCCCAGGGCCTCGTTCCAGGCGGGAAGCTGCACGGCACGCGCGCGTGCGTCCTTGGAGAGAGTGACGGCCAGCATCTCCAGGACGATGCGCTGGACGTTGTTCTCGGGCTGCGCCTCGGTCAGGCCCAGGGAGTTGACCTGCACGCCGTAGCGGAAGCGGCGCTGCTTGGGGTTGGTGATGCCGTACCGCTCGCGCGTGATCCTGTCCCAGATGCGGCCGAACGCCCGCATCTTGCACATCTCCTCGACGAAGCGGACGCCCGCGTTCACGAAGAAGGAGATACGGGCGACGACGTCACCGAACTTCTCCTCCGGCACCTGGCCGGAGTCGCGCACGGCGTCGAGGACGGCGACGGCGGTGGACATCGCGTACGCGATCTCCTGCACCGGAGTGGCCCCGGCCTCCTGCAAGTGGTAGCTGCAGATGTTGATCGGGTTCCACTTGGGTATGTGCGCCACCGTGTACGTGATCATGTCGGTGGTGAGGCGGAGGGAGGGCACGGGCGGGAAGACGTGCGTCCCGCGCGAGAGGTACTCCTTGACGATGTCGTTCTGCGTCGTCCCCTGGAGCTGCGTGATGTCCACGCCCTGCTCCTCCGCCACCACCTGATAGAGCGCCAGAAGCCACATGGCCGTGGCGTTGATCGTCATCGAGGTGTTCATCTGGTCCAGGGGGATGTCCTGGAACAGGCGCCGCATGTCGCCGACGTGCGAGACGGGGACCCCGACCCGGCCGACCTCGCCGCGGGCGAGGATGTGGTCCGGGTCGTAGCCGGTCTGCGTGGGCAGGTCGAACGCGACCGAGAGGCCCGTCTGACCCTTGGCGAGGTTGCGCCGGTACAGCTCGTTGGACGCCTCGGCCGTGGAGTGACCGGCATAGGTCCGCATGAGCCACGGCCGGTCCTTCTGACGCTCTGTCATGTGCGAACCCTCAGCCCTCAGACGTTCCGGAAGCGGTTGATCGCGTCGATGTGCTCGGCCCGCATCTCCGGGTCGCGCACGCCAAGGCCCTCCTGGGGCGCGAGGGCGAGGACGCCGACCTTGCCCTGGTGGAGGTTGCGGTGCACGTCGTAGGCGGCCTGCCCGGTCTCCTCCAGGGAGTAGACGCGGGAGAGGGTGGGGTGGATCTTGCCCTTGGCGATGAGGCGGTTGGCCTCCCAGGCCTCGCGGTAGTTCGCGAAGTGCGAGCCGATGATCCGCTTCAGGGACATCCACAGGTAGCGGTTGTCGTACTCGTGGTTGTAGCCCGAGGTCGAGGCGCAGGTGACGATGGTGCCGCCCTTGCGGGTGACGTAGACCGAGGCGCCGAAGGTCTCGCGGCCCGGGTGCTCGAAGACGATGTCCACGTCCTCGCCGCCGGTGAGCTCGCGGATGCGCTTGCCGAAGCGCTTCCACTCCTTGGGGTCCTGGGTGTGCTCGTCCTTCCAGAACTTGTAGCCCTCGGCGTTGCGGTCGATGATCGCGTCGGCGCCCATCGCGCGGCAGATGTCCGCCTTCTGGTCGCTGGAGACGACACAGATGGGGTTGGCGCCGCCGGCCAGGGCGAACTGGGTGGCGTAGGAGCCGAGTCCGCCGCTGGCGCCCCAGATCAGGACGTTGTCGCCCTGCTTCATGCCGGCGCCGTTGCGCGAGACGAGCTGGCGGTAGGCGGTGGAGTTCACCAGGCCGGGGGACGCGGCCTCCTCCCAGCTCAGGTGGTCCGGCTTGGGCATGAGCTGGTTGGACTTGACCAGGGCGATCTCGGCGAGGCCGCCGAAGTTGGTCTCGAAGCCCCAGATGCGCTGCTCGGGGTCGAGCATCGTGTCGTTGTGGCCGTCGGAGGACTCCAGCTCGACGCTCAGGCAGTGCGCGACGACCTCGTCGCCCGGGTTCCAGGCGTTCACGCCGGGTCCGGTGCGCAGCACGACGCCCGCCAGGTCGGAGCCGATGATGTGGTACGGCAGGTCGTGGCGCTTGGTGAGCTCGCTCAGTCGGCCGTAACGCTCCAGGAAGCTGAAGGTGGACACCGGCTCGAAGATCGAGGTCCACACGGAGTTGTAGTTGACCGAGGAGGCCATCACGGCCACCAGGGCCTCACCCGGGCCGAGTTCGGGGACCGGCACGTCGTCCAGGTGGATCGACTTGCGGGGGTCCTTGTCGCGGGTCTCGAGCCCGGCGAACATCTCCGCCTCGTCCTTGTGCACGGTGATCGCGCGGTACGAGTCGGGGAGCGGAAGAGCGGCGAAGTCGGCGGACGTCGTGTCCGGCGACTGGATCGCGTCCAGGATTTCCTTCACGGTGATGCCTCCGGCGAAGTGCGGGCCCCCTTTGAGGGGAGCACGCTCTTGAGGGTTACGTCGGGTGCTGCTGATGCAGGTGGTGGAGGGTGTGCCGTCGGTTCGGCGAAGGGTGAAGCTCGGCAGCGCTTGGTGTGGCGCGGGAGGTTGCCTGTGACGCAGGCGTCCGGGCGCACGAGCCGTGGCTTGTGGGGACAGCCGGCGTACGGAAGTTCTCTGCACGCCGGCCGCCCGGACAACATCAACGTATGACACCGCGTGCCAGTCGGCAAGACACTGAGTGCCAGCAATTTTTGATAGATGATCGATCAGTGCAGGTCAGAGGGTGTGACGGCATGACGAAGGGGGCGCTACCCGTGGGTAGCGCCCCCTTAAAAGCCGAGGACAAAGAGGCCGAGAACGGGATCTATGACTCCCGCAACGAGCGGGATCTATGACTCCCGCAACGCCTTCTCGATCGTCCGCATGATCTCGTCGAGCGGTGCGTCCGTCCGGGCCACGGTGACCAGGACATCGCCTCCGGTGCTCACCGAGGCCGCCGGAGCGGTGGTGGTGTCACGCCCCGCCCCGATGCCCGAACCGAAGGTCCTGCGGACGATGGCGAAGGCATGGTCCAACTGGGTCTCCACGTCGCCCTGGCCGCCCGCGCGCAGCCACCGCCGAAGGACGTGGTTGTGCGCGGTCACCACCGCCGACGCCGCGACCTCCGCCAGGAGGGGGTCGTCGTTGCCGTCGTGATGCGCCTGCTCGTCGAAGTGGCCCAGGAGATAGCGCGTGAAGAGCCGTTCGTAGCGGGCCACCGAGGCGATCTCCCGCTCGCGCAGCGTGGGCACCTCGCGCGTCAGGCGGTAGCGCTCGACGGACACCGCGGGCGAGGCCGCGTACATCTTCATGACTTCCTTGATGCCACGGCACACCGTGTCGAGCGGGTGCTCGTGCGGCGGCGCCGCGTTGAGCACCGCTTCCGCCCGGATCAAGGTGTCGTCGTGGTCCGGGAAGATCGCCTCTTCCTTGGAGCGGAAGTGGCGGAAGAAGGTCCGGCGGGCGACACCGGCCTGCGCGGCGATCTCGTCGACCGTCGTCGCCTCGTACCCCTTGGACGCGAAGAGCTCCATCGCGGCCGCCGCCAGCTCCCGGCGCATCTTGAGGCGTTGGGCGGCGGCGCGGCTGCCGGCCGCGCTCTCCGGAGCGTCGGGCGTAGCGGGCGTACGTGAGGACTTGGCGGCCTTGGGCATGACCCGAACGTACTGCATATGCGCAGCCGAGTGCTCCTGTGGGACGGGGCTGCCCGAAGGGTCGAGCAGCCCGCCCCAGTCCGTGCGCGGTCTGTCTTCAGGTGCGCCCCCGTCCGACCCCGGCTTACCGTCGGGCATATTCGCGGAAGCCGCGGCCGGTCTTGCGGCCGAGGCAGCCCGCGGCCACCAGGTGTTCGAGCAGGGGAGCGGGGGCCAGGCCCGGGTCGCGGAACTCGCGGTGCAGGACCTTCTCGATGGCGAGCGAGACGTCCAGGCCGACGACGTCCAGGAGCTCGAAGGGGCCCATGGGGTAGCCGCCGCCGAGCTTCATCGCGGCGTCGATGTCGTCGAGCGTCGCGTAGTGCTCCTGGACCATCTTGATCGCGTTGTTGAGGTAGGGGAACAGGAGCGCGTTCACGATGAAGCCCGCGCGGTCGCCGCAGTCCACGGGGTGCTTCTTGATGGTGGCGCAGACCTGGCGGACCGTCGCGTGCACGTCGTCGTCCGTGAGGACCGTGCGGACCACCTCGACCAGCTTCATCGCAGGTGCCGGGTTGAAGAAGTGCATGCCGATCACGTCGCCGGGACGCGAGGTGGCGCGGGCGCAGGCGACGACCGGCAGGGACGAGGTGGTGGTCGCCAGGATCGCGCCCGGCTTGCAGACCTTGTCGAACGCCGCGAACAGCTGCTGCTTGATCTCCAGGTCCTCGGCGACCGCCTCAAGCGCCAGATCGACGTCGGCGAACGCGTCGTACGTACCGGCGGGAACGATCCGGTCCAGGGTCTTGGCCGCGGTCTCCGCCGTCATCCGCCCCTTGTCGACAGAGCGCGAAAGCGACTTGGCGATACGGGACTTGGCCTTCTCCGCCTTCTCCTCGCTGCGCGCGGCGAGCACCACGTCGTAGCCCGCCTTGGCGAAGACCTCGGCGATGCCGGAGGCCATGGTCCCTGATCCCGCGACGCCGACCGAGCGGATGGTGCGCCCGCCGCTCTGCCGCCCGTCCTCGGGCGGGGTCAGCGCGTCACGCACGACGACCGAACTGCCCGGCTCCTCGTACGAGTAGAAACCGCGCCCCGTCTTCCGGCCGGTCAGGCCCGCCTCGCTGAGCTGCTTGAGGATCGGGGCGGGCGCGTGCAGGCGGTCCTGGGACTCGGAGTACATCGCGTCGAGAACCGTGCGGGCGGTGTCGACGCCGATCAGGTCGAGCAGGGCGAGGGGGCCCATCGGCAGTCCGCAGCCCAGCCTCATCGCGGCGTCGATGTCCTCGCGGGACGCGTACTTCGCCTCGTACATCGCCGCTGCCTGGTTGAGGTAGCCGAACAGCAGGCCGTCGGCGACGAAACCGGGCCGGTCGCCGACCGCGACGGGCTCCTTGCCGAGCGCGTACGCGAGGTCGGTGACGGAGGCGACGGCCGCGGGCGCGGTCAGGACGGACGAGACCACCTCGACGAGCTTCATCGCCGGGGCCGGGTTGAAGAAGTGCAGGCCGAGCACCCGCTCGGGGCGCGCCGACTCGGCGGCGAGACGGGTCACGGACAGCGCGTTCGTGCCGGTCGCGATGATCGTCTCGGGGCGCACGACGCCGTCGAGTTCGCGGATGATCTGCTGCTTGATCTCGTACGACTCCGGGGCGACCTCGATCACCAGATCGGCGTCGGACGCGGCCTGGAGGTCGGTGAAGGTGCGGACGCGGGCGAGCGCGTCACGGCGCTCGTCCTCGGTGAGCTGCTCACGGCGCACGGCCCGCGCGGTGGACGACTCGATGGCGGCGACGGCCTGGGCGCCCGCGGCCTCGCTGATGTCGATGCCGATGACCTCGCGTCCCGCGCGGGCCAGGACCTCGGCGATGCCGGTGCCCATCGTGCCGAGACCGATCACGGCGACGGTGTTCAAGGGAGTGTCCATGCGTGGACTCCAGGAAGTGAGTGACGACTGAGGGGCGCACGCGGTGCGCGGCAACGGCGGCGCGGCGTACGGAAGATGAGCTGCTGCGTGTCGTGACCGGGCGGCGAAGCGCGCACGCCCGTGAGGAGTCGACCGGCTCTGTCCCGGAGCCGCGTCGTACTGGATGAGCTGAGGTGCTCGAAGCACCGAACCGACAGACACTCACGACGGCTGCGTCACCAGGCCGCCATGAGGAGGGGTACTGCTCACGGGGAGTGTGCCCCGCTCACATGAGACTAACCGGCGAGTAGTGAGCGCGCCAGTCCCCAGGGTTTGTGATCTACATCGCGGATAGGCTCCCCGTCATGGACGTGGAGTTGCGCACGGTGACGGAACGCTTACGCCGCGAGGCAGGAGTCTCGGAGAGTTACGAGAGGCTGGTCGCGACCGGCGATGTGGAGGAACTGGCGGAGGTGCTCGCCGCGGCGGGTCAGCCACTGTGGGCACGGGAGCTCGCGGCGGTCCGGCTCGGCGCCGCCGGGGACAGCCGGGCCTTCGAGTCCCTGGTGCTGCTCCTCAACCACCGGGATCCCTCGCGCTGCGCCGCCGCCGCGTACGCCCTGGCCAGGCTGGGTGATCCGCGTACGGCACGGGCGGCAGCCGCCCTGGCCACCAATGAGCTGCGCGTCGCCTACGCCCTCCACCCGGTGCGTCTGCTCACCGAGCTGCGCGCGCCCGAGTCGGCGCCCGCCCTCATCACCACGCTGAAGCGCAGACTGGCCCCGCACGATCCGTACGGGAAGATCGCCCTCGCGTGTGTGGAGGGCCTGGGAGCGCTGGGGGACCCACGGGCCCGCCCCGTCCTGACGCAGGCCTGCGGCTATCCACGACTCGCAGCGGCGGCGTCCGCGGCCCTGGCCCGCCTGCCGGGCTAGAGGATGGCGTACGCCTCGATCTCCATCAGGAACTGCGGCGAGACCAGCGCGGAGACCTGGACCGCCGATGCGGCGGGGAGGCGCGCCGGGTCCATGTGCGTGTCCCGGGCGGCCCGTACGGCGGGCATGTACGCCATGTCCGTGACGTAGTACGTCAGCTTCACGACGTCCCGGAAGCTGCCGCCCGCGGCCACGAGGCAGTGCCTCAGATTGTCGAACACCTGCCGTGCCTGCGCCGCCGGGTCGCCCTCGCCGACGAGCTGCCCCTCCTTGTCCAGGGGGAGTTGACCGGCTATCGCCACGAAGCGGCCCGTCCCCATCACCACGTGCGTGTACTGGGTGGCGGGGAAGACGCCGTCGGGGGCGTTGATGTGGGTCAGTCGGCTCATGTGCCCATCCTGGACCATGGGTTCAGAGCAGGGTGAGCTGAGTGCCGCCGGGTGAAGCGGGCTCGGGGGCGCGGATGCGGCGGGTGGCGCCCGCACGCGTGGGGCCGATGCCGAACTCCTCGGCCAGTTCGTGCACTTGCCGGGTGATCCGGCGCTGGTACCACTTGGGCGCGTAGGCGCCTTCCGCGTACAGACGTTCGTAGCGCCGCACGAGATACGGATGGTGCTGTTCCAGCCAGGCCATGAACCACTCGCGCGCTCCCGGCCGCAGATGCAGCACGAGCGGGGTCACGGAGGTCGCCCCCGACGCGGCGATGGCCCGTACGGTCGCCCGCAGTTGCTCCGGCCTGTCCCCGATGAACGGGATCACCGGCGCCATCAGGACCCCGCACCCGATGCCGTTATCGGTCAGCGTCCTTACGACGTCAAGCCGCCGTTCCGGAGCGGGCGTGCCCGGCTCGACGGTGCGCCACAGGTCCTGGTCGACGAAGCCGACGGATACGGAGATCCCGACGTCGGTGACGGCGGCGGCCTGCCGCAGCAGGCCGAGGTCCCGCAGGATCAGCGTGCCCTTCGTGAGGATGGAGAAGGGGTTCGCGTGATCGCGCAGGGCGGCGATGATCCCGGGCATGAGCCCGTAGCGGCCCTCGGCCCGCTGGTAGCAGTCGACGTTCGTGCCCATCGCGATGTGCTCGCCGTGCCAGCGGGGCGAGGCGAGCCGGCGGCGCACCAGGTCGGGGGCGTTGACCTTGACCACGATCTGACTGTCGAAGCCGAGCCCGGTGTCCAGGTCCAGATAGCTGTGCGTCTTGCGGGCGAAACAGTAGACGCACGCGTGCGTGCAGCCCCGGTACGGATTGACCGTCCATTCGAACGGCATGCGGGACGCTCCGGGCACCCGGTTCACGATCGTTCGGGCCCGGATCTCGTGAAAGGTGATTCCTGAGAACTCAGGTGTGTCGAAGGTCCTCGTGGTGACCGCGTCCGCGCCGAACAGCGCGGCATCCGCGACATCCCGTGACGGCCCGTCGGCGAGGTTCTCCCAGCGCATGACGCCTCCTCGGTAGCACTGACCACAGAATAGAACACATGTTCCCTTGATCGTGCGACCCGGTAGCGAACCGGTGGCGACCGGGTCCCTCGGCGACCCCGATTTGAGGGCCCGGCACGCAGGGTGGTTGGCTTCCGGGGATCACCCTGAACAACCGAGTGCTGGAGGAAGTGCCATGGCGCAGGTCGAGGCGACCACGGAGCGGATCATCACGGCGCAGCCGGAGGACGTCTTCGACGCGCTCGCCGACTACGAAGGCACGCGTCCGAAGATCCTGTCGGAGCACTTCAGCGAGTTCGAGGTGCGTGAGGGAGGCGACGGCGAGGGGACGCTCGTCCACTGGAAGCTGCAGGCCACCAGCAAGCGCATCCGGGACTGCCTCCTGGAGGTCAGCGAGCCGACCGATGGCGAGCTCGTCGAGAAGGACCGCAACTCCTCCATGGTCACCACCTGGACCGTGACCCCTGCGGGCGAGGGCAAGGCGCGCGTGGTCGTCTCCACCGTGTGGAACGGCGCGGGCGGCATCGGCGGCTTCTTCGAGAAGACCTTCGCGCCCAAGGGGCTCGGGCGGATCTACGACGAGGTGCTCGGCAAGCTCGCCGCCGAGGTCGAGAAGTAGGCCGCACCTGACCGGCCCTCAACTCCGGTAACCCATAAGGGTTGTTGTCACGCTCACCGTTTCGAGTGGTTTTCTGTTCGGGCCAGTTGTACGGCGTAGGGCTCCTACCGGCGCATACGTGTGCCGGGCCCCGTGCGGGGGCGACTCGTCGCGCTTGCTCGCAGTTGTCGCGTAATGCGAGAAATGCGGCGCAGGCGCAGACGAGGGGAGCAGGACGTGGGCGGCACGACGCTGGTGAAGGGCGCCGAGCAGGGGGACTTGGCGGTGGCCGTGGTGCCTCCGGGCGTCGCGGAGGCGCCACCGCCCGGGGAGCACGTGTCGGCGGCGGCAGGGCTCAGCCCCGGACGCGTCCGGATGGTCTTCGTCGGGCTCATGCTCGCCCTGTTGCTCGCCGCCCTGGAGCAGATGATCGTCGCCACCGCGCTCCCGAAGATCGTCGGTGAGCTGCACGGCCTGGACAAGATGTCCTGGGCGATCACCGCCTATCTGCTCACGTCCACGATCGGCTTGCCCATCTACGGCAAGCTCGGGGATCTCTTCGGGCGCAAAGGCGTCTTCCAGTTCGCGATTCTCATCTTCATCATCGGCTCCGCGCTTGCCGGTTGGTCGCGCACGATGGACCAGCTCATCGCCTTCCGCGCCCTCCAGGGCGTCGGCGCGGGCGGCCTCATGATCGGCGTACAGGCGATCATCGCGGACATCGTCCCGCCCCGGGAGCGCGGCCGCTACATGGGCCTGATCGGCGCCGCGTTCGGCCTCGCGTCGGTCGCGGGACCGCTGCTCGGCGGGTTCTTCACCGACCACGTCACCTGGCGCTGGTGCTTCTACTTCAACGTGCCCTTCGGCCTCGTCACCTTCGCCGTCGTCAGCTTCGGTCTCAAGCTGCCCAAGCCCACCGCGAAGGCCCGACTCGACGTGATCGGCGCGTTGTTGCTGGCCTCCGCCTCCACCTGCCTTGTGCTCCTGACCAGTTGGGGCGGCACCGAGTACGCGTGGGGATCGCGCGTCATCCTCGGGCTCGCAGCCGGAGCCGTCGCCTCGGTCGTACTCTTCCTCGTCGCCGAACACTTCGCCGCAGAACCGATCATCCCGCTGCGCCTGTTCCGTGATTCGGTCTTCAACGTCACCGGCCTCGTGGGCGTGGTCGTAGGCATCGCCCTCTTCGGTGCGGCCAGTTACCTGCCGACCTTCCTCCAGATGGTCGACGGCGCGAGCGCCACCGAGTCCGGACTGCTCATGCTGCCGATGATGGGCGGCATCGTCGGCGCCTCCATCCTCTCCGGCCAGCTCATCAGCCACACCGGCCGCTACAAGATCTATCCGGTCATCGGCGGCATCCTGTCCGTCATCGGCATGTGGCTGCTCTCCCGGCTCGAAGCCGACACACCCCGGCTGCACTACAGCATCTGGATGGCCGTGCTCGGCGCGGGAGTCGGCCTCGTCATGCCCGTGCTCATCCTCGCCGTGCAGAACGCGGTACGTCCGTCCGACCTCGGCACGGCCACCAGCGCCAACAACTACTTCCGGCAGATCGGCGGCAGCGTCGGCGCCGCGGTCTTCGGCACGCTCTTCGCCGACCGGCTCGCGGACTCCCTCGCCGACCGCATCCCGGCCGGGGCCGGCCTTCCGGACCCCGAGGCCATCACCCCGCAGCTCGTCCACGCGATGCCCGCCCCGCTGCGCGAGGGCTACATCCAGGCGTACGCCGACGCGATGCCCCGCATCTTCCTCTACCTGGTGCCGGTGCTCGCCCTCGGCATGCTGATCACCTTCTTCCTCAAGGAGACTCCCCTGTTGTCCAGCGCAGCGTCCCAGGACGCCCCCACGGCCGAGCCCACGCCCATCCCCCAGGCCCGTACGTCGTACGCCGCCGGGGTGCCCGTCTGCGGCACCGTGCAGCACCCGGACGGCACCGTGGTGCCCCGCGCCGCCCTGACCCTCATCGACGTCGGGGGCCGGCAGATCGGCCGCGGCGCGAGCGGCGACGACGGGCGGTACGCGCTCTCCACGCCGGGCGCGGGATCGTTCGTCCTGATCGCGGCCGCGGGCGGCCACCAGCCGCAGGCGGTCACCGTCACCGTCGGCGAGCGCCCCGTGGAGCTCGACGTGGTGCTCGGCGGCGCGGGACGCCTGGCCGGCAGCGTGGTCACCGCCGACGGGACTCCGGTCAGGGACGCCGCGGTGACCCTCACCGACGTCCGCGGGGAGGTCGTCGCCACCACCCGCAGCGGACGCGAAGGCGGCTATGTGATCACGGAGTTGGTGGCCGGCGAGTACACCCTGGCCGCCAGCGCCCCCGCCTTCCGCCCGGCTGCCCTGCCCGTCACCGTGCAGGCGGCCCGCGAGACCCGGCAGGACGTCGAGCTCGCGGGCGGAGCCGTCCTGCGCGGAACCGTGCGGGCCAGCGGCGGCCGACCGGTGGAGGACGCCCGCGTGACGCTGCTCGACGCGGCGGGCAACGTCGTGGACACCCTCACGACCCGGGAGGACGGCACCTTCCGGTTCATCGATCTGTCGTCCGGCGAGTACACGGTCATCGCCGCGGGCTACCCACCGGTGGCGACCGTGCTCCAGGTCGCGGGCGGGGGGCGCACGGAACGGGATCTCCAGCTGGGCCACGAAGACTGAGCCCTGGCCGGCCCCTGTATCGAGGGGCGTAGGGAAAATACCCGCCGGAGGCGCCCCCGTGGCTCCCAATTCCCCCATTGCCCCGCACGGCAACCTGTACCGGCCGTACGGTGGTTGGGGCGGCGCAGGTCTTCGCGGTGCCGCCGGAAGGAGCGTTGGCCATGGAATACGGCACCCCGGACGGACCGGTGGCGCAGCACGCCGTGGCCGGCCGGATCCCCCTCGCCGTGGTCGTGATCGACGCCGCGGGCCTTGTCTCGCACTGGAGCACCGGCGCGCGGAAGCTGTTCGGGTACGCGAAGGAGGAGGCCGTCGGAAGCCCGGCGGGCGACCTGCTTCCGGTGGCGGGCGCGATCCCCGAGGAACACGCGAACTACGGCGAGTACGACGGCCTGGGCCCCGACCTGGAGACCTCCCTCGACGGACGCATCTCGTACCCCGCCGCCGGGCGCGCACGCCTTTCCGTGCCCGGCGGCGAAGACCACCGGGTGGACGTCCTGTGGTGGGCGTACCCCCTCGTCGGCCCCGGCCCTGAGCGGCTGCTCGTGCTCGCGGCGGACGCCTGCCGGCTGGCCGACGACGACCGTGAGCCGGGCCAGGTCGAGCGGATAGCACCGGGGTTCGCCCTGCACACGGACTTCCCCGGAGCCGACGAGCTGGCCGGCCGGCTGCCCGAGATCCTGCCCAGCATGAGCGTGGGCGAGAGCTCACGCATCGTGGCGCAGATCCTCGAACTGGGCTACCCCGTCTTGGAGTTCAGCAAGCACGACCGCGTGCCCGTCACCCCCGACTGGGGCGTGCCGCGGCGCGCCGAGCGCAAGGCGCGCAGGCTGCGTGCCCAGCAGGCCGCGGCCGATGGCGCCACGCCCCGGCCCGCCGCGTCCGACGAGGACGAGGACCTCGAGTACGCGGCGGTGCGCGAGCACCTGGAGTTCCTGAACGAGGTCAGCGGGCGCATCGGCTCCTCGCTCGACCTCTCGCAGACGATCATCGAGGTCAGCCGGGCCGTGGTACCGAGGTTCACGGACGTCGCGGGCACCTACCTGCGCGAACAGGTCGTCGCGGGCGAGGGCTTCCCCGAAGGGCCGCCGGACGAGACGACGCTGTGGCACCGGGTCGCCGTGGAGCACACGGACGAGCCCGGCCGCTGGGACGACGTCGTGCCCGTCGGCGAATCCATGCCGTTCCCGTCGCACACCCCGTTCTTCCAGTGCATGACGACCGGTGACCCTGTCCTCGTCCCGCGCATCACCGAGGAGATGGGCAACGCGATCGCCTCGCAGTTCGAGAAGCGCGACATCCGCCCGCTCATCAACCACCGCTCGATGCTCGTCGTACCGCTGAAGGCCCGCAATGTGGTGCTCGGATTCATGATCCTGCTGCGCCACCAGGAGCGGTCCGTCTTCAACGACATGGACCGCGTCACCGGCGCCGAACTCGCCGCCCGCGCGGGCCTCGTGCTCGACAACGCCCGCATGTACACCTACCAGGAGAGCGTCGCCGACACCCTCCAGGACAGCATGCTTCCGCACATCGAGCCGCGCATGACGGGCTGCGACATCGCCACGCGCTATCTGCCTGGCACGCTTCTCGGCCGGGTCGGCGGCGACTGGTTCGACTCCGTGAAACTGCCCGGATCGCGCACCGCGCTCGTCGTCGGCGACGTGATGGGCCACGGCCTCAACTCGGCGGCGATGATGGGCCAGTTGCGCACCGCCGTACAGACCATGGCCGCCCTGGACCTGCCGCCCGCCCAGCTCCTGCGCAACCTCGACGACCTGGCACAGCGGCTCGGCGAGCACTACCTCGCGACGTGTCTGTACGCGGTCTACGACCCCATCGCGAGCGAGCTGCACCTCGCCAACGCGGGACACATCCCGCCCGTGCTCGTCCGCGCCGACGACGGCCGCAGCGAACTCCTCGACCTGCCGACAGGGGCACCCATCGGTGTGGGAGGCGTGCCCTTCGAGGCGGTCACCGTACGCGTCGCACCCGGTGACCGGCTCCTGATGTGCACCGACGGCCTCGTCGAGGTCCGCGGCGAGGACATCGGTGTCGGCCTCGCCACGCTCACCGAGTCCGCGGCCCACCCGGCCGCCTCCATGGACGACGCCTGCGACACCATCATCCGCGCGCTCGCTGTGACATTTGCTGACGCGGGGCGCGGCGGACGCAAGGACGACGTGGCCCTCCTGATGGCACGCCTGAACGGCGTCGCGGACGAGGACGTCGCGAGCTGGCGGCTCGCGCTCGACCCGAGTGAGGTCAGCAGGGCGCGCGAGCTGGTCCGCGACCAGCTGCCCGCCTGGTCCCGCGACGACCTCACCGAGACCGCCGAGCTTCTGGTGAGCGAGCTCGTCACCAACGCCGTACGGCACTCGCGCGGCGGCCGCGTCGAGCTGCGCCTTGTCCGCTCCGGGGCCACGCTGATCTGCGAGGTCGAGGACGACGACCACACCCTGCCCACGCTCCTGAGCGCGGGCCCGGGCGACGAGTTCGGGCGCGGACTGCGGATCGTCAGCGTGCTCGCCAAGGAGTGGGGGACAAGCCGTACGGCCTCCGGCAAGACCGTGTGGTTCGAGCTGGGGCCGCCGCGCGGCAAGTGATTGATGGCGCCGGTGACTTGTCCCCGCTCCCAGGGCGCGGTAGACCGATCTTGCCGTCGGCTTCGGCGGTCGTCGTCGCATCCTGGGGAGCTGGGCATGAGCGTCACGAGTCGGTACAGAGAGGCGTGGGAGGGGTTCTGGCGGGAGGCTCCCGGCGAACCGGGGGCGGTCTTCTGGGACGCCGAACCCGCGCTCACCGTCGGCATCCACCTCTCCCTCTTCGAACCGCACTTGGCGGCCGCGGGCCTGCCCGTCGTGGACCTCGGCTGCGGCAACGGCACCCAGACCCGCTTCCTCGCCGACCGCTACCCCCGCGTCCTTGGCGCCGACCTGTCCGCGGCCGCCCTGCGGCACGCACGGAACGCCGACCCGGCGGGACAGGTGGAGTTCCGGCAGGTCGACGCCGCGGAGAAGGCGGAGGCCGAGCAGCTGCACGCGGAACTCGGCGACGTGAACGTCTATATGCGCGGGGTGCTCCACCAATGCGATCCCGATGACCGCCAGCCGCTCGTCGACGGCATCGCGGCGCTGCTCGGCGAGCGCGGCAGAGCGTTCGTCGTCGAGCTCGCCGAGTCCGCGGGGACGGTCCTGAAGGGCCTCGCCCAGAGCCCCGACGGCCCGCCGCCGAAGCTGGCGCCGGTGTTCGCGCACGGCATCGCGCCGGGCGAGGTCGAGGACGCCGCGGTGCCGGAGTTCGTCACGGCGGCGGGCCTCACAGTGCTCGATAGGGGTGAACTGCCGCTCATGACCACCGAGTTCATGCCGGACGGGACGCGGATCGAACTGCTGTCGAAGTGGCTGGTGGCGGGGCGCACAGGGTGAGCCCTTCCGACGGCAAGCAGGGCGGACGACTGCCGACGTGCCCGTAACCCCGGCCTGTGCAAGGATCACGGACGGGGGCTCGTACGCCGATGGAGCCGCGCCATGCCGAGCGATGCAGCCGACCGCCACAGCCCTGGCCGGGCGGGCCGGGCGCGCCGGGAGGGCCGGGCGGACTGGATGAACTGGGCCGACGGTGTGCCGCCCGCGGCCGGAGCCGTGGTCATGGCCACTGCCGTGCTCTCCGTCGGACTGCACCTGCTCGGCGTGGAGTGGGCCTCGCTGGCGCTGCTCGTGGTCGCGGGGCTGATCTGGGTGTTCCTCGCCACCGTCTTCGTACGGCATCTGCTGACCGAACGGGATCGCTGGCACCGCGAGATCGACACTCCGCCCGCACTGACCGCCGTCGCCGCGACGGCGGTCCTCGGCACCCGCCTCTCCTTGCTCGGACACGACACCGTGTCGGTGGCGCTGCTCTGCCTCAGCGTGCTGCTCTGGCCGGTGCTCATGTCCCACGTCATCCGCCACTGGCAGAGCAGGGTGCCCGGCGCCGCCTACCTGGTGTGCGTGGCCACCCAGGCCATCGTCGTCCTCGCCGCCACCGTGGCCACCGCCGACCGGCAGGCATGGCTGATGTGGCCCGCACTCGTCCTCTTCGTCATCGGCCTTGTCCTGTACGGCGTGGTGCTGCTCCGCTTCGACTTCCGCCAACTCGTCACCGGTCAGGGCGACCACTGGATCATCGCCGGGGCCATGGCCATCTCCGCCCTGGCCGGATCGAAGCTGGTCGCCGCCGCGGTGCCGGACGGCGCGTTGCGCTGGGCGACCCCGGCCCACGACGTCCTGCGGACCGTCACCCTCGTGGTGCTCGGCCTCGCCTTCGCCTGGTACGCGCTGCTCGTCGTCTGTGAACTGCGGTGGCCACGCCTCCACTACGACGTACGCCGCTGGGCCACCGTCTTCCCTCTCGGCATGACCGCCGTCGCCGCGCTCTCCGCCTCCACGGCCGCGGACGTCCCGGCGCTCTGGACCTGCGGGAAGGCGTTGCTCTGGCCGGCGCTCGCGGTCTGGGCCGTGGTCGCGGCCGGCGCGGTGCGCGACGTCCGTGCGGCGCGCGACCGTGCCGGGACCCCGGCCCCCGCCGGCCTCAGAGCGCCGCGGTGACGGCCCCCGGCACCACGCTCCGGGGATCTCCCTGCGCCACGTCACGCGCCGCCTCGCGGGCGGTCCTCGCGAACGTCTCGATCGTCCCCGTGCCGTGGCCTGCCCGCCAGACCAGGCCGTACCCGACCGGATCGGCGTCGGCGAAGGGCACGTAGGCCACTCCGGGCCGGGAGAAGTACGTCCCGGTGTGCGCGGGAGCCAGGAAGGCGCCCTTGCCGCCCGCGGCCATCATCAGCGCCTCCTGCATGTTGGTTACGCCCGGACCGCGCCCGATCGGCCTGCCGGACGGGGTGCGCGAGGGGACGTGGTGCTCCAGCCAGTAGTCGGGCACCTCGCCCTCGATCGTCAGGAGCGGCACGTCGGCCAGATCCTCCAGGGACACCGAGTCCCGCCCGGCCAGCGGATGCGCCGAAGCGATCGCGAGGACGCGCTCCTCCGCGAGCAGCGCGGGGCCGCCGCCCAGGTCCTCCTCGCGCACCGGGAACTCCGTGAGCTGCACGTCGAACTCGCCCTTGCGCAGCTGCCCGTACGGATCGCCGAGCGGCACCTCGCAGATCTCCACGGCGAGCCCCGGGTGGCTCACGCGCAGCGCCTCCGTCGCCCGCATCACGATCTCGCCGGCCAGCGGATTGGCGAAACCGACGTGCAGCACGCTGTCGATGCCCCGCGCGGTGGCCGCGGCCCTCTCGACGGCGGCGTCGATGGCCCGGTGGTGCGGTTCCAGGTCGTCGCGGAGCTGGCGGCCGAGCGCGGTGAGGCCGACGCGACGGCTGGTGCGGACGAACAGCGGTGCGCCGACGCGGCGTTCAGTGCGCTGGATCAGCTGGCTCACCCGGGCGCGGGAGAGCCGCATGCGCTCGGCGGTCCTGCCGAAGTGCAGCTCCTCGGCCAGGAGCAGAAAGCACTCCAGTTCATCGCGTTCCATCGACGTCCCCCCAGGCAGCTCGGTTCCGGCTCGGATCGGTAAGCCTGGTTGAACGAACGTTGCGATCTTCGCCGTTGTTCCGCCCGTACGCCCTGACCGAGGGTGAGTGAGTCGGGAAATCCCCGGCAGCATCGATGAATCGGCGGAGAACAGACGTGAGTTCGCAACGAGAATCATCAGCCGGGGAGCCCGGCGCTTCCCCGGTCGCCACCTCCCCCGTCACCTTCAAGCCCCGTGAGTGGGGCGTCCTGCTCGTCCTGTGCGGCGCGATCTTCCTCGAAGGCATCGACGTCGCCATGCTGAACGTGGCCCTGCCGTCCATCCGCGCCGACCTGGGCCTGTCCACCGGCTCCCTGCAGTGGGTCATGAGCGCCTACGTCCTCGGCTACGGCGGCTTCATGCTGCTCGGCGGCCGTGCGGCCGACCTCTTCGGGCGCCGTCAGATGTTCGTCTTCTGGCTCTCCGTCTTCCTGGTCTTCTCCGGGCTCGGCGGCTTCGCCACCGAGGGCTGGACACTGATCGTCGCCCGGTTCGTCACCGGCGTCGCCGCGGCCTTCATGACCCCGGCGGGCCTCTCCATCATCACCACCGGCTTCGAGGAGGGCCCGCGCCGCAACAAGGCGCTGCTCTTCTACTCCGGCACCGCCGCGGGCGGCTTCTCCATCGGCCTGGTCGTCGGCGGTCTGCTCACCGCGATCGGCTGGCGCTGGGTCTTCTTCGTGCCCGTCGTGCTCTCCGCCCTGATCCTGGCCGCCGCGCTCGCCTACGTCCCGAAGTCCCCGCGCCCCGACCGCACCGGGCAGAGCGTCGACCTGGTGGGCGCCCTCACGGTCACCGCCGCCATCGTGCTGCTCGTCCTCGGTGTGGAGCGGGCCTCCCACGCGAGCGCCGCCGCCACGATCGGCACCCTCGCCGCCGGCCTCGCCCTCCTCGCCGTCTTCGTCGCCGCGGAGCGCCGCTCGGCCTCCCCGCTCGTGCGCCTCGGGATCTTCCGCAGCGGCGCCCTGGTCCGCGCCAACCTCGCGGGGCTCTTCTTCGCGGGCGGTTTCTTCGGGTTCCAGTTCCTGGTCGTCCTCTACCTCCAGGAGCTGCGGGACTGGTCCACGCTCCAGACCAGCCTCGCGATGATCGTCATCGGCGCCGACGCGGTGCTCTCGCCGACCGTCACCCCCAAGCTGGTCGAACGCTTCGGCAACGCCCGGGTGATCTTCGGCGGCCTGCTGCTCGCCGCGCTCTCGTACGCCCTGTTCCTGCCGGTCGGCGCCGACTGGACGTACCTGGCGATGTTCCCCAGCCTGATCATCCTCAGCCTCGGCTTCGCCCTCACCTACGGACCGCTCACCATCGTCGCCACCGAGGGCGTCAAGGCGGAGGAGCAGGGCCTGGCCGGCGGACTGCTCTACACCGCCTTCCAGTTCGGTGCCGCCCTCGGTCTCTCCACGGTCACCGCCGTCAACGTCTGGGCCACCACGTCGAGTTCACCCTCCGCGCTCCTCGACGGCTACCGCGCGGCCCTCTGGGTCCCGCTCGCGGCGGCCCTGCTCGCCGCGCTGATCAGCGCCTTCGGACTGCGCTCGAGGCCGGGCGCGGTGACGGCCTCCGGCGAACCCGCGGCCGGGCACACCCCCGAGATCCCCGCGACCCACTGATCCGCCACCCCACCCCGGCAAAGGAGCACCCGACATGCCCACCACCAAAGTCAGCGACTTCTCCGAAGTGCGGGACACGTTCTTCTCCTACGTACGCGACATCAAGTACGCCACGATGATCACCGTCGACCGCGCGAACCGCCCCCGGGCCCGCGTCCTGCTCCCCGTCTGGGAGATCGTCGACGGCCGTCCGGTCGGCTGGCTCGCCGCGTACAAGACCCCCGTCAAGACCGCCCACCTGGCCGACAACCCGCACACCACCTACTCCTACTGGAACCCCCGCCAGAACACCGTCCACGTCGATGCCCTCTCGGCCTGGGCCGACGACGAGGCCTCCCGGCACCACGCCTGGGACCTCTACACCCGGGGCGGGCCGCCCGGGGTGGGCTACGACCCGGTCCACTACTGGCGCGGCGGCCCGGACGATCCGGAGTACCACGTGATCCGCATCGACCCCTGGCGGATCCAGCTGGTCCGCGGATCGGATCTGCGCAGCACGCTCTGGCAACCGGCGCGCGACGCGGTCACCGGCGGATCTGGTCCAGAAGTTGGCGACCGCGTAGCGTGAGGCGGCATGAAGATCCTGATCAGCGCAGACATGGAGGGGGCCACGGGTGTCACGTGGCCGGCCGACGTGCTGCCCGGTACGCCACAGTGGGAGCGGTGCCGTTCGATGTTCACATCGGACGTCAACGCCGCTGTGCTCGGCTTCTTCGACGGGGGCGCCGACGAGGTGCTCGTCAACGAAGCGCACTGGACCATGCGCAATCTGCTCCTCGAGGACCTCGACGAGCGGGCCGAGATGCTCACCGGGCGGCACAAGTCCCTCTCCATGGTGGAGGGCGTCCAGCACGACGACGTGGACGGCATCGCCTTCATCGGCTACCACGCGGGCGCCGGCATGGAGGGGGTGCTCGCGCACACCTACCTCGCCAACTCGATCACCGGTGTGTGGGTCAACGGCGACCGGGCCAGCGAGGGGCTGCTGAACTCCCATGTCGTCGCTGAGTACGGTGTGCCCGTCGTCCTGGTCACCGGTGACGACCTGGCCTGCGAGGACGCCCTCGGCTATGCGCCGGGCGCGCTGAAGGTCGCCGTCAAGGACCACGTGTCGCGGTACGCGGCGGTCTGCCGCACCCCGCGGCGGACCGCCTCCGACATCCGGGCCGCGGCGAAGGCGGCGGCGCCGCTCGCGGTGCGCCGCGATCCGGTCCAGGGCGGCCCGTTCACCGTAGAGGTCGAATTCGACGCCGAGCATCTGTCCATGGCGTCCACCGTGGTGCCGGGCGTGCGGCGCACCGGCGAGCGGAAGATCGCGTACACCAGCGACACCATGTACGAGGGCATTCGTACGTTCAAGGCGGTCACGACGATCGCATCGGCGGCTGTGGAGGAACAGTATGGCTGAGGAGCAGCCGGGGCATCAGGCCACCGGACACGTCGACGGGCAGGCGCTCGACGAGGTCGTCCGGTTCACCTCCGAACTCATCCGCATCGACACCACGAACCGGGGCAGCGGCGACTGCCACGAGCGGCCGGCCGCCGAGTACGCCGCCGAGCGCCTCGCCGGAGCCGGGCTCGAACCGACGCTCCTGGAGCGGACACCGGGCCGTACGAACGTGGTCGCACGCATCGAGGGCACCGACCCCTCGGCCGACGCGCTGCTCGTGCACGGCCACCTGGACGTCGTGCCCGCCGAAGCGGCCGACTGGAGCGTGGCCCCCTTCTCCGGGGAGATCCGCGACGGTGTCGTGTGGGGCCGCGGCGCCATCGACATGAAGAACATGGACGCGATGATCCTGTCCGTGGTGCGCGGCTGGGCGCGCGCGGGGGTGCGGCCCCGGCGGGACATCGTGATCGCGTTCACCGCCGACGAGGAGGCGAGCGCCGAGGACGGGTCCGGGTTCCTCGCAGATCAGCACGCGCCGCTCTTCGAGGGATGCACGGAAGGCATCAGCGAGTCCGGCGCCTTCACCTTCCACGACGGCCGCGGCAATCAGCTCTACCCCATCGCGGCGGGGGAGCGCGGCACCGGGTGGCTCAAGCTGACCGCGCGCGGCAAGGCCGGCCACGGCTCGAAGGTGAACCACAACAACGCCGTGAGCAAGCTGGCGGCCGCGATCGCCCGCATCGGTGAACACCGCTGGCCGGTGCGGCTCACGCCGACGGTCCGGGCCTCCCTGACCGAACTGGCCGCGCTGTACGGGGAACAGGCCGACCTGGACAGGCCCGGGTTCGACATGGACGCGCTCCTGGAGAAGCTCGGCCCGGCCGCCGACCTCGTCGAGCCGACCGTGCGGGGCAGCGCCAACCCGACGATGCTGCAAGCCGGTTACAAGGTCAACGTGATCCCGGGGGAGGCCGTCGCCTACGTGGACGGCCGGTATCTGCCGGGTGGCGAGGAAGAGTTCGCCGCCACCCTTGACCGGCTCACCGGTGTGGACGTCGACTGGGAGTTCCACCACCGTGAGGTGGCGCTGCAGGCGCCGGTCCGCTCGTCGACGTACGCGAAGATGCGGGCAGCCGTCGAGGAGTTCGCACCCGAGGGACGGGTCGTGCCGTACTGCATGTCCGGCGGCACGGACGCCAAGCAGTACTCGCGACTCGGCATCACCGGCTACGGCTTCTCGCCGCTGAGGACACCGGAGGGCTTCGACTACCAAGCGCTCTTCCACGGAGTCGACGAGTGCGTGCCGGTCGACGCGCTGCACTTCGGCGTCCGCGTGCTCGACCGCTATCTGAGAACGGCCTAGGGAACACAACCGATCATGGGGGAAGAGAAGGACATGATGGAGACCCAGGCTTACGGATCATGGCCGTCGCCCATCGACGCGGCGCTCGCCGCCGCCCACGACGGCTCCCCGGGCCACGTGGGCTTCGTCGGGGACGAGGCGTGGTGGACCGAGCCGCGGCCCGCCGAAGGCGGCAGGCGCGCCCTGGTGCGGCGGCGTCCGGACGGCACGGAGGAGTCCGTGCTGCCCGAGCCGTGGAACGTGCGCAGCCGGGTCATGGAGTACGGGGGGCGTTCCTGGGCCGGGGCCGAGGGCAGTGACGGGCCGCTGGTCGTGTTCGCCAACTTCGCGGACCAGCGCCTGTACGCGTACGCGCCCGACACCCCCGGAGCCGTGCCGCGCCCGCTGACCCCGCTCTCCGACGTGGGCGGCGGCCTGCGGTACATCGACCCGTGCGTGCACCTGGACCGGGGCGAGGTCTGGTGCGTCCTGGAGGAGTTCACGGGGGAGGGGCCGACCGATGTGCGCAGAGTCGCCGTCGCCGTACCGCTCGACGGCTCGGCGGCCGGCGACCGCGCGGCGGTGCGCGAACTCTCCGACGACCGGCACCGGTTCATCACCGGGCCCCGCCTCTCACCGGACGGCGCCCGCGCGGCGTGGATCGCCTGGGACCACCCCCTGATGCCGTGGGACGGCACGGAGCTCCTGGTCGCCGAGGTCCGCGCGGACGGCACGTTCGGCGCGCCGCGCGTGTTCGCGGGCGGCCCGGAGGAGTCCATCGCGCAGGTGGAGTGGGCCGCCGACGGGCGCCTGCTCTTCGCGAGCGACCGCACGGGGTGGTGGAACCTCTACCGCGGTGACGCGTCCGACGGCGGGAGTTTCTCATCGGGACTGCCGGTCTGTCCGCGCGAGGAGGAGTTCGGCGGCCCGCTGTGGCAGATCGGCTCCGGCTGGTTCGCGCCCCTGGACAGCGGCCTCGTCGCCGTCGTGCACGGCAAGGGCGCCACCGCGCTCGGCGTGCTCGACCCGGAGACCGGCGAAGTCGTCGACGCGGCGGGCCCCTGGACCGAGTGGGCGGCGACCGTCGCGGTGAACGGCACCCGCACCGTCGGCGTCGCGGCGAGCCCCCGCAGCGCCTACGAGGTCGTGGAGCTGGACACCAGCACCGGCCGCGCCCGCGTGATCGGCGCCGCGCACGACGACCCGGTGGACACCGCGTACTACCCCGAGCCGCGCATCCGCACCTTCAGCGGCCCGGCGGGCCGCGAGATCCACGCACACGTCTACCCCCCGCACCACCCGGCGTGCATGGCCCCCGACGAAGAACTCCCGCCGTACGTGGTGTGGGTGCACGGCGGCCCCACAAGCCGCTCCCCGCTCGTGCTCGACCTGGAGATCGCCTACTTCACCTCGCGAGGCATCGGCGTCGCCGAGGTCAACTACGGCGGCTCGACCGGCTACGGCCGCGCGTACCGCAACCGTCTGCGCGAGCAGTGGGGCATCGTCGACGTCGAGGACTGCGCGGCCGTCGCCCTGGCCCTGGCCGACGAGGGCACCGCCGACCGCGACCGCCTCGCGATCCGCGGCGGCAGCGCGGGCGGCTGGACCACGGCCGCCTCGCTGACCACGACGGACGTGTACGCCTGCGGCACGATCATCTACCCCGTGCTCGACCTCACGGAGTGGGCGGCAGGCGGCACCCACGACTTCGAGTCGCGGTATCTGGACTCGATGATCGGGCCCTTCGACGAGGTGCCCACGCGGTACGTGGAGCGTTCCCCCGCCGAGCACGCCGACCGGGTCAGCGTGCCCTTCCTGCTGCTCCAGGGGCTCGACGACGTGATCTGCCCGCCCGAACAGGCCGAGCGGTTCGTCTCCGAACTGGAGGGGCGTGGCGTGCCGTATGCCTACATCGCCTTCGAGGGAGAGGGGCACGGATTCCGCCGCGCTGACACCCTGATCCGGGCCCTGGAGGCGGAACTCTCCCTGTACGCCCAGGTGTTCCGGCTGAAACTGTCCGGCGCCGCGCCCACCCTGGAGCTCGCCAAGTGATACCCCTGACGCGTCCCGCGCGGCTCACCCCCGGCGCGCGGGTCGCTGTCGTCGCGCCCAGCGGTCCCCTTCCGGAGGAGCGGCTCCAGACGGGGCTCGACATCCTGCGCGGCTGGGATCTGGAGCCGGTCGTCATGCCCCATGTCCTGGACGTGGACGGGCAGTTCGGCTACCTCGCGGGCACGGACGCCGACCGCGCCCGTGACCTCCAGGAGGCGTGGTGCGACCCTTCCGTCTCCGGGGTGCTCTGCGCGCGCGGCGGCTACGGCGCCCTGCGCATGGTGGAGTTGCTGGACTGGGCGGCGATGCGGGCGGCAGGTCCCAAAGTCTTCGTCGGCTACAGCGACATCACCACGCTGCACGAGGCGTTCGCGGCGCGGATGGGGCTTGCGACGCTGCACGGCCCGATGGTCGCGGCCCTCGACTTCCTCAAGAGTGCTCGTGCGCAGGAGCACTTGAGGGCCACGCTCTTCGCACCCGAGCAGGTGCAGGTGATCGCGTCGAGCGGAGCCGCGCTCGTGCCCGGCCGCGCGCGGGGCGTCACGCTCGGCGGCTGCCTCTCCCTGCTCGCCTCGGACATCGGCGCCCCTGAGGTGCGCGCGTCGGCGCGGGGCGGGCTGCTCTTCCTTGAGGACATCGGCGAGGAGGCGTACCGCATCGACCGCTACCTCACCCAACTCGCGCGCGCGGGCTGGCTGGAGGGGGTTCGCGGGGTCGCGCTCGGCTCGTGGGTGGACTGCGAGGCGTACGACACGGTGCGGGCGCTGCTGCTCGACCGCCTTGGCGGGCTCGGGGTGCCGATCGTCGAGGAGTTCGGGTTCGGGCACTGCGACGGGGCGTTGACGATTCCGTTCGGGGTGGCGGGTGAACTCGACGCTGACGCAGGGACGTTGACCCTTGACGTGCCCGCGCTGACGTGAGGCCGCACTCTCGCGGCCCGCGCTGAATCTCCGTCAATTCCCGGCGAGAAACTCCTGTCACGAGCGTTGACCCGCACCTGACACGTGTCACAGCATGACTCTGGCCGGTTACTTACCGGTCGGTAGTCGGTCGTCGGTAGTCGCCTCTCGGCTGTCGGCTGTCGGCTGTCCTCAGCGTGGAGGTCTCGTGTTCCGTCGTACCGCACCCCGTCGCTCCCGCTCCCGCTCCCGCTCCCTTTCTCGCGCCCGCGCGCCGCTCGCCCTCGCCGTCGGTGCCGCGCTGGCCGCGCCCCTGGCGCTCGCGGCCCCCGCGCCCGCGAGCGTTACCGGCCAATTCACCGTCACGCCGCTGAAGTTCACGGTCGACGCGGGCGGCAGGAGCTGCACCGTCGACGCCGACCTTTACCGCCCCGCCGGAGTGGACGCCGCGCACCCCGCCCCCGCCGTCCTCACCACCAACGGCTTCGGCGGCAGCAAGTCGGACGGCGGAACGGCGGCCACCGGCAAGGCCTTCGCCGAGCGCGGCTACGTCGGGCTCGTCTACTCAGGGCTCGGCTTCGGCAAGTCCGGCTGCCTGATCTCCCTCGACGATCCGAAGATCGACGGCAAGGCGGCATCCGGACTCGTCGACTTCCTCGCGGGCAAGCGCGCGGCCGACGACGGCACGACGGTCGACTACGTCACCAAGGACTCCGGAGCCGATCCGCGCGTCGGCATGATCGGCGGTTCCTACGGCGGGGCGATCCAGCTGGCGACGGCCGCGGTGGACCGCAGGGTCGACGCCCTCGTACCGATGATCACCTGGAACGACCTGGGCTATTCCCTCGACCCGAACAACGCGGCCGACCGCAGCGTCCCCGGCGCCTCCAAGTGGCAGTGGATGAACGGCTTCTACCTCATCGGCGAGGGCCAGCCGCTCCTCGAACCGAGCCTTGACCCCTCCCGCATCAACTCCCTCAGCTGCCTGCACTTCGTCACGAAGGCCTGCGAGACGATCCGTACGCTCAACTCGGGCCGCTACCCCGCCGACAAGACCGAGGCCCTCCAGGAGTACGCCCGCAGCGTCTCGCCCGTCTCCTACCTGCCGCAGGTCAAGGCGCCGACCCTGCTCATCCAGGGCCAGGCCGACAGCCTCTTCAACCTCAACGAGGCGCAGGCGACGTACGAGACGCTCAAGGCGCAGGGCACCACGACGAAGATGATCTGGCAGTCCGCGGGGCACAGCGGCGGCCTCTCAGACCCGGCATCGGGCGAACTCAACCTCTCCGAGGGCAACTTGGAGACCAGCTACGTCGGCAAACGCGTCCTGTCCTGGTTCGACCGCTACCTCCAGCAGAAGAAGGGCGTCGACACCGGGCCCGCCTTCGCCTACTACCGGGACTGGGTCCCGAGCGACAGCGGGCCGAACGGTTCCTACGCGACCGCGTCGAAGGTGCCCGCCCTGAGCCAGAAGCTGTACCTGTCGGGTGACGGCAAGCTCGTCGATGCCCGCGAGAAGGTCGCGCGCGGCAGCCGCGAGTACCGCAACTGGCTCATCCCCACCAGCCACTCCGAGAGCTCACTCGCAGGGCTCATCGGCCTGCCCGACCCGGCGCCGCGCGACACCAAGGGCACCTATCTCGGCTGGACGACGGAGCCGCTGACCGCCCCCGTGGACGTGGTGGGCTCCGCGAAGGCCACCCTGAAGGTCGTCTCGCCGAGAACCGAGCGCGTGCAGAACTCCGGCGACGCGGCCGACAAGCTGGTCCTCTTCGCCAAGCTGTACGACGTCGCGCCCGACGGCAAGAAGACGCTCGTGCACCGGCTCGTGGCGCCCGTGCGCGTGCCGGACGTGACGAAGCCGTTCACCGTGACGCTGCCGGGGATCGTGCACCGGTACGAGGCGGGGCACAAGCTGCAGTTCGTGGTGGCGGCGAGCGACGACGCGTACGGGGGCAACAGGGGAGTGAAGCCGGTGACCATCACGAGCGCCCCCGAGGACACCGGGACGATCGAGCTGCCCGTGGTGGGCTGAGCGTACGAGTCGCCCGGGACTCACCCGTACGGCCCACACCCCCACCCCGGAGGGGCATCCACCGCGCGCGAACCCGGTCCAGCTGCCCATGCTGGTCACCGGGGGAGGCCGGTCGAAGCTCCGAGGGAAGGTCCACGTATGAGTCCCAGCAGCTCCACGGGCGGCGCGAAGGGCGGCTCGGGCGGCGGCGGTGGCGGTGGCGTCGTGACGCCGGGCAGGATCGTCGTCCTCGTGGTCGCCGTCCTCACCCTGGTCTTCATCTTCGAGAACACCCACCACACCAAGATCAGACTCCTGATCCCCGAGGTGACCATGCCGCTGTGGGTGGCGCTTCTCGGCACAGGCCTGATCGGCGCGCTGTGCGGGGCGTACTTCATGCGGCGGCGCAAGTGAGGACCCGGCTGAGGCGCGCGGGAGTCGTCGCGGGCGTCGCGGTCACGGTGGGTGCCATGACCGCCACGGTCGCGGCGGCGGCCGGGCCGCCGATGCCGGACTTCCGGGGAAAGGGCCTGGTCCGGGTCTTCTCGAACCTCGACTACCGCACCCGCGTGGACGTGAACGACGTCAGCGGCCACTGCCGGCACGTGCTGTGGCCGCTCCATCGCCGGGTTCATCAGCATCAACAACATCGTCACCGGTACCTTCAGGTGCGGGGCGCTGGGATACGGCGCCTTCGCGCACGCGGCGGGCCGTGGCCTGATGAGCGAGGGGCTCGGACTCGTCACGCGGTATGCCTTCGACGTACTGGAACTGCACCGCCTGGAGATCAACGGTGGGCGCTGACCTCGGAGATGACAGAGCACGCAGGGCGCCGCTGAGCGGGGCGAAGTCCGGGGCGGGTCGGCAGCGTCCCGAAGAGGCGCGGGGAACTGCGCGACCAGCCACGACGGACCCGCAGGTGTGGTACCGGACCTCCAGCGGAGCGCTCGCCTTTGCTTAATCCTGACTGGGATAGCCCCTGGTCGGGACGGCGCAGACCGTGTTCCATGGTGATCGTGACGACCACCGTGCGACGTGACGTACTGACGCTGCCCGCCGCCCCGTTGGGCCCCGAGAACCCGCTGCCGCCGCTGCGGCCGCTCCGTGAAGTGCACACGCTGGACGAGCGCGGAAGACAGGGCCTGCCGCGTGACATGGCACGGCAGCTCGGGTACGAGCCGCTGCGCGGCATCCTGCCGACGCGGGTGCTCGACGGGTACGGGCGCGAGCGGACCGACACGACGGTCGACACGCTGGTCGTCGAGAACGACCGGCTGCGCGCCACCGTCCTGCCGGGTTACGGCGGCCGAGTCCACTCCCTCTTCCACAAGCCGACCGGCCGTGAACTCCTCTACAGCAACCCGGTGTTGCAGCCCGCCGCCTTCGCGCTGAACGGCGCCTGGTTCTCCGGCGGCATCGAGTGGAACATCGGCGCTACCGGCCATACGGCCCTGTCCTGCGCCCCCGTGCACGCCGCGCGGGTGACGGCGCCCGACGGCGGCGAGATGCTGCGGCTCTGGGAGTGGGAGCGGCTGCGGGACGTGCCGTTCCAGGTGGACCTGTGGCTGCCCGAAGGGTCCGACTTCCTCCACGTCGGCGTGCGGATCCGCAATCCGCACGAGAAGGCGGTGCCGGTCTACTGGTGGTCCAACATCGCGGTGCCCGAGGAGTGCCGCGTCCTCGCGCCGGCCGACGAGGCCTGGCACTTCGGCTACTCGGGTGCGCTGCGCAAGGTGCCTGTGCCGGAGACCGACGGGGTGGACCGGACGTACCCGCCGCGCAGCGAGTACGCGGCGGACTACTTCTACGACGTACCTGACCGGACGCGCCGCTGGATAGCCGCGCTCGACGACGAAGGGCACGGCCTCGTCCAGACGTCCACCGACCTGCTGCGCGGCCGCAAGCTCTTCGTGTGGGGCTCAGGCGCGGGCGGGCGGCGCTGGCAGGAGTGGCTGACGGAGCCGGGCACCGGCGGGTACGCGGAGATCCAGGCGGGCCTCGCGCGGACACAGCTGGAGCATGTACGCCTGGACGCGGAGGGCGAGTTCGCCTGGCTGGAGTCGTACGGACCGCTGTCGGCGGACCCCGGCCCGGCGCACGGCTCCGACTGGCGCGCCGCGCGCGAGGAGGCGCAGGCGCGGCTCGCGGACGCGCTGCCGCGCGGTGCGGTGGACGAGGCGTACGACGCGTGGCGGCCGTGCGGGGACACCGAGCCTGCTGAGGTGCTTGCCACCGGGTCCGGTTGGGGCGCGCTCGAAGTCCTGCGTGCCGGCTACAAGTTGCCGGGCACGCCGTTCGCCGAGTCCACGCTCGGCCCCGAACAGGAGCCGTGGCTTGAGCTGTTGCACTCCGGTGCCGTCCCCGAGCCGCGCCGCGTTGCGCCGCCGGGCCCGACCCTGGTCGCACCGCACTGGCGGGACATGCTGGAGACGGCGCCCGCGCGGCCGGTCGCGGAGTACCACCTGGGCGTGGCGCAGTGGCACGCGGGCGACCTGGCCCAGGCGGTACGGAGCTGGGAGCGCGGCCTCGAACTCGCCCCGTCACGCTGGCCGTTGCTGCGGTGCCTCGCGGTCTCCGATCAGGATTCGGGCCACATCGAGCGCGCCGCCGACCGGTACGCGGAAGCCTTCGACGACCTGTGCCAGGAGCGGCGCGACGACGGCGCGCTGTGGACGGCCGCGAGCGCCGCGCTCGGCCGGGAGGCGATGGCTGTCCTGCTCGCGGCCGGGCGCACGGCGGTGGCGCGCGGCGTGTGGGACCGCCTGCACCCCTCCACGCGGGCGGAGGGCCGCTTCCGCCTCGTCGAGATCCAACTGCTCCTGGCGGAGGGGGAGAAGGCCGCCGCGCGGGCGATTTTCGACGAGGGCTTCGAGGTGGCCGACCTGCGCGAGGGCGCCGAGGTGCTCGGCGAGCTGTGGCGCGCGGTGACGGACGACCCGCTGCCCGCCCGGTACGACTTCCGGATGCGGGCCGCTGCTGAGGAGTGAAGCCTCTGAGGGGGGCGGGGCGGGGCAGGCCGCCCCCCCCTGTGCGGATTACGCCAACTCGCCGTTCCTGGCCACGACATGACCTCCGTGCACCACCATGTCCCGCTGCGGCATGTCCACCAGAACCTGCGGCAGGCACTCCCCGCGTACGAGGATGAAGTCGGCCGGGGCGCCGGGCTTCAGGTCCGCGTGGTCCAGGCCCATCACGTCGGCGCCGCCGTGCGCGCCCACGCGGTAGCAGTCGGTCAGCTCTTCGTCGAGGCGGACGTCGGTGACCCAGCCGAGGATGTGCGTACGGTGCAGCATGTCGGCGTTGCCGAACGGGCTCCACGCGTCGCGCACCCCGTCCGAGCCGAGCCCGACCCGCACGCCGTGCTCGCGCAGCTTCGCGATCGGCAGGACCAGTGACTCGTTCGGCGCCACGGTCGTCAGGGCGATGTCCTGCTCGCCCAAGTCGGCCGCCGTCCTGCCCAGTTCGGTGTCGGACAGGTTCGGAAGGCAGAAGACGTGGCTGACCGTGACCTTGCCGCGCAGCGAGAGCGCGCGGGTGCGGTCGATGATGGCCCGCAGCACCTTCGTACCCTTCTCGTCGCGGTCGTGGAGGTGGATGTCCACGCCGACCCCGTGGCGGTCCGCGAGGCCGAAGACCAAGTCGAGCTGTTCGTCCATCGCGTCGTCGAAGCTGATCGGGTCGATGCCGCCGACCAGGTCGATGGCGCCGGAGCGTGCCGCTTCCTCCAGGAGCTCCGCCGTGCCGGGGGTCCGGACAACGCCGTGCTGCGGGAACGCCACGATCTGCACGTCGAGGGCGTCCCGCAGCCGCTCGCGGGCCGCGTTCACGCCCTCGACACCGGCCAGGTCGTAGGCCGGTGCCACGTCCACGTGGGCGCGCATCGCGCGGGTGCCGCGGGTCACGGCGTGCGCCATCAGGCCGTACGCCCGCTCGCCGACCGGCCGGGCCTGGCTCTTGAACAGCTCCACGTCCTGGGCGCAGTAGTCGGCGATGCCGCTCGCCGGCTTCCGCGTCACCCAGTCGCCGCCCCACGTCGTCTTGTCCGGGTGGATGTGGGCGTCCACGAGCGACGGTAGGGCCACCCTGCCGCCGCCGTCGATCACCTTGGCACCCCTGGGCGCCCGGCCGTCCGTGATCCGGCCGTCGATGACGGTGAGGTCCACGGGGGTCTTCGCGCCGAAGGGGCGGACATTGCGGAACACCACGGCCTTGGGACGCGGGCCGCCACCAGGCGACGACGCGGTGGCCGGGGAACCGGCCGACACGGCGGCTCCGGTGCCCGCGAACGCGGCGGCGGCGCCGAGCACGCCGCGACGGGAGAGAGGCGTCATGGGGATCTCCTTCAAGGGCGAGTGACGAGTTACGGAGGGGACGCGTCCGCAGTTTGTATACCAAGGCGGAATGGCGCGCAAGAGTGGGAGAGAAAATGGGCAGGATGGTACCCGTATGAACTCAGGGGTACAGGAAGAAAGGTCCCCTTGGTATACAGAACCCTCAGGAGGAAGGCTCTCCCTCGAAGAGCGACCGCAGCGCCACCGCCTGGCTGTCCCGCACGTGCAGCAGTGTGCTCGCCGCCGCCGTCTCCTCGTCGCCCGACGCGATCTGGCGGTAGATCAGGTCGTGTTGGGCCCGCATGTGGTCCGGCTCGGCGCGCATGCCGAACAGGAGCTGGAGCTGCCAGCTCAGCTGCTCCATCGTGCGAGCGAGGAGCGGATTGCCGGAGAGGGTCACGATGCCCTCGTGGAAGGCCGTGTGCGCGGCGACCTCGCGCGGTCCGTCGTCCACGTCCGACGCCTGCTCGGCCTGGTGGAGCGTGGCCCGCAGCGCGGCGAGGCCCGACGGCTCGTCCGGTGCGCTGTCCGCCACCCGGCGCGCGGCGAGCCGGGACGCCTGGACGGCGAGCGGCTCCCACACCTCGTACAAGTGCCGCACATCCGCACGCTCCAGGCGGCGCACCCGCACCCCGCTGTGCGGCAGGAGTTCGAGCAGGCCCTCGGCGACCAGCGCGCGCATCGCCTCCCGCACGGGGACGCGCGACATCCGCAGCTCCTCGGCGACCTCACGCTCCACGAGACGCGAGCCGAGCGGATAGCGGCGGTCCACGATGCGCTGCCGGACGGCCTCGCGCGCCTGGGCGCTCAAGGAAACCCGTTCCGTACCGTCCGCCGTACTGCCCGCCACGTGCACCGTCCTCCGTTCGGCCTGCCTGCCGTGGAGGATACGGGCAGACCGGTCAGGTCGCGGGGCGCCGGTCCGCGTACTCGAAGACCGTGCCGTCCGGGTGCACCGCGATGAGGTTGCGGCCCACCGGCGTCGGGACGGGGCCCGCGATGACACGGGCGCCGGACGCGTTCAGGACGGTGTACGCCTCGTCGACGTCCGGTACCGCGATCGTCGCCGAGACCTTCCGGAGGATCTCCAGCTCACGCTCGGGCCCGCTCATCAACAGAAAGCAGCCGACCGCCGCGACCGAGACGCCCTCCCGCTCGAAACGCTGCGCGGTACCGCCCGCGAGGCGTTCGTAGAAGGCGACCGAGGACTCCAGGTCCTCGACGCAGATACGCAGCGTGGCTCCCAGGATCTCCATACGGGCGAGCCTAGTTGGCCCGAACGCCACACGAGATCGTTTCGGAGGACTTCCAGGAGTTCCACCCCGTGGCGGCCACCACATGGCCTCCGTTGCTCACGCGACCCGGTATTCCTCGACCTCCTCCGTGCGCCGCAGTTCCAGGCCGTGGCCGACGCCGCCGTCGGGGCGGACTGTGCCGCCCGTCGGGTCGAGGGCGCCGTCGAAGAACATCGACTCGATCCGTACGTGGTCGTGGAGCCACTCGATGTGCCGGAGATTCGGTACGCACGCGCCGACCGCCGCATGCGCGTGCGGGGCACAGCGGGCCGAGACCTCGATTCCGTGCGCCTGCGCGAGGGCCGCGGCGCGCAGCCACTCGGTCAGGCCGCCGCAGCGCGTCGCATCCAGCTGGAGGCAGTCCACGGAGGGGATCAACCGAGCGAAGTACGCGAGGTCGTAGCCGTACGCGCCGGCCACCACGTCGCAGACCAGCGCGTCCCGCACCAGCGCGAGCCCCCGCAGGTCGTCCGAAGGCACCGGCTCCTCGAACCAGCCCACACCGTGCTCGGCGAGCACCCGGCCCACCCGGATCGCCTGCTTGCGGGTGTAGCCGCCGCTCGCGTCGACGTACAACTCGGCCTGCGAGCCGATGACGTCACGCGCGGTGCGCACCCGCAGCACATCGCGGGCCGCCGCCCGCCCCCAGGCCTCGCCGACCTTGATCTTGACGCGGGGAATGCCCTGGCCGTGCACCCAGCCGTTCAGCTGGGCCGCCAGATGCGTGTCGTGGTACGTCGTGAAGCCGCCGCTCCCGTAGACGGGGACCTCGTCGCGGGCCGCGCCCAGGAGGCGTACGAGCGGAATCTCGAGGAGACGTGCCTTCAGGTCCCACAGGGCGATGTCGATCGCCGAGACCGCGCTCGACGCGGCTCCGGGGCGGCCGGTGTTGCGGACGGCCTTCGTCATCGCCGCGTGCGCCGCGGGGATGTCGAGCGCGTCGAGGCCGGTGACGGTCGGGGAGAGCTGCTCGGCCACCAGGGAGGCGATGGACGCGGGACCGTAGGTCCAGCCCGTGCCCGTCGCGTCGCCCGCGGTGATCTCGACGATCACGATGGTCGTGCTCTCCCACGCGAAGGTGCCGTCCGCCTCGGGGGCGTCCGCGGGGACCGAGTAGGCGGACATGGCGGGGCTTTCGATGGGCACTGCGTCCTTCATCGGGACCGTCCTGGATCACATGCGGGGTGGGGGGCGCGGGGGCGGTGCGGGGTCGGCTCACAACCCCCCACACCTGCGGCGGCGCTCAGTACGGGTATCCCGAAGCCCGACGGGCAAACCGGCCCCGCGCCGGCTTTGGCCCCGCGCACCCCCGGTGTTTGACGGCGGTTCGCAGGGGCAACTCGAAGGGCCCGCGTGCCAGGCTCGTCGAGAGGCCACGCACGCCAGGAACCGGCGGCCGAAGCGACCGGCCGGCCGCCGGGACCGAAAGCCCTCAGGCCAAGGAGAACCCGCCATGATCAGCAGCGAACTCGCCCCACTCGCCCGGCAGTTGCGGGTCGACTCCGTCCGGGCGGCGGCCGCCGCGGGATCCGGGCACCCCACCTCCTCGATGTCCGCGGCCGACCTGATGGCGGTGCTCCTGGCGCGCCATCTGCAGTACGACTTCGACCGGCCCGACCACCCCGGCAACGACCGCTTCATCCTCTCCAAGGGGCACGCCTCGCCTCTCCTCTACGCGGCGTACAAGGCGGCGGGCGTCGTCTCCGACCAAGAGCTGCTGACCTTCCGCGCGCAGGGCAGCCGCCTCGAAGGGCACCCGACGCCGCGCCGCGTCCCCTGGGTCGAGGTCGCCACCGGGTCCCTCGGGCAGGGGCTCCCCGTGGGCGTCGGCATGGCCCTCTCGGGCAAGCGGCTCGACCGGATTCCCTACCGGGTGTGGGTGCTGTGCGGCGACAGCGAGCTGACGGAGGGCTCGGTGTGGGAGGCCGTCGAGCACGCCGGGTACGAACACCTGGACAATCTGACCGCCGTCGTCGACGTCAACCGCCTCGGGCAGCGCGGCCCCACCCGCCACGCCTGGGACCTCGACGCCTACGCCCGCCGCTTCGCCGCCTTCGGCTGGCATGTCGTCGAGGTCGAAGGCCACGACCTGGAGGACATCGACCGCGCCTTCCAGGAGGCCCGCTCCACCGCCCGGCAGCCCACGGTCGTCCTCGCCCGCACCGTCAAGGGCAAGGGCGTCGCCGCCGCCGAGGACCGCGAGGGCTTGCACGGCAAGCCGCTGCCGGAGGCGGAGGCGGCGATCGAGGAGCTGGGCGGCGTCCACGACGTACGCGTCGAGGTGCGCAGGCCCGCCGCCGCGCGGGCGCTGCACGCGACGCGCAGCGGTCATCTGGAACTGCCGCGCCACGAGGTGGGCGAATCCGTCGCCACCCGCACCGCCTTCGGCCAGGCGCTGGCCGCGCTCGGCACCGCACGCGGCGACATCGTGGCCCTGGACGGGGAGGTCGGCGACTCCACGCGGACCGAGTACTTCGCCAAGGAACACCCCGACCGCTTCTTCGAGTGCTACATCGCTGAGCAGCAACTCGTCGCCGCCGCCGTGGGGTTGGCGGCCCGCGGCTGGATCCCGTACGCGTCGACGTTCGCCGCGTTCCTCACCCGCGCCCACGACTTCGTCCGCATGGCGGCGGTCAGCGGCTCCGGCATCAACCTCGTCGGCTCCCACGCGGGCGTCGCCATCGGTCAGGACGGTCCTTCCCAGATGGGCCTCGAAGACCTGGCGATGTTCCGCGCCGTGCACGGTTCGACGGTCCTGTATCCGTGCGACGCCCACCAGACGGGCAAGCTCGTCGCCCAGATGGCCGGCCTGGACGGCGTGCGGTACCTGCGTACGTCACGTGGGGACACGCCCGTCATCTACGGGCCCGGCGAGGAGTTCCCCATCGGCGGCTCCAAGATCCTGCGCTCCTCCGACGCCGACCGGCTCACGCTCGTCGCGGCGGGCGTGACCGTGCACGAGGCGCTGACCGCGGCCGAGTTCCTGGACCGCGAGGGCATCCAGGTGCGGGTCATCGACCTGTACTCCGTCAAGCCCGTCGACCGCGCGACCCTGCGCGAGGCCGCCGAACGCACCGGCTGTCTGCTCACCGTCGAGGACCACCGGCCGGAGGGCGGCATCGGAGACGCCGTCGCTGACGCCTTCGCCGACGGGGGTCCGGTACCGCGCCTGGTACGGCTCGCGGTGAGCACGATGCCGGGCTCGGCGTCCCCCGACGAACAGCTGCACGACGCCGGTATCGACGCGGAGTCCATCGCGGCGGCGGCGCGGCTGCTCGTGGAGCAGGCGGTCGTGCGGTGAGGCCGGTCAGTGCCGCGCGGGCTCCGCCGACCGAGCCCTGAACCAGGCGTTGGCCGTGGGCCGGAACATCAGGACCATCGCCCCGAGCACCGCGCTCAGGTGCAGCACGCGGCTCGCGCCGAACAGGACGTCCACCGCTCCCAGATCCCGGAAGGCGTCCCCCAGGGTGTGGCCGTCGCCCAGCCATCGGAGGGGTTCGATCACCAGGGACAGTGTGCCGAAGACGCCGAGCCCCACGGCGAGCGTCAGGCGGGCCCAGTTCCTGCCCCGGCGCAGCTGGACGGCGACCAGGACGGCCGCGGAGAACACGGTCATCCGCAGCAGCACGCCGCCCGCCACCTCCCCGCCGGACGTGTCGCCGTCGGACAGCAGCCCCCCGACCACGAGCACCGTCTCGAAGAAGCCCGCCACGACCGCGGTGATCCAGAGCGCGAACGCGGCCTGGACGTGCGGGGGAGCGGAGGCCTCACCGCCGCTCGGCCGGGAGGGCCGGTGCCCCGGATGTCTCTGCGTTCCGTACGCCATGGTGCGCCTCGCTCACTCCGGTCCACCCTGAACCGTCTCCCTGAATCCTTCCGGGGCGCGCGGCCCGTGGCACGCCCGCCGGCCCCCGTCCTCAGGTGTTGTCAGCACCCCTGTGCAGCATGAAAGGAACCCCACATGACCAGTGCACGAACCCTGCGGGCGGGGCGCCGCACCGTACGGCTGCACCGGCCCGACAAGGTCCTCTTCCCGGCGGGCGGCGCAGCGGGCCACACGGAAGGAGCGGGCCACACGAAAGGGGACCTCGCCGACTACTACCGGGCCGTCGCCCCGTTCATGCTGCCCCACCTGCGCGGCCGCCCCCTGATGCTGGAGCGGCACCCGGACGGGGTCGGCGGACCCCGCTTCATGCAGAAGGACACCCCTGACCACTACCCGGACTGGATCACCCGCGTCGAGGTCGCCAAGGAGGGCGGCACCGTCACCCACACGGTGTGCGACGACACCGCCACGCTCCTCTACCTCGCCGACCAGGCCTGCCTCACGCTGCACCGCTGGACGTCCCGCGTCGGCGGCACCGGCGGGGTCACCCATCCCGACCGGCTCGTCTTCGACCTCGACCCGGCCAAGGACGACTTCGGCCCCGTCCGCGAGGCGGCACGTCTCCTGGGTGAACTGCTCGACCACATCGGACTGCCGTCCGCCCTGATGACCACGGGCTCGCGCGGGCTGCACGTCATCGTGCCCCTCAACGGCCGCCACGACTTCGACGACGTACGTGCCTTCGCCAAGGACGTCGCCGAAACCCTCGCCCAGTCCCGTCCCGAGCAGTTCACGACGGCCGCCCGCAAGAAGGACCGCGGCGACCGGCTCTATCTGGACGTGCAGCGCAACGCGTACGCGCAGACCGCCGTCGCCCCTTTCTCGGTCCGGGCCAAGCCCGGCGCCCCGGTCGCCGTGCCCGTCGCCTGGGAGGACCTCGACGATCCGGCGCTCGGCGCCCGCCGCTGGACCATCGTGGACGCCGTCGAGCAGGCCCGCACCGATCCCTGGGCGGGACTCCTGCGCTCGGGGCGCGCCCTGGGCCCGGCCCGCCGCAAGCTGTGCGCCCTGCGCGGCTGAGGTTTGGCCACGGCCCGTGGGGTCACCCGGACTCCGCGCGCGGAGTGAGGAGCGAGACCAGTGAGCACGTACATCTACGGCATCATCAGGAGTCCGCATCCGAATCCGCCGGACGGCGCGAGGAACACGAACGGCATAGATGGCATGGACGGCATCGGTGAACCGCCCCGCCCCGTCCGGATCGTGCGGCGCGGCGAGCTCGCCGCGCTGGTCAGCGACGCTCCCGGGGACCTGAAGCCCAAGCAGCGCGATCTGCTCGCGCACCACAACGTCCTGTCCGAGGCGGGCATCCTGGGCGCCGTGCTCCCGATGCGTTTCGGCAGCCTCGCGCCCGACGACGAGGCGGTCCTGACCGTACTCGCGGAGCGGGCCGACCACTACGCGGAGCGGCTGTGCGCCCTGGACAGCAGGGTCGAGTACAACGTGAAGGCCTCGCACAACGAACGGGCCGTCCTGCATCAGGTCCTCGCCGAGAACCCGGAGCTGCGCGCCATGGTCGAGGCCAACCAGCTTGCCGGGGGCGGCGATCACGAGCAGAAGTTACAGCTCGGCGAGAAGGTGAGCGCCACCGTGCGGGCGAGGGAAGCCGGCGACGCCGATCATGTGCGGCGGGCCCTCGAACCGACCGCCGAAGCGGCCTGCCCGGGGCCGGAGGGTACGGGATGGCTCGCCGACATCTCCTTCCTCGTGCACCGCGAAGCGGCCGCGGGTTTCCTGTCCGCGGTGGCCGAACTGCGCGTGGACCAGCCCCATTTGGACCTGCGGGTGCGCGGTCCGCTGCCGCCGTACAGCTTCGTCGACCCGGGACCGGCCGAGCCCGCGGGCTGAGGCCCGCGGGCTCGGGGACTTACGGGTCTACCAGCGGTACCAGCGGGACCTCGTCCCGGTGGCCGTCGTGCTGCGCATCAGGAATCCGACCAGCCAGATGACGAGTACGGCGATGGCGATCCACCAGAGGATCTTCACGGCGAACCCCGCGCCGAAGAGGAGCAGGGCCAGCAGAAGGACAAGCAGGATGGGAACCATAGTGTCTTACCTCCTGCCGTCCGGGTATCCCCAACTGGCCGCGCTACGCAGTGAATTGAGCCTTTCCGGTCACTTTCGGCAGAGGATCTCACCCGGTCACTTCCGGGTCACTTCCGGCAGAGGATCTCGCCGTGCAGTACGGCGAACCAGCCGTCCTCCCGCTCTCCCCACTCCCGCCAGCCGTCGGCGAAGGCCCGCAGTTCACCGGCGTCGGCGTGCCCGCCCTCCACGGCCAGCCCCGCGTAGCCGGAGGCGACCGTGCGGTCCGCCCAGAGCCCGCTCCACCAGGCGCGCTCCTGAGGCGAGCTGTAGCACCAGGTGCTCGCGCCTGCGGTGACGTCGTCGAAACCGGCGGCCAGGGCCCAGGACTTGAGGCGGCTCCCCGCGTCCGGCTCGCCGCCGTTGGCGCGGGCCACCCGCCGGTACAGGTCCAGCCAGTCGTCCATGACGGGGGATTTCGGGTACCAGGTCATCGCCGAGTAGTCCGCGTCGCGGGCGGCGACGATGCCGCCGGGTGCGCAGACGCGCCGCATCTCGCTCAGGGCGCGTACCGGGTCGCCGACGTGCTGGAGCACCTGATGCGCGTGGACGACACAGAAGGAGTCGTCGGGGTAGTCCAGGGCGTGCACGTCGGCTACGGCGAACTCCACGTTGTCCAGGCCCCGTTCGGCCGCCGTCGCGCGGGCCCGGTCCAGGATGCCGGGCGCGTGGTCGACACCCGTGACGTGTCCGTCGGGGACGAGCGCGGCCAGGTCGGCGGTGATGGTGCCGGGGCCGCAGCCGATGTCCAGGATCCGCATGTGCGGCTTCAGCGAACCGACCAGGTACGCGGCCGAGTTGGCAGCGGTCCGCCAGGTGTGGGAACGCAGGACGGACTCGTGGTGTCCGTGCGTGTAGACGGCGGTCTCCTGCGGCATGACGGGAACTCCTTCGCGTTCGCTGCCGCTCGCTGCGGCGGATCGAACGGTACGCCGCCATGTCGAATAATGAGACCCTCGTATCACTATGTGGTCAACGGCTCGGCGGGAGCGGCCGGTACACGGTCAGCGCCTCCGGCAGCTTGTCGATGAGCAACTCGCCCTGAGCAACGGCCACTTCACCGTCGTACGCCACCACGGTCCCCGGCTCCAGACCGTCCACCCGCAGCCGGGGAAGCCGCACCGCGGCCTGCGCCGGTGAGCGCATCAGCGGACCCGTGAGCGCCGCCGCGAGCAGCCGTGAGCCGGGCCTGCGGCCGCCGTGCACGATGCGTACGTCGAGCAGCCCGTCGGCCAGGTCGAGCCTGCGGCCGGGGGTGAACCCGAGCCGGTGGTAGGTGCAGTTGCCCGCGAAGAGCAGCCACAACGCCCGCTGCCTGCCGCGGAATTCGGCGCTCAGCGGCTGCCGGTCGGAGCGGAGCAGCCGGACGGCGGCCAGGACCGCGGCGGCCTGGCCGCCGATGCGGTGGGCCCAGTGGTCGCGCAGCCGCACGAGCTCGGGGTAGACGCCGAGGCTGAAGGTGTTGAGGAAGTACCCCTGCGGGCCGCTCCCGGAGCTGAAGCGCCCGACGTCCACGGCGACCGCGTCACCCGCCTCGACGGCCCGGCAGAGATCACGCGGCTCCTCGACCCCGATGTCGTACGCGAAGTGGTTGAGCGTGCCGCCCGGCAGGACCGCGAGCGGCAGCCGGTGGCGCAGGGCCACCGGGACCGCGGCGTTGGCGGTGCCGTCCCCGCCGCACACGCCGAGCACCCGTGCCCGTCCGGCGGCCTTCTCCAACTCCGCGTCCAGGTCCCCCGGTTCGCACTCCACGACGTCGGCGAGCGGCAGGGCCTCCAGCAGCGCCTCCGTACGTCCGGGGGTGCGGGCGGCGGAGTTGACCACCAGGACCAGGCCCTTGCCACCGGGCAGGGCGGGGGCGTCGACGCGCGGCCTGCCCGGCGGCGGCAGCAGGTTCCGGGTCGGCACCATGCCGCGCACGGCGAAGGCGGCGCTCGCGCCGAGCGCGGCCCCCGCGAGGACGTCGCTCGGGAAGTGCACACCGGTGTAGACGCGGGACAGCGCGACGGCGCCCGCGACCGGCGCGACGCCCGCACCCCAGCCTCGCGACTCAAGCGCGACCCCGGTGGCGAACGCGGCGGCCGAAGCGGAGTGCCCCGAAGGGAAGGACGTGGTGATCGGCTGCCGCTTCAGCTGCCGCATCAGCGGCACCCCGTCGAGCAGCGGCCTTGCCCGGCGCACCGAGCGCTTGCCGAGGGTGTTGATGGTGGCGGAGGCGAGCGAGAGCGACGCGGTCCCGCGCAACGCGGCACGCCGCGCGCGCGGCGTACGGGTCGCCGCGATCCCGGCGGCCACGCCGAACCACAGAAGGCCGTGGTTCGCGCTGCGGCTCAGCCGGGGCAGGAGGCGGTCGGCGCCCGGCCAGTGCCGGGTGGCGACGGTGTTGAAGGTCTGATGGTCCAGGGCGATGAGGCGCGTTCGCAGAGGCATGGGGCGCGGGTACCCCGCAGGGCGGCTTCCTCTCTCCTGCCTTCCCGGCCGAAACGGAAAGGCCGATCCCCGGCCGAAACGGAAGGGCCGAAACGCATTTGCAGCAATGCGCACCTCCCACGGAGAATCCCCCGCATGGGACATCTGGAAGCCGCGCACATCGAGTACTACCTGCCGGACGGCCGAGCCCTGCTCGGCGATGTCTCCTTCCGAGTCGGTGAGGGCGCCATCGTCGCCCTCGTCGGGGCGAACGGCGCGGGCAAGACCACCCTGCTCCGCCTGATCTCGGGCGAGATCCAGCCCCACGGCGGCACCGTCACCGTCAGCGGCGGCCTCGGCGTCATGCCGCAGTTCGTGGGGTCGGTGCGTGACGAGACGACCGTGCGCGACCTGCTCGTCTCCGTCTCGAACGCCCGCATCCGCGAGACCGCGAAGGCCGTGGACGTCGCCGAGCACCTGATCATGACCGTCGACGACGAGGCCGCCCAGCTCCAGTACGCCCAGGCGCTCTCGGACTGGGCCGAGGCGCATGGCTACGAAGCCGAGACGCTCTGGGACATGTGCACCACGGCCGCGCTCGGTATCCCGTACGACAAGGCGCAGTTCCGCGAGGTCCGCACGCTCTCCGGCGGCGAGCAGAAGCGCCTCGTGCTCGAAGCCCTGCTGCGCGGCGGCGACGAGGTGCTGCTCCTGGACGAGCCGGACAACTACCTCGACGTACCGGGCAAGCGCTGGCTGGAGGAGCGGCTCAAGGAGACGCGCAAGACCGTCCTCTTCGTGTCGCACGACCGCGAGCTGCTCGCCCGCGCCGCCGAGAAGATCGTCAGCGTCGAGCCGGGGCCCGCGGGCGCCGACGCCTGGGTGCACGGCGGCGGCTTCGCCACCTTCCACGAGGCGCGGCGCGAGCGGTTCGCGCGCTTCGAGGAGCTGCGCAGGCGCTGGGACGAGAAGCACGCCCAGCTGAAGAAGCTGGTGCTCAGTCTGCGGCAGGCCGCCTCGATCAGCCACGAGCTCGCCTCGCGGTATGCCGCCGCGCAGACCAGGCTGCGCAAGTTCGAGGAGGCGGGGCCGCCGCCCGAGCCGCCCCGCGAGCAGGACATCACGATGCGGCTGCAGGGCGGGCGGACCGGCATCCGGGCCATCACCTGCAAGGACCTCGAACTGACCGGCCTGATGAAACCCTTCGACCTGGAGGTCTTCTACGGCGAGCGGGTCGCCGTCCTCGGCTCGAACGGCTCGGGCAAGTCGCACTTCCTGCGCCTCCTCGCCGGCGGCGACGTCGCGCACACCGGCGACTGGAAGCTCGGCGCGCGCGTCGTGGCAGGCCACTTCGCGCAGACCCACGCCCACCCGGAGCTCTTCGGCCGCACGCTCCTTGACATCCTGTGGCGCGAGCACGCCCAGGCCAAGGGCCCCGCGATGTCGCGCCTGCGCCGGTACGAGCTCACCGGGCAGGCCGAGCAGCGCTTCGAGCGGCTCTCGGGCGGCCAGCAGGCGCGCTTCCAGATCCTGCTCCTGGAGCTGGAGGGCTCCACCGCCCTGCTGCTCGACGAGCCCACCGACAACCTCGACCTGGAATCGGCGGAGGCGCTCCAGGAAGGCCTTGAGGCATACGAGGGAACGGTCCTAGCCGTGACGCACGACCGCTGGTTCGCCCGCTCCTTCGACCGCTATCTCGTCTTCGGCAGCGACGGTCTCGTGCGCGAGACGCCCGAGCCGGTCTGGGACGAGCGCCGGGTGGAGCGGAAGCGGTAGCGCCTCCTGGCTCCAGGAGGACAATGGCGGGTATGGCAGACACGACTGGCACAGCGGGCCCGTCCGATCCGGCGGGCCACCCGCTCCTCGCCCGGCACGCGGCCGCCCTCGACCTGTTCACCGACCGGGTGCACGCGGTCGGCGGCGACCAGTGGGACGCGCCGACGCCGTGCACCGACTGGTCCGTGCACGACCTCGTCAACCACCTCACCACCGAGCAGCTCTGGGTGCCCTCGCTCGTCCGTGACGGCGCCACCATCGAATCCGTCGGCGACTCCTTCGACGGCGACATGCTCGGACCCGACCCGGTCGCCTCCTGGGACACGGCGGCTGCCGCGGCCCGCGAGGCCTTCCGCGAGCCTGGCGCCCTCGACCGCACGGTCCACCTCTCCTTCGGCGAGACCGCCGCGGACTTCTACTGCGGGCAGATGATCAGCGACCTCGTCGTGCATGCCTGGGACCTCTCCCGGGCGATCGGCGCGGACGAAAAGCTTCCGGACGACCTGGTCGCCTTTTCCGTACGGGAAATCACGCCGTACGCTGCGGACTTGGCGAAGACCGGGCTCTTTGCCCCCGCGGTGGAACCGCCGCGGGACGCCGATGTGCAGACGAAGCTGCTGAGTCTGCTGGGGCGCCGGGTGTAGCCGCGGGGGAGCGCGAGTGATGGCGGGGGAGCGGGTGAGTCACGCGTGAGTGCTGAAGCACTGAGGACGACCTTCAGGACCGCGGACGTGGACGAGGCGCGGCAGATGATCGGTGCCACGTTCTACAGCAACTTCATGGATGTACTCGACGGACCGCGCCCCTTCAGCGCCGAGTTCGACATCGGGCAGCTCGGTGCGCTCACCGTCGGCGAGCTCAGCTGCGGCGCCGATGTGCGGATGCGGCTCGGTGAACTTGGCGCGTACCACGTGAACATACTGCTCGGCGGGCGCATGCACTTCCGGCAGGGCGGCGGCGCGGGCACCGTCGCGACGGCGGAGCGTGCCGGGGTGTTCCAGCCCGTCGGCGACACGGTGGTGGAGCGGTGGACCGGCGACTGCCGGATCCTGGCGGTGAAGATGGACCGCGAGGCGCTCGACCGGCGCCTGGAGCAGCTGCTCGGCCGGCCCGTCCGCGCCCCGCTGTCGCTCGGCCCGGAACTGGAC
Organism: Streptomyces sp. BA2; assembly: GCF_009769735.1. Taxonomy (NCBI): domain Bacteria; kingdom Bacillati; phylum Actinomycetota; class Actinomycetes; order Kitasatosporales; family Streptomycetaceae; genus Streptomyces; species Streptomyces sp. BA2. Next base: position 7,646,283 of record NZ_WSRO01000002.1, read on the forward strand.
ACCACCCGTGGCCCCGGCCGCAGTTGGGCCCGTCTCGTCACCACGGTCATCGAGGATCTGCGCGAGGAGCCCGGCGCGCCGTGCGGCCAGGTGTCGCTGTATACGCCCCTGATCGCCGCGCCCCTCCAGGAGGCGATACTGAACGGGCTGCTGCTCGCCGCCGAGCACCCCTTCCGTGACGAACTAGCCGCTCCGGAACAGAAGTTGCGCCCGGCGCCCGTGAAGCGCGCGATGGACGCCGTCCAGGAGCGGCCCGAGCATCCGTTCACGCCGGCCGGGCTCGCCGCCGAGGCGAGGGTCGGGGTGCGCTGGCTCCAGGAGGCGTTCCGCCGCTACGTGGGCATGTCGCCCATGGCGTACGTACGGGATGTACGGCTGACCCGCGTGCGGGACGAGCTGCGGGCCGCGGAGCCCGGCGCGCTCAGCGTGAGCGAGGTGGCGCACCGGTGGGGCTTCGGTCATCTGGGGAGGTTCGCCGAGCAGTACCACGCCCGGTTCGGGGAGTTGCCGTCCCAGACGCTGCGGAGCTGAGCCCGGAGCCCGGCGCCGCCCGGGTCCTCTCCCTCCGGCCCGTGCGTTATCCGGACAGTGGCCGCGCTGAGCGGATCGTGACCGCGGGGTGGCTGATTTATCGTTTCACCTGTCACCGGCTGGGCCGGTCGCTGCCCACGGGTCCATAACCCGCCCCAGGGGCACGACCGTGACGGACCACCGGGGACGATCCGGTCCGGCCCCAGGCCGGGCCGGGCCCGTGCCGCGGGTCCGGTCGCTCCCCCCGCACCACCGTGCAACCGGACCCGCTCCCTCACGATCGGGCCTCAGGCCGAGGCGGCGAGATCCGTGAGGGTCACCATCCCCACCGGCTGTCCGTCCTCGACGACGGGCAGCCTGCGGACGGCGTTCTCGAGCATCAGGCTGACCGCAGACGCCACCGCGTCGTCCGGAGCGACCATCACCGGATTCGGGGTGCAGATCGCCTGCGCGCTGACGGTGAGGGGATCGGCGCCGTCGGCGACGGCCCGCAGGGTGATGTCCCGGTCGGTGAGCACCCCGACGACCCGTCCGGCCGTGGCCACCAGGACATGACCGATGTCCTGCGCGCGCATCAGCTGCGCAGCTTCCACCAACGAGGCATCGGGACCGACCGCCACGACGCCCGGTGTCATGACGTCCCTTACGACGACAGCCATGGTGGGGCCCTTCCTGTGGGGGGTGAGTCGTTCCGCCGCAGTACCCCTGTGGGGGCGGTCCATGCGGGTTTGCCCGGAAGAAGTGGGGAGACCCGGCCCGTGCACCCCCCACGGGCACTCCGGGAGGGAAGGAGTCATGGCAGTTCTCGCTGTGTTCATCCCGGTGGTGATGCTGGGAGTGATCCTGGCACTCGGCCGGTACGAGGAGTGGATGCTGCCGTCCGTCGCGCCCGCCAAGCACGCTGCGAACGCCGACGAGGCGGAAGCCGTACGCCGCGCCACATGAAGGCGGCAGGGCGGTGCCCACCTCGCGGGTGCCGCCCCCGTAGCGCACATGTGTTTGCCTCCCGGACCCGGGGGCAGGCGAAGTTCACAGTGCTTCGGACCGGAGGCACGTCCGTGGGAGCAGCTTGCGCTCGCCCCGGGTGTGCCCCGACGCGATGCCGCGTGCAGCCCACGGTGACTCTTCAACCCAAGGCACCGACAAGGGAGTTGCGACGCATCATGCGTTCCGACGCGCGACAGACGAAGCGCCATCCGCACGACGACGCCCCCGACACCGCAGCCGATTTCCGCAGGCTCACCGAGATGCCGCACGGTCCTGAACGAGACGCACTGCGCCAGGAGTTGGTCAAGGCGTGGCTGCCGATGGCCGAGCGGCTCGCGGGCCGGTTCCGCAACCGCGGCGAAGCCCTTGACGACCTGCGCCAGGTGGCGGCCCTCGGCCTCGTCAAGGCGGTCGACCGCTACGACCCCGAGCGCGGCAGCGCCTTCGAGAGCTACGCGGTACCGACCGTCACCGGCGAGATCAAGCGACACTTCCGTGACCACATGTGGACCCTCCATGTGCCGCGCCGTGTGCAGGACTTGCGCAACCGGGTGCGGTTCGCCCGCCAGGACCTGACCCAGACGACCCCCGGGCGCACGCCGAGTCTCGCCGAGATCGCCGAGAAGGCCCAGCTCTCCGAGGAGGACGCGGCCGCCGGGCTCGAAGCGCTCGACAGCTTCACCGCGCTCTCCCTGGACGCCGAACTGCCGGGCAGCGAGGACGGATACGCGCTGCGCGACGCACTCGGCGCGGCCGACCCCGCGCTCGACGTCGTCATCGACCGCGAGGCCGTCAAGCCCCGCATCGCCGCGCTGCCCGAGCGGGAGCGCGACATCCTCTACATGCGGTTCTTCGGCGACATGACGCAGAGCCGCATCGCCGAGCAGCTCGGCATCTCCCAGATGCACGTCTCGCGCCTGATCAGCCGCTGCTGCGACCGCCTGCGCCAAGAGGTCATGCAGGACGCCGCCTAGTTCTTCCCGGAGGTTTCCCGGCCCGCGCGGGTCATGGCCAGCGCGATGTGGCGCGACATCACGTCGACCGTCTGTGCCTCGGCCATCGAGAAGGCGAGCCGCGCCCCGCTCCTGAACAGCGTCAGGACACCCTCCACCGCCCCGTCCGAGCGTCCCCTCAGCGGCACGCACAGCAGGGACGTCACCTGCGCGCGTACGAGGACGGGGGCGCCGGACGTGTCCCGGCCGAAGGAGTCCGGGTCCTCCGGACGCACCTGCAGCATGGGCTCCCCGCCGCGCGCCGCCTCGACCACGAGGGGGCACGCGGCGGGTGCCTGCGCGAGGACATCGCCTACCGGTGCGTCCTTCGGTCCCAGGACGGTGGTGCGCCGCTGTCGCGCCGCCCCCTCGTCCGCGATCACCCAGTCCGCGAACCGCGGGTGCAGGACACCGGCCGCGCGTTCGAGGACGGCCGCGCGGTCACCGGCGGGGGCGGTGAGCAGGGCCGTGGTCATGGCGTCCGCGAGGTCCATGCGGGCCGCGTACCGGGTCGCCTCGCCGAGATCGGGGGCCGGAGGCTGGAAGGACTCCTGAGCCGACACGCGTGAGCCCCCGGGCTGACTCCCCGGCTGAAGCACCACCAGGACCGCCGTGCGCGGCTCGGCGCCGGGCCGCAGCGCGGTGAGCGTGGCGCGGACCGGGATGTGCGGATCGCGCTGGAGATGGACGGTGAGGCCGCGGTCGCCCTCGCCGCGTGCGACCGCGGCGGTCTGCGAGCGGAACGCGGCCCGATCCGCGTGCAGCAGGAGTCCGGTCAGCGGTCTGCCGGTGGCGTAGCCCGCGCGTACGCCCGTGAAGCCGGTCGCGGCGAAGTTCATCCGCCGGACCACCGACTCCCGGTCGACCAGGGCCACGGGCAGGGGGAGGCGTTGGAAGATGGCCCGCAGCAGCCGCTGCTCGTCCCGGTCGGGCGCGCCGCCGCCCAAGCGGCCGTCGGCGGCGAGCCGTTCGTAGAGCGGCCTCAACTGTTCGGCGACATGGTCGAGTTCGAAGATCGCCGCGTCGAGAACCCTTCCGAGGTCGCCCGCCGGTACGGCACGCGCCGACTTCAACTCGGCGACGCGGCGCACGAAATCCGCAATCTCTTCACCGAACTCCTCCGTTTGGGCCATGTGCCGAACGTATCCGCTGCGGCCGTTTTCCGGGGGAACTCGCGGGAAGGCGGAGGGAAGGAGAGGTAAGGAGGAGGAAACCACCATGCCCCTCACAGCGGAACCGGACCTCGACCTCGCGGGACCCGAATCGGCTCTGCCGGGGCGCAGGCTCTCGGAACTGGCGGAACAGGCCGTGCGCTGCACCACCGCGTGCTGCGGCGCGGGCACGACCGTGTCGGACGGCGGCGGCGAACATCCCGCTTCGGTGACCCACCCCGACCTCGCCGGTCTCGTCTCCGTCCAGCTGCGCTCGGGCGACGGGCCCATACCGGCGGCGCAGGAGCGGGGTGCGCCGGTGGAGACCGGTGACCTTCTGCGGGACGAACGGTGGCCCGCGTACCGCGCCATGGCGCTCGACACCGGCGTACGCTCCAGCGTCACGCTGCCCTTCCAGCGCGCGGGGCTCACGGTCACCCTGACCCTGTTCAGCTTCCGCCCCGGCGCCCTCGACGACGTCCGGCACGGCCCCGCCCAGGCGCTGGGCGACCTCGCCACGACGGGCCTGGTCCGCGACCGCCGCTACCGCGCGGCGCTCGCCGAACTGGACCACCTCGGCACGGCCCTGCGCACCCGCCCCGTGGTCGACCAGGCATGCGGCATCGTCATGCACGTCCTGACCTGCGACGTGGACAAGGCCTTCACGGTGCTGCGCCGCGTCTCCCAGACCACGAACCGCAAGCTGGCCGACGTCGCGTCGGCGGTGGTGGAGACGCGGGGGAAGGGGCTTGAGCGGGAGCTGGCAGGGCTGGCCGCCGAAGACTGAAGGAAGAGTGGAGGCGGAAGGACCACTCGGCCGGAGGCCCCCGCGCGCGCGGAGCCGCCCGGCACGCTTCGATTGACGCATGCGGACGGAACCCGAAGGCCGTGGCCCTGTCCGGTACGGACCTCCCCTGCCGGAGCCAGGCCTCCCGGTCCTGCCCGAGCTGTCCGCCGTGCTCGCCGGTGCCGCGGGCCGCGCGCACGCCGAGCCCCCCGGCGGCGGCCCCGCACTCCTGGACGCCGCGAGCGGCTACTGGGCCCGGCGCGGGCTCCCGGTGGAGCGGGACCAGGTCGTCGCCGCGCCCGGCGCCGCGTCCCTGCTGCTCGCGCTGACCGCCGCCCTCGGTGGCGGCGACGTCCTGCTGCCGCGTCCCTGTCCCGCCTGGTGGGCGCCGCAGGTGCGGCTGCTCGGCGGGTCGGTGTACCACGTGCCGACGCCCGCCGAGTGCGGTGGCGTCCCCGATCCCTACGCCCTCATGGAGACCGTCCGCCGTATCCGTGCCGAGGGCGGCACCCCGCGCCTCCTCGTGCTCTCCGTCGCCGACGACCCGACCGCCACCGTGCCGCCGCCGGAAGTGCTCCACGAAGCCGTGGAGGCGGCAGCGGACGAAGGCCTGCACATCGTCGGCGACGAGACCTGGCGCGACACCCTGCACCGCCCGCACGACACGGTCCTGGTCAGTCCGGCCGAGATGGACCCGGACCGGGTGACGGTCCTGACCGATCTCTCCGGATCGTTCCTGCCGCCGGGCTGGCCCGCGGCGGCCGCCCGATTTCCGGCCGACGCGCGGGGCTCGGCGCTGCGGGCCCACACCCTTGACGTCCTCACCGCGCTCGGGGCGTGCGTCGCGGCGCCGGTCGCGGCGGCGGCGTCGTACGCGCTGGGCGAGCCGGACGAGGTGACCGACCGCCTCGTCCGCGCGACCCGCCTGCACGCGCGCGTGGGCGCCGCCGTGCAGCGGGCGGTGCTCGCCGCGGGCGCGCTGGCCCGGCCCCCGGCGGCGGGCCGTCACCTCTACGTGGACCTCGGCCCGCTCCGCCCTGCCCTCGCCGCGCGCGGTGTCGGCGACTCGCAGGACCTGGAGGACTTCCTCGGCGAACGCCTCGCCATGCCCGCGCCAGGCGGCCACCGCTTCGGCGACGAGCTGGGAGCACTACGCGTACGTCTGTCCACCGGGCCTCTGCTCGGCTCGACCCGGCAGGAACGCCTGGCGGCTCTCGCCGCACCGGACGCACTGGAACTGCCGCACGTGGAAGGGGCGTTGAGCATGCTTGGATCGGCCTTCGACGATCTCCGCGCAGCATCACAGCGCATGGAGCCTCCCCGGTGAAGCATCAGACGCAGCCGCAGCAGCCCGGCCATATGCCCCGGGCGGAGCAGCCGCAACAAGCAACCAGAGCAGCACAGCCGCCGCCCCGCCCCGACGAGCGGCAGCTACAGAGCCCTGGACCATTCGCGGACGCCGGGCCGGTGGGCTCAGAGGCCTTGGGGCCCGGTGCTGGGGGTGCCCGTGAGGCCGGGGCTTCCGGTCGGCGAGGGGTGCGGCAGGCGCAGGGATCGGGGTTATCTGCGGACGTCGGGTCCGCGGACGCCGGGTCCGTGTACGTCGGATCCGTGGACTCCGGGGCGGTGGGCTCTGTGGCCTCGGAGCCCGGTGCTGGGGGCGCCCGCGGTGCCGCGGTGCCCGGCCGTGGCGAACTGCTTGTCCGGCCGGCCTCAGGCCCCGGCACCTCCACCCCCCTCGACCGGCCGGCGGCCCCGGTGCCCCTCGCCCCGTCCCGGCTCTGGCCGAAGTCGTTCGCCGATCGGCTCACCGCGCCGTTGCCCGGCCTTCGGGACTTCGCGCGGTTCGCTCGTGAAGGTGCCCTGCGGCCCACCCCCGAAGGCCTCGCCGACATTCAGCGGCTGCCCTTCGAGCCGGGGCCCCTGCCGCGCGTGGACGACCGCACCGTCGCCCTCACCTGGGTCGGGCACGCCAGCTGGGTCGTGCGGATCGGCGGGCTCACGGTCCTCACCGATCCCGTCTGGTCCCGCAAGATCCTCGGCACCCCGGCCCGCGTCACACCCCCCGGAGTCGCCTGGAGCGCGCTGCCGCGCGTCGACGCGGTCGTCATCAGCCACAACCACTACGACCACCTGGACGCCCCGACCCTCGCCCGACTCCCCAGGGACACACCGGTGTTCGTACCCGCCGGGCTCGGACGGTGGTTCACGCGCCGCCGGTTCACCAGGGTCACCGAGCTCGACTGGTGGGAGGCAGCCGAACTCGCTGGGGTGCGCCTCGACTTCGTGCCCGCCCACCACTGGTCCAAGCGCAGCCTCGTAGACACGTGCCGGACGCTGTGGGGCGGGTGGATCCTCACCGACCGCGACGGGCAACGCGTCTACTTCGCCGGCGACACGGGTTACGGCCACTGGTTCGAGCGGATCGGCGCCCGCTATCCCGGCATCGACCTGGCCCTCCTGCCGATCGGCGCCTACCACCCGCGGTGGTGGCTCAGCGACGTCCACTGCGATCCGGAGGAGGCGGTGCGGGCGGCGGCCGACGTCGGGGCGCGCCGCATCGCCCCGATGCACTGGGGCACGTTCCTGCTGTCCGGTGAGCCCGTGCTCGAACCGCTGACACGGGTGCGGGGCGCCTGGGAGGCGGCAGGGATGGCTCGGGAGGACCTGTGGGACCTGCCGGTCGGTTCGTCCCGCGTACTCGCCAGGGGTCCGCGCTCCTAGGCCTTGATCCGCTGGTCAGGGCTTGGCTCGGTACATGCTCCTCACGTGCTTTTCCGCGGGCGAGTCGTGGCTTGTCGCGCAGTTCCCCGCGCCCCTTACGGGGCGCTGCCGAGCCGCTCAGGACGCCGTACGCCGGACCTTGCGCCACACCGTCGGCGCCACGCTGATCAGCACCGTGAGACCGACCGCCACCACCACGCCCTCCCACGGCTCCTTGAAGAGGGAGCCGCCGAGGATGCCGATCAGCTGGTACGTCACGGCCCAGGCGAGGCACGCCGGCACGTCGCCGCGGGCGAACTCGCGGGGCGGCATCTTGGCCATCAGACAGGCCAGCATCACCGGAATCCGCCCGGCGGGCACGAGCCGGGAAAGGACGAGGACCAGGACCCCGTGGTCCGCGAGCTTGGCCTGCGCCTGCGCGAGACGGTCCTCGGGCGCGCGGTCACGGATCGCCGCGAGCCAGCGCGAGCCGTTCTTCGAGCGCATGCCCCGCCGCCCGAGCCAGTACAGCGCCATGTCCCCGAGGAACGCGGCGAACGCCGAGACCCCGAACACCACGAGCAGCGCGAAGGGCGCCGATTGGTGCACTGCCACCACGGCGGCCGAACTGACCAGGGCGCCCGTGGGCACCACCGGCACCAGCGCGCCGAGCACGATGAGCAGGAACAGCGACGGATAGCCGACCGCCTGCTGCGTCGACTCCGGTGGCACCTGGGCCGCCGCGGCGAGGATCACTGAGGCTCTCCCTTGGTGACCTCGGGCCGCACGCTCTCGCCGTGCCCCAGGCGGTGCACCGCCACCTCGGGCGCGAGCAGCGCGGCCTGGCGCACGAACTCCTCGCCCGGCGTGTGGAATTCGTGCGGCCGTACGGCGTCCATGCCGTACGGCCAGTACGTCCCGTAATGCACCGGCACCGCACTGCGCGGCGCGATCCTGGCGAGGGCGACCGCCGCGCGGCCCGCGTCGAGATGACCATGGCCGAGATACGGCCCCCAGCCGCCGACCGGAAGCAGCGCCACGTCGACGTCCCCGACCTCGTCGGCCATGGAGTCGAAAAGACCGGTGTCCCCGGCGAAGTACGTCCGCGCCTCGCCCCGCACCACGAAGCCGAGGGCGGGCGCGGCGTGCGGGCCCACGGGCAACCGCCGCCCGTCGTGCCGCGCCGTCACCACCCGTACGACGAGTTCGCCGATCCGCACCTCGTCCCCCGGCACGACGTCGATGAGACGCAGATGGGAGAGCCTGCGCGCGAGCCCCGGCACCTGCCGGCGGGCGCCGCGCGGCAGCAGCACGCGCGTGCCGGGGGCGATCCGCGCGAGGGACGGCAGATGCAGATGGTCGGCGTGCAGATGGGAGAGGAGCACGGCGTCGGCGACGGCCGCCTCGGGGGGCGGGAGCGCGCCTCTGCGCCGGCGCAGATGGGCGAGGCGGCGGGCGAACAGCGGGTCGGTGAGCACCCGGAGCCCGGAGTCCTCGACCGTGCAGGTGGCATGACCCCACCAGGTGATCTCCACCGGCACTCCGGTTCCTCCTTCGCGCGACTGTTTACGAGCCTACGGCCAGGAGTAGGGTCTTCGGCTGACGCCAGTGGTGAGGACGCCAGAGGTGAGGGGGACGCGATGGGAGACACCGCGAGCGTGACAGTGCTGCGGGTCGCGGCGATCGCAAGCCTGACACCGCTGGAGGAGCTGGACGCCGATCCCTTCCTGGTGGACTCCCGCAGCCAGCACGCGATGTGCGCGCGATGGGCCGCCGCCAGGGGATACGTCGTCACCCGGGAACTCGTCGTCCGCGGGCTGCCCGCCGATCACGCCGTGCTCTGGGCCGACGTCGACGACGGGCTCGTGGACCTCTTCGTCGTGCCGAGCCGCCGGGTCCTCGACAGCGCGCTGCGCTCGCCGGACGAGTTCACCGCGGAGTGCGGGCGGCGCGGGGTGCGGATCGAGACGGCGGGCCTCGAGGAACCGTCGTACGACGCGGTGATGAAGGCCCATGTCCACCGGCGGCTTTCCATGCCGACCGCGGGGTACGACGGCCGTTGACCCTTCCCCGCCCACTGACCCTTTCACCCTGTGACACGCTGGTGTCCTGATCTGTCATGAAACGTGAGGCGGCACGGCGTGGGGCGAGGGCGATGGCGGTCGGTCGGCAGTGCTCTGTGGCGCTCCGTCGCCGTGTGGCTGGTCAGTACGCTCACCATGCTCGCGCTCGCCGGGATCCTGCCCGACTTCCAGCTGCAGTCCGACGACGGTGACAGCGCCACCCGCATCGCCGTCACGGCCGCCCTGGGCGCCGGAGCCTTCGGCCTGCTCTCCTCGCTGGTGTGGCCCCTGCTCGTGCGGGCCCTGCTGCTCGTGCCCGCGCTCGTGCTCGGACTTCTCGCCTTCTTCCTCAACGGGTCGCTGCTCCTGCTCGCCCTCGGGCTGATTCCGGACGGCCGCGGTGAGGCCAACGCCGAGACCGCGGTCGTCGTCGCCGCCGTCATGTCCGCCGTCGCCTCCGCCACCGGCGGCGCCCTCGCCGTCCGCGACGACGACGCCTACCGCCGCCGCCTCTACCGGCTTGCCGACCGCAGGCGCCGCCGCCGTTCCGAAGGCAGGGTCGGCCCCGTCCCGCCCGGCACCGTCTTCATCCAGCTCGACGGCGTGGGCCACGACGTCCTGCGCACCGCCGTGGACAAGGGCCTCATGCCGACCGTCGCGGGCTGGCTCGGCCAGGGGCGCGAGCCGAGCCACCGGCTCACCCCCTGGCGCACCGACTGGTCGAGCCAGACCGGGGCGAGCCAGCTCGGGATCCTGCACGGCTCCAACCACGATGTCCCCGCCTTCCGTTGGTACGAGAAGGACACCGGGGAGGTCATGGTCTCCAACCGGCCCGCGTCAGCCGCCGAGCTCCAGCGCCGCGCCATCGAGCGCACCGGCGACGCCGGCCTCCTCGCCCTCGACGGCGCGAGCCGCGGCAACCTCTTCAGCGGCGGCGCCGGGCAGGTCGCCCTCGTGCTCTCCATGGCCGCACGCCGCGGCAAGGAGAACCGCTCGCGCGCCGGGTACTTCGCCTACTTCTCCGACCCCGCCAACGCCGTCCGCACCGCCCTGTCCTTCGTCGCCGAAGTCGGCCGTGAGATGGGCGAGTCGACCCGCGCCCGGATCAGGAAGCGGCGTCCGCGCGTCAGCCGTGGCGGGCTCTACCCCTTCATCCGCGCCTTCGCGACCGTCGTCGAGCGCGATGTCGTCGTCGCCGCTGTCATCGGGGACATGCTCGCCGGGCGCAGCGCGGTCTACGCCGACCTCGTCGCCTACGACGAAGTGGCCCACCACTCCGGCCCCTGCGGCAGCGACGTGGACAAGGTGCTCCAGCGGCTCGACCGGTCCCTCGCGCTGATCACGAAGGTCGCCGAACACGCCCCCCGCGCCTACCGCATCGTGGTCCTCTCCGACCACGGCCAAAGCCCCGGCGAGACCTTCCGCGCCCGCTACGGCCTCACCCTCGGCGACCTCGTCAGGGCAGGCTGCGGCCTGCCCGTGCCGCGCAAGGCGCAGCACACGCACAGCGGTGCCGAGGCCCGCTCGACAGTCCGCGCCGCGCTGCGCCGCCCCGTCGAGGAAGGCGCGGGCGAACACCGCCCCGCCCGCCGCGCCGAGCCCGTCGTCCTCGCCTCCGGCAACCTCGGCCTCGTCTCCTTCCCCGACGTCCCCCGCCGCATGACCCGCGAGGAGATCGACCTCCGTCACCCGGCGCTCCTGCCCACCCTCGCCAACCACCCGGGCATCGGCTTCCTCCTCGTACGCAGCAAGGAGCGCGGCCCGGTCGTCCTCGGCGCGCGCGGCGGCGAGGTGTACCTCGACGAAGGAGACGCAGAAGACGCGGAACCCGACGGCCTCGGGCCGCTCGCCGACTTCGGGCCCGGCGCCGCCGACGCCGTGCGCCGCACGGACGGCTTCCCGCACGTCGCCGACATCATGGTCAACTCCTGGTACGACCCTCAGGACGGCGAAGTCCTCGCCTTCGAGGAGCAGATCGGCTCGCACGGCGGACTCGGCGGCGCCCAGGCCCAGCCGTTCCTCCTGTCGCCCCTCGTGCTGTCCGCGCCGCTCGACGACGGGCAGGAACTCGTCGGCGCCGAGCAGGTCCACGAGGTCCTCCGGCGCTGGCTCGGCGAGCATCTGGGTGCCGAGATTCCGCTGGTCGGAGAGGTTGCCGCGGCTGTGGACGATTCCCGGCACGGCGGCCCGGAGGGCACAGCTTTTGCGGTCGCCGACCCTGCCGCGCAGGACAAAACACACTGATTTTGCGCGGTCCGCGCCGTGCCCGACCATGTCTCTCGCCCCGGCGATCCCGGGCGTCTTCGGCACGATGAGAGGCACCACCCCATGCACGACACCGGAACCGCGATCCAGCCGGCTCCGGCCCCCGACCAGGAAGAGCGGCGGACAGAGCAGCACGACGACGGCGGCAGCAGGCACGCCCGCCGCTTCGGCCTTCCCATCGCCACCTGCCTCGTCATGGGCAACATCATCGGCGGCGGCATCTTCCTGCTCCCGGCCTCCGTCGCCCCCTTCGGGACCATCAGCCTCGTCGCGTTCGGCGTCCTTACCGCGGGCGCCATCGCCCTCGCCCTGGTCTTCGGCCGGCTCGCGCAGCGCGATCCGCGCACCGGCGGACCGTACGTCTACGCCCGCGCCGCGTTCGGCGACTTCGCCGGCTTCCTCGCGGCCTGGTCCTACTGGGCCACCGCCTGGGTGTCGAACGCCGCGCTCGCCGTCGCCGCCGTCGGCTATCTGGACGTCCTGATACCGGTGGGCGACCACAAGTGGACCGCCTGCCTGGCCGCCCTGGTCCTGCAACTCCTGCCCGCACTCGCGAACTTCGCGGGCACCCGCTACGTCGGCGCGGTCCAGGTCGTCGCCACCGTCCTGAAGTTCGTGCCCCTGCTCCTGGTCGCGATCGGCGGGCTCTTCTTCTTCGACAGCGCCAACCTCGGGCCCTTCCAGGCGAGCGACGACAGCCCGGCCGGTGCGATCTCCGCGTCCGCCGCGATCCTGCTCTTCTCCTACCTGGGCGTGGAATCGGCGGCGGTCAGCGCCGGTGAGGTGCGCGACCCGCGACGCAACGTCGGGCGCGCCACCATCCTCGGCACCCTCGGCGCCGCCCTCGTCTATCTGCTCGGCACCCTCGCCGTCTTCGGCACCGTCGCCCATGACAAGCTCGTCGGCTCCACCGCACCCTTCTCGGACGCCGTCAACGTCATGTTCGGCGGCTCCTGGGGCGGTACGGCGGTGGCGCTCGCGGCGGTCGTCTCGATCCTCGGCGCTCTTAACGGCTGGACCCTGCTGAGCGCCCAGACGCCGTACGCCGCCGCCAAGGACGGGCTCTTCCCCGCGGCCTTCGGCAAGAAGAAGCGCGGCGTGCCGACCGTGGGCGTCCTGGTCACCGTCGTCCTGGCCGCGCTGCTCACCGTCTACAACTACACGGCGGGATCGAGCGGCGTCTTCGAGTCCCTCGTCCTGATCACCACGTTCACCGCGACCGTGCCCTACCTCCTGGCCACCGTCGCGCAGATCTACTTCCTCGTCTCCGGGCAGGGCGAGCGCGTCAACCGGGCCCGCCTGGTGCGGGACGGTGTCCTCGCGGGCATCGCGTTCGGATTCTCCATGTGGCTCGTCGCCGGGTCCGGATACGCGGCCGTCTACCAGGGCGTCCTGTTCCTCTTCGCGGGCGTGCTCGTCTACGCGTGGATGGCGGCCCGCAAGGAGCGGACCGCCACCCACTGATGTCTCCGTACTACCTGGCCAGCGGCGCAACCACCCAGCGGCGGGTGGTGAACATGCCGTCGGACGGGCCGATCTCGATCAGCTTGCGGGCGGCCGGGTAGGCCTCGTTACCCTCGATCTCATAGCCGACGTCGAACGTGCCCGGCACGTCCCTGACCTCGGGCTCCCGCTGTGCGGCGGCACCCTGACCGCCCGGCTCGTCGGCCGTGACGGCGGCGAGCTCGGCGAGCAGCTTCCGCTGGGCCGCGGCGAGAGCCTCGCGCGGGTCGCGTGCCCGCGGCGCGGCGGCCGCGGCCGTGCCGCCCTGGGGCGGCGGCGCGATGTCGGTGCTCGGCTCGCGCGTCGTGCCGGTGGTCTCGCGCGTGGAGATCTGCGCCTGGATGACGGTCGCGTCGTTGTCCAGGGCCACGCGGATGAGACCGCGGTCGGGCGTGATGACCGGTATGCCGTCGAAGACCTGCCGGAACGTCACATGGGTCTCAAGCGACACCGGCTCGCCCAGCTCGGAGCCGTCCTTCGCCCCGGAGTTCTGCATCAGGTCGTGCACGCTGTCCACGACGAGCTCGGCTCCGTCGGCGTGCTGCGCGGCGAACTCGTGCGCCGCCTCGACCGCCCGCTCCGTGGGCAGCTGCCGCAGGTTGCGGTGGTTGGCCTCGGCGAGCTTGACCCACCGGACGGCGTGCGGAGCCGTGGAGACGGTCCGGTCACCGGAGGTGGCGCTGAGCACGCCCTGCCGCTCGACCTGCACCTCCTGCAGCGCCGCCGACGGGAAGTCGGCGATGCGGCCCATCTTGGTGAGCTCATCGCCCGGGTCGCGCGGCGCGAGCTGCACGATCTGCGGGCCGGCCGGTGCCTGCGTCAGCGGCTCCCTGAGGGAGTCGCGCGCGTAGTACCAGCGCCACACGTACCAGTTGTCCGGCACGTGCTCGCGGTAGAGGGTGCGCTCGCCGTTGAGCCGGGCCGTGGCCTCGGCCTGGTTGGCGCCGACCGCGCAGACCGAGGGCGCCTGGCCCTTGTAGATGTCCCAGCTCGCGTTCAGCCACGCGTCGGTGAACGTCTGCCCGGCCCGCCACTTCTCCCAGAACTTCTTGCCGTAGTCCGGGCTGTCGATACTGACCGTCTCGAACCCGAAGAGCATGCGGAAGCCGATGTTGGGCCCCGCCCAGGTGCGGATCGGTGAGTGCCCGCCGAGGACCCGCAGCGAGGTGCAGGTCGACCAGAAGACGTAGTTGGCCTTCTCGTTGCCCAGCGCCATCCGGTTCGAGATCGCGTCGCTGCGGCCGTCCCAGACCGCGCCGAGCGGCGCGAAGAAGACGCCGTTGCCGTCCATGCCGCCGTGGCCCGAGTGGTAGACGGCGACCACCGCGTCCATGCCGTAGCGGTCCTGCCAGTTGTCGTACGTCTCCTCGTACGCCCAGACCTGCGCCCCGCCGTCCGCGAACCAGAAGTTGCGGTCGTAGAACTGCTGGAGATACGCCAGCCACCCGGAGGCGTCGGCATGGGTGTGGAAGAGAGGTGACTGGTTGACGAACTTCTGGACGCTGAAAGCGCCCCACCAGCCGAACGTCGAGTCACGGTCACCGGCGGCTCCGGGCTTCGCACCTTCCAGTGGAGACGGACCGCGTTCCGAGTAGTTCATGCGCATGGCCAAACCCCCTGAGTGGACTCCTCGTCCCGTGGGCGAGGGGGCCTCAAAGTGTCACCGTGGACGCGCCTTGCACAGTTGCGATTTCGGCCATAGCGACCGTGCACCGGGACTGTCGTGGCGCCTCAGGCACCCCGCCTCTCCCTGCTGAGGAGCCTGCCGCGGATCTTCTGCAGGCGGGGCATCAGGACGTACACGACCGTGAGGACGACGGCCGCGCTGAGGAGCAGGGTCTGGACGACCATGGGCAGTTTCGTCAGCCAGGAATGGAAGAGCAGCTCCAGGACCGTGAGCGTCGGGAAGACCGAGAGCCAGATCATCAGGGCCATGTGGTGACGGGGCGGGGGAGCGGTCTGCATGAGGGTTCCTTCCGGGAATCCGGGAATATCCAACCAACTGTTTGGAGATTGGTGCCGGAAAGCTAACACGAGCCCGGACAATCTCCAAACAGTTGGTTGGGTATGCTGGCTCCATGGCCTGGGACACCGCACGCACCCGGCAGGCGCTGCTCGACGCCGCCGTGGACGAGTTCGCCGAGCACGGCTTCGACGGCGCCCGCATCGACCGCGTGGGGAAGCGCGCGGGCGTCAACAAGGAGCGGATCTACCAGTACTTCGGCAACAAGGAGAAGCTCTTCGGGTGCGTCCTGGAGGCCGAGCTCGACCGCATCGCCACCGCCATCCCGGTCACCGTCGAGCAGGCCGCCGACCTCGGTGACTACGCGGGCCGGCTGTACGACTACCACCGCTCCCGCCCCCAGTTCATCCGGCTCCTGCACTGGGAGGGCCTGCGTGACACCGGCGCCCCCGCCCTCAAGGAGCCCGAGCGCACCGCCACCTACGGGTCGAGGGTCGAGGCGCTGGCCCAGGCCCAGCGCGACGGCACTCTGGATCCGGACCTCGATCCCAAGGCGCTGTTCTACGCCGTACTGGCCCTCGGTGCCTGGTGGTTCAGCGTGCCGCAGGCGGTGCGGATGATCTTCGGCGGAGAGCAGCGGCCGGAGACGGAGCGGGACGCCCTGATCGGACTTGTACGGCGACTGGCCGGTCAGGGTGACAGCTGACCCGCAACCCCCATGGGCCGCGACCCCTTGGGTCGTCCGGCGGTCGCCCGCCGTTCACCGCCCGTGGGCCGGTCTTCCGCGTGCGCCGAGTCAGGGTGTGATCGGATGGGCGCACGGAAGTTCCGCGACGCATCACGGAACCGCACTGAAGGGATCTACATCGTGGCTACCACGCGCTCCGCGCACACGGTCTGGGAAGGCAACCTGCTGGAGGGCTCCGGCACGGTCACCTTCGACTCCTCCGGGATCGGGGAGCAGGCCGTGTCCTGGCCGTCCCGCGCCGAGCAGGCAGGCGGCAAGACCAGCCCGGAAGAGCTGATCGCCGCCGCGCACTCCAGCTGCTTCTCCATGGCCTTCTCGAACGGCCTGGACAAGGCGGGCACCCCGCCGACCCGCCTGGTGACCTCCGCCGACGTGACCTTCCAGCCGGGCACCGGCATCACCGGCATCCACCTCACCGTCGAGGGCACGGTGCCGGGCATGGACGAGGCCGCGTTCCTGGCGGCCGCCGAGGACGCCAAGGTCAACTGCCCGGTGAGCCAGGCACTGAAGGCCACGCCGATCACGCTGACGGCGAAGCTGGCCTGACGTACGGCTTTCCGCCATTTTCCGACGGTGCCGCCGTCCCCCAGGGGGCGGCGGCACCGTCATGGGCGGCATTGACAATGTGCCGCTCAAGTTTTGTGATGGAGGTCGAAGTACGCCGGGAAACGGGCTCGCGGTGGAAGGGGACTGGACATGGCACGTGCAGTCGGGATCGACCTCGGTACGACGAACTCGGTGGTGGCCGTCCTGGAGGGCGGTGATCCCACGGTCGTCGCCAACGCGGAGGGAGCGCGCACCACACCTTCGGTCATCGCCTTCGCGAAGAACGGCGACGTCCTCGTCGGAGAGGTCGCCAAGCGGCAGGCGGTGACGAACGTGGAGCGCACCGCACGCTCCGTCAAACGCCATATGGGTGACGGGAGTTGGCGCTTCCCCGAGGGCGGGTCGGTGGACGGCACCCGGTACACCGCGCAGGAACTGTCCGCCCGCGTCCTGCAGAAGCTCAAGCGTGACGCCGAGTCCTATCTGGGCGAGGACGTCACGGACGCGGTCGTCACCGTCCCCGCGTACTTCGACGACACGCAGCGCCAGGCCACCAAAGAGGCCGGCGAGATCGCGGGCCTGAACGTGCTCCGCATCATCAACGAACCCACCGCCGCGGCCCTCGCGTACGGCCTGGACAAGGGCGACGACCAGACCGTCCTCGTCTTCGACCTCGGCGGCGGCACCTTCGACGTCTCGCTCCTGGAGATGGGCGACGGCGTCATCGAGGTGAAGGCCACCAACGGCGACACGCAGCTGGGCGGCGACGACTGGGACCAGCGCGTCGTCGAGTACCTGGTGCGCCAGTTCAAGAACAACCACGGCGTGGACCTCGGCAAGGACAAGATGGCCCTGCAACGGCTGCGGGAGGGCGCGGAGAAGGCGAAGATCGAGCTGTCGTCGTCGAGCGAGACGGACATCAACCTGCCGTACGTCACGGCATCGGCGGACGGCCCCCTGCACCTGGCGGAGAAGCTGACCCGCGCTCAGTTCCAGGAGCTGACGGCGGACTTGCTGGAGCGCTGCCGCGGCCCCTTCCATCAGGCGGTGAAGGACGCGGGTGTGAAGCTCTCGGCCGTCGACCACGTGATCCTGGTGGGCGGTTCGACACGGATGCCCGCGGTCACGGAACTGGTCAAGGAACTCACCGGCAGCGAGCCGCACAAGGGCGTCAACCCCGACGAGGTGGTGGCCCTCGGCGCGGCGCTGCAGGCCGGTGTGATCAGGGGTGACGTGAAGGACGTCCTGCTCCTGGACGTGACGCCGCTGTCCCTCGGGATCGAGACCAAGGGCGGCATCATGACCAAGCTCATCGAACGCAACACCACCATTCCCACCCGGCGTTCGGAGACCTTCTCCACCGCCGAGGACAACCAGCCGTCGGTCGGCATCCAGGTCTTCCAGGGGGAGCGGGAGATCGCGGCGTACAACAAGAAACTGGGCGTCTTCGACCTGACGGGGCTGCCCCCGGCGCCGCGTGGCGTGCCCAAGATCGAGGTCACCTTCGACATCGACGCCAACGGCATCATGCACGTCTCCGCCAAGGACGAGGCGACGGGGCGCGAGCAGCGCATGACGGTCACGGGCGGCTCCGCACTGCCCAAGGACGACATCAACCGCATGGTGCGCGAGGCCGAGGAGCACGCGGAGGAGGACCGCAAACGGCGTGACGCCGCCGAGGCCCGCAACCAGGCGGAACAGCTCGTCTACCAGACGGAGCGGTTCCTGCGGGAGAACGAGGAGCGGGTCCCCGCGGAGACCCGGGCCGAAGTGGAGGCGGCAGCAGCGGAGTTGAAGGACCTCCTGAAGAACAGGGCCGACGACACGGCGGCGCTGCGCGTGGGCGCGGAGAAGCTGGCCGCTGTCAGTCAGCGGATGGGACAGGCCATGTACGCGAGTGCTGGCGAGGGCGCCCAACAGGAACCGGGAGCTCCGGGGCCCTCTGCCGAGGAAGGCGTGGTCGACGCGGAAATCGTGGACGAGGAAAAGCCGGGGGAGCAGGAGAAGCGGGCCGGGGAGTAGCGCACCGTCGATCACCGGCTTCGCCGAGTTCGTCCTCAAACGCCGGACGGGCTGTCATCAGCCCGTCCGGTGATCACGACCCCGTCTTCTCCCACCCCCGCCGCTCCGGACGCGGGCCGACCCTGCGTGGGTCCTTGCTGCGGTAGACCACGTACGGCCGGAAGAGATACTGCACCGGCGCGCTGAACATGTGCACGAGCCGCGTGAACGGAATCAGCGCGAACAGCGCCATCCCGACCACCGCGTGGATCTGGTACATGACCGGCACCCCCGCCATCAGCTCCGTGTCCGGCTGGAGAGTGAACAGGCTCCGTGCCCAAGGCGCCATCGACTCACGGTAGTTGTAGCCCTCACCCGACGCGTGCGTCAGTTTGGCCACCATGCCGAGCACGATCGCCGCGAACAGCACGAGGTACATCAGCTTGTCGTTGGCGGTCGTCGCACGGAACACCGGCGCGTTCGTGCGCCGCCGGTAGAGCAGCAGCAGGATGCCGAGCACCAGAAGGATGCCCGCCGCCGTGCCCCCGTACAGCGAGAACAGGTGGTAGGTGTGCTCGCTCACGCCCACCTTCTCCGTCCACGACTCCGGGATGAAGAGCCCCACCAGATGCCCGACGAGGACGAAGAGGATCCCGTAGTGGAACATCGGCGACGCGACATTGAGCAGCTTCGACTCGTACACCTGTGAAGAGCGCGTCGTCCAGCCGAACTTGTCGTAGCGATAGCGCCAGAGGAGGCCCGCCACCAGGAGGACGAAGGCCACGTACGGGATGACGCCCCACAGCAGCGTTCTCATCAGTGCTCCCCGATCAGTGCGAAGGGTTCAAGGCCGACGTCCTCCCGCGGGGGCCCCGACCTGGCAAGCGCCTGAGCCTCGGCCCGGTCCTTCGGCGAGGGCCCCGGCAGCGTCGCGCACACGGCGTCGAGTACGGGTGCGTACGGTGTGCCGAAGTCGGTGAGGGCGAGCCGCAGCAGTTCGAGGCCCGCGCGGTTCTCCTCCAGGAGGACAGGGCCCGCGTGCGCCGAGAACTCCAGGACCGCGGGCAGGAAGTCCGGCAGCTCCTCGCCGGTGAACTCCATGCCGTGCTCCCGGTAGACCTCCTTGAAGCGGACCAGGGCCATCCCGCGCCGCCGCGTGTCGCCGTCGCGCCACCAGCTCAGGTAGAGGCTGTGGCGGTTCTTGAAGTCGAAGACCTGGACGTAGTGCGCGGCCAGTTCGGACGCGTCGGTCTCCGCCGCGTGTGTCAGGAAGCGCTCCAACTCGGGTGCGGCAGCCGCCAGTTGCGGCAGTAGCCCGCGGAACTCCTCGTCCGGATAGGACAGACAGTGCGCGGCTGCCTGGTAGAGCACGGCGTGGTCGCTCACAGGGTGTCCTTCTCGGTGGCGGATGGCTGCTCGTCGGCGGTCTGCCGGTCCCGCAGGGCGTGGAAGTTCTCGATGGTCACAAGGGGGAGCTGCTGGCGGCCCGAGTCCTGACCGAAGGGACCGTCGCCGCCCATGCCCGGACCGTCCTCGTAGTCGAGGCTGCACGAGTCCGGCAGCGCGGACTCCTCAAGGCGCTGCGCGTCACCGACCGCGGCGGTGGGGATGACGTAGCGGTCCTCGTACTTCGCGATGGCCAGGAGCCGGTACATCTCCTCGATCTCCCGGCCCGACATGCCCACGGTCTCGGCGACCGAACTGTCCTGCCGCTCCCCGAGGTTGATGGCCCGCATGTGTGCCCGCATCGCCGCCAGCTTCTCCAGCGAGGCCCGTACGGGGCCCACGTCTCCGGCCGTGAAGATCTCCGCGAGGTATTCGAGCGGGATGCGCAGGGTGTCGATCGCGCCGAAGAGGTTGTCCAGGTCCTCGCCGTCGTGTCCGGTCTCGCTCAGCGCGTCCACGACCGGGGAGAGCGGGGGGATGTACCAGACCATCGGCATCGTCCGGTACTCCGGATGCAGCGGAAGCGCCACCTTGTACGTGCTGATCAGTGCGTGCACGGGGGAGCGGCGTGCCGCCTCGATCCAGTCGTGGGCGATCCCGGCCCGCTCGGCCTCACGCCGCACCTCGGGGTCCTCCGGGTCGAGGAAGACCCCCAACTGGGCCTCGTACAGCGCCTTGTCGTCCTGCACCGACGCCGCTTCCGTCACCTTGTCGGCGTCGTACAGGATCACACCCAGATACCGCAGCCGCCCCACGCACGTCTCCGAGCAGACCGTGGGCAGACCCACCTCCAGGCGCGGGTAGCACATCGTGCACTTCTCGGCCTTGCCGGTGCGGTGGTTGAAGTACACCTTCTTGTACGGGCAGCCCGTCACGCACTTGCGCCAGCCCCGGCAGCTGTCCTGGTCGACCAGGACGATGCCGTCCTCCTCGCGCTTGTACATCGCCCCGGACGGACAGGACGCCACACACGCCGGATTCAGGCAGTGCTCGCAGATCCGCGGCAGATAGAACATGAAGGTCTGCTCGAAGGCGAACTTCACCTTCTCGGCGGCCTTTTCGCGGGTCTTCGCCACCATCGGGTCGAGATCGCCGTGCTCCGTCGCGCCGCCCAGGTTGTCGTCCCAGTTCGACGACCACTCGATCTTCATGGGCTTGCCGCTGATCAGCGAGCGCGGTTCGGCGATGGGGTAGTCGTCGCCGAGCGGGGCGTCGGTGAGGTTCTTGTACTCGTACGTCCAGGGCTCGTAGTAGTCCTTGATCTCCGGCAGCTTGGGGTTGGAGAAGATCTCCAGGAGGGCCTTGATCCGGCCGCCGTTCTTGAGCTTCAGGGCGCCCTTCTTGTTCAGCTCCCAGCCGCCGCGCCACTTCTCCTGGTCCTCGTAGCGGCGCGGATAGCCCTGGCCCGGACGGGTCTCGACGTTGTTGAACCAGACGTACTCCATGCCGTCGCGGTTGGTCCACGCCTGCTTGCAGGTGACGGAGCAGGTGTGGCAGCCGATGCACTTGTCGAGGTTCATGACCATCGCGATCTGTGCCATGACGCGCATGTGTCAGTACTCCACCTTCTGCGAGCGGCGGCGGATGACCGTCACCTCGTCGCGCTGGTTGCCCGTCGGGCCCAGGTAGTTGAAGGCCCACGACAACTGGGCGTAGCCGCCGATGAGATGGGACGGCTTGAGGATGAGGCGGGTCAGGGAGTTGTGGATGCCGCCGCGCTTGCCGGTGGTCTCCGCCTTGGGGACGTTCACCGTGCGCTCCTGCGCGTGGTGCATGTAGACCGTGCCGGCCGGCATCCGGTGCGAGACGACCGCCCGCGCGACCACCACGCCGTTGCGGTTCACCGCCTCGATCCAGTCGTTGTCCTTCACGCCGATCGCGTCCGCGTCCTGCGGTGACATCCAGACGCACTGCCCGCCCCGGGAGAGCGACAGCATGAAGAGGTTGTCCTGGTACTCGGAGTGGATGGACCATTTGTTGTGCGGGGTGAGATAGCGGACCGTCACCTCCTTCTCGCCGTCCGGGCCGAGCCGTGGCTCTCCGAAGAGGCGGTTCATGTCCAGGGGCGGCCGGTAGACGGGCATCGCCTCGCCCAGCTCGTGGATCCAGTCGTGGTCGAGGAAGAAGTGCTGGCGCCCGGTGAGCGTGTGCCAGGGCTTGAGGTGCTCGGTGTTGAGCGTGAACGCCGTGTAGCGGCGCCCGCCGGACTCGCTGCCCGACCACTCGGGCGAGGTGATCACGGGGACGGGCGCCGCCTGCGTGTCGGCGTACGTGATGCGCTTGCCCTCGTGCTCGGCGGCCAGGTGCGCCATCTCCTGGCCCGTGCGCGCCTCCAGGGTGTGGAAGCCCTGCGTGGCGAGGCGGCCGTTCGTCGTGCCGGACAGGGCGAGGATGGTGTTCGCCGCCTTCACCGCCGTGTCCAGGGCGGGGCGTCCGTCGGCGGGGCCGCCGCGTACGACGCCGTTGCGCTCGCGCAGCTCGTCGACCTCCTGGTCGGGCCGAAGGGCGATGCCCTTCGCGGGCAGGCCCAGCTTCTCCGCCAGCGGGCCGAGCGCCGCGAACTTCGCGCCGATCGCCGTGTAGTCGCGCTCGACGACCGTCAGGCCCGGCATCGTCTTGCCCGGGATCGCCTCGCACTCGCCCTTGCGCCAGTCCAGGACGACACCGCCGGGCTGGGCGGTCTCGCCGGGGGTGTCGTGCTGGAGCGCGGTGGTGACGACGTCCTTGCGTACGCCGAGATGGTCCACGGCCAGCTCGCTGAGCCGGTCCGCGATCGCCTTGAACGTGTCGAAGTCGGTGCGGGCCTGCCAGGGCGGGTCGACGGCGGGGGTGAAGGAGTGCACGTAGGGGTGCATGTCCGTCGAGGAGAGGTCGTGCTTCTCGTACCAGGTGGCCGCGGGCAGGACCACGTCCGAGAGCAGCGTCGACGACGTCTGGCGGAAGTCCAGCGAGACGAGCAGATCGAGCTTGCCCTCGGGCGCCTGGTCGCGCCATGTCACCGTCGAGGGCCGCTCGTCGGGCGCCGCCTCCTCCGCCCGCAGCGAGGAGTGCGTGCCCAGCAGATGCTTGGTGAAGTACTCCGCGCCCTTCGCCGACGAGCCGAGCAGATTGGCGCGCCACAGGGTCAGGACGCGCGGCCAGTTCTCCGGGGCGTCCGGGTCCTCGCAGGCGAAGTTGAGGGTGCCTGCCTTGAGCTCGTCGACGACATTGGCGACGGGATCACCAGAAGCCCCCGAAGTGTCGCCCAGGTCAAGGGAGTTGCGGTCGAAGGTTGGATAGGACGGCATCCAGCCGGTGCGCGCCGAGAGCGCCAGGCAGTCGGCGCCCGTCATCCCGGCGAACCGCCCCTCGCCGAGCGGCGATGCGAGCACGTCCGCCGCGAACTTGTCGTAGCGCCACTGATCGGTGTTCAGGAACCAGTACGCGGCGCCGATCATCTGCCGCGGCGGCCTGCTCCAGTCGTTGGCGCTGGCCAGCGTCGCCCAGCCGGTCGCGGGGCGGCACTTCTCCTGCCCGACGTAGTGCGCCCAGCCGCCGCCGTTGCGGCCCTGGCAGCCGGTCAGCTGGAGCAGAGCCAGGAAGGCGCGGTAGATCGTCTCGGAGTGGAACCAGTGGTTGGTCCCCGCCCCCATGAGGATCATGCACCGGCCGCGCGACTGCTCCGCGGTCCTCGCGAACTCCCGCGCGATCTTCACCGCCTTCGCGGCCGGGACCGAGGTGTGCGCCTCCTGCCAGGCAGGGGTGCCGGGCGCGTCGGCATCCTCGTACGAAGAAGGCCACTCGCCCGGAAGCTCCTCGCGCCCGACGCCGTACTGCGCGAGCAGCAGGTCGAAGACCGTCGTGACGAGCGGCCCGTCCTGGCCGCCGAGCCGCGTGGCGGGCACCCCGCGGCGCACGACCTCGCCACGGCCCTGACCGTGCGTGCCGCCCTCGGTGTCGAAGCGGGGGAGCAGCACCTCGACGCCCGTGGCCACGTCGGAGCCGTGCAGGGAGAGCTGCGGCTTGATGTTGCCGAGCTCAAGATTCCACTTGCCCTTGCCGGAGTCGGTCCAGCGGAAGCCGAGCGAGCCGTTCGGGACGGCCGGGTGCCCGGTGTTCTCGTCCAGGACGGCCGTCTTCCAGTCGCCGCCCTCGCCGCTCTGACCGAGGTCGGTGGCGCGCAGGAACTTCGAAGGGACGTACGCGCCGTCGCGCTCGGTCAGCGTCACCAGGAAGGGCAGATCGGTGAACTTGCGCACGTAGTCGGTGAAGAAGTCCGTCTGCCGGTCGACGAAGAACTCCTTGAGGATGACGTGGCCCATCGCGATGGCGAGGGCTCCGTCCGTGCCGGGGTGCGGGTGCAGCCACTCGTCGGCGAACTTCGTGTTGTCCGCGTAGTCCGGCGACACGGCCACGACCTTCTGGCCGCGGTAGCGCGCCTCGGCCATCCAGTGCGCGTCGGGGGTGCGGGTGACGGGGACGTTCGAGCCCCACATCATCAGATACGCGGCGTCCCACCAGTCACCCGACTCCGGTACGTCGGTCTGGTCGCCGAACACCTGCGGTGAGGCGACCGGCAGGTCCGCGTACCAGTCGTAGAAGGAGAGCATGGGCGCGCCGATCAGCGACATGAAGCGGGCGCCCGCCGCGTGCGACACCATCGACATCGCGGGGATGGGGGAGAAGCCCGCGACCCGGTCGGGGCCGTGCGTCTTGATCGTGTGGACGTGCGCCGCGGCGATGATCTCGACGGCCTCGTCCCAGGTGGCCCGCACCAGCCCGCCCTTGCCGCGCGCCTGCTGGTACGTCCTGCGCCGCTCGGGGTCGTTCTGGATGTCCGCCCAGGCCAGGACAGGGTCCCGCAGCCGGGACTTCGCCTCGCGGTACATCTCCAGGAGCACGCCCCGCAGGTAGGGGTAGCGCACGCGGGTCGGCGAGTACGTGTACCAGGAGAACGCGGCGCCTCGGGGGCAACCGCGCGGCTCGTACTCGGGGCGGTCGGGGCCGACGGAGGGGTAGTCGGTCTGCTGGGTCTCCCAGGTGATGATGCCGTCCTTGACGTACACCTTCCAGCGGCAGGAGCCCGTGCAGTTCACGCCGTGCGTCGAGTTCACGACCTTGTCGTGGCTCCACCGGTCCCGGTAGAAGGCGTCCGCGTCCCGGCCGCCGACGAGTCCGATGCTGTGCAGGTCGGGGGCGGCGGTGCCGCGGCGGAAGAACTTGCCCGCACGCAGCAGCGCGGCGCCGGGCTCGGTCGTCTCTGTCACCCTTGAGCTCCCTAGGTCTGCCTTTCAACGAACCTAGGTCCGGGGTGGCGGGGGCACACGGCGGCGACCGCCGTACGGGTTGCGGGGACGCTCGCGGCATCGGCGCTTACCTCTGAGGTAATCGACCCCCGCCCGCGGTCCCGGCAGGGTGGTCCCACCGGACCCGGTCCGGCGCACTCCGGACCGGATCCGGCTTCCCTTTCCCTTCGCTGTCCTTCTCCTTCGCTGCCTGGAGGCCACCCGTCATGTCCACGTACTCCGCACACCCGCTCACCGCACTGGCCCGCACGAACGACCCGAAGACGATGCTGCGCCGCTTCCTCGCCCTCGACGCGGTCGTGACCACCGGGAACGGCCTTGCGTACGCCGCCGCTTCGGGCCCGCTCGGCCGCTTCCTCGGCGTCGACGCGGGGCTCCTCCTCACCCTGGGCGTCTTCCTCACGCTGTACGGCGTGGGCGTCGGCTTCCTCGCATCGCGCACGAGTCCGCCCACGCTTGCCGTCCGGGGTGTGATCGAGGCGAACACGGTCTGGGCGGCGCTCAGCGTCATCGCCCTGATCGCCTGGCTCTCGCCAAGCCCCGCGGGCGCGGTGTGGATCCCGCTCCAGGCCGTGACCGTCGGCGGCTTCGCCGCGCTGCAGTACGGGGCGCTGCGGGCCCCGCGCGGTTAGCGCCGCGCGTCGAAGCGGCTGCGGGCGGCCTCGATCTCGGCGAGGTACCGGTGCGTCCAGGCGCACATGCCGTCGACCGTGGCGAGCAGCCCTTCGCCCGCCTCGGTCAGGCGGTACTCGACGCGCGGCGGCACCGTGGCGTACACCGTCCTGTGCACGACGCCGTCGCGCTCAAGGCCGCGCAGGGTCTGGGTGAGCATCTTGTGGCTGATGCCGTCCACCGCGGTCCGCAGCTCGGTGAAGCGCAGGGTCCGGTCGGCCAGGGCGTTGATGATCAGCAGCGCCCATTTGTTGGCCACGCCCGCGAAGATCTCACGGGCCAGCGAGTCGGCGCGCGTCAGGTCCGCGTCGTCGCCGTGACCGTCGGTCTGCTTCTTTCCCATGAGGTGCCCCGGCCCCTAGGCCGCCGACTGGAGGTACTTGACCGTCGCCGGATCGGCCGGCAGGAGCGTCTCGACGGCCAGTTCGGCGACCGTCACGTCCATGGGGGTGTTGAACGTCGCGATCGACGAGATGAAGGAGAGCAGGTGCCCGTCGTGCTCGATGCGCAGGGGCAGCGCGAAGTAGGGCACGCCGCTCTGCGGCCCGTCGGCCTCGAACACGTCGACACCGGGATCCGCCACCGGGTACGCCGCCACCTCCTCGTACACCGCACGCAGTGCGTCCGACCGCTGCAGCGCGATCTGCCGCTCCATCTGGTGCAGCAGATGCCCACGCCACTCGCGCAGATTGCGGATCTTGGGGGCGAGGCCCTCGGGGTGGAGCGTGAGCCGCATGGCGTTCAGCGGCGGCTGAAGGAGGCGCTCGGGGATGCCGTCGAGGAACATCGCGATGCCGCGGTTCGCGGCGATCACGTCGTACGTCGCGTCGACGACCAGGGCGGGGTAGGGCTCGTAGCCGCGCAGGAGCTGCTCCAGGCCCTCCCGCAGGGCGCCCATCGAGGGGTCGTCCATCGAGGTCTCCCGGAAGCGGGGCGCGTAACCGGCCGCCAGGAGCAGCGAGTTGCGGTCCCGTACGGGAACGTCGAGGTGCTCGGCGAGGCGCAGCACGATCTCCTCGCTCGGGCGTGACCTGCCGGTCTCGATGAAGCTGATGTGCCGGGCCGACGAGTCGGCACGCAGGGCCAGCTCAAGCTGGCTCACCTTGCGCCGCTCGCGCCAGCCGCGCAGGAGCGGGCCGACGCCGGTACTTTCCTTGGTGGACACGGCAGTTGTCATACCAAGACAGTAATCCAAGGCTCCCGTCCGGTGGCGCTGAGCAGGGCCTTGTGGGAGGCGGTGTGGCAGGCTGAGGGAGATGGGTACATGCGTACGCCATACGCACGCCGTACGCACGTCATACGGACGGGAAGGGGCGCGGCCATGTCAGTCGAACCGCTGTCACAGAAGGACGTCGAGGAGCGGCTCGCGGAGCTGCCCGGCTGGTCACTGGAAGGCGACCGGATCACCCGCTCCTTCCAGCTCGGCTCGCACTTCGCGGCGACCGCGTTGGTCGTCCACATCGCGCAGATCCAGGAGGAGCTCGGCCACCACTCCGAGCTGACGCTGGGCTACAACACCGTCTCCCTGTCCGTGAACACGCACAGCGCGGGCGGCGCTCTCACCGCGCTCGACTTCGAGCTGGCGGGCCGGGTCGAAGAGCTTGCGGTCGGGCACGGGGCGGTCTGAGCGCGGATGCTGGACTACGGCAAGGAAGCCGACCGCTACGACGCCTCGCGCGGCGGTGAGCCGCGCGCCGACGCCGCTGCCGCCGCGGTCGTCGGCCTGCTGCCGCCGGACGCCCGCACCCTCCTGGACGTCGCCTGCGGCACGGGCCTGGTCACCCGGCGCCTTGCCGGGGCGGGCCTGCGGGTGACCGGAGTGGACTCGGCGCACAACATGGCGCGCATGGCGTCGGGGAGGCTGCCGGGCGCCATCGTCCTCGGCGACAGCCGCCGGCTCCCCTTCCCCGACGCCTCGTTCGACGCGGTGTGCACGGTGTGGCTGCTCCATCTGCTCTCCGGCGCCGAGGAGGCGGCAGCCGTCGTCGCCGAGTGCGCCCGGGTGCTGCGGCCCGGCGGGGTGTTCGTCACGACCGTCGACAAGGCCACCGCGCACGACGTGGGCAGCGACATCGACGCCGTGCTCTCCCCGCGCCCGATCCGCCCCGCCGTCGACCGTGCCCAGGCGGTCGAGGCGTACGCGGCGGCGCAGGGCCTGACACCGGCCGGCGGGGCCCGGTTCCGGGGCCACGGCCAGGGCCGCACGCCCCGCTCCACGGTCGACGACCTCCACCGGGGATGGTTCACACGCATCCCGCCCGACGGCCCCCTGGCGGCACGCCTCGCGGAGGGTCTTGCGGCCCTGCCGGACCAGGAAGTGCCGCGCCCCGACCCGCGGTTCACGCTCAAGTCGTTCCGGAGCCTGCCCGTCGGGTGAACCGCATCGCCCAGTTGACCAGCCAGGTCTTCCCCTCGTCGACGGAGAAGGCCTGCTCATGAGCGGTGGTCTCCTGTGGTGCCGTCGGGCAGGATGTCGGCGATGTACGCGTCGAGGCCGGTCGGGCCGGGGGCGTCGGTGGTGTGCTCGGGTGCGAGCAAGTGCCGTACCCACGCGTCGCGTTCGTGCAGCAGGGGCGGCAGCTCCCAGACGCAGCCGATCAGCGGCCGGTCGAGGAGCAGGAAGTGCGTCGGGTCCCGGTCGGGGCAGCCGAGCGCGGGCTGGCCCGCGACGGCGACGCGGCAGTGCAGGACGTTGTCCCACACCCAGCTGTACGCGTTGAGGTAGGCACCGCTGTCCCCGCCCCGGTGCAGCACGACGAACGTCGCGGGCGGCGTCCCGTCCGGCTCGGGAAGGAGCCGGGGCAGGATCTCGTACGCCGCCTTCTCGACGCCGGGCTCGATGCCGGCCGGGTCGGCGGTGACGTGATAGCGCTTGACGCGGCGGCCCGCCACTTCGATGGGTGGCGGCGAGTGCCGGAGTTTCTCCTGAAAGGGCATGTCAGGGACGCTAGGCCGACTTCACTGACATCCTGTGTCAGTGAAGTGGATGCCAGTGAAGTACAGAAGATGCGCGGCCGGGGCTCGGACGAGGCGTCCATGAAGGCCGACAGGCTCGTCTCGATCCTCCTGCTGCTCCAGACGAGGGGCAGGATGACGGCCGCCCAGCTGGCCGACGAGCTGGAAGTGTCGGTCCGGACGGTCTACCGGGACGTCGAAGCCCTGCACACCGCCGGGATCCCGCTCTACGGGGACGCGGGCCACGCGGGCGGCTACCGGCTCCTTGACGGCTACCGCACCCGGCTCACCGGCCTGACCGCGCCGGAGGCGGAGGCGCTCTTCCTGGCGGGCGCGCCGGGCCCGGCCGCGGAGCTGGGCCTCGGCCCGGTCCTCGCCGCCGCCCAGCTCAAGGTGCGCGCCGCGCTCCCGGCGGAGCTGCGCCCGCACGCCGACCGGGTCGGCGCCCGCTTCCACCTGGACGCGCCCGGCTGGTACGCGCGCGCCGACGACGTACCCCACCTGACCGCCGTCGCCGACGCGGTCTGGAACAGCCGTGTCCTGCACGTCCGCTACCGCCGCTGGCGGGCCCCCACCGAGGTGGAGCGCATCCTGCGGCCGTACGGCCTGGTCCTGAAGGCGGGCCGCTGGTACGTGATCGCGGAGGCCACGGGGTCGGGAGGGCCGCCGCGCACGTACCGGGTCGACCAGATCCTCCAACTGGAGCTGACCGAGGGGCAGTTCACCATCCCCGCGGACTTCGGCCTGGCGGCGTACTGGGAGTCGTACCAGGAGGCTTTCCACGCGTGGCTGCACCAGGGCGAGGCGGTGGTGCGCCTGGCCCCGCACGCCCTGCCCCGTCTGACGGGCCCCGCGGCGCGCGCCGCCGATGCGACGGGCCGCGCCGACCCAGACGGCTGGATACGCGCGGTCCTGCCCATCGAATCCGTCAGCCACGCCCACGACGAGTTCCTGCGCCTGGGCGCGGACATCGAGGTGCTCGAACCCCCCGAACTCCGAGCGGAGTTGGCGTCAACGGCGGAGAAGCTGTACAGGCGTTATGCCTGACCGGCGCAGCCCATCGAGTTTGCCGAAACCGCAAGGGAACTGGCCAGGAGGGAGGCATCCGCGCAGGCTGGACAAGACCCCAGGAACCCCACACCGGACACAGAGGCGGCGGCAATCAATGGCTCACGACCACGGCCACAAGCACGGCCACGGCCACAAGCACGGCCATGGCCACGAGGACATCGACTGGGCCACCATGGGCCCGATGCTGGAGCGGAACGCCGAGCTCGCAGCCCCGCAGAACCGCGAGATCGCCGAGTGGCTGCGCACCTGGCAGCCGGAGCCGAAGCTGATCGCGGACGTGGGCAGCGGCTCGGGCAGCATCTCGTTCCTCCTCGCGGAAGCCTTCCCCAAGGCCGAGGTGATCGCGGTGGACCCGGCCGAGCCCCTCCTGGAGCGCGCGAGGGAGCGGGCGGCTCGCGACGGCCTGGCGGACAGGGTGAGCACGCTCCACGCGGAACTCCCGGAGGGAATCGGCGAGTTGGCGCCCGCCGACCTCCTCTGGATCGGCAGGGCCCTGCACCACGTAGGCGACCAGGAGGCGGCGCTGGCAGCCCTCGCGGATCGCCTGGCGCCGGGCGGCGCGATCGCGCTCCTGGAGGGCGGCCTGAACCAGCGCAGCCTTCCCCGCGACATCGGCTTCGGCCGGCCGGGCCTCCAGACCCGCTTCGACCTCGCGGACGAGAAGTGGTTCACGCGGATGCGCGCGGAGCTGCCGGGCGCGAAGTCGGTCACGGAGGACTGGCCCGCGCTCCTCACCGAGGCGGGCCTGCGCCACGCGGGCACCCGCTCGTTCCTCCTGGACCTGCCTGCCCCCGTCTCCGACACGGCCCGCGCCCAGATCATCTCGGAGCTCTCCCGCCGCCGGGAGATGCACGAGGACACACTCGACCCCGACGACCTGGCCACGGTCGACCGCCTCCTGGACGAGAAGGACACCCAGAGCCTGCACCACAGGCCCGACGTGTTCCTGCTGTCGGCGCAGACGGTTCATGTGGGGGTCAAGGGGTAGCGCGGCAGTGGCCGGGGCGGACTGCCGAGTACCGAAGGACCTGTTGAGTCAGAGAGGCGTCCCCGCCCGGCGGGACCGGACGGGGACGCCCCAGGCTGGTCTCAGACCACGGCCTGGCCTCAGACCACGTCGAACGTGGCCGGATCCGGCCCCAGGCGTCGGTCCTCGTTCAGTGCGCTGATCGCCGCCATGTCCTCCGGGTCCAGCTCGAAGCCGAAGACGTCGATGTTCTCCTTGATCCGGGACGGTGTCACGGACTTGGGGATCACTACGTTGCCCAGCTGGATGTGCCAGCGCAGGAGGATCTGGGCCGGCGTGCGGCCGTGCTTCTGGGCGATCGCGATGATCGCCGGGACCTCCAGGAGGCCCTTGCCCTGGCCGAGCGGGGACCAGGCCTCCGTGGCGATGCCCTGTTCCGCGTGGAACTCGCGGGCGGCGCGCTGCTGGAGGTGCGGGTGGAGCTCGATCTGGTTGACCGCCGGGATGACCGACGTCTCGGCCAGCAGCTGCTCCAGGTGCTCGGGCAGGAAGTTCGAGACGCCGATGGACTTCGCGCGGCCGTCGGCCTGGATCTTCTCGAAGGCCTTGTACGTGTCCACGGCGAGGCCCTTGGACGGCAGCGGCCAGTGGATCAGGTACAGGTCCACGTAGTCGAGACCGAGCTTCTCCAGGGACGCGTCGAAGGCGCGGAGCGTCGAGTCGTAGCCCTGGTCGGTGTTCCAGAGCTTCGTCGTGACGAAGAGCTCCTCGCGGGCGATGCCGGATGTGGCGATGGCCTTGCCGGTGCCCTCTTCGTTGCCGTAGATGGCAGCGGTGTCGATGCTGCGGTACCCGGCCTCCAGCGCCGTCGCGACGGCCGACTCGGCCTCGTCGTCCGGGACCTGCCAGACGCCGAAACCGAGCTGCGGCATCTCGACGCCATTGTTCAGGATGATCGGGGGGACCTTGCTCACGAGCTCTCGATCCTTAAGTCGTCGGGTGGTACTCCCATGGTCAACGATCAGATGCGGTGCTGCATTCCTTGAACACTCCCGGGTGAAGTCCGGGCGTGTTCCGGCCCGCACCATTGACCGCGTTCCGTCATGCCGCGACTCTATTGCACATCACTGAACGCAGAACACTCATGTGAACGCCTGGTGAACACCCCACCACACCCGCCCGAATCTCATCACCAGGAAGGCAGGCACACGCACATGAATGAAGACCAGAACCCCACCACACCCGAAGTGACGGAAGCCGTCACCGCATGGCAGACGCCCGAGTACGAGGTCGTGGAGACCGCACTCGAAGTGACCGCGTACCGCAGCGCCGACCGGTAGTCCCGCCGCCATGCTGCTGCAGGTGCTCGGCACCGCGGCGGGCGGCGGTCTTCCCCAGTGGAACTGCGCGTGTCCCGGGTGCACCGGGGCACGCGCCCACCCGGAGCGCCGCCGCCGGCACGCCTCGCTCGCCGTTCGAGTGGGGGAGAGGCGCTGGTACGTCGTCAATGCCACCCCCGACATCGGCGAGCAGATCGAGGGGGCCACGGAACTCCACCCCGGGCCCGGGGCCCGGCAGACCCCCGTCGCCGGCGTCGTCCTGACCGACGCCGAACTCGACCACACCCTCGGCATCGCCCGGCTGCGCGAAGCCCGCGACGGCGTCGATGTCGTGGGGACCTCACCCGTCCTCGACGCCGTGCGCGAAAGGCTGGGGCTCGACGCCGTCCTCGGCCCCTACACGCCCGTGCGGTGGCGCGAGCTGCCCGGTGGCGCGGGCCGTCCTCTGGACGGGGAGTCCGGCATCACCGTGAGCGCCGTCCCTCTTTCGGCCAAGAAGCCTCGGTACGCCGCCAACTCTCCTGACAGCAGCGGCTATTGGTCTGTCGCTCTTCGGCTGCACGACTCCGGCACCGGGCGCACCCTTCTCTACGCCCCCGCCCTCGCCGTGTGGTCCGACGCGTTCGACGAAGCCGCGCACGACGCCGACTGCGTCTTCGTCGACGGCACTTTCTGGGACGACGAGGAACCCCTGCGCTCAGGTTTCTCCACCCGCACCGCCACCGGCATGGGCCACCTGCCGATCACCGGCCCCGGAGGCAGCGCAGACCGTCTCGCGCGGCTGCCGGGACGCTGCCTCTACACCCACCTCAACAACACCAACCCGCTCGGGGACCCGCATGCCGAACAGCACAAGCTCCTCACGGAGCGGGGAATCGAAGTCGCGGCGGAACGGATGGTGATCGAGCTGTGACGGCTTCCTGGGCACCCGGCGAGTTCACCGAGCGGCTGCGCGCCGTCTCGGCCGAGCGCTATCACGACCGGCACCCCTTCAACGTACGCATGCATGAAGGCACCCTCACCCGCGACGAGTTGCGCCGCTGGATCGTGAACCGCTTCCACTACCAGCGCCACATCCCGGTCAAGGACGCGCTGATCCTCGCCAAGTTCGACGACCCGTCGCTGCGCCGCGGCTGGGTGCGCAGGATCCAGGACCACGACGGGGAGAAGGACGGGGACGGCGGCATCGAGCGGTGGCTGCGGCTCGGCGAAGCCGCGGGGATCGAGCGCGGCGAACTCCTGGACGCCTCGCGGGTGCTGCCCGGCGTGCGGCTCGCGGTCGACGGCTACGTCAACTTCTGCCGCCTGCGGCCCGTCCTCGACGCCGTCGCCGCGTCGCTCACCGAGCTGTCCGCGCCGGATCTCATGCGGACCAGGATCGACGCGTTCGAGCGGCACTACCCGTGGATCGACGCGGAGGGCCTCGCGTACTTCCGCACCCGCGTGGAACAGGGCGGCCGCGACGGGCAGGAAGCGCTCGGACTGGTCCTGGAATGGGCGCGCACCCGCGAGGAGCAGGAGCGCGCCGTCGCGGCGCTCGGCTTCAAGTGCGACGTGCTGTGGACGCTGCTCGACGCCGTCGACCGGGGGCCGGGGCGCTGATGAGTGAGGGCGTACGTCTCGACTGGCGGCCCGCGTTGACGCGCTCGGTGATCCTGCGCCACGACCGGGTGCGCGGCGTCGATCTGCTGGTGCTGCCCGAGCGGGTCGTGGTGTTGCGCGGCTCCGCGGGGAGCATCCTGGAGCTGTGCGACGGCGAGCGTGAAGTCGCCGAGGTCGTGGAGGAGTTGGAGCGCAAGCACCCCGGCGCCTCCGTGGCCGAGGACGTGAACCGGTTCCTCGCCGATCTGCGGGCGGAAGGGTGGCTTCGGTGACGGAGCCCCTCCATCCCGCGAAACCACCGAGCCATTCCGTGCAGCCGCCGTGGGCCCTTCTCGCCGAGCTCACGCACGGCTGCCCGCTGCGGTGCGCCTACTGCTCCAATCCCACCGAACTCATCGCCTGTGCAGGCGAGTTGACGGCCGGACAGTGGAGCGACGTCATGCGTCAGGCCGCGGACATCGGTGTCGTACAGACGCATCTGTCCGGAGGTGAGCCCCTCCTGCGCCGCGACCTGGCCGAGGTCGTCACGGCGGCGGACTCCGCCGGTATCCACACCCAGCTCGTGACCAGCGGTGTCGGCCTGCACGAGAAGCGTCTCGCGGACCTCGTCCGCGCGGGCCTGCGCAGCGTCCAGCTCTCCGTGCAGCACGCCGACCGGGAGAAGGCCGAACTCATCGCGGGCGCCAGGGCGTTCACCGCCAAGGAGCGCGCTGCCGGGCTCGTGCGTGCGGCGGACCTTCCGCTCGGTCTCAACGCCGTGCTGCACCGCGCGAATCTCGACGCACTCGACGGGATCGTGGAGTTGGGCCTCGCCTGGGGCGCCGACCGGATCGAGCTGGCCAATACGCAGTTCTACGGCTGGGCGCTGCGCAACCGGGACGCGCTGCTCCCGGACCGCGCCCAGGTCGCTCGGGCCCGTGAGCGCGTCGAGCGGTGGCGTGAGCGGCTCGCGGGACGCATGGAGCTGGTGTGGGTCGCGCCCGACTACGTGGACGGCATCGCGAAGCCCTGCATGGGCGGCTGGGGCGCCGTCTCGCTGACCGTGGCCCCGGACGGCACGGTACTTCCGTGCCCGGCCGCCGGTGAGCTGCTCGGACCCGACGCGCCGAACGTCAGGAACCACCAACTGGGCTGGATCTGGCGGGAGTCGGAGGCCTTCAACCGCTACCGCGGCGAGGCCTGGATGCGTGAGCCATGCCGCGGCTGCGAACTGCGGACCGTGGACTTCGGAGGCTGCCGCTGCCAGGCGTACGCCCTGACCGGCGACGCATCCCGCACGGACCCCGCCTGCCACCGCTCGCAGGACAACGCGGCGGTCCGTGCCCTCGTCGACGGCGCGGGCGGCAGGGCGAGTGACTTCGCCTACCGGGCATCCCCGAAGACGTAGGCACCGCAACCCCAAGGCCTGACCCGTGGGTCAGGCCATCGGCGTACCAGCGGGCGGCCCTAGGCCGCGGTGGTCCCGAGGTACGCGTCCCGCACCCTCGGGTCAGCGCGCACCTCGGCCGCCGTGCCCTCGGCCAGAACTCTGCCGAGGTCGAGGACGACCACGCGGGCGCAGAGCTCCATCACGAAGGCGACGTTGTGCTCCACGAGGAGCACGGCACAGTTCTCCTCGTCCGCGAGGTGCCGGATGACGGCCGTCAGCTGGCCTCGCTCGTCGGCCGTCATACCGGAGGCGGGCTCGTCCAGGAGCAGCACCCTGGGCGGGTCCGCCACCGCGCGTGCCAGTTCCACCATGCGGGCCCGGCCGACCGGGAGAGCGCCCGCGTAGTCGTCGGTCAGAGCCTCAAGTCCGCACTCACGCAGCACGGTTGATGCGCGAGCGCGCCTGTCCTTCTCATGCGTACGTCGCGTGGGCGCCGCAAGGAGATCGGCGGCGAACCCGCCACCGCCGCCACGCCACTCCTGCGCGACGAGCAGGTTGTCGGCGACCGTGAGCTGCCCGAAGAGCTGCTGGCGCTGGAAGGTGCGGCGCATGCCGTGGCGGGCGCGCCAGACGGGTGAGCGGCGGGTGACGTCGACGCCGTCGAGCAGGACGCGCCCCTGGTCGGGGCGGCGGATGCCGGACACGACGTCGAACAGGGTGGTCTTTCCGGCCCCGTTGGGCCCGATGAGGCCGCAGACCTCCCCGGGGCGCAGGCTCAGGTCCACCCCGGTGAGGGCGTGAACGCCGCCGAAGCGGACGCCGATTCCGGAAGCTTCGAGTACACGGTCGCTCATGGCCGGCCCACTCCTTCGGTGCGGCCCTGCGCGGCTATGCCCAGGTAGGCCTCGGTCAGCTGGTCCGCCCGGACCTCGGAGCGCGGGCCGCACCAGGAGACCCGGCCCTGTGCGAGATAGGCGACGGTGTCGGCGATGCCGAGGATCTCGGCGGCCTTCTCCTCCACCAGGAGCAACCCCGTTCCGGCGTCGCGGAGTTCGGCGAGCAGGCGGAAGACCTCGTCGACCACGCGGGGGGCGAGACCGAGGGACGGCTCGTCCGCGATCAGCACTTCGGGTGGGCGCTGGAGGAGGGGTGCGAGGGCGAGCATCTGCTGTTCGCCTCCGGAGAGGGAGCCGGCGGTGACCTTTCGCCGTGCGGCGAGACCGGGGAAGCGGTCGTAGACGGCGTCGCGGGCGTGCGCCTCCGGCAGGTGCAGGGTGAGGTTCTCCTCGATGGTGAGGGCGGGGAAGATGCCGCGGCCCTCGGGGGCGAGGAGGACTCCCGCCCGGGAGCGGTGGACCGGGCCGCGGTGCGTGGCGTCGTCCCCGGCGACGTGGATCTGCCCCCGGGTGGGGGCGATCAGACCTGCCGCGACCCGGCATGTCGTCGACTTTCCTGCCCCGTTGGGTCCGAGCAGGGCGACGATCTCGCCGGGGTGGACGGTGAGGGTCACTCCGTGGAGGACGGGGGCGCCGTCGTATCCGGCGTGGACGTCACGTAGGGCGAGGGAGGGCGGGGTCTCTTCCCCGAGCCCGCCCCTTCCCGAAACCGGCTCCGCCGTCACTGGTGGCCGTCGATCACCGGCTTCGCCGAGTTCGTCCTCAAACGCCGGACGGGCTGAAACCTCCGCCACCCGCCGCCGATGCATCCGCACCGACACCGCCGCGCAGTACCCATCCGGATCATTGGCCAACGCCAGCCCCGCAAGACCGAACAGAATCACCGGCAGCTGCACCGACTCCGTCACGTAGTCGGCGACCAAGTGCGGCACGATCGCGAAGACGAGCCCCGCCACCACCGCGAACTGCGGCCTCCGTACCCCCGCGGCCACCACCACGGCCAGCCACACAAGGCCCGTCATCGCGGTGAAGTCCGTAGCCGTGATCCGTGTGTTGAACGACGCGTACATCACGCCGCCGAACCCGGCGAGCCCCGCCGACAACGTGAAGAGCAGCAGCTTCGTCCGCACCACCGAGACCCCGGAAGCCATCGCCGCCGCCGGGGCGGACCGCACCGCGAGCATCGCCCGCCCCGTCGCCGACCCCCGCAGCGCGCTCAGCGAGGCCACGGCCACCGCCACGAGGACGACCATCGCCACGCCCATCGCGCGGTCGTCGCTCAGATCGACAGGGCCGAAGACGGCGCGCGGGATCTCCCACCCGGTGTCGCCGTTTCGCAACCACCCCATCTGGAACAGGACTTGATCGGCGAGGAAGGCGAGGGCGAGGGTGGCGAGTGCCAGGGACCGGCCGCCGAGACGCAGCGCGGGCAGCGCGACGAGGGCGCCGAGCACCGCGGCCCCGCACGTCCCCACCAGGGCCGCGGCGATGAACGGCCACCCATGGCTCATCAGCAGGCCCGCCACGAGCGCCGCGCCCGTCACGAACGTCGCCTGCGCCAAGGACACCATCGCGCCGAGGCCGGTCACCACGGTGAAGGAGATGAAGACCAGGGAGATCGCGAGGCCCTGCGCGAGGATGCCGCTCCAGAAGGGGGTGGTGACCGTGTAGAAGGACAGCGCGAGCAGTACGCCGCCGAGGGCCCACGGCCCCCAGCGCCGCATCCACGACCGGCCCGCCAGATAGTCGATCGGCGGCGCGTCCACCGCCGCCATGCCCGCCGTACGCTGCCGCCGCGTCATGAGCAGAAGCCCGGCGAAGAGGATCAGGAAGGGAACCGCCGTGCGGAATCCGGTGATGTTCTCCGCGAAATCCGCGTACCCGGCGACCAGATTCTGCAGCACCCCGAGCCCGAGCCCGCCCGCGAACGCCAGCGGGATCGACATGAAGCGCCCGAGCACCGCGGCCGTGGCCGACACGAACAGGAAGAGGGTGAAGTCGTGCGAGGACAACCCCAGCAAGGGAGTTGCCAGCACACCCGCCAGGCCCGCGAGCCCCGACGACAGCATCCACGCCACCGAGGAGAGCCGGTCCGCGCTCATGCCCCGCAGCTCCACGAGCGAGCGGTTGTCCACCGCGGCCCGCAGCCGCAGCCCGAGCGGTGTGTGCCGCATCAGGATCCACAGGCCGATCGCGACCACGGCCGTCGCGACCCACGTGATCAGCTGGTCGGAGTCGATGCCGACGCCGTCCATGAGCTGCCAGTTCTTGGCGGGGCTCGGCCCGACGCCGGGCAGGCCGAACTGGTTCTCGGCCGGTTTGACGGACGCCCCCGCGTCCTCCAGGAGCTCCACCACCCACAGCCCGAGCGCGGGCAGCGCGACGAGCAGCCCGATCGTCGCCACGATCTGCGCGGTCTCACCCACCCGCGCCAGCTTGCGGAACATCATCCGGTCGAGGCCCCAGCCGAGCGCGGGCGCCACGACGCAGACGAGGAGGAGCGCCGTCGGTACGGCAGGCCAGCCGAAGCCGGAGTGGAGTTCGTAGAAGGTGAGTGCGCAGAGGTAAGCGGTGGCGCCGTGCGCGAAGTTGAAGAGGCCGGAGGCGGAGTAGGACAGGACGAGGCCCGTCGCGAGCAGCGCGTACAGGGCGCCGGAGACGAGACCGCTCAGCACGAATCCCAGCAGGTCCGACATGGGTGTCGTACCCCCCTACTTGAAGGGGATGGGTTCGTAGCACGTGAAGGGCGACGACACCGAGTACTTCCCGCCCTTCAGCTGCACGAGGGCGCCGCAGCCGAACGACTCCTTCTGGCCCTTGGGCAGGCTGCGGTCGCCGACCATCGTGTCCTTGTCGGAGAAGCCGTTCGCCGCCTGCTGGAAGGAGTCGACCGTCAGGTCCTTGCCGGCCTTCTCGGCGATGGCGAGGAAGAGGTCCGCCGACATGTAGCCGGTCATCATGTGCATGTTGAGCGGGACGTCCTTGCCCGCCGTCTTCCTGATGTCCGCCTTGAACTGCTTCATCGCCGCGGTGTTCTGCTCGAACGGCTGGAAGGACAGCAGGATGTGCACGCCGTCGAGCGCCTTCTTCGTCGCGCTCTTGGCGAGCAGGCCGGGGTCGTAGTCGGTCGGGTCCGTGATCACGCCCTTGAAGCCGGAGCGCTTGACGGCGGTGAACAGGCCGATGTTGTACGGGGTCTGCATCACGGAGACGACCACGTCCGGCGCCTTGCCGCCGTCGGAGCGCAGGATCTCCTTCGTGTACGCCGACCAGTCGCTCGGCACGGAGGTCGCGGGCACGGTCGACTTGGCGTACGTGACCTTGTAACCGGCCGCCGCGAAGCTCTGCTTGTAGGTGCGGATGGCGAAGGTGCCCGCGTCGTTGTCGTTGGCGAGGATGGCCACGGACTTGCCCTTCGAGCCGTCCGTCACCTTCTTCAGGCCCTCGGGCCAGCTCTGCGTGATGGTGCCGCCGGGCATCGGGACCATGCAGCCGCCGAATCCGTACATGTAACTCGGCCCGCAGAAGGGCGGGATGGTGCCCCAGCCGAACGTCGGAACCTTCTGCTTCTGGAGGAAGTCGGAGCCGGAGAAGGTGACCGAGCTCATCGGCGAGATGGCGAACACCTTGTCCTGCTGGACGAGTTTGCGTGCCGCCGCGAGATTTTTGCCGGGGTCCTGGCCGTCGTCCTCCGCGCCGAGGTAGGCGACCTTCCTTCCGTGTACGCCGCCTTCGGCGTTCACGCGGTCGAAGCGGGCCTTGGCGCCGAGGTCGGTGTCCTTCTTGCTGTAGCCGCTCGCGGTCGTCATGGAGACGATGCCGCCGACCTTGATGGAGTCGGCGGTCACACCGCGTACGGAGCCTCCTGCCTTGTCGCCGCCGCTCGAATCACTGCTGTTGGAGGCGGAGTTGCAGGCGGTGGCGAGCAGCAGTGCGGCCACGGTGGCGGTGATGGTGCGGATACGGATCGATCGCGACACGGGTCAGCCCCCTGAAGTCGAAGTGGGGCTGATTCTGTGCGGGACCTGATGAACCGTCAATAACTGGCGCGGCGGTAATTGATGAACCGTCAGAAACCGGCTCGGCTCGCCTCACGCCCGGTACAGGGCCTCGACCTCCGCCGAGTAAGCTGTCTCGATCGCCTTGCGCTTGAGCTTCAGCGAGGGCGTGAGCAACCCGTGCTCCTCGGAGAACTGGTGCGCCAGTATCCGGAACGTACGGATCGACTCGGCCTGCGAGACAAGGGTGTTGGCGGCCACCACGGCCCGCCGCACCTCCGTCTCCAGATCCGGGTCACGCACCAGGTCCGTCGGCGACATCGGCGGCTTGCGGCGCATGTTCAACCAGTGCTCGACGGCCTCGCCGTCCAGCGTGACGAGCGCCGCGATGTACGGGCGGTCGTTGCCCACCACGATGCACTGCGCGACCAGCGGATGGTCGCGCACCCGCTCCTCCAGCTGCCCCGGCGAGACGCTCTTGCCGCCGGACGTCACCAGGATCTCCTTCTTGCGCCCGGTGATCGTGAGGTAGCCGTCCTCGTCGAGCGCGCCGAGGTCACCGGTGGCGAGCCAGCCCTCGTGCAGGGTCGCGTCGGTGGCCTTGGGGTCGTTGAGGTAGCCCTGGAAGACGTTGCCGCCGTTCAGCCACACCTCGCTGTCCTCCGCGATGTACACGGTGGTGCCGGGGATGGCCTGGCCGACCGTGCCGTAGCGGGTGCGCTCGGGCGGGTTGGCGGTCGCGGCGGCCGTCGACTCCGTCAGGCCGTAGCCCTCGTAGATCTGGACGCCCGCGCCCGCGAAGAACAGGCCGAGCCGCCGGTCCATCCCGGAGCCGCCGGACATCGCGTGGCGCACGCGACCGCCCATGGCGTCGCGCACCTTGGCGTAGACGAGCTTCTCGAAGAGCGAGTGCTGCATGCGCAGGGCCGCCGAAGGCCCGGGACCGGTGCCGAAGGCCCTGGCCTCCATGGCGTCGGCGTACCGCACCGCGCACTCCACGGCCTTGTCGAAGGGGCCCGTCCTGCCGTCCTTCTCGGCCTTGCGCCGCGCCGCGTTGAAGACCTTCTCGAAGATGTACGGCACGGCCAGGATGAAGGACGGGCGGAACGCCGCCAGGTCCGGGATGAGCGCCGCCGCGTTCAGGCTCGGCTGGTGGCCCAGCTTGACCCGGCCGCGGACCGCCGCGACCTGCACCATGCGCCCGAAGACGTGCGCGAGGGGCAGGAAGAGCAGCGTCGTCGCCTCGTCGCCCCGCCGGGAGTGGAAGACCGGCTCCCAGCGCTGGATGACCGTCTCCGCCTCGAACATGAAGTTCGCGTGGGAGATCAGACAGCCCTTGGGGCGGCCCGTGGTGCCCGAGGTGTAGATGATCGTGGCGATCGAGTCGGGGGTGACGGCGCGGCGGTGGCGGTTGACCACCTCGTCGTCGACGTCCTGGCCCGCACGGTACAGCTCGTCCACGGCGTCGGCGTCCAGCTGCCACAGCCTGCGCAGCTGCGGCAGCCGGTCGATCACCGAGCCGATCGTCATCGCGTGGTCCTCGTGCTCGACCATGGCGGCCGACACCTGCGCGTCGTGCAGCATCCAGAAGACCTGCTCGGCGGATGACGTGGGGTAGACGGGCACCACCTGGGCGCCGACCGTCCAGAGCGCGTAGTCGAAGAGCGTCCACTCGTAGCGGGTGCGGCACATGATGGCGACGCGGTCGCCGAAGCGCACACCCTGGGCGAGCAGTCCCTTGGCGAGTGCCATCACCTGGTCGCGGAACTCCGCCGACGTGACGTCGCGCCACACGCCGTCGGTCTTGCGGCCGAAGGCGATGTGGAGCGGATCCTCAAGGGCATGGTCGAACACGACGTCGGCAAGGCCGCCCACCAGCGGCGCCGACGCCAACGGAGGGTTCGTGAACTCGCGCAATGATGCTCCTTGTGGCGCTCCGCACAGCGCCGGTGACGGTACCCCACCGCGCTGCCGGGCGGGAGAGGGGTGACCGACCCGTCGGTACGTACCATCCACGCTGGTCAGCCGGTTAAATGCGGCCACAAGGGGAGAGGCGGGACAGAATACTTACGGTTGAGTAAGTTTCGGTGGCGTAATCTCCACCGAATCTGTACGCGGCGGTTACGGCTGTGGCTGTCGTTCCAAGACTCGCTCCGCAGCCGCCGGAACGACAGCTTCCGGCGCCTCCGGCGTCCTGCGCGCGGACCGCACCATGACGAGGACCGCCGCTCCCGCGACCAGCCCCACGACGCCCGCGACGACCGCCGCCGTGTTGAGGCCCGAGGCGAACGCCGACCGCACGGCATGATCGCCAAGCGTGCCACGCATGGCCGCCGCACCGCCGCCCGCGACGGTGTGAGCCGCGTCATGGCCGAGCGTGTCCTGCATACGCGAGGTCAGCACGGTGCCGAAGACGGCGACGCCGAGCGCGTACCCGAGCTGCCGGAACGTGTTGACCGCGCCGCCCGCCATCCCCGCGTTCGCCGGCGGCACCGCCGCGAGGGCCGCGCCTCCCAGGGCGGGCGAGACCAGGCCGGTGCCGATGCCCGCGAGAGTGAGCCCCGGGACGAGCGAGCCCCAGGACGAACCGGCGTCGAGCACGGCGAGAGCGACACCGCCCGCGCCGATCAGGAGCAGGCCCACGCCGATGGTCAGGCGCGCCGGCACCCCGTGCAGCAGGCGCCCGCCGATCGCGGCCACGACGAACGAGGTCGCGGCAAGCGGCACCATGACGAGGCTGCCGGTCACCGGGCTCATGCCGAGCACGGTCTGCAGCCAGATCGAGAGGTAGGGCATCAGGCCGAAGGCGGCCGCGTTGTAGCCGATCGCGCCGACCAGTACGCCCGTGAAGGCGGGCATGCGCAGCAGCCTCAGGTCGAGCAGCGGGTGCGCGACGCGGCGTTCGACGGCCACGAAGGCGGCGAGCGCGAGCACCGCGACCGCGAGGGTCGCCACGGTGGGCGCCGAAGTCCAGCCCTCGGTACCGGCCCGCACCACCCCGTACGTCAGCGCGCCCGCGAACAGCGCGAACGTCACCGTGCCCGCCCAGTCGACCCGGCGGCCCGCCAGGCCCTTCGACTCCGGCACCACGCGCAGGGTCAGCCACATCGACGCGACGCTCACCGGCAGGTTCACGAAGAAGATCCACCGCCAGCCCGGCCCCTCGGCGAGCAGCCCGCCGACGATCGGGCCAAGGGCCGCCGCGGCCCCGCTGACCGCGCCCCAGACGCCGAGCGCGACCGACCGGTCCCGCCCCTGGTAGGCCGCGCCGAGCAGCGGCAGCGTCGTAGCGAACATCGCGGCGGCGCCGAGCCCTTGCAGCGCGCGGGCGGCCACCAGGGCCTCCGCGTTCGTGGCGAGCCCGCAGCCGAGCGAGGCGAGCGCGAAGAGCGCGGTGCCCACGACGTTGAGCCGCCGCCGGCCGAGCACGTCCGCCGCGGCGCCGACTCCGAGCAGCAGCGCGGCGAGCGCGAGGGCGTAGCCGTCGATCACCCATTGCAGATCACTCAGCGAGGCGTTCAGCGCCCTCGCCATGTCGGGCAGTGCCACGACCACGATGGTCACGTCCAGCAGCAGCATGAACGTCCCCAGGCATACCGCTGTGAGCGGCCCCCATGTACGCATCTTCAACTCTCCTTGTGCGATTCGTACGACGCGTGTACGTGCCTCGTATGGCTCGTACGATGGAGTTCGCCCGGACGATCCAAGTCACCAGTCACGAAAGATCGAAGGAATTCGACACCGATGGG
Organism: Streptomyces sp. BA2; assembly: GCF_009769735.1. Lineage (NCBI taxonomy): Bacteria > Bacillati > Actinomycetota > Actinomycetes > Kitasatosporales > Streptomycetaceae > Streptomyces > Streptomyces sp. BA2. The sequence continues at coordinate 7,689,873 of NZ_WSRO01000002.1, forward strand.
CAGTGCAGTAATGGAATCCCCCACATCGGGCATGCAGGACTCGTTCGACGCCAGACTCCTCCAGGCCCTGGAGATCGACGGCCGCGCGCCCTTCAGCAAGATCGCCGCCGTCCTAGGGGTCTCCGACCAGACCGTCGCCCGCCGTTACCGCAGGCTGGTCTCGGACGGCAGCCTCCGGATCGTCGCCGTCCGGGACCACGAGAAGCTCGGCCAGGAGCAGTGGATGCTGCGACTGCGCTGCGCTCCCGACGGCGCCGATGCCATCGCCACCGCCCTGGCGCGCCGCCCCGACACCTCATGGATCGGCCTCACCTCCGGCGGCACCGAGGTCGTCTGCTGCACCCGGCCGCGCACCCGCACCGACCAGGACGAGCTGCTGCTCGCCAAGCTGCCGCGCACCCCGCACATCGTCGACATCCGCGCCCAGCAGATGCTGCACCGCTTCTTCGGCGGCCCGGACGGCTGGCTGATCAAGCACGGGCCGCTCGCCGATGAGCAGATCGCGGCCCTGCGCACTGTGCCGCCCGCGTCCACCGCACATGCGGGGGTGCAGCGGATCGAGCCGGAGGACGAGCCGCTCGTCGCCGCGCTCGAACAGGACGGCCGCGCGACCTACCCCGAGCTCCAGCGGGCCACCGGGCGTTCGGAGTCGGCCGTCAAGCGCCGCCTCGGCGCGCTCCTCGCCTCCGGCGCGATCTACATCGACATCGAGTACGTCAACACCCTCATCGGACTGCCCGTCGCGGCGATGCTCTGGATCACCACCGCACCCTGGGCCATGGACTCGGTGGGCAAGGCCCTCGCGTCCCACGCCGAGATCGCCCACGCCACCGCCGTGGCAGGACCCTCCAACATCATGGCGACGGCCGTGGCCCGCGACATTCCGGCGCTCTACGCCTACCTCAGCGGGAAGCTGGGGCAGCTCGACGGCGTCCAGCACGTCGAGACGGCGCCGTTCATGCGCCGCGTCAAGCAGCTCACGTACCGGCCCTATCCCCGCTGACCACCCCTAGGCCCGCTGACGCCGCCGGTGCAGCCGGTCGCCGCCCGCGAGGATCGATGCCGCGAGCGCGTCCGCCGCGCCCTGCGCCGATGCCCGCGGCTCCCCGTGCAGGAGTACGAAGTCGACCGCGCCGAGCTCCGGAAGGCCCGCCCGCTCCGGGACACGGACCAGGCCCGGCGGGATCAGGCCGTGCGAGTGCGCCATCACGCCGAGGCCCGCGCGGGCGGCGGCCACCAGGCCGTTCAGGCTGCCGCTCGTGCAGGCGATCCGCCAGGCGCGGCCGCGCCGCTCCAGGGCTTCGAGGGCGAGGGCGCGGCTGATGCCGGGCGGCGGGAACACGATGAGCGGCACCGGCTTCTCGGGGTCGAGGCGCAGCCGTTCGGCGCCGATCCAGACCAGCTCGTCGTGCCAGACCAGCTCGCCGCGCGGGTCCTCGGGGCGCCGCTTGGCCAGGACCAGATCGAGCTTGCCCGCGTCCAGCTTCTCGTGCAGCGTGCCGGACAGCTCGACCGTCAGCTCCAGGTCCACGTCCGGGTGGTCGTGCCGGAACGACTCCAGGATGTCGGTGAGCCGGGTCAGGACGAAGTCCTCCGAGGCGCCGAACCGCAGCCGCCCGCCGAGCCGCGTCCCGGTGAAGAACGCCGTCGCCTGCTCGTGCACCTCCAGGATCCGCCGGGCGAAGCCGAGCATCGCCTCGCCGTCCTCGGTCAGCTCCACCGAGTGTGTGTCGCGCGCGAAGAGCTGGCGCCCGGTGGCGTCCTCCAGGCGGCGCACGTGCTGGCTCACCGTGGACTGCCGCAGACCCAGACGCCGGGCGGCCTGCGTGAAGCTCAACGTCTGGGCCACCGCGAGGAACGTACGGAGCTGGGCGGGGTCGTACATGCTCACAAGGTTATCGCGGAACGTGATGACAGTCAGAGCGGTATCCGGGATTCCCGATCGCGGTGATCAGGAGGATCATCGAGAGAGCACGACATGAACCGAACCGATGGAGCGAAGTGAAACGCCCGAGCTGGCCCACCTGGATGCCGATCGACCCCTACATCCTGGCGTTGCTCGGCACAGTGGGCATCGCCGCGCTGCTGCCCGCGCGCGGCGTGGGCGCCGACATCGCGGGCGGGGCGTCGACCGGGGCCGTGGCGCTCCTGTTCTTCCTCTACGGAGCACGGCTCTCCACCCGTGAGGCACTGGACGGGCTCAAGCACTGGCGGCTCCATGTCACCGTCCTCGCCTGTACGTTCCTTGTCTTCCCGCTGCTCGGGCTCGCGGCGAAGGGCCTCGTTCCGTACGTCCTGACGCCCGCTCTCTACAGTGGGTTCCTCTTCCTGACGCTCGTGCCGTCCACGATCCAGTCGTCGATCGCCTTCACCTCCATGGCACGCGGCAACGTGCCCGCGGCGATCTGCGCGGGCTCCTTCTCCTCGCTCGCCGGCATCGTCCTCACGCCGCTGCTCGCGGCCGCCCTGCTCGGCAGCAGCGGGGGCGGATTCTCCGCCGACTCGGTCCTGAAGATCGTGCTCCAGCTCCTCGTGCCGTTCCTCGCCGGTCAGGTCCTGCGCCGGTGGATCGGCGGCTTCATCGCACGGCACAAGAAGGTGCTGAGCCTTGTCGACCGGGGCTCGATCCTGCTCGTCGTCTACACCGCGTTCAGCGAGGGCATGGTGCAGGGCATCTGGCACCAGGTGACGCCGCTGCGCCTCGGCGCGCTGCTCGGCGTGGAGGCGGTGCTGCTCGCCGTGATGCTCGCCCTCACCTGGTACGGGGCCAAGAAGATGGGCTTCGGCCGCGAGGACCGCATCGCCATCCAGTTCGCCGGGTCGAAGAAGTCCCTCGCGGCCGGACTGCCCATGGCGAGCGTCCTGTTCGGGGCGCATGCCTCGCTCGCCGTGCTGCCGCTGATGCTCTTCCACCAGATGCAGCTGATGGTCTGCGCGGTGATCGCCAAGCGCCGCTCGCGCGACGCGCAGGACTTCGTCACTGAGCCGTCGCGAGGCGAAGAGACACGAACCGCGGTCGGTACAGGGACACGTTCCGGCTGACGTTCGCCTGCGCGCTCGCGGGCGCCGCGTCCAGCCAGTTGACGTCGTAACTGAGCAGCAGCCGCCCGTTCCCGCTGAGCGCGGGATGCGCCTGGGGGTTGTACGCGGCCATGTCCTGCTCGGCCGAGCCGTCCTTCGGCAGAGGCGGCGCGAAACCCTTCGCGGGACCGTGCCAGGGGCCGGTGGGCGAGCACGCCCAGTAGGAGGTCACGGTGGTCAGGCCCTCGGTGCCCGCGGCCATGGTGAACAGGACGTACGTCCCCTTCACGCGCACCACCGTGAACGCGCTGCCCACACCCTTGCGTTCACCGTCACCGAGGACGGACCGCGGCTTCCCGGACCCGGTCCAGTCCTCGCCGTCCCAGTACCGCCACGCGCCGGGCTCCGCAAGCCTGCCTTTGGGGACGCGCGCCACGTAGGCGTGCGATGCGGGGCGCGCGACGGCCTTGCCGTCGTTGCCGCCGAAGACGTACGTCCAGTCGCCGTCGTCGACCGTCGTCGTGCCGTACAGGACGCGCTTGTCGAGGTCCCGCACGGCACTCTGGTCGGAGACCTTGACGATGCCCTCGACGCGCAGGTCGGGCAGGGAGAGCGTGGCGACCTCCGTGGCGGTCGGCACTCCGTAGATCCACGGGCCCGTGCCGGTGGCGCGGGTCCACAGCAGGACGCGTACGACCTTGTCGGACGAGCCGGGGGAGCGGGGCTCCACCTTCGCGGCGACCGGCCAGCGCCACTGCTGCGGCGCCGGGTCGGGGAAGAGCGGGGCTGGCAGGGTGCGCTGCAACGTGCCCGAACGCGACATCACCACGGCCGAGTTGCGCACCATGGGCGCGGTCGCGTCGCGCCAGGTGTGGGGCTGGCCCGCAGGGTTGGGCGGGGCATGCACCTGGCCGAGGAAGGTGTCGGAGAACAGCCAAAGCAGCCGCCCGTCCGGCAGGCGCACCGAATGCGTGCCGTCGCCGCCGGTCCAGTCGTCCGCCCGCGCCGTGTCGTCGCCGTAGCGGGCGAACGCCCCGGTGACCTTGTCGTCGGCGGTCCAGGACGAGACGGTGCGCGCCTGGCATGCGTCGCCGCCCTCCCGGTCGTCGTCCGGGAGGGCGGTGAGCAGCACGGCCGCGCAGGCCAGGGCGAGCAGCAGGACGAGCCACGTCCTGCGCGCGCCCCAGCCACGGCGTTGACCTTGGTCGGCGGACACGTGCGGGACGTTAGTTGCTCCCGCGGATGTGGTCCATGGGGAGCCATGCGACGGTGTCCCGCGTCACAGGGGCCTTGGACGCGCCGTCCCCGCCGAGGGAGGCCAGCTCGGCATCGCTCAACGCACGGTCGAAGACGCGTACTTCGTCGATAGCTCCGGCGAAGTGAGCGCGGCTGTCGACCCGTTGGCCGACGTGGAAGCCGTACCCGGAAGTGCGGGTGACCGTGCCCGGCACGTCCGCGGTGGTGATCCGCGTGCCGTCGACGGACATCGTCAACTGGCCCCCGCCACGGCGCAGCGCGATGTGGTGCCACTGGCCGTCGTTGTAGGCGCCCGTGGTGCGCACGGACGCGGACTTCGGGGGAGCGGTGCCTTCACGCGTGGTGATCAGGCCCGTGAGGCGGTTGCTCGCGGGCTCGCCGCGCAGCCACACCTGCGGCTGGTTGGTGCCGATGCCGCCCATCCAGAGCAGCGGCTGTTCACCGCTGGTCGCGGAGTAACGGAACCACAGGGAGGCCGTGAAGTCCTTCTTGCCGAGCGGGAGTTGACTGCGGAAGGGCAGGCGTACGGCGTCGTTCGTGCCGTCGAAGGCGATGGCCTTGCCGAACCGGCCCTCGGTGGTGGACGCCCCGCCGAGCACGGCCGCCGCCTTCGCGCGCGGCGCGCGGTCGCCGGCCGTCGGGTCCGGGCCGCGGCGCGGCTGCAGCCAGTCCTCGGTGAAGCGCGCGAAGCGGATCTCGTCGCGCGCGTCGACCGCCCCGCCCTCGTACATCAGGCCCACGTGCTCGCTGTCGGCCCGCACCATGTCCGAGTAGCCGGACCAGTCCGTGGTGACCGTGGTGCCGCGGTCCACGCTGTCCCAGGTGCGGCCGCCGTCGTAGGACGAGCGGATCTGCATCGTGCGGCGGCGGTCGGGGTCGCCGGGGCAGGCGAGCAGCATCCGCTTGCCGAACTGGAGCGTGGATCCCTGCACTTGGGGCGTGTAGAGATCGGGAATGGCCTTGAACGGTGCGACGAAGGAATCACCCCCGTCGCGGCTGACCGTGTGGGTGCGATGCCCGAGGTCGGTGCCGTCCTGCTCGCGCCCGCTGACGTAGACCGCCCCGTCCGGGCGCTCCGTGATGGTCATCTCCGACGGCTTCTGCCGGAACGTGCCGTCGGCCGGTATCGGGTACGAATCCTTGGCGCCGATCCGCCAGTTGTCGCCGCCGTCGTCGCTGACGATCAGGGCCGCGTGGTTCGCGGTGACCCGACTGCCGTTCCACGTCTCGGTGTTGACGGTGAAGACGAGCCGCCCCGCGTGCTTGCCACGGGTCAGCTGGAGACCGTGCACGGGCCCGGTCGCGTACCAGGAGTTCCAGTCCTTCGGCAGGATCTGGTCGCTCAGGTCGCGCGGCGCCGACCAGCTGCGGCCGTCGTCGTCGCTGTACTGGAGGTGTGGGGTGCGGTCGCACGGTATGGCGCAGTTCTGTCCGTCCGTGCGGCCCGTGTTGTACGTCTCCGCGAGAATGATGCGGCCGGTCCTGCGGTCCACGATCGGCGCGGGATTTCCGTGGGTGTCGCCCGCGCCCTCGTTCACGACCTGGAGCGGGCTCCACGTGCGGCCGCCGTCGTGCGACCGCTTGACGACGATGTCTATGTCGCCCGCGTCGCTGCAGTCGTTCACCCGCCCCTCGGCGAAGGCGAGGAGCGTGCCCTTCACCGTCTTCACCACCGCGGGAATGCGGTAGCAGGCGTACCCGGGGTCCTGCGAGGCCTTGAAAAGCACCTGCTGCTCGAACCCCGCCGCACGGGCGTCCGGCGCCGCCTGCGCCGCGGGCCCGGGGACCAGTGCCCCCAAGGCGACGACGGCTAAGGCGGCCGTGGCGGTGCGGAGCGATCTGAGGCGTACATGGAGAGCTGATGGCATGGCGCGGCCCACCCTTCAAGGTGACTGGACATCCTGACATCCCACGTCCAACGTTCGCGCCTCAGACGCTACTTGGACGGTTCGACACCCCACAAGAAGCGTGCGTGGCACGAATGGACGCGGCCTGGTCAGGGGCCGGAACCCGTTCAGGGCACCAAGGGAGCGGGACCGGGACCCCGCCGGCGCAGGGGGCGCTCCCCGCCGGCCGGGGCCCCGCCGCCGTGCAGCGGGGAGCGGCCGGTCAGCCCTGGGAGGCCGCGGCCCGCACGGCGATCCGGTGCTCGCCCGCGTACACGTTCATGGAGGAGCCGCGCAGGAAGCCGACCAGCGTCAGGCCCGTCTCGGCGGCCAGATCGACGGCGAGGGAGGACGGCGCGGAGACCGCGGCGAGCATCGGAATGCCCGCCATCACCGCCTTCTGCGCCAGCTCGAACGAGGCGCGTCCCGAGACCAGGAGCACCGCCCGCGACAGGGGCAGCCTGCCGGTCTGGAGGGCGCGCCCGACGAGCTTGTCGACCGCGTTGTGGCGGCCCACGTCCTCCCGTATGTCGAGGAGCTCGCCGTCCTCGGAGAACAGCGCGGCCGCGTGCAGGCCCCCGGTCCGGTCGAAGACCCGCTGTGCCGCGCGCAGCCGGTCGGGGAGGCACGCGAGCAGCTCGGTCCCGAGCCGGACCGGGGGAGTGTCGGAGATCGGGAACCGCGCCGTCGTCCGGACCGCGTCCAGGCTCGCCTTGCCGCACAGGCCGCACGACGAGGTGGTGTAGACGTTGCGCTCAAGGGTGATGTCGGGCAGGACGAGCCCCGGGGCGGTCTTCACGTCGACCACGTTGTATGTGTTCGAGCCGTCCGCCGTCGCCCCGGCGCAGTAGACGATGGACTGGAGCTCGTCCGCCGAGCCGAGCACCCCCTCGCTCACGAGGAACCCCGCCGCGAGCGCGAAGTCGTCGCCCGGTGTGCGCATGGTGATGGCGAGGGGGTTGCCGTTGAGCCGGATCTCCAGCGGCTCCTCCGCGACGAGGGTGTCGGGCCGCTCGCTGACGGCCCCGTCCCTGATGCGGATGACGCGGCGGCGCTCCGTGACTCGTCCCATGTCGATCAGTCCCGGTTCTGTACGTGCTGGTAGCCGAAACGGCCCTTGATGCAGAGGTTGCCGTGGGTCACCGGATTGTCGTGCGGTGAGGTGACCTTCACGATGTCATTGTCCTGCACGTGCAGGGTCAGATTGCAGCCGACTCCGCAGTACGCGCACACCGTCGTCGTCTCGGTCTGCCGCTCCTCGTCCCAGGTCCCCGCGGCCCGCATGTCGAACTCCGACTTGAAGCTGAGGGCTCCGGTCGGGCAGACCTCGATGCAGTTCCCGCAGTACACGCACGCGGAGTCGGTCAGCGGTCCGTCGTGCTCGACGGCGATCCGGGCGTCGAAGCCGCGGCCCACCACGGAGATGGCGAACGTGTTCTGCCACTGGTCACCGCAGGCGTCGACGCACTTGTAGCAGAGGATGCACTTGTCGTAGTCGCGTACGTAGAGGTCGTTGTCGACCCTGGGCTCCTCGTTCAGCCGGGCTGCGTCCGGGCCGAAGCGGTCGGGCTTGGCCTCGTACTCCTTGAGCCAGCCCGCGACCTTCGGGGTTGTCGACAGGTCGACGGACGAGGCGAGGAGTTCGAGCACGACCTTCCGGCTGTGCCGGGTGCGCTCGGTGTCGGTGAGGACGGTCATGCCCGGCTCGGCGCGGCGAGAGCAGGCCGGGGCGAGGGTACGGGCGCCCTCGACCTCCACGACACACACCCGGCAGGCGTTCTTCGGGGTGAGCGTGTCGCCCTCGCAGAGGGTCGGGACGTCCTTGCCCGCGGCCCGGCAGGCGTCCAGGATGGTCGATCCCTCGGGCACTCTGGCGTTCTGCCCGTCCAGCGTGAACTCGACGAGACGGCGTGGGATTCCCAGCGGTACGGCGGTCACTTGTACGCCCCCAGGCGGTCGATGGCGGATTCCACGGCGTTCCACGCGGTCTGGCCGAGCCCGCAGATGGAGGCGTCCCGCATGGTCCGCCCGACCTCGCGCAGGAGCGCGATGTCACCGGCGGCGTCGGCCCCGGTCCGCTCGACGATGCGGTGCAGGGCCTCCTCCTGCCGGACGGTGCCGACCCGGCAGGGCACGCACTGACCGCAGGACTCGTCGCGGAAGAACTCGGCGATACGGAGCAGGATGCGGGGGAGCGGCACGGTGTCGTCCAGGGCGAGCACGACACCGGAGCCGAGCGTGGTGCCCGCGTCCCTGGTCCCCTCGAAGGTGAGCGGGATGTCGAGCTCGTCGGGCCGTACGAAGCCTCCGGCGGCGCCGCCCAGGAGGACGGCGCGGAGGTTGTCCGGTATCCCGGCGAGGGCGAGGAGCTCACCGAGGGTGGCGCCGAAGGGCAACTCATAGATGCCGGGGCGTTCGACGCTCCCGGAGACGCAGAAGAGCTTGGGCCCGGTGGACTTCTCCGTACCGATGGCGGCGTAGGCCTGCGCGCCCATGGTGAGGATGGGGAGCACATTGACGAGGGTCTCGACGTTGTTCTCGGCGGTGGGCTTGCCGAAGAGCCCCTTCTCGACGGGGAAGGGCGGCTTGGACCTGGGCTCCCCTCTGTACCCCTCGATGGAGTTGAAGAGGGCGGTCTCCTCACCGCAGATGTAGGCGCCGGCGCCCCTTCGTATCTCGATGTCGAAGGCGTAGCCCTGCCCGAGGACGTCGTCCCCGAGAAGGCCACGCGCGCGTGCCTCCGCGATGGCGTGGGTGAGCCGCTCCAGGGCGCGGGGGTACTCGCCGCGGAGATAGAGGTAACCGAGGTGGGCGCCTGTCGCGTACCCCGCGATGGTCATCGACTCGATCAGCGAGTACGGGTCGCCCTCCATGATCACCCGGTCCTTGAAGGTGCCGGGCTCGGATTCGTCGGCGTTGCAGACGAGGTAGTGGGGGTGATCCGGCTGCGAGGCGGTGGCCTGCCACTTCCTTCCCGTGGGGAAGGCGGCACCTCCTCGGCCGAGGAGGCCGGCGTCCGTGACTTCGCGGATTACTTCGGCGGGGCCGATGGCGAAGGCGGTGCGGAGGGCTGCGTAGCCGCCGTGGGCGCGGTAGTCGTCGAGGGAGGTGGGGTCCACCTTGCCGATCCTGTTGAGCAGCAGGAGGCCTTCCTGGCCTGCTTGGGTGACGGAGAGGGCCGCGGGGGGTTCTGCGGGGGCGGTCTCTGGGGCCAGGGCGGCTTGGGTGAGGGTTTCGGGTGCGGCGGGGGCGAGGGTTGCGGTGACGTAGGTCTTCTCCCCAACCCCGCCCCTTCCCGAAAACCCGCTCTGGCGCGGGGGCCTTGGTGGCCGTTGATCACCGGCTTCGCCGAGTTCGTCCTCAAACGCCGGACGGGCTGAAAGACCACGGCCGGGCGAGAGGGTTTCAGCCCGTCCGGCGTTTGAGGACGAGCCGTCAAGGCGATTGGCTGTGACGCCAGGCCCCTGCGCCAGCGGGTTTTCGGGAAGGGGCGGGGTTGGGGAAAAATGCGCCGCAGGCACACCGGCCCGCACCACAAGCGCCGCCGGCGCCCGCTCGCACAGCCCCAGGCAAGGCGAGGCCTCGACGGCCACCCCGGACGCGGGGTCCAGTCGCGCCTCCACCTCCCCGCACAGCGAGGCCCCGCAGACGAGGTCCGTGCAGACCCGCACCACCGTCGCGGGACGCGGCCGCACCGAGAACATGGAGTAGAACGTGGCCACCCCGTACGCCTCCGCCGGCGGCACCATCAGCCGCCGGCAGAGGTAGTCGAGGCCCCCCTCGCTCACCCACCCCACACGGTCGTTGAGCGCGTGCAACCCCGGCAACAGCTCATCCCGCCGCTCCCGCGCCGCCCGGCCACCCCGCGCCCACCGCAGATCCGTGTCGCTGCGGTCATCGGCCCCCTCCCACGCGGTCCCGGGCGGACCGAGCAGCGCGTCCACGGCGGCTCGCTCCTCGTCCGTCGGCTTGCTGTCACCGAAGTGCAGATCCATACGTCACCTCACCTCACTCGACCGTCGCCGGCGCGGTCAGCTTGTCGATACGTATCGCCGACGCCTTGAACTCCGCCGTGCCCGCGATCGGGCAATTGGCCTCGATCGTGAGCTGGTTGGTGTCGACCTCGTCGGGAAAGTGCATGGTCATGAAGGCCAGACCGGGGCGGAGCCCGGGGTCCACCCACACGGGCGCCGTCACCGTGCCGCGCCGCGAGGACACCCGGACCTCCTCGCCGACCACGACCCCGTACCGCTCCGCGTCCTCCGGGCACAGCTCGACGTACTCGCCGCGCCGCAGGGGCGAGGCGAAACTCCCGCTCTGCACCCCGGTGTTGTAGGAGTCGAGCCGCCGCCCCGTCGTCAGCCGGATCGGGTAGGAGTCGTCGGTGAGGTCGACCGGCGGGTCGTGTGCGACGAGCCCGAAGGGCGCGAGCATGCCGCGTCGCGCCGGGTCCGCTTCCCACAACCGGCCGTGCAGGTACGTCGGTTCGACCCGGTCCTCCGAAGGGCAGGGCCACTGGATGCCTTGCAGGGACTCCAGACGGTCGTACGTCATGCCCCAGTGGTCCGGCGACACCGCCCGCAGCTCGTCCCACACCGCCTGCGCGTCCGCGTACTTCCAGTCGTGGCCGAACCGTTCGGCGAGGTCGCAGAGGATGTCGATGTCCTCGCGCGCCTCGCCCGGCGGCCGCACGGCCTTGCGCACCCGCTGCACGCGCCGCTCGCTGTTGGTCGTCGTGCCGTCGGTCTCCGCCCAGGCCGCGGTCGCGGGCAGCACGACGTCGGCCAGCTCGGCGGTCTTGGTGAGGAAGATGTCCTGGACCACGAAGAAGTCCAGGGCCCGCATCCGGCGCATCGCCTGCTCGCTGTCCGCCTCCGACTGCGCGGGGTTCTCGCCGATGCAGTAGACGGCCTTGAGCGAGCCCTCCTCCATCGCCTCGAACATCTCCGTCAGATTCAGCCCGTACCGCGGCTGGATGACCGTGTCCCAGGCCGTCTCGAACTTCACCCGGCTCTCCGGGTCGAGGATGTCCTGGAAGCCGGGCAGGCGGTTGGGGATCGCCCCCATGTCGCCGCCGCCCTGCACGTTGTTCTGCCCGCGCAGGGGCTGCAGGCCCGAGCCGAAGCGCCCCACGTGGCCGGTCAGGAGCGAGAGGTTGATCAGCGCGCGGACGTTGTCCGTGCCGTTGTGGTGCTCGGTGATGCCGAGGGTCCAGCACAGCTGCGCCCGTTCGGCCCGCGCGTAGGCGTGCGCCAACTCCTGGATGGCGGCGCCTGGCACGCCCGTCACCTTCTCGGCGAGCGTCAGGGTCCATGGCTCGACCAGCGCCGCGTATTCCTCGAAGCCGGACGTCGCCCGCTCGATGAACGCCTGGTTGGCCAGGCCCGCGTGGATGATCTCCCGGCCGATCGCGTGCGCCATCGGGATGTCCGTGCCGACGTTCAGGCCGAGCCAGCTCTCCGCCCACTCGGCGGTCGCGGTGCGGCGCGGGTCGACGGCGTACATACGGGCGCCGTTCCTGATCCCCCGCAGGACGTGCTGGAAGAAGATCGGGTGCGCGAAGCGGGCGTTGGAGCCCCACATCACGATCAGATCGGTGTGTTCGACCTCTTCATAAGAAGACGTGCCGCCGCCAGAGCCGAAGGCCGCGGAGAGGCCCGCGACACTGGGCGCGTGACAGGTGCGGTTGCAGGAGTCGACGTTGTTCGTGCCCATCACCACGCGGGCGAACTTCTGCGCCACGTAGTTCATTTCGTTGGTCGCGCGGGCGCAGGAGAACAACCCGAACGCGCCGCGTGCCGCCTGGAGACCCGCCGCCGTACGGGTCAGCGCCTCGTCCCAGGTGGCCCGGCGGAACGGCTCGTCGCGCGAGTCGCGGACGAGGGGGTGGGTGAGCCGGGTGTACGTCGTGGGCACCCGGTCCCGCTTCTTGCTCATGCCGCGCTCCTCATGTTCTCGCTCATGCCGCGCTCCTCATACGGTCGGCCAGCAGATCCGAGATGGCGTGGACGGTACGGAGCGTCGGCACCGGGACCCCGGTGATCTCCGCGAGTTCGACGACGGCCGCGAGCAGCACGTCGAGTTCGAGGGGTTTGCCGCGCTCCAGGTCCTGGAGCGTGGAGGTGCGGTGGTCGCCCACGCGCTCGGCGCCGGCCAGGCGCCGCTCGACGGAGATGTCGGGGCGGCAGCCGAGCGCCGCCGCGACGGTGAGCGTCTCGTTCATCATGATCTCGATGACGCGGCGCGTCCCGCCGTGCAGGCACATCTCGCGCATCGTGGCGCGGGCGAGCGCGCTGATCGGGTTGAAGGAGATGTTGCCGAGCAGCTTGATCCAGATGTCGCCGCGCAGTTCGGGCTCGACGGGGCACTTCAGGCCGCCCGCCCGCATGGCCTCGCTGAAGGCGAGACAGCGCTCGGAGCGCGAGCGGTCGGGCTCCCCGATGGAGAACCGGGTGCCTTCCAAGTGCCTGACGACTCCCGGCCCTTCGAGCTCCGTCGCCGCGTACACCACACACCCGATGGCCCGTTCGGGCGCGATCACCGCACTGACCGCGCCGTCAGGGTCCACGCTGCTGACGCGGTGGCCGTCGTGCGGGCCGCCGTGCCGGTGGAAGTACCACCAGGGGATGCCGTTCTGGGCGGCTATCACCGCCGTCTTGTCGTGCAGAAGCGGCTCGATCAGCGGCCCGCACGCCGCGTACGAGTTGGCCTTCAGGCCCAGGAAGACGAAGTCGACGGGGCCGATGTCGGCCGGGTCGTCGGTGGCGTGGGCCCGCGCGGTGAAGTCGCCGCGAGGGCTGAGGACACGTACTCCGTGCTGCCTCATGGCCGCCAAATGCGGTCCACGGGCGACGAGATGGACGTCGGCACCGGCGCGGTGCAGCGCGGCTCCGACGTAGGCGCCGATCGCACCGGCGCCGAGGACTGCGACTTTCACGGTGGCGCGCTCCGTTCGGTTGAGGGATCCGAAGAAGGCTCTGGGTCGACATCGCATGGGATCGACATCGCGAGGATCGCCGTCGCATGCCATCACTGTCGATGGAATATTGTCTACAGTATGGAAGTTGGCCCAGCAAGGGGTCGCGCGCCACATTGCATACCGTCGACCCAATCGCGCTCGCCTCTTCCCAACTCCCCTTCCGGCTTCCTACTGTTCGGGATCATGAGGCCCCCCGTCGCACCCCCGGGCTGGAGCCGCTGGCTCGTACCGCCCGCCGCCCTGTCCGTGCACCTCTCCATCGGCCAGGCCTACGCCTGGAGCGTCTTCAAGCCCCCACTGGAATCGGCACTCCACCTCAGCGGCACGCAGAGCGCGCTCCCCTTCCAGCTCGGCATCGTGATGCTCGGCCTCTCGGCGGCCTTCGGCGGCACGCTCGTGGAGCGCAACGGTCCGCGCTGGGCGATGACGGTCGCGCTCGTCTGTTTCTCGTCCGGCTTCCTGATCGCGGCCCTCGGCGCGGCGATCAGTCAGTACTGGCTGATCGTCTTCGGCTACGGCTTCGTCGGCGGCATCGGACTCGGCATCGGCTACATCTCGCCCGTGTCGACCCTGATCAAGTGGTTCCCGGATCGTCCCGGCATGGCGACCGGCATCGCGATCATGGGTTTCGGCGGCGGCGCGCTCATCGCGTCGCCGTGGTCGGCGCAGATGCTGGAATCCTTCGGCGCGGACTCCGGCGGCATCGCGCTCGCGTTCCTCGTGCACGGCCTCACGTACGCCGTCTTCATGGCGCTCGGCGTGCTCCTGGTGCGGGTGCCGCGTACGGAGGGTGCGCGGAAGCCCGGCGCTCCCGGCGCGCTCGACGGGCCGCAGGTGTCCGCGCGGGCCGCCGTACGTACGCCTCAGTTCTGGTGCCTGTGGATCGTGCTCTGCATGAACGTGACCGCGGGCATCGGCATCCTGGAGAAGGCGGCGCCGATGATCACCGACTTCTTCTCCGAGACCTCGACACCGGTCTCGGCCGCCGCCGCCGCGGGCTTCGTCGCCCTGCTCTCCGCGGCGAACATGGCCGGACGCATCGGCTGGTCGTCGACGTCCGACCTGATCGGCCGCAAGAACGTCTACCGCGTCTACCTGGGCGTGGGCGCACTGATGTATCTGCTGATCGCCCAGTTCGGGGACACATCGAAACCGCTCTTCATCGTCTGCGCGCTGGTGATCCTCTCCTTCTACGGAGGCGGCTTCGCGACGATCCCCGCGTATCTGAAGGACCTCTTCGGGACCTATCAGGTCGGCGCGATCCACGGGCGGCTTCTGACCGCCTGGTCGACGGCCGGTGTGCTCGGTCCGCTGATCGTCAACTGGGTCGCCGACCACCAGGAAGAGGCGGGCAAGCGAGGAGCGGGGCTCTACGGCCTCTCCCTGACGATCATGATCGGACTGCTGGTCGTCGGCTTCGTGGCGAACGAGTTCGTCCGTCCCGTCCACGCCCGCCACCACATCCCCGCCCCGAGGGAGGCCGCCCATGACGGCGCCGACCAGCACGCCGCCCAGTAGTCCGCCCCGCCGCAGGGCGCTGATCGTCGCCGCCTGGCTCTGGGTGGGGGTTCCGCTCGGATATGGGCTTTATGAGCTCGTGCACAAGGCCACCCAGCTCTTCACCGGGTGACACGATGATGAGAAGTGGCCAAAGCCGACGCCCGATTCCTGTCGCTTTACGTGTCCTGTTACTGGTGAGTCGCTGAGCAGACTGGACCGTCCCGCATCTCCGGCAACAAGGGGGACCCGTTCATGCACGGCTCACGCATCGCCGCCGTCGGCCACTACCAGCCTGCCAAGATCCTCACCAACGAGGACCTGGCGGGCATGGTCGACACCAGCGACGAGTGGATCCGCTCCCGCGTGGGCATCCGCACCCGCCACATCGCCGGACCCGACGAGCCGGTCGACGAGCTCGCAGCGCAGGCCGGCGCCAAGGCCGTGGCCGCCGCGGGTCTCGCGCCCGATGCCATAGACCTCGTCCTGGTCGCCACCTCCACCGCGATCGACCGCTCGCCGAACATGGCGGCCCGGGTGGCGGCCCGGCTCGGCATCCCGTCACCGGCCGCCATGGACATCAACGTCGTCTGCGCGGGCTTCACGCACGCGCTCGCCACCGCCGACCACGCCGTGCGGGCCGGGGGCGCCACCCGCGCCCTCGTGATCGGCGCGGACAAGATGTCCGAGGTGGCCGACTGGACGGACCGCACCACGTGCGTCCTGGTCGGGGACGGTGCCGGCGCGGCGGTCGTCGAGGCGTGCGGTCCCGGCGAGGTGCCCGGCATCGGTCCCGTGCTCTGGGGCTCGGTGCCCGAGATGGGCAACGCCGTCCGTATCGAGGGCACGCCCCCGCGGTTCGCGCAGGAGGGTCAGAGCGTCTACCGCTGGGCGACGACACAGCTGCCGCCCCTCGCCCGCAAGGCCTGCGAGAGGGCCGGTCTCACGCCGGAGGACCTGGCCGCTGTCGTCCTGCACCAGGCCAACCTGCGCATCATCGAGCCGCTCGCCGAGCGGATCGGCGCGGTCAACGCCGTCGTCGCGCGCGATGTCGTGAACTCCGGCAACACCTCGGCGGGCAGCATCCCGCTCGCCCTGTCCAAGCTGGTGGAGCGCGGCGAGATCGTCCACGGCGATCCGGTGCTGCTCTTCGGCTTCGGCGGGAACCTGTCGTACGCGGGCCAGGTCATCCGCTGCCCGTAGTACGGCCCCACCACCGTCCCCGCATGGTGTGACGGGACCGACTCCCCCTGGTGCTGGCCATTGTGCTCAGTAGACTGTAGACAAAAGGCAATCGTCGAGGAGGGGACCGCGATGTTGTCCACAGGACTGCCGCAGGGGGCGGTGCCCAAGCTCGAACGGCCCGGACCGCTCCGTGAGCGGGTCTACGAAGCGCTGCTCGAGCTCATCACGACCCGCGCGCTGCAGCCGGGCCAGCACCTCGTGGAGAGTGAACTGGCCGGGCACCTGGGGGTGTCGAGGCAGCCGGTGCGTGAGGCCTTGCAGCGGCTGAACACCGAGGGCTGGGTCGATCTGCGGCCCGCGCAGGGCGCGTTCGTGCACGAGCCGACCGAGGAGGAGGCGGACCAGCTGCTCACGGTCCGCACGCTCCTGGAGGCGGAGGCCGCCCGGCTCGCCGCCGCCAACACGGGTACCGCCGGAATCACGGCCCTGGAAGAGCTGTGCGCCAAGGGGGAGAAGGCCGTCGCGGACGGCGAGGTGGACCTGGTGGTGGCCACGAACGCGGCCTTCCACGCCAAGGTCATGGAGCTCGCCGGCAATGTCGTCCTCGCCGAACTCGCCGGGCAGGTGGACCGCCGCGTGCGCTGGTACTACACACCGGTGGCCCGCCAGCGCGGCAAACAGTCCTGGATCGAGCACCGTCAGCTGATCGCGGCGATCGCCGATCGCGACGAGGGCCGGGCCACGGAGATCATGCGCGCGCACACGGAGCACACGCGCGAGACCTACCACCGGCGCGAGCGCGACGCCTGACGCTCACCTCTGAGGTCATGCGCGGGACACACCTGTCCCTCCCTTTGTCCTGTGACTGGAGAAAGTCATGGGTAATTCGTGCGCAACTTCTTCCCACTCCCGGCAGGCGCTGCTACGTTCCCCTCGAAAGCCCGGCGAGATGAATGAAAGCCGGGCGTGATGTCGTGAGTTGCCCGATGAGGCGGGGAGGGGCGCGTGAGACGTATGACGGCTCGACCCGCCAATGCGCACCAGGCGCGACTGCTGCGGCTGCTGCGTGACGGAGGGCCCAACTCCCGTGCCCAGCTGGGCGATCAGGTCGACCTCTCGCGGTCGAAGCTGGCCGTCGAGGTGGACCGGCTCCTGGAGACCGGACTCGTGGTCGCCGACGGACTCGCCGCCTCGCGCGGCGGCCGCCGCTCCCACAACATCCGCCTGGCCCCCGCCCTCCGTTTCCTCGGCGTGGACATCGGCGCGACCTCGGTCGACGTAGCGGTGACCAATGCCGAGCTGGAGGTCCTCGGCCACATCAACCAGCCCATGGACGTGCGCGAAGGCCCCGTCGCCGTCTTCGAGCAAGTCCTCGCCATGGCGGCCAAGTTGAAGGCCTCCGGGCTCGCGGAAGGGTTCGACGGCGCCGGTATCGGTGTCCCGGGACCCGTCCGCTTCCCTGAAGGCGTCCCGGTCGCCCCGCCGATCATGCCGGGGTGGGACGGCTTCCCCGTACGGGAGGCCATCAGCCAGGACCTGGGCTGCCCCGTCATGGTCGACAACGACGTGAACCTGATGGCGATGGGGGAGCAGCACGCGGGCGTCGCGCGCTCCGTGGGCGACTTCCTCTGCGTCAAGATCGGCACGGGCATCGGCTGCGGGATCGTCGTCGGCGGTGAGGTCTACCGAGGGGTGACCGGCAGCGCGGGCGACATCGGCCACATCCAGGTCGAACCGGACGGGCGGCCCTGCGCCTGCGGCAACAAAGGCTGCCTGGAGGCGTACTTCAGCGGCGCGGCGCTCGCCCGCGACGCGGAGGACGCCGCCGGGCAAGGGCTCTCCCAGGAGCTCGCGGCCCGCCTGGAAGCCGCCGGGAAGCTCAGTGCCGTCGACGTCTCCGCGGCGGCCGCCGCGGGGGACTCCACCGCGCTCGACCTCATCCGTGCGGGCGGCAACCGCACCGGCCAGGTCATCGCGGGCCTCGTCAGCTTCTTCAACCCGGGCCTCGTGGTGATCGGCGGCGGGGTGACCGGCCTCGGCCACACACTGCTCGCCGCCATCCGCACCCAGGTCTACCGCCAGTCGCTGCCCCTGGCGACCGGCAACCTCCCCATCGTTCTGGGCGAGTTGGGGCCCACCGCCGGAGTCATCGGCGGCGCCCGGCTCATCAGCGACCACCTGTTCTCGCCGGCCTGACCGGCACGTACGACCCCGTACGACCCCGTACGACGCCACGCACGCACCACACCACACCTCACCCAGTACAGCGCCCTGCTCTGCCCTGCCCTGCCCGAAATCGTCGGCCGCACCCGCCCAAGGGAACCGTCATGGCACCAGAACCACCGCTGCTCACCATGTCCGGCATCACCAAGTCGTTCCCCGGCGTCCGCGCCCTCGACGGCGTCGACCTCCAGGTCCAGGCCGGCGAAGTGCACTGCCTCCTCGGCCAGAACGGCGCCGGGAAGTCCACGCTCATCAAGGTCCTCGCCGGGGCCCACCAGCCCGACGACGGCGAGATCACCTGGCGCGGCGAGCGCACCACGCTCAAGTCGCCCATCGCCGCCATGCGCCTCGGCATCGCCACCATCTACCAGGAGCTCGACCTGGTGGAGGGCCTGTCCGTCGCCGAGAACGTCCACCTCGGGCATGAGCCGACGGCGGCGGGTTTCGTCGTGAAGGGGCGCGAGGCCAAGGCGTCAACTGCCACCCTGCTCAAGCGACTTGGGCACGGTGAGATTGATCCGGGCACGCTCGTCGGTGATCTCTCCGCCGCCCAGCAGCAGATCGTGTCGATGGCCCGCGCGCTCTCCCACGAAGTGCGCCTCATCGTCATGGACGAGCCGTCCGCCGCCCTGGACCCGGACGAGGTCGACAACCTCTTCCGCATCGTCGGCGACCTCACGGCCGACGGCGTCGCCGTCGTCTACATCTCCCACCGTCTCGAAGAGATCCGCCGCATCGGCGACCGCGTCACCGTCCTCAAGGACGGCCGCGCGGTGGCGGGCGGACTCCCCGCGAAGGAGACCCCGACCCGCGAGGTCGTCGCGCTGATGACGGGCCGCAACGTCGAGTACGTCTTCCCCGACCGTCCCGTCGAACCACCGCTCACCGAACCGGTGCTGAAGGTGACGGGCCTCGCCCGCGAGGGCGAGTTCGAACCCCTCGACCTCGAACTGCGACCCGGCGAGATCGTCGGACTCGCCGGGCTCGTCGGCTCCGGGCGCTCCGAGATCCTGGAGACCATCTACGGCGCACGCAAGCCGACCTCCGGTCAAGTCGCCGTGGACGGCAAGCCGCTGAGGCCCGGAAGTGTCCGCGCCGCCGTCCGCGCGGGGCTCGGGCTCGCCCCCGAGGAGCGCAAGGCGCAGGCCCTGCTGATGCTGGAGTCCGTCACCAACAACGTGTCGGTCTCGTCCATGTCCCGCTTCTCACGCGGCGGTTGGATCGACCGGGGCGCCGAGAAGAAGGCCGCGCAGACCGCGACCCGCGAGCTGTCCCTGCGCCCCGACAATCCCGGCGCCCCCGTGCGCACGCTCTCCGGCGGCAACCAGCAGAAGGCCGTCCTGGCCCGCTGGCTGCTCCGCGGCTGCCGCGTCCTGCTGCTCGACGAGCCGACCCGCGGCGTGGACGTCGGCGCCCGCGCCGAGCTGTACGCCGTGATCCGCAGGCTCGCCGACGACGGCCTCGCCGTCCTGCTCGTCTCCAGCGAAGTGCCCGAAGTCCTCGGCCTCGCCGACCGTGTCCTGGTCCTCCGCGAGGGCCGCGTCGTCCATACGGCGCCCGCCCGTGACCTCGACGAACACCGCGTACTCGACCTCGTTCTCGAAGGGAGCCCGGCGTCATGACGCAGCCCGCATCGCCGCCACGGCCCGCCGCATCGAAGAGTCAACCGGCGGACGGCGCAAGCCCGTTGCGGACACTCTCCGCACGAGCCGACGTGCGGACGCTGTCCCTGCTCGGTGTGCTCGCCGCGCTGGTCCTGATCGGCGGCATCACTCAGCCCGACTCGTTCCTGGACACCGACAACGTCCAGCTGATCCTCACCCAGGCGTCCGTTATCGGCGTCGTCACGGTCGGCATGACGTTCGTGATCATCTCCGGCGGCATCGACCTGTCGGTCGGCGCGATCGTCGCGCTCGCCTCCGTGTGGGCGACGACGGTCGCCACCCAGGAGTACGGCTTCGCGGGCATCCTGTTCACCGCGGTGATCGTCGGCATGGCCTGCGGTCTGGTCAACGGAGTACTCATCGCGTACGGCGGGATGGTGCCGTTCATCGCGACGCTCGCGATGCTGGCCGCGGGCCGCGGTCTCGCCCTGCAGATCACCGACGGCAAGACGCAGATGGTCACCGTGGACGGGGTGCTTAAGCTCGGCGAGCGTGACTCCTACATTCTTGGCATCCCGCCGCTCGTGCTCGTCTTCGCGGCCGTCACCGTCGTCGGCTGGCTGCTCCTGAACCGCACCACCTTCGGGCGGCGCTCGGTCGCGGTCGGCGGCAACGCGGAAGCGGCGCGGCTCGCCGGCATCGACGTACGCAGGCAACGCCTTTATCTCTACCTGCTCTCCGGCCTCTGCTGCGGCATCGCGGCCTTCCTGCTGATCATCCTCTCCGGGTCGGGCCAGAACACCAACGGCAACCTCTACGAGCTCGACGCCATCGCCGCCGCGATCATCGGCGGCACCCTGCTCAGCGGCGGCCGGGGCACCATCACCGGCTCCGTGCTCGGCGTACTGATCTTCATCACGATCCAGAACATCTTCGCGCTGAACAACCTCCAGAGCGACGTCCAGCAGATCGCCAAGGGGGCGATCATCGTCGCCGCGGTGCTCGTCCAGCGACGTACGTCCTCAACTCACTGACCCGCAGACCCGGAGAAGGGTTCACCGCCATGCCAGAGACATCCCCATTCGCGAGCCGCAGAGGGCTGCTCTTCGGAGCCGCCGCCCTGTCGACCGGCGCCCTCATCACCGGGTGCACCAGCAACGAGCCCAAGGATGAGGGCTCGGACGACAAGGACCAGCCGGTCGCCGACGACAAGCCCGGCAAGAAGGTCACCATCGGCTTCGCGGGGCCGCAGGCCGACCACGGCTGGCTGAACGCGATCAACGACAACGCCAAGGAGCGGGCGAAGAAGTACTCGGACGTCACGCTGGAGTCCACCGAGGGCTCGAACGACACCGCCGCCCAGATCGGCCAGGTCGAGACGCTGATCAACAAGAAGGTCGACGTCCTGGTGATCCTGCCGGCCGACGGCAAGGCCCTCACCCAGGTCGGCCTGAAGGCCATGCGGGCGGGCATACCCGTCGTCAACCTCGACCGGGTCTTCGCCTCGCCGCAGGCCTACCGCTGCTGGATCGGCGGCGACAACTACGGCATGGGCCTCAGCGCCGGCCACTACATCGGCGAGAAGCTCAAGGACAAGAAGAACGCCAAGGTCGTCGAACTCGCGGGACTCGACAACCTCGAACTGACCAAGCAGCGCTCGAAGGGCTTCGACGACGCCCTGAAGAACTACTCGAACATCGAGAAGGTCGCCCGGCAGGCCGCCGAGTTCACCGTCGAGTCGGGACAGCAGAAGATGTCCCAGCTCCTCCAGGCCCAGAAGAACTTCGACGCCCTGTGGAACCACGACGACGACCAGGGCGTGGGCGCCCTGCGCGCCATCAAGCAGGCGGGCCGCGACGACTTCCTGATGGTCGGCGGCGCGGGCGCGCTCTCCGCCTTCCAGGCCATCGAGTCCGATAACAGCGTGCTCAAGGCCACCGTCCTCTACCCGCCGTCGATGGCCGCCTCGGCCATCGACCTCGCCCGCGCGCTGGGCCAGAGCAAGGGCGTCAGCGGGATGGCGGAGTTCGAGATCCCGGCCTTCATCACGCTCTACTCGGCCGTGGTCGACAAGGAGAACATCAGCACGTACATGTCCACCGGCTTCAAGTGATGCGCGCGTCCGCACCCCCCACCGAGCGTTTACGAGGAGGAGTACCGCATGCGTGAGACGGAACACGAGGCCGGGACAGGGAAGCGGCGGCTGGGGGTGGGCATGGTCGGCTACGCCTTCATGGGCGCCGCTCACTCCCAGGGCTGGCGCACTGTCGGACGCGTCTTCGACCTGCCGGTACAGCCGGTCCTCTCGGCGGTCTGCGGACGCGACGGCGCCGCCGTGCGCGCCGCGGCGGACCGGCTCGGATGGGCCGCCGCGGAGACCGACTGGCGCGCTCTCGTGGCCCGTGACGACGTCGACCTCATCGACATCTGCACCCCCGGCGACAGCCATGCGGAGATCGCGATCGCCGCGCTCGACGCGGGCAAGCACGTGCTGTGCGAGAAGCCCCTCGCGAACACCGTCGAGGAGGCCGAGGCGATGGCCGAGGCCGCCGAACGGGCCCGCTCCCGGGGGCAGATGGCGATGGTCGGCTTCAACTACCGCCGTGTTCCGGCTCTCGCGCTCGCCCGGCAGATGGTCGCCGAGGGCCGCATCGGCAGCCTGCGGCACGTCCGGCTCACGTACCTCCAGGACTGGCTGGTCGACCCCGGCTTCCCGCTGACGTGGCGGCTGCGCAAGGACCGCGCGGGTTCGGGCGCGCTCGGCGACCTGGGCGCGCACATCGTGGACCTCGCGCAGTATCTGGTGGGGGAGCCGGTTGCGGGTGTCTCGGCGCTGACGGAGACGTTCGTACGGGAGCGGCCGTTGCCCGACGGGGCGTCCAGCGGGCTCACGGCGGAAGGCGGCACCGCGACGGGCCAGGTCACGGTGGACGACGCGGCGGTCTTCACCGGCCGCTTCCCGTCGGGCGCCCTCGCCTCCTTCGAGGCGACCCGCTTCGCCGCCGGCCGGAAGAACGCCCTGAAGCTCGAACTCAATGGCTCCGACGGCTCGTTGGCCTTCGACCTGGAGCGCCTGAACGAGCTCTCCTTCCACGACCACACGGAGCCCGCCACGTCATCGGGCTTCCGCCGCATCCTGGTGACCGAGCCCGGCCATCCGTACCTGGAGGCCTGGTGGCCGCCGGGGCACGGACTCGGTTACGAGCACACGTTCGTGCACCAGGCCCGCGATCTGCTGCACGCCATCGCCACGGGTGAGCAGCCCGAACCGTCCTTCGAGGCGGGCCTCTCGGTGCAGCGGGTGCTCGCCGCGGTGGAGGAGAGCGCGGCGAAGAACTCGGTCTACACCCCGATAGCTTCCACCCCCGTCACGGTCTGAGGAGGCCTGTTCATGCCCCGCGACTTCACGCTGTTCACCGGCCAGTGGGCCGACCTGCCGCTGGAGGAGGTCTGCCGCCTCGCCCGCGACTTCGGCTACGACGGTCTCGAACTCGCCTGCTGGGGCGACCACTTCGAGGTCGACAAGGCGCTGAACGACCGTTCCTACCTGGACTCGCGCCGTCAGCTCCTCGACAAGTACGGACTCAAGTGCTGGGCCATCTCCAACCACCTGGTCGGGCAGGCCGTCTGTGACGCGATCATCGACGAGCGGCATCAGGCGATCCTGCCCGCCCGCATCTGGGGCGACGGGGACGCGGAGGGCGTACGGCAGCGGGCCGCCCGTGAGATGAAGGACACGGCACGCGCGGCGGCCGCATTCGGCGTCGACACGGTCGTGGGCTTCACGGGCTCGGCGATCTGGCATCTGGTGGCGATGTTCCCGCCCGTGCCGGAGTCGATGATCGAGCGCGGCTACGACGACTTCGCCGAGCGGTGGAACCCGATCCTCGACGTCTTCGACGTACAGGGCGTGCGCTTCGCGCATGAGGTGCATCCCTCGGAGATCGCGTACGACTACTGGACAACGCACCGCGCCTTGGAGGCAGTTGACCACCGCACCGCCTTCGGCCTGAACTTCGACCCCTCGCACTTCGTGTGGCAGGACCTGGACCCGGTCGGTTTCCTCTACGACTTCCGGGACCGGATCTACCACGTCGACTGCAAGGAGGCGAGGCGCCGCCTGGACGGCCGCAACGGCCGCCTGGGCTCGCACCTTCCGTGGGGCGACCCGCGCCGCGGCTGGGACTTCGTATCGGCGGGCCACGGGGACGTCCCCTGGGAGGACGTGTTCCGGATGCTCGGCTCGATCGCGTACGAAGGCCCGATCTCGGTGGAGTGGGAGGACGCGGGAATGGACCGCCTCCAGGGGGCGCCGGAGGCGCTGAAGCGCCTGAAGGCGTACGACTTCGAGCCGCCTACGGCGTCGTTCGACGCGGCGTTCGGCGGGAACTGAGCAGCCACGACAGGCAGTCGGGCGGAGCCACTTTGTCCTGCCCAAGGAAAAAGCTGAACTCTACTGCTGTGCAAGGGCTTTCCGTCCCGGACAAACGTGGCTACCGTCCCTGATGTGTACAGGACATGAACCTTCCGGGGTGACGGCGCACCCCGGCGCCCAGCGCCCTCTTCGCACCACACCCGCGTACGACCGTCCCCCTTCCGGAGGAACCCCGTGCACAGGAAACGCCTGAGACTCCGCAAGACCCTCGCGCTCTTCACCGGCACCCTGCTGGCCGGCGCCACCCTGACCCTCGCCGCCCCGACCGCGAACGCCGCCGACCCGGAGGCCGTCCGCGCCGCCCAGGAACAGGCCGCCAAGGCCGCGGCGGCCCCGGTGGCCGAGGACTTCCAGCAAGTCACCCTCGCCAAGGGCGAGCCCGAGACCGGCGAGCCCATGACACTCGCCGTCCTGCCCGACCGCTCGGTCCTGCACACTTCCCGCGACGGCACGCTGCGCCTCACGGACGCCGCGGGCAACACCAAGATCGCGGGCAAGATACCGGTCTACACGCACGACGAAGAGGGCCTCCAAGGCATCGGTCTCGACCCAAAGTTCAGCGAGAACCGCGCGATCTACCTCTACTACGCGCCCCCGCTCGACACCCCGGCCGGCGACGCCCCGGAGACCGGCACGGCCGAGGACTTCAAGAAGTTCGACGGCGTCAACCGCCTCTCCCGCTTTGTCCTGAAGACCGACGGCACTCTCGACAACGCCAGCGAGAAGAAGGTCCTCGACGTCCCCGCCAGCCGCGGCATCTGCTGCCACGTCGGCGGCGACATCGACTTCGACAAGGACGGCAACCTCTACCTCTCGACGGGCGACGACTCCAACCCCTTCGCCTCGGACGGCTTCACGCCCATCGACGAGCGCGCGGACCGCAACCCCGCCTTCGACGCCCGCCGCAGCGCCGGCAACAGCAACGACCTGCGCGGCAAGATCCTGCGCATCAAGGTCGCCGACGACGGCTCGTACACCGTCCCGGCCGGCAACCTCTTCGCGCCGGGCACCGAGAAGACCCGCCCCGAGATCTACGCGATGGGCTTCCGCAACCCCTTCCGCATGAGCGTCGACAAGCCCACCGGCACGGTGTACGTCGGCGACTACGGCCCCGACGCGGGCGCCGCCGACCCCAAGCGCGGCCCCGCCGGCCAGGTCGAGTTCGCCCGCGTGACCAAGCCGGGCAACTTCGGCTGGCCGTACTGCACCGGCAAGAACGACGCCTACATGGACTACGACTTCGCGACGCAGACCTCAGGCGCCGCCTTCGACTGCGCCGCACCCAAGAACGACTCCAGGCACAACACCGGCCTGACCGATCTGCCGGCCGCGCAGGAAGCCTGGATTCCGTACGACGGCGGATCCGTCCCCGAGTTCGGCTCAGGATCCGAGTCCCCGATGGCGGGCCCCGTCTACCGCTATGACGCGGCGAACACCTCCCCGGTGAAGTTCCCGGAGGCGTACGACGGCGACTTCTTCGCCGGTGAGTTCGGACGGCGCTGGATCAAGCGCATCGAACACGGGGCGGACGGCACGGTCCAGTCCATCAACCCGTTCCCGTGGACGGGCACGCAGATCATGGACATGGAGTTCGGCCCCGACGGCGCGCTCTACGTCCTCGACTACGGCACGGCCTGGTTCGGCGGCGACGAGAACTCCGGACTCTTCCGCATCGAGAACGCCACCGACGGCCACTCACCGGTCGTCGAGGCGAGCGCCTCCGTGACCAGCGGCCAGGCCCCGCTCAGGACCAAGTTCACCGCGAAGGCCACGGACGCCGACGGCGGCACGCTGACCTACGCGTGGGACTTCGGTGACGGCGGCAAGTCGACCCAGCAGAACCCCACGTACACGTACAAGAAGAACGGCGTCTACACCGCGACCGTGACCGTCAAGGACTCCACCGGGCGAACCGGTTCGGCCAGCGCGCACGTCACCGTCGGCAACACCGCGCCCAAGGTGACCCTTGAACTCCCCGGTGACGGGCAGCTGTTCACCTTCGGCGACAAGATTCCCTTCAAGGTGAAGGTGACCGACAGGGAAGACGGACCGATCGACTGCACGAAGGTCAAGGTCACCCACATCCTCGGCCATGACAGCCACGGCCAC
Organism: Streptomyces sp. BA2; assembly: GCF_009769735.1. NCBI lineage: Bacteria > Bacillati > Actinomycetota > Actinomycetes > Kitasatosporales > Streptomycetaceae > Streptomyces > Streptomyces sp. BA2. The sequence goes on from NZ_WSRO01000002.1 coordinate 7,716,069, forward strand.
CCGGTGACCTCGGCCAACGGCTGCGAAGGCACCCTCCAGACGTCCGCGGACGGCGAGCACGACCCGAACGCCAACATCTTCGGGGTCTTCGACGCCGAATACACCGACAAGGGCGCGAACGGCCAGCCCGCGCTGACCACCCACGACCAGAACGTCGTCCAGCCCAAGCACCGCCAGGGCGAGCACTACAACGACTCCAAGGGTGTCTCCGTGGTGAACCACACCCCGGCGCACGGCGGAAAGACGGTCGGCGACATCAACAACGGCGACTGGATCGCCTTCAAGCCCTACATCCTCGGCAACGCCACCAAGCTGACCGCGCGCGTCGCGTCGGGCGGCGCCGGCGGCACGCTGGAGGTCCGCAGCGGATCGGCCACCGGAAACCTCCTGGGCAAGGCCAAGGTCGCGCCGACCGGTGGCTGGGAGACGTACAAGGACGTGAGCACCGCCATCAGCAAGGCACCCAAGAGGACGACGACGCTCTTCCTGGTCTTCAAGGGCACGGGCACCGGAGCCCTGTACGACGTCGACGACTTCACCTTCACCACGAGCTGAGGAAGGGGTCACCATGCGCGCATCCGCACGGATCGCCACCGCGAGCGCCGCGGCCGCACTGCTCATCGGCTGTGTGTCGGGCCCCGCGGCCTCCGAGCCGGAGTCTTCGGAGTCTTCCGGTTCGGCAGCGGGGGAGAAGGTCCTTGTCTTCTCCAAGACCGCGGGTTTCCGACACGACTCGATCCCCGACGGCATCGCGGCCATCAAGGAGCTCGGCGCGGCGGGCGGCTTCGCCGTCGACGCCACCGAGGACGCCGGAGCCTTCACGGCCAAGAACCTCGCGCGGTACGACGCCGTGATCTGGCTCTCGACGACGGGTGACGTCCTCGACGGCAAGCAACAGGCGGCGTTCGAGGGCTACATCAAGAAGGGCGGCGGGTACGTGGGCGTGCACGCCGCCGCCGACACCGAGTACGACTGGCCCTTCTACGGCGGGCTCGCGGGCGCGTACTTCCAGTCGCACCCCGCGATCCAGCCCGCGAAGGTGCAGGTCGAGGACCACGGGCACCCGTCCACGGCGCATCTGCCGGGGATCTGGGACCGGACCGACGAGTGGTACAACTACCGCTCCAATCCCCGGGACCGCGCCCACGTCCTCGCCTCGCTCGACGAGTCGTCCTACTCGGGCGGCTCCATGTCGGGCGACCATCCCATCGCCTGGTGCCAGGAGTACCAGGGCGGCCGCTCCTTCTACACGGGCAGCGGCCACACCAAGGAGTCGTTCGCCGACCCCGCCTACCGCACCCATCTGCTCGGCGGGATCCGCTGGGCGACGGGAGCGGCGCAGGCCGACTGCCGTCCGGAGAAGGGCTACACGCCGATCTTCGACGGTACGGCGAAGTCGCTCGACGCCTGGAAGCAGGCGGGCCCCGGCTCGTTCGAGCTGAACGAGGGCGACGGAACCCTGACGACCGTCGGCGGCATGGGCATGCTCTGGTACGACGGGGCGAAGGAGCTCGGCTCCTACTCCCTGAAGCTGGACTGGCGCATGGACGGCGACGACAACTCCGGGATCTTCGTGGGTTTCCCGGCCTCCGACGACCCCTGGTCGGCCGTGAACAACGGCTACGAGATCCAGATCGACGCCACCGACGTCCCGGAGAAGACCACGGGCTCCGTCTACGGCTTCAAGTCCGCCGACCTGAAGAAGCGCGACAAGGCGCTGAATCCGGTGGGGGAGTGGAACACCTACGAGCTCCGGGTCGAGGGCGAACGCCTTCGGATCTATCTCAACGGAGTGAAGATCAACGACTTCACCAACACGGATCCGGCGAGGAGCCTGAAGGACGGTCACATCGGCATCCAGAACCACGGTGCCGATGACCAGGTCTCCTTCCGCGACATCCGGGTGAAGGACCTGCCGGCCCGCACCGCGTCCGGCGCGGGCCGCTAGACGGCGGCGGGCGGAGGACGCCGGACCTCCGCCCGCCGTCTTTTCCGTTCGCCGTCCCAACTCCCGCGGGTTCGGCGCGTGCACGACAGGAGGCAGCCATGTCCAACTCTTCTTCGTCGGGTTCTTCGGGTTCGTCGGGTTCTTCTCGTTCATCCGGTTCTTCGGGTGGCGGGCTGACCGGGGTGTGGCTCATCGGGGCGCGCGGTTCGGTCGCCACGACGGCTGTCGCGGGGTGCGCGGCGGTGACGGCCGGTCTGCACCCGCCGACCGGCATGGTCACGGAGACACCGCCCTTCGCGGACAGTGGTCTGCCAACGTTGTCCTCGCTGGTCTTCGGCGGCCACGACGTGATGGAGTGCCCGCTGCCCAAGCGGGCGGAGCAGCTGGCGGCCGGGGGCGTGCTCCCGCACGGCGTCCCGTCGGCGGTGCACGCGGAACTGGCGGCGGCCGACGCGGAGATCCGCATGGGCGGACCGCGCCGCGGGGACTCCGACACCAGGACGGACGAGGAACTGATCGCGTCCTTCGCCGCAGACCTCCGCGATTTCGTACGCCGCCGGGGGCTCGCCCGTGCGGTGGTGGTGAACGTGGCTTCGACGGAACCGCTGCCGGCGGAGGGCGAGGAAAGGCTGCCCGCCAGCTCCCTCTACGCGGCGGCGGCGCTGCGGGCGGACTGCCCGTACGTGAACTTCACCCCGTCGGCGGGCCTGCACCACCCGGCGCTCGCTTCTCTGGCGGCTTCGTCGGGGCTCCCTCACGCGGGCCGGGACGGCAAGACTGGCCAGACCCTCCTGCGCTCCGTCCTCGGCCCGATGTTCGCCCAGCGTGCGCTGGCCGTCCGCGCCTGGTCCGGCACGAACCTCCTGGGCGGCGGCGACGGCGCGGCCCTCGCGGACCCGGCCGCGGCCGCGGCGAAGAACGCGGGCAAGGAACGGGTGCTCGCCGACACGCTGGGCTCCGCCCCGGAGGGCGAGGTCCACATCGACGACGTCCCCTCGCTCGGCGACTGGAAGACCGCCTGGGACCACATCGCGTTCGACGGCTTCCTCGGCGCGCGGATGGTCCTGCAGACAACCTGGCAGGGCTGCGACTCGGCCCTGGCGGCACCTCTGATCCTGGACCTGGCCCGCTTGCTGGCCCGCGCCCACGAGAGGGGCCTTACGGGGCCGCTGGGGGAGCTGGGCTTCTACTTCAAGGACCCGGACGACGGCGCTTCATCGGCCTTGGCCGAGCAGTACGAGGCGCTGGTGGGGTTTGGGGTGCGGTTGCGGGGGGTGGGGGTGTGAGGGGCGGGAGTCGTGATGGCGGCGGTACCCCTCGGGGTGGCTTGGGGGCGGGTGGCGGGGGTGCAGCCGCTCGGGGTGATGTTTCTCTGGGCACTGGGCGCGACTGGGCTGAACTCCTGCGTGTCTCCGCCCTGTTCACCGTCCCCGGCGACGCCATCGCGGGCGCTGCGGCGGCAGGGCTTCGGCCCAACCGCCGCACCCTCCTGGCCATCGCCGCATCACTCTCCCTCTACGAAGCGGGCATGGCCCTCAACGACTGGGCGGACCGGGAGGAGGACGCGGTCGAACGGCCTCACCGCCCGTTGCCTTCCGGCCGCATCGCCCCGGCGGCCGCACTGGGCGCGGCGGCGGCCCTGACGGCAGGGGGCCTGGCTCTGGCCGCGGCCGCGGGCCGCCCCGCGCTGACGGTGGCGACCGGGCTGGCGGCCACGGTGTGGGCGTATGACCTGGGCCTGAAACACACTCCGGCGGGCCCGGCAGCCATGGCCACGGCCCGCGCCCTCGACCTGCTCCTGGGAGCGGCGGCCACGGCGGCGGACTCCAGCTCCTCGGCCTCCGCGAAGCTCGCGACCACTCGCCGCCCCTTCACCGGCCCCGGCCTCCGCGCGGCGGTACCCACCGCCCTCGTCCTGGGCGCCCACACCCTCGCGGTGACCGCGGTCTCGCGCCGCGAGGCACAGGGCGGCTCCACGACGGCCCCTCTGGCCGCACTAGTCGCGACAGCCGGACTCGCGCAACTGCTTGCCCGAAGCGGTGGCGTCGGCGCCGCCGCCCCTCAACTCCCGGCAGGCCGCGGCGAAGCAGCCACCCGTGGTCTGCCGGGCTTCACTTCGGCGGAGCAGACGGGGGCCCGACTGGTGGGTCGGGCGGTGGGCCGCTTGCGTACCGGCGGGGTGCCGGGCGGGTTCGCCTCGGGGCGGCCCGGCAGCGCATGGCGCAGCGGAGCCCGCGGTGCCGTCCAGGCCGCGCTCGCCGCGACCTACGCAGCTACCGCCGCGCGCCCCCTTTTCCACGCCGCGCTCAATCCGTCGCCCCAGCTCACCCAGCGGGCCGTGGGCGGCGGCATCCGCGCCATGATCCCGCTCCAGGCCGCGCTCTCCGCCCGTGCGGGAGCCCTGGGGCCCGCTCTCCTGACCGCCGCTCTGGCCCCGGCGGCCCGCAAGTTCGGCCGGAAGGTGAGCGTCACATGACGGAGACGACAGAGGGGACGAGCACCCGGCAGGCGCAGCCGCAGGCTCATGCAGCGGTACGGAGCGCGGGCCCCGCCGGAGCGGGAGCTTCGTCCCCCTTCCGCTTCGGATACGGCACCAACGGCCTCACCGACCTCCGGCTCGACGACGCCCTCGGCCTCCTCGCCGACCTCGGCTACGCGGGCGTCGGACTCACCCTCGACCACATGCACCTCGACCCCCTCGCCCCCGACCTCGCCGCCCGCACCCGCCACGTGGCCCGCGGCCTGGAACGCCTCGGTCTGACGGTGACGATCGAGACCGGCGCCCGCTACGTGCTCGACCCGCGCCGCAAGCACGGGCCCTCGCTCCTTGACCTCGACCCGGACGCGCGCGCCGCCCGGGTCCGCCTGCTGATACGTGCCGTGCGGGTCGCCGCCGACCTGGGCGCCCATGCCGTGCACTGCTTCAGCGGCGTCACCCCCGAAGGCACCCCGGAGGACACCGCCTGGCGGCGGCTGGCCGACGCGCTCGGCCCCGTACTGGACGCCGCGTCCGGCACCGGCGTGCCTCTGGCCATCGAACCCGAACCCGGCCACCTCCTCTCCACACTCGCCGACTTCCACCGGCTCCGTCACGAACTGGGCGACCCCCAGCTCCTGGGCCTCACCCTCGACATCGGCCACTGCCAGTGCCTCGAACCGCAGTCCCCCGCAGACTGCGTACGCGCCGCCGCCCCCTGGCTACGGCACGTCCAGATCGAGGACATGCGCCGCGGCGTCCACGAACACCTCCCGTTCGGAGACGGAGAGATCGATTTCCCGCCCGTCCTCGAAGCCCTGGCCTCCACCGGCTACCAAGGCCTCACCGTCGTCGAACTGCCCCGCCACTCCCACGCGGGTCCCCAACTCGCCTCCCACTCCATCGAGTTCCTGCACAAGGCGGCAACCGAAGCGGCCCGCACAGCCCCTGTCATCACTTCAGCTTCAGCAAGAGGAGGAACCCCGTGACCGAAGCCCCCGTCATCGACGACCTCCGCACCCGCCTCGAAGCCACCCTCGGCGGAGCCGCCCGCGCCTGGCTGGACCAGGCCACCGCGGAGGCCACCGCCCACCGCGGGCGTCCGGAGCAGCACGAGGCCCCCGTCTGGGAGTTGCGCTTCGCCGAAGCCGGGCGACGCTGTGGCCAGGACCACGCCGACGCCGCCCGCGTGCTGCTCCTGCACGCGGCCGCCGCGGACCCGGCCACCCTCACCCGCGTCTACGAACAAGGCACCGCGGCCGAGCGCCGCGCCGTCCTGCTCGCCCTGCCTCACCTGGTCCAGGGCCCGGAGGCCTTGCCCCTGGTCGAGGACGCCCTGCGTACCAACGACACCCGGCTCGTCGCCGCCGCCGTCGGCCCGTACGCCGCCCGGCACCTCGCCCCGCACGAATGGCGCCACGCGGTGCTCAAGTGCCTGTTCACCGGCGTCCCCGTGGAAGCCGTCGCCGACCTGGACCGCCGCGCCGCCGGCGATGCCGAGCTCGCCCGGATGCTCGGCGACTTCGCCGGCGAACGCACCGCCGCCGGCCGCACCGTCCCCAGCGATCTGCACCGCGTCCTGGCCCTGACCACCGCCCCGGCGGCCCCCGAGACCCCTTCCACCGGCGAGGAGCAGGAGTCCTGATGCGCATCTTCGACCCCCACATCCACATGACGTCCCGCACCACCGACGACTACCAGGCCATGTACGCGGCAGGTGTCCGTGCCGTCGTCGAGCCCGCGTTCTGGCTTGGTCAGCCCCGCACCTCACCCGCCTCCTTCTTCGACTACTTCGACTCCCTCCTCGGCTGGGAACCCTTCCGCGCGGCGCAGTACGGGATCGCCCACCACTGCACCATCGCCCTCAACCCCAAAGAGGCGAACGACCCCCGCTGCACCCCGGTCCTTGACGCGCTGCCCCGGTATCTCGTCAAGGACAACGTCGTCGCCGTCGGTGAGATCGGCTATGACTCCATGACCCCCGCCGAGGACGCGGCGCTCAGCGCCCAGCTCCAGCTCGCAGCCGACCATGAGCTGCCTGCGCTCGTCCACACCCCGCACCGCGACAAGCTCGCAGGACTGCGCCGCACCATCGATGTCATCCGGGAATCCGCGCTGCCCCTGGACCGGGTCCTCATCGACCATCTCAACGAGACGACGGTCAAGGAGGCCAAGGACAGCGGCTGCTGGCTCGGCTTCTCGGTCTATCCCGACACCAAGATGGACGAGGACCGGATGGTGGCCATCCTGCGCGACCACGGTCCCGAGCGGGTCCTGGTCAACTCGGCAGCCGACTGGGGCAAGAGCGACCCGCTCAAGACCCGCAAGGTCGCCGACGCCATGCTCGCGTCCGGGTTCAGCGAGGACGACGTCGACCTGGTGCTGTGGCGCAACCCGGTCGCCTTCTACGGACTCAGCGGCCGCCTCGCGCTCGATGTCACGGACACCGAAGCCACCCACGAGGGCAACTCCATCCTCCGCGGCGGGGCGTGAGCCATGCGCTTCCGGCACCCGGACGGCAGCGTCGTCCACCTCGCGTACTGCACCAACGTCCACCCCGCCGAGACCCTCGACGGTGTCCTCGCGCAACTGCGCGACCACTGCGAACCCGTGCGCAAACGGCTCGGCAGGGACCGCCTGGGCATCGGCCTGTGGCTCGCCAAGGACGCCGCGCACGCCCTGGTCACCGACCCCGCAGCCCTGCGCGGCCTGCGCACGGAACTCGACCGGCGCGGCCTCGAAGTCGTCACCCTCAACGGCTTCCCTTACGAGGGGTTCGGAGCCGAGGAGGTCAAGTACCGCGTCTACAAGCCGGACTGGACCGACCCGGAGCGCCTTTCCCACACGACCGACCTGGCCCGTCTCCTTGCCGCCCTCCTCCCGGACGACGTCACCGAAGGCTCCATCTCCACCCTGCCTCTCGCCTGGCGCACTCCCTTCGACACCACTCAAGCCGAGGCCGCCCGCGCCGCCCTCACCGCGCTCGCCCAACGCCTGGACGCACTCGCGGAGTTGACCGGTAAGTCGATCCGTATCGGCCTCGAACCTGAACCTGGCTGCACCGTGGAGACCACGGGCGACGCGATCGCCCCCCTCACCGCGATCGGCCACGACCGCATCGGTGTCTGCGTCGACACCTGTCACCTCGCCACCTCCTTCGAGGACCCGCGGACCGCGCTCGACGCGCTCGCCGCCGCGGGCATCCCCGTCGTCAAATCCCAGCTCTCCGCTGCCCTGCATGCCGAACACCCCCATCTCCCCGGAGTCCGCGAGGCCCTCGCCGCCTTCGACGAACCCCGCTTCCTGCACCAGACCCGCACCCGTACCGCAGCCGGACTGCGCGGCACCGACGACCTCGGTGAATCCCTCGCCGGTGACGCCCTGCCCGAGACGGCACCCTGGCGCGCCCACTTCCACGTCCCCCTGCACGCGCCTCCCGCGCCGCCCCTCACCTCCACACTCCCCGTACTCAAGGACACCCTCGCCCACCTGGTGGGCGGGCCCGACCCCCGAACCCGCCACCTCGAGGTCGAGACCTACACCTGGCAGGCGCTGCCGCCCGAACTGCGCCCCCGTTCCCGTCCCCAGCTCGCCGACGGCATCGCCGCCGAACTCTCCCTCGCCCGCGATCTCCTGACGGACCTCGGCCTGAAGGAACTCCCATGAGCCCCACACCCCTCCTCGTCCTGGACGTCGTCGGCCTCACCCCCCGTCTCCTCGACCACATGCCCCGCCTCAAGTCCCTGGGCCAGTCCGGCTCCCGGGCCCCGCTCGGCACGGTCCTGCCCGCCGTCACCTGCGCCGCCCAGTCCACCTTCCTCACCGGCACCACCCCCGCCGAGCACGGCATCGTCGGCAACGGCTGGTACTTCCGCGAGCTCGGCGACGTACTGCTGTGGCGCCAGCACAACGGCCTCGTCGCGGGCGACAAGCTGTGGGACGCCGCCCGTCGCGCGTACCCCGGCTACACCGTCGCCAATATCTGCTGGTGGTACGCCATGGGCGCCGACACCGACATCACCATCACCCCCCGTCCCGTCTACTACGCCGACGGCCGCAAGGAACCCGACTGCTACACCAGGCCCCCGGCCCTGCACGACGAACTCACCGAGAAATTCGGCACGTTCCCCCTCTTCCACTTCTGGGGCCCCGGCGCCGACATCGTGTCCAGCCGCTGGATCGTGAACGCCACGCGCCACATCCTCGACACCCGCCACCCCGACCTGGCCCTGTGCTACCTCCCTCACCTCGACTACGACCTCCAGCGCTTCGGCCCCGACGACCCGCGCTCCCACCAGGCCGCCGCCGAACTCGACGCGACCATCGCCCCCCTCCTCGACGAGGCGAAGGCCGAGGGCCGCACCGTCGTCGCCCTGTCCGAGTACGGCATCACCCGCGTGGACCGTCCCGTCGACATCAACCGCGCCCTGCGCCGCGCAGGCCTGCTCGAAGTGCACACCCAGGACGGCATGGAGTACCTCGACCCGATGGCATCACGCGCCTTCGCCGTCGTGGACCACCAGATCGCCCACATCTACGTGCGCAGGCCCGAGGACCTGGAAGCCACCCGGCAGGCGCTCGCCGACCTGCCCGGAATCGAGCAACTCCTCGACGACGAGGGCAAGAAGGCCAACCACCTGGACCACCCGCGCTCCGGCGAACTCGTCGCCGTCGCCGAGCCGGACGCCTGGTTCACGTACTACTACTGGCTCGACGACGCCTGCGCGCCCGACTTCGCGCAGCTCGTCGAGATCCACCGCAAACCCGGCTACGACCCCGTCGAGCTCTTCATGGACCCCGAGGACCCCTACGTCCGCGTCAAGGCCGCGTCCGCGCTGGCCCGTAAGAAACTCGGCATGCGCTACCGCATGGCGGTCGTGCCCCTTGACCCCTCACCTATTCGCGGCAGCCACGGCCGCCTTACCCTGAGCGACGACGACGGTCCGCTCATCATCAGCTCCACCCCCCATGCGTTTTCCGACCGGATCGCGGCCACCGCCGTGAAATCCCTCCTCCTCGACCTGGCCGGCCTGGGCTGAGGAGCAGTTACAGAGAGTGAAGCACGCGTCACTGACAACGCGCCAGTGGCGTCCGCCCGTACGTCGAAAGATCCGGGAAAACCCCGAGAGTCCTAGAGCCCGAAAGAGGCACCCGTGACCGACTTCCACGACACTCCCGCCGACGAGGCCCTCAGACAGCGTCTCGGCATCAACCGCCGCCGCTTCCTCAACACGTGCACCGCCGTCGGCGCCGGCGCGATCGCCGCGCCCGTGTTCGGCGCGGCACCGTCCTTCGCCCAGCCGCAGACCGAGGGCGGGCACGGCCACGGCCGCGAACTGGTGCCCGCGAAGAAGCGCGGCATCATCCTCTACACGGTGCGTGACGCGACCGGCCGCGACCCGCTCGCCTCCAACCTGCCCTCCGGTTTCCGCGAGGTGTTCAAGGAGCTGGCCCGCTACGGCTACAAGCAGGTCGAGTTCGCGGGCTACGGCCAGCACGCCAACGCCCCCGGCGGCGCCAGTCTCGAGTCCGTCGAGGGTGCCAAGCTGCTGCGCTCCTGGCTCGACGACTACGGCCTGCGCGCCCAGGGCAACCACGGCTTCATACCGGGCTCCTGGCCGCTCACGCAGCCCGACCTCGACACGTTCAAGAAGCACCTGGAGATCGCCAACATCCTCGGCATGGACCACATGGGCACCGGCGGTGACCCGACCAACAGCTCGTACAAGGCCGATTGGGACGTCGCGGCCGACAAGTGGAACGCCATGGGCTCCATCGCGCGCAAGGCCGGCATCAAGCTCTACACCCACAACCACGACGGGGCGTACGGCTTCCTGCTCGACGGCGGCCCGCTCGACGCGCAGGGCCGCCCGACCCGCAGCTCCGGCATCCGCAAGTTGGAGTACTTCCTCAAGGCCACGGATCCGAGGGCGGTCTGGCTGGAGATGGACGTCTACTGGGCGCACGTCGCGCAGTACAAGTTCCACACGTACACCGCGCACGACGGCTCCCAGCGGAAGAAGGTCTTCGATCCGGCCGCGCTCGTCAGCCGCAACAACAAGCGCTACCCGCTGTTCCACGCCAAGGACGGCACCCGCAACGACACCAGCGGCCAGGGTTACGACATGGTGGCCTTCGGCGAGGGCGTCATCGACTACCGCACCTTCTTCAGCCGGGTCGGCGAGAAGAACTACCACAACCCGATGGTCGAGCAGGACAACGCGCCCAGCGGCACCGATCCCGGCCAGTCCCTGAAGCTCGCGAAGACCGGCTACGACAACCTGGCGGCTCTCCGCAAGAAGCGCTGAAGCGCTGAAGCGCCCGCACACACAGCTCTCGCCGCGCGGAGGCCGCGCGGCGAGAGCTGATTGACGTAAGGGGGGCAGGCAGTCAGGCCATCTCCTCACCGAGGGGTTGCGGATTGGGTTTGATGCCTTTGTCCTTGGGCCTTCCGGGTTGGGAGAGGAAGAGCGCGATGAATCCGGCGAACAGGGAGATCGAGCCGGCCAGGGTGAAGGCCCCTGTGTGGCCCCAGTTGCTCACCACGACGGCGCCCATTCCGGAGCCGAGAAGCCCGGACACCAGCTTGGAGCTGTAGACCAGGCCGTAGTTGGAGGCGTTGTTGTTCTCGCCGAAGTAGTCCGCCGTCATCGCCGCGAACATCGGGAAGATGGCGCCGCCTCCGAAACCGGAGATGCTGGAGAAGACCAGGAACAGCGGGAGGTTCTCGATGTTCGCGGACCACAGGATGCCGTACTGCGAAAGACCCAGGACGATACAGACGAAGATCAGGCAGCGTTTGCGTCCGTAGAGGTCCGAGAGCCAGCCGATGACGCCCCGGCCCGTGCCGTTGACGATGGCCTTCAAGGACATGGCCGTGGCGACGATCCCACCGGCGAATCCGGCTTCCTTTCCGATGTCCACCTGGAAAGCGATGCCGAAGATGTTCACGCCCGATGTGCACAGCAGGCAGAACCACATCAGTGCGACCCGGCCGGTCTGCCACGCCTCCCTGGGTGTGTACTGCCGCACGGCGGGCGGATTCATCGCCATGGCGCGCCTGGCCCGTGGGTCGTCCGGCGGCCGCAGCGGGTCCACGTCGGCCGGCCACCAGTTCTTCGGCGGGTCCTGGAAGAAGTAACCGGCCACGGCGACCATCGCCGCCAGGAAGAGGCCGACGCTCACAAGCACCCAGCGGAAGTTCGTCAGGTCCATATAGCCGGTGAAGATGAACACGAACGGCACCGAGCCGTAGGCGAATCCGCCGTTGACGAATCCGGTCTTTCCTCCCTTCCGTTCCGGATACCACTTGCCGACCATGTTCACGCAGGTCGCGTACACCATGCCGGCGCCCATACCGCTGAACATGCCGAAGCCGATATAGGCGACGATCACATGGGGCGCGAACGCCAGTGACACATAGCCGAGCAGCGTGCCCACCGCGCCGCACATCATCGCCCAGCGCGCCGGAAGTTTGCCGCTCTCGCGCAGCTTGCCCGCCGGGAAGGCCACCGCGGCCTGGAAGAAGACCCAGACGCCCAGCATCCAGAAGATGTGGGTGTCACCCCAGGAATGCGCGGTGTGCAGGGTGTCCTCGGCCGACGCGAACGCGTACTCGGCCGAGCTGATGCCCATCATGCCGACCCACGGCAGGATGACCATCCACTTGCGCTTGCGGCCCATGATGTCGATGTCGGTCTCGCCAACTCGGTACATCCGGCCGTTGGTGTCCGTCACCTCCCTGTACGGGACGGCTGTGGATATGTCGGTTGTCGTCATGTCGGTTCAGCACCCCTTGCGTCGAAAAGATCCTGGCCAGCGCCCCCTGTCCAATTCCTTTCGTGTGCGCACGGGTCCCGGGTCCTGCCGACGCGCACCGCCGGCAGGACCCAACACCGGTCACCTCATCGACCGCCCCCCAACAGACCGGCCGCTCGCGCCCACCGGTACTTCGCGCCGAGCACGGCGACCGGTTTCTCCGTCGTGTACGGGTACGCCACGACGCCGCGCTCGAAGAGGTACTGGCAGGCCTCCTCCACCTCGACGTCGCCCGCCAGGGATGCCACGACGGGCTTCTCGATGCCGCGCTCACGGAACTCCGCGATCACCCGGGCCGTTAGTTCGGCGAAGACCATGGGAGGGGTGACGATGGTGTGCCAGTAGCCCAGGACAAGTGCGTGAATGCGGGGGTCCTCCAGGCCGAGCCTGATCGTCGCCTCGTACGTCGACGGGGGTTCGCCCCCGGTGATGTCGACGGGGTTTCCCGCCGCCCCGAAGGGCGGGATGAACGCCCGGAAGGACGCGTCCAGGTCGTCGGGGATCTCCATCAGCCGCAGCCCGTTGTCGGTCACCGCGTCGGAGAGCAGCACCCCGGATCCGCCCGCACCCGTGATGATCACGATGTTGTCGCCCTGCGGGGTGGGGAGCACCGGCAACGCGCGCGCGTACTCCAGCATTTCGTTGAGGCCAGGGGCCCTGATGACCCCCGCCTGCCTGAGGATGTCGTCGTACACGGCGTCATCGCCCGCCAGGGCGCCCGTGTGCGATCCGGCGGCCTTCGCCCCCGCTGCCGTACGTCCGGCCTTCAGGACCACGACCGGCTTCTTCGGGACGGTCGCCCGCGCGGCCTCCACGAAGGCGCGGCCGTCCTTGAGGTCCTCCAAGTGCATGGCGATGCACTGGGTGTTGGGGTCCTCGCCGAACCACGTGAGGAGGTCGTCCTCGTCCAGGTCGGACTTGTTGCCGAGCCCGACGATCGCCGAGACGCCCGTCTTCGTAGTGCGCGCGAAGCCGAGGATGGCCATCCCGATGCCACCGGACTGACTCGTCAGGGCGACCCCGCCCTTGACGTCGTACGGCGTGCAGAATGTGGCGCACAGGTTCTGCCACGTCGAGTAGTAGCCGTAGATGTTCGGGCCGAGCAGCCGCACTCCGAGGCGCTCACCGATCTCCACGATCTCGTCCTGGAGGGCCTGTTCACCGGTCTCGGCGAACCCGGAGGGGATCAGGACCGCGTTGGGGATGCCCTTGCGACCCACCTCCTCCAAGGCCGACGCCACGAACTTGGCGGGGATCGCGAAGACCGCCACATCCACCTCACCGGGAACGTCCGTGACACTCTTGTACGCCTTGCGGCCCAAGATGTCATGGGCCTTGGGGTTCACCGGATGGATCTCGCCGGAGAAGCCGCCGTCGATGAGGTTGCGCATCACCGAGTTGCCGATCTTGCCCTGCTCGTTGGACGCGCCGATCACGGCGACGGAGCGGGGCTCCATCAGCCGCCGCATGGACGTGAGCATCTCCTCACGCGTGTACCTACGGCGTTGTTTCGTGGCCCCTTCGGAGAGGATGACGCGGATGTCCGCGGCGATCGCGCCCTCCGGAGTGGCGATCACCGGGTTGAGGTCCACCTCGGCGATCTCCGGGAAGTCGGTGACCAGTTGGGACACCCGGCGTATCTGCTCGGCGACGGCCCACCGGTCCACCGCGGGCGCGCCCCGCACGCCCCGCAGGACCTCGGCTGCGCGGATCGAGTCGAGCATCGATGCGGCCTCGTCCGCGTCGACCGGCGCGAGACGGAATGTGACGTCCTTGAGGACCTCGACGAGTACGCCGCCGAGCCCGAAGGCGACGACCTTCCCGAACGTCGGATCGGTCACCGCCCCGACGATCACTTCCTGGCCGGAGGGCAGCAGCTCCTGCACCTGCACGCCGTCGATACGTGCATCCGGCGCGTACGCGCGCGCGTTCTCGACGATCTCGCAGAAGGCGGCCCGCACGTCAGTGGCGCCTTCCACGCCGACGATGACGCCGCCCGCGTCGGTCTTGTGCAGGATGTCGGGGGAGACGATCTTCATGACGACGGGCCCTTCGAAGCGGGACGCGTGCGCGACCGCCTCGTCCACGTCCGTCGCGAGCTCCTCGCCCGGCACGGCGATCCCGTACGCGTCCGCGAGGATCTTGCCCTCCGGCGCCGTCAGCGAGGTCCGTCCCTCGGCGCGCACGGTGTCGAGGAGCGCCCGCACCGTCAGTGCGCGGTCTTCGGCCATCACTCAGATCACTCCGTTCGACTTGAGCAGGCGCAGTTCCTCGTCGCCGAGGCCGAGCTCACCGACGAAGACCTCCGCGTTGTGCTCGCCCAGGAGCGGCGAACTGACCACGTCGACAGGGGAGTCCGACAGCTTCAGCGGGGAGCCGACCGTGGTGAAGGAGCCGCGCTGCGGATGCGCGACCTCCACGACCATCTCGTTCGCGGCCAGCGAGGCGTCCTCGATGATCTCCTTGGTGGAGAGGATCGGGCCGCACGGGATGTTGTGGGCGTTCAGCCGCTCAAGGACCTCCCACTTGGGGAGCGTCGAGGACCACTCCTCGATCAGCTGGAACATCTTGCCCAGCTTGGGAAGCCGAGCCTCCGGAGAGGCCCACTCCGGGTCCTGAGCGAGCTCGGGACGTCCGATCAGCTCGGTGAGCGGCTGCCAGCCGACGGGCTGCACGATGACGTACACGTAGTCGTTCGGTCCGCCGGGCGCGCACTTGACCGCCCAGCCGGGCTGCCCGCCGCCGCTCGCGTTGCCGGAGCGCGGCACCTCGTCCCCGAAGTCCTCGTTCGGGTACTCGGCGAGCGGCCCGTGCGCCAGGCGCTGCTGGTCGCGCAGCTTGACCCGGCACAGGTTGAGCACGGCGTGCTGCATGGCCACGTTCACGCGCTGTCCGCGACCGGTGTTCTCCCTCTGGAAGAGGGCGGCGAGAATGCCGGCGACGGCGTGGATGCCGGTCCCGGAGTCACCGATCTGGGCACCGGTGGCGAGCGGGGGGCCGTCCTCGAAGCCCGTGGTCGACATGGAGCCGCCCATGGCCTGTGCCACCACTTCGTAAGCTTTGAAGTTGGTGTAGGGGCCGTCTCCGAAGCCCTTGATGGAGGCGTAGACGATCCGCGGGTTGATCTCCTGGATGCGTTCCCAGGTGAAGCCCATCCGGTCCACGGCGCCGGGGCCGAAGTTCTCGACCATCACGTCGGAGCGCCGGATCAGCTCCGTGAGGAGCTCCTTGCCGCGCTCGGACTTGGTGTTGAGGGTGATGCTCCGCTTGTTGCAGTTGAGCATCGTGAAGTAGAGCGAGTCGACGTCCGGGAGATCACGCAGCTGCTTGCGCGTGATGTCTCCGGAGGGCGCCTCCAGCTTCACCACGTCCGCCCCGAGCCAGGCAAGGAGTTGAGTGGCGGAGGGCCCGGACTGGACATGTGTCATGTCGAGGACGCGCACGCCCTCAAGAGCCTTGGTCGTCATCGCGCGGGCTCCTCACTTGTACATGGTCTGGTTCATGGTTCCGGGGGCGTACGCGTCCGGGTCGACCCATACGTTGATCAGGGAGGGCTTGCCCGACTCGCGCGCCCGCTGCAGCGCGGGGCCGATGTCGGCGGGGTCCCGGACCTCTTCGCCGTAACCGCCCAGCATCTGGGCGAACTTGTCGTAGTGGACGTCTCCGAGGGTGTTGCCGATCCGCTGGCGCTCCTCGCCGTACTTGGCCTTCTGGCCGTAACGGATCTGGTTCATCGAGGAGTTGTTGCCGACGATCCCGACGAACGGCAGGTTGTAGCGGACGAGCGTCTCGAAGTCCCAGCCGGTGAGCGAGAAAGCGCCGTCTCCGAAGAGGGCCACCACCTCCTTGTCGGGCCGCGCCTGCTTGGCGGCGAGCACGAAGGGGATGCCGACGCCGAGCGTGCCGAGGGGCCCCGGGTCCATCCAGTGGCCGGGCGACTTGGGCTGCACGACCTGCCCGGAGAAGGTGACGATGTCACCGCCGTCGCCGATGTAGATCGAGTCTTCGGTGAGGAAGTCGTTGATCTCGCTCACGAGGCGGTACGGATGGATCGGCGAGGCATCGGACCTGAGGTTCGGCAGCCGCTTCTCGATGGCCGTCTGCTCGGCGGCGCGCAGCTCGTCGAGCCACTCCTTGCGCTGGGAAGCGCCTCCGTTGAGACGCCCGGACGCGGCCTCGGTGACCGACTTCAGGATCAGCCCGGCGTCACCGACGATGCCCAGGTCGATGTCCCTGTTCTTTCCGACGGTGCGGTAGTCGAGGTCGATCTGCACGACCGTGGCGTCCGGCGAGAGCCGCTTCCCGTAGCCCATACGGAAGTCGAAGGGAGTCCCCACGATGACGATGAGGTCGGCGTTCGAGAACGCGTACCGCCGCGAGAGCTGGAAGTGATGCGGGTCCCCGGGCGGCAGGGTCCCGCGGCCCGCGCCGTTCATGTAGGCGGGCACATTCAGCGTGCGTACGAGGTCGATGGCGGAGGCGGTACCCCGCGTCGTCCACACCTGGCTGCCAAGCAGGATCGCGGGCTTCTCGGCGTGCACGAGCAGGTCGGCGAGCTTCTCGATGGCCTCGGGGTCGCCGGCCGAGCGGGTGGACGCGCGATACTGCCCGGCCTGCGGCACCCGGGCCTTCTCCACCGGCACCTTGGCGTCGAGCACATCGCGCGGGATCTCAAGGAAGGACGGACCGGGAGCGCCGTGGTAGCACTCGCGGAACGCCATCGACACCATGTCCGCGGCGCGCGCCGTGTCCGGCACGGTCGCGGCGAACTTGGTGATGGGCGTCATCATGTCGACGTGCGGAAGGTCCTGGAGTGACCCCATCTTGTGCTGGGTGTGCGCTCCCTGGCCGCCGATGAGCAGCATGGGGGACTCCGCGCGGAAGGCGTTCGCTACGCCCGTGACGGCGTCCGTGGTTCCCGGTCCTGCCGTCACGACGGCGCATCCCGGCTTGCCGGTGAGGCGCGCGTAGCCGTCGGCCGCGTGGGCGGCGACCTGCTCGTGGCGTACGTCGACGACATCGATCCCCTCGTCGACGCAGCCGTCGTAGATGTCGATGATGTGGCCGCCGCACAAGGTGTAGATGACCTCCACACCCTCTGCTTTGAGTGCCTTGGCGACCAGATGCCCACCGGAGATGTGGGTTTGGTTCGTGTCGCTGCTGCCGTCGGGCATGGCGAAGTCCTGTCCCTTCGTAGGGGAGTTGGAGCGCTCACACACGCTCACACGCTGCTCGTAGGTGCTCTCGCGGTAGATTGCATACAGTCGACGAATACTGTATGAAGCTTGTTATCCCGCATCCGGTCAGTGGTGTCCAGGGGGCGTGCGGCACTTTTCGGAAGCGGGGGGTTCGCTCCCCGGAACGACACGGCGTCAGGAGCCGGAATGGACCTGTTCGAGCACCAGGCAAGGGAACTCTTCGAGGAATACGGCATCTTGGTGCCGCGGGCGGAGGTCGCCGACACGGCGAAGGAGGCGCGCGCGGGCGCCGAACGCCTGGGCGGCCGCGTCGTCGTCAAGGCCCAGGTGAAGACGGGCGGACGCGGCAAGGCGGGCGGCGTGAAGGTCGCAGCGGACCCGGCCGCCACCGAGATCACGGCCCGCCAGATCCTCGGCATGGACATCAAGGGCCACACCGTGCACAAGGTGATGGTGGCCCAACCCGTCCAGATCGACAGCGAGTTCTACGTCTCGTACGTACTGGACCGCGCGGCGGGGCGCTTCCTCGCGATCGCGTCCGCCGAGGGCGGCATGGAGATCGAGGAGGTGGCGGCGAGCCGGCCGGAGGCCGTCGCGCGTGTGGAGATCGACCCGGCGACGGGAGTGAGTGAGGCGAAGGCGGCCGAGATCGCCGCCGCGGCCGGACTCCCCGAGGCCACCGCCGACGTACTGGTCAAGCTGTGGCAGGTACTGACCCGCGAGGACGCGCTCCTCGTCGAGGTGAACCCCCTAGTCCGCACAGCCCAGGGAGAGATCCTCGCCCTCGACGGCAAGGTCACCCTGGACGACAACGCCCGCTTCCGCCAAGCACGCTGGGGCGCCGACGACTCCGCCCACGACGACCCCCTGGAGGCGGCGGCCGCGTCCAAGGGCCTCAACTACGTCAAGCTCGACGGCGAGGTCGGCATCATCGGCAACGGCGCGGGCCTCGTCATGTCAACCCTCGACGTGGTCGCGGGCTGCGGAGCGCGCCCCGCGAACTTCCTCGACATCGGAGGCGGCGCCTCCGCCCAGATCATGGCCGACGGCCTCTCCGTCATCCTCTCCGACCCCGCCGTCAAGTCCGTCTTCGTCAACGTCTTCGGCGGCATCACCGCCTGCGACGCCGTCGCGGACGGCATCGTCCAGGCCCTGGAATCCGTCCAGTTGACCAAGCCCCTTGTGGTCCGCCTCGACGGCAACAACGCCGTACGGGGCCGCGCCATCCTCGACGAGCGCTCCCACCCTCTCGTCCAGCAGGTCACCACCATGGACGGCGCCGCACGCCGCGCCGCCGAACTCGCCGGTCACACCAACGCAGCCTAAGGAGCCGGGGCATGGCGATCTACCTCACCAAGGAGAGCAAGGTCCTCGTCCAGGGCATGACCGGCGCCGAGGGCATGAAGCACACCCGCCGCATGCTCGCGGCGGGCACGGACGTCGTCGGAGGCGTCAACCCCCGCAAGGCAGGACGCACCGTCGACTTCGACGACCGCGCCGTCCCCGTCTTCGGCTCCGTCCGCGACGGCATCGAGGCCACGGGCGCCGACGTCACCGTGGTCTTCGTGCCACCCGCCTTCTCCAAGGCGGCGGTCACCGAGGCCGCCGACGCCGGGATCGGCCTCGCCGTGGTCATCACGGAGGGCATCCCCGTGCACGACTCCGTCGCCTTCCACGCGTACGCCAAGGAGCACGGCACGCGCGTCATCGGCCCCAACTGCCCCGGGCTCATCACGCCCGGCCAGGCCAACGCGGGCATCATCCCCGCCGACATCACCAAACCCGGACGCGTCGGCCTGGTCTCGAAATCGGGCACGCTCACCTACCAACTCATGTACGAGCTGCGCGACATCGGCTTCTCCACCTGCGTCGGCATCGGCGGCGACCCCGTCGTCGGCACCACGCACATCGACTGCCTCGCCGCCTTCGAGGACGACCCCGACACCGAACTGATCGTGCTCATCGGTGAGATCGGCGGCGACGCGGAGGAACGCGCGGCCGCGTACATCCAGCGGGCGGTCACCAAACCCGTCGTCGCCTACATCGCCGGCTTCACCGCACCCGAAGGCAAGACCATGGGCCACGCGGGAGCCATCGTCTCCGGCTCTTCCGGCACCGCGCGCGCCAAGCAGGAGGCGCTGGAAGCCGCCGGGGTGCGGGTCGGCGCCACACCGACGGAAACCGCCCGCCTCGTTCTCAACCGCCTGGGGGCGTGACGTCACTCATAGGTGACAGGCCCTGACTGCACTAGCGTCCCCCAGCACATACGCCCGGACCGCGAACCGAGCGGCGCCGCGCGAGCCATGTACGCCCCGCCCCGACTGTGCACCGTGAGCGGAGACACCCGAATGGCACCCACCCTCACCAACCCCCGCGTCCTCAAAGCCGGTACGGCCTGGAACGACGCCTGGCGACGCTGCATCGCCGCCGCGCCCGAGGCCTTCCGCGACGACCGCGTCCTCAACCTGTGGAACGGCACCTGGCAGGCGGACGGCAGGGCACTGCCCGCCACATCCCCCGTCGACGGCAGCCCCATCGCGGGCCCGCCGCGCCTCGACGCCGCCACCGCCCAACAGGCCGTACGCGCCTCACTCGACCAGCACCGCGCCTGGCGCCACATCCCGCTGGACGAACGGCGCGCCCGCGTCGCCGCCACCCTCGACGCCCTCACCGAACACCGTGAACTGCTCGCCCTCCTCCTCGTCTGGGAGATCGGAAAGCCCTGGCGGCTCGCCCAGGCCGACGTCGACCGGGCCATCGACGGCGTGCGCTGGTACGTCGACGGCATCGAGCCGATGGTCGAAGGCCGCACCCCGCTGGACGGTCCCGTTTCCAACATCGCGAGCTGGAACTACCCGATGAGCGTGCTCGTTCACGCAGTGTTGGTACAGGCACTCGCGGGCAACGCGGTCATCGCCAAGACCCCGACCGATGGCGGCGTCGCCTGTCTGACCCTGGCTTGCGCACTGGCCGCCCGCGAAGGGATTCCCGTCACCCTCGTGAGCGGCAGCGGCGGAGAGCTGTCGGAAGCGCTGGTCCGCGCACCCGAGATCGGCTGCGTCTCCTTCGTCGGCGGACGTGACACGGGCGCCGCCGTCGCCACCGCCGTCGCCGACCTCGGCAAGCGGCACATCCTCGAACAGGAAGGACTGAACACCTGGGGCATCTGGAACTACAGCGACTGGGACGCGCTCAGCGCCGTCATCCCCAAGCTCTTCGACTACGGCAAGCAGCGCTGCACCGCGTATCCGCGCTTCGTCGTCCAGCGGGGCCTCTTCGACGAGTTCCTCGCCGCCTACCTCCCGGCCGTGCGCACCGTCCGCGTCGGCCACCCCCTGGCGGTCGAACATGCCGATGACCCGTTCCCGCAGCTGGACTTCGGCCCGCTGATCAACGCGGCCAAGGCGAAGGAACTGGGCGATCAGGTGACGGAGGCGATCGACCGCGGTGCCGTGCCGCTGTACCGCGGCGCTGCGGCGGCGGACCGCTTCCTGCCCGGCCAGGACACGGACGCGTACGTCCACCCCGTCACGCTCCTCAACCCGCCGCCGTCATCGCCGCTGCACCACGCGGAGCCGTTCGGCCCGGTCGACACCATCGTCCTGGTCGACACGGAGGCGGAGCTGCTCGCCGCCATGAACGCGTCGAACGGAGCGCTGGTCGCCACGCTGTCGACCGACGACACCGCGACGTACGAACGCCTCGCGCCGCAGATCCGCGCGTTCAAGACGGGCCACGGCAAGCCCCGCTCGCGCGGGGACCGTGACGAGCTGTTCGGCGGGTTCGGCGCGTCCTGGCGCGGCGCGTTCGTCGGCGGCGAACTCCTTGTGCGCGCGGTCACGCACGGCCCGGCGCAGGAGCGGCCGCCGGGGAACTTCCCCAGCTACCACCTCATGGCGTGAGAGCCGGTCCGGCAGGGGATCGGGTGGCTAGCCGATGCCCTGCCGGTCGGGCAGCAGCGCGAACGCACGGTCAGCGGCCTCCGGGACCGTGCGTTCCACCGCCTGCGCGAGCAGCTCGCGGTGGCGCAGGAGCGGCTCCCTGCGCTCCTCGGGCGCGAGCCGCAGCAGATCGTCGAGGCCGGCCAGCATGCGCCGGGTGACCTGCGGATTGCCGATCGCGCACCCCCGGATCTCGGCGAACCCGAGATCCACGAGCGCCGTCCAGTCCGGCACGGGCTGCACCATCCGGACGGCACCGCGCCGGTCGCGGTGGCGCAGGGCGCCCAGCGGATAGCCGGCCACCGACGCCAGGAACTGGATGATGCGGTCCAGGGCCTGCACGGCGGTGGTCGGATCGTTCACCGCGGGGGAGAGGGCTCGCAGCGCGATGTCGGCGAGCTGTCGAAGACCGAACCCAAGGTCCTGGTGGAAGGTGCGTTCCACGCCGACGTACACCGTGTACCGCAGTGCGCGCCGTGACGGCGCGGCCCCGCCGTGGACGGTGAACACCGGGGTCCCCGGCACCACGAAGTCCCCGATGCGCGGCAGCAGCCGCAGCACCACACCGTGGCGTCTGGCCGCCCGCACGACGCGGGCGATGTGCACGTCCCGCAGCACTCCGGCCCGCCCGAGGTGAGTGATCCGGGCCGTGGCGGGGCCGAGGCGTTCGTCGTCCACCGCGCCTTCGGTCGGGTGCTTCACGGCGACCCGGAACGACTCCCGGGCGATCCGGTCGATGACGAAGCTGATCCGCATCATGCGGAGCGTGCCGTTCACGTACGCCACGAACAACAGCAGACTCAGGAACACCATTGCCATCGCCAGGACCGACTCGACCAGCGGCACGCTCGTCAGCCGCCGCGGATCGGTCTCGCTGTCGAAGGACGTCAGCGTCATCAGCGAGAACAGGAACGTCGCCAGAAAGACGGTGAGCGTGATCTTGGTGATCCGCGACCTGACGTACAGCCGCACCACCCGCGGACTGAACTGTCCGCTGGCCATCTGCACGGCCACCAGCGAGATGCTGAAGACGACACCGATGAAGGTCATCATCGCCGAGCCGATGGTGCTGATCACCGCCTTGGCGTCCTCGGCGATCCCCATCAGGCTCTCGACGGTGTCGTACTCCCCGGCGTCCTGCGCCGCCGCCACGATCTTGCTGTCCAGCTCCGCCGCGACGGCCCACAGCACCATGGCCCCCACGAGCCCGGCGGTCGGCGCGAACCACATGGTGTCCCGCAGATGCTCGCGCAACGGGGACAGCAGCCGAGGCCGCCGCACCTTCACATCACCGAGCACTCCCGTAATCAACCCGTCACTCATGGTGAGACTCTAGATGCGGCGGGGAGGGCCGCCGGGCATCCGCCCGCCGACCGACGGATACGCAGGTGAAAGGCACTCCGAAAGCTTGGTATTGTTGTCCATGTCGCCGCGGGGAACACCCCGCGAACGGCAGCACCTAGTCCGGGTGGCGGAATGGCAGACGCGCTAGCTTGAGGTGCTAGTGCCCTTTATCGGGCGTGGGGGTTCAAGTCCCCCCTCGGACACCAATCAGGTCCCCACGGTTCTTCGCGAACCGTGGGGATTTTTGGTTTTCGTGCGGGTCATCTGCCGGTCCGTAGCTTGCCGTGTGCGTCGGGGGCGTCTGCCCGCGTCAGCCGCCCAACGCCTTCCCTGCCCCAGTGAGCGGAGGCGCCAACAGCCCGTTGTTCGACTTGGTCGAGGTGCAGGCGTGGCTCGACATGCAGCGCAAGGGGCAGGGTGTCTCGGAGGAGGTTCAGCTCCGGCAGTCGCTGCGGGGAATCCACGGTGAAGACGTGATCGGTGGCCTTGCCGACGTCGCCCGCCTGCTCGCCGATGGGAAGCGTCGGCGTAGCTTCCGGCGGAGGCCCTCCGGCTGGCGCGAGTCATGGCGGAGAGCAGCTCGGCAGGTGACGTGGTCACCGCCTTCGCCGAGCGGTTCACCGAGTCCGTACGCCGGGCCGGTTCGGACCAGGAGGAACTTCAGGCTCCCGTTCATCCCCTTCTCGGGCAGCACCCGGCCGCGGGCCTGCGGCCCGTTGTTCGGCAGGCGCAGCCGGAACTCCTGGTTCGCCGCTGCGGCGCCGACGCCCGTCGTGCCGGGCCGCGCCTCGAATTGCTCGCTCACACCCACTCCTCGATCCGGCGCTCAAGGCGTCGGGGCCTCCCGTTTCCACTTGCTGTCCAGACGTGTCAGCGTCCGGAGGTCTCGACTTTGAACATCGGGTGCTTCATGCCGTCGGCGAACTCCAGGACACCTGGCTCGGTGTCCGGCACCATGAGCACCGTCGTGCCTCGGACGAACTCACCTGGGCGGGGGTGCGGTTCGACGAGGAGGTTCTCCTTCACGAGGCCGAGTTTCGCGCAGTTCCCGCCGATCTCCTGGTCGACCTTCGTGGTCTGCCCGCCCTTGCCCGTCCAGCGTGCCTGCGTCAGGTGCGAGGTGTCGAACTCTTCGTCGCTGGTGTTCTTGACCTTGAACTCCAGGCAGACGAACGTGGTTCCGGGATCGGCCTTCTCAGGTGAGAGGCCCGCTTCCTGGGGCAGGACGTCGGCCTGTTTCAACTCGGTGAGCGTCACCTCGGCCGAACTTGCGGGGATGTCGAACAGCTCGTTCGGTGAAATCGCGACGGGCAGTGTCTGCCCCTCCTTCAGGGTGGGGACCTAGCTTCCGCCCGCAGAGCGCGCACCGTAGGTCGGCGGTAAATCGCCGACCGCTCGGCGAGGTGCGGGCGGCTGCCTCGGCACTGAGTGCTTCGGTCCCCATCCGCACGCGCTGATTCCGTCCCGCGGCTGGAGCTGCTGATCCCTGGGTTCAGCTGAGGGCTTGGAGCAGCACTGACCGGATCCACGCGGGCGATTCCTCTGGGAGCGCACGGGTGTCAATGCCGAGGACGTCGATGATGCCGAGCCTGCCCTGGGGGCCGTCGACCTGGAGGCGGCGGTGCCTGTGTCCCCCCGGCTGGGGGTGGATGATCACCGAGTTCGGGGCGTCGGTGGGGGCGTAGCCGACGCTGTAGGTCAGAAGTTGGTGGATGTCGGCGGAACTGATGCCGTGGCGGTCGTAGCGCTTGTACTTCGCGTCCACCGGCAGCAGCGTGCGTCGGGCCGCGTCACGCCGGGGCAAGCTGAGCAGAAGGTCGGGCCGGAAGGTCGAGTTGTTGCCGAGGTCTCCCCGTACGGTGATTGCCGTGCGGCCGCTGCTGGTCTCGGGGAGGCCCCCGTTCAAGGCACCGGCCTCGGTTGCCAGGCGGCGAACGACTGCTTCCCAGAGCGCCGGCATAGCCAGCAGCAGGCCGTCCGCTGTATGGCCGTGGTCCGTGAGAAGGTCGGTCACGCCTCCGCCGCGCAGCAGCAGGCGGGCCCAGGTGTGGGCGGCACGGTAGCGGGCATTCAGACGCGTGTAGTGGGCGCGGTCCAGAGCGCGCAGCGCCGCGGCCGGGGTGGGAGCGCTCGGAAAGGCGCCGACGATCCCGTGGAGGTCGCGGGCCAGGTCGGAGCCGGTGGCCAGGCCGAGCGCCGCCTTCAGTGCGCTCCCCAGGACACGGTTGTCCCAGATGTCCGCCTCCCGGTCGAAGGTACGGACGTGCAGCTGGTCCAGTTGCCCATAGCGGCGGGTCGCTTGGGCAGCGACGTCCAGACGTCCCCGGAGTACCGGTTCGAGGCTCTGGCGGCGTACGTAGTCCCTGCGCAGGCCCTCGCGCAACAGCTTCTCGCACTGTTCGAGGAGGGCGGCGGCCACCAGGTCGGCATAGCCCTCCGGGCCGGTGGTCCAGCGTCTGGATGTCACCGGGACGGGCGTGCCGAGGGCATACGCGAGCCAGCTCATGAGCTGCTCTCCCGGAATGGCGAACTTGGGCTCGGCGACCAGGCGGACACGGTCCAGGACCAGGACCCCGACGGTTCCGTCGACCTTGAGGCGCCACCCGTTCCGGTCGGGGGACAGCGTGAGGCGGCCGTGTGCCTGGAGGGCGCGCAGGCGGTCGACGTCCCGGGGAGTGAGTTGTTCGAAGCCCAGCGGAGCGGACTCGTATTCGCCGAGCCGCAGCTCGGTGCGGTCAGGCATCGGGGCCGGGTACGCCGCTGGTGAACTCGGTCGCCAGCGCGTCGGCCAGGTCCTGCGGCGACATGAGGACGGGGCGTCCGGTGTCCGCGTCGACCAAGCCGCCGAGGATGCGGTGCAGCAGGTCGGCCCGGCCGAGGCAGTAGTCCTCCAGGAGTGGGATCACCTCGTGGTGGAAGGCGGCGGCCAGATCCCCCTCGGTGGCGAGCGGCCATCCGTCCCGCAGCAAATAGGCGTGCCCGATCTGGTGATCGGCGTCGAGATGGCGGGTGATGCGGGTGTTGAGGGACTCGAAGAACGCGGCCAGGTCCAGGGGGCCGACGGCTCCCGAGACGGCGTCCGAGTCGGGGCCCACGGGCAGGAAGGCGAAACGGCGGCGGACCGCGGCGTCCAGGTGGCTGATGCTCCGGTCCGCGGTGTTCATCGTGCCGATGATCCGGACGTTCGGAGGTACGGAGAAGCGCCGCTTGCTGACGGGCAGGGAGACCGGCAGGTTCCGCTTGTCGAGTTCGAGGAGCGTGATCAACTCACCGAAGACCCGCGGCAGGTCGCCGCGGTTGATCTCGTCGATGACCAGGAGGAACGTCTGCTCGGGATGGGCGGCAGCCCGGCCGCACAAAGTGTGGAACAGACCGTCCGCGAGGGAGAGAGTGAGCCCGGGGCCGGTGGTGCTCACGTCCGGTTTGAAGCCCTCGACGAAATCCTCGTATCCGTACGAGGGGTGGAAGGTGACGAGGTGGACACGGTCGCCGTGCAGCATCTCGGCCTGGGCCCTGGCACGTTGGACGGGGTCAGCCCCGAGCATGTCCGCGCGACCGGCCAGGGCGAGGGCGACTCCGAGCGCGAGCCGGGTCTTGCCCGTGCCCGGCGGACCGTGCAGGATCACTTGCCCCTTGCGCTCCAGCGCGTCCAGTACGGCCTGCACATCCTCGGGCAATGCGACCGGCACGCCCTCCTGTGCCTGGTCCGCGTCCACGGCGGAGTCGGAGCGACGCGCGGTGAACCTGGCGAAGAGGGCAGGGTCGACCTTCGCGAAGGTCGACCGCCACCCGTGCTGGGGCTTCGACAGTTTCTGCGCGCGTGAGTCGTCCCAGGTCACCGGGACGACGTGGTGGAACTCCGGGCGGTCCGGGTCGAAGCGGTAGCTCCCGTCGACCGTGCCGGTGGCCAGGACCTCGTCCGTCCCGCGGTTGGCGACGACCCGGTCTCCCGGCTCCAGGTCCCGGAAGGCCAGCAGTCGGCGGGCGAGGGTCAGGCTGCCCCCACTGCTGCGCGGCCAGTACGCGTCGAGCGCCTGCTTCAGTTCGGTGTCGTTCTGGTACTGGCCGAGATCGCCGAGCTCGTCCCACCCGACGCAGATGAACCCGCCGTCCCGGCATTCCTCCCACAGACGGCCGCGCTCGCCGGGGGCGATCTTCCAGATGGTGCGCTGCCGGGGACGTGGATCGAAGTGCGCGTACAGGAAGTGCATCACCTCCTGTCCCGTCCATCCCTCGAACTCCTCGCGCTCATGCACGAGTTCACGCAGCTGACGGTTTCTGCGCCAAGCCGGTGCGTCGGCCTCCGCGGCGCCGCCCAGCAGGGTGACGAAGCTGCGCAGATGTTCGTTCGCGTAGATGGGGAGGAAGTGCTGGGGGAAGTAGGTCGCCAGTGACTTCGTCACCAACGCCGGACCGAATCGA
Organism: Streptomyces sp. BA2; assembly: GCF_009769735.1. Classification (NCBI taxonomy): domain Bacteria; kingdom Bacillati; phylum Actinomycetota; class Actinomycetes; order Kitasatosporales; family Streptomycetaceae; genus Streptomyces; species Streptomyces sp. BA2. The sequence goes on from NZ_WSRO01000002.1 coordinate 7,743,216, forward strand.
AGCAGTTCGAGATCGTCCAGGGCCTCGAAGTCTCCCTCCCCGACGCGGTCGAAGGCGCGGACGAACTGTCCGCGCAGTTCCGCCCACGCGTCCTGCGGATCCATGCCCCGCAGCGGAGCGGCCAGCCGCCAGTCGCCGGAGCGATGGTGGTACATGATGTGCTTCGCGGCGCTGCCGCCCTTGATGCTGCCCAGGTGCGGCGTGCCGAATTCCATGAGTTGGCAGTACGTCGGGCGTGACGCGGAGGGCTCGCCCTGACCGAGGGCATAGCGCTTCAGCGGCAGCTCTCCCCACTCCTCCAGCGGAAACAGGGACAGCACCTGCTTGCGCTGCTCCTCGGCGGCCGCCTCGTCCTCCGTCACGGCACTCCGGTCGAATTCGGCCGCCGCCGTGCGCACATCCACCCCACCTGTCATGACGGTCATCATGCCGGAATCCGGGGCAACGCCGCCTGCGCGAACCGGGGTTGAGTGACTCCCTGCGGGCGGCTTACGCGGGTGGGACAAGGACACCCTGGACGGGGAGCCTTCCGACAAGGAGACCATGCGCCGTCTCGCCCACGAAGACCCAGGACGCGACTTCTGGCTCAGCCGGCGCAACCGCATGAACCCGGGCGCCCGCCTGTGGTTCTTCTTCAGCCAGCCGGAGTCGGCGGTAGGCGCGGTGGCCGAGGTCGACAGAGAGCCGCGGGAGGTCTCCGACGACCCGGACTTCCCCTATCGGGTCGATGTGACCTTGCTTCAGGAGGCCACGGACGCGCTGTACCGCGATCCGGTGGGCCGGGACAAGCTGGAACTCGGCCAGGTGCGGACGGTGCAGAAGGTCAAGCCGGGGACGTTGAGCATCCTGCTGGCGAGGGCCGGTCTGTGAGCCGACCTACCGCCGGGGTGGGTTGCGGGAATGCCGGGAGATGCCTACTGCCCGCCAGGCGACGCTGGGTGTCGGCTGGTGCCGGGGCTTTTGCAGTCGGAGGGGTATGCGCGGGCGGTTTTCGACAACAGCATTCCGCCGCTGTCGGATGAGCAGTTGGAAGCGCAGGTCGTTGCGCGGATGGAGCGGCAGAGGATGTTGTGCGAGCGGCCCAACGTGCCGTTCAGCTTCATCGTCGAGGAGCACCTGTTCCGGCGTCGTCTTGGTGGGTGTGAGGTGACGCGGGGGCTGCTCGACCACGTGCTGGAACTGACAGCACCGCGCAATGTGACGCTGCAAATCATGCCGCTGGATGCCGAATCCCATGCCTGCCTGGACGGTCCCGCGCAGTTGTTGGAGACCCTTGAGCGGAGGCGGCTCGCGTGCTCCGAAGGGCAGCAGAACGGCCGCCTGATCAGCGACTCGAAAGAGGTGAGCCTCCTCTACCAGTGCTATGACACACTGCGCTCGCAGGCCCTCAACCCCAAAGACTCGCGGGGCCTGCTGGAGCGACTGCGAGGAGAGCTATGAGCACGACGAAACTCGCCTGGTTCAAGTCCAGCTACAGCGGCACCCAGGGCGACAGCTGCGTGGAGGTCGCCGTCACCGAACAGGCCATCTGCGTACGGGACTCCAAGGACGTGTCGCGCCCTCACTTTGCTGTCGGGCGTGAGCAGTGGTCGCGGTTCGTTGGGTTCGCGGCTGGGTCCTGAGTCGTGTCGTCCCGGCGGTCGCGTGGTCACCTTCACCGCCGGGCCACCGAGTCAGTGGAGGTCGGGTCCGCCCGCCTCAGCTATCTCGTCGAGCAGACTGATCTCCTCGTCGGCGTCGTCCGGGCCGTCAGGGCTCGTGTTGGGGAATGATCCGGGTGCCTCCTCGTCAGCGAGATGCGGGTACTTCTCCAGGAGGAACCGCCGCCGGTACGCCATCTCGGCGGCGTCGACGATCCCTTCCAGAGTGGACCAGTTGAGGGTGCCTCCGACGACGATCCCGACTGCGGGTACGGCCTTGTCGAGCCCCTTCTTGGTGAGGCGGAAGCCGACGCCTTCGCGAACTGCTGGCGCCGCTCCGGCGAACAGATCCGGGCCCTGCACGGCGGCGGGGTCCAGCTCTTTTCCCGCGCCGGCTCGATGCCCGCCACTCGTACTTCGCGGAACCGGACACCTCCGGTCCCGGCCGCCGCTGTTTCGTGGTCGCCTCTCAGCCCCACGCGGCCAGGAGCCGTCAGGTCGGCTGTATAAAGGCGCGCGGCGCCGGGATCTCAGCGGCGTGGGGGTAGGCGGCCGCCCGGTGCTGGAACGAGAGGATCTTCGGGTTCAGGATGACGCCGTCCTGGATCTCGATGGCGTTCCTGAGCGTGGCGTCGGCCTCCCATGACGCGGGTCCGGTCATGACCTTGCGCAGGTAGGGGAGGAGCGCCTCGCTGTTCTCCCACGTGGCGGAGTTCCACAGGTGGGACGGGCTGTGATCCACCGCGTAGTAGTGGCAGCCCGGTCCCACCAGGTGCATCGGCTCTCCGAAGGAGGTCGGGCGGGCCCATTCGAAGCCCATGCCCTCGTCGCAGGAGACGTCGATGAAGAAGGTCCCCGGCCGGAACAGGGCGAGGTCGTCCTCGGTGACCAGCATCATCGGGGCGTCGGTGTCCTGCCGGATGCAGTTGACGATGATGTCGAACCCGGCGAGGTACTCCGCGAGTGGCACGGGGCTGGGCTCGGTGAGTGCCTGCAGGCGGGAAGGGTCGTCCTCACGTTCCGCGAAGTGGCCCATCACGACCGACGGCATCGTCGAGGCCACCGCCGTCGCGGCGCGCTGGGTGAGCACCGTGACATCGGAGACCCCCATCGCGTCCAGGCCGGTGACCGCTCCGCGCGCCGTGGCGCCGAAGCTGATGACCACCGCACGCAGGCGTCGTCCGTAGCTTCCGGTCTGGCCGCCGAGCTGCAGGGCGTGCAACACCGAGCAGTAGCCGGCGAGTTCGTTGTTCTTGTGGAACACATGGACGCTGAAGGCGCCCGTCGACGTCCAGTGGTTCATGGCCTCCCAGGCGATGAGGGTCAGCCGTCGGTCGATGGCGATCTGCGTCATCTTCTCGTCCTGGACACAGTGCGGCCATCCCCACAGCACTTGACCTTCGCGCAGCCCGGCGACGTCCTCGTGCATCGGCTTGGGCAGCGTCACGATGTCGCACTCGGCGAGGAGTTGCTCGCGGGAGCGCAGTCCGGCGACGAGGGGGCGCAGTGCCTCGTCGCCGATGCCGAACCGTCTGCCGTAGCCCTCTTCGAGGAATATCTTCTCGCGTACGTCCGGGGGGATCCGGTCGAGGTGGGCGGGGTGCAACGGCAGCCGGAACTCGTTCTCCTTGTGGGAGGAGGCAAGCACTCCCAGACTCATCAGGCCCATGAACTTCCTCGTCGTTGAATTTTCGTCGTCCTTGTCGTCCCTGCCGCGTACCGCGCTACTGCGGGACGCGGCAGAGAAGGTGGACGGCGGCGCGACAGTGCGAGCGGGGAAGCATGGGGTGGCTCATTTCCGGCCGGGCAGGACGTGCTCCGGCATTGCCGTTCCCCGAGGGCGACGCCGAAACGGATGACGGCGTGCGAGGTGCGCTCGGTGCCGCAACCGTACCCCCCCTGGGGCCCTGGGAGTCCAGTACCCGTGCTCGCCGCCCCCTGTGGGCTCAGGCCGTGGACTCGGACGCCGGGCGCGGTTCTGTGTCCGCCCCGGGTGCCTCGGGTCCCGCCGCTACCTCCCGTACGGGAATGAACGCCGCGACCACCGCCGCCGCGAGGCCAACGCCGCAGCCCATCATCATGGCGGCCCGGAAGCCGTTCTCCGACGGGAGGAAGTGACCGCCGAAGTCCGTGGTCATCTGGGCCAGGACGACACCGATCACGGCTGCGGCGGCGGAGCTGCCGATCGAACGCATCAGGGTGTTGAAGCTGTTGGCCGACGCGGTCGCCGACTGGGGCACCGCGCTCATGATCAGGGCGGGCATGGCGCCGTACGCGAGGCCCACGCCCGTGTTGCAGATGAGCGTCACGACCAGCAGGCCCCAGGTCGAACCCATCAGGAGCAGGGAGGAGCCGTAGCCGAGAGCGATGACCAGCGCTCCGACAGACAACGTCACCTTGGGCCCGCGGGCGGCCGAGAGCTTCGCGCCGAGCGGTGCGAGGGCCATCATCATCAGGCCCGCCGGAGCCATCCACAGACCCATGGCCATCATCGACTGGCCCAGGCCGTAGCCGGTGGCCTCGGGCAGCTGAAGGAGTTGGGGGACGACCAGCGACTGGGCGTACATCGCGAACCCGACGAGCACCGAGGCCGCGTTGGTCATCAGGACCTGCGGCCGGGCGGTGACGCGCAGGTCGACCAGCGGCTCGTCGGTGCGCAGCTCCCAGCGGCCCCAGGCCAGCAGGACGGCGACCGCCGCGGCGAAGAGGCCGAGCGTGGTGCCGCTCGTCCAGCCCCAGTCGGAGCCCTTGGAGACGGCGAGCAGCAGGCAGACGAGGCCGCTGCCGAGGCCGACAGCGCCGAGGGCGTCGAAGCGGGCCGATCCGGTGCCCACCCGGCCCGCGGGCACGAACAGCCAGGCCAGGACGGCGACCAGGAGGCTCAGGGCGGCGGCGACCCAGAACAGTACGCGCCAGCTGGCGTTCTCGGCGACGGCAGCGGAGAAGGGCAGGCCGAGCGCACCGCCCACGCCCATGGACGCGCTCATCAGGGCGATGGAGGAGCCGAGCTTCTCGGGCGGCAGCACGTCACGCAGGAGGCTGACGCCCAGCGGCACCACGCCCATGCCGAGGCCCTGCAGCCCTCGGCCGACGATCATCGGCACCACGGAGGAGGCGAGCGCGCAGACCACCGACCCCGCGACGAGCGGCACCACGGAGACGAGCAGCATGCGCCGCTTGCCGTACATGTCACCGAGCCGCCCGGCCACGGGCGTCGCCACCGCCGCCGAGAGCAGCGTGGCCGTGACCACCCAGGAGGCGTTCGACGGGCTGGTGTCGAGCATGCCGGGGAGGTCGCCGATCAGGGGCACCACCAGCGTCTGCATGATCGCGGCCACGATGCCCGCGAGGGCGAGTACTCCGACGACGCGCCCCGGGCGGACGTCGGGCTTCGAGCTGACCACTGGCTTCTCCTTCGGCTTTCCGGGCGGCCCCGGACGGTCGCCGCGATGTGCACTATACATATGAAGTGCATGATGCATATGCCTAGTAGAATGCCTGCATGGAAAAGCCCGGTCGTCGCATGGACAAGCCCACTGGCCGCACGGAGAAGCCCGTACGGCAGGTCGAATTCGAGACGATGCTGCTCGGACGGCACTCGCATCTGTTCAACCCCCGCACACGCTCATCGGGCGGGCGCCTCGACCGCAGCGCGTACATCCTGCTCAGCCGCATCCAGATGGACGGCCCCATGTCCATCGGTCAGCTCACCGAAGCCTTCGGCCTCGACGCCTCCACCCTGAACCGGCAGACCGCGGCCATGCTGCGCGGCGGCCTCGTCGAGCGCATCCCGGACCCCGACGGCGGCATGGCCCGCAAGTTCCGCATCTCCGCCGAGGGCGCGCGGCAGCTCGACGCCGACCGGGCCGAGTACATCCTGAGCCTGGGCAAGGTCATGGACACCTGGTCGCCGGAGGACGTGGCGACGTTCGCCGGTTTCCTCCAGCGCTTCAACAGCGATATCGAGCGCCTGGAGGGACATCCCTGGCCGCGCCCGTGAACCACCGCCGTGCGGGACACGGGCGGCCCTGCGCCCGTCGGGAGGCCGAGTGGCCGACGATGATGCAAGAAGTCGATCGGAGAACTCGATGCTCACCAGATGGCAGCGGCACGCTGAGGTCCACCACCGAGCCGTCCGACCGGCCCGCGTGACGGGCCGGCGGGCTGATCCCGGCCGGCGGCGGCATCCACTCGCACCCGCCACGCCCGCCACCGGCCACGGCTTCCGTCCCGGCTGCGGCTTCGGACTCATAGGCATGCGGGAACGCGCCCACTCCGCCGGCGGTCACCCGTACGCGGGCCACCGCCCCGATGCCGGCTTCGAAGTCACCGCCCACCTGCCGCCGCACCCCGAGAACACGGAAGAGAAACGCACCACATGACCCTCCGCGTCCTGCTTGCCGACGACCAGGCCCTCCTCCGGGCGACCTTCAGCACCCTGATCGACTCCTGCGACGACATGGAGGTGGTCGCCGAGGCCACCGACGGCGAGGAAGCCCTCGAACTCACCCGGACCCACCTCCCCGATCTCGCCCTCATGGACATCCGCATGCCCGGCACGGACGACGGCCTGGCCGCGGCCTCCCGGATCTGCGCCGACCCGGAGCTCGCCGCCACCCGCGTCCTCATCCTCACGACCTCCGAGACCGACGAGTACGTCGCCGAGGCCCTGCGCGCGGGCGCGAGCGGATTCCTCGGCAAGGACGTGGGCGTCGACGAACTCCTCGGCGCGATCCGCACCGTGGTCGCGGGCGATTCGCTGCTCTCCCCGTCGGCCACGCGCGCCCTCATCACCCGCTTCCTCGCCACCCCCGGCCCCGGCGGCCACCTGACGCCGCCCGAGAGCCTTGCCTCGCTCACCTCCCGCGAGCGGGAGGTGATGGTCCTGGTCGCCGAGGGGAAGTCCAACGCCGAGATCGCCGAAGCGCTCGGCGACAGCCCGCCGGGCGTGCGCACCCACGTCCGGAGCGCCATGACCAAGCTCGACGCCCGTGACCGCGCCCAACTGGTCGTCATCGCCTACCAGTCGGGCCTCGTCCGGCCCGCGCCGCCCCTGTGCTGAGCCCCTACTTCTTGAGCCCGTCCATCGCCGCGCGCGTGTCGGACTTGAGCATCTCCTCGACCTCCGACGCGGTCGGCGGCTCGGTCTTGTCGTCAGCGCCGCCGTAGTAGCTCCAGCGCGTCTCGATGGTGAACCAGCCCTCGCGCACGGCGAGGGTCATGCCGTTGAGGTCGTCGTCGCCCGAACCGCTCCTGTCGGTGATCAGGTACGCCTCGTCACCGATGCCGCTCACGGCCTTGGTCTTGTAGGTGTACGTCTTCTGCGACTGGTCCTCGTAGGCCTTCTGCTCGGAGGCGAACTCGCCCTTCGGGTCGGTGGCCTTGTGCCACCGGGCGGTGGAGTAGACGTAGATGCTCGCATAGCTGTCGGCGCCCGCCTCCGGGTCCTTGAGCTTGCGGCTGCAGTAGCTCTGGTCGAACCCCTTCTGCTGTGAGCCGTAGTGGGTGGTCGAGGTGGAGTCCGTGTCGATCTCGTACTTCTTCTTGAAGGCGTCGAGCGGGGAGACGTCGCAGAGGTTCTTCGTGTACTGGTATCCGGCGAGGTCCGCCTTCGCGTCGTCGCCGCCGCCGCTGTCGCTGTCGGAGCCGAGGTTGCCGGTGGCGAAGAGCGCCCCCGCCCACAGGGCCGAGGCGACCACGACACCGCCGATTCCCCATACCCAGCCGGGCGTCGGCTTGCGCGGGCCGGCCGGGGGTGCGGGCGGCTGGCCGTAGAGGCCGGGCTGCTGTCCGTACGGACCCGGGGGCTGGCCGAAGGGCTGAGGCGAGGCCGGGGGTGCTTGGGGCGGCACCGCGCCCGGGGGCTGCTGGTACGGGTTCGGGGTCTGCTGGTACGGGTTGGGCTGGTTCGGCTGATTGGGCTGGTTCGGCTGGTTGGGCTGGGGATTCGGTATCGACATAGGCGGCAATGTACCGCCGGTCGCGGGGCGTGCGGACGTGGCCCGGCCCTGGTCGCCCCGGGGGTGGCCAGCTCAAGTAAGGTCACCCTTAGCTATGCGTACGCAGTGAACCCCTGGAGGCTCCCCCATGCCGCTCACCGCTCCTCCCGACGGGGCTACTCGTCGGCCGCCCCGCATCCCGAGGCCGCGGCCCGTCGAGCGCGCGGACAGTGCGTGGGTGGACCGGGCCGCGGAGCGGGGCGTGGAGCGGGGCGACTTCTGGGACGCGGTGCGGGCGGCGGGCGGGGCGCCGGTCGTCGAGCCCGATCCGCAGGGCGACGACGAGCATCGGGTGGTCACTTTCCTGTGGCGCGGCACGGACGCGACCCGCGCGGTCCTCGTCATGCCGAACAAGATCGTCGACCCGCGTGACATGGCACCCAACCTGATGGAGCGGGTGCCGGGCACGGACATCTGGCACTGGTCGATCCGGATGCGGGCGGACTGGCGGGCGACGTACAGCCTGTGCGTGGACGAGGGGGACGGACCTCGGCCCGAGGGTGAATACTGGCCCTGGCTGCGCCGACAGCAGCGAACGGACCCGCTCAACTCACGCACCCTGACCCGACGTTGGGGCGGCGACCCGGTCTCGTACGTCGAGCTGCCGCAGGCGCCGGCCGGCGACGACTGGCAGCGCCGCGAGGGCATCGCGTGCGGCACGGTCAGCACGCACACGGTCCGCAGCGAACTGCTGGGCAACGAGCGGCAGGTGCACCTCTACGAGCCGCCGGGCGGCGGACACGACCTGCCTGTCCTGGTCCTGATGGACGGCGAGATGTGGCAGCCGGGCCTGGATGTCGCGGCCCTCCTGGACAACCTCATCGCCGACGGCCGCATCCCGCCCCTGGCCGCCTTGCTGCCCGAATCCCTGAGCGCCGACCAGCGCTGGTCCGAGCTCGCCTGCAACGAGCGGTTCGTCGGATTCCTGGAGACCGAGCTGCTGCCCTGGGCGGGCGAACGACTGTCCCTGACCGCCGATCCCGCACGGACCGTCATCGCGGGCCAGAGCCTGGGCGGCCTCACCGCCGCGTACGCCGCGGTCGTCGCGCCGGGGCGGTTCGGAAACGTCCTGGCGCAGTCGGGTTCCTTCTGGTGGCCGGACGGCCCCGACCTCGAACGCTCCGAGTGGCTGACCGGCCGCATCGCCACGAGCGAGAAGCTACCGGTCCGGTTCTGGCTGTCGGCCGGCGAACAGGAGTGGGTGGCGCTCCCCGCCATGCGCAGGCTGCGCGCCACTTTGCGGGAGAAGGGTTACGAGGACGCCGCGTACCGCGAGTTCAACGGCGGGCACGACTACTTGTGCTGGCGCACCGAACTGGCGGACGGGCTCGTGGGGTTGCTCGGGGCGGAGGCTGCGGGCGAGTCCGCAGGGGGGATCGCTGCCGCGTAGCCGTCGGGGGGCGCGTCTTTCGCTGTGGCGATTGCTGCCGCGTAGCCCTCGGGGGCCGTTACGTCCCGCACCGTCCAGCCTTGGACCGGGGAGGGCGTGGTGCCCGTGCCCACCAGCAGTGACTCCATCCCGCCGGCGGCCAGGCCTTCGCCTGTCCCCTTGAGGCAGGCCTCCTTGCGGGTCCAGCAGCGGGCGAAGGCCAAGGGGCGCTCCGAGGGCGGGAGTTCGCTCAGTTCGGTTTGTTCCTGGGGGTGCAGGGACGCCGCCACCTCGGCCACCACCTTCGCGGACGGCAGCCTCTCGACATCGGCGCCGACCGGCCGGTCCGCGAAGGCGAGCAGGGCCAGGCCGTCCGTGTGGGAGAGCGAGAAGTGCGGGCCCGCGCTTCCGGCGACGGCGGGGCGGCCGTGCGGCCCGCCGCACAGCGGGCACGGCAGTCGGACCAGCTCCACCGCCGCGGGATCGACGGAGAGGTACGCGCCGAGCCGCAGGCGGAGCGCGGTGTGCGCCGCCGCGTACAGTTCCTGGTCCGCCGGGCGCCGCAACGCCGCCGCCCGGCGCCGCTCCTCCGCGTCGAGGAGCGACACGTCGAGCGGCGCCGGGCGGACGAACTGGATCTCCGTCACGCGGGCGGGTCCTGGAGGCGGGCCACACAACGGCCGTACGTCTCCGGGCCGTACACCGTGGTCCATCCTTCGGGCGCGGTGCGGAAGACCGGCCACAGGGAGTGTTCCCCGAGCGCGTTCTCCAGTACGAGGTGCGTCGGCCCGGTGTCGGTGTCCACCGGGTCGAAGGGGCCGGGTGTCGTCGTCATGCGTGGTCCAGCTCCTTGAGGCGGGCGGCGAGTACGGCACAGACCTCGTCGAGGCGGCGCGGCTGCGTCAGCTCCGGGTGCAGGCAGTCCACATCATGATTGCTGATCGAGCCGCTGACGTACGGCGCCCAGGCCTCCCTCGTCAGCCAGTCCTCGGCGCGCGGCGCTGCCGCCGTGAAGAACAGGGCGTCACCGTCGAAGCGGCGGTGATCGTGCTCGCGCATCAGGCGGGCGTTGTTGATGACGATGTCGAGGACCGCTGACAGTGTCCTGTCCGGCAGGCCGGCCAGGGCGCTGCCTTCGCGCTGCAGCGTGGCAAGGACGTCCTCGCGGGTCAGCTCGTCCGTCAGGTCGTAACCGGCCATCCGCAGCAGCGCCTTCAGGGCGTCCGCCTCCGCCGGGACCGCGGCGTCGCGCCACTGGTCGGAGGGGTAGGCGTCGAGCAGCGCGAGCAACTCGACCTCATCGCCCGCTTCTTGGAGGAGCACTGCGACCGTATGGGCGAGTACGCCGCCGACCGACCAGCCGAGCAGCCGGTAGGGCCCGTGCGGGCGCACGGTCCTCAGCGCGTCCACGTACTCCGTCGCCATCTCCTCCATCGTGGCCGGGAGTTCACCCTCGCCGTGCAGGCCGCGCGCCTGGAGGCCGTACACCGGTTGTCCCGGGTCGAGCCGCGACAGCAGCCCCGAGTAGCACCAGCTCATGCCGCCCGCAGGGTGGAACGCGAACAGCGGGGTGCGGTCGCCGCCCGCGCGCAGCAGAAGCAGCACGTCGAGGGCGTGGTCGGCCTCATGGTGGTCCGCGTCCAGGTGGGCGGCGAGCGCCGCAGGGGTCTGCGCCTGGAAGAGCGTGCCGATGGTGAGCTCGGCGCCCAGCGTGTCGCGGACCCTGGCTACCAGGCGGGCCGCCAGGAGCGAGGTGCCGCCGAGGTCGAAGAAGGCGTCGTCCACGCCGAGTTGGGACACACCGAGGACCTCGGCGAAGAGGCGCGTGAGGGTCTCTTCGCGGTGGCCGCTCGGCACCCGGCCGCCGTCGCCGGACCCCTCGAAGGCGGGGGCGGGCAGGGCGCGCCGGTCCAGCTTGCCGTTCGGGCTGAGCGGGAAGTCGTCGAGGACGAGGATCGCGCCCGGCACCATGTAATCGGGCAGCGTGCGCGCGAGCCTGGCGCGCAGCTCCTCGGGATCGGGGGCGGGGACGGCTCCGGTCTCGGAGGGCGTCACGTACCCGACGAGCCGCTGGTCGCCCGGCCGGTCCTCGCGGACCAGGACACTGGCCGCGCCCACCGCCGGATCGGCGGCCAACTCAGCCTCGATCTCGCCCAGTTCGATGCGCAGGCCGCGCAGCTTCACCTGGTGGTCGGTGCGGCCCAGGTACTCGATCTCGCCGTGCTCGGTCCAGCGCGCCAGGTCGCCCGTGCGGTACATGCGGGTGCCGGGCGGACCGTAGGGGTCGGCGACGAAACGGGACGCGGTCAGTTCGGGGCGCCCCAGGTACTCAGCTGCCAGCTGGGTGCCCGCCAGGTACAACTCGCCCTGAATGCCGGGCGGGCACGGCTGGAGCGCCGCGTCCAGGACGTACAGGCGCGTGTTCCAGACGGGCCTGCCGATCGGCACCGGGCCTGTCGCGTCGGTGTCGCACGGGTGGTACGTCACGTCGACGGCCGCCTCGGTCGGGCCGTACAGATTGTGCAGCGGGACGCCGTCGAGCACGCGCCCGAACTCCCGCACCGTCTCGCGCGGCAACGCCTCGCCGCTGCAGAAGACGTGCCGCAGGCCGCCCGCGCAGTCCGCCGCCGACGGTTCGGAGAGGAACACCTGGAGCATCGACGGCACGAAGTGGCATACGGTGACCCCCTGTTCGCGGATGACGCGCGCCAGATACGCCGGGTCCTTGTGGCCGCCCGGTTCGGCGACGACGAGCGTCGCGCCCACCCGCAGTGCCCAGAAGAACTCCCACACCGACACGTCGAACCCGGACGGCGTCTTCTGCAACACCCGGTCACCAGCGGTGAGTTCGTACGTCGCCTGCATCCAGCGCAGCCGGTTGTCGATCGCCGAGTGCGGCACGACGACGCCCTTGGGTCGGCCGGTCGACCCGGACGTGTAGATGACGTAGGCGGGGTGGTGCGGAGTGAGCGCGCGCGGCGGGTCGTACGAGCCGTACGGCGTCGTGTCCAGGCTGTCCAGGGCGACCAGCGGCACACCCGACGCGGGCACCCGGTCGGCACGGTCGGCGATCACGCAGGCAGGGCCCGCGTCCTCCAGCATGTACGCGAGCCGGTCCGCCGGATAGTCCGGATCCAGCGGGAGATAGGCGCCGCCCGCCTTCAGCACGGCGAGGAGCGTGATCACCAGGTCCAGGGAGCGGGGCACGGCGACTGCCGCGAGCGCGCCCGGACGTACGCCGACCTCGATGAGATGGTGAGCGAGCCGGTTGGCGCGGGCGTTCAGCTCGGCGTACGTCAGCTCCTGGTCGCCGAAGACCAGGGCGGTGGCGTCCGGGGTACGGACGGCCTGGCCCTCGATGGGTCCGATCAGCGTGGTGGGCGGTACCGGGTGCGCGGTGGCGTTGAACTCCTCGGTGACCAGGGAGAGTTCAATGCGCCGTGCGATCGTGTGCTCGGCCAGCGGAGTGTGCGGCCCCGCGTCGGCGATGCGCTCCAGGAGCTCCATGAAGCGCGCCTGGTGGACGCCGAGTTCCTCCGGCTCGTACAGGGCGGGATTGCCGTCGTAGTCGATGCGCAGGCCGCTGCCGTCGGCGCGGTCGTAGACGTTGACCGTGAGGTCGTCGACCGGGCCCGCCGACAGGTTGTGGGCGTCCGTGCGGGCGCCCGCGAAGGTCAGGCCGTAGTCGAACGGCATGACGTTGACCAGCGGGCCGACCAGGGACCGGCTCTCGCCGAGGAGGCCGAGGTCGCGGCGGATGTCCTCGTAGCGGTAGCGCTGGTGGCGGCGGGCGGCGCGGATGCCGAGCACGACCTGCCGGGTCAGCTCGGCGAAGGTGGCCTGCGGGGTCACGGTGAGCCGCAGCGGCAGCACGTTCATCACCATGCCGGGCACGCGAAGGGCAACCGAACCCATCCGGCCCATCATCGGCAGGCCGAGCACCACCTCGGCGGACCCGGTGGCCCGGGAGACGTACAGGGCCTGCGCGGCGACGAGAACCTCGGGCCAGGTCGCCCGCATCGAGGACGCCGACTCCCGCAGCCGCGCGGTCGCCTCGGGGGAGAGGCGGGCGCTGCGGCGGTGGAAGGTGCGGGACGGCAGCGCGGTGCGCCCGGCCAGGTTGGGGGCGTCGGGGCGGTCGGCGAAGGCGCCGTCCCAGTAGCGGCGGTCCGTCTCGAACGTCTCCGAAGCGCGGTACGCGGTGTCCTCGGCGACCAGGTCCTCTAGCCGCCCGAAGGGGCTCTCGCCCGGCTCGTTTCTCGCGGCGAGCGCGGTGTAGACCTCGGCGGTGCGCCGTGCGAGCAGCGAGTAGCCGAAGCCGTCCATCACGATGTGGTGCACCCGCTGGTACCACAGCCAGCGCTCGTCGCCGACGCGGAACAGCGCGTGCGCGAACAGCGGCCCGGCCGCCAGGTCGAACGGCGTGGCCAGGTCCTCGCGCATCCAGGCCTGCGCCTCGGCGTCCGGGTCAAAGGCGGCGCGCAGATCGCGCACCTTCAGCGGAAGCGTCGGGTCGGCGACCTCCAACTGGCTGGGTCCGTCGGCCCCTTCGATGATCCTCACGCGCAACGCGTCGGCCTCGGACACCACCTGACGCAGTGTCCGCGCGAACGCCGACGGGTCGATGGGCCCGTGGATCTCCAGGCACTCGGCAGTGTTCTGGGCCGGGCTGCCGGGGTCGAGCGCCTGCGCGAACCACATGCCCGACTGGGCAGCGGTGAGCCTCATGCGGAGGCTCCCAGGAGCGGCGCCCAGGCTTCGATGGCGGGCTGCTCGGCCAGGTCCACGAAGGTGGCCGTGATGTCGTGCTCGCGGCGCCAGCGCTCGATGAGCGACATGATGCGCACCGAGTCGAGGCCGTAGTCGACGAGGTTCTCGTCGACGGGGATGTCGGCCGGGTCCTCGCCCAGGACATCGGCGACGTCGGCCCGTATGAGTTCCACGCTGAGCGCCATGTCAGATCCCCTTCAGAACCGCGTCGGTGGTGGTGACGACCGCGCACCGGCCGGCAGCGTAGCGCAGCGCCATGTCGTGCTCCTCGCGGGAGAAGTCGGCCACGGCATCCGCGACGACGAACGCCTGCACGTCACGCATCCACGCGTCGCAGGCCGTCATCAGGACGCCGATGTGCGCGTAGACGCCGACGATGACGATCTGGTCCCGGCCCGCCTCGCGCATGCGCTCCTCGAGGTCGGTACGGACATAAGCGCTGTACTTCCACTTCGTGAGCACAGTGTCGCCGGGCTCCGGCGCGACCGGGCCCGCGATCGCCTTCGCGTGCTCGTCGTCGGGCAGCCCAGGGCCCCAGAAGTCCTGCTGAAGGCCGCGCTCGGCCGGCGACTGGCCGCCCGGCTGCGCGGAGTACAGGACGGGAATGCCGGACGCGCGCGCCGCCTTCGCCAACTCGCCGACATTCGCGAGGAGTTCGGTGGTCGGCGAGGTGTCGGGGGTGTAGGCGGTCAGGAAGTGGTTCTGCAGGTCATGGACGAGCAGCACCGCCCGCTGCGGGTCGACGGTCCACGCGACCCGGTTGTCGGGCAGCTCCTCGGGCGAGGGCATCGGGTACGGCGTGACGGCGGGGAGCGCCATGGTGGGGCCTTTCGGGAACTCAAGGGAGCTGGGTGGAACGGGCGCTGCCGGGCGGAGGTCAGCCGCCCGGAGCTGGTGACAGGGGTCAGCTGCCCGGAGTCGCGGCGGTCGTCCGCTGGTCCTTCTTGCTGATCTTGCCGATGCCGGTCTGCGGGAAGGCGGTCACGAACTCGACCCGGTCGGGCACCTTGTACGCGGCGAGCCCGCGCTCCCGTACGAACTTCTTGATGACGACGGGCTTCAGCGGTTCGGTGTCCGCGCGCAGGATCACGTACGCGAGGGTCCGCTCGCCGAGATACTCGTCGGGGACGGCGACGACCGACACGTCGTGGACGTGGGGGTGGGCGAGAATGATGTTCTCGACCTCCTCCGGCGCGATCTTCTCGCCGCCGCGGTTGATCTGGTCCTTCGCACGCCCTTCCACCACCAGATGTCCGGTGGGGGTGCGGCTCACGATGTCGCCGGTTCGGTAGAAGCCGTCGGCGGTGAACGAGCGTGCGTTGTGCTCGGGGGCGCGCCAGTAGCCGCGGATGGTGTACGGGCCGCGGGTCAGCAGATGGCCCGCCTCACCGTCCGGGACCTCCTGGTCGAGGTCGTCGACGATGCGGATCTCGTCGTCCGGGGAGATCGGGCGGCCCTGCGTGGTGACGATCGTCTCCGCCGGGTCGTCGAGCCGCGTGTAGTTGACCAGGCCCTCGGCCATCCCGAAGACCTGCTGGAGGGTGCAGCCGAGGGCGGGAGCGACCCGGCGCGCTGCCGACTCGCTGAACTTCGCGCCACCCACGAGGAGCACCTCCAGGCTGGAGATGTCGTACGGAGTGCTGCGCCCCGCGTCCGTCCACACGAGCGCCAGCGGCGGGACGAGACCGGTGATCGTCACGCGTTCCCGCTCGATGAGCGGGAACGCGGTGTCCGGGTCGGGCTGCGGACACATCACGACACGGCCGCCCGCGTACAGCAGGCCCAGCGAACCCGGCGACGACAGCGGGAAGTTGTGGGCCGCGGGCAGCGCCACGAGATAGACGGAGTCCTCCGTCACGCCACAGATCTCGTTCGAGCCCCACAGCGAGTACATGTAGTCGTCGTGAGTGCGGGGGATCAGCTTGGGCACGCCGGTGCTGCCGCCCGACAGCTGAAGGAACGCGAGGTCGGACGGGGCGGGCCCGTCGATCTCGATCGGCTCGCGCGGCACGTCGGACAGGGCCGTGTGCTCGCCCGGGTCGCCCACCACGAACACGTCGCGCAGCGTGGGGACTTCGGCGCGGACCTTGGTCGCGAGGTCACGGTGGTCGAAGCCGCCGAGCCGGTCCGGGATGACGTAGGCGACGGCCTCGGTGAACTCGCAGAAGTAGTGGATCTCCGTCTCGCGGTGCGCGGGGAGCGCGAAGACCGGCAGGGCGCCGATCCGGAAGAGCGCGAAGATCACCTCGAAGAACTCGGCGACGTTCGGCAGCTGGACGACGACCCGGTCACCCTTGGAGATGCCGCGTGCGGCGAATCCCGCCGCCAACTGGTCGGCGCGCACGTCGAGTTCGCCGTACGTCCAGTTCCGCTCCCCGTCGGTGATCGCGACCCGCGCGGGGTGCGCGTCGGCGCGCTCGCGGAGCATGCCGCCGAAGGTCTCGCCGCGCCAGTACCCGGCGGCGCGATAGCGCTCGGCGAAGACCTCCGGGATACGCGGCGCGTCTGCGCGAGTTGTTGCCGTCGTCATCGGTCGACCCCCACCGCGTCCAGGAACGTACGGAACTTGGCGCCCGTCTCGGCGCGTTCGGCCTCCGGCGAGGATTCCGCCACGACGCCCGCGCCCGCGAAGAGCCGCAGCCGTCCGGTGCCGCTCTCGGTCTCCTCGGCCTCCGCGCAGCGGATCGTGACGACCCACTCGCCGTCGCCGCGTGCGTCGCTCCATCCCACCATTCCGGTGTAGTGCCCGCGGCCGAAGGGTTCGAGCTCGCCGATCACGTCACGGGCGTGCCCGGTAGGGGTACCGCAGACAGCCGGAGTCGGGTGCAGGGCGGTGGCCAGCTCCAGGGCGGAGGTGGCCGGTTCGGCGAGCTCGCCGGTGATGGTCGTCGACAGGTGCCACATGGTGGCGGTGCGGACCAGGGTGGGCCGCTCGGGCACGTCGAGGTCGGTGCAGAACGGGGCGAGGGCCTTGTGTACGGCGTCCACGACGACGGCGTGCTCGTGCAGGTCCTTCGCCGATTCGAGCAGCGCGGCCGCCCGGCGCACGTCCTCGGCGAGGTCCGCCGAGCGGGGCGTCGAACCGGCCAGGGGATTGGCGGTCAGACGGTTGCCCTGCCGCGAGACGAGCAGCTCCGGGCTGGCGCCGAGGAGGGTGCGGCCCGCGCCCGAGGGCACCGCGAAGGAGTAGCCGCGCGGGTCGCGGCGGGCCAGGCGCTGGAGCATCGCGGGCAGGTCCAGCGGACCGTCCGTGGACAGCTCCAGGGTGCGGGCGAGGACGACCTTGTCGAACTCGCCGCTCTTCATGCGCGTCACGGCGGCCTCCACCGAAGCGGCGTACTCCTCGCCCGAGGGAACCTCGCGCACCTGCCAGCCGCCGGCCGTGGCGGGCGGCTCGGTGGGCAGCGCGACCAGCGGGTCGGTGCGCAACGCGGGCGCCCAGCGTGCCGCTTCGGGCACGGCGAGCACGGCGGGCTCGGCCGGGTCGAAGGGGATGGTGCCCACGACGACCGGGGCCTGGTTGCCCGCGCGCAGCTGCGCGTCGAGGGTGGCGGCGACCCGCTCCGTCAACGGCCGCTCGTCGTGCGGGACTTCGGCGGCCGTGCCGTGGGCGAGGAGGGTGCGGGTGGGCGACGCGAAGAACCGGGTGTCGCCGGGTCGGTAGGCGTCGAGCAGCGCGGTCGCCGCGCCGACGGCCCCGGGGGTGGTGGGGGCGGCGTCTGCGACCACGTCGTTGGGGGGTGTCACGGATGACTCCTCGTCAAGTAGGGGAGGGCGGCGCGGCTTTCAGGCGCGCAGGGTGGCGCCGCCGTCCACGTACAGGTCGTGCAGGGTGATGTGCCTCGCCCGGTCGGAGACCAGGAAGGCGACCGCGTCGGCGATGTCGGAGGGGTCGGCGATCCGGCCGAGCGGAATGCCGACCCGGTACGAGTCCGGGTCGCCGTCGATGACACGGGCGGCGGCCTGCTCGTGGTCGCCCGTCCACAGCTGCCGCTGCATGTCGGTGTGCGTGGAGCCGGGCGACACGACGTTGCAGCGCACGCCGTCGCGGGCGACCTCAAGGCCGAGGCATTTGGTGAACATCGTGGCGGCGGCCTTGGACGCGGCGTAGGCGGCCATCTGGGTGCGGGGTACCCCGGCGGCGTTCGAGCCGACCGTCACGATGGCCCCCTTGCCCCGCGCGGTCATGCGGCGGGCCGCGGCGCGCGAGGTGTGGAAGACGCCGTTCGTGTTGACGGCGAAGGTCTCCGCCCAGTCGGTGTCGGTGAGTTCGACGACCGGGGCGGGCCGCAGGATGCCCGCCACGTTCACCAGGATGTCCAACGGCCCCGCGGTGCGCTCGACTTCCTCGAACGCCGCGTCCACGGCCGCCGCGTCGGTGACGTCGAGGACCATGCCGGTGATGCGGCCGCCCGACGTCCGCTCCTCGGCGTCCTGGTCCTTGACGTCGGGCGACAGGTCGGCGGCCACGACCCGCGCGCCGCGCTCGGCGAGCGCGCGGGCCACGGCCTGTCCGATGCCCCGGCCCGCGCCGGTGACCAGGGCCACCCGCCCCGCGAGCTCGGGGTCGGTTATGCCGGAGGTCACTTGCCCATCGCCTTCTCGACGTCCTGAAGGACGGAGACGGCGGCCTGCGCGCCACCCAGGCTGGTCCACTTCGAGCCGTCGATCTCGGTGGTGTGGTTCTTCTTGACCGCGTCGAGCTGCTTGTACGCGGCCTTGCCCTTCAGCTCCTTGAAGAGGTCGGCGTCAGGCCCTGCGGAGGCGAGGGTGCCGATGAACAGCCAGTCGGCGTCGATCTGCTTGAGGTCCTCGTCGCTGAGCGGCGTCGAGTGGCCCTCGCCCTTCTTGTTCTGGATGCCGGGCCGCTTGAAGCCGAGGTCCTTCAGGACGTCGGAGATGAACACGCCCTGCTGCATGACGGCGGTGCCCTTGGCGGAGTAGCGCGCCACGGAGACGCTCGCGCCCGCGTTGTCGCCGAGGTTCTTCTTCACGGCGGCGGCCTTGGTGTCGTAGTCCTTGAGGAACGCGCTCGCCTCGTTGGACTTGCCGAGCACCTTGCCGGTGATCTCCAGGGACTTCTTCCAGTCCTTGGTCCTGTCGATCGTGACGACCGTCGGGGCTATCGCCTTCAGCTGCTTGAGCACCTGCTGGTCGGCGAGCTGCCCGGCGAGGATGACGTCCGGCTTGGCCTGGAGGACCTTCTCGATGTCGGGGCCGGTGACCGCGCCCACGACCGGGATGCCCTTGGCCTGGTCGGCCAGGTACTCGGGGGCGCCCTTCTGGCCTCTGCCCGCGGAGAGACCGACGGGCTTGACCTTCAGGGCGAGGGCGGAGTCCAGGTCCATCTCGCTGAGCGCGATGACCTTCTCGGGGTTGGCCGGAACCTTTACCTCCGCACCGGAGGCGTCGGTGACGGTGACCTTCGCGGCGTTCTTGGCCTTGTCACCGGAGCCGGAATCGTCGGACGAGTCCGAACCGCAGGCGGAGAGGGCGAGCGCGGAGGCCAGAGTGATGGCCGCAACCGCGGTCAGCCGGGTGCGCGGGGAGTGGTTCGAGGACATGTCCGTGTCTCCATGCTTCAGAGTCCGGGGGTCAGTCCGGACATAAGGGTCATCCCTGGCCGTGTCGGGGCATGGCGAAGTACCCCTGAATGAACAGGGAGTTCGCCGCCACCCCGACTCGGGGCTCCAGGTCAAGGTTAGGTTAGGCTAACTTCATGTTGGTTGCGCAAGAGGGGCGGGTCCCAACGTCCGGATCCAGACCTCCCATACCGGGCTTGGCGAAGTCGCATCGCCCCACGCTGTGGGCGGCTGCCGCCCTTGTTGTCCTGCTCCTGCTGCTCGGCCTCCTTTCGCTCCTGGTCGGGTCCGGGTCGACGCCGATGGGCCGCGCCTTGGACTTCCTCACCGGGGACCCGTCCGCGCGGGCCGACGCCCAGATACGGCTCGCCGTGATGGACGTACGCCTTCCGCGTACGCTCGCCGGCGTCCTGGTCGGTGTCGCCCTCGGCGCGGCGGGCTGCCTCCTCCAGGCCGTCACACGCAACCCGCTCGCCGAGACGGGCCTCCTCGGGGTCAACTCGGGCGCGGCGCTCGGCGTCGTGATCGGCCTCACCTACTTCGAAGTGACGTCGGCGTACGGCGTGTTGGTGTGGGCCCTGGTCGGCGGCATGGCCGCGAGCGCGGTGGTGCTGCTGCTCGCCGCGTCAGGCCGGGCCGCGGGCTCCCCGCTGCGGCTCGTGCTCGCCGGATCGGCGCTCGGCGCGACCTTCCACGGCATGACGTCGTACGTGCTCCTTGGTGAGCAGGCAACCTTCGACACCTACCGCTACTGGACCATCGGCTCGCTGGCCGGCATCAAGACGTCCGAGACGTACCCCCTGATCCCGCTGATCGCGGTCGGGCTGCTCATCGCCTTCTGCTGCGTACGCCCGCTCTCCGCCCTCGCGCTCGGCGACGACAGCGCACGCTCCCTCGGGCACCACCCTGGGCGGATCCGCCTGATCGTGGCGGCGGCGGTGACCCTCCTCGCGGGCTCGGCGGTCGCCCTCGCCGGACCCATCGCCTTCCTCGGCCTCCTCGCGCCGTACGCCGCGCGTGCCGTCACCGGCCCCCGGATGGCGGGCCAGTTGGTGCTCTCCGCGCTGGTCGCCGCGAACGTGATGATCGCCGCAGATCTTCTCGCCAGGGTCGTGATCCGCCCCTGGGAGACCCCGGTCAGTGTGCTTCTCGCCTTCATCGGCGGCCCGTTGCTGATCTGGATCGCCCGCTCGCGGCGGATGTCCACGGCGGGGGTCGCCGCGTGACCACGGAACGCACGCCCGGCTCCGGGCCCGCCGACATCACCCCGCCCGACTCCACCGCCGTACGCGTCGGGACCTTCTCCTGGCTCTTCCCCTACCGCAGCGCCCTCGCCGCCGTCGGGCTCACGCTGGTGATCGCGGCGGTCGTCTCGCTCGCCACCTTCGCGAGCTCCACCGGGATGAGCTTCTCCGACAGCCTCTCCGGACTGCTCGGAACCGGAGACTCCGCCACCGTCATGCTGGTCCAGGACTTCCGGCTTCCACGGATCGCCGTGGGGCTCATGGTCGGCGCGGCGCTCGGCATCGCCGGGTGCCTGACCCAGACGCTCGCGGGCAACCGCCTCGCCACTCCCGACATCATCGGCGTCAACGAAGGCGCCACCGCGGCCGTCGTCGCCTCCGTCGTCGGATCGTCCACCGGGATGATCGGCGACTGGTGGCTCGGGCCGCTGGGAGCCGCCGCCGCGGCCATGGTCGTCGTCGCCTGCGCGGGCGGCGCGGGTAGCGGGGGGTACCGGATCCTCGTCGTCGGCATCGGCGTCTCCACCGTCATCGGCGCCGTCACCGACCTCGTCATGTCCCGCGAGAACGACAACACCGCGGGCGGCGTCTTCCTCTGGACCGTCGGCTCGCTCAGCGGCCGTGACTGGAGCGTCGGCACACCCCTGTCGATCGTCCTGCTCATCCTGGTCCCGCTGTCCCTCGTCGCCGGCAGCCGCCTCCAACTCCTGCGGTTCGACGACGACATGGCGGCTACCCTCGGCGTCAACGTCCGCCGCGTCCGCGCCGTGACCCTCGCGCTCGCCGTCGCCCTGTCCGGCGTGGCCGTCGGCATCGGAGGGCCGATCGCGTTCGTCGCGCTCGCCGCGCCCGTCGTCGCCGGCCGGCTCAGCGGCCCGACCCGAGTCCCGATCATCGGCTCGGCCCTGGTCGGGGCGGCCCTCGTGGGCGCCGCCGACGCGCTCGGCCGCGTCGTCGCCCCCGTGGAGATCCCCGTCGGCGTCATCACCAGCGTCCTTGGCGGACCCTTCCTCCTCTGGGTCCTCTTCGGCAAGAACTCAGAGCAGCAGACCGGAAAGGCCTGACCCCCGTGCAACTGACCGTCGAGGCGCTCACCTCCGGCTACCCCGGCCACACGGCCGCCGTGGACGGCGTCGACCTGACCATCCCCAGCGGACAGGTCGCCGCCATCGTCGGCCCCAACGGCTGCGGAAAGTCGACGCTGCTGCGCTCCATCGCCCGGCTCCACAAGCCGAGTTCGGGCACGGTGCGCGCCGGGGACGACGACGTGTGGCGGCTCACCCAGCGCCGCGCCGCCCACCGCATCGCGCTGCTCGCCCAGTCCCCACAGGCCCCCGAGGCGGTCACCGTCGCCGGACTCGTCCGCTACGGCCGCCACCCCCACCAGGGCCTGTTCCGCCAGTGGTCGCGCGAGGACGAGGCCGCCGTGCGCGAGGCCCTCGAAGCCACCGGCACCACGGACCTCGCGGCGCGCCGCCTCGACCACCTCTCCGGCGGCCAGCGGCAGCGCTGCTGGCTCGCGATGGTCCTCGCACAGCAGACGCCGATCGTGCTCCTCGACGAGCCGACCAGCGCCCTGGACCTCGGCCACGCCGTCGAAGTCCTGTCCCTGGTACGGGAGGTGGCCGCCGCGGGCCGCACCGTCGTCATGGTCCTGCACGACCTGGCGAGCGCCGCGCGCTACGCCGACACCGTCATCGCCATGAACGCGGGCAAGATCGTCGCGAACGGCCCGGCCCGCGATGTGGTGACCGCCGAGCTGGTCAAGGAGCTGTACGGAATCGAGGCGGACATCCTCCGCGCACCGGGCGACGGCTCCCCGGTGGTCGTACCGACGATGAACGCGAAGGCGCCCACGGCGCTGTCCAAAGAGGCCTTCGCCACGGCCCCCGCGAAGGCGGCTGAGCGGGGCTGATTCCGAAGGCGCCCGCGAAGGCGCTCGGCGTCCGAGGGGCGTCGGCGAAAATGCGCCGACAGGCGCCCGTAAAGGGCGCCGCACCCGCACCCGCACCCGCACCCGCACCCGCACCCGCACCGCGAGGCGGCTAACTGGCTCTAACGAAAGCTGCTGATCATGAGACGGTCGGTCCTTTTCCTCGTAGGTCTGGGTATGGGAACCCGTCAGTCGCGGCCGTGGATCGTGTCAGATGAACTGTGGTCGCTGGTCGAGCCGTTGCTGCCGACGCCGGGGCCGAAGAAGGTCGAGGGCAGACCGCGGGTGCCGGACCGGCAGGCGCTGTGCGGGATCCTCTTCGTCCTGCACACCGGCATCCAGTGGGAGTACCTGCCCCAGGAGCTCGGCTTCGGCTCGGGCATGACCTGCTGGCGGCGCCTGGCGGCCTGGAACGAGGCCGGTGTGTGGGACCAGCTGCACGTGCTGCTGCTGGAGAAGCTGCGGTCGAAGAACCAGCTGGACTGGGAGCGGGCGGTGATCGACTCCTCGCACGTGCGGGCCGCCCGGCGGGGCCCAAAAGCGGGCCGAGCCCGGTCGACCGCGCACGGCCGGGCAGCAAGCACCACCTCATCGTCGACGGCCAGGGCATCCCGCTCGCGGTGTCGCTGACCGGCGGAAACCGCAACGACGTCACCCAACTCGAGCCGTTGCTCGACAAGATCCCCGCCGTCGCAGGCCAGGTCGGCAGACCTCGTCGGCGCCCGGATGCCCTGCTGGCCGACCGCGGCTACGACCACGACAAGTACCGCCGCCTGCTCTGGCAGCGCGGGATCCGCCCCGTGATCGCGAAACGGGGCGAGCCGCACGGCACCGGCCTGGGCGTCTTCCGCTACGTCGTCGAGCGCACGATCGCCTGGCTCCACGGCTTCCGCCGCCTACGCATCCGCTGGGAGAGACGCGACGACATCCACGAAGCATTCCTCGGCCTCGCCGTCTGCCTGATCACCCACCGCCACGTCCGACGCCTTTGTTAGGGCCTCTAAGTGCGGCTGGCGGCGAAGTCTGCGGCCGTCCACGCGAGCCCCACGGCCCCGTCGACCATGGCCTGTTCGGCGGCCGGAGTGGCGGCCGCGGCGGCGAACTCCGGCTGGTGCGGGCCGCAGCCGCCCCCGCTGATGTCGAGCACGGGGTGGATCGACGGCACGACGTGCGAGACGTTGCCCATGTCGGTCGAGGCGAAGGGACCGCGCCGCTGCGGTTCGGGGCGCCCAAGAGCGCGGGCGTTCGCCTCCCACAGTGCGACCAGAGCGGCATCGGACCGGAAGTCGAGATAGTCGGGCGCGGGCTGTTCGAGCTCCACCGCGCAGCCTGCCGCCAGCGCCCCCGCCCGGAAGCAGTCCGCCACCCGTTCCCGCAGCTCGCGCAGTTCCTCCACCGACGGCGTCCGCAGCGCGTACGCGGCGCTTGCCCGCTCGGGAATGGCGTTGAGCGCCGTCCCCGCCTTGGTGGTGATGCCGTGCACCTTCCACTCCCCGGGCAACTGCTGCCGGAGCAGCCCGAGGGCCACCTGCGCCACGGTCAGCGCGTCGGCCGCGTTCCGCCCGTCCTGAGGGTTGAGCGCGGCGTGCGCGGACTTCCCCGTGTACTCCACCGAGAGCGCCCCCATCGCGTACGAATGGAAGTCGGCGACCTCGAACGGACACGGGTGCACCATCATCGCCGCGTCGACCCCCTTGAACGCCCCGGCGTCGAGCAGCAACGCCTTCCCGGCCCCGCTCTCCTCTGCGGGTGTCCCCAACACACGTACAGTGAGCCCGAGTTGAGCGACGACCGGAGCAAGCCCGAGGGCGGCCCCCACGCCAGCCGCAGCGATCAGATTGTGCCCGCAGGCATGCCCCATGCCGGGCAGCGCGTCGTACTCGCAGGCAAGCGCGACGGTCACGGGGCCCGACCCCAGCGTCGCCTCGAAGGCGGTCTCGAGCCCGTACGCCGGAGCGGTCACCGCGAAGCCGTGCCCGCGCAGCACATCCGCACACCACCCCGCGGCCCGCCGCTCCTCGAACGCGATCTCCGGATGGGCGTGAATACGCCGACTGAGCCCGACGAGCTCGCCCCGCACCTCGCCGATCCGAGCCCGGATCTCCTCCTTGAGCCCGTCGAGCCCGTCGCCTGCCACGCGCGTCCTCCTCGCCACTTCCGCCGACCACCGACATCCCGCCCGGCCAGCTTACGGTCGGCCGCGCTCCGGCTCAGACAGGCAGCAGACGCCCGATCAGCGCACTGAGCTGCCGGGCGTTGCGGCACTCGTACATCTCCACCAGCTCGGCGTAGGTGCCGGCCGCCGAGTCGCCCGTCTGCCACTGGGCGCGGCGCTCCGGGTTGAGCCAGTACACCTGGCGGGCGCGGGACGCGACGGTGCGCAGGGCGGGGACGTTCGGGTCGCTCATGTTCGTGCGGGCGTCGCCGAGTACGAAGACCGTGGAGCGCGAGGTGACCGCTTCGGTGTAGCGCTCGGCGAACTCGCCCAGGGCGGAGCCGTAGTCGCTGCTGCCGTGGTGGCCGGTGACCGCCGCTCCCGAGATGATGCGGCTGCCCAGACCCTCGGGGTCGGCGGTGCCGCGCGCGATGAGGTCGGTCACCTCGTCGACGCGGTTGACGAAGGCGAAGACCCGGACCTTGCTGAACTGGTCGTGCAGCGCCTGGACGAGCAGCATCGTGAAGTTGGCGAAGCCCGCCACCGAGCCGGACACGTCGCACAGCAGGACCAGTTCGGGGCGTGCGGGGCGGCGCCGCCGCAGGACCGGGCGCATCGGGATGCCGCCCGTGGACAAGGAGCCGCGCAGTGTTCGGCGCAGGTCGATGTGGCCGCGGGCGGCGCGGCGGCGGCGCGCGGCGAGGCGCGTCGCCAGCTTGCGGGCCAGCGGCTGGACTGCTCTGCGGAGTTCGTCGAGCTGGGCGCGGCCCGCGATGAGAAAGTCGACCCGGTCGGCCGTCGGGGCTATGGCCCGCCGCGCGATCTCGTCAGCGCCGCGCCGTTCGGCGACCCGGCGGCGCGCTTCGGAGCCCACGAGTGCGCGGAAGTCCTCGATGCGGCGGCGGATCTCGTCGGCGGTGAGACGGTCGGTGAACTCGCCCTCGGTGAACTCGCCGTCGGTGAACCCGCCCTCGGCGGGCTCCCCTTCGGCCGCTCCCTGGCGGATACCGGCCAGGATCCGGGCCAGCAGGGTCTCCGGTCGGAGCCGGGAGAGCGTCTGGTGCGACGACCACCCGTCCGAACCGCCGGTACCTCCCGACCCGGGGCGCGTCCCGTATCCGCCCATGCCGTCGACCGCCTCGGCCGCCAACTGGGCAAGGAGCGCCCGGTCGTTGGCGGCCAGCGCGGCGGCCAGACGCTCACGCAGGTCGTCCCTGTCGAACTCCCGGCCGCTTGAGCCGGCGCCTGAGCCGTCCGGCACCCCCGGAGCCCCGATCCCGCGTGGAAAGTACAGGTCGAAGACCGGATCGAAGACCGGCCGCTGCCCCTCGCTGTGCAGCAGCGCGGCGGCGAGCCCCTCCCGTACCCGCTCCCGGTCGGCGAGACCGAGGGCCTCGATGGCCTGACCGGCGTCCACCGTCTCGCCCGTACCGATCCGGATGCCGTGCGAACGCAGCGCCTGCACGAGCGCGGTGAGCCGCTCCGTGACCCCGGTCGAGGAGGTGGTCACACCGCGCCCAGGTCCAGCTTGGCCGCCGCCTTCAGCACGTCCTCCTGGTGCTTGAGGACGACGCCGAGGCTGTCGCGCACGACGTCCTCGTCGAGGGAGTCGGCGCCGAGGGCGAGCAGCGTACGGGCCCAGTCGATGGTCTCCGCGACCGAAGGCACCTTGCGCAGGTCCATCGCGCGCAGCGCGCCGACCACGCGGACAACGGACTGTGCGAGGGCCTCGTCGAGTCCGGGCACCTTCAGGCGCACGATGCGGCGCTCCAACTCCTCGTCGGGGAAACCGATGTGGAGGAAGAGGCAGCGGCGGCGCAGCGCCTCGGAGAGCTCGCGGCTCGCGTTCGACGTGAGGACGGTGAAGGGGCGGCGCGTCGCCGTGATGGTGCCCAGCTCGGGGACCGTGACCTGGAAGTCGCTCAGGACCTCCAGGAGCAGCCCCTCCACCTCGACGTCCGCCTTGTCGGTCTCGTCGATCAGGAGCACCTTAGGCTCGTTGCCGCGGATGGCGGTGAGCAGCGGGCGCGGGAGCAGGAACTCCTCGCTGAAGATGTCCGTGCGTGTCTCGTCCCAGCTCTCGTCGCGGCCCGCGGTGATGCGCAGGAGCTGCTTGGCGTGGTTCCACTCGTAGAGCGCGCGGGACTCGTCCACGCCCTCGTAGCACTGGAGCCTGACCAGGCGCGCGTCCGCGACCTCGGCGACGGCCTTGGCCAGCTCGGTCTTGCCGACACCCGCCGGGCCCTCCACGAGGAGCGGCTTGCCCAGGCGGTCGGCCAGGAAGACGGTGGTGGCGACGGCCGTCGAGGCCAGATAGCCCGTATCGGCGAGCCGCGTGGCGACATCGTCCACGGATGTGAAGAGCAACGGAGCCTCCGGGGCTGATACGGAACGACGCGATGGCTCCTGCCACTTGATCAGCAGCACGGGCCGCTCCACAACGGGCCCGCCGCGTTTGCGTCGAACGTCACGTGACAGGTCCCGCACCCGCCGCGGGCTGCTGAGTCCAGTCCTGAGACCCACCGGGATGCCTCGCCCCTTCTCGTATCCTTGCGGCATGAGGCGGACCTCCTTTGCCAACTGGCCCTGCTCCATCGCACGCACCATGGACCTGCTGGGCGACTGGTGGACCCCGCTCGTGCTGCGCGAGGCGTTCTACGGGATCAAGCGGTTCGACGCCTTCCAGCAGGAGCTGGGCATCGCGCGCAACACCCTGACCGACCGGCTGCGCCGCCTGGTCGACGAGGGGCTCATGGAGAAGCGCGCCTACCAGAGCGAGCCGGTGCGCTACGACTACGTGCTCACCGAGAAGGGCCGCGACTTCTTCGGCGTGCTCGCCGTGATGAACAGCTGGGGCAACCGCTGGCTGAGCGGTGACGAGGGAGCGCCGGTCGTCTTCGAGCACGACCGCTGCGGACACGAGACCGAGGCCGAGGTGGTCTGCGGCCACTGCAAGGAGCCGATGTCGGCCGACGACACGCATGCGCGCATCGGTCCCGGCTACCCGGCACGCCTGGCCGAACGGCCGGACATCCGGGACCGCTTCAGCCGCTGAACGCCCGTCTCCCTGTCGGGGCCCACACCCTTGACGAGTGAGTCTATCTACGCAACTCTCGTGGTCAGAGAGGTAAGCAGGACAACAGAGAGGCGACCCCCGATGGAGTGGACAGGTGCGCGTTACGCGGACAAGCCGACGGCCGAGGTGCGCACACGGATCGCCGCTTCACCAGAACGCGTGTGGGAGCTCGTCTCCGACATCGGCCTGATGCCGACGCTGAGCTCGGAGCTGCGGTCGGTCGAGTGGCTGGACGGCGCGGCGTGGCCCGCGCTCGGAGCGCGGTTCGTCGGCCGCAGCGAGCACGTGTCCTTCGGCGCGTGGCAGACCACGTCGTTCGTCGTGGAGTGCGAGGCCCCGCGCGTGTTCGCCTGGGCGGTCGAGGACCCCGAACGCCCCAGCGCAGTCTGGCGTTTCAGTCTCACGGCGGCGGACGACGGCGGCACCGAGCTGACTCAATGGATGCAGATGGGACCTGGCCGCTCGGGCCTGTCGTACGCGATCGACCGGATGCCGGAGAAGGAGCAGAAGATCGTGTACGTACGGATGCGGGAGTTCGAGCGGAACATGACCGCCACGCTGGACGCGATCAAGAAGCTGGCCGAGGGCGCCGACTCCACGGAGGTGGGCGCCTGATGCGCACGTCGACGACCATCGAGGCGTCCGGGCCGAACTGGCGGGAGACCGTCGACTTCGTCACCGAGGCCGAGAAGCTGGGGATGGACATCTGCTGGGTCGCGGAGGCGTGGGGCGCCGAAGCGCCTTCCCCGCTCGGCTACTTGGCCGCGCGCACGGAACGTATCCTGCTCGGCTCCGGCATCATCCAGCTCGCCACCCGCACCCCGGCGGCCATCGCCCGCGCGGCGATCACCCTCTCCAACATCTCCGGGGGCCGCTTCCTCCTCGGGCTCGGCCCGTCAGGACCGCAGGTGATCGAAGGCCTGCACGGAGTGCCGTTCGCGCGGCCGCTCACCCGGATGCGGGAAACGGTGGAGATCGTCCGCCAGGCAGCCACGGGGGAGAAGATCTCGTACGCGGGACGGGAGTTCACGCTTCCGCTGCCCGGCGGCGAGGCCAAGCCCATGCGTCTGTCCATGCGCGCCGAACACGAACTGCCCGTCCATCTGGCCACCCTCTCGCCCAAGATGCTGCGCCTGACCGGCGAGATCGCCGACGGCTGGCTGGGCACCAGCTTCGTCCCGGAGGGCGCGAAGGAGGCCTACTTCGACCACCTCGACGCGGGCCTGGCCGCCTCCGGCCGCACCCGCGGCGACCTGGACATCTGCCAGGGCGCCGAAGTGGCCTTCGCCGAAGACGAGGACGCGCTGCGCGCGATGGTCGCGGGCCGCAAGAAGGAGCTCGCCTTCAGTCTGGGCGGCATGGGCTCCGCCACCACCAATTACTACAACAACGCCTACAGCAGGCAGGGCTGGGCCGACATCGCCGCCGAGGTCCGCGAGCGCTGGCAGTCCGGCGACCGTGACGGCGCCGCCGCCCTGATCACCGACGACATGGTCCTCGCCACCACCCTCATCGGCACCGAGGACATGGTCCGCGAGCGGCTGAGGGTGTGGCGTGGCGCGGGCGTGGACACCGTCCGCTTCTACCCGGCGGGCGAGAGCCTTCAGGCGCGGCTCACGACCCTGGGGCGGGCGATCGATCTGGTGCGGCAGGTGGAGGAGCAGGAGAGCGCTCCGGCCGCCCGGCCGCCGTCAGGCGCCACAGCGACGTGACCTCCGCCGCGCGTGCCGCGTGCAGGGGATCCTCGGGGTCGGATGCCCGCGCGTGCCGGGGCAGGGTGTCGAGGCGGGCGGCGACCCGCAGGCCCGCCGCCGCGAAGGCCGAGCCGAGTTCGCCGGGGGCGCGCAGGCCCAGGTGCTCGGCCAGGTCCGACATGATCAGCCAGCCTTCGCCGCCGGGCAGCAGATGAGCGGCCAGGCCCGTCAGGAAGGCGTCGAGCATGGTGCCCTTGGGATCGTAAACGCCCTGCTCAAGCGCCGAGCTCGGCTTCGCGGGGAGCCACGGAGGGTTGCACACGACGAGGGCGGCGCGGCCCGGCGGGAAGAGTGCGTCGCCGGCGGTGATCTCCACCTGGCCCGTCAGGCCGAGGCGGCTCATGTTGGCGCGGGCGCAGGCCACCGCGCGGGGGTTGTTGTCGGTGGCCACGACGCGGCGGACTCCGCGCCGGGCCAGGACGGCGGAGAGGACACCGGTACCGGTGCCGAGGTCGAAGGCGGGTCCGCCGTGCGAGGCGGGGCGGGGCAGCGGCGCCCGCGCCGCCAGGTCGACGTACTCGCCCCTGACCGGTGAGAACACCCCGTAGTGCGGGTGGATCCGGGCGTCGAGCGCGGGGACGTCCACACCCTTCGTGCGCCACTGGTGCGCGCCGAGCACACCGAGCAGCTCCCGCAGGGAGACCACCGAAGGGGTCGGCCGGGGCGGGCCGTACGCCTCCTCGCAGGCGGCCCGGATGTCCGGCGCCCTGCGCAGGGCGAGCGTGTAGTCCGCGCCCAGCGGCACGAGGAGCCTGCCGAGCACGCGGGCCCGGTGGCCACTGGCGCGGCGCTGGAGGTGGAAGGCCGCCGTGGGTGACGGGGCCGCCGAGGGGGCTTTGCGGTCGACGCGGCGACCCATCGCCTGGAGCAGCTGGCGCGCCTGGTGGTAGTCGCCCTGCCACAGCAGGGCGGTGCCTTCGCAGGCCAGGCGGTGGGCGGTGGACGCGTTCATGCGGTCGTCGGCCATGACGACCTGACGGGGTACCGGCATTCCGGACTCGGTGTGCCAGCGGGCGGTGTGCTCGGCATCGCCGTCGCTCCAGTGGATCCAGCGGATCTCGGACACAGAAACTCCTCAGAGAGTGAACGTGCAGGGGCACGAACAGCACTTCGACGAGGAGCGGGAGCGGTCGGCTCAGGACTTCCTTGAGGAGATGGGCCGTGAGGAGGGCGAATGTCTCATACGGGACCTCGGCCGGGCAATCGAATTCCCGGCCCCTCTGCCGTGGCCACCCTCACCGGGGCTGACCAGCAGATCCGATGATCGTCAACTACCGGTGTGGCAGGGCCTGTTGGCTCCGGGAAACCCTTGATCTAACCTGGTAGCCGCCTGAGGGGGAGACGAATGAGCGGAAGCGTCGAGCACACCCGGGAAAGCAAACGGCCGGAGCCCGCCGGTAAGGGGGAGCGGGTCGCCGACTGGGCGGACGGCCGCCTCGGCATCAACACGCTGGCCAAGAGCCAGATGCGCAAGATCTTTCCCGACCACTGGTCCTTCATGTTCGGGGAGATCTGCCTCTACAGCTTCCTCATCCTGATCCTCACCGGGGTCTGGCTGACGCTGTTCTTCGAGCCGAGCGGCGCCGAGGTCGTCTACGACGGCGTCTACACCCCGCTCAAGGGCATCCAGATGACCCGGGCGTTCGAGTCCACGGTCGAGATCAGCATGGAGGTGCGCGGCGGTCTGCTGATCCGGCAGATCCACCACTGGGCCGCGATCGTCTTCGTCGCCGCCATGCTCGTGCACATGATGCGGGTGTTCTTCACCGGCGCCTTCCGCAAGCCGCGTGAGGTCAACTGGCTGTTCGGCTGGACGCTGCTGTTCCTCGGAATCATCACCGGCCTCACCGGATACTCGCTCCCGGACGACCTGCTCTCGGGCACCGGCATCCGCTTCGCACAGGGCGCGATCCTGTCCGTCCCGGTGGTGGGGACGTATCTCTCCTTCTTCCT
This sequence comes from Streptomyces sp. BA2, assembly GCF_009769735.1. Lineage (NCBI taxonomy): Bacteria > Bacillati > Actinomycetota > Actinomycetes > Kitasatosporales > Streptomycetaceae > Streptomyces > Streptomyces sp. BA2. Next base: position 7,774,691 of record NZ_WSRO01000002.1, read on the forward strand.
CTTCGGCGGAGAGTTCCCGGGCGACGCCATCATTCCGCGGCTCTTCAGCGTCCATGTCCTGCTGCTGCCGGGGATCATGCTGGGGCTCGTCGTCGCCCACCTGATCCTGGTCTTCTACCACAAGCACACCCAGTTCGCCGGGCCGGGAAAGACCGAGAAGAACGTGGTCGGGGCGCCGTTCATGCCCATCTACATCGCCAAGGCGGGCGGCTTCTTCTTCCTCGTCTTCGGCGTCCTGGCGTTCATGGGCGCGGTCGCCACCATCAACCCCGTGTGGGTGATCGGGCCCTACCGCCCGGACCTGGTCTCCACGGGCGCTCAACCCGACTGGTATCTGGGCTTCTCCGAAGGCCTGATCCGGGTGATGCCCAGCTGGGAGATCAACGCGTGGGGGCACACGCTCGAACTGGGCGTCTTCATCCCCTTCTCGCTCTTCCCGCTCATCCTGATGGCCATCGCCGTCTATCCGTTCATCGAGGCCTGGGTCACCGGCGACAAACGCGAGCACCACATCGCGGACCGGCCGCGCAACGCCCCGGTGCGCACCGGGCTCGGCGTGGCGTGGCTCACGCTGTTCGCCGTACTGATGGTCGGCGGCGGCAACGACATCTGGGCCACGCACTTCCATCTCTCCATCAACGCGATCACCTGGTTCGTGCGGATCGCCTGCTTCGCCGGTCCGGTCCTCGCCTTCTACGTGACCCATCGATGGTGCATGGGGCTCCAGCTCCGTGACCGAGAGAAGGCGCTGCACGGCCGGGAGAGCGGCACGATCAAACGCCTGCCCCACGGTGAGTTTGTGGAGGTCCATGTGCCGCTCACACAGGGGGAGTTGTACAAGCTGACCGCACACGAGCAGCCCAAGCCGTACGAGATCGGTCCGGCCGTCGACGAGCACGGCGTCGCACGCAAGGTCACCCGGGGCGAGCGGATGCGGGCGCGCCTGGGGCGGGCCATGTACGGTCCGTCGGCGCAGGTGCCCAAGGCGACGCCCGAGGAGTATCTGGAGATCCAGCAGGGCGGCGGGGACGGACACCACTGAGGAGCGGGCGGCAGGGCCACCGAATGCGTCGATCAGCCTCACGGAGAGACCCAAGTGCCCGAGAAAGACCCGAAGTTGTACGCCATCAGCGATCTGCACGTCGCGTACGACGACAACCGGAAGTTCCTCGAGTCCCTGCGCCCGGAGACCGACGAGGACTGGCTGATCGTCGCGGGTGACACCGCCGAGCGCATGGCCGACGTCGAATGGGCGCTGCGCACCCTCAGCGGCCGTTTCGCCAAGGTGGTGTGGACACCGGGCAACCACGAACTGTGGACGCCACGCGACGACCCGAACCAGCTGCGCGGCGAGGCCCGTTACCGCTATCTCGTGGACCTGTGCCGCTCCTTGGGCGCCGCGACCCCCGAGGACCCCTACCCGGTGTGGCGCGGCGACGGCGGCCCCGTCACCGTGGCGCCGCTGTTCCTGCTCTACGACTACACGTTCCGCCCCGAAGGAACGCACACGAAGCGGGACGCTCTGAAGGCGGCGTACGCGGCGGGCGTCGTCTGCACCGACGAGGTGCTCCTGCACCCCGACCCATACCCGGGCCGCGACGACTGGTGCCGCGCCCGCGTGGCGTTCACCGAGGAGATGCTCGCCCGGCGGACGCCCGGCCTCCGCACGGTCCTGATCAACCACTGGCCGCTGGTGCGCGACCCCACCCGGATCCTGCACTACCCCGAGTTCGCCCTGTGGTGCGGCACCGAACTGACCGCCGACTGGCACGTGAAGTACGAGGCGACGGCCGTCGTCTACGGCCACCTGCACATCCCCCGCACCACCTGGCACGACGGAGTCCGCTTCCAGGAGGTATCGGTCGGCTACCCCCGCGAGTGGCGCCGGGACCGCCACCCCGCCCCACGCCTGCGCCAGATCCTGCCGGAGCCGCGGGAAGCCGGATAGTCAGCCCGCGGCTCGCAGCGCGCGGTCAGGGGCGGGGCTCGCGTACGGGGCTCGTAGCCAGTCCGGGCGTACGGCCGCCATGCCGAGTCCCGAGGGGGCAGGCAGCGGGCCGTGCGACAGGTCCTCCTCGCGGTAGCGGCGGCAGTCGCGGTGCCAGGTGTAGATGCCCGCCATCCAGTTCTCCAGCTCGCGCACATAGCCGTCGAGGATGTCCCGCGTCTCCTGCGGCAGGGCGAAGTCGTCGTACATGACGGGGAGTTCGTGGGTCGCGACGTGCTGGAACTGGCTCAGCCGGGACTTCATCAGGTCGTCGATGATGCCGAGCGCCGTCGGGTAGTCGCAGCCGAAGAAGTTCTGGACGACGAGGATGCCGTTGTGGATCTCGCCCTCGTACTCGATCTCCTTCTGGTATGAGAAGACGTCGTTCATCAGGGCCGAGTAGTCGACGGCCGCGTTCTCCAGGCTCTGCATCGGGCCGCTCCGGTAGATCTCCGGCGGGACCTGCGGGCCGTTGCCCAGACGGCACAGGGTCGTCGTGAGCGGGGCCCCGAAGGTGAGGCGGCGCATCTCGATGTAGTCGACGGGGTCGGGGATACGGTTCTGCGCCTGGTTCTCCAGCTCCCAGAGCCAGCTGGCCGTCATGACCTCGACGGCGGTGCGCAGCGTGCGGCGCGCCTCCTCGTCCATCGGGGCCGCGGTGCGTCGCCACAGGTCCGCGAGGCCCCGCTCCATCGCGGACGTCGGCGCCGGCATGTCGGCGAAGTCCAGCGGCATGAAGAGCGAGAGCCGCTCGTTGCAGAGCTTGGCGCCCGCCAGGTCGCGGGGCCTGCCGAAGACCACGGGGAAGTAGTCGTCCCCGTACGTCCCCCAGGTCAGCCACTGCGAGCCCAGATCCAGAGCTTCGAGGTCCGCGTCCGGGTGGAGTCCCGCGGCGCAGAGCGGGAAGTCGTAGCCGTACAGCTTGCGCGCGTCCCAGATGTCCGAACTCGGCACTCCGGCCTGGGGCCCGAGCATGCCCATCCGGTCCGCCCACTCCACGGCGCGGGGCCGCGCCGCCTCCAGATGGGGCGAGAGCCGGGTCTCGTACGGCAGGTTGAAGTCGGGCAGCCGGGAGGGGCCCACCCGCTGGAAGGGCACGTGGGTGTAGCCGCGCAGCCGCTCCGCACCCGTGGCGGCGATCAGTGCCTTGATCCCGGCGGCCGATGTGCCGGGCCCTGTGGGGCCGTCGAGCGGCGAGGGCGTGGCGCCGCCCTTGTTCATGTAGCGGCTTGACACCATGTGCCACTCCTGCCCGCCGGACTGCCAGTCCTGGAGTCCCTTGGTGTACGCGAGGACGTCCGCGCACTCCTTCGGGGGCAGCCCGGTCTCCGCGAACAGCGGGGCGAGTTCGGTCAGCGCCGTGTTCTCGAACTGCTGCATCCGCGAGGTCAGGAGGTCGTTCACGGCGTCCGCGGCCTCCTGCGTGGTGCAGCCGAGGAACTTCTCAAGTACCAGCACACCGTTGGAGAGTTCACCCTCGTCCTCGATCTCCCGCTGGTACGAGAAGAGGTCGTTGCGCAGGTGGACGGCGTCGGAGAACGTCTCCTTGAGGACGCGCAGCGGCCTGGAACCGGCGACGGCCGGAGGAACCTCCGCGCCCGTCGCGTACTCGATGAGCCCCGCCGACCAGGGCGCGCCGCCCACCTTGCGGCGCATCTCGATGTACTCGACGGGGTTGGCGATCCGGCCCTCGTTGATGTTCGAGAGCTCCCAGAGGGATTCGTTGAGCAGATTCTCCGTGCTCTCGGCGAACCGTGCCCGCCAGTCACGCGACATGTACGGCACCGTCCGCGCCCACAGGTCCGCGAGACCCGCCTCGACCGGATTCGTCGGCTTCGGCACGGGCGTGGACAGGTCCATCGGCATGAAGGCGGGCAACCGGTCCAGATAGGCCTTGCCGCCCTCGCGGTCCTGGGTCCGCTTGAACAGTTCGAGGAAGTGGTCGTCGAAGAAGAACACCCACACATACCAGTCGGTGATCAGGGACAACGCGCGGCCGTCACAGTCGGGATGGGTGTACGCGCACAGCAGTGCGTAGTCGTGGGCGTCCAGGTCGCGCTGCTCCCAGACGCCCGAACCCTCCAGCATCCCCATGCCACGTGCCCACTTCCTCGAGTGCTCCCTCGCCTCTTCCACATGGGGGTTGAGGCGGGCGGGATGCACCATGTAGAAGCTGGGCAGTTCAAAGGGCTGCGACATGCGGCGTACTCCTCGCGACGGCGGCTTACGGGCAGCGGAGCACTACCCCAGCGGGGCGTGACCGATGCGGCGAGCGCCGGAGGGTCACACCATTGCGTGACCCACGGAGTTCAAACCCTCAACGGAGCCACTCGATGCGCGTGGTGGCCGGCTCGCCCCGGGTGCCGTCCGGGGCCACCGGTGTGAGGGTCAGTTCCGTGGTCGCCTCGCCCTCGCCCCGGCGCAGCGACTTCACGTAGTACACCTCGTCGTAGATCCGCCCCAGCCACTCCTGCCCGCGGTGCACGTCGTAGTACCAGACCTGCCCGGGGTCCGCGAGATGCCAGGAGAGGAACACCTCGGCGGTCCCGCCGTCGACGTACGCGGCGTCGATCCGGAAGCCACGGGGGCGCTCCGGCGGGGGCAATGGGCGTTGTCGCAGGGCGAGTTCACCGAGGCGCAGGGGAGAGGCGGCGCGCACCGCGAGCGCCGCGATCGTACGCCCCCGGAACTCGGCGAGCGAGCGGGCCGCGGTGTGCCATCCGGCTCCGGAACCCGTTGCGCCGACCTGCCGCCAGGCGAAGGTGCCCGGATCGTCGGCGAAGAGCAGCCCCACCTCCGGCGCGCTCCCCGAGAAGGTGACCGAGAGCGTCTCCTCGCCCGTGCGCACCGCCAGCTCCGTCTTGTAGAGGCGGACCGTGGTGCCGCCCGGAACACGCAGGCAGGAGCCGCCGTCGTAGGCCCGTGTGTAGTCGAAGTCGGGCGTCTCCCGGCCCGCGGAACCCTCCGGCCCCTCCGACCAGAACTGCCACGTGGGCAGCACGTCCTGGATCGACGCGTTGTACCAGTCCGCGTCGCTCGCGCGGCGCCCCGCCAGGAAGAAGCCACGACCGTGCCCGGTGTTGAAGCGGGTGACGAAGGGGAAAGCGCCGATCACCGAACGCTCGGTGATGTGGTGGGCCACGCCGTCCCACTTGTGGGGGTTGGCGGGGTCCGGCGCGCCGGGCTCATGAAGCTGGGTGCGGCCGGTCCGCGTGGGGTCACCCGCGGGACCCGACCAGTACTGCCGCTCGCGCTCGAAAGCGGGGCCCTGGTCCTGAGGATCCTCGTGCCCGGGATGCAGCTCCCAGACGAAGTGCGAGCCGAAGAGGGCCCAACTGGTCCTCGCGGGAGCCGAATCGGGGAAGATCAGCCGTGGGTCGTACTCCGGATCGAATCCGAACTGCTCGTTCTCCGTGCCGTGGAAGACCGCCTCGTACGGATCGCGGCCAAGGCGCAGGGCCGTGGCCCGGGAAGTCTCCACCCCCGCCTCGGTCATCCAGTAGTTGGCGAAGAAGCTGTCGGCGGCGGACTCCAGCCAGGGGGCGTTCTCGTCGTTCAGGTGGTTGAGGTAGTCGAGGCCGCCGTCCGGCCTGATCGTGTCGTACCACTGGAGATGGAAGCCCTCGGGAGCCCGGGAGCGGAGATACGTGAGCAGCTCGCGCAGCCGCTTCGCCTCGTCGGGCGGGGTCTCGGCCTCATGATTGATGAAGTAGCCGTCGAATCCAAAGTATTCGGCCATCTCGATCAATTTGTCCGCCACCGGGTACGAACCGTCCGCATGCCGTTCGAGATACGGGGCGAAATCGCCCGGCCGCGGCCAGAACCAGCAGCCGAGACTTCTGACGCCATTGCGGTGGGCGGCGTCCGTGTAGGCGGGGTTGGGCGGATTGATCAGGCCGTGCACGATGCGGTCGGGTTCGGCGGTGGGGGATCCGTCGACCGGCAGGCCGTGCCAGGAGCCGTAGAAGTCCGAGTACTGCCAGAAGCGGAGCAGGCGGCGGGCGAAGGCGTCGTCGTACTTGCGGGCGGTGAAGAAGGCGCCGTCGTAGTCGTTGCAGAGGTTCATCACCTGGGCGCCCATGGGGAGTTGAGGGCGGGCCTGAGTGGCGGGGAACGGTGCGATACGCGCGGCGAGCGGCACGCGTGAGCGGAAGTACCTCGCCCAGCGGTCGGTCTGCGGACTCCAGTGCTTCAGCGCCTCGGCGTCGTACCCGTGCATGAAGGGCTGATGGCCGGGCGCGGAGGCCTGATGGCCCCGTGCGAAGGGCGGGCGGCCCGCTGCCGGGCTCACCGCGGGGCCAGTGGTGTCGGGCTCATCCGGGTGAGAGTGAAGCAGAAACAAGCCTCCGTCAATACCCGTAACAGCCCCGGAATTTGGATTCCCACGCCCCCTTGTCCCCGGCACCTTTAGCGCTTTAGCCTGCTCGCCCTCAAGCGCTTTAGCTCGGCAGTCGCACCGGGCGGTCGGCGCTCAGCCGTCCGCGCTCAGCGGCAACCACGCGAGGGGAGGTCACGCATGCGCCGCACCCCGGCCCGACGCCCCACCATCAAGGACATCGCCCTGCGGGCCGGTGTCTCGGAGAGCGCGGTCTCCTTCGCGCTCAACGGCCGGCCCGGAGTCTCCGAGAGCACCCGCGGCCGCGTCCGCCGGGTCGCCGAAGACCTCGGCTGGCAGCCGAGCGCCGCCGCTCGCGCCCTCTCCGGCGAGGGGTCGGGCACGGTCGGTCTCGTCCTCGCGCGCCCCGCGAAGACCCTGGGCGTCGAGTCGTTCTTCCTCCAGCTGGTCTCCGGCATCCAGGAGGTGCTCTCGCGCCGCAACCTCGGCCTGCTCTTCCAGGTCGTCGAGGACATCGACGCGGAGTGCGCGGTCTACCGCCGCTGGTGGGCCGAGCACCGCGTCGACGGCATGCTCGTCGTCGACCCGCGCGGGTCGGACCCACGCCTCGCGCTCCTCGACGAACTCGGGCTCCCCGCCGTCGTAGTGGGCACGCTGCCGGACCCGCACACCGACCACCCCGGCATCTCCAACCTCTGGGCCGACGACGCCCTCGCCATGGCCTCCATCGTCGACCACCTGTACGACCTGGGCCACCGCCGCATCGCGCACATCGCGGGCCTGCCCGACCTCACCCACACCCGGCGGCGCATCGACTCCCTGCGGGCGGAGGCCGGGCGCCGCGGGCTGCGGCACGTGGACTCTCTCACCACGGACTACTCCGACACCCAGGGCGCCGAGGCCACCCGGCAGGTCCTGGCGTGGGACCCGCGTCCCACGGCGATCGTCTACGACAACGACGTCCTGGCCGTCGCGGGCCTCGGTGTCGCCGCCGAGCGCGGCATGGCCGTACCGGCCGACCTGGCCATCGTCGCCTGGGACGACTCCGTCCTCACCCGCTCCACCCACCCCGCGCTCACCGCCCTCGTCCGCGACACCGCCGTCTACGGCGGGCACGCCGCCGAGCAGCTGATCGCCCTCCTCGACGGCGGCCCCGCCGTCCGCGTCAAGGACGAACTCCCGCACCTGGAGGCGCGCGGCAGCACCGCAGCCCGCGCCGCCCCCTGACCCGCCCCGCGCACCCGTACTGTCCCCGCCCGCCCGACAACGTTGCCAACCGGAGGTATCAAAGCCATGAAGTGGACCAGACTGGGCGTCACGGGCGCGGCCGCTCTCGCGCTCGCCGTCACCGCGGCAGGCTGTTCGGCGACCCCCGCCGGCCCCGGCGGCAGCGGCTCGGACTCCCTGACCGTGAACATGGGCTTCTCCGGCAACACCATTCCCCGCAACTTCAACCCCTTCTCCCTCAAGGCGAGTCAGGGCACCTTCGGCTTCCAGTACGAGCCGCTGTTCGCCTTCAACACCCTCCAGGGCGGCAAGTTCGTGCCCTGGCTCGCCACCAAGTACGCCTGGTCCGACGGCGGCAAGAAGATCACCATCGATCTCGACAAGCGCGCCAACTGGAGCGACGGCACGAAACTGACTGCCAAGGACGTCGTCTTCGCCCTGGAGTACGTCACGAAGCAGGACCTCCCCGTGGAGTGGAAGTTCGAGTACGAGAAGGCCAAGGCGACGGACGACCACACCGTCGAGATCACCTTCGACACCCCCGGCTACGCCCGGCTGCGCAGCATCGGCTCCATCCGCCCCGTGCCGGAGAAGGTCTGGAAGGGCAAGAACGGCAAGACCTTCACCAACCCGGAACCGGTCGCCAGCGGCCCCTACACGCTGAAGCGGTACGCCGCCCAGCAGCTCACCTTCGAGGCCAGGGACGACTACTGGAAGCAGAAGGTCCCGGTGAAGACCCTCAAGGCGCCGGTGGTCGCCTCGTCGTCCGAGATAGGCAAGCTCCTCAGCGGTGAGGTCGAGTGGAGCGGCGGAGCCGTCCCCGACGTCAAGAAGTCGTACGTCGACAAGGACCCGAAGAACCACCACGCCTGGTACCCCACCTACGGCGGCACCTACATGTTCTTCAACCACAAGAAGGCGCCCTTCAAGGACGTCCACGTCCGCAAGGGAATCTCGCTCGCCGTCAACCGCTCCGAGCTCGCCGACGTCGGCAACCCGGGCATGTTCGAGCCGCTCAACCTCACCGGGCTCGACGCCAAGACGCAGGGCAAGTGGATCGACGCAAAGTATCAGGACGCCGCGCAGCCCAAGCCCGAACTCGCCGCGGCCGGGGCGGAGTTCGCCAAGGCCGGATACAAGAAGAAGGACGGAAAGCTCGTCGGCAAGGACGGCAAGCAGCTCAGCTTCAAGATCCTTGAGGTGACCGAGTTCGCCGACGCCATCCAGCGGGACAAGGTCCTCGCCCAGCAGCTGAAGCAGGCCGGCATCAAGGTCGAGGTCGAGCCCATGGCCAGCGCCCAGCTGGACACGGCGCGCCAGGAGGCCAAGTTCGACGTCCTGGTCGGCGGCGCCGTCTTCTACAACACGCCGTACAACTTCTACAAGGACATGCTGCACAGCGAGAACGGCGGCATCTGGACCAACTACGGCCACTACAAGAGCGCCAAGGCCGACGGCATCCTCAAGGAGATGGAGCGCGCCGGCGACGACGCCACCATCAAGAAGCTCTCCGCGAAGCTGGAGAAGCTGATGATCGACGAGGTGCCCGCGGCCCCGCTCATCACGAACGGCGCCTCCACCCAGTACAACAGCAAGAACTGGACCGGCTGGCCGGACGAGAAGAACCCCTACGCCATCCCCGCGCCCTGGGCGGGCCCCACCGACATGGTGCAGACGATCCTGTCGCTGCGCCCGGTGAAGGCGGGCTAGGTGACCGGCACCGCAGCCGTGATCGCGGCCGATGAACGCGTCAAGGACCGGCCGGGCCGCCGCGTCCGGCTCGGCGCAGCCCGCTACTTCGTGCAGCGGCTCGGCTTCTACCTCGCCGCCGCCTGGATCGCCGTCACGCTCAACTTCCTGCTGCCCCGCCTTATGCCAGGCGACCCGGCCTCCGCGCTCATCGCGCAGATGCAGGGCCGCTCGGCGCTCAGCGGAGAACAGATCGCCAGCATCTACCGGCTCTTCGGCGACCCGGGCGAGCCCCTCTGGAGCCAGTACGTCACCTACCTCGGGCAGGTGGCGCACCTCGACTTCGGCCTCTCCGTGGCGTTCTTCCCGACACCGGTGTGGGAGGTCATCAGCGCCGGGCTGCCGTGGACGATAGGGCTCGTCGGCATCACCGCCGTCCTGTCATTCGTGATCGGCACCGCGGGCGGCATCATGGCGGGCGGTCGCGCGGGCTCGCGTACCGACTCGGTGGCCACGCCCGGGGCGATGTTCCTCAACGCCCTTCCCACCTTCTGGATCGCCCTGCTCTTCGTCCTCGTCTTCGGCTTCCAGCTGGCGTGGCTGCCGACCGGCGGCGCGTACGACGGGGATCTGACCCCGGGCTTCTCGGCCGCTTTCATCGGCAGTGTCATCAGCCATGCCGCGCTGCCCGCGCTCACCATCGCCCTGGGCTGGTCGGCCACGTGGTTCATCGGCATGCGGAACATGATGATCACGACGGTCTCCGAGGACTACGTCCTCCTCGCCCGCGCCAAGGGCCTGGGCAGGACCCGCGTGATGTTCCGGTACGCGGCCCGCAACGCGATCCTGCCGAGCGTCGCGGGCTTCGCCATCAACATCGGCAACGTGGTCGGCGGCCAGCTCCTGGTGGAGGCCGTCTTCGCGTACCCGGGCGTCGGCTATCTGCTCTACCAGTCCGTGGCCAGCGTCGACTATCCGCTGATGCAGGCCCTGTTCCTGATGGTCTCGCTGTCGGTGCTCGCCGCGAACTTCCTCGCCGACTCCGTGTACGGCCTGATCGACCCACGCGCAAGGGAGGGCCGCGCATGAGGCTCAAGGTGGCACCTCGGCTGAACGTGGCACCTCGGCTGCCGGAGAACCGCAAGGTGCGGGCCGGGATCGCGATCCTGGTGCTCTTCGCGCTGTTCGCGCTGGCCGGGCCCTTCCTCGTGGAGGACGTCTTCGGGCTCTCCGCCACCGCCATCCACACCGCCGACGGCATGCAACCCCCTTCCGGTGAGCACCTGTTGGGTACGACCGCGACCGGCGAGGACGTCCTTGCCCAGCTCGTCGTGGGGAGCCGCGTCTCGCTGCTCGTGGGCCTGGTCGCCGCCGTCATCTCGACCACCCTGTCGGTGCTCGTCGGCGTCGCGGGCGGCTATCTGGGCGGAACGGCGGACGCGCTGCTCACCGCGGGCACGAACGTCGCCCTGGTCATCCCCAGCCTGCCGCTGCTCATCATCGTCGCGAGTTACGTCAAGGGGCGCGGTGGCTGGCTCACCGTGGCCCTCATCATCGGCCTGACGTCCTGGCCGTGGGGCGCACGAGGCAAACGCGCGCAGACCCTTTCGCTGCGACGGCGGGACTTCGTGACGGCCGCGGAGATGACCGGCGAGAGCCGCTGGTGGATCATCACCCGTGAGCTGATCCCCAGCATGGCTCCGCTGATCTCGGCGAGCTTCCTGTCCGCCGTGGTCCTGTCGATGTTCGCCGACGCCGGGCTCTCCTTCATCGGCCTCGGCAACATCAACCTCACCAGCTGGGGCTCGATGCTCTACTGGGCGCAGAACGCGTCGGCCCTCGCACGCGGCGCCTGGTGGTGGTTCATCCCGCCCGGCGCCTGCATCGCCCTCGTCGGGATCGCCGCGGGACTCATCAACTTCGGCATCGACGAGATCGCCAACCCCCGCCTGCGCAAACCGAGTCGGGCCGTACGCCGCCGGGCAGCCGCCGCGGCGCTGCGCACCCCCGAGGAGGCACGATGAACGGCAGCCACGACGTGCTCCTGTCCGCGCGCGGCCTGCGCGTCGACTACTTCGACCAGGCGGAGCCGGTCCACGCCGTACGCGACGTCGACCTCACCCTCTACCACGGGGAGACCCTCGGGATCGTGGGCGAGAGCGGCTGCGGCAAGTCCACCCTGGTGACGGCCCTGACCCGCCTTGAGCGTCCGCCGGCTGTGACGACGGGCGGCACGGTCGACTTCCACGGCGCCGAAGGAACGGTCGACCTGCTGCGGCTCACCGAACGCGAACTGCGCGCCCTGCGCTGGGAACGCATCGCGATCGTCTTCCAGAGCGCCATGAACGCCCTCAACCCCGTGCACCGGCTCGGCGCGCAGTTCGCCGACGTCCTGCGCCTGCACCGCGGCCTGTCGCGGGCGGACGCGTGGCGGCGGGCGGGGGAGCTGCTCGGCATGGTCGGCATCCCCGCCGACCGGGTGCGCGCCTATCCGCACGAGCTGTCCGGCGGGATGCGGCAGCGCGCGACGATCGCCCTCGCCCTCGCCTGCGAACCGGACCTCGTGGTGATGGACGAGCCGACGACCGCCGTGGACGTGGTGATGCAGCGGCAGATCTTGCGCCAAGTGGCGCGACTGAAGCGCGAACTGGGCTTCTCGGTCATCTTCATCACCCACGACCTGTCTCTCCTCATCGAGATCGCCGACCGGATCGCCGTCATGTACGCGGGCCGCGTCGTCGAGACCGGACGGGCGCGGCAGCTGTACGCAGACCCGCGGCACCCCTACACGGCCGCCCTGCGCAGCGCCTTCCCGCCGCTGCACGGACCGCGCCGAGAGATCACCGGCATCCCCGGCTCGCCGCCGGGCCTGCGGCATCCTCCGTCGGGCTGCCCGTTCCACCCGCGCTGCCCCAAGCGGTTCGACCCCTGTGACGCGGAAGTCCCCGTGCTGCTCGCGGGGGAGGGCGGCGAGGTCGCCTGCCATCTGCACGACGAGCGCCACGAGCGGCGGCACGAGCCGAGGAGCACCAATGTCCCTGGGTGAACCAGTACTTGAGGCCCGCGAGGTCACGAAACGCTTCCCGCTGCACGGCCCGGGGCAGCACGGCAAGGTCGTACGAGCCGTCGAGCCCACCACCCTCGCACTCCACCCGGGCCGCATCACCGCCCTCGTCGGCGAGAGCGGCAGCGGAAAGTCGACCCTTGCCCGGCTCCTCGCCCTCGGCTATCCGCCCAGCGAGGGCGAGATCCGCCTCGACGGCGCACCCGTGACGGCGGCGCGCTCGGCCAAGGCCAAGCGTGCCTACTACCGCCAGGTGCAGATGGTGTTCCAGGATCCCTTCTCCTCGCTCAGCCCCGTCCACCGGCTGCGCTACATCCTCGGCCGTCCGCTGCGACTGCACGGCCACGCCCGGGGCAGGGCGGAGGTGGAGAAGGCCGTCGTCGACCTCCTGGAGCGGGTCAATCTCACCCCCGCCGACCAGTTCATCGACAAGTTCCCGCACGAACTGTCGGGCGGACAGCGCCAGCGCGTCGCCATCGCCCGCGCGCTCGCCGCCCGCCCCAAGGTGCTGCTCGGTGACGAACTCGTGTCGATGCTCGACGTCTCCATCCGCCTCGACATCCTCAACCTCCTCGGCAGGCTCCGCGACGACGAGGGCCTGGCGATCCTCTACATCACCCACGACATCGCGAGCGCACGCTACTTCGCCGACGAGATCAAGGTGCTCTACGCGGGCCAGCTCGTCGAGTCGGGTCCGGGCGACGCGATCGTCGAGAACCCCCGACACCCCTACACCCGGCTCCTGTTGGAGTCCGCGCCCGACCCGGACCGGGGCGGACTCCTCGACGCACCGGAGGTCCTCGACGACGAGGAGACGCTCGGTGAGCCGCCGAGCCTCGTCGACCCACCGGCCGGCTGCCGGTTCCATCCGCGCTGCCCGATCGCCAGACCGGTGTGCGCCACGGCCTTTCCGCCGCGCACGCACTTCGATGACGGGCAGTGGGCCCACTGCTGGAGCTATGACGAGGAGAATTTCAAGTGAAGGAGAACTGCCAGTGATTCAGCCGTGGTTCACGGACGCCAAGCTCGGCATCTTCCTCCACTGGGGCATCTACAGCGTGGACGGAGTGGCCGAGTCCTGGTCCTTCTTCCACGATCAGGTGCCCTACGACCGCTACATGGCGCAGCTCGACGGCTTCACCGCCTCCGCCTACGACCCCGATGCCTGGGCCGATCTCTTCGTCCGCGCGGGCGCCCGCTACGCCGTGCTCACCGCGAAGCACCACGACGGGGTCGCCCTCTGGGACACCGCGGCGAACGACCTGTCCGTCGTCAAACGCACCCCCGCGGGCCGCGACCTCATCACCCCGTACGTCGCCGCCCTGCGCGCCCGGGGCATCAAAGTCGGCCTGTACTACTCGCACTTGGACTGGTCCCACCCCGACTACGCCACCGTGCGCCCCGGCGGGCAGGACCCGGCCGAGCGCGGCAACCGCTACTCGATGCCTCCCGTCGGCGAGGAGTCCGAGGAGAGGTGGGCGGACTTCCTCGCCTTCCACCGCGTACAGGTGCGCGAACTGCTTGAGCGCTTCGAGCCGGACCTGCTGTGGTTCGACGGCGAGTGGGAGCGCAGCCCCGAGCAGTGGCGGATGGCGGAACTCGCCGACGAGATCCGGGCGCTGTCCCCGGGCACCGTCGTCAACGGCCGCCTCACCGGACACGGCGACTACGCAACGCCCGAGCAGGGCGTACCGATCGAACCGCCCGGCCAGTCATGGGAGTTGTGCCTCACCGTCAACGACTCCTGGGGCTATCAGCCGCAGGACACCCGCCACAAGTCACCGCGTCAGCTCGTCCGCATCTTCGTCGAGGCCGTCGGAGGCGGCGGCAATCTCCTCCTCGACGTCGGCCCGAAGGAGGACGGCACGCTGCTCCCCGAACAGACCGAGCGCCTCGAAGCGCTGGGGGAGTGGACGCGCCGACACGCCGACGCGGTCTACGGGACGGTGCGGGGTCTTCCGCACGGCCACTTCTACGGCCCTTCGACCCTCTCCGCCGACCGCCGCACCCTGTACGTGTTCCTCTTCGACCGGCCCAACGAGTACGTGGTGCTCCGGGGCGTGCGGAACGGAGTGACGTCCGCCCGGGTGCTCGGCACGGACACCGCCGTCCGGCACGAGCGGGTCGGCGGCCTCGGCGACGTACCCGGCTGGGAGTACGTCCATCTCACCGACGACCAGCTCGATCCGCTGTGCACGGTCATCGCCCTGGAACTCGACGGCGAACTCGACCTGTACCGCGCGCACACGCGTGACTGAGCGCTCCGCCGGATACGCGGTTCATTCACCGCGGGCCGGTGGGGGCTGATCGCGCAGTTCCCCGCGCCCCTACGGGCGCGCCCCCTGACCCCACCCGCACCCCCATCCCGAAGTTCGGAGGCCCTATGCCCCGCACCACACGCAATCTCAGACCCCGGACGGCGCTTCTCGCGCTCGCCGTCCTGGCGATCCCCCTCGCACCATCCGCGGCCGCCGCGCCTTCCGCTGCCCAGGAGGAAGCCGTGACCGGCCGGCTCCCCGTCGTGTCGCCCACCCCGCAGCACATGGCCCGTGCGGGCGACGACGTGCCGCTCGCACGCCGTGCCGAACTCGTCGTCGGCGACGCCGCCGGGGAAACCGACGAGGTGGCCCAGCGCCGCGTCACCGAGACGCTGCGCGCCCACGGGGTGCGCGACATCGACGTACGCGCCAATGCGTCGGGCCGTGCCCCGCTGACCGTGCTGCTCGGCCCGGCGACCCGGCCCGACATAGCGAAGGCGCTCGGCGGCACGAAGGTGCCCGCGCAGGCGGAGGGCTACGCCCTGCGGGCGGAGCACCGCACCGTTGCGCTGGGCGGCAAGGACGCGACCGGACAGTTCTACGCGGCGCAGACCCTCGGCCAGCTCATCTCCAAGGGCCGGATAGCCGGTGCCGAGGTCTCCGACTTCCCGTCCATGCCGCTGCGCGGAAGCATCGAAGGGTTCTACGGACCGCCCTGGACCGAGGCCGAACGCCTCGACCAGATGGACTTCCTGGGCGACACCAAGGCCAACACCTACGTCTACGCACCCAAGGACGACCCCTACCACCGGGAGAAGTGGCGCGAGCCGTACCCGGCGGACAAGCTCACCGAGCTCGGCAAGCTGATCGACCGCGCGAGCGCCAACCACGTGCGCTTCACGTTCGCGGTCTCGCCGGGCGGCTCCATCTGCTATTCGGACCCGGCTGACGTCAAGGCGCTGACGGCGAAGCTCCAGGCGATGTACGACCTCGGGGTGCGGTCCTTCTCCGTCCCGCTGGACGACATCAGCTACACCAAGTGGAACTGCGAGGGCGACAAGGCCAAGTTCGGCGAGCCCGGCCGTGGACCGGCGGCGAAGGCGCAGGTAGGGCTCCTCAACACCATCCAGCGGGACTTCATCGCGCGGCACGAGGACGCCAACCCGCTGCAGATGGTGCCCACGGAGTATGGGGACCTCACCGACACCGCGTACAAACAGACGATGCGCGCCGAGCTCGACGGCGCCGTGGAGGTGATGTGGACGGGCACGGACGTGGTCCCGCCGGAGATCACCAACTCCCAGGCGGAGAAGGCCGCGGAGCTCTTCGGGCGGAAGGTGTTCGTCTGGGACAACTACCCGGTGAACGACTTCGCACGCACGGCGGGGCGGCTGCTGCTCGCGCCCTACGACAAGCGCGAGCCCGGTCTGTCCGGTCACCTGAGCGGCATCGTGTCCAACCCGATGAACCAGGAGGGCGCCAGCAAGCTCGCCGTCTTCACCATGAACGACTTCTCCTGGAACGACCGCGGGTACGAGCGGGCGCGGTCGGGGCGCCAGGCGGCGCTGTACCTCGCCGGAGGCGATGGACGGGTCGCCGACGCGGTGCAGACGTTCGTGGACCTCAACCACGCGGCGCCCACCTTCGGTGAGTCGAACTGGCAGCCGCAGTCCCCGGTCCTCGGCCCGAAGCTGGACGCGTTCTGGAAGCGGTACGAGAGTGACCCCGCCGGGGCGGTACGGGCGCTGCGGCCCACGGCCAGGGAGATCGAGAAGGTCCCCGCGGTGCTGCGTGCCGGGGTGCCGGATGCGCTGTTCCTCCATGACGCGAAGCAGTGGCTGGACGCGACGGAGCTGTGGGGCGGCGCCCTGCGACACGGGCTCTCGGCGCTCTCCTGCGCCCAGGATGGGGACTCCGGCTCGGCGGCGCGGGAGCGGGCCTCGATGGAGTCGCTCGTGAAGCGGGCCCGCGCGATCACGGTTGACCCGGCTGAGCACCATCAGCTGGGGCCGGTGAAGATCGCCGACCCGTACCTGGATCAGTTCGTCAAGGGGGTCCAGGACAGGGTCTAGCCCAGACCTAGCCCGCCGCTTCGCGGCGGATCTCTCCCACCCACCCACCCGTTTACCCCGCAGTGCAGGGGTGAGGGGGTGGGTGGGCGTGCGTGGTCCCGGTGCCGGTGGGCCGGTCGTCCCGTCGTCCCCGTTGTGGGCAGGCGTTCCGCACGGCGGAACGGGTGGGCACAACGCCTGCGCTGCGGGGGGCGGTGCTGCAATGCGTTGCGATAACTGAGACGTCAGTCAGGATCGCAACCCCGGCGGGTAGCTGCGCAAAGGCTCGCCCCGTGGATTCGCGGATTGCGATCAGCGCAACGCCAAGGTAGCGTCACCGCCCATGCAGCAAGACCCCGAGGTCGCGGACAGAGTCCGCAAGGTCATCTCCGACGCCGGAGCGACCCAGCGCGAGTTCGCCCGGCGCATCGTCATGGACCCCTCCAAGCTCTCCCGCTCCCTCGGCGGCACCCGCCGCTTCACCGCCGCGGAGCTCGCCCGCATCGCCGACACCGGCGGCGTGGACGCGGGCTGGCTCCTGGGCACCCAAAGCCTGCCGGGCACCCAGCACGTGGCACCCGCGGCCCGCCGCGAACGCACCGCCGCAGCCCCGGAAGGCGGCCGCCCCCTCCAGATCGTCCGCGAAACCGTACGGCTCGTCGCCGAGCGCGGGTTCCACGCCGTCCGCGTCGCGGACATCGCGGAAGCCTGCGCCACGAGCACCGCCGCCATCCACTACCACTTCCCCGGCCGCGACGACCTCCTGGAGGCCGCGGTCCGCTGGTGCATGGACGAGGACACCGCCCGCCGCGCGGCCCGCATCGCCGAAGCGGCCGACGCCGCCGACGAGCTGCGCCAGCTGATCGAGCTCCAGACCCCCCGCACCCCGCAGCAGCGCTGGCAGTGGAGCGTCTGGCTCGACCTGTGGGCGGAGGCCGCCCGCTCCACCGCCGTGGGGAGGCTGCACGCCGAGTACTACCGGCAGTGGCGCGCGACCGTCGCCGACGTCATCCGGCGCGGCGTCGACCAGGGCGTGTTCCGCCTCGTCGATCCGCAGTCCGCCGCACTCCGGCTCACCGCGCTGATCGACGGCCTCGCCACCCAGGTGCTCGCCTCCACCCCCGGCACCGACGGCACGACCGCCGACGACATGCACGAGGCGCTGCTCGTGTACGTGGACGCGACGCTCGCCGCGCCGCGCAGCGGGTAGACGCCCCGCGACGCCTCTCCGCAAGAACACCAACACCCCACCCCTGAGGGAGAGTTCACCATGCCCGTGAATCAAGACGTCATCATCACCGCCGCCCTCACCGGCGCGGGCGACACCGTACGCAAGAGTCCCCACGTCCCCGTCACCCCCGAGCAGATAGCCACCTCCGCCGCGGAGGCCGCCGAGGCAGGCGCCGCCGTCGTGCACATCCACGTACGCGACCCGGAGACCGGCGACCCGTCGCGCGACCCCCGCCTGTACCGGGAGGTCGTCGAGCGCATCAAGGAGACCGGCACCGACGTCGTCATCAACCTCACCGCGGGCATGGGCGGCGACCTCGTCATCGACCCGGTCGAGCCGCTGAAGGAGCTCGGCGAGCTGCCCGGCACCGACCTCGTCGGCGGCCTGGACCGGCTTCCGCACGTCGAGGACCTGCTCCCGGACATCTGCACCCTGGACTGCGGCTCCCTCAACTTCGGCGACAACCTCTACATCTCCACCCCCGACATGCTCCGCCAGGGCGCCAAGCGCATCCAGGAGCTTGGCGTACGGCCCGAGTTGGAGATCTTCGACACCGGACAGCTCTGGTTCGCCAAGCAGCTCCTCGCGGAAGGGCTGCTCGACAACCCCACCGTCTTCCAGCTCTGCATGGGCATCCCGTGGGGCGCCCCCGCAGACCCGGGCGTCCTCCAGTCCATGGTCAACATGCTCCCCGAGGGCGCCCAGTGGGCCAGCTTCGCGCTCGGCCGCATGCAGATGCCGTGGGTCGCCCAGTCCATCCTGCTCGGCGGCCAGGTCCGCGTCGGCCTCGAGGACAACCTCTACCTCGGCAAGGGCAACAAGGTCTCCAACGCCCAACTCGTCGAGCGTGCCGTGCAGATCACCGAGAACCTCGGCTCGCGCGTCGCCACGCCGGACGAGGCCCGCCAGAAGCTCGGCCTCAAGCGATAGCGCTTCGCTGGATTGTGCGGCACTTGGCTGCGGGCCGGTCGTGGCTGGTCGCGCAGTTCCCCGCGCCCCTACGGGGCACGCACGCCCCCCGCAGCATGGAGAGGACCCCCCATCATGACCACTACCACCCCTGAAGAAGTACGCCGCGTCGCCTGCGTCGGCGCCGGTGTCATCGGCGGCGGCTGGGTCGCCCACTACCTCGCCCGCGGCTACGACGTCACCGCCTGGGACCCCGCCCCCGACGCCGAGCAGAAGCTGCGCCGCCTGGTCGACGCGGCCTGGCCCGCGCTGACGCAGCTCGGCCTCGCCGAAGGCGCGTCGCCGGAGCGCCTCACGGTCACCCCCACCCTCGAAGAGGCCGTGGCCGACGCCCAGTTCGTGCAGGAGAGCGCCCCGGAGGAGCTGGAGCTGAAGCGCGATCTGCTGGCCAAGCTGGACGCCGCCGCGCCCGCCGGAGTCGTCATCGCCTCCTCCACCTCCGGCTACCCGATGACCGACATGCAGACCGAGGCCACCGACCCCGGGCGCCTCGTCGTCGGCCACCCCTTCAACCCGCCCTACCTCATCCCGCTCGTGGAGGTCGTCGGCGGCGACAAGACGGCCCCCCACGCGGTCACTTGGGCGTCCCGCTTCTACGAGGTCGCGGGCAAGTCCGTGATCACCATGGCGAGCGAGGTGCCCGGCTTCATAGCCAACCGCCTCCAGGAAGCGCTCTGGCGCGAGGCCCTGCACATGGTCGCCAACGGCGAGGCCACGGTGAAGGAGATCGACGACTCGATCACCGAAGGCCCCGGCCTGCGCTGGGCGTTCATGGGCCCCATGCTCACCTTCGCGCTCGCGGGCGGCGAGGGCGGCATGGCCCACATGCTCGACCACTTCGGCCCGTCCCTGAAGTCGCCGTGGACGCGGCTCGAAGCACCCGAGCTGGACAAGGAGTTGTATGACGCCGTGGTCGCCGGATGCGATGACGCGGCGGACGGCCGGACCATCGCCGACCTGGTCGCCGAGCGTGACCAGGGAGTCATCGACGTGCTGCGGGCGACGGGACGCCTGCCGCAGCAGCGCACGAAGGAGGACACCAAGTGACCGCGCCCCTGCCCGTTCTGCACCGGACCGTACGGCCCGAGTGGATCGACTACAACGGCCACATGAGCGAGGCGTTCTACGTCCTCGTCTTCGGCTACGCCACCGACGCCATGATGATCGAGACCGGCCTGCACGCGGGATACCGCGAGTCCACCGGCTGCTCGCTCTACACGGTCGAGGCGCACATCCGCTATCTCGACGACGTCGCGGACGGCGTCCACCTCGCGGTCCGCACCCGCATCCTGGGCGCGGACGCCAAGAAGGCGCGCTTCACCCACGAGCTGTACGTCGTCGAGGAGCCCGAAGCGGAGATCGCCCCGGAGGCCACCCCCGTGGCAACCACCGAACTCCTCGCCATCCACGTCGACCAGAACGCGGGCCGCGCGACCCCCTTCCCGGACACGATCCGCGACCACCTGACGGCCCTGGCGGAACCGGCCCCTGAGTGGGCGGGCCGCTCCATCACGGAGGTACCCCGCAAGCCCTGACCGCCCAGCCGCGCAGCCCCTCAGCTGTCGCAGCCGACGCCGTCACCGTCACGGTCGAGGTGAGGCCCATAGCCGGGCTCGCCACGGTGCACGGGCGCGGCTCCCGCGGCACGGGCTTCGGTGCAGTTGCCATAGGAGACGCTGCCACCCCCACCGGTGCCGGAGCCGCTGTCACCCGAGCCGGGGTCGGCCGCCTCGGGCTGGGCGGTGACGGTCGCCTTCACCGTCTTCGTGGCCTCGACGGTCTTGGTGACCGTCGGAGCGGGCTTGGCCTTCGCCGTCTCGGTCGCAGTCGCAGTCGCCGTCGCTGTCGCCGTGACGGTCGGCGTCGGGCCTGCCTCCTTCGCGGCAGCCTTCGTCGAGGTGCTGCCGTCGTCACCGAGACCGGCCCCGAGGCCGATGAAGAAGGTGAGGGCGAGGGCGGGGAGCACGAAGCGCTTGCGTGCCCACTTCGGTGCCTGTCTCGGTGCTGACGGTGGCGCGGGATACGGATTGGTCATGGTGCCCCCCCTTGGCGCGGGAAAGAGGCACGACGCTAGTCCTGGAATGTGAGATGTGAAGGTAATTTGTGTGAGAGGTGATGGATCCGTGACCCAAGAGGGCCATCACCCCGCTTGCTGGGGCTAGCGGTCCAGTTCTTTGTGCGCGGTTTCCGGGAGCTTGAGATAGACCGCTGACGACGCGAGGCAGAGCACGGCCACGTACCAAGGGAAGAGGCCCGGGTTGCCCATTTCCTTGAACAGGGTGCCCATGTACGGGGCTGTGCCGCCGAACAGGGCGACGGTGAGGGAGTACGGGAAGCCGATTCCCGCGGCTCGGACGTGGGCGGGGAAGATCTCCGCGTTCACGGCCGCTGAGATCGATGTGAAGCCGGTGAGCAGCACCATGCCCGCGCACTGCACCAGCAGGAGCGAGCCGAACGAGCCGTTCAGGGAGCGCAGCAGCGGCACGCTCAGGACGGCGAAGCCGAGTCCGAAGAAGAGAAGGAGCGGTCTGCGGCCGAAGCGGTCGGAGAGCAGTCCGCCGACCGGCTGCAGCAGCGCGAAGAACGCGAGCGAGAGGGTGCCGGAAAGCAGCGCCTGGCTCTTGCTGATGTCGGTGTTCAGCTCGGCGTACGTCGGAAGGTACGACGTCCACGTGTAGTACGCGATCGTGCCGCCGGCCGTGATGCCGCAGATCAGCAGGGACTGGCGCGGATAGGTGCGCAGGGCGTCGAACAGGCCGGGCCGTTCGGATTTCTCCTGGGGCGCCTGATGGGTCTCGTGCGCGCCCTGCCTGATCCAGAAGCCGACCAGGCTGAGCACCGCGCCGATGACGAACGGCAGCCGCCAGCCCCAGCCGTCCATCTGCCCGTCCGAGAGCGTGCCGACGAGCAGAGCCGCGATCCCGGAAGCGGCGAGCTGGCCCGCACTCGTCGACACGTACTGGAAGCTGGAGAAGAGACCGCGCCGCCCGGGCCCCGCGGACTCGACGAGGAAGGTCGTCGACGCCGCGAACTCACCGCCCACGGACAGGCCTTGGAGCAGCCTGGCCAGGACCAGGACGACCGGAGCCAGCACGCCGACCGACGCGTAGGTCGGCGTCAGGCCGACCAGCAGGCTGCTGCCGCCCATCAGCAGGATCGTGACGGTCAGCGCGGCGCGCCTGCCGCGCCGGTCGGCGACCGCACCCATGAGCAGGCCGCCGACCGGACGCATGAAGAAGCCGACCGCGAAGACGGCGAATGTGGAGAGCAGCGGTACGAGGGAGTTGCCCGAGCCCTTGGGAAAGACCTGGTCGGCGATGTACGTGGCGAGGAACGTGTACGCGTACCAGTCGTACCACTCCACGGCGTTGCCCACCGAAGCGGCGAGCAGCTGCCGTATGGGGCGGCGGGCGCCGGCGGGGAGTGTGTCGGGCACGGGTTCGTGCCGGTGTTGCTGTGTCATGATCGCGACCATCCCCCGGCAGGACCCTCCGCACACGTCCGGCGTGTGCGGGGTGTGTTCGGAGCGGGCGCGCGCGGGTCAGCCGGTCGTCGGCCTGTACGAGTACACCGACGTCGTCACCAGACACGGCACCGGAGGCACGACCTCGGCGCGCAGCGTACGGCGCTGGGAGTCGTAGTCGACACCCTCCGTCTCGAACGTGCCGCGGCAGATGCTCCGTTGAGGGACGGCGAACAGGCTCGTGACCTTGCCCGTGACGGGCTTCCCGTCGAGCGCGTGCTCCAGGTCCACCTGGAGGACGGGCCGGTCCTCGGGCCACAGCTCCTTCGACGCGTCGTTGGACGCGCACACGAGGCGGGTCTCGGAGACGAAGTCGCAGCCCTGGATGTCACGGACCGGCTTGTCGAGCGAGATCTGGCCGGCCTGGGGGAGTGCCCCACCGGTGGGCGGGGTCGAGGAGTTGAGGAGCGGGGCGGGGAAGACCTGGAGGCGGTTCTGGTCGCCCCACTCACCCGACACGAGCCACTGGTTGTCGGGCGAGAGGGCCGCGAAGGAGTTGTTGAGCTTCTCGCCCGCGTCGAGTTGGTGCTCGTAGAGGTAGCGCTTCCCGCCCGGCGTCGTGACGGCGAACATCTTCGACTTCGCGTCGTCGCCGCCCTGATAGGCGTCGACGGTGTGACCGGCGGCTATGTCCGGGTCGCCGACGTGACTCCAGCCCTTGACCCGCAGGTCGAGCGGTATCGAGGCGAGGCCACGGTAGAGCAGGCTGCCGTCGGCGCGGCTCGCCAGGCCCTGGCTGCCGGTGAGGGAGTTGACGGACGAGACGCCGGACTCCTGCCAGCCGCCGGGGGATCTCGGGGCGGTGTCGGCCGAGGCGCCGGTGCCGGTCGCCACCGTCAGGGCGAGGGCGCCGAGCAGGGCGGCGGATGCCTTCGCTGTCGTCTTGAGGGATGTCATGGTGCGCTGCCTCCGTGGGGGGTCGATCGCTGCCGGGCAATCGTACGTAACGTGACCTCTGTCGACGGTTGAGTTCTGACAGGTCGACAGGTATGTGTGCGCCGGTCGCGCCGGTTCCGACAGAAGGTGGTTGAGACGTGAAGCTGGTCATTCTCGGTGGCGGCGGATTCCGCGTTCCGCTCGTGTACGGGGCGCTGCTCGGCGACCGTGCCGAAGGCCGGGTCACGGAGGTCGTGCTGCACGACCTGGACACGGGCCGGCTCGGTGCGGTCGCCCGCGTACTGGCCGAGCAGGCGGCCGGGGTGCCGGACGCCCCCGCCGTCTCGGCCACCACCGACCTCGACGAGGCGCTGCGGGGCGCGGACTTCGTCTTCTCCGCGATCCGGGTGGGAGGTCTGGAGGGGCGAGCTGCCGACGAGCGGGTCGCCCTCGCGGAGGGCGTCCTGGGTCAGGAGACGGTCGGCGCGGGCGGCATCGCGTACGGCCTGCGGACCGTTCCCGTCGCCGTCGACATCGCGCGGCGGGTGCGGCAGCTGGCCCCCGACGCCTGGGTCATCAACTTCACCAACCCCGCGGGCCTCGTCACCGAGGCGATGTCCCGGCACATCGGCGACCGCGTCATCGGCATCTGCGACTCGCCGGTGGGCCTGGGCCGCCGTGTGGCACGCACGCTGGGCGGCAACCCCGACGAGGCGTTCATCGACTACGTCGGACTCAACCACCTGGGCTGGCTACGGGGCCTGCGGATCGCGGGACGCGACGAACTGCCGCGGCTGCTCGGCGATGCGGAGCTCCTTGGCTCGTTCGAGGAGGGGCGGCTGTTCGGCGCGGAGTGGCTCCAGTCGCTGGGGGCCATCCCGAACGAGTACTTGCACTACTACTACTTCAACCGCGAGGCGGTCCGCGCCTACCAGGAGGCGGAACAGACACGCGGGGCTTTCCTACGTGACCAACAGGCGCGCTTCTACGAGGAGTTGGCACGGGCGGCTGACGGGGCTCCGTCGTCGGCGCTGAAGGCGTGGGACGCGACGCGTGCGGAGCGTGAGGCCACGTACATGGCCGAGAACCGCGAGGCCGCGGGCGTGGGGGAGCGTGCGGCCGAGGACCTTGAATCCGGGGGGTACGAGAAGGTCGCCCTCGCCCTGATGCGGGCGATCGCGCGGGACGAGCGGACGACGCTGATCCTCAACGTCCGCAATCGCACGACCCTTTCGGCGCTGGACGCCGAAGCGGTGATCGAGGTCCCGTGCTCCGTCGACGCCAACGGCGCGCATCCCATGGCCGTGGATCCGCTGCCCGGTCACGCGACGGGGCTTGTGTGCGCGGTGAAGGCGGTGGAGCGAGAGATCCTCTCCGCGGCGGAGAGCGGCTCACGCACCACGGCGGTGAAGGCGTTCGCGCTGCATCCGCTGGTGGATTCCGTGACGGTGGCGCGGCGATTGGTGGAGGGATACCGGGCGGCGCATGCGGGGTTGGGGTACTTGCGCTGAGGGTTCCCTGCGGGGCTTGGGCGGGAAAGCTTGTTCGTCCAGGGGCGGATGCGGGGTGATCGGGTGGGTGGGCGGAAGGGCTTGTTCGGTCACGTGGGGCTGCCGGGGGCCATATGGGTCTGACAACAAGGCTGAGATGATCACCGGATGAGTCCCGTCATCTCCATAGGATCCGCCGCCGCCCGCCCCTGCACACTGGTCGTGTGCCGGGGCTGCTGCTGCGGCAACTCGCGGAAGCACCCCGGTACCGACCACGCCTGGCAGCTCGAGCGGATGCGGGCCGCCGCCGCGCAATCGGCGGGGCGGTTCGCGGTGCGTACGAGTGAGTGCCTCGGGCCCTGCGGGCAGGCGAACATCATCGTCGTACAGCCCTCCCGAGAAGGACGCAGGCGAGGTGGCCGAGCCGTCTGGATCGGCTTCGCCATGGACGACGACTCGATCGACGAGATACTCGCGTGGGCCGGGGCGGGCGGGCCGGGCATCGCCGCGCCGTCGGCGGCACTCACGCTGCAGGTGGTCGATCCGCGGAAGACCTGAGGGTCAGGCCGCCGCCTTCGAGCCTTGGAGGACCTTGTCGACGAAGCCGTGCAGGTTCGCCGCGGTGCGCGCGTTCTGCTCCTCCAGGGTGAGGCTTTCCTCGAAGCGGCGGGCCAGCGCGGTGGTCTTCTTGCCGCGTACGTAGAGGGAGCAGGCGAGGTCCGCGCAGATGTAGATGCCGACCGAGTTGCCCTGCCGGCCCGCGGGGCCGGAGAGGGGTGCCACGAGCAGCGTGATGCCCGAACCGGACTGCGGGGTCACGCAGACGGAGCAGATGCTGGACTTGAGCAGGCTCTTGCGTGCGCCGGTCGAGGCGCGCAGTGCGATGCCTACGTACTCGCCGTTCCGCTCCGTCACGATGTAGCCGCGGTCCGGGGCCTTGGGGTCCCGCCAGCCGAGGAAGTCCAGGTCTGACCAGGGGGTGTCCGGGAAGCCCGCAGGGAGAGTGAGTCTGCGGGCTTCGCCCTTGGAGCAGTTGACGAAGGACGCGCGGATCTCTTTCTCGCCGATAGGTTCCATGATCCGGAATTTACCAACCGGGCCGCTGCCCCGTCCTCCCCTTTTTTGCTCCCCCACCCACCTGCCCGTTCACCCCGCATCCGACCCTGAACGAACAAGCTTTCCCGCCCACCCACCCGATTGCCCCGCAGCGACCATCGATCGGCTGCAGTCGGCGACGCGCGCGAGGGGACGTGCCGGTATGTCTGCCCGGAGCACGGCTCCCGGAGGCTCCGGTGCCGAAGTAGCCCGGCGGCCACGGGACGATAGCGAGGACGGACATACCGGCGCGGCCCCGCACCACACACGCACCAGCCCCGGCGCCCCGCCCCAGCCCCGCAGGGACCCCTCAGCCACCCCCGCCCCCACCCCCCACCGGCACCCGAGCCGACAGAAACCGAGTCCCGCAGCGCAGGCTGAACCCCAGCGACTCGTACAGCCGGATGGCATTCGTGTTCTGCGCCGACGTATGCAGGAACGGAGTCTCCCCGCGGGCGCGGATCCCGTGCGCCACCGCCAGGATCAGCCGCGTCGCAAGCCCCTCCCCCCGGTAAGCCGCATCCGTGCAGACCGCGCTGATCTCCGTCCACCCCGGCGGACGCAACCGCTCCCCGGCCATCGCGACCAGCACGCCCCCGCGGCGTATGCCGAGGTACGTGCCGAGTTCGACGGTGCGCGGCAGGAAGGGACCGGGCCGGGTGCGCTCGACCAGATCCAGCATCTCCGGCACGTCATCCGCCCCGAGCCGCACAGCCTCCGCGTCGGGCGCGGCGGCCACCCCGTCATCCACCAACTGCACGCCCGCCATGTCGAACGTCACCTCCCACCCCTCCGGCAGAGCCACCCGCACCCCGGCCAGTGGAACGTCCGCGCCAGGCCCCGCGAGCGCGGCGAGATCCGCCCAGTCGTCAGCATCCGGGGCATCGGGCAGCCCCAGCCACGGCGACACGTCCAGCGGATACCGCACCACGCGCCCCCGCCGCTCGGCGAACCGCGCATGGGGCCCGTTCAACGCGGCGTAGGCGGGGTTGTCCAAGGGGTGCGCCCCCTGCGGGGCCACAGCGAGACGCGCCGAGGCCGCAAGGCCAGCCCCCTTCACGCCCCCACCTCAATCACAACCTTGCCCCGCGCGTGCCCGCCCTCGACCGCCCGCAGCGCCTCCCCGGCCCGCTCCAGCGGATACGTCACCGTCACCTCAGGACGCAGTACCCCGTCGACGGCAAGCTGCGCCACCGCGTCCAGGACCTCACTCGTCCGCGCCCGCGCCACCGCCGCCCCGCCCAGCTCACCGACCGTCTCCTTGGCCGCGGCCGTGATCAGCTTCCCCCGGCGCTCGGGGAGCAAAGACGCCACCGCCACGAGATCCTCGCCGCCCACCAGATCGAAGATCGCGTCGACGCGCCCGCCCGGCGCAGCCGCCCGCACCCGGTCCGCCAGATCGGGCCCCGGCGGTACGTGCACCACGCCCAGGGACTCGACGAAGCCCTTCTTGCCCGCGCTCGCCGTGCCCACGACATGGATGCCGAGGTGTCGCGCCAACTGCGCCGCGGCCACGCCCACACCGCCGCCGACCCCGGTGATCAGCAGCGTCGCCCCGGCGGGCAGATCCAGCTGACGCACCCCGTCGTACGCCGTCGCCACGGCGACCGGCAGCGCGGCGGCTTCAGCGAAGGTCAGGCCCTCCGGCTTGTGCGCGGCGAGCGAGGCGGGGAGCAGGGTGCGCTCGGCGTAGCCGCCGGTGTCCGGGTTGCCGAACACCGCGTCGCCGACCGCGAAGCCTTCGACGCCCGCGCCCACCGCTTCGACCACGCCGGCGACCTCGCTGCCCAGCACCTCTGGGAACTGAACCGGCGGCGCCCCCGGCCTCCGCTTGCCGGCCCGCAGCTTCCAGTCGACGGGGTTGACCCCGGCGGCCCGCACCGCCACCAGGAGCTGCCCCGGGCCGGGCTCCGGAAGCTCCTGGTCGACGAAGGCCTCCACTTCAGGGCCGCCGAACCGCGTGAATACGTACGCCTTGGACATGTGCTCCCTCGCTTCGAGCCGTGAATCGTGAACCGTGAACCGACGTGGGTGTCACCTTGGACGACCGCCATGATCGCCTCGCTATTCCCCGTGCGCCGCAGCGTTCATGAGGTCGCAATGAGCGCCATTCACGGCCCACCTGCCACAAAACTGAACAACCCGCAAAGTTTTGCTGGCACGAGCCTTGACCTTAAGCGTTCAACCAATCAAGACTCAGGCCCCGTAACACCGCACTGGCGCGGATGACGCATTCAGTTCTTGGCGTCGTCGACCAGTTCGGCATGCCCAGAGCTGCGTACAGAGCTGCGTACAGAGCCGCGTTCAGAGCCACGTTCGGAGGCCATTTCGCCATGCCTGCCACCACACGCCGTGAACTTATGAAGCAACTGGGCGGCACCGCAGCCGCCTTCGCCTTCATGGCCGCCGCCGGCCCGATCGCGGCCGCTACGCCCGCCGCGGCGGCAGCCAACCCCACCGCCTCCCCGGCCGCGGCCGCCGCCACGCGCCGCGTCCGGGGGCTCATCGCCCGCCTCACCCTCGACGAGAAGATCAGCCTCGTCCACGGCGCGACCGACCCGCGAAGACTGGGTCAGGCCGGATATCTGCCGGGCGTCGAACGCCTCGGCATACCGGAGCTGCGCCTGAGCGACGGCCCCGCGGGCGTGAACGTCACGAAGTCCGCGACCGGCCTCCCGCCGGTCGCCACGCTCGGCTGCTCCTTCAACCTCCAACTCGCCCGTGAATACGGCGAGGTGATGGGCCGTGAGGGCCGCACCCTCGACATGGACGTGCTGCTCGCCCCCCAGATAGAGCTCTCCCGCACCCCCTTCTTCAGCCGCAACAAGGACCAGTCCGGCGAGGATCCCTACCTCAACGGCCTCATCGGCGCCGCCCAGGTCGAGGGCGTGCAGGCGCAGGGCATGCTCGCCCAGGCCAAGCACTTCATCGCCAACAACCAGCGCCTGCACGAGTTCGACCGCGAGAAGCCGGAGAACTCCTACGACTTCATCGTCGACGACCGCACCCTGCACGAGCTGTACCTGCCGGCCTTCGAGGCCGTCGTCCGCGCCGGTGTCGCCTCGGTCATGTCGGCGTACAACCACCTCAACGGCAAGTGGAACTCCGAGCAGCGCACCACCCTCACCGACATCCTCCGCGGCGAACTCGGCTTCAAGGGCTTCGTCACCTCGGACTGGGGCGCCACCCACTCCACGGCCGCGCTCGAAGCGGGCCAGGACATGCAGATGTGGGACGGCTCGTTCTACGGGGAGCCCTTGAAGGGGGCCATCAAGGACGGGTCCGTTCCCGAGGCCGCCCTGGACACCGCCGTCTCCCGCATCCTTGGCCAGTACGACGCCTTCGGCATGCTCGACGGCAGCCGCGTCCCCGCCCGCAGGAACATCGACGTCAGGGCCGGCGCCCGAGTCGCCCGCGAAGTCGCCACCCAGGGCGCGGTGTTGCTCGCCAACGACGGCGGCCTGCCGCTGTCGCGCGCCGCCCTCCACGACCTCGCACTTATCGGCCCGACCGCGGGCCAGGTCGCCACATCGGTCTCGGGCGAGCGCGCCTACGGCTTCGAGGAACGCCTGGTCAGCCCGCTCGACGCGCTGCGCCGCAGCACCAAGCGGAAGATCGCGTACGAGGTCGGCGTCGACCTCACCGGCACGGCCGTCCCCGCATCAGCGTTCCCCAAGGGCCTGACGCGCACGACTGGCGGCACGAACAAGAAGAACACGACGGACAGGACGGTCGATTTCGTAGGAGACAAGGCCCTTCCCGTCGGCACGACCGCCGAGTGGACCGGCACCTTCGTGCCGCCCACCACCGGCGAGTACGCGCTCAAGATCCAGGGCTGGGGCGCGGCCGTCTCGCTGAGCCTCGACGGCAAGGAGCTGACGACCGCGGCGGGCGCCCGTGACAGCTTCGCGCGCAAGTGGTCCTCGATCGTCCCGACCACGGACGGCCTCGACAACGGCCAGGCCGACCCCATCCAGCTCACCGGCGGCAAGTCCTACCAAGTCGTCGTCAAGGCAACCGGCTGGGCCACGGCCATCGCCGAACGCGGCCCGGTCCAGGTGCGGTTCGCCTGGGTGACCCCCGAGCGGCGCACCGCTTCCATCGCCGCCGCGGCGCAGCTGGCCCGGCGCGTCCACACCCCGGTCGTCTTCGCCTTCAACGGCTCGGGCGGCTCTGTGGGCGGCAGCGGCGACTTCACCACCCTGACGCTCCCCGCCCACCAGGACGAGCTGATCACGGCCGTCGCCAGGGCCAACCCGCGTACGGTCGTCGTCCTCACCACCGGCTGCCCGTCGACGATGCCCTGGCGCCGCGAGGTCGGCACGATCCTGCACACCGGTTACGTCGGCCAGGAGGGCGGCTGGTCCACCGCCGACCTCCTCACCGGCCGCGCCAACCCGGGCGGCAAGGCCACCGTGACCTGGCCGAAGAAGGACACGGATCACCCGACCCTGGACCCGGCCCACCCCGAGCGCTACTACGGCGTCGACGGAGTGGTCACGTACAGCGAGGGCATCTTCACCGGCTACCGCGGCTTCGACAAGGCGGACATCGAGCCCCTCTTCCCCTTCGGACACGGCCTGTCCTACACGGAGTTCGGCTACCGCAACCTGTCCGTGCGCAGGGCGGGCGAGGGCTACGAGGTGTCGTTCACGGTGACCAACCGGGGGCGGCGCACGGGCGCGGAAGTCCCGCAGGTCTACATGGGCGCACCGCGCGGCGCCGATGTCGAGATGGCCGTGAAGACCCTGGCCGCCTTCGACCGCGTCGAGCTGCGCCCGGGGGAGTCGCGCCGGGTCAGGGTGCGGGTCGCCGAGCGGCAGCTGTCGTACTGGGACACGGACCGCGGCCGCTGGGTGCGTCCCGAGGGGCGGCGCGCGGTGTACGTCGGGTCGTCGTCGCGCGACATCCGGCTGAGGGGGGTGGCGCGCTAGGGCGCCTCGGGCGCCTCGGCCGGCTCGCCCAAGCCCTTCCCGTCCAAGGTGAGGGCTTGGGTGAGCCGGTCCAGGTGGGCTCGGTACAACCCGACGAAGTCCAGGCGCCCTTCGGCGATGGCCCACTGGACCTGGAGCCCGTCGGACACGGCGAGGACCTCGCGGGCGACGCTCTCCGGGTCGGTACCGGGTTTCAACTGGCCCGCGTCGACCGAGCGTTGCAGCACGGAGGCCAAGGATCGCGCGACACGTTCGTACCGCTCGGCGAAGTAGGCGTGTGCCGGGTGCGAGGGGTCCCCGGCCTCCGCCGACAGCTTGGTGTGGAGCTGGATGAGCCCGGGCTGGGTGAGGTTGTACGCGGCCAGCGCGAGCACCTCCTGGAACAGCGCGCGCACGTCGTCACCGCCGGAGTCGGGGCCGAGCCGTCCGAAGGTACGGACCGTGCGCTCCTCGCGGGCTTCGAGCACCGCCATCAGGAGCCGCCGCTTCGACCCGAAGTGGTGGGTGATCACGGTGGCGGATGTGCCCGCTTCCTCGGCGATCTTCGCCAGGGAGGAGTTCAGATAGCCCGCCTTGGCGAAGAGCGCGAGAGCGGCGTCGATGATGGCCGCTCGGCGAGTGTCGGCGGCGGCGTACTGCCCGGTCGGGCGGTGGCGGGGGGTGTGCTGCTCCATGGGGGCAGATTACGTTTCCCCTGACCTCCACCCCTGACCTCTACCCCCCCGACCTCCAACCCCCTACCTCAGGGCTCGGTACAGCGCCCCCACCAGATGCACACTCCGCAGATCCTCTCCCGAGGTCCCGCCGCCCATCTGATTCATCACGTACGCGTACGAGACCTTGTTCTCGGGATCGGCGAACGCGTACGACCCGCCTGCGCCCCCGTGCCCGAAGGCCCGCGGATTGGGCCCGGCCTGCCCGTACAGGTTCAGCATGTAGCCGAGCCCCCAGTCCCACTTCTCACCCCACGCCGTGCCCGCCGCGAGCACCAGGTCCGGCTCGTCGGGCTCGCCCTGCCGCGTCCGCAGCCGCTCCAGCGCGGCGGGACTGACCAGCTCCCCGCCGCCCAGCGCCGCGTACACCGTCGCGAGCCCCCGGGCGGACGCGTGCCCGTTGGCCGCGGGGATCTCGGCGGACCGGTAGGCCGCGCTGTTCACGTTGCCGACGGGCAGGTACTGCAGGGCGAGCGTGACGACGGCCATCGGGTGGTCGTCGATCGACGTCACCGGCGGCGCGGGCGGAGGAGAGGAGCCGAGCGCGCTGCGCGGGCCGTCCGAAGCCAGTGCCCTGGCCATGCTCGCGCACCGGCCGTGCTCGCTCTCCGGAGTGCCCACGTACACATCCGCACCCAGCGGCTCCGTGACCTCGCTCCGCAGGAACGTGCCGAGCGAGACCCCAGTGATCCGCCGGACGACCTCGCCGACCAGATAGCCGTAGCTCAGCGCGTGGTACCCCTGGGCCGAGCCCGGCTTCCACCACGGCGGCGTCGCGGCGAGCGCCCCGCACACCTTCTCCCAGTCGTAGAGGTCGTCCGAGGTCATGGGCTCGCGCGGCGCGATCACCCCGGAGCGATGGCTCAGGAGCCAGCGCACCGGGATGTCCGCCTTGCCCTCCTGGGCGAACTCCGGCCAGTAGCGGGCGACCGGCGCGTCCAGATCGAGCTCACCCCGGTCGGCAAGGAGATGCGCGCACAGCGCGGTCATCCCCTTGGTCGTGGAGTACACGTTCACCAGCGCGTCGCGCTCCCACGCGCGCGTGCCCGTCCTGTCCGCGTCGCCGCCCCACAGGTCGACGACGAACTCGCCGTCCACGGTGACCGCGACGGCCGCGCCGAGGTCGCCGCGTTCGGTGAAGTTCCGCTCGAACTCCTCGCGTACGCCCTCGAATCCGGGGGCGCAGCTGCCATGGATGTGTGCGGTCATGAATCTCCAAAAGAGAAGGCAAGGAGGTGTTCCCACTCCTTGCCACTCTTAATTTATAGCGCAGTGGGGGGCTTGCGGCAAGGCCCCCGTCATGCCCCACAATCGCAGGCCTAAGCCCAGGACCTGCGAAAACGGGAGATTCTCTAAGTGCCTGCGTTGCTGTCTGCGTTCGACCTTCCTGCCCGCCTCGCCCCCAAGTCCGACCCGACGCTGATCGCCCGGGACGAGAAGCATTTCGCGGCCGTCGCACAGAGCCTTGAGCAGACCATCGCCGAGGTGTCCGACCGCCTCGACGCCCAGCGCAAGGCGCCCGGCGGCATCGGCCGTGAGGCGATGGACCGGGACCTGGAGATCCACCGCCTGACCGGTCGCCTGCGTGCCCTGAACCGCTTCGGCCTCGACCTGTGCCTCGGGCACATCGTCACCGCGGACGACCCCGAGCCCGTATACATCGGCAGGCTCGGCCTCACCGACAGCGAGGGGCGCCGGCTGCTGCTCGACTGGCGCGCCCCCGCGGCCGAGCCCTTCTTCGCGGCGACCCACGCCGACCCGATGGGCCTGGCGAGCCGCCGCAGATACCGCTGGACCGACGGCCGGATCAGCGACTACTGGGACGAGGTGTTCACCGCCGACGGGCTCGAAGGGCACGCGGCGCTCGACGACCAGTCCGCTTTCATCGCCAGCCTGGGCGGCAACCGCTCGTCCCGGATGCGCGACGTGCTCGCCACTATCCAGTCCGACCAGGACGCCATCATCCGGGCGGGCTCCCGCGGTGCTCTCGTCGTCGACGGCGGCCCGGGCACGGGCAAGACGGTCGTCGCCCTGCACCGCTCGGCCTATCTCCTCTACTCCGACCCCCGTCTCGGGCACAGCCGGGGCGGCGTGCTGTTCGTCGGCCCGCACCGGCCCTACCTGAACTACGTCTCCGACGTCCTGCCCAGCCTCGGCGAGGAGGGCGTGCAGACCTGCATCGTGCAGGACCTCGTCACCGAAGGGGCCACGGCGCGGGCCGAGACCGATCCGGAGGTGGCCCGCCTGAAGTCGTCCGCCGACATGGTGAAGGCGATCGAGAAGGCCGTCAGGTTCTACGAGGAGCCGCCCACCAAGGGCATGTCGGTCTCGACCGACTGGGCCGATGTCTGGGTGAGCGCCGACGACTGGGCCGAGGCGTTCGACGCGGCGGGACGCGGCACTCCGCACAACGAGGCGCGCGAGCAGGTCTGGGAGGAGCTCGTCGCGATCCTCCTCGACAAGCTCGACGGCGACGTCCCCGGCGAGCTCTTCGAGAAGTCGCTGCGGCACGACGAGGAGCTGGTCACCACCCTGCACCAGGCGTGGCCGCTGCTCGAAGCGGCGGACCTCGTCGGAGACCTGTGGTCGAACTCCGCCTATCTGCGGATGTGCGCGCCCTGGCTCGACCGGGACGAGGTGCGCACCCTGCTCCGCAAGGAGGCGCCCCAGGCCTGGACGCTGTCCGACCTGCCGCTCCTGGACGCGGCACGCCAGCGGCTCGGCGACCCGGAGGCGGCCCGGCAAAAGCGCCGGCACGAGGCCATCCTCGCCGCCCAGCGCGAGCAGATGGCGCAGGTCGTCGACAACCTCATCGACGCCGCAGCCGCCTCAGGCGCCGACGGTGACGACGGCGAAGGCCTGGTGACGATGTTGCGCGGCCAGGACGCCCAGGTCAGCCTGGTCGACGAGTCCGAACTGCCCCCTGCCGACCCGGACCGGCTCGCGGGACCGTTCGCGCACGTCGTCGTGGACGAGGCGCAGGAGCTGACCGACGCGGAGTGGCAGATGCTGCTGCTGCGCTGCCCGTCGCGCAGCTTCACCATCGTCGGCGACCGCGCGCAGGCCAGGCACGGGTTCACCGAGTCGTGGCAGGAACGCCTTGAGCGGATCGGGCTCGACCGGATCGAGGTGGCCTCCCTGAGCGTCAACTACCGGACGCCGGAAGAGGTCATGACGGAGGCCGAGCCGGTCATCCGGGCCGCGCTCCCGGACGCCAACGTGCCGACCTCCATCCGCAGCAGCGGGGTACCCGTCGTGCACGGCTCCGTGACGGAACTCGACTCGGTCCTCGGCGAGTGGCTGGCCGCCAACGCCGACGGGATCGCCTGTGTCATCGGCGATCCCGCCTTCAGGGCGACGTCCCGTGTCCGGTCACTGACCCCGGAGCTTTCGAAGGGACTCGAGTTCGACCTGGTCGTCCTCATCGACCCGGACAACTTCGGCGAGGGGATCGAGGGAGCGGTCGACCGCTATGTGGCCATGACCCGGGCGACCCAGCAGCTCGTCGTCCTCACGAGCTGACCGGGCCGCCCCTGGGCCCCCGGCGTCAGAGCCAGCTGCCGTACCGCCGGATGTACCGGCCCTTCACCACCTGGGTGAGCGTGCAGTACGCGAGCAGCGTCCCGATCAGCCACGGGAAGTAGCTCATCGGCAGCGGCTCCATCGACAGGGCCGGAGCCAGCGGCGAGAACGGCAGCCAGAGGCCGAAGGCCATCACCGCGCCCGTCATGAGCAGCACCGGCAGTGACGCGCGGGACTGGATGAACGGGATCCTGCGCGTGCGGATCATGTGAACGATCAGCGTCTGCGACAGCAGACCCTCCACGAACCAGCCCGTCTGGAAGAGGGTCTGCTGCGCGGGCGAGTTCGCCTGGAAGACGTACCACATCACCAGGAACGTGGTGATGTCGAAGACCGAGCTGATCGGACCGACCCGGATCATGAACCGGCCGATGCCCTTCGCGTCCCACGCGCGCGGCTCGCGCAGGTACTCCTTGTCCATCCGGTCCCAGGGGATCGACAGCTGGCTGATGTCGTAGCAGAGGTTCTGCACCAGGAGGTGGATGGCGAGCATCGGCTGGAAGGGGAGGAACGCCGAAGCGACCAGGACAGAGAAGACGTTCCCGAAGTTCGACGACGCCGTCATCTTGATGTACTTGATGGTGTTGCCGAAGGTCTGACGGCCCATCAACACGCCCTGTTCCAGGACCATCAGGTCCTTCTCCAGGAGGATGATGTCCGCGGACTCCTTGGCGATGTCGACGGCCGTGTCGACCGAGACACCCACATCCGCCTCGCGCAGCGCCGCCGCGTCGTTGATGCCGTCCCCGAGGAACCCGACCGTGTGCCCGTCGGCCTTCAGGGCCCGTACGATCCGTGCCTTCTGGACCGGGTTGACCCGCGCGAACACCGTGGTCGTACGGGCGAGACGGCGCAGCTCCGCGTCGTCGACCAGGTCCACCGTGGCGCCCGTGATCAACTCGCTGACGTCGAGGCCGACATCGGCGCAGACCCGCGCCGCGACCAGTTCGTTGTCGCCGGTGACGACCTTGACCGCGACGCCGTTGCCGGCGAGCGCGCGCAGGGCATCGGCGGCGTCCTGCTTCGGAGGGTCGAGGAACGCCAGGAACCCGACGAGAGTCAGGTCCGACTCGTCCGCCACCGTGTAGGTGTCGCGGTCGGCGGGCACCGTGCGCGTCGCTACCGCGAGGATGCGCAGGCCCTCGCGGTTGTGGCGCTCGCTGATGTGCGTGACGTGGGCGCGCAGTTGGGCGGTGAGTTCGACGCGCTCGCCGCGGTCCATGACGTGAGCGCACCGCTCGACGACCTCCTCCGCCGCGCCTTTGGTGACGATCGTGTGCTCGGCGGCCGGTCCCGACAGTTCCTCGCGGCGCAGCACGACGGACATCCGCCGTCGGGCGAAGTCGAAGGGGATCTCGTCGACCATCGTGAAGAGCCGGTCGACGACAACCTCCTCGGCCTCGTCGATGCGGTCGACGACCGCCTGATCCATGAGGTTGCGAAGGCCCGTCTGGAAGTGCGCGTTGAGGTAGGCGTATTCGAGTACTTCGCGGTCCTCGCGACCGCGGGCGTCGAGGTAGCGGTCGAGGACGATGCGGTCCTCGGTGAGCGTCCCCGTCTTGTCGGTGCACAGCACGTCCATCGCGCCCAGGTTCTGGATCGCGCCCAGCTGCTTGACCACGACCTTGTGCTTCGACATCGCAACCGCGCCGCGCGCCAGGTTCGCCGAGACGACCATCGGCAGCATCTCGGGGGTGAGCCCGACCGCCACCGAGATCGAGAACAGCAGCGCCTGGTCCCAGTCGCCCTTGGTGAAGCCGTTGATCGCGAAGACGATCGGGACCATCACCAGCATGAAGCGGATGAGCAGGAAGCTGACCCGCCCCACGCCGAGGTCGAAGGCGGTCTGCGGACGGTCGCCGGCCAGGACACCCGCCATCGAGCCGAAGTAGGTGTCCGCGCCCGTGGCGACGGCCACGCCGGTCGCCGTGCCCGAGGTCACCGACGTACCCATCAGGCAGAGGTTGTCGGCCTCGACCGGGTCGGCGGTCGTGCGCTGGCCGAGGTCGGGGGCGCACGTGTCCGCCTTGGCCGCCGGCAGCGACTCGCCCGACAAGGCCGCCTGGCTGACCATCAGGTCCTTGGCGGAGAGCAGCCGCAGATCGGCCGGGACCATGTCGCCCGCCGCGAGTTTCACGAGGTCGCCGGGGACGACCTGCTCCATCGGGATCTCTTCGGTGCCGGGCTGCTCGCTCCACCGGCGCTGGACCGCGCAGGAGGTGGTGACCAGCGCTTTCAGCGCCTGGGCCGACCGGGTCGAGCGGAACTCCTGCCAGAACCGCAGAAGGCCGCTGATCAGCACCATCGAGGTGAGGATCCAGACGCCGGGGTCGGCCGGGTCCTGCCAGTACATGACCGCCGCGAGCACGACCAGCACGCCGATGAAGGGGTTGCGGAAGGACTTGGCGAGCTGCGCCGTCCAGTGCGGTGGGCGCTCCTGGGCGACGACGTTCTCGCCGTGCCGCTCCAGGCGTTCCAGGACCTGGTCCTGGCGCAGTCCGCGGGTGCCCGTGCCGAGCTCCCGCAGGACGTCGCGGGCGGGCTTCGCGCTCAACTCGACGAGCCGTACGCCGACTTCGCGGGTCCGGGCGTCCAGCTCGGCGGCCTTGCGCTCGCGGTTGTTCACGGGGTTCTCGCCCGGCGTCGCCGGGCGTACCTGGGGAATCAGCTTGTTCATGGCAGACCTCCCTCCGTGCGGGGGCATGGCGAAGCACGCCCGTGCACAGGGACGTAGATGTATGTGATGGGTGGCGCCGTCAGCGGGCACGGCGCATCGCCGCGGTACGCGACCGCGGGTGCGGGACCGCGTGACGGAGAAAGAGGGAAAGGGGCGAGGCGGAGTTACGCCTCAGCCGCGAAGCGAATTCGCTTCAGTGAGACGTGACGCTGACGCAAGGACTTCCTTCGGGACTCATCCCGAACACCTCCTTGCGATCGCGGAACACGGAAGAACGCACCATCGAGCGGTGCAGGGCCAAGTCAGGCATGTCAGTACACATATGTCAAATACGGGACTTTGGTCCTTATAAGGTCAGGCCTTGTGTCCTGCCCACCAAGGGTTGGACTTCTCTTCACATCCAGGTCACAGCCCCTTCCCTGATCCTTGCTCCCCTTGAAACACTTCACCCGCTCACGTCCCCCACACCCCACATCACGAGGTCGAATCCACTCATGCCAGAACTCAATCGGCGCCGGTTCATGCAGATCGCCGGCGGCACCGCAGCTTCCGCGATGCTCACCGAGAGCATCGCCCGCGCCGTCGCTCTGCCCGCCCAGCGCCGCTCCGGTTCCATCGAGGACGTCGAGCACGTCATCGTCCTGATGCAGGAGAACCGTTCCTTCGACCACTACTTCGGCACCATGAAGGGCGTACGCGGCTTCGGCGACCCGCGCCCGGTGACCCTGCCCAGCGGTAAACCCGTCTGGAACCAGTCCGGCGGCGGCAAGGAAGTGCTGCCCTTCCACCCGGACGCCGAGGACCTCGGCATGCAGTTCATCGCGGGCCTCGACCACGACTGGGCGGGCGGCCACAGCGCCGTCGGCAACGGCAAGTACGACAACTGGATCGCCGCCAAGTCCGAGCGGACGATGGCGTACCTGACGCGCGACGACATTCCGTTCCACTACGCCCTGGCCGACGCGTTCACCGTCTGCGACGACTACCACTGTTCGTTCATCGGGGCCACCGACCCCAACCGCTACTACATGCTGACGGGCCACGTCGGCAACGACGGCAAGGGCGGCGGCCCCATCCTCGGCAACCAGGAGGCGGGCTACGACTGGACGACGTACGCCGAGCGCCTGGAGCAGGCCGGGGTCTCCTGGAAGGTGTACCAGGACATCGGCGACGGCCTGGACGCGGCCGGAAAGTGGGGCTGGATAGACGATGCGTACCGCGGGAACTACGGCGACAACTCGCTGCTGTACTTCAACAAGTACCGCAACGCCAAGCCCGGCGACCCCCTCTACGACAAGGCGCGCACCGGCACGAACGTGAAGGCGGGCGACGGCTACTTCGACCTCCTGAAGGCCGACGTGAAGGCCGACAAGCTGCCGCAGGTCTCGTACATCGCCGCGCCCGAGGCCTTCACCGAGCACCCGAACTGGCCGGTGAACTTCGGCGCCTGGTACATCGCGCAGGTCCTGGACGCGCTCACCTCCAACCCCGAGGTGTGGGCGAAGACGGCCCTTTTCATCACGTACGACGAGAACGACGGCTACTTCGACCACGTCGTCCCGCCGTACGTCCCCAAGGACGCCAACCAGGGCCTGTCCACCGTCGACACGGCCCTCGACTACTTCCCCGGCAACGCGCAGTACGCCGCAGGACACTACGGCCTCGGCCAGCGCGTCCCGATGGTCGTCGTCTCGCCCTGGAGCACCGGCGGATTCGTGAACTCCGAGGTCTTCGACCACACGTCGATCATCCGGTTCATGGAGAAGCGCTTCGGCGTGCGCGAGCCGAACATCTCGCCGTGGCGGCGCGCCATCTGCGGTGATCTCACGTCAGCCTTCGACTTCGCGGGCAAGGACACCGACCCGGCGCAGCTGCCGGACACCGACGCCTATGAGCCGCCGGACAACGAGCGCCACCCCGACTACGTGCCCAAGGCGCCCGCGAAGGGGAACCTGCCCAAGCAGGAGTCCGGCTCCCGGCCCGCGCGCCCGCTGCCGTACGCGCCGCTGGTGGACGGAGCCGGTGCGCCCGCCGACGGCAAGTTCACGCTCACCTTCAGCGGCGGCGACGCGGCCGGTGCCTGCTTCCACGTCCGCTCCAACAACCGTACGGACGGCCCCTGGACGTACACCACGGAGGCAGGCAAGAAGATCTCCGACACCTGGAACACGGCGTACTCGAAGGGTGCGTACGACCTGTCGGTGTTCGGCCCGAACGGCTTCCTGCGCGTCTTCAAGGGGCCCGGCAAGACCGCGGGCCCGGAGGTGACCGCCCGCCACGACAAGGCGACCGGCAACCTCAACCTGACCCTGAAGAACGCGGGAAGCGCCGACGTGAACCTCAGCGTCTCCAACGGCTACGGCGGCGCGGCACAGACCTTCAAGGTGAAGGCGGGCAGCACCGTCGAGCACACCGTCGACCTGCGGGCGAGCAAGCGCTGGTACGACGTGACGGTGAAGTCCGACGCGGACGCCACCTTCCTGCGGCGCTACGCCGGGCACGTGGAGACCGGCCGGGCCGGGGTCAGCGACCCGGCGATCGTCTCCGCCTGACTCCCCCAAAGGGCCGCCGCCGGACCACAGCTCCGGCGGCGGCCCTTTCGCGCGCCTGCCGTCGAAAACAGGAGGCCGTCAGATCCTGCCCGCGCATAGCATGCGGAGGCATGACATCCCCCCATCGCACATGCGCGGACGGCGTCCCCGACAAGCCTGTTCTCGACGGG
This sequence comes from Streptomyces sp. BA2, assembly GCF_009769735.1. NCBI lineage: Bacteria > Bacillati > Actinomycetota > Actinomycetes > Kitasatosporales > Streptomycetaceae > Streptomyces > Streptomyces sp. BA2. The sequence goes on from NZ_WSRO01000002.1 coordinate 7,815,115, forward strand.
CTCGAAGAGAAATGGTCGCGGCGATGGGACGAGGCGGGCGTATACGCCTTCGACCGCTCCAGGACGCGGGACGAGATCTTCTCCGTCGACACCCCGCCGCCCACGGTCAGCGGCTCCTTGCACGTCGGACACGTCTTCTCGTACACGCACACCGACACCGTCGCCCGCTATCAGCGCATGCGCGGCAAGGAAGTCTTCTATCCGATGGGCTGGGACGACAACGGCCTGCCGACGGAACGCCGCGTCCAGATCCACTTCGGGGTGCGGTGCGATCCCGCGCTGCCGTACGACCCGTCGTTCCGGCCGCCCGAGAAGCCGGGTAAGGAACAACTCCCCGTCTCCCGGCGGAACTTCATCGAACTGTGCCAGCAGCTCACCATCGAGGACGAGAAGGCCTTCGAAGAACTGTGGCGGCAGCTCGGCCTGTCCGTCGACTGGTCGCGTACGTACCGGACGATCGGCACCGAGGCGCGCGCCACCGCGCAGCTCGCGTTCCTCAACAACCTGGCGCGCGGCGAGGCGTACATCACCGAGGCGCCCACGCTGTGGGACATCACCTACCGCACGGCCGTCGCGCAGGCCGAACTGGAGGACAGGGAGCGGCCCGGCGCCTACCACCGGCTCACCTTCCACGGCCCGGACGGCCGGCCGGTCGCGATCGACACCACCCGGCCCGAACTGCTCCCGGCCTGCGTCGCCCTGGTCGTCCACCCTGATGACGAGCGCCACAAGGACCTGATCGGCGCGACGGTCCGCACCCCGCTCTTCGGCGTCGGTGTGCCGGTCGTGGCGCACCGCGCCGCTGTTCCGGACAAGGGCACGGGGATCGCGATGATCTGCACGTTCGGCGACACGGCCGACGTCACCTGGTGGCGTGAGCTGCGGCTCGCCACACGAGCGGTGATCGGCTGGGACGGCCGCTTCCTCGCCCAGCCGCCGAGCGGAGTCGAATCGGCACGAGCCGTCGCCGCGTACGCGCAATTGGCGGGCGCCACGGCGCACACCGCGCGGGAGCGTGTCGTGGAGCTGCTGCGGGCGAGCGGTGAACTGGAGGGCGAGCCGCGGCCCGTCACGCACGCCGTGAAGTTCTACGAGAAGGGCGACCGGCCCCTGGAGATCGTCACCACCCGGCAGTGGTACCTGCGCAACGGCGGCCGCGACGAGCGGCTGCGGGACGAACTCCTGGCACGCGGCGGTGAGTTGGCGTGGCATCCGCCGCACATGCGGGTGCGCTACGAGAACTGGGTCGGCGGCCTCAACGGCGACTGGCTGGTCAGCCGGCAGCGCTTCTTCGGCGTGCCGATCCCCGTCTGGTATCCGCTGGACGCCCACGGCGAGCCGGACTACGCCCACCCGATCGTCCCGGACGCCTCCGCCCTGCCCGTCGATCCGAGCGCGGAGGCGCCGCCCGGATACGAGGACGACCGGCGTGGCGTGCCGCACGGCTTCACCGGCGACCCGGACGTCATGGACACCTGGGCCACGTCCTCGCTCACCCCGCAGATCGCCGGCGGCTGGCGCTCGGACCCGGATCTGTTCGCGCGGGTCTTCCCCATGGACGTCCGGCCGCAGGCCCACGAGATCATCCGTACCTGGCTGTTCGCGACGGTGGTGCGCGCGCACGCCGAGCAGGGGGAGCTGCCCTGGCGTCATGCCGCGATCTCCGGCTGGATCCTCGACCCGCATCGCAAGAAGATGTCGAAGACCAAGTCGAACGCGGTCACGCCCGGGGACCTGCTCGCCCGGCACGGCTCCGACGCGGTCCGCTACTGGGCGGCGAGCGGGCGGCCCGGCACGGACACGGCGTTCGACGTCGGCCAGATGAAGGTCGGCCGCCGCCTGGCGACGAAGATCCTGAACGTCGGCAAGTTCGTCCTTGGCCTCGGGGCCGGGGACGGACCGGCGGCTCCGGTCACCGACCCGCTCGACCGGGCGGTGCTCGCCGAACTCGCCGCGACCGTCGAGGAGGCGACCGCGGCCTTCGACGACTTCGACTACGCGCGGGCGCTGGAGCGTACGGAACGGTTCTTCTGGAGCTTCTGCGACGACTACGTGGAGCTGGTGAAGGCGCGGGCGTACGGCGACCAAGGGGCGGGCGCGGGAACGGAGTCGGCGCGCGTGACGCTGCGGGCCGTGCTCGACGCGCTGGTCCGGCTGTTCGCGCCGGTCCTGCCGTTCGTGACGGAGGAGGTGTGGTCCTGGTACGCCCAGGGCTCCGTCCACCGCGCGGCGTGGCCCACTCCTGAGGTCCCTGCCGGAGCGGACGCGCAGGTCCTCGCGACGGCTTCGGAGGTCATCGCGGCGATCCGCAGGGCGAAGTCGGAGGCGCGGCTGTCCATGCGGGCGGAGGTCGCGGGCCTCGTGGTGACGGGGCCGCGGGTGAGCCTGGAGCGCTTCAGGGCCGCGGAGGCCGATGTGTGTGCCGCGGGGCGCGTCGGGGCGGTTGAGCTGAGGGAGAGCGGGGCCCGGCTGGAGACCGAGGTCCGCGTCCGGGCGGCCGACCCCGGCTGATCGTGTCGCGCCGGGGTCCGCTCTCCCTCGGCGGCTTCTATGACCTCGGGAACATGACGTCGCTGGCCGCGTTCACAAAGGGCGCGGCCATGCTGGCGAACGCCGACGCGCCCTGCGCGAGCGGCTTGAGAGGGTCGACCGAGGCTGACTTACCGCCGGGCTTTGGGTCGGCGGCGACGGCTGACGCACCGCTCTGCAGGGCGGCGACAGCTACGAGCAGGACAACGGCACGCTGAAAGGTACGAGATCGCATGCTTGCCTCAACGACGGGTGTTGCCCCTGGTCACAGGCGTGCCGAAAGTGTGATCTAAGGGGTAGCCGCGGGGCGCGAAGTCAACGGCGTATCTGCCGCCATTCCTTTGATGGATGCGGTCGGCTCTCGGGCACGTCTCGTCGCGTCGCCGCAGGAGGTCGCAGATGATCGTGACTCATCCCTCATCCCCCATCCCTCGTCCTTTCGCCGGAAGGTGCATGTCGCCATGGAATTGCGATTGTCCGAAGTGGAACTTCCGCCGCTCTACTGCCCGTTGGAATCCTCCCTGCACCCCCATGTCCGGGACATCGAAAAGCGAGCCGTGGAATGGATCGGGACCAGCGGTATGTGCGCGTCGGAAAAGGAGAAGGCGTGGGTCGTGGCGACCCACAGCGCTGACTTCTTCGCCCGTTTCGCTCCCGTGGCGGACGACGACCGGTTGCTGGCGGCCGTCCTGTGGGTCTACTGGGGCTTCGGGTTCGACGACGCGCGCTGTGACAGCGGACCGCTGAGCGGACGCCCCGCTCAGTTCAACGCCCTGGCGGGGTTGGTGCAGCGGGCATGCGAGACCGACTCGGCTTCGGCCGACGACCGGTTCATCGGAGCCCTGCAGGACATCATGCGTCGCTTCCGCTCCTTCGCCCCGCCCACGCAGGTGCACCGCTTCGTACAGGCACACCGGGCCTGGCTGTCGGGAGTGTCCTGGCAGATCGGCAACCAGGCGCTTGGCCGCATGCCGGGTCTCGACGAATTCCTCGCGATGCGGCTGTTGTCGGCGGGCGGTTTCCCCACGATGGCGCTGCTGGAACTGGCCACCGGAGCCGAGGTGCCCGACCGGGAGCTCCATCACCCGGCGGTGCGGGCGCTGACCGAGATGGCGGCCATGGTGGCCTCCCTCGACAACGACCGGCACTCGCTGCACAAGGAGATGAGCCACAGCCAGGCCGACCAGAACATCTACACCGTGCTCATGGCCGAGCGGGAAGTCCCGCTTCAGGAGGCCGTCCACCAGGCCAACGCGCTGCGCGATCGCATCCTGCGACGTTTCCTCCAGCTGCACGACCGCGTCAGGCCGGCCGCCGGGGCGGACCTCGCGACGTACCTGCAGGGTCTGCGGTACGGCGTGCGCGGAAACAACGAGTGGGGGATGCGCGTCCCCCGCTACCTCAGCCTCGGCCACTGGCCGGAGAAGACGGAGGACGCGAACATCACGTGGGCCGATGAACCGTCCGACCACCGTCCGGGACCGGTGGAGAACGCGCCCTGCGTCGCCTGGTGGTGGGACCGGGACCTCGGCTGACTCATTGGGGTGCGGCCAGATCCACCGCCCACCACGGGCCGTTGTCACCTGCCGCCACACCGACGCCCGCGTGGGTGTAGCGGCAGGCGAGGATGATGGCCCGGTGCGGGGGGCTGTCCATCCACCTCTCGACGGCGGCACCCGCGGTGGTCGGTCCGACGACCAGGACCTCGCCACTGGAAGCGGGCCGGTAGCCGGCCGCGCGCATCCGGTCGGCCGGACGGCTCCCGTCGTGCCCCCTGTGGGTGAGCCGCTCATGGCGGGCCATGTCGGCGCTGTGTCCCTGGGCGGCCCGGTTGAGCGAGTGCCGCAGCCGGATTCGCGGACATCCCGCTTCGGTACGGCGCTGGTTGATCTCGTCGGCCATGTCGTCCTGCGGGTCGCCAGCGGCGACGGGGTAGGGCGGCGGTCCGGGATCACGGGGTTCGGCCCGGGCCGACGGCGCGCAGAGCAGCAGCAACGCAAGGACATACATCACGCGGCGCACCGTCCGGCCTTTCCGGTCATCATTTTTCTTTCTTCCCTTTTCGCTTTCCCTTTTTCGGTGAGCTTCGAGAAAGTCGGCATCGTCTGGCCCGGTGCCAGTCGCGAAACTACTAGGCTGAAATCGTTCACTCTCCCTGCATTTCCCTTTCTTTCCGTAGGAGGACTCTGATGTCGTTGCGTCTTCGTCGTCTCGCTGTTGTGTCGCTCGCCGCTCTCGCCCTGACGGCCGGCGGCACGGCAACCGCCGCCGCCACGTCCCTGCCGCCCCAGGCCGTGACCTACCCGGGCCCGGGCGGCTACCCCGTACCCGGCGACCACGACCACGATCACGACCACGACGAAGAGCCCCTGCACGTCGGGCCGTTCGACGTCCCGCGCGAGGGCGCCGTCTCGGGCGGTTTCCGGTGGGACCTCGAGGACTAGGGGCGTTCCGGGCCGCGGCGGCCTCCTCCCGGATGACCGGGGGGAGGCCGTTCGTCTGTGCCCGGCCGGTCTCACCGCTTGAGGGTGGCGGCGCTCGCGACGAGCACGACGATCACGCAGGCCAGGATCAGCAAGGCGTCCCTGATGAACAGGCCGGTGACGCCGGAATGCCTGGCGGCCTCGCCCGCGGCTTGGACGGCGTAGGTCATGGGCATCAGCTGCGCCGCGCCCGACAGAGCTCCCTGCATCTGGTCGCGCGGCACGAAGAGCCCGCACACCAGGAACTGCGGCAGGACGCCCGCCGGCAGGAACTGCACCGCCTGGAACTCGTTGCGGGCGAAGGCGCTCACCAGCAGCCCCAGGGCCAGACCGAGCAACGCGCCGAGCATGGCGATGACCATCAACAGGTAGGCGGGGCCCTTGATGTCAAGGCCCAGCGGTCCGATGGACAGGAGGGTGGAGAGCACCGCCTGGGCCAGTGCCAGGAAGGTGAAGGCGAGGCTGTAGCCGAGCACGATGTCCAGTCGCCTTACCGGCATGGTGAGCAGTCGCTCGGCGGTGCCGGTGGTGCGTTCTCGCAGGGTGGAGACGGACGCCACCAGATACATCACGATGACCGGGAAGATGCCGAAGACCTGGGGGCCCACTCGCTCGAAGGTGGACTCCGAGTCGTGGAACATCAGCTTGAGCAGCACCATCAGCATGCAGGGAATGCCCAGGAGCAAGGCGGTGCTGCCCTTGTCGCGCGAGATCTGCTGCAGGACGCGCAGAGCTGTCGCACCGGTGATGGTGGGAGAGAAGGGCAGCCGGTCGACCAGACGGGAGTGGTTCACGAGCGGGCGTCCGTGGCGAAGTAGGCCCGCTCGGCTTCGGGCGCCGACGCCTGGTCGAGCAGCCCGGGGACGTCGGTCAACAGGCTCTGTGCGGCGGCCCGTTGCCGGGCGCGTGCGTCGGCCGTGGCGGAGGCCTGCACCAAGTGCATGAACGCCTCTTCCACATCCGTACATCTGGTGTGCCCCAGGAGCGTGGCCCGGTCCGCACTGGCAAGGAGGCGACCGGAGCGCATCAACAGCAACCGGTCGCAGCGGTCGGCCTCGTCCATGGCATGACTGGAGATCAGCAGCGTCGTGCCCTCCGCGGCCAGCCGTTGGAACACCACCCACAGCTCCCGGCGCACCATGGGGTCGAGACCGACCGTCGGTTCGTCCATCACCAGCAGGGCGGGCTTGTTCAGGAGCGCGACGGCGAGCGAGACCCGTGAGTACTGGCCGCCCGAGAGGCGGGTGACGAGCTTGTCGGCGTAGTCGGCGAGGTCGACCTCCTTGACCACGCGGACCACCGCGTCCTCTCGACGCCAGCCCCGCATCCCCAGGGCGGCGGCGAAGTACCGCAGATTCTCGAGGACGGTCAGGTCCGCGTACACCGAGGGGGCCTGAGTGACATAGCCGACGCGGGTCTTCAGCTGCCCGGCGCCGGCCGCGTGCCCAAGCACCTGGACGTGGCCCGCCGTTGCCTGCTGTACGCCCACCACGGAACGCAGCAGCGTCGTCTTCCCGCAACCGCTGGGACCGAGCAGGCCGACGACGCAACCGCGGGGGATGGTGAAGGTGACGTTCGACAGAATCGTCTGGCTGCCACGGGCCACGTGCAGCCCGTAGGCGGAAACGGCCGGAAGATCGCCCGGGAGGTCTGGACTTGGCTCGGTCTGCTGCACGACATCCCCGCGTTTCTTCACCACGTTCCGTTTCGCGCGCCACGCCACAGCAGGGCAGATGCCACAAAACGGCCACCGCACGGACAACGGCCCACCCGGGCCAAAGTCACGCCCGCGCGCCGCTCCTCTTTGGGGCAGCCCCTGGTCAGGTCTGTGGGCAGCCCCTGGTCAGGAGTCCCTGCGGATCATCGCCCAGGCGATCTCCTGCAACTGCCGGTAGGCGTCCGCCGTCGGCCGGGCACACGACAACGCCCTCAGCGCGGCGGACATCTGGCGGTGCGCCTCCCGCTCGGCTGCCTGCCGGCCGCCTGCCTTCTCCACCAGTTCGCGCATCAGGGCGATGTCCTGTTCCCCGAGTGGGTGCGGCGAGCCGTACAGGGCCCGCAGCTGGTCCGCGGCCGAGTCGGTTCCGGCAAGGGCCGCCACCACGGGAAGTGACTTCTTGCGCGCCGCCAGGTCCGCTCCCACCGGCTTCCCGCTACGCGCGGTGCGGCCCCAGATGCCGAGCAGGTCGTCGGCGCACTGGAAGGCGACGCCAAGGCAGCGGCCGAACTCCCGCAGTCCGCGGACCCGTTCGCCGTCGGCGCCTGCGAGGACGCCGCCCAGTGCGCAGGCGCAGCCCATCAGCGATCCGGTCTTGCCCTCGGCCATGGTCAGGTACTGCGCCACGGACACCTCGGACGCCTCTTCGAAAGCCACGTCGAGGCTCTGGCCCTCGACCAGTTCGAGCATGGCCCGGACGAGTTCTTGCACCGCTGCGGCCGCGACAGGGGCGGGCGTCTCGGTGACGGCACGCATCGCGGCGACAAGGAGAGCGTCACCGGTCAGGACCGCCGACGGAGTGCCGAACACCGACCACGCGGCCCGCCGGTGGCGGCGCAGGGCGTCGCCGTCGATGACGTCGTCGTGGAGGAGAGTGAAGTCGTGCACCAGCTCGACGGCCACCGCGCCCGGCAGAGCGCACCGGGCGTCGCCGCCGACCGCCACCGCGGAGAGGAGCGTCAGCGCAGGCCGGACCGCCTTGCTTCGACTCGGCACCGCCGGCACGGGCGCCCCCTCGGCGTCGCACCACCCGCGGTGGTAGCGGGCCACTCTCCTCTCGGGTTCAGGGAGGGCGGCCACCGCCGCCGAGAGCGCCGGAAGAAGCAGGTCGTCGACCCACCCGAGACGTGGGAACACGGCACCCGGGACGGGATCGGTGAGCTGCGACATGCACTACTCCTCACAGGCATAAGGGAGATGGCGCCTGCGGCCGCGCCACGTGCGCTCAGTCAATCGGCGGCGCCGACCGCGAAGACGGCGCGGCACTCCACCGCTCGAAAATGATCACTGGGGCGGACCAGCCTTCATACGGTGGACTCAGCCGACCATCGCAAGATGCCTGTCTCCGCCGGTGAGTCCGCCAGTGAGCCCGCCGGTGAGTCCGACGTCACAGGGTCCGCGAAGGGCTGGCGGACCGCCCCCGCCCGCGGGGTAGTGTGCCCGGGTGACAACGCATTCGAACACTCCTGCAGGCTGGTATCCCGACCCCCAGGGCGCGCCCCAGCTGCTGCGCTGGTGGGACGGTTCCCAGTGGACCCAGCACACCAGCCCGGACCAGCAGGCCGGCGGTCAGCCCGCGCAGGCCCAGCAGGTCCCGCAGCAGGTCCCGCAGCAGGCCCAACCGGCCCAGCCGCAGCCTGCTCAGCAGCAGGCGCAGGCCCCGTACGGCCAGCAGCAGGCTCAATACGGCCAGCAGCAAGGGCAGTTCGGCCAGCCCGCCCAGCAGCAGGCTCCGCAGCAGGCCCAGTACGGTCACCCGCAGCAGGCGGCCCCGCAGGCCGCCGACCCGGCCAAGGTGCAGCGTCAGGTTCAGCAGCAGGCGGGCGTCACGCCCACGGCTCAGGGCGGCGGCTCGCTCTTCACCGAGCCGGTCCTCGTGGTGAACCAGAAGGCCAAGCTCATCGAGCTGACGAACGAGTACAGCGTCATGGACCAGGCGGGCAACACGCTCGGCTCGGTCGTCCAGGTCGGGCAGAGCACGCTGAAGAAGGTCGCGCGCTTCGTCTCCAGCATCGACCAGTTCATGACGCACAAGCTGGAGATCCGCGACGCGTACGGCCAGCCCGTGCTCCAGCTGACCCGCCCCCGCAAGTTCATGAAGTCGCGGGTCATCGTCGAGCGCGCGGACGGCCAGCCGATCGGTGAGATCGTCCAGCAGAACATGATCGGGAAGATCAACTTCGCGATCATGGTGAACGGCCAGCAGGCCGGCGCGATCAAGGCCGAGAACTGGCGCGCCTGGAACTTCTCGATCGTCGACCACGCGGACAACGAGGTCGCCCGGATCACGAAGACCTGGGAAGGCCTCGCCAAGACGATGTTCACGACCGCGGACAACTACGTCCTGCAGATCCACTACCAGCTGCCCGAGCCGCTCCTGAGCCTCGTCGTGGCGACGGCCCTGACGGTCGACACGGCGCTGAAGCAGGACTCACGCGGCTTCGGGTGAGGTTGTTCCTCACGGAAACGGACGGCATCGGCGCCCTGGATCCAGGGCGCCGATGCCGTTTCTTCCCCGCCCCTTACGGGGCGCCCCCTTTCAGGGGCTTGAGAGGTGCAGGGCGGCGGGTTCCGGTTGGTCGGGGATGGACGGCAGGAAGTCCTCGGCAGGCGTCCGCGAGTGCACCTCGTCCCGCGGTGACCGGGTCAGCACCACCACTCCGTACGCCGCGATCGCCGCACCCCCTGCCGCCAGGAACAGGCCGGCCACGCCTCCCTGCAGCCGTTCGCCGAGCAGGGTCAGGCCTATGGCGGCGGCGGCCACCGGGTTGGCCAGGGTGACGACTGCCAGGGGTGCCCCGAGGCCCCCGCGGTAAGCGGTCTGGGACAGGAAGAGGCCGCCCACGGCGAACGCGGCCACGAGCAGCGCCACGACGATCACCTGCGGGGCGAGCAGCGGGCCCGAGCGGTCCGTCGCGGCGACCGTCACGGTCTGGGTGAGCGCGGACGCGACGCCCGAAGCGAATCCGGAAGCGGTCGCGTGACGCAGCCCCGGCCGCGTACCAGGACGGGAGAGGACGCCGATCACGGCCATGGTGACGCCCGCGACGGCCAGCGCCTCCGTCAGGGTCAGCGTGTCGTCGGGCGCGGGCCCGGAAGCGGTGAGGAGCAGCGCGCCGAGGCCGATGAGCGTGAGCCCCGTGCCGCGCCACTCCAGCGGGGTGACGCGCCGCCCCGCGAGCCGCGCGCCCAGCGGCACGGCGGCGACCAGGGTGAGCGCGCCGAGCGGCTGGACCAGGGTGAGCGGACCGTACTTCAGGGCCGCCACGTGGAGCAGCGCCGCCGACGCGTTGAGCCCGACGGACGACCACCACACGCCGCTGCCGAGCAGCCGCAGGAAGCCGTCGCCGGTGCCCGTGATGCGGGCGGCGAGGCGTTCCTGGGCCACGGCGGCACAGGCGTACGCGGCGGCCGATACGAGCGAGAGCGCGACGGCGAGGAGGGTGGCGTTCATCGCCGGACCCCGGGGGCGGCCGGCTCGGGGGCGGGTGCGTGCCGCCGTACGACGAGCGAGCGTGCGGGATCCGGCAGCTTGATCACGGCGAGCGCGATGCCGAGCAGCGCGGTCACCGCGAGGGCGTCGAGCCAGTAGTGGTTGGCGGTCCCGACGACCACGAGCAGGGTGATCAGCGGATGCAGCAGCCACAGCCACCGCCAGCGCGAGGAAGTGGCGACGATGAGTCCGACGGCGAGCATCAGTGCCCACCCGAAGTGCAGGGACGGCATCGCGGCGAACTGGTTCGCCATCGAGTCGGTCTGCGGGGTGGCGCCGTAGACGGTCGGCCCGTACACCTGCCCGGTGTCCACGAGACCGGTGGCCGCCAGCATCCGGGGCGGCGCCAGCGGGAAGGTCAGGTGGAGCACGAGGGCCGCCGCGGTCAGCGCGGCGAGCACCCGGCGGCTCCACACGTAGTGCCGGGGCCGGCGCAGGTAGAGCCAGATCAGGAACAGCGCGGTGGCCGGGAAGTGCACGGTCGCGTAGTAGGCGTTCGCGATGTGCACCAGGGTGTCGCCGCTGAGCAGCGCGTCCTGTACGGCGCCCTCGCCCGGCAGGCGCAGGGTGCGCTCGGCGTCCCACACGTGGTGGGCGTTGCGGAAGGCCTCACCGGTGTGGCCGTTGGCCAGCTGCCTGCCGAATTTGTAGACGAGGAAGAGTCCTACGACGAGGAGGAGCTCGCGGACGAGGGGCGGTCGGGCAGATGTGTCCGGCTCCCGGACGGCTATGTCCGGTTCCCTTTCGGCAGGCTCGGTTCGGGATTCCATCCCCCGGCCCCTTTACGTGATGACTGGGTGGTGCGGGTAGCGAGTGAGGAAGGCCCCACTCATCGATACGCCAGTGTACCGATACGGGAGCGTACCGGTACACTGGCGTATCGATAGGGTCGGTCGAAGCCGCCGCACCGAGGAGAAGAGCCATGACGTCGCCGGACCGGGCAGCAGACGCAAGCGCAGTGGACCCTGTGGGCTCGTCGCGCCGTTCCAAGATCACGCCTGAGCGTGAGCAGGAGTTCTACGACGCCGTTCTCGACCAGCTCCGCGAGTGCGGGTACGACGCCGTGACCATGGAGGGCGTGGCCTCCACTACCCGGTGCAGCAAGTCCACGCTCTACCGCCAGTGGAAGACGAAGCCCCAGTTCGTCGCCGCCGCGCTGCGCGCCAACCGCTGCGTCCGGTTCGCGGGCATCGACACCGGCACGCTCGCCGGCGATCTGCGCGAGGCGGCGCGGGCGGCGGGGGAGTGGTCGACCCGGGACAGCATGCTGGTCCAGGCGCTGAGTCACGCGGTCCTTCAGGACGAGGATCTGCGCAGCGCGCTGCGCGAAGCGCTGGTGGAGCCGGAGACGCGGGCGCTTGACGACCTGGTCGAGCGGGGCGTGGCCCGGGGTGAGATCGCCGCGGACCACCCGGCCACGCGGTTCATCACGGCTCAGCTCATGGGCGTGGTCCGGGCCAGGCCGGTCCTGGAGGGCAAGAGCGCGGACGAGGAGTACCTCTCCGACTTCGTGGAGGCGTGCGTGCTGCCCGCACTGGGTCTGACCGAACCGGGGCTGACCGAACCGGGTCTGACCGGACAGGGTCTGACCGGACAGGGGCTGACCGAACCCACCTGATCGTGGACCGGGGCCCGGTGGATGACGGGCCCCGATCTGCCTGCCGCGCCGCACCGTGGGGACGGGGGTGGCGTGGCCGCTCCTGGCCGGGCGGCCGGAATCCTCGTGGTTCCGCCCGCCCGGCCCCGACGTTCACGGGCCCCGTCAGACTTCCTTGCCGTTGCCGCCGCCCGACGCGGCCTTGATCCCCTCGGTGATCTCGTCCATCACGGACAGCTTCGGGGACTTGTCGTTGACGTCGATGCCGAAGCGGACGATGACGATCTTGGACTTCTGGGCGGGGGAGGGGAAGGCCAGCGACTGGACGTAGCCGTCGTCGCTCTTCTCCGTGACGGCCTTCCAGCGCACGAGGTAGCCCTTCTGGCCGGCCACGGTGACCGCCTTGGACTCCAGCTCCTTGTGCGAGGTGATCTTGCCGTAGGTCTTGCCGCCGTAGGACTCCTTGGCGTTGACGGAGATGTCGGCCTTGGCGGCCGCCTCCGCGGTCTTGGCGTCGATCTTGAACGCCTTGGCGGGTGAGGAGTACGCGCCGCCGCGCGAGCAGGTCTTGGAGGCCTCGCCGGGGCACGGGTAGGGGTCCACGCTCACCGAGGCGCCGCCGGTCTGGCCTGTCGCGCCGGTCCAGCCGTCGGGCACGGGGAGGCTGATGCCGCTGGCCATGTCGGTGGCGTAGCCCTCCTCCGACGGCGGCGCGGAGGGGTTTTCGCCGGGGGGCTGGGTCTGCCCGGGGTCCTGCGGGTCCTGGGGCGCGCCGGGTTTGGAGGGGGCGGAGGACGAAGGGGGGTTGGCGGCGCTGTCGCTGTCCCCGCTGTCGTCGTCGGCGGTCAGGAAGTAGACGCCGCCGCCTATCCCGGCGAGCACCACGAGGGCCACGCCCACGGCTATGCCTGTACGAAGGCCGCGCCGAGGGGCGGTGGGCTGTCCCGGATAGGAGGGGTAGGCCGGATACGCGCCCGGGGCGTCCGTCGGGGCGGAACCACCCCACCCGGCGGCGGATCCCACCGCGCGGACCTGGTCCGTCCATACGCTCCCGTCCCACCAGCGTTCGGTACGGGGGCCGTCAGTTGTCTGGCCGGGGTCGGGGTACCAGCCGGGAGGGGTTACCTGGGTCATGGGCGTCAGGGTATGAGCATTCGGTGAAAGTGGGATGAGAGGGGGCCGGTACGAGGCCACAGCTGGGCCGCTGTACTCGCCCGGGGGCGCGGGGGATTCACTGGCTCTGTCCGTCCACCACCAACCGCACCGGCCCGCCGCCTTCAGGAGCGGGCACCCGCACCCCGGACCGCCCCGGAGTGATCGACCCCAGCACGCTCGCGTGCCGGGCCCCCGTGCTCTCCGGCACCGTCCCCGGCAGCCCGTGCGCCGTCAGGAAGCCGAGGACCGCGAAGGCGTACGCCTCCTTCGCGGCGGACGGCAGTCCGAGCTCGTCGGAGGTGCGCACCGGGACCTTGCCCCCCGACGACCCGGCCCCCAACTCGGCCCGCAGGAACGCCATCAGCGTCGGATTGCGCGTGCCGCCGCCGGAGGCGATGACCTCGGAGGCGCCTACCGCCCTGACGGCGTCGGCGACCGTGCGGGCGGTCAGGCGGGTGAGCGTGGCGACGACGTCCTCCGGGGCGAGGGATTCGTACGGCTTGTACCCGGTGAGCGCCGCCCGTAGATAGGGCAGATGGAAGAGCTCCTTGCCGGTGGTCTTCGGGGCGGGACGCGCGTAGTACGGCTCGCCGAGCAGGACCGCGAGCAGGCCTTCGTCGACTCTGCCGCGCGCTGCCATCCCGCCGTCGACGTCGTACGTGAGCCGCTCACGCGTCAACTCGCGCACGGCGGCGTCGATGAGCGCGTTCGCGGGGCCCGTGTCGAAGGCGGTGCCGTCCGGGGCGGTGATGTTGGCGATGCCGCCGAGGTTCAGCGCGGCGGGGGCGCCGGGCCTGCCGCGCAGCCACATCCGGTCGACGATGCTGACCAGGGGCGCGCCCTGGCCGCCCGCGGCGATGTCACGTGGGCGGAAGTCGGCGACCACCGGAAGCCCCGTCGCCTCGGCGATCCACGCGGGCTGTCCGATCTGCAGCGTGCCGTGGACCTGGCCGTCCTCCACCCAGTGGTAGACCGTCTGCCCGTGCGACGCGACCAACTCGGCGCGCCGGTCGCACAGTTCGCGGTCCGCCTCGGCCGCCGCCGCGGCGAAGGCCTGGCCGATGCGGGTGTCGAGGCGGCAGATGTCGGCGAGCGTGGTGGCGGCGGGCGGCAGCGCGGCGCCGAGCGCCGTCCGCAGCTCCTCGTCGTACCCGCGGGTGATCAGGCCCAGCGGGGAGAGCAGCAGGCGGTCGCCGTCGATCGTCAGGTCGGCCGCCGCTGCGTCGATGGCGTCGTACGAAGTCCCCGACATCAGCCCGATTACGCGCACGTGCTGCCCCTTTCGCTCTCCTCACCAGTGCGTTTGATCATCGCAGCGACAAAGGGGCGCGCGCACTCGCACGCACGATCCAGTTCAGGCCGTCGACACGGAGGGCAGGGCGACTTGGCCATGTCCAGCATGGGATCGCCCGGTCCGCGCCCGGGGACGCGACGCACGAACCTCACCCGAACCGACGGCACTTGGAACCGCCTGCTCCTGACACACGGCGTTGATGCCGAGGAACCCTCGCACGACCCGCAGGTGGTGAAGCTCCGCGTCAGCGCAGGGACAGGACGCAGAAGTCGTTGCCCTCAGGGTCGGCAAGGCACGTCCACGGCACATCGCCCTGGCCGACGTCGGCGACGGTGGCACCCAGAGCCCGCAGCCGGGCCACCTCCGCCGCTTTGTCGTCACCGGTGTACGGCGCCACGTCGAGATGCGCGCGGCTCGCCGCGGTCTTCGCGCCGGACGTGCGGAGGAACTCCAGATACGGGCCGACGCCCTTGGACGAACGCAGCCGCGCGTGATCGTCGTTCACCTCGTGCAGGGTCCAGTCCATCGCCTCGTCCCAGAACCGGGCCATGGCCCGCGGGTCGGCGCAGTCGACCACGAGCGCGGCGATTGGCCCGGTGTCCCGGTACATCTCCCGGGGCTCCAACACGCAGAAGACGTTGCCCTCCGGGTCGGCGAGTACCGTCCACGGGACGTCGCCCTGGCCCACGTCGGCGGGCGTCGCGCCGAGATCCTTCAGGCGCGCGACCAGCTCCGCCTGATGGGCCGGAGAGGTGGTGGCGAGATCGAGGTGCACGCGGTACTTCACCGTCTCGGGGTCCGGGACAGTGACGACGTCGACGCAGATGGCGGAGGGGTCCGGCCAGACGACGCCCTCGGGTTCGACGTTGGTCACGCCGGGCCCCTCGCTGGAAATGCCCCAGCCGAGCGCCTCCGCCCAGAACCGGCCGAGCGCCTGGTCGTCCCGAGCCTTGAAGTTCACGTTCACAAGTCGCAGTGCCATGCCGCCGATCGTATGTACCGATGGATTGCGATCAACTGCCCTGGCCCCCGGCCAGCACCAGCCGGCGGCACTCCCCGGGGCTGCCCCAAGCACCGCGCAGCGCCCGCGCCTTCGTCAGCCACAGCGACAGGTCGTACTCCGCGGTGTAGCCGATGGCCCCGTGGAGTTGCAGTGCTGCCCGCGCGGCGCCGTACGCGGCTTCGCCCGCCGCCGCCTTCGCCGCGGCCACATCTGCCGTCTCCAGCGTCAACGCCGCCCCGAACAGCAGCGGCCTGGCGAACTCAAGGCTGATCAGGACGTCCGCAAGCCGGTGCTTGACCGCCTGGAAGCCGCCGATCGGCGTGCCGAACTGGGTGCGCTGCTTCACGTACGCGACCGTCTTGTCGAGCAACGCGAGCCCGACCCCCAAGGCCTGCGCGGCCGTCGCGAGCGAGGCCCAGTCGGCCGCGTACCGGGAAGCTTCCGTCACCGCTGGGCCCGAGGCGAGGAGTTCACCGGGCCTGAGCCGGGCGAGGCGCCGCACCGGGTCCAACGACCGCTCCACGCGCGCGTGCCCGGAGGCCAGGCGCAGCTCGCCGTCCGCTGCGGTCAGCCGCAGCGTCGCCGCGTCCGCGTCCAGCGCGAACGGTCCCCCTTCGGGGAGCGCGAGCGTCGTGAGGCCCTCCCCGGAGGCCAAGGACGGCAGGAGCCGTTTGGCCGGGGCCGCCTCGCCGAGCTCGGCGAGGCGGGCCAGCAGCGCGCCCGCCGCGACCGTCTCGACCACCGGACCGGGCACCGCGTGCCGCCCCAACTCCACCAAGGCGACCACCATGTCGACCGGGAGCAGTCCCACGCCCTCGTACTCCTCGGGGACGGCAAGGGCGAACACTCCCGCGTCCGCGAGACGTCCCCACACGGCACGCCCCGGCGCGCGGTCCCCCACGGCCCACGCCCTCGCGGCCGCGGTGGTGTCCGCCGCCGTCAGCATCGCGTCGAGCGAGCGTGCGAACTCGCGCTGCTCGTCGTCGAGGAGGAACCTCATCAGCGGCGTCCCTTCGGCAGTCCGAGCAGCCGCTCGGCGATGATGTCGCGCTGGATCTCGTTCGTGCCCGCGTAGATCGGCCCGGCGAGCGAGAAGACGTACCCCTCGGCCCATTCACCGTGGCCGTCGCCTTCCCCGTCGGTCAACTCGCCCTCCGGGCCCAGGAGATCCAGCGCGGTCTCGTGCAACGCGATGTCGTACTCCGACCAGAAGACCTTGTTCAGGCTCGACTCCGCGCCGATCGTCTCGCCCGCCGCGAAGCGCGACGCGTTGGCCCAGGTGAACAGCTGATAGGCGCGGGCCCCGATCACGGCGTCGGCGACCCGGTCGCGCAGCGCGGTGTCCGCGGGGTCGCCGTGCGCACGCCACTGCCGCACCAGGCGGTCGGCCGTGGCGACGAAGCGGCCGGGGGAGCGCAGCGTCAGGCCGCGTTCGTTGCCCGTCGTCGACATGGCGATCCGCCAGCCCTGGCCCGGCTCACCGATCACGTCCTCGTCCGGTACGAAGACGTCGTCGAGGAAGAGCTCGGCGAACGCGGGCTTGCCATCGAGGCGTCCGATGGGGCGGACGGTCACGCCGTCCGCGTCGAGCGGGAACATCAGATACGTCAGGCCCCGGTGAGGCTTGGCGGAGTCGATGGCGGGGTCGCTGCGGAACAGGCCGAACGCGCGGTCGGCGAACGCGGCCCGCGACGACCAGGTCTTCTGCCCGCTGATCAGCCAACCGCCGTCCGTGCGGCGTGCGGTGGAGCGCAGCGACGCCAGGTCCGAACCCGACTCCGGCTCGGACCAGGCCTGCGCCCAGATCACCTCGCCGCGCGCCATCGGGGGCAGGACCCGGGCGCGCTGCTCGTCGGTGCCGAAGTCGAAGAGGGTCGGTGCGAGGAGGTTGATGCCGTTCTGCGAGACCCGCCCCGGGCCGCCCGCGGTGAAGTACTCCTCCTCGAACACCAGCCACTTGACGATGTCGACGCCCTGCCCGCCGAACTCCTCCGGCCAGGAGACCACCGACCAGCGGTCGGCCGCGAGCTCGCCCTCCCAGGCGCGGTGGGCCGCGAAACCCTCCCGCGTCTCCAGCGAGGGCAGCGGCCCGGCGGGGACATGCCCGGCGAGCCAGTCACGCGCCCGCTGCCTGAACTCCCCTTCCCCGGCGGTGAAGTCGAGGTCCATCAGTGGCCCACCTCTTCGGTTGCGGTTCTTCTCCAGCGGTCTTCCGGTCCCGGCCTTCCCTAACAAGTGTTTGGTAGATTACCCTGAGTCGAGTCAGCCGTCGAGAGCGAGTCGAGAGCTAAGGGGGCCGAGCATGGACGCGCCCACGTACGTGCCGGGGCACGGTCTGCTCGCGGGCCGCACCGCCGTCATCACCGCCGCGGCCGGAGCGGGCATCGGCGGCGCCACCGCCCGCCGCTTTCTGGAGGAGGGCGCCCGCATCGTCATAGGCGACGCCCACGCGCGCCGCACCCAGGAGACGGTGGAGGCGCTGGCCGGGGAGTTCGGCGCCGACCGGGTCGACGGGGCGCCGTGCGACGTCACGGACGAAGCCCAGGTGCAGGCTCTGTACGACCTGGCCGAGCGGCGCCACGGCGGCCTTGACGTCGTCGTGAACAACGCGGGACTCGGCGGCACCGCCGAGCTCACCGAGATGACCGACGAGCAGTGGGACAGAGTCATCGACGTGACACTGAACGGCACGTTCCGCTCCACCCGCGCCGCCCTGCGCCGCATGCGGGCCGCCGACCGGGGCGGCGTGATCGTGAACAACGCCTCGGTGCTCGGCTGGCGCGCCCAGGCCGGGCAGGCGCACTATGCCGCGGCGAAGGCGGGCGTCATGGCCCTGACCCGCTGCGCCGCCGTCGAGGCCGCGCCCCATGGCATACGGATCAACGCGGTCTCGCCGAGCCTCGCCATGCACCCGCACCTCGCGAAGGTCACCTCGCCGGAGCTGCTCGAAGAGCTCACCGCGCGCGAGGCGTTCGGGCGCCATGCCGAGCCGTGGGAGATAGCCAACGTCATCGTCTTCCTGGCCAGTGAGTACTCCTCGTACATGACGGGGGAGACGGTGTCGGTCAGCAATCAGCACGCCTAGGCGGAGAATGACCGTGTGTCGAAACCGAAGCAGAGCAGCACCAGTACAAGCACCAGCACCGAGAAAGCACCGGCCAGGAAGACAGCGGCCAAGAAGGCTCCGGCCAAGAAGGCCGCGGTGAGTCCCTCGCCCGAGCGCCGCGGCGAACTCCTCGCCATCGCGGCCGACGTCTTCGCCGAGCAGGGGTACAACGCGACCACGGTCCGCAAGATCGCGGACGCCGCCGGCATGCTCGCCGGCAGCCTCTATTACCACTTCGACTCCAAGGAGTCGATGCTCGAAGAGATCCTCTCCACCTTCCTCACCGAGCTGTGGGACGGGTACGACACCGTGCTCCAGTCGCGGCTCGGCCCCCGCGAGACACTCGAAGCACTCGTCACCGAGTCCTTCCGGGAGATCGACCGGCACCGCTCCGCCGTCGCCATCTACCAGAAGGAGTCCAAGCACCTGGTCGCCCAGGCGCGCTTCCAGTACCTGACCGACTCGCAGCAGCGCTTCGAGAAGACATGGCTGACGACGCTGGAGCGCGGAGCGGCGGAGGGCGTCTTCCGCGACGACCTGGACATCCGGCTCGCCTACCGCTTCGTGCGCGACACCGTCTGGGTCGCCGCGTCCTGGTATCGCCCCGGCGGCGGCCACAGCCCCGAGGAGATCGCCCGCCAGTACCTCTCGATGGTCCTGGACGGCATCGCCGTACGCACGTAGAGCGCGTCGTCGCCCGGCGACCGCACCGACCGAGGAGCACGAGGAGTACGCAGTCATGGCCGAGGCCTACATCGTCGAAGCGGTCCGCACCCCCGTCGGCAGGCGCAAGGGCGGCCTCTCGGCCGTCCACCCCGCCGACCTGGGAGCCCATGTCCTGAAGGCACTCGTCGAGCGCACCGGAATCGACCCCGCCGCCGTCGAGGACGTCGTGTTCGGCTGCCTGGACACGGTCGGCCCGCAGGCCGGGGACATCGCCCGCACCTCCTGGCTCGCGGCAGGACTGCCCGAAGAGGTGCCCGGCGTGACGATCGACCGGCAGTGCGGATCCTCGCAGCAGGCCGTGCACTTCGCGGCGCAGGGCGTCCTGTCCGGCACACAGGACCTCGTCGTCGCGGGCGGCACCCAGAACATGTCGATGATCCCCATCGCCTTCGCCTCCCGGCAGGCCGCCGAACCGCTCGGCCTCACCGAGGGGCCGTACGCGGGCAGCGAGGGCTGGCGCGCCCGCTATGGCGACCGGCCCGTCAACCAGTTCCACGGCGCCCAGCTGATCGCCGAGAAGTGGGGCATATCCCGCAGCGACATGGAGGAGTTCGCCCTCCGCTCGCACCAGCGGGCCGTCCGCGCCATCGACGAGGGCCGCTTCGACCGCGAACTCACCGCCTATGGAGACGTGACCACCGACGAAGGCCCGCGCCGCGACACCACCCTGGAGAAGATGGCGGGCCTCAAGCCCGTCCTGGACGACGGCACCATCACCGCCGCCTGCTCCTCACAGGTCTCGGACGGCGCGGCCGCCATGCTCATCGCCGGTGAACGGGCCGTGCGGGCCCACGGGTTGACGCCCCGCGCCCGCATCCACCACCTCTCCGTGCGCGGCGAGGACCCGATCCGGATGCTGTCCGCGCCGATCCCCGCCACCGCGTACGCCCTCAAGAAGACCGGCATGAGCATCGGCGACATCGACCTCGTCGAGATCAACGAAGCCTTCGCGCCGGTCGTCCTCGCCTGGCTGAAGGAGACCGGCGCCGACCCGGAGAAGGTCAACGTGAACGGCGGAGCGATAGCCCTCGGCCATCCCCTCGGCGCGACCGGCGTCAAACTGATGACGACGCTCCTGCACGAACTGGAGCGCACAGGCGGCCGGTTCGGCCTCCAGACCATGTGCGAAGGCGGCGGTCAGGCGAACGTGACCATCATCGAGCGCCTCTGACGGCGTCCAGCTCCGGAGCCGGCCTTCACCCCTTGCGGGAGTTGCTGTCCGGACCCGGCACCGCGAGGCCTTCTCCCCAGCTAGTCTCGATGTCTGTACGTCGATTGAGCGACCTCGGGAGGTAGCGCGATGACGCAGGGACGGCCCGGAGGTGGCACCTGGGCCCCGCTGTGGGAGCGCGACGTGGAACTCGCCGCGGCCGAGCGGGCCGTCGACGAGCTGTGCTCCGACTCGACGACGGCGGGCGGGCTGCTCGTCTTCCAGGGTGAGGCGGGCATCGGCAAGACGGCGCTGCTCGCCGAGGTGGGCCGCATCGCGGAGGGGCGGGCCACGGTGTGGTCGGCGCGAGGCGGCGAGACCGTCACCTCCGTCCCCTTCAACGTCGTACGTCAGTTGCTTCAGCCGGCTCTCGTCGGTCTCTCCCCGGAACTGGCACGGGAGTATCTCGGTGACTGGTACGAGATCGCGGGCCCCGCGCTCGGCATAGCCGAGCCGGCCGGCCTCCAGGCCGACCCGCAGGGTGTGTGCGACGGCCTGGTCGAGGCGGTCGCACGCCTTTCAGGGCTGCACTGGCCGCTGGTCCTGCTCATCGACGACGCGCACTGGGCCGACCAGGAGACCCTGCACTGGCTGGCCGCGTTCTCCCAGCGCCTCGACGAACTGCCCGTCCTCGTGGTGGTCGCCCACCGGCCCGACGAAGCCGTCGGCGACAGCGCGCGCCATCTCGCGGCGGTCGGCGCGGCGGCCCGCCCCTCGCCTCCGCTGCGCGCGCTCACCCCGGACGCGGCGGCCGGCCTCACCCGGGCCACCCTCGGCGAGCACGCGGACGCCCCGTTCTGCCGCGAGGTGTGGGCGGTCACCGGCGGCAATCCGTACGAATCCGTGGAACTGCTCGCCAAGGTGCAGGACAGCGAGCTCGAACCGGTGGAGGGCTCCGCCGCCGAACTGCGCGCCCTGAACCGCTCGGCGCGCGGCCGTGGACTCGTCGCACGTCTTGAGGGACTCGGCTCGGACGTCACGCGATTCGCGTGGGCGGCCGCGATCCTCGGCAGCGGCATCTCGCTCGACCTCGCCGCCTCGCTCGCCCGGATCGAGCCCCGTGAGACGGCCGAGCGGTGCGCGGAGCGGCTGCGCAACGCGCGCATCCTGCGCGGCGGCGAAGAGGACATGGAATTCGTCCATCCGCTGATCGCGAGCACCGTCTACCGCTCGATCCCGCCGGCTACCCGCACCGCGATGCACGGCATTGCCGCCTGGGCCGTCACCATGTCGGGCCGTGGGGCGGCAGCCGCATCCCGGCACCTCCTCGAGGTTCATCCGGACGACGATCCCGACCTGGTCAAGCAGCTGCGCGAAGCCGCAGCCGAGCATCTCGCGGTCGGCGCGCCGGACGCGGCCCGCCGCTGCCTCGAACGCGCCCTGCGGGAACCGCCGCTGCCCGAGGTCCACGCGCGCGTGCTCTATGAACTGGGCTGCGCCACGCTTCTCACCTCGCCCGTCAAGACCATCGGCCACCTGCGCGAGGCGCTCCACACCCCGGGCCTCGACCGCAAGCTGCGCGTGGACGCGGTGTGCCGTCTCTCCCAAGCCCTGGTGCACAACGACCAGTTGGAGGAGGCCCTGCGGGTCGTGGACGCCGAGGCCGAGCGCCTTGACCCCGGGCCCGACCGGATGCGCCTGGAGGGGGTCCACTACATGTGGGAGGGCATCCACGCGCGCGAGCATGACGCGACGGGCCGTTCGCGCAGCCTCGCGGCGGTCGCGGGACCGCTGCCGGGACGCGACAACTCCGAGCGCGCGCTGCTGACCCTGCGCGCCTTCGACGCCATGACCCGCGGGGAGAACGCGGAGGAGATCGTCGAGCTCTGCGACCGCGGCCTCGTCCACGGCCGCCTCGCTCCCGGGCTCGGCTGGACCGACACGGAGTGGGGCTTCGAGCTCAAGTTGATGCTGGGCGGCGCCTACATCTTCACTGACCGGCTCGACCGCGCCGAGAGCCTCTTCGTCGAGGGGGTCCGCGGCTATGAGACGGCGGGCTGGAGCGGCGGCCATCTGGCCCTCGCCCATGCCTGGCTCGGTCTGGTGCACCGCAGGCGCGGACGTCTCGTCGATGCGGAGGCATCGCTGCGGGAGAGCCTGCGCCTGGCCGACCGGGTCGGCAGCGGGCTGCCGATGCACTGGGACGCCGCGTGCAAGCTCATCGAAACGCTGCTCGCCCGCGGCAAGGTCGACGAGGCGCAGCAGATCGCCGACCGGTACGGCATCGCGCCGCCCTACCCCTCCACGATCTTCCTGCCCGACATCCACTACGTGCGTGGCCGCCTGCTGGTCGCCACGGGGCAACGGCGGGAGGGCGTCGCCGAATTGGAGATGGCGGCGAAGGCATCGAACGAACGCGGCCGCTACAACACGGTCGTCAACCCCTGGGCGTACGAACTCGCCCGGGTGCTGGCCGTGGAGGACCCGCGGCGGGCCGCCGAGCTGGTCGCGGACGCACGGATCCAGGCGGAGCTCTTCGGTACCGGAGACGGCGATCGGCGAGGCGCTGCGGTGTGCGGCGTCCCTGGAGAGCGGCCAGCGGGCGGTCGAGCTGTACGCACGAGCCGTCGCCTGCCTGGAGGCGTCGCCGTGCGCCTATGAACACGCGGTCGCACGGGTCGAGTACGGGATCGCGGCGGGGTCCGCGAGCGAGTTGTCGCGAGGCCTCGCGCTGGCCGAATCCTGCGGAGCAGGCGGACTGGCCGCCCGGGCGCGGGCTTCCCTGGAGGTGGCGGGGGTCTGAACGGGGACGCCGGGCAGCAGAACTTCACCCCGCCCAGCGATCGAGAACGAACTCGGCGAAGCCGACGATCGACGTCCCGCAAGGCCCCGCCGCAGCTGGCGCCCCTCGCGGGCACGTGCGGCTGGCAGCTGTGGCGTACTCCGGCACCGCGGCGTCCTTTGGGCGTAGCCAAGGGACGAAGCCGGTGATCGACGTCCCGCAAGGCCCCGTCGCAGCTTGCTCCCCTCGCGAGCAGCGTGCGGCCGGTCGCTGCGGCGTACCCGGCACCGCGGCGTCCTCGTCCTCGCCCGGCGTGATGCCGTGCGCGTCAGCTTCGGCGGTGGGTCGTCGGGGTTCTGGGCGTTGCCGAGGGGAGCGGGCCGGGGGAAGGGCGTCGGAGGCTTGGTTAGTTCAGGTGCAGTCGGTCCACCACCTCGGCCGCCTCCGTCATCACCCCCGAGACCAGTTCCTCGCACGACGGCAAGTCCTCGATGATGCCCGCGACCTGCCCGGACGCCATGACCCCCGCCTCCGGCAAACCGTCCACCATCGCCGACTTCAACATCATCGGCGTATTCGCGGCCAGCAGGACCTGACTCCACGTCATCCCCTTGCCGTGCCGCATCGCAAGCCCGTCCCTGACCATCTCCCCCCACCCCATGCCGGATATCTTCCGGAACGCCGCCGCGTGCCGCACGGCCCGCGCGAGGGACGCCGCCCGACCCGACTTCTCAAGCGACGCGACCAGCTCCGTCCGCAGCATCCGATGGGGGAGGCCGTCCACCCGTGTCGTCACCGTGATGTCCTTGACCGAGGCGGCCAGATAGCGGGCCTTGACCGCGTCCGGCACCGTCGAGTCCGACGTCAGCAGGAAGCGCGTGCCCATCGCGACCCCCGCCGCGCCATAGGCGAGCGCGGCGACGAGCCCCCGACCGTCGAAGAATCCGCCCGCCGCGATCACCGGAATGTCCACCGCGTCCACGACCTGCGGCAACAGCACGGTTGTGGCGACCTCGCCCGTGTGCCCGCCGCCCTCACCACCCTGCACGACGACCGCGTCCGCACCCCACGCCGCGACCTTCTCCGCATGCCGACGCGCACCGATGGACGGGATGACGACCACCCCGGCGTCCTTCAGCTCCGTGATCAGCTCCTTCGAGGGGGCGAGCGCGAAGGACGCGACCCGCACACCCTCGTCGACGATGACCCGCACCCGGTCCCGCGCGTCGCCCGCGTCGGCGCGGAGGTTGACCCCGAAGGGCTCGTCCGTACGGGACTTGACCTCGCGGACGGCGGAGCGCAGCTCGTCGACGGTCATCGTCGCGGAGGCCAGGATGCCGAGGGCGCCCGCGTTCGCCGTCGCGGAGACCAGGCGAGGCCCCGCCACCCAGCCCATGCCGGTCTGCACGATCGGGTACCGGACACCGACCAGCTTGGTCAGCGCCGTCTCCATGCCCGCCGGGGCCGGCGTCACGAGCGCACCTCGCGCTCGCGCAGTCCGCGCGGGTCCACCACGTCCCGGATCAGCCGCAGTTCCTCCGCGGTCGGCTCGCGGGTGTACGGGACGTCGTCCGGCGTCGCGAGTGTGAAGCCGGTCGACTCACGCACCTGCTCGACCGTCACGCCCGGATGCACGGACACCAGGCGCATTGCGTGATCCGCCGCCCCGAAGTCGAACACGCCGAGGTCCGACACGACCCGGCGCAGATCGTGGAAGCGGGTCGCGGAAGGACCTGCCGCCGCCGCGCTGTCGTAACCGACACCGCTGATCATGTCGACCTTCTCGACGAAGACCCGCTTCGAGTGCCGCGGGATCCAGTAACTCACCGGGTTGTTGAGGGTGTTGACCGGGGCGCCGCGCACCCCGAGCAACTGGCGCTTGGGCCGCTCCCAGTCGCCGATGCAGGAGATGTTCTGATTCCCGAAGCGGTCGATCTGGCTCGCGCCCATCATCACGTGCCGCCTGCCGCCCATGACCATCGTCAGGTGTTTGCGGTACGGCAGCCAGCCCTCCGTCACCGCCGACGGCGCCCCCACGGCGGGCACATCGCCGATCAGCAGCGCCTCCCCGTCCGTGAGCAGCAGGTCCGGCGAGAACGTCAGCTTGGCCAGGCGGGCGGCGATCGAGGGGATCGTGCCCATCGGCGACGCGAGGATCTCGCCGGCGTCCCGCCAGGCCTCGGCGCAGGCGATCACGCAGTACTCGGCGCGGGTGACGGGGGCCGTCACGGCGGCCGTCGCCTCGGACGCACCGGCCGCAGCCGTCGGGTCGGTCCGCGTCATCGCTGCTCCTTGTGCCAGGTCTGGACGGCCGTTTGATAGTCCTGCTCGGTGCCGGTGAGGAAGCGGTCCTCGAATTCCTTCCAGGCGTCCGGGTCACCCGCGGCGGCGACGTACGCCTTCTGGAAGGGTTCGTCGCGGCCGTAGTCCGGCACGCACGACGTGAAGTGCGCGCCCTTGGGGGTCTCGGTCACGCCCGTCACCGCATGCCGGGAGATCAGCATCGTCTGCGGCGCCGCGTGCTCGGTGAGCTCGCTGGACTCGACGATCCGCTCGCACGACACGTACGCCGTGTCGGCCGCCTCGCAGAACAAGTCGTCGAAGTACGGGTCAGGGCCCAGATACTGGGCGTTGCCCAGGCGGTCGGCGCGGTTCAGGTGCACCAGCGCCGCGTCCAACCGCAGGGCGGGCACCGCGACCAGCTCCTCCCCGTCCTCGTACGGCGAAGTGACCGTACGCAGCTGGGGGTTGACCCGCAGGACGTCCGAGCCGAGGCCGGCGCGGATCGGCAGGAACGGCAGCCGCTGGGCCCCAGCGGTCAGGCCCTGCATGAACATCGCCTCGTCCAGCTCCACCAGTTGGAACGCGCCACGCTCGCGTGCCGCGCGGAAGTGCGGCTCCAGGGGGATCGAGTCGAGGGTCGTGAACGCCGTGACCAGCTTGCGGATCTTCCCAGCCGCGGCGAGCAGACCGATGTCCGGGCCGCCGTACGAGACGACGGTGAGGTCCGTGATCCCCGACCGCAGGAGGGCCCGCACCAGCGCCATGGGCTTGCGGCGCGACCCCCAGCCGCCGATGCCGAGCGTCATCCCGCTCCGCAGCCGCCCCACGACCGCGTCAGGCGTCATGGTCTTGTCCGTCATGCCCTGCCCTCCTCCTTCTTTCCGGGACCTGTCCCGGAGTCCGTTCCAGAACCCGCTCCAGAACCCGTTCCGAAGTCCTCGCGGATCCGGTCGGCCAGGCCGCTCAAGTTCGCCTCGAAGGTGAAGCCCTGCTCGAAGCGGTAGCTGCGGTGCACGTCCACGGGGTCGATGCCGTTGATCGCGGCCTTGGCGAACCGCAGCAGCGTCCCGTCCTTCCGTGCGATCTCGCGCGCCAACTCCAGTGCCGCGTCGCGCAGTTCCTCGCGCGGCACGACCCGCCACACGGAGCCGTGCGCGTGCAGCTCCGCCGCGGTGGCCGTGCGCGAGGTGTAGTACAGGGCGCGCATCAGGTGCTGCGGCACCAGGCGGGCGAGATGCGTCGCCGCGCCGAGCGCGCCCCGGTCCAGCTCGGGCAGGCCGAACGTCGCGTCCTCGCTCGCCACGATCGCGTCGGCGTTGCCGACCAGGCCGATGCCTCCGCCCAGGCAGAAGCCGTGCACCGCGGCCACGACCGGCACCTCGCATTCGTACACCGCCGAAAACGCCTCATAACACCCGCGGTTGGCGCCTATCAGGGTGCTGTGGCCGCTGTCCCGCTGCATCTCCTTGATGTCCACGCCCGCGTTGAAACCGCGGCCCTCGGCGGCGAGGACGACACAGCGCGTCCCGGGGTCGCGGCCCGCCGCGCGCACCGCGGCGGCCAGGTCGAACCACCCCTGTACGGGCAGGGCGTTGACGGGCGGGAAGTCGACGGTGACGGCCGCCACGCCCTTGTCCGGGGTGGAGGTGGAGACAGACATCAGAGGATCCGCTACCTTTCAACCAGGCCCTTCAACCAAACATTTGTTAGTTAGAAAGGTAGCAGCGATGACTGACACCCGACAGGTGGTCGTCGTCACCGGCGGCACCCGAGGCGTCGGCGCCGGTATCGCCCGCAGCTTCCTCGCCGCCGGTGCGCGGGTCGTCGTCTGCGCCCGCAGACCGCCGGAGCGCCCGGTCGAAGTGGCCGGTGCCGCCGCCGAGTTCCGGCCCCTCGATCTGCGCGACGCGGAGGCGGCACACGTGTTCTTCGCCGAAGTGGCCGCCGATCACGGCCGCCTCGACGCCCTGGTGAACAACGCGGGCGGCACGCCCTTCGGGCTGCTCGCCGACTCCGCACCGGCTCGCCAGGCGAAGATCGTCGAACTCAACCTGCTGGCCCCGCTGTACGCGTCTTCGGCGGCGTACGAGGTGATGCGAGGCCAGGAGGACGGCGGGGGCAGCATCACCATGATCGGGAGCGTGAGCGGCTCCCGCCCCTCACCCGGCACCGGCGCCTATGGGGCGGCCAAGGCGGGCCTGGAGAACCTCGCGCGCACGATGGCCGTCGAATGGGCCCCGAAGGTGCGGGTGAACACCGTCGTGCTCGGCTTCGCCCGCACCGAGAGCGCCCACTTGCACTACGGCGACGAGGACGGCATCGCGGCGGTCGCCCGCACCGTCCCGCTCGGCCGCCTCGCCGATCCGTCGGACGTCGGGGACGCGTGCGTGTTCCTCGCCTCCGACAGCGCGCGCTACATCAGCGGGGCCGCACTGCAGCTGCACGGGGGCGGCGAACGCCCTGCGTTCCTGGACGCAGCGTCCGTCAACCACCCAATGAATCCGGACAGTTCCGCATGACCGAGGAGTTCCGCATGACCTCAGCCGACAAGCCGGGCACGGGAATCTGCGCGGGCCGCGTCGTGATCGTCACGGGCGCGGGCCGCGGCCTCGGCCGGGCGCACGCGCGCGCGTACGCAGCCGAGGGAGCCAAGGTAGTCGTCAACGACCTCGGGGTGGGGCCCGACGGCTCCGGAGCGTCCGGCGGGCCCGCGCACGACGTCGTGGAGGAGATCCGCGCGGCGGGGGGCGAGGCCGTCGCGCACGGCGGTGACATCGCCTCGTCCGAGGGCGCCGCATCCTTGGTGCGGGCCGCACTCGACACGTACGGATGTCTCGACACCCTCGTCAACAACGCGGGGTTCCTGCGGGACCGGATGCTGGTCAATCTTGAGGAGGACGACTGGGACGCGGTGATGCGCGTACATCTGAAGGGGCACTTCCTGCCGCTGAAGCACGCGGCCGCGTACTGGCGCGGCGAGGCGAAGGCGGGGCGCGGGCGGCACGCGTGCGTGGTCAACACGAGCTCCGGGGCGGGGCTGTCGGGAAGCGTGGGGCAGGGGAACTACAGCGCGGCCAAGGCCGGGATTCTCGGGCTCACCCTGGTCGCCTCCGCGGAATTCGCCTCCTACGGAGTGCGGGTCAACGCCATCGCGCCCGCCGCGCGCACGCGCATGACGGAGCACACCTTCGCGGAAACCATGGCCGCGCCCGAAGGAGGCGGCTTCGACGCGATGGCTCCGGAGAACGTGTCGCCGGTCGTGGTGTGGCTCGGCTCCGAGGCATCGGCCGGTGTCACGGGCCGTGTCTTCGAAGCCGAAGCGGGGCGCATCACCGTCATGGAGGGCTGGCGGCCCGGACCGACGGCCGACAAGGGGACCCGCTGGACCCCGGCCGAGGCGGGCGACGCGGCGCTCGAACTGCTCGCCGAGGCCGAGGTGCCTCAGCCGGTGTACGGGGCGCGGTAGAGGCACGATGCCGCCGGACGGGCCCGCGTCCAGGGCCCGTTCGGCGCACGAGGTGACCATCAGCCCCCGGAGGCCACCCGCACCGGATCCGTGCCCTCCGCACTGTGCCGCGCCGCCCAGTTCTCCAGCGACGTACGGCACGCGTGGTCCAAGTGCCGCAGCCCCGTGAGGTCGAGCTCGATGGGGCGGTCCTGGGGCAGTGCCTCCAGCGCGTCGAGGAGCTTGGGGAGGCACAGGAACGTGGCGTGCCCGGACAGGTGGACGTGGACCGGGCCCGCGCCCTTGTCGACGACATCCACGTGCACGCGCGGCGTCTCCCAGGCGATCTTTATGACGGCGAGGGCCAGGCCGATCAGGACCCCCTCGAACATGTTCACCGAAACGATCGCCACGGCCGTCACCACCAGCACGACGGCTTCACCGCGGTGTTCGCGCCACAGCTTCACCAACTGCCGCACGGGAATCAGCTTGCAGCCCGCGTGCACGAGGACGCCCGCCAGCGCGGCGACCGGGATGAGGCCGAGCGCGGCGGGCAGCAGCGCCGCGAAGAGGAGCAGCCAGACGCCGTGCAGGACCCGCGACGCCTTCGTCCGCGCGCCCGCCCGCACGTTGGCCGCGCTGCGGACGATGACGGCGGTCATCGGCAGGGCACCGAGCAGCCCGCACACGGTGTTGCCCGCTCCCTGCGCGATCAGTTCCTTGTCGTACGACGTGCGCGGACCGTCGTGCAGCCGGTCCACCGCGGCCGCGCTGAACAGGCTCTCCGCCGACGCGATCAGCGCGAACGCGAGGACGGTGCCGATGGCGCCGACAGTCATCAGGCCCCCGAAGTCGGCGGCGTCCGGCATCCGCACCGCCTCGATGAGCCCCTGCACCTCGACCGTGGCCACCGGCAGGGAGAGGGACAGCGAGGCACCCGTGGCGAGCGCCACGGCGGCGAGCTGCGCGGGCACCACGCGGAGCTTCGCGGGGAGCCTGTTCCAGAACACGAGTACGGCGATGGTGCCCACCCCGAGCCCGAAGGCGGCGAGAGCACGCTCCGAGCCGATCACCCCGATGAGCGCCCCCGGCAGCCCGACGATCTTGCCGAGGCCGCTCGCGGGGGCTTCGCTGCCCGTCATGGCGTACAACTGCCCGGCGACCAGGACGAGTCCGATCCCGGCGAGCATGCCCTCGACGACGGCGACGGAGATGGCACGGAAGAAGCGGCCGAGGCGGAGAAAGCCCATGGCCAGTTGGAGGAGCCCGGCGGCGAGCACGAGGGCTCCGAGCGCGGCGAGACCGTACTCCTGCACGGCTTCGTGGACGAGGACGGTGAGTCCGGCGGCGGGACCGCTGACCTGGAGGCTGCTGCCGGGCAGCAGGCCGGTGACGAGACCGCCGACGATGCCCGTGATCAGACCGAGTTCGGCGGGTACTCCGGAGGCGACGGCTACCCCCACACAGAGGGGCAGGGCGACGAGAAAGACGACTACGGAGGCAGTGACATCGTGCCGCGCGCTCTCAGGCGCAGTGAACATCGCGCGGGCGCGGTCGAGCAGGGAGGCACGGGAAGGCTGCATGACGTTGACTCCTGAGCGCTGTGGGGGCGCATCGGTGTGACGTGGACCGGTGTTCGTGTCCGGTCGGCGGCGCGTCAGGCGGGAGGGTCTGACGGCATGGCCGTGCCGGAGGGTCCGATCAGCAGCGGAAGACCTGGAGGAGAGGCGGTAGTTCGCGGCCCGCTGGTCTCGTCTCGCGGTGGGCGACGGCAACGGGAAGGTACGCGCGCGTGCCGTCGGCCGGGGTCGTGTCCGTACGGGCGTGGAGCTGCGGAGCCGGATCGGGGGTGAGATCACGGCAGTGCGGGCGGCCGCGGGCCCGGAAGCGCTCGGACTCCTCCGGGTGCGTGTCGTCGCCGCACTGGGCGTACGGCGCCGTGGCCGGTGGCGTGCGGGATTCCACGGCGGAGACCGATGCGTTGACCCCGTGCGCGAAGAGCTGGACGATCACCAGGAGCACGGCGACCAGCGCCGCGGGCAGCACCCGCCTGTGTACTCCGGCTCCCGTCACAGTGGCAAAGTCCTCACGTGGCCGCGTAACTCACATGCTCACCAAGTAACTTAACCGCCAGAAGTGTCACCAGGGTGATCGGATGGTGGCACGGCGCGCGAGCCACCCTTCGATCAGGCGTACGTGCCGCCTGTGTGCGGGCAGGTGTACGTGCCGCGTTGCGCGGGCGGGGCGGCGCGGGAGCCCCGCCCGGCGCGGGTCAGTGCACGTGCGGCCCGCCGGTCAGCTGCGGCTTTCCGCGCGGTACGAGCGCGAACGTGGCGGCCGCGCTGACCGCCGCGGCCACGGCGCACACCGTGAACGCGTCCGTGAAGCCGCCGGCGGTTCCGCCGTCGATCCCCGCCGCCGCGACCGTCGAGACCACGGCGACGCCGATGGAGCCGCCCACCTCGTGGAAGGTGTTGACCACGCCGGACGCGACGCCCGCCTCCTCGTGCGCGATGAAGCCCAGCGCGGTGGTGGTGGCCGCCACGAACACCGAACCGAGCCCCAGCGCGGCGACGGACATGCCCAGGGCGACACTGGTCCACGGGTTGCCGCTCGGTCCCGCTCCGGTGAGCAGAGCGGTGCCGAGCCCCGCGAGCGCGAGCCCCGCGGCCGCCGTGGGCCGCGCCCCCCACTGGCCCACGAACCGCCCGCCCAGGTGTGCGCCGACCCCGGTGGCCACGGCCACGGGCAGGAAAAGCACCCCGGCCCGCAGGGCGCTGTAGCCGCGTACCTCCTGGAGGAACACCGACCCCAGGAAGAACAGCGAGATCAGCAACGCCGTCGCGACCAGCATCAGGTAGGAGCCCGCGACCACCGGACGGCGCCGCAGGACGGCCAGGTCGATCAGCGGCGCACGCTGCGCCCGCTCGACGGCGACGAACGCTCCGTAGGCCACGGCCGCCGCGGCCACCGGCACCAGCGTCCGAGGGTCCGACCAGCCCGTGTCGCCCGCCGCGACGAGGCCGTAGATGAGCGAGCCCGTACCGGCCGTGACGAGCAGTGCGCCGGGGATGTCGAGGCGGGCAGGCCGGGGCGCGCGGGCGGGGACGACGGCGGGCAGGGCGAGCAGCAGGGCCGCGCCGATGGGCACGTTGACGTAGAAGATCCACTCCCAGCCGGGGCCGTCGCTCAGGACGCCGCCGAGCAGGACGCCGATCGCGGCGCCCGCACCGCCGATCGCCGACCACACGCCGAGCGCGCGATGCCGGTCGCGGCCGTGGAAGGTCGTGGTGACGATCGCGAGGGCGGCGGGGGAGAGCAGCGTGGCCCCGACACCCTGCGCGGTACGCCCCGCGAGGAGAGTCGCCGGGCCCGTGGCGAGGCCGGTCAGGAGAGAGGCGGCGGTGAACAGGGCGAGGCCGAAGAGGAGGGTACGGCGCGCCCCGAGGACGTCGGCGAGCCGCCCGCCGAGCAGCATCAGACCGCCGAAACAGAGCGTGTACGTCGTGACGACCCAGGTCAGTGCGGTGCGGCCGAGGTCGAGCTCGGCGGCCATGCTCGGCAGTGCGACGTTCACGACCGTCACATCGAGCACCAGCATGAACTGGGCGACGCACAGCAGCGTGAGCGCCGCCCACGGGCGTGAGCCGGTGGGGGGTGGCGCGGTCGGGGTCGGGGTCGGGTGGGGGTGCGTCATGGCAGGTCCTTGGAGGTGAGGGACTGGGGTGGTGGAAGCAGGCGTGGCGAGCGTGGCCTCGCGGCCTCGTGGCCTGACGCATCTGAACTGTACTGGCTAGTTCATATGAACTCAACTGTTCAGTTCAGTTCGCTGATAAAGTGCGGCGCATGCGGAATGAGGAAAGCGGCGAGGTCAAAAGTGCGGGCCCCACCACCTCCACGGGCCCCACCGGCCCCATGACCTCCACGGGCCCCACGACCCCCACCGGCCCCGCGGGCCCGCGCGCGGCGCGTAAGCGCGAGGCCATCGTCCGGGCGGCGCGCTCGCTGTTCCTGCGCGAGGGGTTCGGCGTCGGCATGGACGCCATCGCGGCCGAGGCGGGCGTGTCCAAGGTGACCGTCTACAACCACTTCGGCAACAAGGAGGCCCTGTTCGTCGCGGTGATCGCGGGAGCACTGGACGAACCCCTCGACGCCTCGTCATCGGTCGCCGCGCTCGACGGCCTCACCGAGGCGGACGACCTGCGCGAGGCTTTCCTGAACGTGGCCCGCGCCTGGGTCGACGTCGTCCGCAACGACCAGGAGATGAACGCCCTGCGCCACCTCGTCGCCCGGGAGATCCACCGCTTCCCTTCGCTCGGCGAGGCGTGGGGACAGCGCGGCCCCGAGGGCCATCACCCCGCCATCGCGGGCGCGTTGCGCGAGCTCGCCGAGCGGGGGCGGCTCACCGTCCCGGACATGGAGACGGCGGTCATCCAGCTCTACTCCCTGCTGGTCTTCCCGCACCTCGTCTTCGGCTCGTACGGAACCGACATCAGCGACGACCTGACGGAGCGTCTCATCGTCGCCGGTGTCGACATGTTCCTGGGGTACTACGCGGCCACATAGCGCCACGGTGGCGATGCGCCCGCGTCGCCCGTATTGCGCCACCCGAAACCCCCGCGAAACCACCCCGGCGCGCCGCCCACCTACACTCCGGCCCATGGCGCGGATCCTGCCCTTCCAGCCCAGGCGGCTTCCCACCGGCGACGAGAGCGGGGCCGCCCTGCGGTTCCGCACCGTGCACGGCTACCGGCGCGCGTACCGCGTCGCGGGTGAGGGACCGGCGATTCTGCTGATCCACGGCATCGGCGACTCGTCGGCGACGTGGTCCCCACTGATCCCTCAACTGGCCCGCACCCACATGGTCATCGCCCCCGACCTGCTCGGCCACGGCGCGTCCGAGAAGCCACGGGCCGACTACTCGGTGGCCGCGTACGCCAACGGAGTCCGGGACCTGCTCGGCGTGCTCGGCGTCGAACGGGTCACCCTCGTCGGGCACTCGTTCGGCGGCGGGGTCGCGATGCAGTTCGCCTACCAGTTCCCCGAGCGCGTCGACCGGCTCGTCCTGGTGAGCACGGGAGGCGTAGGCCCGCAGGTCACCCCCGTCCTACGAGGTGTCTCGCTGCCCGGGGCCGCACTGCTGCTCTCCCTGCTCGGGCTGCCCGGCGCCGATCTGCCGGTGCGGGCGGCCGTCGCGCTGCTGCGGTTGCTCGACACCGGCCTCGGGCAGGACGCGCCGGAGCTGATGGGCCTGGTCGACGCGCTGCCCGACGTGTGGGCGCGGGCCGCGTTCATCCGCACGCTGCGGTCCGTCGTCGACTGGCGCGGCCAAGTGGTCACGATGCTGGACCGCTGCTACCTCGCCCAGGGCATGCCCACGCTCCTGGTCTGGGGCGACCGGGACGGCGTCCTGCCGGTCGACCACGCGTACACCGCGCACGAGGCGATGCCCGGCAGCCGCCTGGAGATCTTCCCGGGGGCCGGGCACTTCCCCTTTCACGCCGATCCCGTGCGCTTCCTCTCGCTCGTCGAGGACTTCATCGGGTCGACGGAACCGGCCAGTTGGAGCATCGAGCAGTGGTGGCGTCTGCTGCGGGCGGGGCGGCCGGGCGACGAGGCGTACGTCGACGCGATGGAGCGGCGGTACCGCGAGGCGAGCGAGCGCAGCGCGACCTAGGGTCTCAAGGCGTCTGTCACGCCCGCCAGACCGTCATGTCCGCGGTCAGGAAGCTGAACCCGTCATTCGGCAGCGCGGTCGACTTCACCTGGACCACGAGCAGGGCGATGTCTCCGGAGGGGTGCTTCACGCAGATCTCGCTGCCTGCCGCCACCGCGGCCAGCGGGAGGTCGTGGCTGTCGGCGCCCTTGAGGGCGAGACGGCACGAATCGAGGGTGGCACCCGGCTTGCTGTACAACATGGTGATCACGCTCTTGTCGCTCTCCAGCGAACACCTGTCCTGCCCGCAGACGAAGCGGATGTCGCCCTTGCGGTCCTTGCGGCGTACCGGCTCCCTGAGGCTCACGGAGTTCTTCTCGTCGAACCACTCCTGGGGGTACGCGATGGCTCGTGGCGGGGTGGACGCGTTCGAGGAGGACTTCGAGGAGGGGCGCGTCCCGTCTGACGACCCGTCGTTCTTCTCACCAGTCCCGGAGTCCGTACCGGCGGCTGATCTCTCACCGGCCTCGGATCCCGATGTGGACCCTGACGTGGACCCCGACTCGGACCCCGGCGTGGATCCCGACCCCCGTGCGGACGTCTCCGAACCGGACTGCGAGGACGTGCCCCCGCGGCGGAGCAGGTCCGTCGCGTCCATGACCGTCCACGTCAGGCCCATCACCAGCAGCGAACTCCCCGTCACGATGGCCGTGATGAGCGCGTTGCGTCTTCGGCGGGCCCGCCGCTCGTCCGGCCCCGACGGCTGAGGCGGCCCCTGCCGCGGCGGCGCGAACAACGGCAGCGTGTGCAGCGGGGTGGGGTGGGGGACCGGCGCCGGAACCATGACCTCCGGCCCCGTGACGTCCCGCCAGACGGCCAACCCCGCGCCCGCGTCGGTCTCCCGGCCAAGACGCTGCCGGCACCACTCGACGATCTCCGCGGGGGTGGCCCGCTCCGCCGGATCGGCGGCCAGACACTTGGCGAACAGCGGACGGAGCTGCGCGGGGAGAAGGGACAGGTCGGGCTCCGAGTGCACGATCCGGTACAGCACGCCGACCGAGGGCCCGTCCCCGTACAGCGGCTCGCCCAGTGCCGCGAACGCCGCGGTCTGGCCGAGCGCGAAGACGTCGGTGGCCGGGGTGACCTCACCCGCGGACGCCTGCTCCGGGGCCATGAAGTGGGGTGTGCCGACGGTGGCACCCGTGGCTGTGTACGCGGAGGTGGCGCTGGAGGTCAGCGAGATACCGAAGTCGATCACGCGCGGCCCGTCGGCGGCAAGCAGCACGTTCGACGGCTTCAGGTCCCGGTGCACGATTCCGGCGGCGTGGATGGCCTGCAGCGCCTCGGCGACCCCCGCCATCAGCCACAGCACAGCGGGCACCGGCAGCGGTCCGTGCCGGGCGACGGCCTCCGTCAGGGAGGGGCCTGGCACGTACAGGGTGGCGAGCCAGGGCGGCACGCCGTCCGCGTCGGCGTCGATCAGCTCGGCCGTGTAGGCGCCCCGGACCCGCTGGGCCGCCTTTATCTCCCGCCCGAACCGCCGCCGGAAGGCCGGGTCGTCGGCCAGCTCCGGCCGCACCACCTTGATCGCCACCGGCCGGCCGCCCTGCGTGTGCGACAGATAGACGCGGCCCATGCCTCCCGCGCCAAGACGGGCTGCGAGACGGTATCCGGCCACCACCGGTGGATCCTCCGCCCGCAACGGCTGGAACACCTCAGACGCATCGTTCATCGCCACTTGCCCCCCTGCTCTCCCCTGCACCCCTGATCCCCCTGATCAACAGCAGTCTGAGCAGCCTAAAGGGTCCCCGTTGGCCGCTACTCCTCGGCGAGGACCCGCTGCGCCACCGCGAACGCCGAATTGGCGGCGGGCACACCGCAGTAGACCGCCGTCTGGAGCAGCACCGCGCCGATCTCCTCGGGTGTGAGCCCGATGCGGCGGGCCGCCCGGACGTGCATGGCCAGCTCGTCGTAGTGCCCGTGCGCGACCAGGGCGGTCATGGTGATCATGCTGCGTTCGCGGCGCGCGAGGGTGGGGTCGGTCCAGATCTCACTCCAGGCGTAGCGGGAGATGAAGTCCTGGAAGCGGGCCGTGAAGGGCGTGGTGTTTCCCTGCGCGCGGTCCACGTGAGCGTCGCCAAGGACCGAACGCCGGGCAGCCATCCCGCTCGTGGCCGTACCCGTGAAGTGCGTGCGCAGTGCGGCGACGACGGCCTCCGGGCGCTCGGCCGGCGCGAGGTGCGAGGCGCCCGCCAGTTCCGTGAGCCAGGCGCCCGGCACCGCGTCAGCGATCTCACGTGCGTGGGCGGGCGGCGTCGCCGGGTCCTCGCGGCCCGCGACGACGAGCGTGGGAGCGGTGATCGTCGCCAGCGTCTCCCTGATGTCGTACGCCGCCAGCGCGTCGCAGCACGCGGCGTACGCGTCGGGGTCGGTGGTCCGGTGGTCGTCGACCAGGCCGGGGGCCGTGAACCCGGGGGTGAACCAGCGGTCCGGCGCGCTCTCCGCGAGCGTGGCGAGGCCCTCGCGGCGTACGAGTGCCGCGCGCTCCTCCCAGCGTGCACTGCCGCCGAAGTGCGCCGACGAGCAGATCACGGCGAGGCTCTCCACTCGCTCCGGGTGGTGCGCGGCCAGGTGCAGGCCGACGGCGCCGCCGAGGGAGACGCCCGCGTACGCGAAGCGGTCGATGCCGAGGGAGTCGGCGAGCGCGAGGACGAGGGCGGCCAGGTCGGCGACGGTCGCTCCCGGGCCGATCAGCTCGGCGGGGGACTTGCCGTGACCGGGCAGGTCCCAGCGTACGACCCGGTGGGTGGTGGAGAGTTCGGGCGCCACGGCGTCCCACAGGGCGGTGGAGGTGCCGACGGACGAGCCGAGGAGGAGCGGGGGCGCGGTCGGGGCACCCTCGGTGGTGTGGTGCGGCAGCTTCGCGGGGGTCATCGTCGCTCCAGGGCTCGGTCCGTGAGGGTTCCGGCGGAGCCGGTGTAGTGGGCGGGGTCAGTGAGTTCGGCGAGGTCGACGTCCGCCAGACCGGGCTCTTCGGCGAGGATCTCCGCGAGGGTCCTGCCCTCGTCGCGGGTGCGGCGGGCCGCCGACGTGAGGAGTTCCTTCGCGCGGGCCCGGCCCAGGAGGGGCGTCAGCTCAGCGGTGAGGCGCTCGGAGACGATCAACCCGTGGGTGAGACCGAGGTGTTCGCGCATCGCCTCCGGGTGGACCTGGAGGTTCTCGGCGAGTTCCGCCGCGTGGTGGCTCGCGCCGCCGACCGTGCGCAGGAGGTCGCGCAGGGGCTCCCACTCCGCGTGCCAGGCGCCTGCCGGGCGTTCGTCCTCGGCGGCCATCGAGGCGTGGAGCGTCGCCGCCAGGGCGGGGGCGCGGCGGGCTGCGGCCGCGACGAGGGTGGAGCGCACGGGGTTCGCCTTGTGGGGCATGGCGGATGACCCGCCACCGGCACCTTCGGTGACTTCGGCCAACTCCGTCCGGCCGAGGGTGAGGATGTCCACGGCGGCCTTGCCCAGGGCCCCGGCGCTGAAGGCGAGGACTCCGGCGAGGTCGGCGACCGGGGTGCGGAGGGTGTGCCAGGGGAGGGCGGGTTCGGCCAGCCCCAGGCAGCGGGCATAGGCGCCGAGGAGTCCTGCCCCGACCCTGCCCGCTCCCGAAACCACCTCGGCTCCCGGCGAAGTCGCCTCCGGCGCCGAGGCCGCCGCCTCCGCTGCCGCCGAAGCCGCCGGCGAGCAGTTCGACGCGTACGCCCCGAAGGCGGCCAACGTCCCCGCAGCACCCCCCAGTTGAGCCGGAAGCGCGTCTCGCACCGTCCTCACTCTGTCCCGCGCGTCGAGGGCCAGCGTCCGCCAGCCCGCGGCCTTGAGGCCGAACGTCGTCGGGACCGCGTGCTGTGTCAGGGTGCGGCCCGGCATCACCGTGTCCCGGTGTTCCGTCGCGAGGCGGGACAGCGCCGCCTCCACGCGGGCCAGATCCGCCAGGATCAGGTCCAGCGTGCGCCGCGCGACCAGCATCATCGCCGTGTCCATGATGTCCTGGCTGGTCGCTCCCCGGTGGACATACGGCGCGGCCTCCGCAGGCACCGCCGCCGTCAGGTCCGCGACCAGCGGGATCACCGGATTGCCGCCGGAACGAGCGCGGAGAGCCAGCTCTCGTACGTCGAAGCGGTCGGCATCGGCCGCGGCCGTGACCGCCGTCGCCGCCTCCGCCGGGGCCAGACCCACCTCGGCCTGGGCCCGTGTCAGCGCCGCCTCCGCATCCAGCATCGCCTGCAGAAACGCGGTGTCGCCCGTCGCGGCCTCGGCCGGTGAGCCCGCTCGCCCGGGGGCGAGCAGGCCGACGTCGGCACCTTCAAGACCCGCTGGAACAAGACTCACTGGAACTCCAGGAACGCCGTTTCGCCCTCGCCCTGAAGGCGGATGTCGAAACGGTACGTGCGGCTCGCCTCGGGGTGGGCGACCAACGTCGTACGCCGCGCCGGGTCGAGGGAGTTGAGGAGCGGGTCGCCGGGCTCGTCGACCAGGTAGGCGCGGGTATACAGGTGATGGAGCAGACCGCGCGCGAAGACCGCGACAGCGATGTACGAGACGCCGCCCGGCGGGAGCGTACGGACCGTCCAGTGCCCGTCCGCGTCGGTCGGGACGCGCCCGAACCCGGTGAACGCGACGCCGTCACGGCCGATGACCTCGCCCGTGACCGGGTCGTGCCGCAGGGATCCCGGCGCGCCCGTGCGGGAGCCGTCGGGCGCGGGCTGCCAGGTCTCGATGAGGGCGTCGGGTACGGGGTTTCCCGCGCCGTCGTACACGTACCCGTGCACGGTGATCGTGTCCGGATGGCCGGCCGGCGCGACCTCGCCGCCCCTCGGGAAGGGCAGCGCGTAGCCGTAGAAGGGGCCGACCGTCTGGGAGGGAGTCGGAGCGTACGACATCAGTGGTGGTCGCCTTCCTCGAAGAGCGTCGCGGCGGGGCCGTCGAGCACGATGTCCCAGCGGTAGCCGAGCGACCACTCGGGGGCGGAGAGATCATGGTCGTAGGCGGAGACCAGACGTCGGCGCGCCGACTCGTCGGTGACCGAGCGCAGGACCGGGTCGTAGGGGAACAGCGGGTCGCCCGGGAAGTACATCTGCGTCACCAGGCGCTGCGTGAACGCCGTGCCGAAGACCGAGAAGTGGATGTGTGCGGGGCGCCACGCGTTGACGTGGTTGCGCCACGGGTACGCACCCGGCTTGATGGTCGTGAAGGAGTACGTTCCCTCGTCGTCGGTCAGGCAGCGGCCGAAGCCCGTGAAGTTCGGGTCGAGCGGGGCCGGATGCTGGTCCAGCTGGTGGGCGTACCTGCCGGACGCGTTGGCCTGCCACAGCTCGACCAACTGGCCGCGCACGGGCCGCCCTTCGCGGTCCAGGACACGGCCGGACACGGTGATCCGCTCGCCGAGCGGCTCGCCCAGGTGCTGGCGCGTCAGGTCGCGGTCGAGCGCCGTGATGTCGGTGACGCCGAACGCGGGACCGTATCGCTCCACGGCCTCCGGGTCACGCAGCGGGATCAGCGGCTGCTTGGGGTGGCGGAAGTGACTGCTGCGGTACGGGGGATAGTCGCGGGGCGGGTGATCGGCGGGCGCGGCTGCCGCGGCCTGCGCCTTGGCGACCTCCGTGTCTATCTCCTGCTGGCTCAGCCCGTCGGGCAGGGGTTTGGTGAGGGGCATGTCTCTCGGCTCCGTGAGTACGGCGTGCTGCGGAAGGGTGTGGGGACGGCGGGGGCGCCAGGGACGCCGGGGACGGCGGGGACGGCGGGTCAGCGTTCGAGGACCAGGGCCAAACCCTGGCCGACGCCGATGCAGAGGGTGGCGACGCCCGTGCCCGAGCCGCGCCGGGCGAGCTGGTGGGCGACGGTTCCGGCGAGCCGCGCGCCGGACGCGCCGAGCGGATGGCCGAGCGCGATGGCGCCGCCCTGCGGGTTCAGGACGGCCGTGTCGAGGCCCGGCCATTCGGCCACGCACCCCAACACCTGCGCCGCGAAAGCCTCGTTCAGCTCAAGCGTGCTCAGATCACCGAAGGACCTGCCCGCCTTCGTGAGGGCGCGGTTGACTGCCTCGACCGGCGCGAGACCGAAGTAGTGCGGCTCGATCGCGGAGACGGCGGACGCCGATACACGGGCCAGCGGCTCGCGGCCCGTCGCCCTCAGACCCTCCTCGTCGACCAGGAGCAGCGCGGCCGCGCCGTCGTTGAGCGGCGACGCATTGCCGGGGGTGACCGTGCCGGCCGGGGTGCGGAAGGACGGCTTGAGCTTGGCCATCGCCTCCAGAGAGGCGTCGGCGCGTACGCACTCGTCGCGCTCGAAGAGGACGGGATCACCCTTGCGCCGAGGGATCGCGACCGGCGTGATCTCCGCGTCGAACAGGCCCTTCTGCTGTGCGGCGGCAGCCTTCTGATGGCTGTTCAGGGCGTACGCGTCCTGCTGCTCGCGCGTGATCCCGTGCTTGTCAGCGATGAGTTCGGCGCTCTCGCCGAGCGGGACCGTCCACTGCGGCTCCATCTTCGGGTTGACCATGCGCCAGCCCAGAGTGGTGGAGTACAGCTCGGTGTGCCCGGCGGGGAACGGGCTCTCGCTCTTCGGCAGCACGTAGGGGGCGCGGGTCATCGACTCGACCCCGCCGGCCAGGGCGATGGAGACGTCGCCGAGCGCGATGGCGCGCGCGGCCTGGATGACGGCTTCGAGCCCGGATGCGCAGAGCCGGTTGACGGTCACGCCCGGCACCGTCACGGGGAGTCCGGCGAGCAGGGCGGCCATGCGGCCGACGTTGCGGTTCTCCTCGCCCGCGCCGTTCGCGTTGCCGAAGTAGACGTCGCCGATCCGGGCGGGGTCCAAGTCCGGCGTACGGGCGAGGAGTTCGCGGATGGCGTGGGCGCCGAGGTCGTCCGGGCGGACGCCGGCAAGCGCGCCCTTGTACTTGCCGACGGGGGTGCGTACGGCGTCGACGATGTAGACGTCACGCAGGCTCATGACGGGGTTCCTTCAGGAATGAGGACCTTGGCGGCGGTCTTGGTGACGACCTCGTCCGTGGTGACGCCGGGCGCCAACTCGACCAGTTCCAGGCCGGTTTCCACGACCTCCAGGACGCAGAGGTCAGTGATGATCCGGTTCACGCACGCCCGGCCGGTCAGCGGCAGCGCACACTCCTCAAGGACCTTGGGGGAGCCGTCCTTGGCGGTGTGGGTCATCGCCACGATCACCGTGCGCGCCCCGTGCACCAGGTCCATCGCCCCGCCGATCCCCGTGATCATCTTGCCGGGGATCGCCCAGTTGGCCAGGTCCCCGCGCTCGGAGACCTGCATGGCGCCGAGCACCGCGACATCGATGTGACCGCCGCGGATCATCCCGAAGGACAGCGCGGAGTCGAAGTAGGAGGCGCCGGGGAGCACGGTGACCGTCTCCTTGCCCGCGTTGATCAGATCCGGGTCCACCTCGGCGTCCGTGGGGTAACGGCCCACGCCGAGGATGCCGTTCTCGGACTCCAGGACCACCTCGACGCCCTCGGGGAGGTAGTTGGGGATCAGCGTGGGAAGGCCGATGCCCAGGTTCACGTACTGGCCGTCGCGCAGCTCGCGCGCGGCACGGGCGGCCATCTGCTCTCGCGTCCATGCCATCAGCCGCTCACCGTCCCTCGTGCCGGAGGCGCGGAAACCGTACGCCGCTCTATCTGCTTGTCCGCGGCCTGCTCGGGGGTGAGGGCGACGACCCGCTGGACGTAGATCCCCGGCAGATGCACCGCGTCGGGGTCGATCTCGCCCGGCTCCACCAGCTCCTCCACCTCGGCGATCGTGACCCGTCCGGCCATCGCGGCCAGGGGGTTGAAGTTGCGGGTCGACTTGTTGAACACGAGGTTCCCGTGCCGGTCGCCCTTGGCCGCCCGCACCAGCGCGAAGTCGGTCCGGATGCCGCGCTCCAGGACGTACTCCTGCCCGTCGAACTCCCGCACCTCCTTGGCCGGCGAGGCGAGCGCGACCCCGCCCGAGCCGTCGTAGCGCCACGGCAGTCCGCCGTCGGCGACCTGCGTGCCCACCCCGGCCGGCGTGTAGAACGCGGGAATCCCGCACCCTCCCGCGCGCAGCCGCTCGGCGAGTGTGCCCTGCGGGATCATCTCCACCTCCAGCTCACCACCCAGATACTGGCGGGCGAACTCCTTGTTGGCGCCGATGTACGAACCGGTCACCCGCGCGATCCGGCCCGCCGAGAGCAGTACGGCAAGGCCCGACTCCATCGCCCCGCAGTTGTTGGACACCACCCGCAGGCCCGACACCCCGGCGTCGTACAGCGCCGCGATCAGCACGCCGGGCACACCGCTCAGCCCGAACCCGCCCACCGCAAGGGACGAACCGTCCCCCACATCGGCCACCGCGCCGGCGGCCGAGGCCACCACCTTGTCCATCCGTCGAGCCTCATCTCTTCCAGGCCTTCGATGCCCCGTGCATGCCCCGTCCATTAATCAGGGCACTGACTATTTCCACGAGGTTGAACTTACGCTGCCACTCGTTCCCTGGGCCGTCAAGGGCGAGTAGTGTTCAGTGCACCTACGAAAAATTCAGGCACGAGCAGGCACAAGCCAGTGGAGGAACTCATGGCCGCGGTGGACCTGACCACCCACCCCGGGCACCTGGCCCGGCGTCTGCAGCAGGCGCACTACCTGCTGTGGAACACGATGGTGTCCGAGGAGATCACCTCGCCGCAGTTCGCCGTCCTGAACGCGCTCGTCGCCGAGCCCGGCCTCGACCAGCGCACCGTCGGCGAGCGGGTCGGCCTGGACCGCTCCACCATCGCGGAGGTCATCAGCCGCCTGATGCGCCGTGAGCTGCTCGACAAGGTGCGCGACCCGCAGGACGGCCGCCGGTACCTGCTGCACCTCACCGACGAGGGCAAGCGCACGCACGGCAAGCTGACGGTGCGGACGGCGCGGATGAACCAGGTCTTCCTCGGGCCGCTCTCCGCGGACGAGCAGAGCGTGTTCTTCGACCTGCTCCAGCGGGTCTCGGACGCGGCGGAAGGCCTGCGCCATCCCGCGGACACCCTCGCCGCCGGCCGGACCTGAGTCACGCCTTCGCGTACACCACCCACACCTGGCCCTTCGCGAACGCCAGTTGACCGCCTCCGTCCGCCGTCGTGAACTCCGTGCCGTCCTGCGGGGAGGTCCGCTCCCAGCGCGCCTCGTAGGCGCGGCCGTCCCGCAGGACCCGCGCCTTCCCCGAGCCGACGGTCTCGGTGAACGGCGTGTTGTTGCCCGAGCGGTCGTGGAAGCGCGACTCGCGCACCTTCACGTACTGCACGACGACCGTCGAGGCGCCCAGCCTCTTGCCGTTGGCCGTGCGGGCCTGCTCACCGTCCATGGAGACCAGCCAGCGCTCCTGCCCGGCGGACCAGGTGAAGGTGAACCGCGCCGCAGGGAAGCGGACCGTCTGCTCACGTTCCGGGGTGCCGCCCTTCGGGCGCGGGCCGAAGCGGAAGCCCGTGCTCTCCAGGCCTCCCTCGCCCAGGTCGGCGTTCAGTGCTTTCGGGCGTACGAAGAGGTTGTGCGGGGCCACCTTGTCGCCGCCCCGGAAGTAGGCGTCACCCGGCGCCTTGCCGGGTGACAGCTGCCGCAGGGGAGCCGCCGAGATCAGCGGGAGGAGCTTCGACTGCGCCCCGGAGAACACGAGAGCCGGATCGTCGAACTGCCGGAGCAGCTCAAGATCCGTCTCCCGCGCGCTGCGCACCGGGCCGATGACCGGCGGCAACCGGCCGGCGTACACCGCCATCAGGCGGCTGAGACCCGCCTCGACCTGCTCCGCGTACACGACGTCCGCCGCTTCCAGGCCCGTCTGCGGGCGCGCGGGGCGTACGTTGTCGATCTTCACGGCGAGTACGCGCCCTCCGTCGCCGGTGGCGGGGCCCTTCCCGTCCGTGTTGCTCAGGGTGCAGCCAGGTGCCAGGGCAAGGGCGGCGACGGCCGCCACCGCCGCCACCGTCATGCGTCGTGTCCCTGCCCGCGTTCTCATACGGACTTCCTACCCCGTCC
Source organism: Streptomyces sp. BA2 (assembly GCF_009769735.1). Taxonomy (NCBI): domain Bacteria; kingdom Bacillati; phylum Actinomycetota; class Actinomycetes; order Kitasatosporales; family Streptomycetaceae; genus Streptomyces; species Streptomyces sp. BA2. The sequence goes on from NZ_WSRO01000002.1 coordinate 7,859,572, forward strand.
GCCCCCGCTCTCCCTTCCTCAGCCCAGATCGAGGGCGTTGCGCAGACCGAGCCGGTAGCGGGTGCGGTCGTGGCGCTTGAGGAGCTCGATCGCCGGGGCCCGGAACAGGGAGGTCACCGTGCACCGTGCGGCGTCCGAGCCGACCCTCTCCAGGATGGCGTTCACCGCCTGGCGCGCCGAGGTGTTGGCGCCTTCCATCGTCGCGAGATCGATCGGCACGGCCACATAGTCCCCCGCCAGGCAGAGGTTGGGGATCTTCGTGGCGGCCGACGGGCGGTTGTGGAGGGTGCCGACCGGATGGATGAGCAGCTCGTCCTCGTTGGTCGGGTTCGGCGTCCCGAGGCCGTCGACGCCCGGGTCCAGGAACCACGAGTGCAGCTTGCTGTCGCTCAGGACCACCTTGCCGGTGTCGTTGAGCGCGGCCTTGAGCTGCGCCCACACTTCCTTGGCGACCTCCTCGCGCGTGCACTGCTTGGCGGTCTTGCCGTAGAGGATCCCGGGCTTGTCCCACTCGGAGATGTCCACGGAGAGGCACTCGACCGCCACACCGTCTCCGTAGTCCGCGGGGAAATCGCGGTCCGGCCAGTGGCCCGCCTGGGCGATGCCAGTGAGCGACCACGGCGAGTCGATGAGGTTGAAGTGGCCCTTCACCACGGGCGGACGCTCCGTCAGGTAGAACTGGATGCCCGTCATCCAGTCCGTCTCCAGCTGGTCGCAGCGCGCCAACTGCGGGTCGGCGGCCTTCAGTTCGGCGCTCCACGTCCTGCGCGCGTGCTCCACCGGCATGGCCTGGACGTACTGGTCGGCGGTGATGTCACGGCGTACACCGTCGGGGTCCTCGATGACGGCCTTCGTGATGCGGCCGCCCGCGAATCCGAGTTGGCGCACGTTCCAGCCGATCCTGAACTCCACGCCCAGAGACTTCAGATGGGTCACCCAGGGGTCGATCCACGCCTCGTTCGTCGGCGCGTCCAGGACGCGGTCGGGCGGGCCGTCCGCGCCCTGGCCGAGCGCGTTGAAGACGAAGGCCTCGCCGAGCGTGCCGACGGTGCGGGTGCTCGCCTCCTCGGCCTTGGTGGCGACGATGTTGCGGGTGACGCCGATCGCGAGGATGCGCTGGTAGTCCTTGGACATCTTCGCGGCGCGCACGAACTCCCACCAGGGCGTCGACTCCCAGGTGTCGTCGCGGCGTTCGTCGCAGCTGGTGAGGAAGACAAGGGCGCGGTTCACGAAGTACGCGACCTCGTGCGCGGGCAGGTTGAAGGCGGTGTCGAGGAGCGCGGTGAGCGCCCGCGCGATGTCGTCCAGGGTGAGCTTCTCCGGCTCGCTGCCCGGCCACGGGATCGGCATCCGGATGTCCTCGCGCCCGGTGCGCGCGAACGACATCTCGCGCGGTGCCGCGAGGTTGTCCCAGACGCCGTTCGCGTTCCCGGGGAAGGGGATGCGGCGCATCGTGTCCGGGAGGTTGTGGTAGATCCCCGGGATGAAGCGGAACCCGTGCTCGCCGGGCAGCGGCTTCCGGTTGCCCTTCGCGCTGTTCGGTACGTCCATGCTGCGGGCCTTGCCGCCGAGCTCCCTGCGCTCGTAGACCGTGACGGCGAAGCCGCGCTCGGCCAGCTCATGGGCCGCGGTCAGGCCCGCGACGCCGCCGCCGAGCACGGCCACGGAAGTCTTCGCCGCATCCGCCCGCGGGGCACGCTCGTCGGCAGCCGCCGGAAGCGCTCCCGCCCCCAGTGCCGCCACGCCGCCCGCCGCGGCCGCCCCCGCGACGAACGTCCGTCTCGTGCTGCCCGTAGCTCCCGAATACCCCACGCCCTGACCCCCTTACCGTAAGTAACACCTGCATCAGGCGCAGGAGCTTACGGTCGGTGTCCGTGACGTGGAAGCGGCGCGAGGCCGCGGGCGCGAACATTGGCGTGAATGTGTTCCCGGCGGTCCGCGGAACCGGGGCATCGACGGTCAGCGCAGCACATCCGCCAGGTCGTAGCGGACCGGCTCCTCCAGCTGGGCGAACGTACAGCTGTCAGGGGTGCGGTCCGGTCGCCAGGTGCGGAACCGCGCGGTGTGCCGGAAGCGCTGCCCGTTCTCCATGTGGTCGTACGCCACCTCGCAGACGCGCTCGGGACTCAATGGCACCCAGGACAGATCCTTCTTGCCCGACCAGCGGCTCGGCGCGCCCGGCATCCGGGACGCCTCGTGCGCGGCCTCGTTCGCCCAGGCGGCCCAGGGGTGGCCTTCGGCCGACTCCATCCGCAGCGGTTCGAGCTCGTCCACCAGCGCTGCGCGCCGCCCCATGGAGAACGCCGCGCAGACGCCGACGTGCTGCAGGGTGCCCGAGTCGTCGTACAGGCCAAGGAGGAGGGATCCGACGATGGGGCCGCTCTTGTGGAAGCGGTAGCCCGCGACCACGCAGTCCGCCGTGCGCTCATGCTTGACCTTGAACATGAGGCGTTCGTTCTGCCGGTAGCGCAGGTCGAGCGGCTTGGCGATGACACCGTCGAGGCCCGCGCCCTCGTACTGCTCGAACCACTCCTGGGCCAGCTCGGGATCCGTGGTGGCGGGCGCGAGATGGACCGGGGCCGTCACACCGTCCAGGGCCTCGGTCAACCGTGTGCGGCGGTCCGTGAGGGGCGTGTCGATGAGGGCCTCGTCGTCCAGGGCGAGGAGGTCGAAGACCACGAAGGAAGCCGGGGTCCGCTCGGCGAGCGTGCGCACCCGGGAGGCTGCCGGGTGGATGCGCTCCGTGAGGGCGTCGAAGTCGAGCCGCCCGTCCCTGGCGATCACGATCTCGCCGTCCAGGACGCACCGGGCGGGCAGCCGGTCGAGCAGGGCCGCGGCCAGCTCCGGGAAATAACGGGTCAGCGGCTTGCCCGTACGGCTGCCGATCTCCAGGTCGGAGCCGTCCCGAAAGACGATCGCGCGAAAGCCGTCCCACTTGGCCTCGTACTGCATGCCCGGCGGGATCCTCGCCACGGGTTTGGCGAGCATGGGCTTGACGGGGGGCATCACCGGCAGATCCATGATTCAAATCTAGGTGGGGTCCGTGGGGTCCGCCTGTTCAGTCAGCGTGCACGAAGACCAGCACATCGAAATGACGCCGCATCCCGAGGCGGAGCGAAATTTCCACCTCGGGATAAGGGTCAGCGTCTTCCTCTCGTCGCAACCCAGTAGGCCAACAGGCCGCCTGGCACTGCGATGGCTGCGTAGAGCAGAGCTGACTGAGCGACACTTCCGTCATCAGCCATGAATTCGCTACTGATCAGCAGAACAAAGAAAAAGGCGAATGCAGTAACGAGCATACCTTTTGAAGCTGGTGTGCGCATGCTCAACTCCTATGCCTTCAGTAGCACTTGGCGCCCTTGAACTTCGCAAGGTAGGTGAACTTGAATTCGACGCCCTTCTTGCACTTGTTGATCTTATCAGCGCCCATGGATACCACTGAGGCATAGACGCCTGCGGCGACGGCCCCACCGATCCCCCCGGTGATGGCACCGATGAGACCAGCCGCAGTGGCTGCAGACCCAGCGTTGACAGCCCTGGCCTGCGACTTGTTCAGCTTCACGTAGACGTACCAGCCGAGGCTGACGCCACGCGGCCTGACCTCGGAAGGCTTTCCCTCCGGAATTTCGCCCCGTACCACGGTCACAACGGGGGAATCCTTGAAGGCCTCGACGGCTTCTTCGTAGGTGTACCCCTGCGAAGCCAGATCCACGTAAGCGCCATCATCGTCAATTCCGGCGACGGCGGCAGGCTTTACATCGCGCGGCGCGGCAGTTGATGCAGACGCTGCGGGTGCAACTGCAACCAGTAGTGCACCAGTCATGGCTGCCGAGCAAGTCGCTTTAAAAATTCGGGACTTAGTCATTCTCAACCTCGATGTTCACAACGCGACAGAAGTCGCGGGGTGAGTTGGCTGATTCTCAAACTCATGCAGGGCCACTCCGCCTGGCCTCAACTCCAGCCCTGAACAAGCCTGTTCACATGACTGCCTGAAGCTGGTCGGCGAACTGGCGTCGATACTCTTCAAACTGCTGCTGCGCGAGGTGGTGGTTTTGGTGGGCGCTACGCGGTTCAGCACTTGCTGAAGTTCCACGAGGACGCGGATGCACCCGCATGGCGCGCAAGCGGACGCCCCTCCATCACGCCACCCCAGAGCTGAACCAGCGCAAGAGCGCCGAGCTCCACCGGAGGCAAGTCCGGTGGACCGTCGTCTCTCCTCCAGGACTGCTAATCCAGTGCCCGTAAGGGGCCTGACCTGGGCGTTCCTCTAGCGTCTCAGATCCATGGCTCGATTCTGTGCCCATACGCCGCTTTGCGCCCGGTATGCGACTCTCGTCCGTTGCGCCTAGCGTGGCCGCATGGGTGGTAAAGCGGTCGAGCTCGACGCGGGCGGGCGGACGGTGCGGCTGTCCAGTGCGGACAAGGTCGTCTTTCCGGAGCGGGGCTTCACCAAGCTGGACGTCGCTCAGTACTTCCTCGCGGTCGGCGACGGGATCGTCCGCGCCCTGCGGGAGCGCCCCACTACGCTCCAGCGCTTCCCGGACGGGGTCACCGGCGAGTTCTTCTACCAGAAGCGCGTCCCCAAGAACCACCCCGACTGGATCCCCACGGCCACCATCGCCTTCCCCAGCGGCCGCACGGCCGAGGAGATGTGCCCCATGGAGGTCGCCGCGGTCATCTGGGCCGCCCAGTTCAACACGCTCACCTTCCACCCCTGGCCGGTACGGCGCGACGACCTCGACCATCCCGACGAACTCCGCATCGACCTGGACCCGCAGCCCGGCACGGACTACGCGGACGCGGTGCGTGCGGCACATGAACTGCGCGCTCTGCTGGACGAGTTCGGGCTGAAGGGCTGGCCCAAGACGTCCGGCGGGCGCGGCCTGCACGTCTTCGTGCCGATCGAACCGCGGTGGGACTTCACCGGGGTGCGGCGGGCCGCGATCGCCTGCGGGCGCGAGCTGGAGCGCCGCATGCCGGACGCCGTCACGACCGCGTGGTGGAAGGAGGAGCGGGGGGCGAAGATCTTCGTCGATTACAACCAGACCGCCCGTGACCGCACCATCGCCTCCGCCTACTCCGTGCGGCCCCGGCCGAACGCCCCCGTGTCGGCGCCGCTGCGCTGGGACGAGGTCGACGACGCGGTGCCGGAGGACTTCGACATCGGCACCATGCCGGAGCGGTTCGCGCAGGTCGGCGATGTGCACGCGGACATGGAGGAGCATGCCTTCTCCCTGGAATCTCTCCTCGAACTCGCCGCCCGCGACGAGCGGGACCACGGCCTCGGCGACCTGCCCTATCCGCCCGAGTACCCGAAGATGCCGGGCGAGCCGAAGCGGGTGCAGCCGAGCCGGGCCAGGCACGAGGACCGACACGAGGACTGACACGAGGGCTGACACCGAGGGAAGGCCGACGGCCCCCGCATCCCGAGCCGGGGTGCGGGGGCCGGAGACAGACCGGTCAGCCGGTGACTACAACTCCTTGATCCTGATGTCCCGGTACGAGATCACATCCGTGACCCCGTGGACCTGAAGCCCCACATAGCCGGACGAGTACCGCCGTCCGTCCGTGCCCGGGTCGTCGCCACGCGGCGGCGTGAAGTCCTGGCCGCCTGTGTTGTCGAACTCGTTGATCAGGACGCCGTTGCGGTAGATCGAGTAATGCTGGTCCACCACCTTGATCTCGTAGTCGTTCCACGTGCCCTTCGGGGTCACCCCGGCGCCGCCGAGACCCACCCGGTCGAAGCCGTAGATCGACCCCGTCTTGTACATGTCGCCGTCAGGACGGTCGAGCACCTGCACCTCGTGCCCGTACTTGATGGCGACCCACTCCGGACGCGACTCCTCCGGGTGGTCGTGGACCTGCGGGAAGCGCACGAAGACCCCGCCGTTGGCGTTGCCGTTGCCCGGCGCGTCGTCCCGCCACTGGAGCTTCAGCGAGAAGTCGCCGTACTTGCGCTGCGGGAACCACAGCATGCCCATGCCCTGGACGGTGGTGCTGCTGGTGATCGAACCGTCGGGGTTCAGACCGAACTTGCCGCCGCCGACCTGCTCCCACTTGTTCAGGGAGTCCTGGGTGCCGTCGAAGATCTTGCGGTAGCCCTCGGTCTGGCCCGGCTTACCGATGCCGGACTGCTTGGCGGCGCGGTTGATCTTGCTGTACTCGCGCTGGTCGATCTCACCGGTCCTCAGGAGCTTGTCCGTGACGCTCTTGACGTGCTTCAGGAAGAGCGCGTGGGACGTCCACTCCTTCTCGTCCTCGATCATCTCGTTGATGCGGCAGCGGTTGTTGGTGACGCGGTTCGGGATGCCCGTGTCGACCGTGCCCACGAAGACCGTCAACCGCTCGTCGAACTCGGGGCAGTTGGGGGCCGGGACCCCGCCGCCCTCCGCGACGGTGAAGGAGACGTCCTTGGCCGCCGAGGTGTTGCCCGCCTTGTCGCTCGCGCGGTACGCCACCGTGTGCCGGCCCACGCGGTCGACGACGACCGGGGCGGCGTACGCGAGATACGGGCCTCCGTCCAGGGAGTACTCGACCTTGTCGACCCCGGAGCCGGCGTCGGTCGCGTTGACGCTCACCTTCGCCTTGCCGACGTACGCGCCGTCCGAGTTCTTGTCGCCCTCGACCTTCGCGGTGGTCTCCGGCGGCGTCTTGTCCTCGACCGGCGGCGTGACCACGGTGAACTCGACGGCCTTCTCCGCCGCCTGGTTCCCCGCCTTGTCGGCCGCGCGGTAGCGGATCTTGTGCGCGCCCGCCGCGTGGACCATGACCGGCGCGGTGTACGCCGTCCACGCGCCGCCGTCACCGACCGCGTACTCGATCTTGTTGACGCCGGATCCGGTATCGGACGCCGTCACGGTGACCGTCGCCATCCCGACGTACTCGCCCTTGTCGTTCTTCTCGCCGCTCACCGTGGCCGAGGTCTCCGGTGGCGTCTTGTCGTCGGTCGGCGGCGGGACCACCGTGAAGTCGACGGCCTTCTCCGCCGCCACGTTGCCCGCCTTGTCGCTCGCGCGATAGCGGATCTTGTGGGTGCCTACCTGGTCGACGACCACGGGCGCCGTGTACGGCTGCCAGGCGCCGTCCGCCCCGACCGCGAACTCGGTCTTGTCGACGCCCGAACCCGCGTCGGTCGCCGTCACCGAGACGGTGGCCGAACCGACGTACGCACCATCGGAGTTGGTCTGCCCCTCGACCTTCGCGGCGGTCTCGGGGGCCGTGGTGTCCTCGCCGCCGCCCTCGGTCACCACCAGGATGCCCTGCATCGCCCCGTGGCCGGGGATGGTGCAGTGGTAGCGGTAGCGTCCGGGTGTGAGGGTGACCTCCGCCGTGTGCTTGCCGCCCTGGTCGTCGTTCGGGTTGGCCAGGATGTTCAGCGGTACGTCGTTGTTGTACTCGGGGTCCGAGACGTCGAACGTCAGCGTGTGCGGCATGCCGGTGTTGTTGCCGGTCGCCTCACTGTTCTCGAAGACGATCGTCGTCGCGCCCGCGACCGCCGTGGCGGGAGCGGAGGTGTATTTGTCGATGTCGTTGCCCGCGGTCCAGGTCAGGGTCTGGGCCGCGGCCCGGCCCGGGTTGTCGGGCTGGCTCGCCGCCGTGGACGTCAGGCCGAGCACCATCAGGAGCGACGCGAGAAGCGCCGTCCAGAGTCTTCGCTTGCGTACCGCGGGCAATGTCATCCCGCCCTCCTTGCCAGGTCCTTGGCGGCCGGTGTGGCCTCGCCGCCCGAGTAAGTGACGCGCCACAGCGCCGACTTGGAGTCCGAGGTGAAGAAGCCGCGGCCGTAGTCGAGGACGTAGAGCGAACCGTCGGCGGCGAACTTCCAGTCCATGAGGTTCTTGATGCCGTCGTTGCCGATCGGGATGATCTTCTTCAGGGATTCGGCGTGCACCGGAAGGCCGCCGCTGCCGACCGTCTTCGGGTCGGTCAGGACCGCGTGCCGGGGCTGGTCGCCGTCGTAGAAGTCGCCGACGAACCACTTGCCGTCCCAGTACGAAGGCCATTTGTCCGCACTGGAGTTGGCCGCGTCGAAGCGGTAGACCGGGCCGTTCATCGTGGCCTGGCCGCCGCCCTTGAGCCACGGCAGGAGAATCTTCTGCTCCTCCGTCTTGTAGCTCGGGACGCCGTTCGCGTCGCGCGGGTAGTCGACGCCGCCGCCCTGCGGCGAGTACCAGATGTTGTTCGGCTCGGCCGGCGGGATGTTCACCAGGCCCTCGTTGTTGGGCGACTCGTTCTTGAGGTTCTTGCAGTCGTACCAGCCGAGCGGCTTCGTCGGGTCCGGCAGATTCCGGTCGCGGTAGGGCTGGTTGTTGCCCATGCAGTACGGCCAGCCGCGGTTGGAGGCGTGCGTGATCGCGGCGAACGTGTCGTACTTGGCCGGGCCCCACGTCGTCGACGGCTGACCGGCGTCCGGACCGACCCAGCCCGCGTAGAGGGTGTCGGTCTTCTTGTCGACGGAGATGCGCGCCGGGTTCCTGACGCCCATCACATAGATCTCGCCGCGCGTCTTGCCGCCGCCCTCGTCCGGCTCCTTGCCGGTGAAGAGGTTGCCGTCGGGGAGCGTGTACGTCCCGTCGGCCTCCGGGTGGATGCGCAGGATCTTGCCGTTGAGGTTGTTGGTGTTGCCCGCCGTGCGGCGCGCGTCGGCGAAGGAGACGCCCTTGAAGCTGGGCTGCGGGTTGTTGCCCGAGTAACCGGAGCTGAAGCCCGATGAGTTGTTGTCACCGGTCGCGATGTAGAGATTGCCCTTGGAGTCCCAGGCCATCCCGCCGCCCGAGTGGCAGCAACTGTGGATCTGCACCGGCCACTTGAGCAGGACCTTCTCGCTCGCCAGGTCCAGCTTGTTCGTGGCCTGGTCGAGCGTGAAGCGCGAGACGTAGCGCTCTGCCATGTGCGTCTCACGGTTGATCTTCGAGTGGGGCGTGTAATGCAGATACACCCAGCCGTTCTGCTCGAACTTGGGGTCCAACTCGATGCCGAGCAGGCCCTCTTCGACCTTGATCAGCTCATCGCCGCCGCCCTTGTTGCCGAAGACGGTGAGTGCTCCCGCGAGAGTCACTTTCTTGGTCTTGGGGTCGTAGACGTGGATCTCGCCCTTGCCCTTGCCGATGTCCGGGTTGTTCCAGTCGGTGACGACCGGCTGCGAGGAGTCCGCGCCGCCGCGGCCGATGTAGAAGACGCGCCCGTCGGGCGCGGTGACCAGGCCGTGCGGCTCGCCGATCTGGTCGTTCTGGCCCGGCTGGTTGGCCTGGGTCAGGCGCTGCGCCTTGTAGTTGGCGTTGATGGTCGCCTTGCAGTCGGCGCGCGCGATGCGGGTCGCCCACAGCAGTGCGCCGCGCAGGTGCTGGCGGAAGTCCGTCTCGTCGTACGAGGCCGCCGTGCCGCCCATGCCGGTGTAGAAGGAACGTCCGCCGTCGTAGTCACGGCACCAGGAGACCGGGTGGTCGGCGCCGTTCTTGCTCTCGCCCGGCTGGTACGTCGACTCGCGCACGCGGGCCACGGTGTGGACCTCGCCGGTCGGGTTCTTGGTCCAGTTCAGCCACTGGTCGGGGCGCTTCCACTGGAGGGGCAGGTCCTTGGTGGCCGGATTCTCCCGGTCGCCGACCTCGACGGTGGCGCGCTGCACGTTCGTCGGGCTGGAGTCGGCAGGGCGCGCGCCGATCAGACCGGTGAACCAGGACGAGTACGGCTCGGCGCGGGCCGCGTCATGGATGCCGAGGAAACCGCCGCCCGCCTCCATGTAGGCCTCGAGGCCCGCCTCCTGCTCGGGGTCGAGGACGTCGCCGCCGCCGGTCAGGAAGGCGATCGCGTTGAACTTGCCGAGCTTGGCCTCGTTCGTGAGGACCGCAGGGTCGTCGGTCGCCTCGATCCTGAACCGCTGGGCGGCCGGGCCGGATTGGCCGATCTTCTCGATGGCCTCGATGCCGGCGTTCACGACCGGTGACTCGTCGCCGCCCGCCGCCGAGCCGTGGAAGACGAGGACGCGCACGTTCGCCTGACCGGGCGGCGACGGCAGGGACATCGTTGTCAACGGTGGTTCGGGATAGGGCCGCGCGGTGGCGGCCTGCGTGGAGAGCGCGCCGGCGACCATGGCCCCGGAGAGCAGGGCGGCGGCCCAGGCGCGGCGCGAGCCGACCCGGTTCCGGTCGTGGTTCTTGTGCCGGCGGTTCGGTCTGCGTCTGACTCTGCTCAACCCTCGTACAGCCAAGGGCTCTTGATGCGGTGTGAGCCGCATGAGTACACCCACCCCTCGTCGGTCACAGCAACAGGCGCGGATGAAGCTAGACCTCTTTTTGCCACTCGCCAAGAGATACGACCGGAATCCCGCGAACTTTGTCCTGCATGTGGATAAACGAAGATCCCCCCGATACCGTGTGGCCGTCTCGGGGGCCACCTGCGCCCCGTCAGTCTCCGTACCGCAGTGGGGAGTTCGGCATGGACCGACGGAGCTTCAACCGGCGGATGCTCGTGGGCGGCGTGGCCGCGACGGCCGGGGTGACATCGTTGTCGCTCGCCGCCGCGCCCGAGGCGAGCACGGCCGAAGGGCCGAAAACCGCTCCCGCGGGCGGCGAGGTGCGCCGCATCAAGATGTACGCCGAGAAGCTGCCGGACGGGCAGATGGGCTACGGCCTGGAGAAGGGCAAGGCGTCCATCCCCGGCCCCCTCATCGAGCTGAACGAGGGCGACACCCTGCACATCGAGTTCGAGAACACCATGGACGTCGACGCCAGCCTGCACGTCCACGGCATGGACTACGAGATATCCAGCGACGGCACCAGACACACCACGAGCCACGTCGAGCCGGGCGGCAAACGGACGTACACCTGGCGCACGCACGCGCCGGGCCGCCGCAAGGACGGCACCTGGCGCCCCGGCACCGCGGGCTACTGGCACTACCACGACCACGTCGTCGGCACCGACCACGGGACGGGCGGCGTACGCAAAGGGCTCTACGGCGCGCTGATCGTGCGCCGCAAGGGCGACCTGCTGCCGGACAAGACGTTCACGATCGTTTTCAACGACATGACGATCAACAACAAGGCGGGTCACGACAGCCCCAACTTCGAGGCCACGGTGGGTGATCGGGTCGAGTTCGTCTCGATCACGCACGGCGAGTACTACCACACGTTCCACGTCCACGGTCACCGCTGGGCGGACAACCGCACCGGCCTGCTCACCGGCCCCGACGACCCGAGCCAGGTCCTCGACGACAAGATCACCGGGCCGGGGGACTCGTTCGGCTTCCAGGTCATCGCGGGGGAGGGGGTGGGGGCGGGCGCCTGGATGTACCACTGCCATGTGCAGAGCCACTCCGACATGGGGATGGCGGGCCTCTTCCTGGTGAAGAAGGCGGACGGAACGATCCCGGACTACGAGCCGCATCATGCCGCCGGGAGCGCGAAGAAGTCCGGTGAGCCCAAGTCAGGGGCGTCCGGGCACGATCACGGCTAGAGGTCGCGCATGGCTTCGATGAGGTCGGGAGCAGCTCGGCCCGTTCGGCGGCGGTCGATGAGCGCCTTGCGTACGGGGCCGGCTGACCGGCGACATCCGGCGAGGGCGCGTCACGCGCCGCACGTGCTGATGTCGAGGACGGTCCACGCCGTGCGCGGATCCTCCTGTACGTAGATCCGCGGGCCACGGCTGACGGCCCTGCGCGGTCCGAGGCGCTCTCCGCCGGGTCCGACGAGCCGTCCGGAGGCGTACGGCCGGACCTCCTCGTGCCGGAGCTCGGCGTCCACGAGCCGGTCGTGCTCGTCGCCGTATCCGCCGAAGAAGGTCGCCCGACCCTTGTGCACGGCCAGCGCACGGGCCCCGGCCAGGTCGTTCGCGCGCTGCCGGACCGCGCGACCCGGGCGGACCTCCAGGAGGGAGAAGTCACCGTAGGCGCAGACCCAGACGGCTTCGTCGGTCACGTTGAGGGCGTAGCAGTCGTAGATCTCGCTCGTGCCCTTCGACGCCTCGTACACCCACAGCGGTTCGCCGTTCGCGTTCCAGCACCGGAGGCCCGGATGGCTGAGCTCGTCGTCGCCGAACACCCCTTCGTCGAAGTAGCCGACCCACAACCGGCCCGCCCGGTCGGCCAGGAGATGCTCGACGGCGTCCCCGGCGCGGAAGGCCCATGACTCACGCCCGAGCGCGTCGAAGATCTGCACGTGCTGCTCGGACTTGCGGCTGCGCGCGTCCGCCACGACGAAACCACCGTCGGGCAGCGCATCGACCTGCGGGAAGCGTGCTCGCACCGCGCTGAGTTCCGTGGTGTGGTCGCGGCCGTCGGCGTCGACGGTGACGACCACCGCGTCGTACGGCTTCATCGCGCCACGCCCGGGGCCCGGTTCGCGCGCGGTGAGCAGCCAGTGGGCCTGCCCGAAGGCGTCGACGGTGCTGTGCGCGATGTGGCGGTCGTGAAAGCGGCGGGGCAGCCGTGCGTACGGGGTGAGCGGCGTCTCCTGCGGGCCGGGCCGAGGGCCCGTTCGAGCGCGCTGCGAGGCCGGCCGGGTGCTGTGCTCGGGGTCGCCCTTTCTGGTCGTCATGTGGAGATCGTGTAGGACAGGCCGATCCGCGCGCCATCCCTTTACCCAGAGGTCCACGATGGGTGTACTCCTTGTACGCCTCATCCATGCGCCACACCCGAACGTCCCCTGTGCCCCTACCTCGTGTACTGCCATTCAAGGGAGTCGAGTTGAGCAAGGACAGCGTGTACGACTACGTCATCGTCGGTGCCGGATCCGCGGGATGTGTTCTCGCCGCACGGCTCTCCGAGGACCCCAAGGTGCGGGTGGCGCTCGTCGAGTCGGGGCCACGCGACCGCAAGACTGAGATCCGTATCCCGGCGGCCTTCCCGAAGCTGTTCAAGACCCCCTACGACTGGGACTACTCCACCGCGAAGCAGTCCGCGCTCGACGGCCGCGAGCTGTACTGGCCGCGCGGCCACATGCTGGGCGGGTCGTCCTCGATGAACGCCATGATGTGGGTGCGAGGCCACCGCGACGACTACGACGCCTGGGGCGAGGCCGCGGGGCCCGAGTGGTCCTACGACGCGCTCGAACCGTACTTCCGGCGCGCGGAGCGGTGGACGGGCGGGGCCGGCGGGCGGCCCGGCGGTGCGGGCGCGGGCAGCGTGTACGGAAGTGAAGGGCCGCTCTGGATATCTCCGCCGCGTGCCCTCAACCCGACCACCGGCGCGTTCCTCGACGCCTGCCGCGAGGCGGGCCTGCGCGAGCTGACGGAACTGAACGAGCCCGACCACAGCGGCTTCGCGCTCACTCCGGTCAACCAGCGCCGCGGGCGCCGGTGGAGCGCCGCCGACGGCTATCTGAAACCGGCCAGGCGGCGCCGCAATCTGGACGTCCTGACCGACGCGCGGGTCCGCAGGCTGGAGTTCGACGGGACGCGCGTGGCCGGCGTCATCGCCGACGGGGTCCCCGGGAAGCTGATCGCGCGCCGCGAGGTGCTCCTCAGCGCGGGCTCCATCGGCTCGCCGCAGCTCCTTCAGGCCTCCGGCGTCGGCGATCCGGCCGACCTCGCGAAGGTGGGCATCGAACCACGTATCGAGTCCCCGGGCGTGGGCCGCCACCTCCAGGACCATCTCGCCTACGCGGTCACCATGCGCTGCCCGGAGCCCGTCACGCTGACCGGCGCGGACTCACTCGCCAACGTCGGCCGCTTCCTGCTCGGCGGGCGCGGCCCGCTCACGTCGAACGTCGGCGAGGCCGTGGCCTTCATCAAGACGAGGCCCGAACTGGCGGCGCCCGACATCGAGTTGGTCTTCGCCCCCGTTCCCTTCATCAATCACGGGCTGACCCCGCCGGTCGAACACGGCATCACGATCGGCGTGGTGCTGCTCCAGCCGGAGAGCGAGGGCCGGATCAAGCCGAGGGGCCCGGGAGTCGGCTCCGCACCCCTCATCGACCCCGGTTATCTGACGGCGGAGGCCGACATCCGCACGCTTGTCGCCGGAGTGCGTCGCGCGGAGGAACTCCTCGCGGGGCGCGCCCTCGCCCCGTACACATCGGGGCCCCTGGCGCCGCATCCGGGCACGGTCGACGACGCGACGCTCGCCCGGACGATCCGCGGGGCGTCCGAGACGCTCTACCACCCGGTCGGCACCTGCCGGATGGGCAGCGACGAGGCCTCCGTCACCGATCCGGCGCTGCGGGTGCGGGGAGTGACGGCGCTGCGGGTGGTGGACGCCTCGGTCATGCCGCGGATCACGCGCGGCCACACGCACGCCCCCACGGTGGCGCTCGCGGAGAAGGCTGCCGAGCTGATCAGGGCGGACGCGCGGAGGTGACGCGGGTGGGGGGTATCTCCCGCTCCCGCCCGCCGGTCGTATCCTGACCGGCGCACACCAGCCAGCTGCCCCCGAGGAGCCCACGTGACCGAGCCGCCGAGCGCCGCCCCGCGCCCCACCCTGGAGGCCGTGGCCGCACGGGCCGGAGTCTCACGGGCCACGGTGTCCCGCGTCGTCAACGGCGACGCGGGCGTACGCGAGGTGCTCGCCGAGAAGGTCAGGCAGGCGGTCGAAGAGCTCGGCTACGTGCCGAACCGCGCCGCCCGCAGTCTGGTGACCCGCCGCCACGACGCGGTCGCCGTGGTGATCGCCGAGCCGGAGACACGGGTCTTCGCCGACCCGTTCTTCGCCCTGCAACTACGGGGAATCAGCAAGGAGTTGACGTCACGGGACGTCCAGTTGGTGCTGCTGCTCACGGAGGGAAGGGACGACCATGAGCGGGTCGGCCGCTATCTGGCGGGCGGCCATGTGGACGGCGCCCTCGTCTTCTCCCTGCACCTGGACGATCCGCTGCCCGGCATCATCCAGGGCGCGGGGGTGCCGACGGTGTTCGGCGGCCGCCCGGGGTGGCCGGAGGGGACGGTGACGTCTCCGTACGTCGACTGCGACAACCGCGGCGGCGCGAGGGACGCCGTCCGTCACCTCCTCTCGCTGGGCCGCACCCGCATCGCACACATCACCGGCGCGCTCGACCAGACGTCGGCGGTGGACCGCCTCGACGGCTTCCGCGACGTCCTGCCGGAGGCGGGGGACAGGTTCGTCGCGCAGGGAGACTTCACCCCGGCGGGCGGCGAGCGGGCGATGCGCGAACTCCTGGACCGCGTCCCTGACGTGGACGCGGTCTTCGCCGCCAACGACCTGACGGCGTCGGGTGCGCTCCGGGTGCTCCGGGAGCGGGGGAAGCGGGTGCCGGAGGACGTCGCGGTGGTGGGCTTCGACGACATGCTGGCGGTGGCCGAACAGGTGGACCCACCGCTGACGACGGTGCGCCAGGACATCGAGGAGATGGGCCGCCTGATGGCCCGGATGCTCCTGGCACGCGGCGAGCTGCCGACGGAGAGCGTGGTCCTGCCGACGGAGCTGGTGCGGAGGGGGTCGGCGTAGGCGACTCAACCCTCGGCGGTTCGGCGGCCCGTCGGTCGCGCCGGGCTGTCGGCCCGGACCGCTGGGGGCCGCCTTGCTGGGCAGGGCCGGGGTGGGCGAACCCAGCTGGCGACTGGCGGCGTGCCTTGCGGGTGGTTGTGGCGGGCGGGTGTGTTGTGCGCTGCGGGCGGGGTGTCGTGCTGCGGGCGACTCAACCCTCGGCGGCCCGTCGGCTCGTCGGCTCGGTGGCCCGTCGGTCGCGCTGGGCTGTCGGCCCGGACCGCTGGGGGGGCATCCTGCTGGGCAGGGCCGGGGCGGGCGGGCTCAGCTAGCTGCGGGCGGCTGTGGCAGGCAGCGCGTCGCGTCCTCAGGACGGCTCCGGCGTGCCGTCCCGCCGTCCCGGTGCTCCCGCTCCGGCCCCTTCCTCTTTCCCGTGGGCCGAGGTCCCCGCCGTCCCAGGGGCCCGCTCCCGGACCCCGCCCCGCCGCGCCGCCCGGGGCCCAGGGCCTCCCTCGTCCCACGAACGGGTGTCCTCGTTCCCCCGCACGGTCCACTCGCGTTTTTGTCGTACTGCCGCCGGGTGAGGCTCGTCCCAGCACTTCCACTCATCCGGAGGTAACACCATGCGCAAGTGCGCGATCCTGGCAGCAGCGGCGTTCGCCGCGGTCACCGTCATCGGCGGGGCCGGTTCCGCCGTCGCCGCCGACGACGGCCCCGGCGCCTCCGCCGTGGGCGCGGCTCAGAACTCGCCGGGCATCATCAGCGGCAACGTCCTCCAGGTCCCCCTCGACGTCCCGATCAACGCGTGCGGCAACTCCCTGAACGTCGTCGGCCTCCTCAACCCGGCCGCCAACAACAACTGCAAGTAAGCCTCCGGACCGGCGGGCGAGGCCTGCCGTACGGCACGCCGCCCCGTCGCGACCAGCGCGCGACGGGGCGGCGTACGTGTGCGGGGGCCCGCTCGGGGCCGTCGGCGTCAGGAGCCGACGCTCACCGTGAAACGGCGCGGGTTTCCGTCGTGTGCCGCACCGGACACGTCAGGCTCTCCGTCAGGCCGGACGTCGTCGTACGGAAACGCGTAACCGATGGGCGAGTTCGCGTGCACCACACGGGCCCAGTGGTTGGTCACGTCACCCTTGTAGTAGTCCCCGGCGCCCGCACCGTTCGGCTGTTCCGCGTGCGTCAGCATGATGCTCCGGTTGAAACCGGCCGCGAGCCGCGCGAGCAGGCCCTTCTTGTCGTCGGAGTCCCCGGGGTTGTTGGTGAAGGGACCGTGGTTGCAGGTGAAGATGTCCTTCGACGTCGGCTTCGGGAACGTGTGCCCGCCGTTGAACGTCAGCGTGTCGCCGCTCACCCGCCCCGTGAACACGCCCCGGCCGCCCTGTAGATCGATCTTGAGGTCGGTGCCGCGGTACTTCTCCCACGTCTCGTCGATGTAGCTGTTCCACACGTCCCGGAACGGCATCTCATCGGGGCGGTCGAAGTACGGGGCCATGAGATTCTGCGGCGAGATGACCCGGAGTACGTCACCGCCGTCCCCGCGGATCACCAGATCGCCCCAGGGCTGACCGTCCTTCTCCTCCTGGGCGACGAGGTCGGCGGCTATCTTGTCGACGGCGCCGTCCGGCAGCGGGGCCACCGTGTGCGTGGCGTCCCCCTCCAGGGTCAGGCCGATGGGCAGGGCCGTGACGAGGTCCACGTAGCTGATGTTGGCGTACAACTGCGTGCTGTTGAAGGTGAATTCGCAGAACGACCAGGTGCGCCCGTAGTTGGGGTCCTCCTTGGTCGCGAAGGCGGGCTCGACCAGCGAAGGACCTGGGTTGAGGAAGAAGTCCAGCTTGTCGTCCCGTACGAAGTAGACGCGGGCGCCGAACATTTGAGGCAGCGTCAGGACCTTGGGCGCCGATCCCGCGGCGCCGAGCGGGATCGCGCAGTCGACCGGCAGCGGCGTCTGCGGGGCCGACGGCGAATCGGGGCGGTAGACACCCCCGTCCGGCTTCAGCAGGACCCAGCGGTCGGTGCCCTGCTCGTGTCCGGTGACGTAGGCCCGCACTTCGCCGGGCAACGACTTGTTCTGGAGGGCGAGTTCACAGGTCGCGGGCGCCGCCTTGGCGCCGGGGCTGAGGGCGCTTCCCCAGACGGGATAGGTGAGGGCTCCGGCAGCACCGGCGGCAGTGGACAGGAACACTCGACGCGAAATCACGGAAGGTCTCCCGGGATGTGTGTGGGGGGATGTCATGCGGCCGTGGGGGGTGGCGGCCGTGTGGTGCGACCACTGTCGCGTCGGCCAATTCGGCCGTCAAGAGTTGTGACTGAGAGCGCTCTCAGAATCTTGTTTCCTTCACAAGATGGCAGCACACGCGCACTGTCAGTGCCGGGTGTCAGACTCAGGGGGACGGAAGAGAGATACGACAAAGGAGTCGATCATG
Organism: Streptomyces sp. BA2; assembly: GCF_009769735.1. Classification (NCBI taxonomy): domain Bacteria; kingdom Bacillati; phylum Actinomycetota; class Actinomycetes; order Kitasatosporales; family Streptomycetaceae; genus Streptomyces; species Streptomyces sp. BA2. The sequence continues at coordinate 7,877,374 of NZ_WSRO01000002.1, forward strand.
CTCAATACCCGTTATGTCACGGGCGCCCCGACGTGGGTCGACCTCGGCACCCCGGATCTGGAAGGCGCCCGTGCCTTCTACCGCGCCCTCTTCGGATGGGAGTTCCAGTCGGGCGGCGCGGAATTCGGTGGATACGGCATGTATCAGGCGGACGGCAAAACCGTGGCCGGTGCCATGACCGTCCCCGCCGACCAGGCACCTCCGGCCTGGACGGTCTACTTCAAGACGACGGACGCCGACGCGACGGTCAAGGCGGTCGAGCAGGCCGGCGGCAGCACGGTGTACGAGGCCATGGACGTCGGCGACCTCGGCCGCATGGCGGTCCTGAGCGACGCCCAGGGCGTGGGCTTCGCCGTATGGCAGCCGGGCACGAACAAGGGCCTCGACCTGGTCGACGCACCGAACAGCATGTGCTGGATGGAGCTCTACACCCCGGACATCAAGGCGGCCCAGGAGTTCTACGGCTCCGTGTTCGGCTGGGGCTCCACGACCCAGGCCTTCGAGGGCGGTTCGTACACGATGGTGCACCCCGCGGGCGGCACCGAGAACGACATGTTCGCCGGCCTGTGGCCGCTGTCCGACGCCCCGGAGGAAGCCGAGGCCGGGCCGTACTGGACTCCGTACTTCCAGGTGACCGACATCGACGCCGTCCTCGCCAAGGTCGAGCCGTCCGGGGGCACGGTGCGCGTGGGGCGCATGGACCTCGCGGGCGTCGGCAGCTTCGCCAAGCTCGCCGACCCCTCCGGAGCACGGTTCGCGCTGATGCAGCCGGAGGCGCCGAGCACGGGCTGAGAGCTGACAGCCACCAGCTGAGAGCTGAGAGTTGTCCGCGGACGTTTCGCCACGTTCCTCACGGGTAAGCAGAAGAAGCCTGAAACAAGGCACGTCACGGCGTTGATCGTTCGTTGATCCCTTGTTTCGGGCGCCCTGCCAGCATCGACGGCATGCAGATCGACATGACAGCCGAGCCTGAACTCGCCTGGCAGGAGCAGGCCCTGTGCGCCCAGACAGGATCCGAGTTCTTCTTCCCCGAACCGGGCAGCTCGGTGCGCGAGGCGAAGTACATCTGCCAGCTCTGCGAGATGCGCCCCGCGTGTCTCGAGTACGCCCTGGCCCACGACGAGCGGTTCGGCGTCTGGGGCGGCCTCTCGGAGAAGGAGCGGCTCAGCCTCAGACGCACGTGAACCCTCGCGCTCTCCTCAGGCGTAGGTGACCGTGAACCTCCTCGTCCCCGCCGGAATGTGCACGTCGTCCCCCGTCACCGTCAGGTCGCGGCCGTCCGCCGTCGCCGCCCGCACCGGGCCGAACCGGCACGGATAGACGTACCGCACCCGCTCCGGCGCCCGCGTGATGTCCACGGTCACCTTCCGCCCGCCCGCGTCATGGGTGAGCCGGTAGCCGAAAGGCGTGCCGAACAGGTTCGGGGCGTCGTCGACGGCCACCGTCGCGCCGTCCGGCACCCAGTGGGGGCGAATGCCCGGAGCGATGTAGAGGTGCGGGTCGCGGTCCTCGTCCGCCTCGAAGAAGAGGATGTCGCGGATCAGGAGCAGATACTCCGCAGCCGCCCAGCCGTGCGGGATGTCCCCCATGTACCAAGGGCGGGAGGGGACTTCGCGGTAGTCGGAGGCGATCGGGAAGGCGTGCTGCTCGTTCCACGCGCCGAGCGCCACCGCCCGCTCCTCGGTCCGCGGCAGCGACGCGCCCACGATCCAGCCGAGCAGCGCGTCCATCCGCTCGGTGTCGCCGACCAGCAGATAGGCGTGCGCCAACTGGGTCGTGAGGTAGGGGCCGTAGGTGTTCCAGGCCGCCTCGTGCCGGTAGCCGCCGGTCACGAAGTGCTCGTACATCGTGTCGAGCGTCCAGCGGGCCGCCCGGTCGATGTCCTCGCCCAGCTTGCTGCCCATGTGCAGCCGCAGCGGGTGGAAGAAAGCCGCCGTGCCGATCATCGTCGAGTCGAGCCTGCCGACGTCGGCGGGGCCGGTCGGGATGTACGTCTCCCAGGCGCCGCGCCTGCGCTGCTCCTCCAGGACCCAGCGCACCGAGGCCGCCGTGGCCCGCTTCAAGTCGTCGAAGGCACCCCAGAGTTCGGGTACGTCGGGGGAGCCGAGCCGCTCCGCGAGCCGCGCGGCCTCGTAGAGACCGGCGATGCCCCACAGGTCGTCCCAGTAGTGCGGCTTGTCGCGCTCTCCGAGATGCTCGGCGCTCCAGCCGCTGTGCAGCAGGCCGTACTGGTCGCGGTTGTCCCGCAGCCACCGGGCGGCGTCGATGACGTACGGCGTGTAGAGCTTCGCGCCGAACGCGGTGGACCGGCCGTGGGTCCGGTCGAAGCGGCCGATCGCCCACAGCGCCTGGCCGTTGCTGTCCCACTCGCGGTCGTCCTTCTCGTGCGGCCCGCCGTAGAAGCCGTACTCGGCGCACGGCCCGACGCGGCCCGAGCCGCGGTTGAACTTCAGCGGGTAGTGCGTGCCCAACTGGCGCTCGGCCAGGGCCGCGTCGCCGACCAGTGAGCACGCCGTGGCCTCGACGGAGGAGTCACGGATCCAGAAGGAGTCGTACACCGTCGGGCCCGGATGGATCTCGCCGTGGTCGGAGAGGATCAGGAGCTGCGAACGGCACTGACGGAACTGGTCGGCCAAATGCGCGACAGGCTGCGGCAGTTGGGGCTGCACGCCCTGCTCGATCAGCTTGCCCGTCCAGAACACACGGTTGGCCTCCTCAAGTTCCGCGGCAGGAGTGGCCTTGATCTCCGCCAGGTCGGCCGCCCCGCTGTAGAGGTCGACAGGAAGCCGTACGTCGAGCTCGAACAGCTCGTCGTCCGCTACCCGGTAGGGCCAGGCGAACGCCGCGCTGCACAGACCCGCGATCTGGTCCTGCGCCTGGAGGGCGCCGTTCAGCTTGCCGCCCGTGACGAGGTCGTGGAACGGGTTGCGGGTCAGATAGGAGTCCGGGTCGTTCGTGAAGTCCGGGTTGCCGTACGCGCCGTACTGCTCGGGAGCCGTGTCGAACACCGGACCCCAGCCGGTGTTGGTCTCCACCCGCCCCTCGTCGGACAGATGGCGCAGGAACGTCAGGCGCCGGTCGGTGATCTGGCGGCCGTTGCGGTCGTGCCGCTGGAAGCCGCTCGGCCCCGCGGGCATGACGGCCGCGCACAGCCAGCCGTCGCGCGGCTGCCCGGTCGCGCTGCCCACGGTCAGGCGGGTCACGACGAGGTCCCGCTGCCGGGCTCCGACGGCCGTCCCGAAGGTCCGCTGCACGAACTCGGTGCCGTCAGCGGTGCGGAACGTCGTCAGGACCACTGGCAGATGGGGTGCCTCCATGCGCTGGCCGAGGGTCCCCGCGTCCGTCAGCTGCGGCAGGTGGACGGCGCCGGTCGACGGCGAGTAGAGGAAGAAGGACAGGCAGTACTTGTCGTAGACCGGCTCGATCTCGCCCGCCTGTCCGATCAGGGACTCCTGACGGTGGTCCTTGACGCCCACCATGTGCCAGTAGCGGTACAGGGCATTGGAGGCGAAGGCGGCCTCCTTGGTTTCGTACGTTCCTGAGTCGAAGTCGTCGTTCCAGCGCCGGAAGGCCGCCTGCGCCCACCACGGAACGGGATAGGGCACCTCGGCCCGTCCCGCCCAGCCGCGCCACATGACCTCGTAGAACATCCACTCATGGGTCTGTGCCATCTGTGGCATGGGTTCCACCCCCGCTGCCCACCGTTGCACCGGGGCGGGCGGCCGTAAATCCGTTCAGCACGGCGGGCCTTGTGTGGTTACGCGGATACGCTGGTCCGGATCCGGCCGGGACCACGATCCGGCGGAACGGGCGGGGCGGGACGGATGAGTGAGAGCGGCGGGATCAGCGAGGTGATCAGCGAGGTGATCGGCGAGGCGGACCTCGCGGTCTTCCACGACGTGGTCGGCAGGCTCCGCGAGCTTCCGGTCGACGACCCGGTGCGGCTGCGGGCCGAGCAGGTCGCCGCGTCCTTCGCCCGCGACGGACGGCTGCGCAGGCGCAAGGCGCGCGGGGCCGAACTCTCCGCCGCCGACGCGGCGGTGATGGCCGCCACCGCCACCGGGGCCGACGACCGCCGTGAGGACGCGCCGCTGGTCGGCGAGGCCTCGACGGGCCCCGCCGGGGTCTTCCGGCGGCCCCGGCCCTGCTATGTCTGCAAGGCGTCGTATCGACAGGTCGACTCCTTCTACCACCGGCTCTGTCCCGACTGCGCGGGCGACAACCGTGCGCGGCGCGCGCTGGCCACGGATCTGAGCGGGCGCCGTGCGCTGCTCACCGGGGGTCGCGTGAAGATCGGCTTCCAGCTGGCCCTGATGATGCTGCGCGACGGCGCCGAACTCCTGGTCACCAGCCGCTTCCCGCATGACACGGAGCGGCGCTTCCGCGCTGTGCCCGGCAGCGAGAAGTGGCTCGACCGGCTCACCGTGCTCGCCGTCGACCTGCGGGACCCACGCCAAGTCATCGGCCTGTGCGATGAGTTGCGCCGAGAGGGTGAGCCGCTGGACATCCTGGTCAACAACGCGGCGCAGACGGTCCGCCGGCCGCCCGAGTCGTACGCGGCCCTGGCGGCGGGGGAGTCGGCGCGGCTGCCCGCCGGGGCCCGTGGCGCGCCCGGGTTCCGGCCGATGGGGGCGGCCGCGGGCACCATCGCGACGCGGGGCGCGCTCGGTCTCGTCCTGCGCAAGGCCGTCCTGGGCGAGGCCGTCCTGCCCGAGGCCGCTGCCCTGCACGCGGCCGACGAGGCGGGCCTGCTGCGCGATCCATCGCCGGAGAACTCCTGGTCCGCCAGGCTCGGCGACCTCGACCCCGCCGAGGTCCTGGAGACCCAGCTGGTCAACGCGCTCGCCCCGGCGCTGCTCTGCGACCGGTTGCTGCCGCTGCTGCTCGCATCGCCGCGCCCCCGCACGTACATCGTCAACGTCACGGCGGTCGAGGGGCGCTTCGCGGTCCGCAACAAGACGGCCGGGCATCCGCACACGAACATGGCCAAGGCCGCCCTGAACATGCTCACGCGCACCAGCGCGGCCGAACTCGCCGAGCGGGGCGTGCACATGTGCGCCGTCGACACCGGCTGGATCACCGACGAGAACCCCGCCCCGAAGAAGGACCGCATCGCCGACGCGGGCTTCCGCACGCCCCTCGACGTGGTGGACGGCGCGGCCCGGATCTACGACCCCATCGTGCGGGGCGAGGCGGGTGCGCCGGTCTCGGGGGTGTTCCTCAAGGACTACGGGGAGGCGGAGTGGTGAAGGTTCTGGCGGGGCGCCCGAGTTGGTGGACCTTGCTGGGCGGTGCGTTGACCTGCGGGCCGGTGGGGGTTGGTCGCGCAGTTCCCCGCGCCCCTTGCGGGGCGCTGTGCCCCGCCCCGAACTTCACGTAGCCGGCGGCTATGATCTGCCCAAGGGCGGGGTCGTAGCGCAGAGGCAGTCGCGGCGGTCTCCAAAACCGGAACACGCTGGTTCGAATCCAGCCGCCCCGCCCCTCAGCAGTCGGCAATCCCGCGGCCTCGGCAATTCGCTGTCCCCCGACCGGTCCCGCCAGGCAGAATCCGCGCATGGCACAGCCCGACAAGACCGCCGCCCGCTACCTGCTCTCCGACCTCGACCCCCTGCCGTACCCGCGACGGCTGCGGGAGATCGCCGAGAGTGCCCGGGACTTCGCGGGGCGCGGCGCGCTGCGGTCCGTCCTAGAAGAGCTGGAGAGCGGCGGCCCGTACGAGCGCGGGGTCGCCATCCTGCTGGCCTGCGCCGGGAGGGACGCCGAGTGGACCGGGGCGCGGCTCGCCGACCCCGACCCCTTCGTGCGGGGGCACGCGCTGCGGGCCGCGGAGAGCCATGGCGTTCCGGACACGGCGTTCGAGGCAGCGCTCGACGACGCTTCCGAAGCGGTGCGACGGCAGTTGCTGCGGGCGATCGTCGCCGAGGGCCGCACCGCGCTTGCCGATCGCGTCATCGGCCCGCTGCGGCAACAGTGGGGTGACGTCGAGGCGGCCAGGCTGCTGCCCGGCTGCTCGGGCCCTGTGGTGCAGCGGCTGCTGCCGGGGCTCTTCCATGCCGTACGGGGGTGGCGGCCCTTGGCGAAGAGGCACGCGGGTGTGCTGCTCGATGTCGCGGTACGCGAGCTCGCAGCGCTGCCCGACGCGCTGCGGGACACGTGGTGGCAGCGGTACGCGGCAGGGATCGCCGCCGTTACGGACGCGGAGCCGGTGCGGGTGCTCGACCTGCTGGAACGGTTCTCTCCCAGCGCTTTCCCGGTCCAACTGCGCCCGCATCTGGGTGTATTGGCTGACGCGGCACCGGGGCGCGTCCTCACGATCCTGTCCGGGACCTGGGGGTGGCCGCTGCGCCGCAGTGGCGCGCTCACGTCCTCCGTGCTGCACAAGCTCGCCCGCTCGGGCGCTCCCGAACTCCTCACCTACGCCCGCACCATCGCCGACGACTCCGACGACCTCGCCCGGCTGATGCGCGCCCACGCGCCCGCGGAGCGCGCCGCCGTCCACGCGCGTGCCGTAGAAGGGCGCGGCGCGGGGTCCGCCACCGTCGACGGAGTCATCCTCGGCGCGCTGCCCCGCAGTGCCGTCGCCGAAGAGGCGCGGCGGATGGCCGGGCGGGCCAAGGAGCAGGGCGCGCACTGGAGTTCCGTGCTGCTCGCCGAGTCCTTCCTGCCCTGCGCCGAGGTGCGCGACCGCCTGGTGGCAGCGACCCGGCGCCCCGCCGCCGATGACCGCGCCGAGGCGTGGCCGCTGCTCGTCCGCAATGCGGCACGGTCCGGCGAGAGGGCCCAAGTCACCGCCGTACTCGCGGAGATGACCCGGCTCGCGAACGAGCAGGACCCGGTGCGGTCCGCCGCCCTGACCGCGCTCGCCGAGACCCGGCCCGCCCTCTTCGGAGTCGACGCCGAACCGCTCCTCGACCGGATCTCCGCCGACGCCGTCGCGGCCCGCGACTCCTCGCACGCCACCCGCGGCGGCCTCAGCCGCCTGGCCGTCGCCGTACTGCGCGAACACGCGGCGGGCGGGCAGCGGGAGTTGGTGAACTGGGCACTGCGCACCCTCGTCCGTATCTCCGGCAACACCGGCGGCGCCGACCTCGGACGCCTCGACCGCACCCTGCGCCGCGGCCAGGAGCACGACGTCTTCGATGCGCTGCGACCCTGGATCGAGGCGGGCGCGGAGAAGGCCGACTACAGCCTCGCCTTCGCGCTGGCCCGGGCGGTCGGCCGACGCGCCGCTGGGATGAGGGAGCTGCAGGAACTCCTGTGGCAGGCCATCCGGTTCGGCAGCAACGCGACGGTGTCGAGGGCGATCGACCTGTGGCTCGAACCGCCCGCGACCCGCGATGAACGCGTCGCCCGCGTCCTGGCACAGGATCCGTCGACGGGCGTGCTCACCCCGGTCCGCTCCGTGCTGTGCGCCCGCCGCACGGACCTGCTCGACCAACTCCTGACCGGCACGCCGCCGTACGGGCGGTTCCTGACCAAGGGCGCGGCCTGGACCGTGCCCGCCTACGCCCAGCAGATCCGCCGCTGGCTGCCACGTCAACAGGAGGCGCTGGCACGGCAGTTGGAACGGGCCGCCGGTGACGCGGGTCTTCCGCAGTGGGATCGCGCCGCGGCGATCGCACGCGGCGCGGCCGTTCCCGGCGCGGGGGAGGAGCTAGTCCGCCGCTGGGCCGGATCACCCGACATCGTGCTCGCGGAGGCGGCCATCGGCGCCCTCGCGCACACCTCGCGGCCCGGGGACACGCTGCCCGAGCTGCTCGCGCACGCGGGGGGTGAGCGGGCCCGGGTCGCGGTGTACGCGGCGACGCAGGCGTCACGTCATGTCGCACCGTCCCGGCTCGCGGCACAGTTGCGGGAGGTCCTGTGCGGGCCCGGCAAGAAGGTGACGAGCCGCAAGGAGGCCGCGCGTCTCGCCGCCGTACGGCTGCCCGCGCCCGAGGCGGCGTCGTTGCTCGGCGATGCCTACGAGGCGCCGGACGCCCACCGTGACGTACGGGCGGCGTGTGTCGCCTTCGCGGGCGGGCTGCTCGGTGAGGAACGGGTGTGGGGGCTGCTGAGGGACGCCGCAGGGGGCGAGGCGGTGCTGCGGACGGCGGTGCTGCGGGTGCGGCCCCTCGACCTGGCGGAGGGACACCGGGAGCGGTACGCGTGCCTCGTGCGCGAGGTGGTGGGAACGGACGACGACGAGGCGGCCGCCCTCGCGCTCGCCGCGCTCGCCCGATGGGCCCCGTGGTCGCCGGACGCGGCTTCGGTCCTCGCGGATGCGGTCGCGGATCTCGACCGGCGGTCCACGTGGCAGGTGGCCGCGCGGGGGCTCGTGGCGGCGGCGGCGACCGCGCCGCGGGGCGCAGAGGCGTTGTGCGGGGCGCTGGCGGCGCTGGCGGATTCCGATGCGCCTGTGCCGCAGGACCGGGATCTTCCCGCGCGGCGGCGGATCGAGTACGTGGCGCAGACGCTGGCAGACGCCGACGAGGCGTACCGGGCTGTTGCACTCCGCGCGGGCGAGCTTCTTGCCGGGTACGGGGATTTCGTGCCGCAGGCCGCTGAGCTGCTGGCCGGTGCGGTCGCGCTGGACGCGGAGCCCGCTGAGGTGGCTCGGGCCCTGTTTCGGCTCGCCCGGCTGCACGAGGGGCGTCCCGCGCTGGCGGTGCGGACCGCCGCCACGCTGGGGGAGTACCTCGGCGACTCGGAGCGAGCGGGGGAGACGGCCCCGCTGCTGCCCGTCGCCCGCATCCTCACCGAGGACGGCGGCCACGCGTCGGGTCTCTTCGCCGTGGCGGCGGTGGAAGCCCTGGGCGAGCGGACGGACTGGGCGGGCCGGTGGCGGGATGTACTCGTGTCCCTGCGGGGTCACGGCGTCCCGGACGTACGGGACGCGGCGCTGGCTGTCTGCACGTCGTACGAGTGACGTTCTGTCCGGTGGGTGGGTTTTATCCCACCCACCCACCCGATCACCCCGCAGGGGCAGGGTGCCCTACTTCCCCCGAGCAGCCATCCGCGCCTTGCGAGCAGCAAGCTTCTCGTCGAACTTGGCGGCCTCGGTGTCGAGCCCGTTCATGTACAGACCGAGCTCCTCCTGCGCCTTGAGACCCTCGGGGCCGAGCCCGTCGATTTCCAAGACCTTGAGGTAGCGCAGGACGGGCTGGATCACGTCGTCGTGGTGGATGCGCATGTTGTAGATCTCGCCGATCGCCATCTGCGCGGCGGCCCGCTCGAAGCCGGGCATGCCGTGTCCGGGCATCCGGAAGTTGACCACGACGTCGCGCACGGACTGCATGGTCAGGTCGGGGGCGAGCTCGAAGGCCGCGCCCAGGAGGTTGCGGTAGAAGACCATGTGCAGGTTCTCGTCGGTGGCGATGCGCGCCAGCATGCGGTCGCAGACCGGGTCGCCCGACTGGTGGCCGGTGTTGCGGTGCGAGACGCGGGTCGCGAGCTCCTGGAAGGCCACGTACGCGACCGAGTGCAGCATCGAGTGGCGGTTGTCGGACTCGAAGCCCTCGGCCATGTGCGCCATGCGGAACTGCTCGAGCTTGTCCGGGTCCACGGCACGCGAAGCCAGGAGGTAGTCACGCATCACGATGCCGTGGCGGCCCTCCTCGGCGGTCCAGCGGTGCACCCAGGTGCCCCAGGCGCCGTCGCGGCCGAAGAGGGATGCGATCTCGTGGTGGTAGCTGGGGAGGTTGTCCTCGGTCAGGAGGTTGACGACGAGGGCGATCTTGCCGATGTCGGTGACCTTGGACTGCTCGGGCTCCCAGGCCTCGCCGTCCTCGAAGTAGCCGGGGAAGTTCCGGGCGTCGGAGAACGGCACGTACTCGTGCGGCATCCAGTCCTTCGCCACCTTCAGGTGGCGGTTGAGCTCCTTCTCGACCACTTCTTCCAGGGCGAACAGCAACCGGGCATCGGTCCAGTCGTCCGTGCTGCCGAGATGAGGAGAGGTGATCGTCACGGGGGCTCCAGGGGGACGGGAGTTTTTTTACGGATTACGTGCGTAGGGGTTACGCGATAGCACGAGCGGGTGCTATCTACCTACGGTCTCGTAGGTTACGTTGCCGTAGGTTAAGCGCTCCGTAAAGTGCTTGCGACAGCGGGGCCCATGTGCCCCTCTCGCCTCAGTCGCCCCAGGACTGGTCAGACGTACAACCCCCTGAGACGCACTGAGAGGCATGTCACACAGCCTTCGAGCTTCTCGAACTCCCGAATATCCACCACGACGGGATCGAAACCGAGATCCGCGAGCAGCTCCGCGCTCTTCGGCGCGCTCGCTGCCATCAGCAGCTTCGCGCCGCCGAGCAGCACCACGTGGGCCCCGGACTCCTCGGGTACGGGCAGGAAGCGCGGGAAGAGCGAAGGGGAGTCCACGAGCGGCGGGTGGCCGATGACCGTGCCGTCCGACAGCGCCGTCACCGCCGACTTCAGATGCAGGACCTTGCTGACGGGGACGGCCACGACCCGCGCCCCCAGCGGCTCGAAGACGGCCCGCAGCTGCCGGACGCCGGCGGCGTTCGTGCGCCCGCCACGCCCTACGTAGATCGTGTCGTCGATTTTGAGGATGTCGCCGCCGTCCAGCGTGCCCGGCTCCCACACCCAGTTCACGGAGGCGCCGAGCCGGGCCACCGCCTCCTCCACGGCGGCCGTCTCCGCCCGCCGGGACTCGGCGCCGGGCCGGGCGATCAGCGCCACGTTGCGGAAGACGACGACCGTGTCCTCGACGAAGACCGAGTCCGGGCAGTCGTCGGCCGGCTCCACCTCGACCGTCTCCCAGCCGTGCGCCCGCAGCGCGTCGGCGTACGCCTCCCACTGTTCGATGGCGAGCCCGGCGTCCACCGGGGTGCGCTCGACGTGCGTGACCAGGCCTTCGGCGAGACGCGGGCTCGGACGGCGGATCAGCGCTTTCCTGCTGGGCACGGCTGGGTCTCCGTAGGTGCGGGAGTGGTGGGGCGCCCGGTCCGGCGGGGACCGGATCAAGGCGCTGCCGCCATCATGCAGCGTGCGAGGGCTCCAGGCCCAGGTCTCGTCGCAGATGCGCGGCGGTGAACGATCCTTCCGCGTCGATCAGCTGCTCCGGAGTGCCCTCGAAGACGATCCGGCCGCCGTGCTTGCCGCCGTCGGGGCCGAGGTCGATCACCCAGTCCGCGTGCTTGACGACCTGGAGGTTGTGCTCGACGACGATCACGGTGTTCCCCGCGTCGACGAGGCGGTCCAGGAGGGCGAGCAGGCCGTCCACGTCCGCCATGTGCAGACCGGTCGTCGGCTCGTCCAGGACGTACGTCGTGCCGGTGCGGTGCAGTTGCGTGGCGAGCTTGATGCGCTGCCGCTCGCCGCCCGACAGGGTGCTCAGCGGCTGTCCGAGCGTCAGGTAGGTGAGCCCCACGTCGTGCAGGGCCCGCAGCCTGCGCCGCATGGCCGTGTCGTCGACCGCGGTGAGGAAGTCGAGGGCGCCGTCGGCCGTCATGTCGAGCACATCGGCGATGGAGCTGCCGCCGACGGTCAGCCGGAGCACCTCTTCCTTGAAGCGGCGCCCCTCGCACGCCTCGCAGGTCGTCGTCACCGGATCCATGAACGCGAGGTCGCTGTAGATGATCCCGCGCCCCTGGCAACTCTCGCACGCGCCATGGGAGTTGAAGCTGAAGAGCCCGGCCTCCTTGCCGGTCTCGCGCGCGAACAGCTTGCGCAGCGAATCCATGATCCCGAGGTACGTCGCCGGGGTCGAGCGGCCCGAGATGCCGATGCTCGACTGGTCCACGACCACGGCGTCCGGATGCTCGGCCACGAACGCCCCCGACACCAGCGTGCTCTTGCCCGAGCCCGCGACGCCCGTCACCGCTGTGAGCACCCCCGTCGGCACGCGCACGCTGACGTCCTTGAGGTTGTGCAGATCGGCGCCCTTGACCCACCGCCCGCCGATGGCCTCGCGCGGGCTCTCCTTGATGCCGGTGGAGCGCCGCAGGTGCCGGCCGGTGAGGGTGTCGGCGCGCCGAAGCTCGTCCGGTGTTCCCTCGAAGACGACCAGACCGCCGTCCGTGCCCGCCGCCGGGCCCATGTCGACGATGTGGTCGGCGACGGCGATCACGTCCGGGTCGTGCTCGACGACCAGGACAGTGTTCCCCTTGTCGCGCAGGCGCAGCAGCAGGTCGTTGAGCCGCCCCACGTCACGCGGGTGCAGGCCGACGCTCGGCTCGTCGAAGATGTACGTCATGCCGGTCAGGCTCGAGCCGAGGTGCCGCACGGTCTTCAGGCGCTGCCCCTCGCCGCCGGACAGCGTGGACGTCTCGCGGCCGAGGCTGAGGTAGCCGAGCCCGATGGCCTCGATCCGTTCGAGCGCCGCCACCGCCGCCGACGCGATCGGTCCCGCCACCGGGTCGTCGATCGGCTCCAGGGCCGCGATGAGGTCGGTGACCTCCATGCGCGAGCAGTCGGCGATGTTCATGCCGCCGATACGGGTGGCGAGCGCCGCCTGGTTGAGCCGCGCCCCGTCGCAGGCGTCGCACTCGCCCTCGACGAGGAAGCGCTGCACGAGGTCGCGGGTCTTCTGGGAGAGCGTCGACAGATCGCGGTTGAGGTAGAGCCGCTCGAAGCGGTCGGCGAGCCCTTCGTAGTCGATGTCGCGCGCGCCGCCGGTGTTGTCGACGTTGACCTTGCCGCCGTGCTTTCCGCCGCGCATGAGGAACTCCCGCTCCCGCGCGGTGAACCGGCCCACCGGCTTGTGCGTGTCCAGGTCGGGGGTGTTGGTGTACGTCTGGCCCTGCCAGGTTCCCGCGGCGAACGGCGGGAAGAGGATCGCGCCGTCCGCCAGGGACTTGGCGGGGTCGAGGATGCGGTCGTAGTCGGGCCGCACGGTCTTGCCGAGGCCGTGGCACCGGGGACACATGCCCGACGGGTCGTTGAACGAGTACGCGGTGGCCGGACCGGCACTCGGTGTGCCGTGCCGCGAGAACAGCACGCGCATCACCGAGTAGATGTCCGTCATCGTGCCCACCGTCGACCGGGAGTGGCCGCCGATCGGCCGTTGGTCGACGACGATCGCGGGCGAGAGGTCCTCGATGGTCTCCGCGTGCGGCCGCTCGTACTTCGGCAGCCGGTTGCGGACGAACCACGTGAAGGTCTCGTTCAGCTGACGCTGCGACTCGACCGCGATCGTGTCGAACACGACCGACGACTTCCCCGACCCCGATACGCCGGTGAAGACGGTGAGCTGGTCCTTGGGAACGCGCAGGCTCACCTCCTTGAGGTTGTTCTCACGGGCTCCTGTGATGGTGATGTATTGGTGCATACACGCGAAGCTAGCCAAAATACCCGACAGCTTCTGTCCTGATTTCCTTGATTTCTCCGTCCAGGAGCAGCCAGCGTGTGATGCCGATCGACTCCAGGAACGGCACGTCGTGACTGGCCACGATCAGCGCCCCCTCGTACGACTCCAGGGCCGTGGCGAGCTGCTTCACGCTCGCCATGTCGAGGTTGTTCGTCGGCTCGTCGAGCATCAGGAGCTGCGGCGCGGGCTCCGCGAGCAGCAGCGCGGCGAGCGCCGCACGGAACCGCTCGCCGCCCGACAGGGTCGCCGCACGCTGATCGGCTCGCGCCCCCTTGAACAGGAAGCGGGCCAGGCGGGCCCGGATCCTGTTGTTGGTGGCGTCGGGGGCGTAGCGTGCCACGTTCTCGGCGACGGTCCGCTCCTCGTCGAGCACGTCGAGCCGCTGGGGCAGGAAACGCAGGGGGACGTGCGCCCATGCCTCACCCTCCACGGCCTCCAGCTGTCCGGCGATCGTCCGCAGGAGCGTGGTCTTGCCTGCGCCGTTGCGGCCGATCAGAGCGACCCGCTCGGGGCCGCGCAGCTCGAACTCGCCCTGTACGCGCGCTCCGTAGCGCAGGGACAGCTCGCGCAGGGTGAGCACGGTGCGGCCTGGCGGGACCGCGGTGAACGGCAGGTCGACGCGGATCTCGTCGTCGTCCCGCACCGCCTCGACGGCGTCGTCCAGGCGCTCCTTCGCCTCGCTGAGCTTCTCCTCGTGCATGATGCGGTGCTTGCCCGCGGACACCTGGGCCTGGCGCTTGCGCTCGCCCATGACGACCTTCGGCTCGCGCTTGGTGTCCCACATCTTCTGGCCGTACCTTTTGCGACGGGCCAACTTGACCTGGGCGTCGGCCAGTTCGCGTTTCTGCTTCTTCAGGTCGGACTCGGCGACGCGCACCATGCGCTCCGCCGCTTCCTGTTCGGCGGCGAGCGCCTCCTCGTACGCGGAGAAGTTGCCTCCGTACCACTTGAGCTCTCCGTCCCGCAGGTCGGCGATCTGGTCGACCAGATCGAGGAGTTCACGGTCGTGGCTGACCACCACCAGGACCCCCGACCAGGCATCGACGGCCGCGTACAGGCGCCGACGGGCGTACAGGTCGAGGTTGTTGGTGGGTTCGTCGAGCAGCAGCACGTCGGGCCGGCGCAGCAGCAGCGCGGCCAGGCGCAGCAGCACGGACTCGCCGCCCGACACCTCGCCGGTGGTGCGGTCGAGGCCGATGTGGCCGAGGCCGAGCTGATCGAGGGTCGCCACGGCGCGCTCCTCGACGTCCCAGTCGTCACCGACCGCCGCGAAGTGCTCCTCGGCCACGTCGCCCGCCTCAATGGCGTGCAGGGCGGCGCGAGTTGCCGCGATGCCGAGCACCTCGTCGACGCGCAGACCGGTGTCGAGGGCGACGTTCTGCGGCAGATAGCCGATGTCACCCGCGACGTGGACGGCGCCATCGCTCGGCGTGAGTTCACCGGCGACGAGTTTCAACAGGGTTGACTTTCCTGACCCGTTGACGCCGATGAGGCCGGTCCTGCCGGGGCCGAAGGCCACCTGGAGCCCGTCGAAGACACCGGTGCCGTCCGGCCAGGTGAAGTCGAGCGACGTGCACGTGATGGAAGTGGGGTAAGTAGACATGTGGTCCTCGCGGTTGCGTGAGATGAAGCGCGGTCAGGGGCAACGCGTTTCGGGACACCGCGGGGCGCGACAGCAGGACGGGAGCAGCGTCGTCACAGGAGGCGAGGGCAGAAAAACGGGCCCTGCGTCAGGGGGACGGCTCATGCGCCGAGGTCGCACGCTACGCACACGGACGAGCCGTGTGACGCGGTGACTCCAGACCTCAGACGAGCAACGTCCTACTCCTATCGGCGACAACAGAACCGCTATACACCGTAGGGTGCGCCCCGGCGACTGTCAACGATTTATCGTGACCGCGGACAAGGAGGCCTCATGCCTTACGGCTCGCTCTCGCTGCCGACCCGGATCTTCCTGCTGGCCTGGGACACCGGTCGGAACAGGATCGCCGGCGCACCGGAGCTGCACTACGCGGTGCGGGCCTGCGCGCTCGCGGAGCTGGCCCAGCGCGGACTCGTCTCGGACGTGGACGGCATCGTCACACCGGTCTTCGGCGCACGCACCGGAGACCCGGCACTCGACGGGCTCCTCGAACTCATCGAGGAGTCCCGGCCCCGCAAATGGAACGGCTGGATCACCCACAAGTCCCGCTACTCCATGGACAGGGTGCGCGACCAGCTGGCATCCGAGGGCTATCTGCGGACGGAGCGCACCCGGGTCTTCGGGATCTTCCCCTCCCGGCGGTACGAACTGGAGCGCGCCGGATACGTCGAGGTCCTGCACGCCGAGGCGCTCGCGGTCCTGCGCGGTCCGGTGCCGGTCTCCGAGGTCCACGCGGGCGACGCGGCCCTGGTGGTGTGCGCGGCGACGGGCAAGCTGCGCGCCGTCATCTCGGGCAAGGACCGCAGGCAGTACAAGGACCGGCTCGACGCGCTCACCGACCGGAGCGGGGCCCCGGCCCCGGAGCTCCCCGAGCTGATGCGGGGGCTGCGCAAGGCGCTGGCGTCGGCGGTGACGTACGCGGAGGCGGCGAGGTCGGGCGGCGGGGGTGGCTGAGGGGGTCGGCAGGGGGCCCGTTCAGCAGGCGTCCCGCATCAGATCGGCGAGGTCCTGGTCCAGGTCGACGTACAGATGCTCGTCGCCCGTGGGCACCAGGGCCAGGGAGCGGTCCAGGAAGCGGCGCAGCTCGCCGGTGCGGATGTGGACGATCGCCGTGCCCTCGGGGGCGTGGAACTCCACGACCGTGCGGTCGAAGCCGTACGGCCGCACGCGGACGTCGCCGTCGCCCACCGCCTGTTCCATGCCCTGCGCGAGCAGCTCACGGGCGAAGGTCCAGTAGACCTCGATGCCCTCCAGGGTCGCCGGGGCGGGGAAACTCATCCGGACGGCGAACGGATCGCTCCGGTCGTAGTGCAGTGTCGCGGGAATGGTCGACATCCGCGGTGCGGCGGCGACGAGGCGGGCCTCTACGGCTTGGTCGATGCTGGTGGACAACGCCTGCTCCCTCACTGACAGCTGGACTACTCGGGTCGGCACTTGGATAGACGTCGGAATGACGGAATCCGTGCACGCGAACACGGAGTGACCTCGGTCACCGCGCGCTCTTCACCGTCTTCACAGAATTCCCGGAAGGAATCCTTCGTTCCGGTGGTAACTTCGCCCGCCATGAAGTCCTTGGGGAAGACGAGGAGGGCGCGGTCCCTGGGCCGTGCGGTGTCGGTGGGACTGTGCGGGGCGGCTCTCGCCGCGACGGCACTGGCCGCACCCGGGCTCGCCCAGGCGGCCTCCGGGGAGCAGCCGCAGCGGGGTGAGGGCTGGGACCTCAAGGACAGCGGCACCGACGCGCGCTTCCGCGGTCTCGCCGCAGTCAGCAGAAGTACCGCCTGGGTGGCCGGCGCGAAAGGCACCGTGCTGCGCACCTCGGACGGCGGCCGGCACTGGCGGAACGTCTCCCCGCCCGGAGCCGGAGAGCTGGAGTTCCGGGACATCGAGGCCTTCGACGGCCGCCGGGCGGTGGTCCTCGCCATCGGCGAGGGCGAGGCCTCGCGGGTCTTCCGCACCGCGGACGGCGGAGCGACCTGGACGGAGTCCTTCCGCAACACCGACCCCAAGGCCTTCTACGACTGCATGACGTTCTTCGACCGGCGCCACGGCCTCGCGATGAGCGACCCGGTGGACGGCAAGTACCGCATCCTGTCCACCGCCGACGGCGGCCGCTCCTGGAAGGTCCTGCCCAGCGACGGCATGCCCGCCGCGCAGGAGGGCGAGGCGGGCTTCGCGGCCAGCGGCCAGTGCCTGGTGAGCTCCGGCTCCCGCGACGTGTGGCTGGCCACGGGTGGAGCGCCACGCGCGCGTGTCCTGCACTCCGCCGACCGCGGCCGCACCTGGACGGCCACGGACGCGCCGATCCCGGCGGGCGACCCCGCGCGCGGCGTCTTCGGTCTCGCCTTCCGCGACCGTACGCACGGCATCGCGGTCGGTGGCGACTACCGCGCCGACCAGCCGTCTTTGAAGGCGGCGGCCACCACCGGCGACGGCGGCCGCACCTGGACCACGGCAGCCGAGCCGCCGCCCGCGTACCGCTCCGGGGTGGCCTGGCTGCCGGGGAGCCGCAGGGGCGCGCTCGCCGTCGGGCCGGCCGGCACGGACGTCACGTCGGACGGCGGCCGCACCTGGCGGACGGTCGACCCGGGGTCGTACGACACCGTGGACTGCACCCGGGACCGGGCCTGCTGGGCGTCCGGCGAGAAGGGCCGGATCGCGCGCTGGGAGCGGGACCAGGGCCTCAGGGCAGCTGCTGCCGATAGGGGGCGAGTGCCGGGGCCGTCTTCGTGGCGATGAACTCGGTGATGCGGTACTCGCAGACCTCCGCGAGCACGAAGGGGTCACTCGCCGCGATCTTCTCGATGGCCGCACGGTCGTCGGCCACGGCCAGGATCACGCCGCCGTCGCGCGGGTTCTTGCGCCCGGAGGCGATGAAGACGCCCTGCGCGTACAGCTGGTCGAGCCATGCGACGTGGGCCTCCAGCTCCTTGTCGACGGCGGACACGGGCGCGGTGTAGGTCAACTCGAGAACGAACATGATCGCGAGGTTACCGCCGCGCGCCGCCATGTGCGGTCAGGGGCCGGGGTGTTCGCTTCGTCCCGTATCCGTAGCAAGTGTGAACGTGCGAGGTGTGCACGGTGCGGAATCGCCTCGACCACTTGCGTAGTCGCCCCTTATGCTGACCGCTCAACCGGCCGCGCTACGGGGTGAATTCGTGCTGCGCGCCGGCCCATTTCTGTCTGGAGTTCACTTTGCTGTACAGGAAGACCGCTTTGCGCGTTGCCGCACCCGTGGCCGTGCTCGCCCTCGCGCTGACCGCCTGCGGTGGCGGCGACAAGAAGGACTCGGCGGACAAGCCGAAGGCCGGGGCGAACGAGCCCAAGGCCAAGCCGAAGCCCGAGTCCGGCGGCGAGCTCGGCACCGGCGAGAGCGCCACCGGCAAGGTGAAGGAGGGCGACGCCTCCGTCACGTACGAGATCACCGCGCAGAAGGTCGAGCTGGGCACGGAGGCCGACACCAAGAAGATGGTGTCGGACCCCAAGGAGGCCAAGGGCCTTGTCCCGGCCATCTCCTACGTGAAGTACACGCACAAGTCCGGTGCGCCCCTCAAGGAGACCCCGGACGCCAACGACGGCACCACGATATGGGCGGACGGGCAGCGCGGCACCCTGGTCATCGGCGCCGCCGACGACGCGCCGGGCTGTGAGGACCCCTCGTCCATCGAGGGCTGGAAGCAGGGCGAGACCCACGTCCTGTGCGACACCTACCTGGTGCCCAAGGACGCGAAGGACCTGGAGATCCACTGGGCCGAGGAGGACGGCGAGCCGTTCATCTGGAAGTTCGCGGCCAAGTAGCGCACCGCCGGGCGGGCGGGGTGGGAGAAGGCCGAAGGCCTAGTCTTGACCGCACCATGACGACCCACGCCGCCGCCCACGCCGCCGCCCACGCCGCCACCATCGCGCACATCCCCGCCGACTGGCCCGCCGACGAGCCGACCGCACGCGCCGTCCAGGACGGACTCCGCGCGCGGGTCGTCCTCGACGAAGCGGGCCCTGAGCCGGGCACGGGACACGTCACGGGAGTCGACGTCGCCTACGACGACGAGCGCGACATCGTGGCCGCCGCGGTCGTCGTCCTGGACGCCGCGACGCTCGACGTCGTCGAGGAGGCCACCGCGGTGGGCCGCGTGGCCTTCCCGTACGTGCCGGGCCTGCTCGCCTTCCGCGAGATCCCCACCGTCCTCGCCGCCCTGGGGGCGCTCGAAGCCGCCCCGGGCCTCGTCGTCTGCGACGGCTACGGCATCGCGCACCCTCGCAGGTTCGGCCTCGCGAGTCACCTCGGCGTCCTCACCGGGCTGCCCACGATCGGCGTGGCCAAGAACCCCTTCACGTTCACGTACGAGGCTCCGGACGCGCCGCGGGGGAGCGCGGCGCCGCTCATGGACGGAGACGAGGAGATCGGCCGCGCCCTGCGCACCCGCGAGGACGTCAAGCCGGTCTTCGTCTCCGTCGGCCACCGCGTGAGCCTGGCCAACGCCTGTGCCCACACGCTCCGTCTCACCCCGCGCTACCGCCTCCCGGAGTCGACGCGCCGCGCGGACGCCCTGTGCCGCGCGGCGCTGCGCGAGGCGACAGCTACCGCGACGCCGCCACCCGGAAGCTGAGCCCCGCCGCCGTCAGTCGCGCCGTCAGCGCGTCACCCATCGCCACGGCGGTGGTCACCTGCCCGGCGACGTCCGGCAGGCCGTCGTCGAGGGCCAGGCACAGGGCCGCCTCGCCCAGCATCTTCGCCGTCTCGTCGTAGCCCGGATCGCCGCCCGAGACCTCCGTGAACACCCGCTTGCCGCCGCCCTCGCCGACGAACCGCACGGAGAACCAGCTCTCCGCGCGCCGCTGCTCGCTCGGCCCATCGCCCGGCTTCAGGCGCGAGGACAACCACCGCCGCGCGGGCGGCAGTTGAGCCGCGGCCACCAGCGCGCTGACGGCCGCCGCGCCGCCCACCGCGAACGGCAGGGTCTTCACCGCCGCGTAGTGCCGGTACCGGAAGTCGGGCCCGTAGCGCTCCAGCGCCCTGGCCGAGCGCTGCACGACCTGCGGGTCGATCGTCGGCAGGGGCAGAGCCCAGGCGCCGACCTCGCCCGCGTACCGGGGCGCGCTCGGTGGCGCGTACGCCTTGCGGTCGACCAGGCGCGGCTCGTGCCGCCGCCGGTCGCGCGCGGCGGTCAGCATCTGCGGTCCGCGCGCGAACTGGGCGAGCGCGGAGGCGAACGTGCCCCCGGAGAACGTCGCGTTGCTGCGTACGAAGCCGTCGACGCGTAGTGGCACACCCTCCGGGAGCTGCCGCACGGTGAAGTACGCGCCCAGGTCGTGCGGGACCGAGTCGAAGCCGCAGGAGTGCACGAGGCGCGCGCCCGTCTCGCGTGCGCGGGCGTCGTGCCGCACGTACATGAGGTCGACGAACTCCGGCTCCCCGGTGAGGTCCACGTAGTCCGTGCCCGCCTCGGCGCACGCGGCGACGAGTTCCTGGCCGTACTCGAGGTAGGGCCCGACGGTCGTGGCCACCACGCGCGCGTGGCCCGCCATCTCCCGCAGGGACGCCGGGTCCGCCACGTCCGCGCGGACGAGGGGGAGTTCCGCGCAGGCCGGGTGGGCTTCGGCGAGCTTGTCCCGCAGCCGCTTCAGCTTCCCGGTGTCACGCCCCGCGATCGCCCAGCGCAGCCCTTCGGGGGCGTGCGCCGCGAGGTACTCCGCGGTGAGCACGCCGACGAAACCGGTCGCTCCGAAGAGCACGATGTCGTACGCGCGGTCCGCCGCACGCTCCTTGCCGTTGCCGTTCTGACTGGTCATGGCACCTCTCTTCCCTGCACCCCGTGCCGATGTCGGTGGCCGAGGCTAGCGTGAGGAGCCGGATCGGTTACCAGGAGGTACCCCATGGCTGTCCCGAAGAGTGCCCTGACGAAGTGGGAACGGGTGCGCGGTTTCGCGCTCGGCATGCCGGGCGCCGCCGAGGAGTTCCCGTGGGGCGAGAGCGTCGCCAAGGTCAACAAGAAGGTGTTCGTCTTCCTCGGGACCGACGACGGCAGTTACCCCCTCGGGATCACCGTCAAGCTCACGGACGAGGCGGCACACGCCCATGCCCTGACGGCGCCGGGCGCGGAGCGCGCGGGGTACGGCCTGGGCAAGTCGGGCTGGGTGCGGGTCCCCCTGGAGGAGAAGGGCACCCCGGCCGCCGACCTGCTCTGCGACTGGGTCGAGGAGAGCTACCGCACGATCGCCACGAAGAAGCTGGTCGCGGAACTGGACGCCCGCGACGCGTGACGGACCGGACTGCCCTCCGGCAGGAGCCTCACGCCCCGGGCGCCGACCGCACGGTGATCCCGTTCCGCTCGAACAGCGCCGCCGTCACCCCGTCGCCCGACACCAGCTTCCCCTCGAACGACCCGTCGTGCACGAGCCCTCGCCCGCACGACGGGCTGCGTGGCATCAGGAGCGCCTCGGTACAACCCCCGCTCCGCGCGGCGACCAGGGCGCGCCGGGCACCCTCGATGAACTCGGCCGTCACGTCGTGGCCCGTGTCGTCGACGACACGGGCCGTGCCGTCGAGTACGTCATGACCGTCGCCGCCGACGAGCTCGGCAGGGCGGCGCGGTGTCGGCAGGCCGCCCGCCGCCTCCGGGCAGAAGGAGACGACCGCGCGTCCCTCCACCGCCTCGTCGACCTCGGGCGACGCCTTGTCGCGGCCGTCGAAACGGCAGGGCACCCCGCGTAGACACGCGCTGACCAGTACGGAATCCATGCGTCGAGGCTAAGCGCCGCGCTTGCTTCCCCGAAATTGCCTAAGCGCTTGCTTGCTAGGGTCTTGTGCGGAGTGGAACACGTTCTTAGCATCACTGGTGTTACATCAGTTGTGTCATAGCTGTGTCATAGCGCTGGGGGCTCAATGGCAGTGCCGGACAAGGGCGTTCACGGACCGCTCGCAGGCGTGCGTGTGGTTGAGCTGGCGGGCATCGGGCCTGGCCCGTTCGCTGCCATGCTCCTCGCCGACCTCGGTGCCGACGTCGTGCGCGTCGACCGACCGGGCGGCGGCGGTCTCGCGATCAACCCCGAGTACGACGTCACCAACCGCAACAAACGCTCCGTGATCGTCGACCTCAAGGCGACGGACGGAGCGGACCGCGTCCTCGACCTGGTCGACCGCGCCGACGTCCTCATCGAGGGCTACCGCCCCGGCGTCGCCGAGCGCCTCGGGGTCGGGCCGAGTGCCTGCCAGGCCCGCAACCCGAAGCTCGTCTACGGACGGATGACAGGGTGGGGTCAGGAGGGCCCGCTGGCCCAGCGCGCCGGGCACGACATCGCGTACATCGCGATCACCGGCACCCTCGGCATGATCGGCAACCCCGGTGAGCCGCCCACCGTCCCCGCGAACCTCGTCGGCGACTACGCGGGCGGCTCGCTCTACCTCGTCGTCGGCATCCTCGCTGCCCTGCACCACGCCCGTGCCACCGGCGCCGGGCAGGTCGTGGACGCCGCGATCGTCGACGGCACCGCCCACCTCACGTCGATGATCCACGGCATGCTCGCGGCCGGCGGCTGGCAGGACCGGCGCGGCGCCAACCTCCTGGACGGCGGCTGCCCGTTCTACGGCAACTACGAGACCGCCGACGGCGGTTACATGGCCGTCGGCGCACTGGAGCAGCAGTTCTACGACGAGTTCATCGAGCTGCTCGGCCTCGCGGACCAGGCGCCCGCCCGCAAGGACCTCGCCCGCTGGGGCGAACTGCGCGAGGCGGTCGCCGCCCGCTTCAAGGAGCGGACGCGCGAGGAGTGGACGGCCGTCTTCGAAGGCTCCGACGCGTGCGTGGCGCCCGTCCTTTCGCTGTCCGAGGCCCCCGGCCACCCCCATCTCGCTGCCCGCGGCACCTTCGTCGACCACGGCGGCATCACCCAGCCCGCCCCCGCGCCCCGCTTCTCCGCGACGCCGACTCACGTCCGCGGCGGTCCCGCCCAGCCGGGCGCCGACACCGAGGCCGTGGCCCGCGACTGGGACGTACCGGCCCTCGTCCAGCAGTCCGGCACACCCACGAAGGAAGACGACTGATGCAGCTCTCCGCACCTCTCGCCTACGCGGGCGACCCGCGCCAGGCCGCCGACGACGTCGCGGCCCTGGAGTCCGCCGGTCTGGACGCCGTCTGGGTGGCGGAGGCGTACGGCTTCGACTCGCCCACCATCATGGGCTACCTGGCCGCGCGCACCGAGCGTATGAAGATCGGCGCCGCGATCCTCAACGTCTACTCGCGCACCCCGGCCCTCATCGCCCAGACTGCCGCCGGGCTCGACGCGATCTCCGGCGGGCGGGCGATCATCGGGCTCGGCGCCTCGGGCCCGCAGGTCGTCGAGGGCTGGCACGGAAAGCCCTACGACAAGCCCCTGGCCCGTACCCGCGAAGCCATCGAGCTGACCCGCCGCATCCTGCGCCGCGAGGTCATCGACCACCACGGCATCACGGACATGCCGCTGCCCGAGGAGAAGGGCGGCAAGCTGGGCAAGCCGCTCAAGATCCTCACCAGGCCGGTGCGTTCGGAAGTGCCTCTGTACGTCGCTTCCCTGGGCCCCGCCAACGTCCGGATGACCGCCGAGATCGCCGACGGCTGGCTGCCCACCCTCTTCATCCCGGAGAAGGCCCACCAGGTGTGGGGCGCTCCGCTCGCCGAAGGCAAGGAGAAGCGCGATCCGGCGCTCGGCCCGTTGCAGACGGTCGCGGGCGGACTGCTCGCCATCGGTGACGACGCGGCGGCCGTACGGGATATGGCCCGGCCTCAAATCGCCCTCTACGTAGGCGGCATGGGCGCGCCGGGGAAGAACTTCTACAACGACCTCGCGGTCGCGTACGGCTACGAGAAGGAGGCCAAGCGCATCCAGGAGCTGTATCTCTCGGGCAAGAAGAAGGAAGCCGAGGCCGCCGTCCCGGACGAGTTCTGCGAGCTCATGTCGCTGTGCGGACCCGAGAGCTACGTCCGTGAGCGTGTCGAGGCCTTCCGCGAGGCGGGCGTCAC
This sequence comes from Streptomyces sp. BA2, assembly GCF_009769735.1. Classification (NCBI taxonomy): domain Bacteria; kingdom Bacillati; phylum Actinomycetota; class Actinomycetes; order Kitasatosporales; family Streptomycetaceae; genus Streptomyces; species Streptomyces sp. BA2. The sequence goes on from NZ_WSRO01000002.1 coordinate 7,901,321, forward strand.
CATGCTCAACGTCATTCCCGTCGGCCCCGAGCCGGCCAAGTTGATCGAGACCGTCAAGGGCTGGCTCTAGGGTCCAGGAGGCCGTACGTGAAGCGACAGATCTTTACCGCCGAACACGAGGCGTTCCGCGAGACCGTCCGCACCTTCCTGACCAAGGAGGTGCTGCCCCACTACGAGGAGTGGGAGAAGGACGGCATCGTCAGCCGTGACGCCTGGCTCGCGGCGGGCAAGCAGGGGCTGCTCGGGCTCGCCGTGCCCGAGGAGTACGGAGGGGGCGGGAACGCCGACTTCCGCTACAGCGCGGTCCTCGCCGAGGAGTTCACCCGCGCGGGAGCTTCCGGGCTCGCGCTCGGCCTGCACAACGACATCATCGGCCCGTACCTGACCTCCCTGGCCACCGAGGACCAGAAGCGGCGCTGGCTGCCCGGCTTCTGCTCCGGCGAGATCATCACGGCCATCGCGATGACCGAGCCGGGCGCGGGCTCCGACCTCCAGGGCATCCGCACCACCGCCACGGACCAGGGCGACCACTGGCTGCTCAACGGCTCCAAGACGTTCATCTCGAACGGCATCCTGGCCGACCTCGTCATCGTCGTCGCCAAGACCTCCCCCGAGGGCGGCGCGAAGGGCCTGTCCCTGCTGGTCGTCGAGCGCGGCACGGACGGCTTCGAGCGGGGCCGCAACCTCGACAAGATCGGCCAGAAGTCCCAGGACACCGCCGAGTTGTTCTTCAACGACGTACGCGTCCCCAAGGAGAACCTCCTCGGCGAGCTCGACGGCGCGTTCATCCACCTGATGACGAACCTCGCGCAGGAGCGCATGGGCATCGCCGTCGCGGGCATCGCCGCCGCCGAGAACCTCCTGGAGATCACCACGGCGTACGTCAAGGAGCGCGAGGCCTTCGGGCGTCCGCTCTCCAAGCTCCAGCACATCCGCTTCGAGATCGCCGAGATGGCCACCGAGTGCGCGGTCACCCGTACGTTCCTCGACCGCTGCATCGTCGATCACGCGAACGGGGAACTCGACGCCGTGCACGCCTCGATGGCCAAGTGGTGGGCCACCGAGCTGCAAAAACGCGTCGCCGACCGCTGCCTGCAACTGCACGGCGGATACGGCTACATGACCGAGTACCGCGTCGCCAAGGCCTTCACCGACGGCCGCATCCAGACGATCTACGGAGGTACGACCGAGATCATGAAGGAGATCATCGGCCGCTCCCTGCTCGCCTGAGCCCGACCGACCCTCATCTTCAAAATCTTCAAAGTTCTTATGCGAAAGGCTGCTGTCTTGACCACCGAAGCGTACGTATACGACGCGATCCGCACCCCGCGCGGACGCGGCAAGGCCAATGGCGCCCTGCACGGCACCAAGCCGATCGACCTCGTCGTCGGCCTGATCCACGAGATCAGGGCGCGTTTCCCCGACCTGGACCCGGCGGCCGTCGACGACATCGTCCTCGGCGTCGTGGGCCCCGTCGGCGACCAGGGCTCCGACATCGCGCGCATCGCGGCCATCGCCGCCGGTCTTCCCGACACCGTCGCGGGCGTCCAGGAGAACCGCTTCTGCGCCTCGGGTCTGGAAGCGGTCAACATGGCAGCGATGAAGGTGCGTTCGGGCTGGGAGGACCTCGTCCTCGCGGGCGGCGTCGAGTCGATGTCGCGTGTCCCGATGGCCTCGGACGGCGGCGCCTGGTTCGCCGACCCGATGACCAACTACGAGACGGGCTTCGTGCCGCAGGGCATCGGCGCCGACCTGATCGCCACCGTCGAGGGCTACTCCCGGCGTGACGTGGACGAGTACGCCGCCCTGTCCCAGGAGCGCGCCGCGGCGGCCTGGAAGGACAGCCGCTTCGAGAAGTCCGTCGTGCCGGTCAAGGACCGCAGCGGCCTGGTCGTCCTTGACCACGACGAGTACATGCGGCCGGGCACCACCGCCGACTCGCTCGCCAAGCTGAAGCCGTCCTTCAAGGACATCGGCGACCTCGGCGGCTTCGATGCCGTCGCGCTGCAGAAGTACCACTGGGTCGAGAAGATCGACCACGTCCACCACGCGGGCAACTCCTCCGGCATCGTGGACGGCGCCGCGCTCGTCGCCATCGGCAGCAAGGAGGTCGGCGAGCGTTACGGCCTCGCGCCGCGCGCCCGGATCGTCTCCGCGGCCGTCTCCGGCTCGGAGCCGACCATCATGCTCACCGGTCCGGCGCCCGCCGCGCGCAAGGCGCTCGCCAAGGCGGGTCTGACCATCGACGACATCGACCTCGTCGAGATCAACGAAGCGTTCGCGGCGGTCGTGCTTCGCTTCGTCGAGGACATGGGCCTGTCCCTGGACAAGGTCAACGTCAACGGCGGAGCGATTGCGTTGGGCCATCCCCTGGGCGCGACCGGGGCGATGATCCTGGGCACGCTGGTGGACGAGCTGGAGCGGCGTGACCTGCGGTACGGGCTCGTGACGCTCTGCGTCGGCGGCGGGATGGGGATCGCCACGATCGTGGAACGAGTTTCCGGCTAAGCGCCGGTGGGGCTGTGTCCGTCGCCGACTGCAGGTGCGTTGTGGCTGGTCGCGCAGTTCCCCGCGCCCCTGAGATGCGCACTTCGTGCGGCATCTCATCGGGGAAGGCTGCGCGCAGCGCATGCCTTCAGGGGCGCGGGGAACTGCGCGACCAGCCCCCACCGGCGGTCAGTCGGCCACGAACCGCAGCCACCCTCCCCGGACCCCGCCCACGCCCACGGCCTTCCGCATCAGACTTCACGGAGACAAGACCATGACCGAAAGCACGACCATCCGCTGGGAACAGGACGACACCGGCGTCGTCACCCTCGTCCTCGACGACCCCAACCAGTCCGCGAACACCATGAACCAGGGGTTCAAGGACTCCATCGCGGCGATCGCCGAGCGCGCGGAGGCCGAGAAGGACTCCATCCGCGGCATCATCTACACCTCCGCCAAGAAGACCTTCTTCGCGGGGGGTGACCTGAAGGACATGATGCAGGCAGGGCCCGAGAACGCGCGGGACGCGTTCGAGGCGGGGGTCGCCATCAAGGGCTCCCTGCGCCGCATCGAGACCCTGGGCAAGCCGGTCGTCGCCGCGATCAACGGCGCGGCCCTCGGCGGCGGTTACGAGATCGCCCTCGCCAGCCACCACCGCGTCGCGCTCGACGCGTCCGGATCCAAGATCGGCCTGCCCGAGGTCACCCTCGGCCTGCTCCCCGCGGGCGGCGGCGTGACCCGCACCGTACGCCTCATGGGCATCGCGGACGCGCTCCTCAAGGTGCTCCTCCAGGGCACCCAGTACTCCCCGAAGCGCGCCTTGGAGAACGGCCTCGTCCACGAAGTGGCCGTCACTCGCGAGGAGATGATCGAGAAGGCCCGCGCCTTCATCGACGCCAACCCCGAGTCGGCCCAGCCCTGGGACAAGCCGGGCTACCGCATCCCCGGTGGCACCCCGGCCAACCCGAAGTTCGCGGCGAACCTGCCCGCCTTCCCGGCCAACCTCAAGAAGCAGATCAACGGCGCCCCCTACCCGGCCCCGCGCAACATCCTCGCGGCCGCCGTCGAGGGCTCGCAGGTCGACTTCGAGACCGCGCAGACCATCGAGGCCCGGTACTTCACCGAGCTGGTCACCGGGCAGACCGCGAAGAACATGATCCAGGCGTTCTTCTTCGACCTGCAGGCCGTCAACTCCGGCGCCAACAGGCCCAAGGGCATCGAGCCGCGCCAGGTCCGCAAGGCCGCCGTCCTCGGCGCCGGGATGATGGGCGCGGGCATCGCCTACTCCTGTGCCCGCGCGGGCATCGAGGTCGTCCTCAAGGACGTCTCCGCCGAGGCCGCCGCCAAGGGCAAGGCGTACTCGGAGAAGCTGTGCGCCAAGGCGGTGGAGCGGGGGCGTACGACCCAGGAGAAGGCGGACGCGCTGCTCGCCCGCATCACGCCGACCGCCGACCCGCAGGACCTCGCGGGCTGCGACGCCGTGATCGAGGCCGTCTTCGAGGACACCGCCCTCAAGCACAAGGTGTTCCAGGAGATCCAGGACATCATCGAGCCGGACGCGCTGCTCTGCTCCAACACCTCGACGCTGCCGATCACCCAGCTTGCCGAGGGCGTCACGCGGCCCGTCGACTTCATCGGCCTGCACTTCTTCTCGCCCGTCGACAAGATGCCGCTCGTCGAGATCATCAAGGGCGAGCGGACCGGGGACGAGGCCCTTGCGCGCGCCTTCGACCTCGTACGCCAGATCAACAAGACGCCGATCGTCGTCAACGACTCGCGTGGCTTCTTCACTTCGCGCGTGATCGGGCACTTCATCAACGAAGGCGTCGCGATGGTCGGCGAGGGTATCGAGCCCGCGTCGATCGAGCAGGCCGCGGCCCAGGCGGGCTACCCGGCGAAGGTCCTCTCCCTGATGGACGAGCTGACCCTCACCCTGCCGCGCAAGATCCGCAACGAGACGAAGCGCGCCGTCGAGGAGGCCGGCGGCACGTGGGCCGGGCACCCCTCGGACTCCGTCATCGACCGCATGGTCGACGAGTTCGAGCGTCCCGGCAGGAGCGGGGGAGCGGGCTTCTACGAGTACGTGGACGGCAAACGCGCGGGCCTGTGGCCGGGGCTGCGCGAGCACTTCACCAAGCCGGGCACGCAGATCCCGTTCGAGGACATGCAGGAGCGGATGCTGTTCTCCGAGGCGCTCGACACCGTGCGCCTGGTCGAGGAGGGCGTCCTGACGTCCGTCGCGGACGCCAACATCGGTTCCATCTTCGGCATCGGCTTCCCCGGCTGGACCGGTGGCGTGCTCCAGTACATCAACGGCTACGAAGGCGGCCTGCCCGGATTCGTGGCACGCGCGCGCGAGTTGGCCGACCGCTACGGGGAGCGGTTCACGCCGCCCGCGCTGCTCGTCGAGAAGGCGGACAAGGGCGAGAAGTTCAGCGACGCCTGACCCCGGTCACCTGCGGTTCCGCCCGTGTGCGGGGGCGGAACCGCGGGGCCGCGCCCCCGCGTCGTATCCTGCCGAAGAGCATGGCTGTGGGGGCAAGAAGAAGAACAAGAAGAGCAAGTCGGCTTCGGGGTCGTCGCACAGCCGCACCATCGGCGGCGCGACCGGCGGCGGATCCGCCGCCCTGCGCAACGTCAGCACCGAGCTGCACAGCCGCGCCAAGGCGCCCTCCGTGTGCCAGGACCCCGGCGGCACGTGCAAGAACGCCGTCGCCAACGGCCAGGTCGGCTACCGCACCGACGACCAAGACCGAAGGCGCGAGTTACGACCTGATCGTCTACCGCAACGAGCGGGCCGCCGAGCGCGCCTTCGCCGCCTGGGAGAGCTACGCCCGCAACAACAAGCACGAGCTCAAGATCCTCGACGGACCGCCGCAGGGCGAGTCGAGCATCAGCTACGCGTACAAGACCGCCGCGAAGAAGAACACGCAGACGGTCGTGATCTTCCAGGGCAAGTACATCGGCACGCTCGAACTCCGGGACACCGCCGGTAACGCCGCCGGACGGAAGGACCTCCTGACCCTCTCCGAGGTCTTCGCCACCCGTCTCGTGCAGGCCACGCGGGGCGAGACGCCTACCGCGACGGCGGCCAACGTCAGGGTGTAGCAAGTGAGTTGCCGCCAGGTTGGGGGAGTGGCTCAGCCCTCGTCGAGCCACTCCCGCAGCTCCTCCTTGAGGGAGCGCTGGAACGCCGTCACCAGGGCCTGCACCACCATCGGCTGCATATGGGCCGACAGGGAGCGCATCGCCGCCACGTGCTCCGGGTCCGACTCCCGGTCCCGGTAGGGCCCCCACACCTCGTCGCGGAAGAGCCGGGACAGCTCGACGGCTGCCGAGCGGGTGTGCTCCATCAGGACGGTGCGGGCCGCCAGGATCGTCTCGTGCGCGATGGGCACGTCGAGCAGTTCCACGCCCAGGCGCAGCAGCCCCGGGTCGACGCGATACGACCCCTGGGGCTCGGTCGGCGCGACGACCCCCATCGCCGAGAGCCGGTCCAGGTCCGCCGCGGTCAGCGAACGGCCCGCCCTGCGCTCCAGCTCCGCGTGGTCGGTGTCCTCGGCAGAGTCGGGGGCCCAGGAGGCCACCACCGCACGGTGGATGGCGAGGTCGTGGGCGCTCAGATCGGGCGGCAGCTGTTCCAGGTACCGCTCGATCGCGGCCAGCGTCATGCCCTGGTGCTGCAACTCCTCGATGAGCCCGAGCCGGGACAGATGCTCCTGGCCGTAATGACCGACCCGGCGCGGGCCTATCACCGGTGGCGGCAGCAGGCCCTTGGTGCTGTAGAAGCGGATGGTGCGGACGGTGACGCCCGCGCGGGCGGCCAGCTCGTCGACTGTGAGCGTCGGCTCGTCCGTGCCCGACGTCGTCGTCATCGTCATGGCAGCGCTTCGCCTCCCCAGTTGAGCCCCGACAGTTGTGCACCGATCAGGTGCAACAGTATTGCTGTCTCACCACTGTTGTGAAAGCGTCCGGGCCAGTCACTTGCTTCGTCGATGACGCCAGGAGGCGGTCATGACCACGATCCTGCGACTCCCCGGGGAACCCGCCGACATCACCCTCCCCTCCCTGCTGCTCCGCAACGCCGAGGACCACGGCGACCGCCCCGCACTCTCCTGGCGCGACACCCCCGAGGGGGAGTGGACGACGCTGACCTGGCGCGAAGCACGCCGTAAGGTCGCCGTCCTCGCCGCCGGGTACACGGCGCTCGGCGTACGGCGCGGTGAGCACGTCCTCATGATGATGGGCAACCGCCCCGAACACTGGCTGAGCGATCTCGCCCTCGTACACCTCGGCGCGGTGCCCATCACCGTGTACGGCACGTCGGCGCCCGAGCAGATCGCGCACATCGCCCGGCACAGCCGTGCCCGCTTCGCGATCGTCGAGGGCGCCCGCGAACTGGAACGCTGGGAGCCGCTCCTCTCGGACCCCGACGCGCCGATCGAGCGCCTGGTGGTCGTCGAGGCCGCCGACGCGGGCCCGCACCGCACGTACGGCTCCCTGCACGCCACGGGAGGCCGGCTGTTCGACCCTGACGCCTTCGAGAAGGGCTGGCGCGAGTCCCGGTCCGACGATCCGCTCACCGTCGTCTACACCTCGGGCACAACCGGCGACCCCAAGGGCGTCCGCATCACGCACCGCAACGTCGTCCTCAACGGCGTCGCCCTGGACGCCGTCGTCGAGCTCCCCGACTTCGTGGAGCACATCAGCTACCTCCCCTTCGCACACGTCGCCGAGCGTATGCTGGGCATCTACTTGCCCGTCTTCCGCGCCTCACACGTGCACCTGTGCGCGGACCCGACCGCCGTCGCCGCGACCGCGCGCGAGCTGCGTCCCGCGCAGTTCTTCGGCGTCCCGCGCGTGTGGGAGAAGCTGGCCGCGTCCGTGAAGGCCGTGCTCGCCGGGCTGCCGGAAGAGCAGCGGGCGTCGATCGAGGCGGCGAACGAGACGACACGCGCGCGCGTGGAGTACGTCGAGCGCGGCGAGACGCCGCCGGCCGACGTGGAGACGGCGTACCGCGAGGCCAAGGAGAAGGTCATCGGCCCGCTGCTCTCCCTGGCCGGATTCGACCGCCTGGTGTGGACCGCGAGCGCGGCGGCTTCGATGCCCCTGGACGTCGTGCGCTTCTGGGCCGGCTTCGACATCGTGATCATGGACGCGTGGGGTCTCACGGAGACGACCGGGGTCGTCACCATCAACACCCCCGCCGCCTTCCGTCTCGGCTCCGTGGGCAAGCCCCTGGACGGCCTGGAGATCCGCACCACCGACGACGGCGAGATCCTGGTGCGCGGCGCGACGGTCTTCGACGGCTATCTCCTGCCCGACGGGGGCGTGGAGTCGGCCTGTGACGCGGACGGTTGGTTCGCCACCGGCGATGTCGGGCGGATCGACGAGGACGGCTTCCTCTGGCTCACCGACCGCAAGAAGGAACTCATCGTGACCTCGACGGGCAAGAACGTCTCGCCCGCGCTCGTCGAGAACACCCTCAAGGAGCACCCCCTCATAGGCCAGGCCCTCGTCCACGGCGACGGCCGCTCCTACCTGGTGGCGCTGCTCGTCCTCGACCCCGAAATGGCCCCCGTCTGGGCCGCCGCTCAGGGGATCACGGGTGACCTGATGGCGAGCGAGGCCGTACAGGAGGAGGTCGCGCGGGCCGTCGAAGCGGCCAACGCGCGCCTCAACCGCACCGAGCAGATCAAGCGCTACCGCCTCCTCGGAGAGGAGTGGGGCCCCGAGACCGGGGAGCTGACGCCGTCCCTGAAGCTGCGCCGCAGGGTCATCAAGGAGAAGTACGCGGAAGCCATCAACGGGCTGTACACCTAGTGATCATCGTGTGTACACCCCCTGCCCACCATGTGAGAAGTGCCGCTATGTGACGTGCGCCACCGCATGTCGGGCGATCTCTGGGGGAAGGTGTCGCGTCGGTCCACACACGTCAGGGGTGTCGTGGACCGGAGCACATCCGGACACCGGAGTTTTCCGGGCACCAGAGAGTAGACCCCCCACGTGAGCAAGGAAGCCGTAGACACGGCCGCTGCGGACGCATCCCGCACAGATGCGTCCCAGGCCCCCGCGGACGCGGGCGACGCCGGTTACAGCAAGGACCTCAAGGCCCGTCACGTCAACATGATCGCGATCGGTGGCGCGATCGGAACTGGACTCTTTCTCGGTGCGGGCGGCCGCCTGCACTCCGCGGGCCCCGCGCTCGCCGTCGCGTACCTCGTGTGCGGCATCTTCGCCTTCTTCGTCGTACGCGCCCTCGGCGAGATGGTCATCTACCGGCCGTCCTCGGGTTCGTTCGTCAGTTACGCGCGTGAGTTCCTCGGCGAGAAGGGCGCCTACGTCGCCGGCTGGATGTACTTCCTGAACTGGTCGACCACCGGCATCGCCGACATCACCGCCATCGCGCTCTACACGCACTACTGGAGCTTCTTCACCGACATCCCCCAGTGGGTGCTCGCGCTGATAGCCCTCGCCGTCGTCCTCGTGATCAACATGATCTCGGTGAAGTACTTCGGCGAGATGGAGTTCTGGTTCGCGATCGTCAAGGTCGCGGCCCTGGTCGCCTTCATGCTGATCGGCATCTTCCTGCTGGTCACCCAGCAGGACGTGGGCGGGCAGACGCCGGGCCTGAGTGTCATCACCGACAACGGCGGCTTCCTGCCGAACGGCATCATGCCGGTCGTGATCGTCATGCAGGGTGTCGTCTTCGCGTACGCGTCGCTTGAGCTGGTCGGCGTCGCGGCGGGCGAGACCGCCGAGCCGCAGAAGGTCGTGCCGCGCGCGGTGAACTCCATCATGTGGCGCGTGGGCCTCTTCTACGTCGGCTCGGTCGTCCTGCTCGCGCTGCTGCTCCCCGGGTCGGTGTACTCGGCCGACCAGAGCCCGTTCGTGACGGTCCTCTCCAAGATCGGCGTGCCCGCGGCCGGTGACGTGATGAACCTGGTCGTTCTCACGGCGGCGCTGTCGTCGCTGAACTCGGGCCTGTACTCCACGGGCCGCATCCTGCGCTCGATGGCGATGGCGGGTTCGGCGCCGAAGTTCACCGCGCGGATGAACAAGAGCCAGGTTCCCTACGGCGGCATCCTGCTCACCTCCGCGGTGTGCGTGCTCGGCGTCGGCCTGAACTTCCTCATGCCGAGCCGGGCCTTCGAGATCGTCCTGAACGTGGCGTCCCTCGGCATCATCAGCACCTGGGTGATCATCATGATCTGCCACCTGGCGTTCGTCCGCCGGGCCAAGGAGGGCCTGATCACCAGGCCCGGCTTCCGGCTCCCCGGCAGCCCGGTCACCGAGATCGTCACGATCGCCTTCCTGCTCTCCGTGCTCGGCCTGATGTGGAAGGACCCGGAGATCGGCCGCAAGACGCTCTACCTCATCCCGATCATCGCGGCGGCCCTTGTCGCCGGCTGGTACGGGATCCGCCGCAGGGTGGACCGTGAGGCGGCAAGCCTCACCAAGTAGCCGCACGAAGCAGCAGGTCGACGGCGACTGTCAGTGGCAGCGCCTACGGTGGCGTCATGTCGGAGATCACATATGTCCGAGGTGACGCCACCGCGCCGTTGGGCAAGGGCGTCAAGCTGATCGCCCACGTCTGCAACGACCTCGGGGGCTGGGGCAAGGGCTTCGTCGTCGCGGTGTCGCGCCGCTGGCCCGAGCCGGAGGCCGCGTACCGCCGGTGGCACCGCGAGCGCGCCAAGAACGACTTCGGCCTGGGAGCCGTCCAGTTCGTCGAGGTCGGTCCCTACACATGGGTGGCCAACATGATCGGCCAGCACGGCATGCGCACCGGCAGCAAGGGCGTCCCCGTGCGGTACGAAGCGATCGACACCGCCCTGGCCACGCTCGCCGACAAGGCGGCCGAGCTCGAGGCCTCCGTGCACATGCCGCGCATCGGCTGCGGGCTCGCGGGCGGCAAGTGGTCACGCGTGGAGCCGCTGATATCCCGGCGTCTGGTGGAGCGGGGCATCGCGGTGACGGTGTACGACTTCGGGGACTGAGCCGATGCCAGGGCTGCGGGCAAGTGGGTGCGGGTAAGTGGTGGGGATCACTCAACTGCCGTGCGGATGCGCGTTGTTGTGCACACATGAGCGGGTAGATCGGCAGCATGCAGCTCATACCCATGCCGCTGGGGCCGATCAACCCGGATGTCGAGAATCTCGCCGTCGGAGTCGTGCTGTTCGGCTCCCTGTATGTCTTCGTCAGGCGCATGATCCTCCGCGTCAACCGCGTACTCGAAGAGCGCGCCACGATCCTCGAAGGGGTCGCCGGCGGACCGGCGGCGGAGCTGCGCCGCGAGGCCGAGCGGATACGCGCCGAGCGCGAGGCGACGCTGGCCGAGGCCCGTCACGAGGCCGCGCAGGTGCGGCAGCGGGCCCGGGAGGAGGGCGCGGCCCTGATCGCCGCCGCCCGTGAGGACGGCGTACGCGAACGCGACGAGGTGCTCACGGCGGGCCAGGCCGCGATCGCGGCGGAACGTGCGTCTACGGAAGGGGAACTGCGGGCTCAGGTCCCCGAGCTGGCGTCGGTGCTTGCCAGCAGGATCGTGGGAGAGCCGCTCCCGACGGCGACGGCTTCAGGCCGCTAGCCGGACGGCGTCGCCGCGGGAGGCGGCCGAGTTCCGTCTGGCGCTCGGGCCGCCCCCACGGCACGCTCGCACCATGGAACTCATGGTGCCGGTCAAGGACGGCGAAGTATGGGCGCAGGACTCCGGCGGCGAGGGACTGCCGCTGGTCCTGCTGCACCCCGGAGTCGCGGACTCCCGCGTCTGGGACGGGATCCTGCCGCGCCTTTCAGAGGGGCGCCGGGTCATCCGCTACGACGCGCGGGGGTACGGCAGGTCGCCCGCCCCCACCGCGTCCTTCTCGCTCGTCGAGGACCTGATCGCGGTCCTCGACCACTTCGACGTCGCACGCGCGTTCCTCGCGGGATCGAGCATGGGCGGCGCCACGGCCATCGGCATCGCGCTGAGGGACCCCGCCAGGGTGGCGGGGCTCGCCCTGCTGGTCCCCGGGATCACCGGCAACCCGGACTTCGCCATGGAGGAGTTCACCGCCGAGGTGGTCCGCCTCGCGGAGGCGGGCGACATGGACGGCATCGTGGCCCTGGTGAAGCGCACGTCGGCCGCCGCGGGGGCCGGGGACGACTCCGCGGCGGAGGCGCTCATCAGGGCGGTGATCCCGTCCTGGTTCGCCGTCCACCCCCACCAGGTGCCCGACCCGCCCGCCTTCGACCGGCTCGGCGAGCTCGACGTGCCGTGCGTGCTCGCCCTGGGGGAGCGCGACGACCCCGAGGTGGTCCGCTGCAACGAGGAGATGGCGGCACGCATCCCGGGCTGCCGGCTCGTGCGGCTGCGGGACAGCGACCACTTCCCGACGCTGCGCGAGCCGACAGCGGTAACGGACCTGGTCCTGGAGGCATACGCCGCTGCGCGATAGACCCACCCTGCGGAACCTGCGCTCGCGCGGCCGCAGCGGCCCCGCACATCCACGCACCCGAACGCGAAGAACGCAACGAACGCGGCTCACTCGGCCGCAACCAGCTGCCTGCTCGCTGCGGTGCGGGTGGCCGGCCGCCAGTCGGCGTCCTTCTGGTGGCTGCCGTGCGCGGTGGTCGGCGCAGGCGCCTTGCGCTCCCGCAGCCACCGCCGCCTCACCGTCCGTCGCCGCTTGCCTGCCGCCTCCTGCCCGCTCGCTGCGGCGCCGGCGGCGGCCGGCTGTAGCCCGCGGATCGCCGTCCGCCTACAGCCCGAAGCTCTTCCCGATGATGTCCCGCTGGATCTCACTGGTGCCGCCGTACACCGTCGAGACCACCGCGGCCCGCAGATGCCGCTCCATGTCGTACTCGGTCGCGTAGCCGTAACCGCCCATCATCTGCATGCCTTCCAGCGCCGCGCGCTTCGCCGTCTCGGTGGCCTTCAGCTTGGCCATCGAGGCCTCGCGCGGGAAGAGACGTTCCGGCTCGGCGTCGCACTTCGCCGCCACGTCGAAGACGAGGAGCCGCGCGCACTCGATCTCCGTCGCCAGATCCGCGATCCGGTGCCGCAGCGCCTGGAAGGAGCCGACCGGCCGCCCGAACTGCTCGCGCCCGCGCACGTACGTGACCGTGTCGTCGAGGATCCGCTCCGCGAGGCCCAGCATGTTCGCCGCCAGGAACAGCCGCTCCGCGTTGAGCCCCGCCATCAGCTGCGGCCACGCCCTGCCCTCGACGCCCACCACCGCGTCCGCGGGCAGGCGTACGTCGGTGAAGTAGACGTCGTTCACCTCGCGGCCGCCCATCGTGGAGATGCCCCGGATCTCGACCCCCGGGGTGTCCGCGGGCACATGGAACATCGTCAAGCCCTCGTGCCTGGGCCCGCTCGCGTCGGTGCGCGCGACCAGCAGGATGTACGAGGCCAGGTGCGCGTTGGAGATCCAGGTCTTGTGCCCGTTGATCAACCACCCGCCGTCCGCCGCCCGTTCGGCCCGGCACCGCAGCGCCGCCACGTCCGACCCGGCGTCCGGCTCCGACATCGCGATCGAGAGCACCTGCCCGGCGACGGCCCCGCCCACCGCCGCCTTCTTCTGCGCCACCGAGCCGAACCTCTCGTACGCCTTCGCCGTGATGACCGACGTGACGAAGCCGCCCGCGGGCACCAGGCCGCGTGCCGTCTCGCGCAGGAACAGGCAGGCGTCCGTCATGCCGCCGCCCGACCCGCCGTGCTCCTCGGGAAGGCACACGCCCAGCCAGCCCAGTTCGGCGAGCTTCGCGTAGAGGGCGGGGGAGTGCGGGCCGCCGGACGCGGCGGTCAGGGCGTCGCGCTGCTCCCGCGTGCCGCACTCGCGCCGCGCGAAGTCGCGTAGCGCCGCGGTGAAATCGAGCTGCTCCGAGCTGGGCCACTCCGTCATGAAACCCTCCTGGGCTTGGCGTAGTTACAAAGAGATTGAGTTAGTGTCCGTGTAGCCATGGGGAGTTGGTGCGGGGGCTGTGGTTGAGTGCGTGGGGACTACGGGGGAGGGCTCATGGATTCGATGATGGAGCGCGCGCTGGACACGGCGCCGCCGTCCGACGCCCTGACCGAGCAGATACTCGACGCGGCGCGCGAGCAGTTCACGACGTTCGGCCTGCGCCGCTCGACCGTTGACGACGTCGCCAAGCGCGCCAGGGTCTCGCGCGTCACCGTGTACCGCCGCATCGGCAACAAGGAAGCGCTCGTCTCCGCCTGCCTGCTGCGGGAGTACCGCAGGTTCGTGCGGGAGGTGGACGAGGCAGTCGCCCCCCTCCCGATGATGGAGGACCGCATCGTCGAGGGCTTCGTCGTGGTCCTGCGGCACATTCGCGCCCACCCGCTCATCGGCGGCCTGATGCGGCTCGAACCGGAGACGATGCTGCCGTTCCTGACCCTGGAGAGCGGCCCCGCGTTCCTCGCGATGCGCGGGTACCTCACGGACCGGCTGCGCCGGGCGCAGCGCGCAGAGGGGAAGGAGGAGGGCGATCCGACGCCGGTGGCGGAGCTGATGGTGCGGATCACGGTCTCCTTCCTGCTCAATCCGGTGAGCTGCTTCGCACTCGAAGACGACGACCACGTACGGGACTTCGCGCGCCGCTATCTGGTCCCCCTGCTCGGCAGCTGAGCCGGCCGCTCCGCGGGGGACGCGGCGACGGATCTGCGGGCCGGTGGCGGCTGACCGCGCGGTTCCCCGCGCCCCTCAGGCCGCCATCGCGCTTTCGTGCAAGGCCACTTGACGTCCTGTCCCATCCCGTGAGTCAGAGTTACAAGAACTATTGACATGTTTCATCGGGCGCGTCAACACTGCTGCAGTCGCATACTGGAACACGAGAACACGCACAAACCGGGCACCGACCGGAAGGCCCCCGACCCCTGGGAGCGCGTGATGCAAAGTCGCCGCCGGATTCCCGAGCCGCCCCCGCCCGGCGGAATCCTGTGGGACATCGCGGGCGACGTCCGCGCCCTGCTCGCCCTGCCCGCCGCCCTCACGATGCAGGTCGCGCACCCCGCGGTGGGCGCCGGCGTCGACACGTACTCCGTCTTCCGCACCGACCCCTGGGGGCGCGGCGAGCGGTCGCTGCGGTCGCTGCAGACCTGGGTGTACGGCGAGGAGAGCGCGGCCGAGGAGGGGCGCAGGCTGCGCGAGCTGCACCAGCACATCCGGGGCACGGATGCGCACGGCCGCGACTACCACGCGCTGACGCCCGCCTACTACGCGTGGGTCCACGCCACCGGGTTCCCCGTCTACCGCCACGCCCAGAAGTACCTGGGCCGCCCCTTCACCGAGGCGCAGGAGCGGCAGCTGTACGCGGAGTGGCTCCAGGTCGGCCGGATCCTCGGCATCCACGACCGGGACATGCCGCAGACGCTGGAGGAGTTCTGGCCGTACTACGCGAAGGTCCTCGCCGACGAGCTGGAGGAGACCGAGGTGGTCCGCGACCTCGTCGCCACGGACCGCCCGGTCCCGCCGCCGGACCGCGGCCCCTACCTGCTGCGGGTGACGCTGCGCACGCTCTGGCCGCTACTCCTGCCGCCCCTGGCCCGCTTCCGCCGCTTCATCACGATCGGCCTGATGCCGCCGGACGCGAGGTCGGCGATAGGCCTGCCGTGGACTGCCGCCCAGGAGCGCCGCCTGCGCCGCCTCGGCCGGGTGACGCGAACGGTGGTCCCGCGCCTCCCGGAGCGCCTGCGCTACCTGCCGCTGGCGCGCAGGGCTCGGGCGCACCGAAAAATCACCGGCTCCGCCGAGCGGGCCCCCAACCGCCGGACGGGCTGATTCCCCCCCCGGATCACCGGCTCCGCCGAGTTCGTCCTCAAACGCCGGACGGGCTGATTCCCCCGCCCACCCGCCCCTTCAGGCGCGCCGACACCCCGCCCACCCCTGTCCGACGCGGACGCGCGGAGCCCCACCCACTCGCCCTCCCCAGCAGCTCGCTGCCGGGTGATCGGGTGGGTGGGTGGGGGCCATCCGCCGCGAAGCGGCGGTCCAGAATCAGTGACCGTGCACACCATTCGTGGCAGCGATGGACTTCCACGACTTAGGCGCAGCCGGAACCGCCGAGGACCGAGCAATCCCCGCCCCCCGCGCAGCCGGAGCATCCGGCCGCGAAGGCTGGTAAAGCCACGCGTCGAACAGGGAAGCCAGCGGCTTGCCGGAAACCTTCTCCGCGTACTTCACGAAGTCACCCACCTTCGCGTTCCCGTACGCATGCTCCTTCGGCCACCCCTTCAAGATCGCCGAGAAGGCCTTCTCGCCGATCTCGTTGCGCAGCGCCTGCAGGGCCAGCGCCCCGCGGTCGTACACGGCGATGTCGAACTGGTTCTCCGGGCCCGGGTCCCCCGGCTTGACCTTCCAGAACGGGTCGTCGGCAGGATGCTGCGCGTAGACGTAGTCCGCCAGCTCCTGAGCCGTCCCCTCACCCTCCTTCTCCGACCACAGCCACTGGCTGTACCGCGCGAAGCCCTCGTTGATCCAGATGTCCTTCCAGCCGTCGACGGAGACGCTGTCGCCGTACCACTGGTGGGCCAGCTCATGCACCACGACGGAGACGTTGGAGCCGTTCGCGAACTGCCTCGGGCTGTAGAACGGCCGCGTCTGCGTCTCCAGGGCGAAGCCGCTCGTCACGTTCGGGACGTACCCGCCCAGGGCGTTGAAGGGGTACTTGCCGAAGACCGTCTCCAGCCACTCCGCGACCTCGACCGACCGCTCGATGCTCGCCCGCGCGGCCCCCGCGTTGTCGCCGAGGTCCTTGCTGTAGGCGTTCAGGACGGGCAGACCGTCCGCGGTCTTGTCCGTCGTGATGTCGAACTTGCCCACGGCGAGCGTCGTCAGATAGCTGGCCTGCGGCTTGTTCGAGCGCCAGTTGAAGCGCGTCCAGCCGAGCTTCGAACTCTGCGACTGCAGTACGCCGTTGGAGATGGCCTGCGAGCCGTCCGGCACGGAGACCGAGACGTCGTACGTCGCCTTGTCGAGCGGGTGGTCGTTGGACGGGTACCACCAGGCGGCCGACTCCGGCTCCTGCGCCGCCACGCCGCCGTCCGGCGTACGCGCCCACGCCGTGAAGCCGTTGATCTTCACCTCGGACGGTTTGCCCGCGTAACGGACGACCACCGTGATCGGTGTGCCCTTGGGCAGTCCGGCCGCCGGAGTGATCTCAAGCTCCTGCTCGCCGGACTTCTTGAAGGTGGCCTTCTTGCCGTTGACGCGCACCTCGCTGACCTTGAGGCCGAGGTCGAGGTTGAAGCGGGAGAGGTTCTGCGTCGTGGCGGCGTTGATGGTCGCCGTGCCTTCGAGCAGGTCGGTCTTCGGCTGGTACTTCAGCCGCAGGTCGTAGTGCGAGACGTCGTAGCCGCCGTTGCCGCTCGCCGGGTAGTAGGGATCGCCGATACCCGGGGCCCCGGGCGTGAAGTCGGCCGCCGATGCCGGGATCGCCAGCAGGAGAGAGGCCGCGAGCGCGCCCGGCGCGATGAGTCTGCGGTGCACAAGAGCTCCAAGTCGTACAAGTCGTAGGGGCACTTCAGTAGATGCGTCCGACCTTATTGAGCCCCGTGGCCACGCGTCATGTCCATGGTCGCTCCTGTCACACGATCGCCATTCGGCCGACATGTGCCAAAACGACCCATGAGCCTGTCATCAGTGCGTACTGCCCTCTGTCGCGCAGGAGTTGACCGGTGTACCTTCCGCGCCATGCCGATACGTGCGCGACGCACTCGCCTGATCTGGAGATCACTGCTGACGGCGGCCCTCGCCGCCCTGTTGGCCACGCTCTTGACCCCGGGAGCCGCCCAGGGGGCGCCGAGCGCCCCGCGTGAGAGCAAGCCCGTCTACTCGTACGAGAGCGCGATCCGCGAATCCGTCTGGGTCGACACGAAGATCGACGGAGACGACGACGGGAAGTCGGACCGCGTCGCCGTCGACATCGTCCGGCCCCGCGAACCGGCCCAGAAGGGCCGGAAGATACCCGTGATCATGGATGCCAGCCCGTACTACTCCTGCTGCGGGCGCGGCAACGAGAGCCAGAAGAAGACGTACGACGCGAACGGCGACCCGGTCCAGTTCCCGCTCTACTACGACAACTACTTCGTCCCCCGCGGCTATGGATTCGTCGCCGTCGACCTCGCGGGAACGAACCGCTCCGACGGCTGCGTGGACGTCGGGGGCCGCTCCGACGTCCAGTCCGCCAAGGCCGTCGTCGACTGGCTGAACGGCAGGGCCCGCGGCTACACCACCCGCACCGGGGGCAAGAGCACCAAGGCGTCCTGGACGAACGGTGACACCGGCATGATCGGCAAGAGCTACGACGGCACCATCGCGCAGGGCGTGGCCGCCACTGGGGTGCGAGGTCTCAAGACCATCGTGCCGATCGGCGCGATCTCCTCCTGGTACGACTACTACTTCGCCAAGGGCGCCCCGCTCTACGACAGCGGCCCCGAGTGGCTTTCGGACTACGTGGAGAGCCCCGAGGCACGGGCCCGCTGCGGCGCCGTACAGCAGCGGCTGATCGACGAAGCACCCCGCACCGGTGACTGGACCCGGCTGTGGAGCGAGCGCGACCACGTCCCGGACGCGGACAAGGTGAAGGCCAGCGTCTTCGCCGTACACGGCATGCAGGACCTGAACGTCCGGATGAAGCACTTCGGCCAGTGGTGGGACGCGCTCGCCGACGCGGGCGTCGACCGCAAGGTGTGGCTCAGCCAGACCGGTCACGTCGACCCCTTCGACTTCCGCCGCGGTGAGTGGGTGCGCACCCTGCACCGCTGGTTCGACCACGAACTCCTCGGCTACGACAACGGCATCGACCGCGAGCCGATGGCCGACATCGAGCGCGCGCCCGACCGGTGGACCACCGACCGGGTCTGGCCGCCGCGCGCCACGGACACGGTCAAGCTCCGCCCCGGCAAGGGGACTTCACCGGGTGTCGGCACCCTCGGCACACGCCCCGGCGCCGGCAGCGAGACCTTCACCGACGACCCGAAGCTGAGCGAGACCGACTGGGCCGCGCAGATCGACACCTCCACCCCGTCGAAGGCCGGGTTCGTCAGCAAGCCCCTCGGCCGCGACCTGCGCCTCTCCGGCTCCTCCGAGGTGACCGTCACCGCGACCCCGACGACCCGCACCGCCCACCTCTCCGCGGTCCTCGTCGACCTCGGACCCGACACCATCCGCGACTACGCGAGCGCCGGCGAGGGCATCACGACGCTCCCGGAACGCACCTGCTGGGGCCCGAGCACCAGCGGTGACAGCTCCTGCTTCAAGGAGACGAAGGCGAAGACCGCCGACGTCGACTACACGATCTTCAGCCGCGGCTGGGCCGACCTCGGCAACTGGGCCGACGACCACAAGGGCCGCCCCCTCACGCCGGGCAAGAAGCACACCATCACCCTCGACCTGGCCGCGAGCGACCACGTCGTACCGAAGGGCCACCGCCTCGCGCTGATCGTCGCGGGCACCGACAAGGACCTCATCGACCCCCCGGCCGACACCCCGACCCTCGCCATCGACCTCTCCCGTACGTCGGCGAAGGTGCCGCTGGTCGGCGGCGCCGATGCGTTCCGCACCTCCGAGACCGCCACCCCCCGCGAATCCCGTCTCGACGGCGTGGCCCCGCCGCGTCCGTTCCGCCCCGTACCTGGAGGCAGCACTTCATGAGACCCCGCACCGGCCTCACGCCCCGCATCCGCACCGTGGCGCTCGCCTGCGCCACCGCCGCGCTCGCCGCACCGCTCCTGACCGCGCCCGCGCAGGCGACGCCGACCCCGCCCCGCACCGGATTCGAGGAGAGCAACGGCGCGCGCTGGACCAGCCAGCCCGAGGAGCAGAAGCTTCTCGCCGCCGTCGACAAGGCGAGCGACCGGGTCTCCGTCTCCCGCATCGGCACCACCAAGCAGGACCGGCCCGTGCAGCTGGTCCGCATCGGTGAACGCCCCACGAAGAACACGGTGTTGCTGATCTGCAGCCAGCACGGCGACGAGCCGTCGGGCCGCGACGCGTGTCTTTCGACCATCCGCGACCTGGCGTACGCGAAGGACAAGAAGACCCGCACGTTCCTCTCGCGCACCACGCTCCTCGTCGTCCCGACCGCCAACCCGGACGGCCGCGCCGCGAACACCCGCGGCAACTCCGACGGCGTCGACATCAACCGCGACCACATATCCCTGCAGACCGCGGAGGGCCGAGCCCTGGCCGCCGTCATCCGCGACAGGCAGCCCGACTCCATCTACGACCTGCACGAGTACGGGGCGACCCCGAAGTACTACGACAAGGACCTGTTCGACCTGTGGCCGCGCAACCTCAACACCGACGAGGCGGTGCACAAGGAGGCGCAGACCCTGTCCAAGGCGTACGTCAGGCCCGCCGCCAACAAGTCGGGGTACACGACGGGGACGTACGGAATCTGGACCGACCCCGTGACCGGTGAGCCGATCAAGCAGGTGGCGGGCGACGGCCAGGAGCGCATCCTGCGCAACGTCTCCGGCATCAAGCACGCGGCGGGGCTGCTCATCGAGAGCCGCGTCGACCCGCTCACCGACGCCGAGAAGAAGGACGAGGCGCTGAACAACCGGCGCCGCGTGAAGTCCCAACTCGCCGCGCTCGGCGGCCTGTTCTCCTACGCCGACGAGCGGCGCGGCCAGCTGGAGGCAGCCACCGGGGCGGCCCGCCTCGAAGGCTTCCGTGACCGCGGGCCCGTCTATGTCGGCGGCGCGGACAACGACCCCGCCGAACCGTCCGAAGTGATCCAGGACCCGCCCTGCGGCTACCGGCTCGACGCCGCGCAGTACGGCGACATCAAGGACGAACTCGCCCTGCACGGAGTGAAGGTCAAGAAGAGCGACAAGGGTGCCTACGTACCGATGCGGCAGTCCGCGCGTTCTCTCGTACCGTTGCTTCTCGACGAGCGTGCTCCCTATCACCTGGTCACAGGTCGGCCCGACACCGGCTGTTGAGTAGGTGAGAGGTGCATCACATGTGGTAGGGGGTAGCGGAGTACAGATATTGCACGTGGTCGACATCCGTGAAAGGTGCACTTGTGACGCAAGACCAGCAGAAATCGGACGACGGGGGAGGGGGAGCGATCATGACTCCCGCCCCCGGCGGCCGGACTCCACAGACCGACCGGGTCGTGTTCGGAGTGACGGCCGTGCTCACCCTGGCCTTCGTGGTCTGGGGCGCCGTGGCGACGGACTCCCTGGAGAGCATCTCCACGGACATGCTCAACGGCCTGATGCACAACGGCGGCTGGTTCTTCATGCTGACCGCCAGCGGCTTCGTGGTCTTCGCGCTCTGGCTGGCCATCAGCCGGTACGGGAAGATCACCCTGGGCAAGGAGGGTGAGGAACCGGAGTTCCGCACGGTGTCCTGGGTGGCGATGATGTTCAGCGCCGGCATGGGCATCGGCCTGATGTTCTACGGCGTGAGCGAGCCGCTCGCCCACTTCACGACGCCACCGCCGGGCACCGACCCCGCGGACTCGGCGGCGGCGATGGAAACCGCCATGGCCACCACCCTCTTCCACTGGACGCTCCACCCGTGGGCGATCTACGCGGTGGTGGGCCTCGCGATCGCGTACAGCACCTTCCGGCGCAACCGGCGCCAGACGATCAGTGCGGTGTTCACGCCGCTCATGGGCGAGAAGCGCGCCAACGGCGGCTGGGGCCGGGTCATCGACATCCTGGCCATCTTCGCGACGCTGTTCGGCTCGGCGGCGTCCCTCGGTCTCGGCGCGCTGCAGATCGGCAGCGGCGTCGAGGTGCTCGACTGGATGAAGGACGCGGGCACGGGGCTGCTCGTCGCCATCATCGCCATCCTGAGCCTGGCCTTCGTGGCGTCCGCCGTCTCCGGTGTGGAGAAGGGCGTCCAGTGGCTGTCCAACATCAACATGGTGCTCGCCGGACTTCTCGTGCTGTTCGTCTTCATCGCGGGTCCCACGGTCATCATGCTGGACATGCTGCCGACGTCCCTCGGCGCCTACCTCAACGACCTCCCGCAGCTGATCGGCCGCACCGAGGCCTCCAGCGGCAAGGGTGTCGCGGACTGGCTCAGCGGCTGGACCGTCTTCTACTGGGCCTGGTGGATCTCGTGGACGCCCTTCGTGGGCATGTTCATCGCCAGGATCAGCCGGGGACGTACGATCCGTCAGTTCGTCGGCGGCGTCATCCTGGTCCCCAGCACGGTCAGCCTGATCTGGTTCGCCGTCTTCGGCGGCTCCGCCATCACGGTCAGGGACCGGGGCGGCCTGGAGGGCGAGACCACGCCCGAGGCCCAGCTGTTCGGCCTCCTGCACGAGTACCCGATCGCCACGGTCACGAGCCTGCTCGTGATGATCCTCGTGGGCATCTTCTTCGTGTCGGGTGCCGACGCGGCGTCGATCGTGATGGGCACGCTCTCGCAGAAGGGCGCGCTCGAACCGGGCAAGCTCGTCGTCGTCTTCTGGGGCATGACGACGGGAGCCGTCGCCGCGATCATGCTGCTGATCGGTGACGGTTCCGACGACGCTCTCACCGGTCTGCGAAATCTCACGATCCTCGTGGCGGCCCCCTTCACCCTGGTGATGATCGGGATGTGCGTGGCGCTGATGCGGGACCTGCGCCACGACCCGCTGATCGTCCGGGGCGAGCACGGTACGGAGGCCGTCGAGAAGGCCGTGATCGCGGGCCACGCGCAGTACGACGGCGACTTCGAGATCCGCATCGGCCCGAGCGACAACGGTGACGAGGAGGAGACCCCGGCCAAGTCGGTCTGAGTTCTTCACCCGCTTTCAGGAGGCGGCCGCTTCGTCCGTGAAGCGCGCCGCCTCCTGCGTGCGTTTCCGTGCCACGCCGTCCAGCCGCGCCTCGCCTTGTACGCCATCGACCATGCGTACGCCGAACTGAGCCGCCGGCGTCACCAACTCCACGTACACGAGCAGGGGTTGGGGCGACGGGTGCAGCGGAATGTGTAATGCCGTGCTCACATCACCCCCCAGATGGGGATACTCACACCATGTCTGCCGAGTACGCGACCTTCGGTCTGGCACCGGCCATGCGCGCCGGTGGAGTTCTCGCCAATGGTGACTACCAAGTCCACCGGGATTTCGTCGACTTCATCGTGAACGGGCGCCCGCTGCTGTTCCAGCTCTCCGACCTCGACGCCGTCTCCCCGCTCGCCTCCGACGTACCACCCGCGATCTTCACCCATCATGTACGCGGACTCCTCCTGGAGGCCGAAGCGCCCCTGCTCGACGACCGGCACGTCATCTACGGCTGTCCCGAGTGCGAAGGCCTGGAGTGCGGGGCGGTCACGGCGGTCATCGAGCGGGCACCGGACGGCACCGACACCTACGTGTGGCGGGACTTTGCCTGGCAGACGGCCGAGCGCGCCGATCTGGAGCTCAACGGCTACCACGGCATAGGGCCCTTCCGCTTTAAGGGCGCCCAATACCGCGAGGCGCTGCGGCAGTTGCTGGCCGGCGGTGAACCGGCGGCGCGACGCAGGGTGCTCCTGATCGGCGCCCGCGTCGCCGTCCTAGCCAAGCTCGCCGCGGCGCTGCGCACGATCGGTGTCGGCGCCGAGATCGCGTCGGACGCGGCGGGCGTGCCGCCGGACGAGCTGCGGACGTACGGGGCGGTGGCCTTCGGGCGAGCGGTCCCCGCGGCGACGCGCGACGGGGTGCGCGCGGCGTTCGAGGGTGCGGGGCTCCAGGTCGCGTACGTCGACGGCCTGGCCCCGATCATCCCGCTCCTGGTCGCGCAGATAGAACACGCCTTGGACCGCAGCCCGTTGGAGCAGCGCCGCCTCACACGGCTCGGTGCGTCGAACGGCTCGGCGGACGTGGAGATCACCTCGACCTGCCGGGTCCGGCTCATCGCGTACCGCCTGGACAGACTCTCCCGCACCCAGGTCCACGAGGTCTTCGACGGCGTCCTGGAGCCGGGCGAGCACCGCGTGCCACTGGACGCCAAGGCGACGAAGGGGGAGTCGTTCGTGGTGGCACGAACGACGGACAGCGTCCTGACGGCCCCGATAGTGAGGTAGCCGGTGGTGAGGTAGCGGCACGGACGGCTCGGACGGCGCCGCCCCCGCCGATACTGCCGGGCGGGCGGACCTGTGCCTCGCCTAAACTCGACCCCCTGATGACCGCAACCCTCGTCGCCAAGAATCTCGCCGCCGGCCACGGCGACCGCTCCCTCTTCTCCGCCCTGGAGCTGGTCGTCGCCCCCGGCGACGTCATCGGCCTGGTCGGTGCCAACGGCGCCGGCAAGTCGACCCTTCTCCGTCTCCTCGCGGGCCTGGACACCCCGGAGACCGGCGAACTCCGCCTCTCCCCGCCCACCGCGGCTGTCGGCCACCTCCCGCAGGAGCCCGACCGCCGCCCCGGCGAGACCATCCGTGCCTTCCTGGCCCGCCGCACCGGCGTCGACGAAGCCCAGCGGACCATGGACGAGGCCACCCAGGGCCTGGTCGACGGGACCCCGGGAGCGGACGACGCGTACGCGCTCAGCCTGGAGCGCTGGCTGGCGCTCGGCGGCGCCGACCTGGACGAGCGTGCCGAGGAGGTCGCCGCCTCGCTCGGTCTTGACGTCGGTCTCGATCAGCCCATGACCTCCCTTTCCGGCGGCCAGGCCGCCCGCGCCGGCCTCGCCTCGCTGCTCCTGTCCCGCTACGACGTGTTCCTCCTGGACGAGCCGACCAACGACCTCGACCTGGCCGGCCTCGAACGCCTGGAGAGCTTCGTACGCGGACTGCGCGCCGGCACCGTCGTCGTCAGCCACGACCGCGAGTTCCTCACCCGCACCGTCACCAAGGTCCTCGAACTCGACCTCGCCCAGCAGCAGGTCAATCTCTACGGCGGCGGTTACGAGGCCTACCTGGAGGAGCGTGACGTCGCGCGCCGTCACGCCCGCGACGAGTTCGATGAGTACGCCGACAAGAGGTCCGCCCTCGAGGGCCGCGCCCAGATGCAGCGCTCCTGGATGGACAAGGGCGTCAAGAACGCCCGCCGCAAGGCGGGGGACAACGACAAGATCGGCAAGAACTTCCGCAGCGACTCCAGCGAGAAGCAGGCGGCGAAGGCACGCCAGACGCAGCGCATGATCGAGCGGCTCGACGTCGTCGAGGAGCCCCGCAAGGAGTGGGAGCTGCAGATGGAGATCGCGTCGGCGCCGCGCTCCGGCAGCGTCGTCGCCACCCTCCGCGACGCCGAGGTTCACCGCGGCCACTTCACGCTCGGCCCCGTGTCGCTGCAGATCGACTGGGCGGACCGCGTGGCGATCACCGGCGCGAACGGCTCGGGCAAGTCGACCCTGCTCGGCACCCTGCTGACCCGCATCCCCACGGACGCGGGCCACGCGGCCCTCGGCTCCGGCGTGCTCGTCGGCGAGGTGGACCAGGCCCGCGCGCTGTTCCATGGCCCGGAGTCGCTCCTGGACGCGTTCTGCGCGGCCGTGCCCGACACCGAACCGGCCGAAGTCCGCACGCTGCTCGCCAAGTTCGGCCTCAAGGCCGCACACGTCCTGCGCCCGGCGGCCACCCTCTCCCCGGGCGAACGCACCCGGGCGGGCCTCGCGCTGCTCCAGGGCCGGGGCGTCAACCTCCTGGTCCTCGACGAGCCGACGAACCACCTCGACCTGCCCGCCATCGAGCAGCTGGAGTCGGCCCTCGACGCGTACGAGGGCACGCTGCTCCTGGTGACGCACGACCGCAGGATGCTGGACGCCGTCCGCGTCACGCGCCGCCTGGAGGTGACGGAGGGCAAGGTGACCGAGCTGTCACCCTGACCTCCGCCGACTCTCCCGGCTCTTGGCGGATCAGCGCTTCTCGGGTCAGCGCTTCTTGGGTCAGCGCTTCTTGGGGTCCAGCAACCCGGCCCGCCGCAGCGCGTCCGCCATCGCGTCATTGGCCGGCGGCGGTCCCTGCCGCTCCTTGCGCTGGCCGCCACCACCGCCCTGCCGCTGGGGGCGCTGGCCGCCCTGCTGCCGCTGCTGCGGGGGACGCCCGCCACGCTTCGGGCGCTCCCCGGAGGTGTCCGCCGCGGCCTCGTCGTCAAGGCGCAGCGTCAGCGAGATCCGCTTGCGCGGAATGTCGACGTCCATCACCTTCACCTTGACGATGTCGCCCGGCTTCACCACGTCCCGCGGGTCCTTGACGAACGTCTTGGACAGCGCGGAGACATGCACGAGCCCGTCCTGGTGGACGCCGATGTCCACGAAGGCGCCGAACGCCGCCACGTTCGTGACGACCCCCTCCAGAACCATCCCGGACGCGAGGTCGGAGATCTTCTCGACGCCGTCCTTGAAGGTCGCCGTCTTGAACGCCGGACGCGGGTCGCGCCCTGGCTTCTCCAGCTCCTTGAGGATGTCGGTCACCGTGGGCAGACCGAAGGACTCGTCCACGAACTCGTCCGCCCTGAGCGAGCGCAGCGTCGCCGTGTCGCCGATCAGCGAGGCGACCTCGCCGCCCGTCTTCTTCGCCATCTTGCGCACCACCGGATACGCCTCGGGGTGCACCGCGGACGCGTCCAGCGGGTCGTCGCCGCCCCGGATGCGCAGGAAGCCCGCACACTGCTCGTACGCCTTGGGGCCGAGCCGTGCCACGTCCCTGAGGCCCTTGCGGGAGGAGAAGGGGCCGTTCGCGTCGCGGTGCGACACGATGTTCTCGGCGAGGCCCGCGCCGATGCCGGAGACTCGGGCGAGCAGCGGAGCGGACGCGGTGTTCACGTCCACGCCGACGCCGTTCACACAGTCCTCGACGACCGCGTCAAGGGAGCGGGACAGCTTCACCTCGGAGAGGTCGTGCTGGTACTGGCCGACGCCGATGGACTTCGGGTCGATCTTCACCAGCTCGGCGAGCGGGTCCTGGAGGCGCCGGGCGATGGAGACGGCGCCGCGCAGCGACACGTCCATGTCGGGCAGCTCCTGCGAGGCGAAGGCCGACGCGGAGTACACCGAGGCGCCCGCTTCGGAGACCATCACCTTCGTGAGGTTCAACTCCGGGTGCTTCGTGATGAGTTCACCGGCGAGCTTGTCCGTCTCGCGCGACGCCGTGCCGTTCCCGATCGCGATCAGGTCGACCGAGTGCTCCTTGGCGAGCTTCGCGAGCGTGGCCAGGGACTGGTCCCACTTGTTCGCCGGGACGTGCGGGTTGATGACGTCCGTCGCGACGACCTTGCCGGTCGCGTCGACCACGGCGACCTTCACGCCCGTACGGAAACCGGGGTCGAGCCCCAGCGTCGCGCGCGTGCCCGCCGGTGCGGCCAGGAGCAGGTCGCGCAGGTTCGACGCGAAGACCCGCACGGCCTCGTCCTCGGCGGCCGTGCGCAGGCGCAGGCGCAGGTCGATCCCCAGGTGCACCAGGATGCGGGTCCGCCAGGACCAACGCACCGTGTCCTGCAGCCACTTGTCGCCAGGGCGGCCGCGGTCCACGACGCCGAAGCGGTGCGCGACCATCCCCTCGTACGAAGACGGGCCCTCCGTGGCTTCCTCGGGCTCCAGGACGAGGTCGAGGACGTCCTCCTTCTCGCCGCGCAGCATCGCGAGGATGCGGTGCGAGGGCAGCTCCTTGAAGGGCTCGGCGAAGTCGAAGTAGTCGGCGAACTTGGCGCCCGCCTCCTCCTTGCCCTCGCGGACCTTCGCGGCGAGGCGGCCGCGCACCCACATGCGCTCGCGCAGCTCACCGATCAGGTCGGCGTCCTCGGAGAACCGCTCGGCGAGGATCGCGCGCGCCCCGTCCAGGGCGGCCTGCGGGTCGGCTACGCCCTTGTCGGCGTCCACGAAGGCAGCGGCCGCGGCGAGCGGATCCACCGACGGGTCGCCGAGCAGGCCGTCGGCCAGCGGCTCAAGGCCTGCCTCGCGGGCGATCTGCGCCTTCGTACGCCGCTTCGGCTTGAACGGCAGGTAGATGTCCTCAAGGCGCGCCTTGGTGTCCGCCGCGCGGATCCGCGCCTCGAGCTCGTCCGTGAGCTTGCCCTGCTCGCGGACCGATTCGAGGATCGCCGCGCGCCGCTCCTCGAGCTCCCGCAGATAGCGCAGCCGCTCCTCGAGCGTGCGCAGCTGCGCGTCGTCGAGCATCTCGGTCGCTTCCTTGCGGTAGCGAGCGATGAAGGGCACCGTCGAGCCACCGTCGAGCAGGTCGACGGCGGCCTTCACCTGCCGCTCCCGTACGCCGAGTTCTTCGGCGATCCTGCCTTCGATCGATGCTGGAGTGGACGTCTGCAGAGGTGCCACGTTTCCCGCCTTCTCACTGGGGTTGCGGGGCAATTGTGGCAGGTGGCACCGACAGCGGGGGGATCAGACCCTGCGTGCCCGCCCGGGGCGGCGTCCCGAACGGCGGCCGCCTCGCCGTGTGGAGCTGGAGGCACCGCCGAAGAGCCGGGCAACGGCGCGGAACGGCAGCGTCACCACGGTGGCGAGTGCCGCGCCGATCTGACGCAGGACATCTGCGATCGCTCGGAGCACGGGATTTCCCCTTTCGTCGTCCGGTCCTGCGCCAAGCGCGCGGGACCGGAGACGAACGGGTACCTCGCACGGCGCCGTCCATGCCTGCGCCGTGGCCCTGCCCGCGCCACAGGCAGGCGCGTCTACTCCTTGCCGAGCAGATCCGCCGGGAACGCCCCCGCCTTGAGTGCCGCGCCCGCGAACACGGTCCCCAGCTCCGTCAGGCGCTCGACCCCGGCCGCGCCCAGGTGCTCGTACGGCGCCCGGTCGAGGCGGTCCGTGGCCTCCTCGACGTCCTTGCGCAGCGAGACGCCCGCCTCCGTCAACTCGGAGATTCCGTCGTGCAGGCCGCGGGCGCGGAGCCGCTCGACGGCGGCGTCCCAGTCCTCCTGGGTCCAGCCGCGCGTGCTGAAGTTCCACTTCGGCCGCATGCCCTTGCCGGTCGCCGTGTGGCTCACCAGCGCCTCCAGGCCGTCGAGTTCGGCGTACTGGAGGGCGGTGAGGTGCCCGTCGCCCCGGTGCTCGCGCAGCAGCGTCGCGGCGTGCCAGAGCGCGAGGTGCGGCTGCTCGGGCACGGGCAGGTCGGCGTGGGCGGCGTAGAGCGGCCGTGCGGAACGGGAGCAGGCCTCGGTGGCGCGCAGTGCGAGCTCGGCCGCCTCCGCCATCTCCGGGGACGCGAGGGCTTCCTCTCCGAGGAGGCGCCGCAGCGTCGCGTCGACTGCACGCGCGCGTGCCGCGAGGACGTCCTCGGGGGACGCGGTGTCCCAGATGCCGGGCACGTGCCGGGCGACGGTCTCGTGCTTGTAGTTGTAGAACGCCGCCGTGACCACTCCGGCGCCGACCGGTCCCATCGCCGCCGTGCGTACGGCGAAGTTGACGGCCCTGGGGTGGGTGATCCCGAGCTCGCCCAGCTCGCGCCCCACATCGGGCGAGAAGTAGTGCGTCGAGTGCAGCGAATTGAGCACGGTGTGACACCGGCGTCCCGCGCGCGGGTGCGGCGCCGCGGCCGGGGATGGGGGCGTGAGAGAAGTCATGACCGCACGCTACCGACTGGTTGGTATGACGTGAAGCCCGGGGCGTACGCGCGGCCGGACCGCCCTTGTGCCGCCCTCCGTGGATGGCAGGAAAAGTGGGCCATTCGTCATTGCGGCCACCCCGCGCGGGGCCAAGAATCAGGGCATGGAGCAGCGAACTGTCCTGGTCGTCCTCTTCGACGGGGTCCAGAGTCTCGATGTCACGGGGCCGGTGGAGGTCTTCGCGGGCGCCGCCGCCTGCCGCGGCGGCGACGTACCGGCGTACCGCATCCACACCGCGTCCCTGGACGGCGCTCCCGTACGCACCTCCAGCGGGCTCACGCTCGTACCGGACTCCTCGCTCGCCGACGCCCCCGTGCCGCACACCCTGCTCGTCCCCGGCGGCATCGGCAGCCGTGAGGCCGATCCCCGCCTGATCGACTGGCTCCGCACGAACGCCCCGCGCGCGCAGCGCCTGGTCTCGGTCTGCACCGGCGCCATCCTGTTCGCCGAGGCCGGGCTCCTGGACGGCCGCCGGGTGGCGACGCACTGGGCGTACTGCGCCCAGCTCGCCCGTGACCACCCCGCCATCGAGGTCGACCCCGACCCGATCTTCGTCCGCGACGGCCATGTCGCGACGTCCGCGGGCGTGACCGCCGGCATCGACCTGGCCCTGGCCCTCGTCGAGGAGGATCTGAGCCGGGACGAGGCGCTCATGGTCGCCCGCTATCTCGTCGTCTTCCTGCGGCGCCCGGGGAACCAGGCGCAGTTCAGCGCCCAGCTCGCCGCGCAGACCGCCCAGCGCGAGCCCCTGCGCGAGGTCCAGCAGTGGATCACCGAGCACCCGGACGAGAACCTCTGCGTCGAGTCGCTCGCCGCCCGCGCCCGGCTCTCACCGCGGCACTTCGCCCGCGCGTTCCAGACGGAGACGGGGATGACCCCGGGCAAGTACGTCGAGCGCGTACGCGTCGAGCATGCGCGCCGCCTCCTGGAGGAGACCTCCCACGGGGTGGAAGAAGTCTCGCGGGCCTGCGGTTACGGCACCCCGGAGGCGATGCGCCGGGCCTTCGTCAAGACCCTCGGCGCGGCGCCGGCCGAGTACCGGCGGCGCTTCCACGCCCCTCTCACCCGTCTCGCCCCTCAGCCGGCCCCCGCCCTCAACGGATAGGCATTCCATGCAGATCGCCATCGCCCTGTTCGAACGGTTCACCTCGCTGGACGCGGTCGGTCCTTACGAGACGCTCAGCCGCATGCCCGGCGCCGAGACCGTCTTCGTGGCCCAGCGCCCCGGCCTGGTGCGCAACGACAACGGCTCCCTCGCGCTCGTCGCCGACCGCGCCTTCGCCGACGTACCGGACCCCGACATCCTCGTCGTCCCCGGCGGCCCGGGGCAGAGCGACCACATGGCGGACGAGGCGCTCCTCGGCTGGCTGCGGTCCGCCGACGCCACCAGCACCTGGACGACGTCCGTGTGCACCGGATCCCTCCTGCTCGCCGCCGCCGGGCTGCTCAAGGGGCGCCGCGCCACCTCGCACTGGCTCGCCCTCGCGGAGCTTGAGCGGTTCGGCGCGGAGTCGACGGGGGAGCGGGTGGTGTTCGACGGCAAGTACGTCACGGCGGCCGGGGTCTCCTCCGGCATCGACATGGGGCTCGCCCTGATCGGCCGGATCGCGGGCGAGGAGCAGGCACAGACCGTGCAGCTCCTGACGGAGTACGACCCGCAGCCGCCCTACGACGCCGGTTCGCCGCGGAAGGCGCCCGCGCACCTCGTCGAGAAGTTCCGCGCGGGCAGCCGCTTCAGCCAGTAGGGGTGCCGCCCCCGGGCGTCCAGGTGAAGCGCGGCGTCCGGCGCTCCAGGAAGGCGGCGACCCCCTCGGCGGTGTCGCCGCCCGCACGTGCCTGCTCGGCCCAGTGGGCATCCCGGTCCAGGCGCCCGGCAGCGAACTCCTTGGCCGCGGCCTGGGTCAGCTGCGAACGTGAGGCCAGGACGGCGGTGAACTCCGCGACCCGCTTGTCCAGTTCGCCCGCGGGCAGCACCTCGTCCACAAGACCGGTGCGCAGCGCACGCTCCGCGTCGATCAACTCGCCCGAGAACAAAAGGTACTTGGCGGACGCGGGCCCCACCAGCGACACCAGGCGCCGCGTCGACGACGACGGATAGACGATCCCCAGCTTCGCCGGGGTGATCCCGAACAGGGCGCCCTCGTCCGCGAACCGCAGATCGCAGGCCGCCGCCAGCTGGCTTCCGCCGCCCACGCAGTAGCCGCGCACCGCGGCCAGCGTCGGCTTGGGGAAGGCCGCGAGCGCCTCCTCGGCCCGCACCGCCAGCTCCTGCGCCTCGCCGGGCGACTCCCGCAGCGAGGAGATGTCGGCGCCCGCGCAGAAGGTCCCGCCCTCTCCGGTCAGTACGACCGCCCGCACGGCCGGATCCGCGGCGAGCCCGGCGAGCAGCGGCGGCACCTGACGCCACATGTCCGCCGTCATGGCGTTGCGCTTCGCCGGATGGTCGATGACGACGGTGGCGACGCCGTGGGTGACGGCCTGCCTCAGCTGCGGCTCCATGCGCAGGATGCTATCCACACTACTCGAACGTACGATCAAGAAGGGGTGGCCCTGAGAACTCTGCGCAGCGGGGGAAGCAGGACGGAGACGCTGATGGCCCGATCCAACCGCGCCAAGGCCGCCGCACCCCAGGCCCAGTGCGCCAAGCAGCTCAACCGCAGCCTTGGCTGGCTTGCCCTGCTGGGCGTGATCCTCGCGCTTGCGGGGATCGTCGGCCTCGTCTACACGGGTGTCGCCACCCTCACCTCCATGTTCCTCTTCGGCTGGCTGCTCCTGATCGGCGGCTGTGTGGGCCTGCTGCACGCGGTGCAGTCGCGCGGCACGAACTTCTTCTGGCTCGGCGTGGTCGTGGCGGCCCTGAACCTCGCCGCCGGTGTCGTGATCATCCGCAGGCCGGAAGTGGCGGCGGAGGCGCTGACGATGTTCGCCGCGCTGCTCTTCCTGACCGGTGGTGTCTTCCGTCTTGTCGGCAGCCTGGTGGTGCGCGGCCCGCAGTTCGGCTGGACGCTCGTGCAGGGCGCCTTCGGGCTGCTGCTCGGCATCCTGGTGCTCGCCAACTGGCCCAGCAGCAGCCAGTACGTGATCGGCTGCTTCTTCTCGCTCGCGCTGCTCTTCGACGGCCTCGGCCTGCTCGCCACGGGCCTGGGCGGGCGCCGGATCGTGAGCATGGTCGCGGAGGACCGGCCGCCGGACGAGCCGGGCGGCCCGGCCGACGCGAACGGCCCGGACAACCCGTACAACCCGAAGAACGCTTAAAAGCGAAACCGTGAGGACAGGAACGGTCACGCCACCGACGCGACCGGGCACCAATGGTCAAGTGTCGTCGATAGTCGCTGACTTCTGGTCAGTCCTACGGTACGGACCAGGGCATTCCCAACACTCGATGTGTGGTGACAATCGAGCGCGAGGGCGGCGACCGGACGATGGACGGCGACGGGAGGGGGCCCGGTCCACTCCCTCGGGAGACCGGAGAGGTGCCGTATGAAGGCGTATGGCGGTTCACAGCCGCCGCCGTGGACGCCTCGGTGCCCCAGGCGCGGCACGCGGTGCGTGACCTGCTCGCCCGGCAAGGCGTGCCCGTCTCGGACGACCTGGTCCAGGGCCTGCTCCTGATCGTCTCCGAACTGGTCACCAACGCGGTGCGGCACGCGGCCCTGCTCTCGCCGATGCTCGCGGTGGAGGTCGCGGTCGGTGCCGAGTGGGTGCGGGTCTCCGTGGAGGACGACCACCCCTACCGCCCGACCGCCCTGGTGGCCGACCACGGCCAG
Organism: Streptomyces sp. BA2; assembly: GCF_009769735.1. Classification (NCBI taxonomy): domain Bacteria; kingdom Bacillati; phylum Actinomycetota; class Actinomycetes; order Kitasatosporales; family Streptomycetaceae; genus Streptomyces; species Streptomyces sp. BA2. The sequence goes on from NZ_WSRO01000002.1 coordinate 7,934,047, forward strand.
ACCGGTGGCCGCGGCCTTCTCCTCGTCCGCGAGATCACCCAGGAGGCGGGCGGCGCCTGCGACGTCGCACACACCGCGAGCGGGGGCAAGGTCATCTGGGCGGCCCTGCCCCTGAAACCCAACGGATCCTCCCCGGCGGGGAGTTGACTCACCCGCCGGTGCTCACCAGCCGGCGGAAGGCCCCGTCAGCTCCCGGATCGCGGGCCGCGCCGCGTCAAGGACGGTCATGAACCACGCGGAGAACGGCCCCTTGGCATGCCGCTCGGCCAGCTCCGCGGCCGTCACGAACGCGGTCTCGCCGACCTCGGACGGGTCGGGCCGCAGCGGCGACTGGACCATCCCCACGAAGAGGTGGTTGAACTCCTGCTCCACCAGGCCCGAGTCGGGGTCCGGGTGGTTGTAGCGCACCGTGCCCGCCTCAGCGAGCAGGGAGGGCGAGACGCCCAGCTCCTCGTACGTCCGGCGCGCGGCGGCCGCGAACGGCGCCTCGCCCGGGTACGGGTGGCCGCAGCAGGTGTTCGACCAGACGCCGGGGGAGTGGTACTTGCCCAGGGCGCGCTGCTGAAGCAGCAGCCGCCCCTGCTCGTCGAAGAGGAAGACGGAGAACGCCCGGTGCAGCTGCCCGGGCGCCTGATGCGCGGAGAGTTTCTCCGCTGTGCCGATCGTCCTGCCGTCCTCGTCGACGAGTTCCAGCAAGATCGCTTCTCCGGTGCCGTTCGACGAGCTGTTCGCCGCGGTGGCAGGTGTGATCGGCATACGCATCCTTCGCTTCGGGCTTCGAGCCTCAAGTCTGCCGTACGCGACCGGCCCTACCGGCAAGGAACCACCGGAAGCCACCCTCACCGGTGTCAGTGGCAGAGCTTCGCCTCGTGCTCCGCGTGGCCGACCGGCTCCAACTGGAAGGTGCAGTGCTCGACGTCGAAGTGGTCGCCCAGGCATCCCTGTAGTTCGTGCAGCATCTTTTCGTGGCCGATCGCGTTCAGCGTCTCGGTGCTGACGACCACGTGTGCGGAGAGGACCGGCATCCCCGAAGTGATGGTCCAGGCGTGCAGGTCGTGGACGTCCTCGACGCCCGGCAGATCCAGTATGTGCGAGCGGACCTCGGCCATGTCGACGCCCTTCGGTGCGGACTCCAGGAGCACGTTCAGGGTCTCCCGGAGCAGTTTCACCGTACGTGGGACGATCATGAGGCCGATGACGAGCGAGGCGATCGGGTCCGCCGCCTGCCAGCCGGTCGTCAGGATCAGCACCGCCGCGACGAGCACCGCCACGGAGCCCAGCGCGTCGGCGAGGACCTCCAGGAAGGCGCCGCGCACGTTCAGGCTGTCCTTCTGACCGCGCATCAGGAGCGAGAGGGAGATCATGTTCGCCACCAGGCCGATGACGCCGAAGACGATGGTCAGTCCGCCCTCGGTGTCGGCGGGCGTGATGAACCGCTGGATCGCCTCGTACAGGACGTAGCCGCCGACGCCGAGCAGCAGCAGACAGTTGGCCAGCGCGGCGAGGATCTCGGCGCGGGCGTAGCCGAAGGTGCGATTCTGAGTCGCGGGGCGGTTCGCGAACTGGATCGCGAGCAGTGCCATGCCGAGGCCCAGTGCGTCCGTCGCCATGTGCGTCGCGTCCGCGATGAGCGCGAGCGAATCCGCCATGATGCCGCCGACGATCTCGACCACCATGACGGTGATCGTGATCGAGAGCGCGACGCGCAGCCGCCCTCGGTACGCCGACGTCGCCGTCCCCCCGTGTGTATGTCCGTGGTCGTGCCCAGCCCCCATGGAAGCCGCCTCCGTGTGCTCGGTATCGGTCTTCTGTTCCCTGGTCGCGTGTCTGTCGCGATCACAGTGAACTACGGGTGGGGGGTATACGGCAACACGGCACTGAACACCGTTGTCATATGCTCTGACCTGCGGAAATGATCGCAGGTCAGAGCGCTGCCATGATCAGGGGCGGCGCGCCTCGGGGTGGTGGAGGCACCAGCCCGCCCACGCGGATTCGACCATCTCGCGTACTGTCCGCCGCGCCTTCCAGCCCAGCTTCTCGGCGGCCAGGCCCGCGTCCGCGACGGCGCGCGGGGCGTCGCCCTCGCGGCGCGGCTCGACGAGCGCCGGACGGGCGTCGCCGGAGATCTCGCCGATGAGCGTGACGAGTTCGCGTACGGAAACACCCTCGCCGCGGCCGATGTTCACCGTCAGGTCGCCCTCGGGGTGCGCCTCGACGCGGCGGGCCGCCGCGAGGTGGGCGTCGGCGAGATCGGCGACGTGGATGTAGTCGCGGACGCAGGTGCCGTCCGGCGTCGGGTGGTCGTCACCGAAGATCCGCGGCGCCTCGTCGCGGGTGAGCCGGTCGAAGACCATCGGGATCACGTTGTAGACCCCGGTGTCCGCGAGCTCGGGTGTGACCGCGCCCGCCACGTTGAAGTAGCGCAGGCACACGGTCGCGATGCCGTGCGCCCGCCCGGCGGCCCGCACCAGCCACTCCCCGGCGAGCTTCGTCTCGCCGTAGGGGTTGATCGGCACGCACGGGGTGTTCTCCGTCACCAGGTCCACGTCGGGCGGGTTGCCGTACACCGCGGCCGACGAGGAGAAGACGAAGCGCTTGATGCCGGCCTCGGCCACCGCTTCGAGCAGCGTCACCAGGCCGCCGACGTTCTCGCGGTAGTAGCGCAGCGGCTGCTCCACGGATTCGCCGACCTGCTTGCGGGCCGCGAGATGCACCACACCCGTCACCTCGTGCTCGGCGAACACCCGCCGCAGCAGCTCGCCGTCGAGCGATGAGCCCCTAATGAGAGGGATGTCCGCGGGGAGCCGCTCCGGCACCCCGGCCGAGACGTCGTCGAGGACGACGACCCGCTCCCCGGCACCGGCCATCGCCCGTGCCACATGTGCCCCGATATAACCCGCTCCACCTGTGATCATCCATGTCATGGGCGTCGACTTTATGTCGTTTGTGCCGGTCACATGAAGCGCGGTTTGTGGGCGCCGCCTCCGATCGACCATGATGATCGCGTTGGCACCGGCCCTCCCAGGCCATGCTTATCGGGCCGTAAACGGGCGGTGAACGCCCGCTTCCCATCATCCGATAGCCTCTGCCGACGTGCCGCCCGGCCGCTGCCGGCCAGGGGCGCCCCTCATCACGCACGTGCCCGGCGCGAGCCGCGCCGGCAATCAAGGAGTGAGTTCGTCTGTCGACCGCCATCCTGACCGGTCAGCCGGTCCCCGGGTCGCCGCTCGAAGGCGATCTGCGGTCCCTGGGGTTTGACGTCCGGGTCGCCTCCGACGCGGCGGACACCGAGACGCTGCTCGCCGCCGCCCCCGCCGGGCAGCGGGTCGCGATCGTCGACGCGCGCTTCGTCGGCCACGTCCACGCGCTGCGCCTCGGCCTGACGGACCCGCGCTTCCCCGCGTCGGCCGTCCCCGGCGCCGTCACCGCGCAGCCCGAGGCCCGCGCCGACCTGACGCGTGCGCTGCGGGCCACCACGGGCTCCGGCAACGGCGGCGGCTCCACCCTGGCCGTCGAAGCGCTCGCGGACCACGTGGCCGAGGCGATCGAAGCCGAAGGCCGCGCGCTGCACCGCCCCGACCTCGGCACCCTCGTCGCCACCGTGCCCAGCGATCCGCAGACGCGGAACGAGGCACGCCAGGCCGTCGCCGCCGTGGACGACGAAGCCGTACGCCTGCGGACCGCGGTCAAGTCGCGCGACGGCTTCTTCACGACGTACTGCATCTCCCCTTACTCGCGTTACCTCGCCCGCTGGTGCGCGCGCCGCGGCCTCACCCCGAACCAGGTCACCACCGCCTCGCTGCTCGTCGCCCTGATCGCGGCGGGCTGCGCGGCCACCGGCACCCGCGGCGGCTTCGTCGCGGCCGGCCTCCTGCTCCTCTTCTCCTTCGTACTCGACTGCACGGACGGGCAGCTCGCCCGCTACTCCCTGCAGTACTCGACGCTGGGCGCCTGGCTCGACGCGACCTTCGACCGCGCCAAGGAGTACGCCTACTACGCGGGCCTCGCGCTCGGAGCCGCCCGCGGCGGTGACGACGTATGGGCGCTCGCACTCGGCGCGATGGTGCTCCAGACCTGTCGGCACGTCGTGGACTTCTCCTTCAACGAGGCGAACCACGACGCGACCGCCAACACCAGCCCCACTGCGGCCCTTTCGGACAAGCTCGACAGCGTCGGCTGGACGGTCTGGCTGCGTCGCATGATCGTCCTTCCGATCGGCGAGCGCTGGGCACTGATCGCCGTGCTCACCGCCGTGACCACCCCGCGCATCACCCTGATCGTGCTGCTCATCGGCTGCGGCCTCGCCGCCTGCTACACCACGGCGGGCCGCGTCCTGCGCTCACTGACCCGCAGGGCCACCCGCACCGACCGCGCCGCACAGGCACTCGCGGACCTCGCCGACACCGGACCGCTCGCGTCCGCCTTCGCCGCACTCGGGCTCCGCGGCCCGGCCGTGCCCGCGCCGGTCCTCGCCTTCATCGGCGGCGCCGCGATCGCGTGCGTGGCGGGTCTCACGTCGTACGGCAGCCCGTGGGTCGTCGTCGCCGCGGTGATCTACGTCATCACTTCGGGCCTCGCCGTCGCCCGCCCCCTCAAGGGCGCCCTCGACTGGCTCGTCCCGCCGTTCTTCCGCGCGGCGGAGTACGGCACGATCCTGCTGCTCGCCGCCAACGCTGACGTGAACGGCGCCTTGCCCGCGGCTTTCGGCCTGGTGTCCGCTGTCGCCTACCATCACTACGACACGGTGTACCGCATTCGCGGCGACGCGGGCGCGCCGCCGCACTGGCTGGTGCGGGCGATCGGCGGGCACGAGGGCAGGACGCTTGCGGTCGCTCTCGCCGCCACGCTGCTCGCCGACACAGATTTCACCGTCGCGCTCACGGCACTCGCCGTGGCCGTGGCACTCGTGGTGCTCGTCGAGAGCATCCGCTTCTGGGTGACCGCTCACAAACGTGGAGCACCCGCCGTACACGATGAAGGAGAACCCGCATGATCGGCCTTGTGCTGGCGGCCGGCGCCGGACGGCGTCTTCGCCCCTACACCGACACGCTTCCCAAGGCCCTGGTGCCGGTCGACGGTGACACCACCATCCTCGACCTGACCCTCGGCAACTTCGCGGAGATCGGCTTGACCGAGGTCGCGATCATCGTCGGCTACAAGAAGGAAGCGGTCTACGACCGCAAGGCGGCGCTCGAGGAGAAGTACGGCCTCAAGCTCACGCTGATCGACAACGACAAGGCCGAGGAGTGGAACAACGCCTACTCCCTCTGGTGCGGTCGTGACGCGATCAAGCACACGGTGATCCTCGCCAACGGTGACACCGTGCACCCCGTCTCCGTCGAGAAGACGCTGCTCGCCGCCCGCGGCGACGGCAAGAAGATCATCCTTGCCCTCGACACGGTGAAGAACCTCGCCGACGAGGAGATGAAGGTCATCGTGGACCCCGAGAAGGGCGTCCAGAAGATCACCAAGCTGATGGACCCCGCGACCGCCACCGGTGAGTACATCGGTGTCACGCTCATCGAGGGCGACGCCGCCGACCAGCTGGCCGACGCCCTGAAGACCACCTTCGAGCGCGACCCCGACCTGTACTACGAGGACGGCTACCAGGAGCTCGTCAACCGCGGCTTCAAGGTCGACGTGGAGCCGATCGGCGACGTCAAGTGGGTCGAGATCGACAACCACGACGACCTCGCCAAGGGGCGGGAGATCGCGTGCCAGTACTGACGAGGCTCATCCCCTCGCCGGTCGTCGTGGACATCCGGCCGGGGGCGCTCAACGACCTGGCCGGTGTCCTCGCGGACCAGCGGATCTGCTCGTCCACCGGCAAGCTCGCCATCGCGATCAGCGGCGGCTCCGGCGCGGTGCTCCGTCAGCGGCTCGAACCGCAGCTGCCCACCGCCGAGTGGTTCGAGGTGGGCGGTGGCACGCTCGATGACGCCATCAAGCTCGCCGACGCCATCAAGAAGGGCCGCTACGACGCGGTCGTGGGCCTCGGCGGCGGCAAGATCATCGACTGTGCCAAGTTCGCCGCCGCGCGGGTCGGCGCGCCGCTGGTCGCCGTCGCGACGAACCTGTCGCACGACGGCCTGTGCTCGCCGGTCGCCACGCTCGACAACGACGCGGGCCGCGGTTCGTACGGAGTGCCGAACCCCATCGCGGTCGTCATCGACCTCGACGTGATCCGTGAGGCCCCCGTACGGTTCGTGCGCTCCGGCATCGGCGACGCCCTGTCCAACATCTCCGCGATCGCGGACTGGGAGCTCGCCGCCCGTGAGCGCGGCGAGGACATCGACGGCCTCGCGGCCGCGATGGCGCGCCAGGCGGGCGAAGCGGTCCTGCGTCACCCCGGCGGCGTCGGCGACGACGCCTTCCTTCAGGTCCTCGCGGAGGGGCTGGTCCTCACCGGCATCGCGATGTCCGTGTCGGGCGACTCCCGCCCGGCGTCCGGCGCCTGCCACGAGATCAACCACGCCTTCGACCTCCTCTTCCCCAAGCGCGCCGCAAGCCACGGCGAGCAGTGCGGCCTGGGCGCGGCCTTCGCGATGTTCCTTCGTGGAGCGCGCGAGGAGTCGCTGTACATGGTGGAGGTGCTGCGCAGGCACGGCCTCCCCGTGACGCCGGAGGAGATCGGCTTCACCGTGGACGAGTTCGTCCAGGTCGTGGAGTACGCCCCGCAGACGCGCCCCGGGCGCTACACGATCCTCGAGCACCTCAATCTGAATTCCGACCAGATCAAGGACGCATACGCCGACTATGCCAAGGCCATCGGTAGCTGAACTCCGCCCCGTCGTTCACCCCGCAGGGGTGAAGGACCGGCGCAGCGGTGAGCACTGGGCGGGACGCCTGTACATGCGAGAGATCTCGCTGCGCTGCGACCGCTACCTGGTGAACACCAGGATCACGCCCAACCAGCTCACGTATCTGATGACCGTGGCCGGCGCCCTCGCCGCCCCGGCGCTTCTGGTGCCGGGGATCACGGGAGCCGTGCTCGGTGTGATCATGGTCCAGCTGTATCTCCTGCTCGACTGCGTCGACGGCGAGATCGCACGCTGGCGCAAGCAGTACTCCATGGCCGGGGTCTACCTGGACCGTGTCGCCGCCTACCTGTGCGACGCCGCGGTCCTCGTCGGCTTCGGCCTGCGCGCCGCCGACCTGTGGGGCTCGGGCCGCATCGACTGGCTGTGGGCCTTCCTCGGCACGCTCGCCGCGCTCGGCGCCATCCTGATCAAGGCGGAGACCGACCTCGTCGGTGTCGCCCGTCACCAGCAGGGCCTGGCCCCGGTCAAGGAGTCGGCTTCCGAGCCGCGCTCCTCCGGCATGGCCCTGGCCCGCAGGGCAGCGGGCGCGCTCAAGTTCCACCGGCTCGTGCTCGGCATCGAGGCGTCCCTGTTGATCCTGGTCCTCGCGATCGTGGACTCGGTACGGGGCGACCTGCTCTTCTCGCGGATCGGCGTCGCCGTACTCGCGGGTATCGCACTCCTCCAGACCCTGCTGCACCTCGTGTCCATCCTCGCTTCCAGCAGGCTGAAGTGAGTGCGGCGGGGAGCCGGCCCCTGAAGGTCGGCGCGGTCATCATCACCATGGGCAACCGGCCGCAGGAGCTGCGCGCCCTGCTCGACTCGGTCGCCAAGCAGGACGGCGACCCGGTGGAGGTGGTGGTCGTCGGCAACGGCGCTCCCGTGCCCGAGGTCCCCGATGGCGTACGCACCGTCGAGCTGCCCGAGAACCTCGGCATCCCGGGCGGCCGCAACGTCGGCATCGAGGCCTTCGGCCCCGGCGGCACCGACGTCGACGTACTCCTCTTCCTCGACGACGACGGCCTCCTGGCCAACACGGACACGGCCCAGCTGTGCCGCGAGGCCTTCGCCGCCGACCCGAAGCTCGGCATCATCAGCTTCCGCATCGCCGACCCGGACACCGGCGAGACCCAGCGCCGCCACGTCCCGCGCCTGCGCGCGGCCGACCCGATGCGCTCCTCGCGCGTGACGACCTTCCTCGGCGGCGCCAACGCCGTCCGTACGCAGGTCATGGCCGAGGTCGGCGGTCTTCCCGACGAGTTCTTCTACGCCCACGAGGAGACCGACCTCGCCTGGCGTGCCCTGAACGCGGGCTGGATGATCGACTACCGCGCCGACATGGTGCTCTTCCACCCCACGACCGCCCCCTCGCGGCACGCGGTCTACCACCGGATGGTCGCGCGCAACCGAGTCTGGCTGGCCCGCCGGAATCTGCCCGCGCTCCTGGTCCCGGTCTACCTCGGGGTGTGGATGCTCCTGACCCTGGCCAGGAAGCCCTCGGGCCCCGCGCTCAAGGCCTGGTTCGGCGGGTTCAAGGAGGGCTGGACGACGCCCTGCGGACCTCGCAAACCGATGAAGTGGCGTACGGTGTGGCGCCTGACCCGACTGGGCCGACCTCCTGTCATCTGACAAGCTCGGGTCTGAGAACATCTGGGCCATACCCCGGTCCCTGGCCCACGCCTACGCCCGACCGGCTGCGCATCTGAAGACGAAAGTTTCCACTCGTGAGTGAGACAACGCATGACGGCGGAGTCACGGTGACAGCATCTCCGTCGACTCCGTCGCCCGATGACGGGCTCTCCCGGGCCGATCTCGCCGCCAAGTACGGTCTGACCGTCAGCGGCGCACGGCCCGGACTTTTCGAGTACGTCCACCAGCTCTGGGGACGGCGCCACTTCATCCTCGCCTTCTCGCAGGCGAAGCTGACCGCCCAGTACAGCCAGGCCAAGCTCGGCCAGCTGTGGCAGGTGGCGACGCCGCTCCTGAACGCGCTCGTCTACTTCCTGATCTTCGGTCTGATCCTGGAAGCGGACCGGGGTTTCGAGCGCGAGGTCTACATCCCGTTCCTGGTCACCGGTGTCTTCGTCTTCACCTTCACGCAGTCCTCGGTGATGGCGGGTGTCCGGGCGATCGCGGGCAACCTCGGCCTGGTGCGTGCGCTGCACTTCCCGCGGGCCTCGCTGCCGATCTCGTTCTCGCTGCAGCAGCTCCAGCAGCTGCTGTTCTCGATGATCGTGCTCTTCGTGATCACGATCGGCTTCGGCAGCTACCCCAAGCTGTCGTGGCTCCTCATCGTCCCGGCCCTGGCCCTGCAGTTCCTGTTCAACACCGGCCTCGCGATGATCATGGCAAGGCTCGGCAGCAAGACCCCCGACCTCGCGCAGCTGATGCCGTTCGTGATGCGTACGTGGATGTACGCGTCCGGCGTGATGTTCTCCATCCCGGTCATGCTCGAGGGCAAGCCGGCGTGGATCGCCGACATCCTGCAGTGGAACCCGGCGGCCATCTACATGGACCTGATGCGTTTCGCGCTGATCGACGGGTACGGCCTGGACTACCTCCCGTTGGGTTACTGGACCTGGGCGATCGCCGCGGGCTGGGCCCTGCTGGTCGCCGTCGGCGGCTTCGTGTACTTTTGGAAGGCTGAGGAGCGCTACGGCCGTGGCTGACGACACAGGCGTCGACAAGACGCACATCCCCACCGTCATCGCCGACGAGCTGCACATCGTCTACCGCGTGAACGGCGCGAAGACGGGCAAGGGCAGCGCCACCTCCGCACTGAGCCGCATCATCAGGCGCGGCGAGGAGCGGGGCGTACGCAAGGTGCACGCCGTGCGCGGCGTCAGCTTCACCTCCTACCGCGGCGAGGCCATCGGCCTGATCGGCTCGAACGGCTCCGGCAAGTCGACCCTGCTCCGTGCCATCGCGGGCCTGCTCCCGGCCGAGAAGGGCAAGGTCTACACCGACGGCCAGCCCTCGCTGCTCGGCGTGAACGCGGCCCTGATGAACGACCTGACGGGCGAGCGCAACGTCATACTCGGCGGGCTCGCGATGGGCATGACACGCGAGCAGATCAGGGAGCGCTACCAGGAGATCGTCGATTTCTCGGGCATCAACGAGAAGGGCGACTTCATCACCCTGCCGATGCGCACCTACTCGTCGGGCATGGCGGCCCGCCTGCGCTTCTCCATCGCGGCCGCCAAGGACCACGACGTACTGATGATCGACGAGGCGCTCGCGACGGGCGACCGGAAGTTCCAGAAGCGCTCCGAGGCCCGCATCCGCGAGCTCCGCAAGGAGGCCGGCACGGTCTTCCTCGTCAGCCACAACAACAAGTCCATCCGTGACACCTGTGACCGCGTGCTGTGGCTGGAACGCGGTGAGCTGCGCATGGACGGGCCGACCGACGAGGTCATCAAGGAGTACGAGAAGTTCACGGGCAAATAGCCCCGCCGTACGCCCGGACGCGCCAGGGCCCCGCCGGAGTCAACCCGGCGGGGCCCTGCCGCGTCCTGCTTCCTCGACTGCCCCTTTGGTTGCCTCAAGTCCCTTGGGCCCAGGGAAGTTTGACGCCAATCGGTGTGTTGTTGTGATGCGTGGAACACCCCGACGATGCATGCCGCGTTGTACAACGTAAGCTGTACCGGTGCTGATTCGCGGCAAGTGGGGCGATATCGCGCGGCGCCCAGGCTCATGGCACGGTCCGCCTCGCGGCGGGCCGGGCGGCGTGTCCGAAATGGGATGTATTGGGTCGGCAGTGTAGAACGGGAGATGTGACGGCAATGGCTACGGATGATCTCCAGCTGCGCGACGCATCCGCCGTCCTCGCGAAGGCCGCGGACGAGAACTTCCCCGTGGCGCCCTTCTTCCTGCCCCGCGCCTGGCGCGACGACCTCATGGCCGTGTACGGCTACGCCCGCCTCGTCGACGACATCGGCGACGGCGACCTGGCCCCCGGCGGCGCCGACGCCCGCTACCTCGGTGTGGACCCCGAGGCCGCGGATGACAGGCTCGCCCTTCTTGACGCCTTCGAGGCCGACCTGCACCGCGTCTTCGACTCCACTCCGCGGCACCCGCTGATGCGGGCCCTCCAGCCCACCGTGCGCCGCTGTCGCCTCACCCCCGAACCCTTCCTCGGCCTGATCGAGGCCAACCGCCAGGACCAGCTCGTCGCGCGCTACGAGACCTACGACGACCTTCTGGCCTACTGCGAGCTGTCCGCGAACCCCGTGGGCCGCCTCGTCCTCGGCATCACCGGCACCGCGACGCCGGAGCGGATCCGCCGCTCGGACGCGGTGTGCACCGCCCTCCAGATCGTCGAGCACCTCCAGGACGTCGCCGAGGACCTTGGCCAGGGCCGCATCTACCTGCCCGCCGAGGACATGAAGCGCTTCCATGTCCAGGAGCGGGATCTGGCCGCACCGACAGCAGGCGCGTCGGTGCGCGCACTGGTTGCATATGAAGCAGAACGCGCCCGCTGCCTCCTGAATGAAGGCACCCCCCTGGTGGGTAGCGTCCACGGCAGGCTGAAGGTGCTGCTTGCAGGTTTCGTGGCTGGGGGGAGGGCGGCGGTCTCCGCGATCGTCGCCGCCGGATACGACGTACTTCCTGGACCGCCGAAGCCCACCAAACCGCGTTTGCTGCGCGAGGTGGGGGCGGTCCTGCGAGGAGAGGGGTGAGCCGGACCGTGGAGTCAGGCCCGAACGTGTCCGCGCCGGTACTCGCCGCATACAGCTACTGCGAGGCCGTCACAGGGCAGCAGGCACGCAATTTCGCGTACGGCATCAGGCTGCTTCCGCTGCCCAAGCGCCGCGCGATGTCGGCGCTCTACGCCCTCTCGCGGCGCGTGGACGACATCGGCGACGGCGCGCTCGCGCCGGACGTCAAGGCCGACCGCCTCGACGAGACCCGGGCCCTCCTTGCCCGGATCCGCGCGGGCAAGGTGGACGAGGACGACACCGACCCGGTGGCCGTGGCACTCGCGCACGCCGCGACACGCTTCCCCATCCCGCTCGGCGGGCTCGACGAGCTGATCGACGGGGTCCTGATGGACGTCCGCGGTGAGACGTACGAGACGTGGGAGGACCTGAAGGTCTACTGCCGGTGCGTGGCGGGAGCCATCGGGCGGCTCTCGCTCGGCGTGTTCGGTACGGAACGGGGAGCGCTCAATGCCGAGCGCGCGCCGGAGTATGCCGACACGCTCGGCCTCGCGCTCCAACTCACCAACATCCTCCGTGACGTCCGCGAGGACGCGCAGGGCGGCCGTACGTACCTGCCCGCCGACGATCTCGCCAAGTTCGGCTGCTCCGCCGGGTTCTCGGGCTCACAGCCGCCCGCTGGTTCCGACTTCGCCGGGCTCGTGCACTTCGAGGTGCGCAGGGCGCGGGCGCTGTTCGCCGAGGGGTACCGCCTGCTTCCCATGCTCGACCGGCGCAGCGGGGCCTGTGTCGCCGCCATGGCGGGCATCTACCGGCGGCTTCTCGACCGCATCGAGCGGGAGCCGGAGGCGGTCCTGCGTGGCCGTGTCTCGCTGCCGGGCCGCGAAAAGGCGTATGTCGCCGTGCGCGGTCTCTCCGGGCTCGATGCGCGCACCATCTCCCGACAGACCGTCAGGAGGCGTACTTGATGGGCATCCGCGGCGAATGCGGTGAACGTAGGGCAGCCCCCTGCAACCGGCGGGCAACCCTCCGGTCCGCCCCGGCGTCCCAGACTGCAACCGCCGAGGGGGAAAGAGCATGAGCGACGACGGCAAGCGATCGGCCGCGGATGCCGACGACAACGCGGGCCGGGGGGCCGCCGTGGTGGTCGGCGGCGGCCTCGCCGGAATCACCGCGGCGCTGTCCCTCGCCGACGCGGGGCTGCGCGTGACGCTGCTCGAAGGGCGGCCGCGCCTCGGTGGGCTCGCGTTCTCCTTCAAGCGCGGCGACCTGACCGTGGACAACGGCCAGCACGTCTATCTGCGCTGCTGCACCGCCTACCGATGGTTCCTGGACCGCGTCGACGGAGCGGCCCTCGCACCGTTGCAGGAACGTCTCGACGTGCCCGTGCTCGACGCCGACCGGAACCGGCTCGGCCGACTTCGCCGCACCGCGCTGCCCGTCCCGCTGCACCTGGCGGCGAGCCTCGCCACGTACCCGCATCTGTCGCTCGCGGAGCGCGCCAACGTGGGGCGCGCCGCGCTCGCCCTCAAAGGGCTCGACCCGGCCGACCCCAAGCTGGACGGCCAGGATTTCGGCAGCTGGCTCGCCGCACGCGGTCAGTCGGCGCGAGCCGTCGAGGCCCTGTGGGACCTCGTCGGTGTGGCCACGCTCAACGCCGTCGCGGGGGACTCCTCGCTGGGGCTCGCCGCGATGGTCTTCAAGACCGGGCTGCTCTCCGAACCGGGCGCCGCCGACATCGGCTGGGCGCACGTGCCCCTCGGTGATCTCCATGACACCCTCGCCCGCAAGGCGCTCGACTCCGCGGGCGTACGAACCGAACTGAGGACACGCGTCACCTCTATCTCCCGTACGGGGAACGGCGGTTGGAAGGTCGAAGTTCCCGGTGAGGAGATCGAGGCGGAGACCGTCGTGCTCGCCGTGCCGCAGCACGAGACCCACGACCTGCTCCCGGACGGCGCCCTGGACGAGCCCGACCGGCTGCTCGACATCGACACCGCGCCGATCCTCAACATCCACGTCGTCTACGACCGCAAGGTGCTCAAGCGGCCCTTCTTCGCGGCCATCGGCTCACCGGTGCAGTGGGTCTTCGACCGGACCGACGCCTCCGGGCTCACCGAGGGCCAGTACATCGCGCTGTCCCAGTCCGCCGCCCAGGACGAGATCGACGCCCCCGTCGCCGCGCTGCGCGAGCGCTATCTGCCGGAGCTGGAGCGGCTGCTGCCGGCCGCGCACGGCGCCGAAGTACGGGACTTCTTCGTGACCCGGGAGCGCACCGCGACGTTCGCGCCGACTCCCGGTGTGGGCCGGCTGCGGCCCGGTGCTCGCACCAAGGCCCCCGGCCTGTACCTGGCCGGGGCGTGGACCGCCACCGGGTGGCCCGCGACCATGGAGAGCGCCGTCCGCAGTGGCATCAGCGCCGCCGGGGCCGCTCTCTCCGCACTCGACCGCCCACGTGATCACCTCTTCAGCGTCGAGGAGGCCGCGTGAAGCCAGCCCTTCTGGGGTCAGGTCCCCAGAGAACCAGCACCGGAACAACCAGTACCGGAACAAGAGGAGAGACTGTGCCGACTGTGCCCTCGGCCGAATCGGCTGCCGACACGGTGGACGTGACCTCACTGCTCGAGCGCGGAAGGACGCTGGCCACCCCGGTGCTGCGGTCCGCCGTGGACCGCCTCGCGCCGCCCATGAACACCGTCGCCGCCTACCACTTCGGCTGGATCGACGCCGAGGGCAACCCGTCGGACGGCGACGGCGGCAAGGCCGTGCGCCCCGCCCTCGCCCTGCTCTCCGCGGAGGCGGCCGGCGCCGCGCCGGAAGTCGGCGTACCCGGAGCTGTCGCCGTCGAACTGGTGCACAACTTCTCGTTGCTGCACGACGATCTGATGGACGGCGACGAGCAGCGCCGCCACCGCGACACGGTGTGGAAGGTGCACGGCCCGGCCCAGGCCATCCTCGTCGGCGACGCCCTCTTCGCGCTCGCCAACGAGATCCTCCTGGAGATCGGCACCGTCGAGGCGGGCCGCGCCACGCGCCGCCTGACCACCGCGACCCGCGCTCTGATCGACGGCCAGGCGCAGGACATCTCCTACGAGCACCGCGAGCGGGTCACCGTCGAGGAGTGCCTGGAGATGGAGGGCAACAAGACCGGCGCCCTGCTCGCCTGCGCGGTCTCCATCGGCGCGGTCCTCGGCGGCGCCGACGACCGCACCGCCGACGTCCTGGAGAAGTACGGCTACCACCTCGGCCTCGCCTTCCAGGCCGTCGATGATCTGCTCGGCATCTGGGGAGACCCGGATTCCACCGGCAAGCGGCCCTGGAGCGATCTTCGCCAGCGCAAGAAGTCGCTGCCCGTCGTGGCCGCGCTCGCCGCTGGCGGGCCTGCGTCCGAGCAGCTCGGCGAGCTGCTCGCGGCCGACGCCAAGAGCAATGACTTCGACAGCTTCTCCGAGGAGGAGTTCGCCGCGCGCGCCGCCCTGATCGAGCAGGCGGGCGGCCGCGAGTGGACCGCCGAGGAGGCCCGGCGCCAGCACACCATCGCCATCGAAGCCCTCGACACCGTCGAGATGCCCAACCGGGTGCGGGCGCAGCTCGTCGCGCTCGCCGACTTCGTCGTCGTACGAAAGAGATGATCACTATCGAGCAGATATAGGACTCGCAGTCGCCGGCCGGCGCCCAGCGCGTCGGCCGACGGCGGACCCACAGCAGAGAAGACGACTGCACGAAGGGGAAGCCATGACAGCGACGACCGACGGAAGCACCGGAGCGGTGACGCCCCGCGCAACCTCGGCCAGCCAGCCACTTGTCCAGACCGTCGCGACGGCAGCAGGGCCACGTGACGCCGCCGCGCGCGCCATACAACGCTCCACCGATTTCCTGCTCGCACAGCAGGACGCCCAGGGCTGGTGGAAGGGCGACCTCGAAACGAACGTGACGATGGACGCCGAGGACCTGCTGCTCCGTCAGTTCCTGGGGATCCGGGACGAGAAGACCACCCGCGCCGCCGCGCTCTTCATCCGCGGCGAGCAGCGAGATGACGGGACCTGGGCCACCTTCTTCGGCGGCCCCGGCGAACTCTCCACCACCGTCGAGGCGTACGTCGCGCTCCGGCTGGCGGGCGACGCACCCGACGACCCGCACATGGCGAAGGCCTCCGCCTGGATCCGCGACCAGGGCGGCATCGCGGCGAGCCGCGTCTTCACCCGCATCTGGCTCGCCCTCTTCGGCTGGTGGAAGTGGGAGGACCTCCCCGAACTGCCGCCGGAACTCATCTACTTCCCCAAGTGGCTGCCCCTCAACATCTACGACTTCGGGTGCTGGGCACGGCAGACGATCGTGCCGCTCACGGTCGTCTCCGCCAAGCGCCCCGTCCGGCCCGCACCCTTCCCGCTTGACGAGCTGCACAGCGACGCGCGCGTACCGAACCCAGGTAAGCCCCTTGCTCCCATGGGGAGTTGGGACGGCGTATTCCAGCGGCTCGACAAGGCGCTGCACCTCTACCACAAGGTCGCCCCGCGCAAGGTGCGCAAGGCCGCGATGAACAGTGCCGCTCGCTGGATCATCGAACGCCAGGAGAACGACGGCTGCTGGGGCGGCATCCAGCCGCCCGCCGTCTACTCCGTGATCGCGCTGCATCTGCTCGGCTACGACCTGGAGCATCCGGTCCTCAAGGCGGGCCTGGCATCGCTCGACCGGTTCGCGGTCTGGCGCGAGGACGGCTCCCGGATGATCGAGGCGTGTCAGTCGCCGGTCTGGGACACCTGCCTCGCGACCATCGCGCTCGCCGACGCGGGCGTGCCCGCCGACCACCCGCAGCTCGTCAAGGCGGCCGACTGGATGCTCGCCGAGGAGATCGCGCGGCCCGGCGACTGGTCCGTACGCAGGCCACAGCTCGCCCCCGGCGGCTGGGCGTTCGAGTTCCACAACGACAACTACCCCGACATCGACGACACCGCCGAGGTCATCCTGGCCCTGCGCCGCGTGGAGCACCCCGACCGCCCGCGCCTGGAGAACGCGATCGAGCGGGGCATGCGCTGGACGCTTGGCATGCAGTCCAGGGGCGGCGCCTGGGCCGCCTTCGACGCCGACAACACGAGCCCGTTCCCCAACCGGCTGCCGTTCTGCGACTTCGGCGAGGTCATCGACCCGCCGTCCGCCGACGTCACCGGACACGTCGTCGAGATGCTCGCCGTCGAGGGCAAGGCACACCACCCGCGCACCCGGCGGGGCATCGAGTGGCTGCTCGCCGAACAGGAGCCGGACGGCTCGTGGTTCGGCCGCTGGGGCGTCAACTACGTATACGGGACAGGGTCCGTGGTGCCCGCGCTCACCGCGGCGGGCCTGCCCGGCTCGCACCCCGCGCTGCGCCGCGCCGTCGGCTGGCTGGAGTCGGTGCAGAACGACGACGGAGGCTGGGGCGAGGACCTGCGCTCCTACCGCTACGAGGAGTGGCGGGGCCACGGCGCCTCCACCGCCTCGCAGACCGCCTGGGCGCTGCTCGCGCTGCTCGCCGCAGGGGAGCGGGAATCCAAGGCTGTGGAGCGGGGCGTCGCCTGGCTCGCCGAGACGCAGCGGGACGACGGCTCCTGGGACGAGCCGTACTTCACCGGCACCGGTTTCCCCTGGGACTTCTCCATCAACTACCACCTCTACCGGCAGGTGTTCCCGCTCACCGCCCTTGGCCGGTACGTCAACGGGGAGCCGTTCGCGGGCCTCTCCACCAAGGGGGGCTGATGGACCGGACCCCGGCCGTGCCGGGCCCCGCACCGCTGCTGATCGCCTGCGCGCTCGGCATCGAGCGCCTCGCCCTGCGCACGGGCGACCGCGGGGGCGCGGACGGACGGGTCACCGTGCTCCGTACGGGCATGGGCCCCAAGAACGCCGAGCGCGCCGTCACCGGCGCGCTCGGCAAGGAACCGCTGCGCCACGCCGCCGTCGTGGCCACCGGTTTCTGCGCCGGGCTCGCCCCCGGCATGCACCCCGGCGACCTGGTCGTCGCCGAGGAGACGCGCGACGCACACGGCCACACGTCCTGCGTCGGCACTGATCTGCTGGTCAAGGAACTGGGGCGGGCCGTGCCCGGCCGCACCGTGCACACCGGCCGGCTCATCGGATCCGACCATGTCGTCCGCGGACACGAACGCGCCGAACTGCTCGCCACGGGCGCGATCGCGGTGGACATGGAGTCCGCCACGACGCTGCGCAGCGCGATGCGGGCGGGAGACCGGCCGGTTGCCGCCGTCCGGGTGGTCGTGGACGCCCCACAGCACGAACTCGTCCGCATCGGCACGGTGCGCGGTGGAATATCAGCTTTCCGTGTTCTTCGTGCCGTGCTTCCCGCTTTTTTCGAATGGCACCGTTCTTCTTTGCTCCCTCGGAGGTGAGCCAGATGGCCATGCCGCTGCGCCAGACCATCAAGGTCGCGACGTATCTCTTTGAACAGAAGCTCCGCAAGCGTGACAAGTTTCCGCTGATCGTCGAGTTGGAGCCGCTCTTCGCGTGCAACCTCGCGTGCGAGGGATGCGGAAAGATCCAGCACCCGGCCGGAGTGCTCAAGCAGCGCATGCCGGTGGCCCAGGCCGTGGGCGCCGTCCTCGAATCCGGTGCGCCGATGGTGTCCATCGCCGGTGGCGAACCGCTGATGCACCCTCACATCGACGAAATCGTGCGGCAGTTGGTGGCGAAGAAGAAGTACGTCTTCCTTTGCACCAACGCCATGCTGCTGCGCAAGAAGCTGGAGAAGTTCACGCCTTCCCCGTACTTCGCGTTCGCCGTGCACATCGACGGAATGCGGGAGCGGCACGACGAATCCGTCGCGAAGGAGGGCGTGTTCGACGAGGCCGTGGAGGCCATCAAGGAAGCCAAGAAGCGTGGCTTCCGGGTGACCACCAACTCCACCTTCTTCAGCAACGACACGCCGCAGAACATCATCGAGGTGCTCAACTTCCTCAACGACGAGCTGGAAGTCGACGAGATGATGCTGTCGCCCGCCTACGCCTACGAAAAGGCGCCGGACCAGGAGCACTTCCTGGGCGTGGAGCAGACCCGCGAACTCTTCAAGAAGGCCTTCGCGGGCGGCAACAGGCGGCGCTGGCGCCTGAATCACTCGCCGCTGTTCCTCGACTTCCTGGAGGGCAAGGCGGACTTCCCGTGCACCGCCTGGGCGATCCCCAACTACTCGCTCTTCGGCTGGCAGCGCCCCTGCTACCTGATGAGCGACGGGTACGTCCCGACGTACAAGGAGCTCATCGAGGAGACCGACTGGAGCAAGTACGGCCGCGGCAAGGACCCGCGGTGCGCCAACTGCATGGCGCACTGCGGCTACGAGCCGACCGCCGTCCTCGCCACCATGGGCTCCCTGAAGGAGTCCATCCGCGCCGCCCGCGAAACGGTCTCCGCGAACCGCGCGGGGTGACGTCATGACCCCTGGAACGCCTGTCGCACTGGGCCTTCCTGAGCTGCCGGTCCGGCCGATCGCGGAGCGCCGCCTCTCGCGGCGCATCGAGGTCGGGCCGGTGGCCGTGGGGGGTGGGGCGCCGGTGTCGGTGCAGTCGATGACGACGACGCGTACGTCCGACATCGGGGCGACGCTTCAGCAGATCGCCGAGCTCACCGCTTCCGGCTGCCAGATCGTGCGGGTCGCGTGTCCCACGCAGGATGACGCGGACGCGCTGGCCACGATCGCGCGCAAGTCGCAGATCCCGGTGATCGCCGACATCCACTTCCAGCCGAAGTACGTCTTCGCGGCGATCGACGCGGGTTGCGCTGCTGTCCGTGTGAACCCGGGCAACATCAAGCAGTTCGACGACAAGGTGAAGGAGATCGCGCGGGCCGCGAACGACGCCGGTACGCCGATCCGGATCGGCGTGAACGCGGGCTCGCTCGACAAGAGGCTGCTCGTCAAGCACGGGAAGGCCACCCCGGAGGCGCTGGTCGAGTCGGCGCTGTGGGAGGCGTCGCTCTTCGAGGAGCACGGCTTCCGGGACATCAAGATTTCCGTCAAGCACAACGACCCGGTGGTCATGGTCAACGCCTACCGCCAGCTTGCCGCGGCCTGCGACTACCCGCTGCACCTCGGCGTGACCGAGGCCGGTCCTGCCTTCCAGGGCACGATCAAGTCGGCGGTGGCGTTCGGTGCGCTGCTCTCCGAGGGCATCGGCGACACCATCCGGGTCTCGCTGTCCGCGCCGCCCGCCGAGGAGGTCAAGGTCGGCATCCAGATCCTGGAGTCCCTGAACCTCAAGCAGCGCCGCCTGGAGATCGTCTCCTGCCCGTCGTGCGGGCGCGCCCAGGTGGACGTGTACAAGCTGGCCGACGAGGTGACCGCGGGCCTGGACGGCATGGAAGTGCCGCTGCGTGTGGCGGTCATGGGGTGTGTCGTGAACGGGCCGGGGGAGGCCCGTGAGGCGGATCTCGGTGTCGCGTCCGGCAACGGCAAGGGGCAGATCTTCGTCAAGGGCGAGGTCATCAAGACCGTCCCCGAGTCGAAGATCGTGGAGACGCTCATCGAAGAGGCGATGAAGATCGCCGCACAGATGGAGGGCGAGGGCGTCACCTCAGGGGTGCCCGCCGTCACCGTGAGCTGAGATCAACCAGAGAGGGGGCCCGAGCATGACCATTCTGGAAACCATTCGGGGGCCGCGGGACCTGAAGGCGCTGACCGAGACCGAGCTCGACGAACTGGCCGAGGAGGTACGGGAGTTCCTGGTGCACGCGGTCGCCAGGACCGGAGGTCACCTCGGGCCCAACCTGGGGGTGGTGGAACTCTCCATCGCCCTCCACCGGGTCTTCGAGTCGCCGCTCGACCGCATCGTGTGGGACACCGGCCACCAGAGCTACGTACACAAACTCCTGACCGGCCGGCAGGACTTCTCCAAGCTGCGCGGCAAGGGCGGCCTCTCCGGCTATCCCTCGCGCGCGGAGTCCGAGCACGACGTCGTCGAGAACAGCCACGCCTCGACCGCGCTCGGCTGGGCCGACGGCCTGGCCAAGGCGCGTCAGGTCCTGGGGGAGCGCGGCCATGTCGTCGCCGTCATCGGGGACGGCGCGCTCACCGGCGGCATGGCGTGGGAGGCGCTCAACAACATCGCGGCCGCGAAGGACCGGCCGCTGATCATCGTCGTCAACGACAACGAGCGTTCGTACGCCCCCACCATCGGCGGCCTCGCCAACCACCTCGCCACGCTGCGCACCACCGACAGCTACGAACGGGTCCTGGCCTGGGGCAAGGACATACTCCAGCGCACACCCGTCGTCGGACACACGCTGTACGAGTCGCTGCACGGCGCCAAGAAGGGGTTCAAGGACGCCTTCGCGCCGCAGGGCATGTTCGAGGACCTGGGCCTCAAGTACGTCGGGCCGATCGACGGGCACGACACCGGGGCCGTCGAGTCGGCGCTGCGACGTGCGAAACGCTTCCACGGGCCCGTCCTCATCCACTGCCTCACCGAGAAGGGGCGCGGCTACGAGCCCGCGCTCGCGGACGACGCCGACCGGTTTCATACGGTCGGCGTGATGGACCCGCTGACCTGCGAGCCGCTCGCACCCTCCAACGGGCCTTCCTGGACCTCGGTGTTCGGCGACGAGATCGTACGCATCGGGGCCGAGCGCGAGGACGTGGTCGCGATCACCGCGGCCATGCTGGGCCCGGTCGGCCTGACGAAGTTCGCCCAGGCCTATCCCGACCGGGTGTGGGACGTCGGGATCGCGGAACAGCACGCCGCGGTGTCGGCCGCCGGGCTCGCGACCGGAGGCCTGCACCCCGTCGTCGCCGTCTACGCCACGTTCCTCAACCGAGCCTTCGACCAGCTCCTGATGGATGTCGCGCTGCACGAGTGCGGTGTCACCTTCGTCCTCGACCGGGCCGGGGTCACGGGCGTCGACGGAGCCTCGCACAACGGCATGTGGGACATGTCGATCCTCCAGGTCGTGCCGGGGCTGCGGATCGCGGCGCCGCGCGACGCCGACCAACTGCGCGCGCAGCTGCGGGAGGCGGTCGCCGTGGACGACGCGCCGACACTCATTCGCTTCCCCAAGGAGTCGGTGGGGCCCGCGATTCCCGCCGTGGACCGGATCGGCGGCATGGACGTGTTGAGTCAGGACAGCCAAGACGCCGACTCCGAGGTCCTGTTGGTGGCGGTCGGCGTGATGGCGCCCGTCTGCCTGCAGGCCGCCGAGCTGCTGCGGGAGCGGGGCCTCACCTGCACCGTGGTGGACCCGCGCTGGGTCAAGCCGGTCGACGCCGAGCTGCCCGCGCTGGCCGCGAGGCACCGGGTCGTGGGGGTCGTGGAGGACAACAGCCGGGCGGCAGGGGTCGGCGCCGCGATCGCACTCGCGCTGGGCGACGCCGAAGTGGACGTACCCGTAAGGCGTTTCGGCATCCCCGAGCAGTTCCTCGCGCACGCCAAGCGAGCCGAGGTGCTCGCGGACCTGGGGCTCACCCCGGTCGAGATCGCGGGGCGGATCAGCGCCACACTGGCAGCCAAGGAGCACGGAGCATGACCAAGGAGTTCGACCTCGGCAGACTCCTCGCCGAGCGGGGCGCCGAGCGCTACGAACTGCACGCGCGGCACCTGAACCACCAGCTGCCGCGCATGCTGCACACCATCGGCTTCGACAAGGTCTACGAACGGGCCGAGGGCGCGTACTTCTGGGACGCGGAAGGCAACGACTACCTCGACATGCTCGCGGGCTTCGGGGTGATGGGCCTCGGCCGCCACCACCCCGTCGTACGCAAGGCGCTGCACGACGTCCTGGATGCCTCGCTCGCCGATCTGACGCGCTTCGACTGCCAGCCGCTGCCCGGTCTGCTCGCCGAGAAGCTGCTCACCCACAGTCCGCACCTGGACCGGGTGTTCTTCGGCAACAGCGGCACGGAGGCCGTCGAGACCGCGCTGAAGTTCGCGCGGTACGCGACGGGCAGGCCGAGGGTGCTGTACTGCACGCACGCCTTCCACGGCCTGACGACCGGGTCCCTCTCGGTGAACGGCGAGTCGGGCTTCCGGGACGGGTTCGCACCGCTGCTCCCCGATACCGCCGTCCCGCTCGGTGATCTGGCGGCCCTGCGCAAGGAGTTGGCGAAGGGCGACGTGGCCGGGCTCATCCTGGAGCCCATCCAGGGCAAGGGCGTGCACGAGACGCCGCCCGGCTATCTGCTCGCCGCCCAGGAGCTGCTGCACCGGCACAAGGCGCTGCTCATCGCCGACGAGGTGCAGACGGGCCTCGGCAGGACCGGCGAGTTCTACGCCTACCAGCACGAGGAAGGCGTCGAGCCGGACCTGGTGTGTGTCGCGAAGGCGCTCTCCGGCGGCTATGTGCCGGTGGGCGCGACGCTCGGCAAGGACTGGATCTTCAAGAAGGTCTACTCGTCCATGGACCGGGTGCTCGTGCACTCGGCGAGCTTCGGGTCCAACGCACAGGCCATGGCGGCCGGGCTCGCCGTCCTTTCCGTCATGGAGGACGAGAAGACCGTCGAGAACGCGCGCGTGACCGGGGAGCTCCTGAAGTCGCGGCTCAGCGCCCTCGTCGACCGCTATGAGCTGCTGAGCGAGGTGCGCGGCCGGGGTCTTATGGTCGGCATCGAGTTCGGGAGGCCCAAGTCGCTGAAGCTGCGCGGCCGTTGGACGATGCTGCAAGCGGCGCGCAAGGGGCTCTTCGCGCAGATGGTCGTCGTGCCGCTGCTGCAGAAGCACCGCATCCTCACCCAGGTCTCCGGCGACCATCTGGAGGTCATCAAGCTGATCCCGCCGCTGACCGTCGGGGAACGGGAGGTCGACCGCTTCGTGGAGGCCTTCACCGCGGTGATGGACGAGGCGCACAGCGGGGGCGGGCTGATGTGGGACTTCGGGAAGACGCTGGTCAAGCAGGCGGTCGCGAACCGCTGATACGCGTGCAGGCCGACTTTTGCCTCTGAGGCAAGAAAGTTGCCTCGGGGGCAAGAGCCTGGCTCAATCGAGGTATGAGCAAAGCCGAGCCCGAGCCGCTCGACCCGGAGGCCCTTCCCGCAGTTGCCCCGCAACTGCGTGAGCTGCGGCGACGTGCCGCGCTGACGCTGGAGGCAGCGGCCCGCACCGCCGGGCTCTCGCCCGCCCATCTCTCCCGGCTGGAGACCGGGCAGCGCCAGCCGTCACTGCCGATGCTGCTCGCGCTGGCCCGCACCTACGGTACGACGGTCTCCGAGCTGCTCGGCGAGACGCCCGCGGACCGGGACGCGGTCGTCCGCGCCGCGGACATGGAACCGACACGGGCGGGCGGCTGGACCTACTGGCAGGCGGGCGCGCAGGCCCGCGGCATGCAGGCGCTGCGGGTGCACGTGCCGCACGGGGCGCAGGGCGACATCGTGCGCGTCCATCCCGGCGAGGAGTGGCTGTACGTCCTTCAAGGGCGCCTTCGGCTGCGGCTCGGCGACACCACGCACACGCTCGAACCCGGGGACAGCGCGCACTTCGACTCGCTGACCCCGCACCGGATCGCCGCCGCCGACCACCTCGGCGCCGATCTTCTCTTCGTCCACACCCTGCTGCAGAGTCCCGCCACCGCGCTGTGCCTCGGCGGGACCTCGCACAGCCCCACCACGGGAGACCAGCGATGACGGAACCTGAAGCGCGGCAGCCCGACCCCGACCCCGCACCTGCGAAGAAGGCCATGTCCTTGGAGGAGAAGTTCCCCCGCGGACTCTGGATCCGGCTGATCGTCTACGTCGCCGTGGGCCATCTCTTCGCGGCCTTCATCTACCTGCTGTTCTCGCTGGGCGCGCAGAACCAGTAGCCGTACGCGGGCCCGCTCAGTCCAGCAGGTGCTCGCGGAGCCGCTCGCGGGTCTCCGGGGCGAGTTCGAGGCCCTCGGCGAGGTAGGTGTCCGTGTCGCCCCAGGTCTGCTCGATCGTCTCGAAGGCGGCGGCCAGATACTCGGCGCGGGCCTCGAAGAGCGGGCTGAGCAGCTGCATGACCTCGGGGGGCATGGCGCTGGGGGAGTTGTCGCCGCGGCGGACCTTGTAGCGGCGGTGGATGGCGTTCGACTCCAGGTAGTCCGCCTCGATGGCGTCGCGCTCGACACCGACGGCAAGGAGCGTGACGGCGATCGAGAGGCCCGCGCGGTCCTTGCCCGCGGCGCAGTGCATCAGCGCGGGGACGCTGTCCGCGGCCATCTCGTGGAGTATTCGGCTGTGCTCGGCGGTGCGGTCCTTGATGATCTCGCGGTACGTGTCGGACATGCGCCCGGCGGCCTGCCCATCGGAGAGGGCCGCGCGCAGCTGGTCCAGGTCGCCGTCGCGGACCATCTTCCAGAACTCGGCGCCGTGGGCCGGGTCGGTCAGCGGCAGGTTCACGTTGCGTACGCCGGGCAGCTCGACGTCCGGGCCCTCGAGCCGCTGGTCGGCCGCGTTGCGGAAGTCGTAGATCGTGTGCAGACCGAGGGTGGAGAGGAACGCGGCGTCGGCCGCCGTGGCGTGCGCGAGGTGACCGCTGCGGAAGAGGCGGCCCTGCCGGACCCTGCGGCCGTCGACGGTCGGAAGTCCGCTCACGTCACGGAAGTTGCGGACTCCGGCGAGATCGGGCTCCGACAGCTCTGTCGACGGGACTTGCTGCGTCACGGGGGCTCCTCCCCTCCGGCCGCCGGCGCGACTCGCCGGTGGGGGTGCGACTTCGACCATACGACATGGGTTCCTGAGGCAATCACTGCCGGTGCATGAGCGTTGCCTCACAGGTGAACCCCCTTGATGATGTACGTACGCGCATCGGGTCGGAGCTGTGGGGGATCGATGATCGAGGTCGGCGAAGACGGCCGTACGTGGCTGCTCTCGGGCCCCACCAGCAGTTACGCGTTGCGGCTCACGGACGGCGACGAGCTCCTTCACCTGCACTGGGGGCCGCGCATCGCGCTCGCCGACGCCGAGGCGCTCGCGGCGGAGCCGCTGCCCGCGGAGTGGCCCTTCGAGTCACGGCTCGACGGGCGCGAGGAGTATCCCGTCGAGGGCGGGCGCCGCTTCGTGCGTCCCGCGCTGTCCGTACGGGGCGCCGGGGTGCGCGGCAGCGAGTGGCGGTTCTCGGAGGCCGTGACCGAGCGCGACGAACTTCGGCTCCAATTCGTCGACACCGTACACCAGTTGGGGATCACGCTCGTCTACCGGCCACGCGGGGACGTCATCGAGCGGTACGCCGTCCTGCGCCACGAGGGGCCCGCTGACGCACCGGAACTGGAGCTGCTCCGCGCCGACTCCGCCACCTGGACGCTGCCCGCGCGCGAGCGCTGGCGGCTCTCGCAGCTGCATGGGCGCTGGGCGGCCGAGGCACGGCTCGTGCGGTCGGAGATCACGTACGGCGAGAAGGTCATCGGCAGCCGCCGCGGGCACACCGGGCACCAGCACCTGCCCTGGGTCGCGCTCGACGCGGAGGGGGCGACCGAGGAGCGCGGCGAGGTCTACGGCTGCGCCCTTGCCTGGTCGGGGTCCTGGCGGATCGGGGTGAGCCAGCTGCCGGACGGCGCCGTGCAGATCACCGGGGGCCAGGGGCACGACGACTCCGGACAGGAGCTGCTCGCCCCCGGCGCGCAGCTCGTGACGCCGGTCTTCGCCGGGCTGTGGAGCGACGGCGGTTTCGGCGGGGCGAGCCGGGCCTGGCACGCCTATCAACGCGCGCACGTGATCCCGGACGCCGCCGCGCCGCGGCCCGTGCTCTACAACTCCTGGGAGGCCACCGGGTTCGACATCTCCGAGGACCAGCAGCGGGTGCTCGCCGAGCGGGCCGCGGCGATGGGGGTCGAACTGTTCGTGGTGGACGACGCGTGGTTCGGGCAGCGTGTCAGCGACCGGGCCGGGCTCGGCGACTGGACGCCCAACCCGGACCGCTTTCCCGGCGGCCTCAAGCCGCTCGCCGACGACGTGCACGCTCTGGGCATGCGGTTCGGGATCTGGGTCGAACCGGAGATGGTGAACCCGGACAGCGACCTCTACCGTGCGCACCCCGACTGGGTGCAGCACCAACCCGGCCGTACGCGCACGGAGTTCCGCAACCAGCTCGTGCTCAACGTCGCCCGCGACGACGTCCAGGAGTATCTGTGGGAGCAGCTGGACGCGCTGCTCTCCAGCGCGCCCGTCGACTATGTGAAGTGGGACTTCAACCGCTGCTTCAGCGACGCCGGCTGGCCGGGCGAACACTATCCGCAGAGGATCTGGAACGCCCATGTGCACGCGCTCTACGGGCTGTTGGACCGCTTGCGGGCCGCGCACCCCTCCGTCGCCTTCGAGTCCTGCTCGGGCGGTGGCGGCCGGATCGACCTCGGGATCCTCGCGCGCACCGACCAGGTGTGGACCTCCGACAACACCGACCCCCTCGACCGGCTCGCCATCCAGGACGGATTCAGCCAGCTGCACCCGGCACGGGTCATGGCCGCCTGGGTCACGGACAGTCCGAACACTCAGCTCAACGGCAGGGTCAGTACGTTGCGCTTCCGCTTCGTGAGCGCGATGGCGGGCGTGCTCGGCATCGGCGGCGACCTCATGGAGTGGAGCGCGGCGGAACTCGCCGAAGCGGGCGACTGGGTGAGTCTCTACAAGGAGATCAGGCCCGTAGTGCAGCTCGGCGACCTCTACCGGCTGCGACCGCCCTCGGAGTCGCTGAGCGCGGTGCAGTACGTCCACGGCGACGAGACCGTGGTCCTCGCCTGGCTGCGGGCGCAGGCCCATGGGGAGGAGCCGCCCCGGTTGCGGCTGCGAGGGATCGACCCCACGGCGTCGTACGTGTGCCAGGAGACGGGAAAGGCCCACCGGGGCGCGGTGCTGCTGCACCACGGACTGCGCACGGGACTTCGCGGAGACCTGGACGCCGCGGTGTTCCGCTTCCGCCGTATGTAAGCGGCGCCGGGACCCGCCGTGTATTCCTGGCTTGGAAGAAACTTGACCGGTGGCTTATCTCACCCCCCGTCAACCCCTCCCTACGGTGGCGTAGGTCACTTAGAGAGGTGAAAGATACGACGACGTGAGAGCAGAGTCGACATCCTTCATCCCTGACACATTCACCTCCTACGCAGCGGTCGGCGACAGCTTCACCGAAGGCGTGGGGGACCCCGGTCCTGACGGAACGTTCGTCGGCTGGGCCGATCGCCTTGCCGTGCTGCTCGACGACCGGATGCCGGAGCACACCTTCAAGTACGCCAATCTCGCCGTGCGCGGCAAGCTGCTCGACCAGATCGTCGCGGACCAGGTGCCCCTGGCCAAGGAGCTGAGCCCCGACTTCCTGACGTTCTGCGCGGGCGGCAACGACATCATCCGCCCCGGCACCGACCCGGACGAGGTCGCCGAGCGCTTCGAGCGAGCCGTCGCCGACCTCACGTCGTCGGTCGGCACCGTCATGGTGACCACGGGGTTCGACACGCGCGGGGTGCCGGTTCTCAAGCACCTGCGCGGCAAGATCGCCACGTACAACGGCCATGTCCGCGCGATCGCCGACCGTTACGGCTGTCCGGTCCTCGACCTGTGGTCCCTCAAGACCATTCAGGACCGCCGAGCGTGGGACGGCGACCGCCTGCACCTCTCCGCCGAGGGCCACACGCGCGTGGCGCTCCGCGCGGCCCAGGTCCTCGGCCTCGAGGTCCCCGCGGACCCGGACCAGCCGTGGCCCCCGGAGCCGCCCCGCGGCACGCTCGAGGTGCGGCGCGACGACATCAACTGGGCGCGCGAGTACCTGGTGCCGTGGTTCGGGCGGCGGCTCAGGGGCGAGTCGTCGGGGGATCACGTGGAGGCGAAGGGGAGCGTGGACCCGTACACCGTCAGGATGCACATCGAGTCCGCTTCCTGAGCGGTGGCCCACGGAAAACCTGGTGTAGCTCAGCCGGCAGAGCACCTCGTCGCCTGCACCGGCTTCGATCTCTGGACGCCTGACGTGAGCCGTCCGCCCTCGGGGGAGAACCGGGCAGGCGGCTTCGTCGCGTGCGGGGTCAGCCCGCCGGCGATCCGGCAGGGGCCAGGCCCAGTTCACGGCTCAGGGCCTCGTCCACCCACGCCAGCGCGCGGACGCCGGGCAGCGCGTCCTCGTAGGTCGTCATCTGCACCGCAAGGCCGTCAAGCAGGGCCGTGAGGCGCAGGGCAGTGGCCCGGGGGTCGGCGCAGGTGAACTCGCCTGCCGAGACACCCTCCCCGATGACCTCCGCGAGGGCGGCCTTCCACTGCTGGTCCAGGTCGCGCGTCACCGTGCGCAGGGTGGGCTCGCGCAGTGCGGCGGACCAGCCCTCGATCCACAGGCGCCAGCCCTTGGCCTGGCCGGTGGGGGCGTACCAGCGGACGGCGGCACGCAGGCGGCGCAGGGCCGTGGTGCGGCGGCTCAGGATGGCGCGGAGACGGGCAAGGTCGCCCTCCGCGGCGTGCGTGAAGGCCGCTGCCACCAGCTTCTCCTTGGTGGAGAAGTGGTACAGGACCAGCGCGTTGCTCACCCCGAGGGCCGCGGCCACGTCCGCGATGCGCACGGCCGCCACGCCACGCGCCTCGATCTGTTCGACGGTGGCGGCAAGCAGCTCCGCCCGCCGTTCCGCCACGCTCAACCGCACTCTCGCCACGCCGGGCAGCCTATCCACCTCCCGCTATGCGTTCGCGTACCAGCCGAACCGCTCCCCGATCACCGGCAGCCGGTCGGCCACCAGCGCGTGGGCGGCCGCACGCGGCGTCGTGCCGTCGGCCTCCGCGCGCCGCAGCACCACGTCGACCAGGGCCCGCATCGAGCGGCGCGTGTGCGCGAAGGCCTCGTCCGCGTCGGGCCCGATGTCGCCGAAGAGCGTCCACCACCACCAGGCGTTGGTACCGGAATTGACGACGACGTCCGGCAGGACGGTGACGCCGCGCTCCGCGAGGAGGCGCTCCGCCTCGGGCAGCACCGGCATGTTGGCCGCCTCCGCTATCCAACGGGCCGTGATGCGCACCTGGTTGTCCTGGTCGATCGTGTACGACACCGCCGCGGGGACCAGGATCTCCGCCTCCGTGGACAGCCAGGCCTCACCCGGCAGCTCGCGGTCGCCGGGGCGCAGGGCCGAGCGGTCCACCGTGCCGTGCGCGTCGCGGGCGGCGAGCAGTGCCTCCACGTCGAGTCCCGCCGGGTTGGCGATCGTGCCCTTGATGTCGGCGACGGCCACTGTCGTCAGACCCGCGCGCGTGAGGAAGCGGGCGGTCGCACCGCCCATCGTGCCCAGGCCCTGCACGGCCACGCGCGCGCCCGCGTGCGCAAGACCCGCGCGGTCGAGGGCCGAGAGAATCGCTTCGGCGACTCCGTGGCCGCCGACCAGCTCGTCCAGGCCGATCCCGTCGACCTCCACGGCGAACGCGTCCGCCAGGCGCCCGCGGGCCGTCTTCTCGTCGTCCAGGAGCGGGTAGACGGCCTGGACGCAAGAGATCAAGCCTGCTTCCGCCGCCGCCTCGTCGACCAGGTCCTGGGTCAGTCCCAGGTCCTCGCCCGTCGTCCAGGAGCTCTCGATGTACGGGCGCATCGCCTTCAGGTAGCGGACCAGGACGTCGTACGCCTCCGGGGCGCGCGGGTCGCAGTCGATGCCGCCCTTGGCGCCGCCGAGCGGGATGTAGCGGGCGCTGGGGTCGTAGTGCAGGGCCTCCTTCATCGTCATCCCTCGGGCAAGGCCCGCGACCTCGTCGAGGGTGCAGCCGGGACGCATCCGGAGACCGCCGCTGCAGACACAGCGTACGAGACGGTCGATGACCAGGAAACCCCGGTGGCCGGTGATGTGGTCGGTCCAGGTGAGGGAGAGAAGGGGCATGGAGCGGACTCCTACTGAATGGGGGATCAGTAGGAGTACATCACGCGCCGACGCGTGCGTGGCCGGTGCGGACCCCTCCGGACGGCCGCTGTCGGAGGCGGCGCCCATAATGGAGATCTGCCTACCCCTTCCAGGAGGTGCTGTGTCCCGTTCGCTGAGCTCTGGGCTCCGCTCGCTCAGGACCGCGCCCTTCGGTGCGGATCCGGCCGGTGAGCGGCTCGCGAGGATCCACAGATCGCCGAACTTCGCCGACGGGTCCTTCCAGAACCCCGAGGGTGCGCGGACCCGGCCCACCGGTTCGACGCTCGAATTCGCGAAGATCTACTTCCGTAAGGAGGAGCGGATCCGGCGCGGCCCCACGGGCACCGTCCCGGTGCACGCCACGACCCTCGCCGACCTCGCGAGGCCCCCGGTCGGCGGATTGCGGATCACCTGGATGGGGCACTCCAGCGTGCTCGCCGAGATCGACGGGCAGCGGGTGCTCTTCGACCCGGTCTGGGGCGAGCGGTGCTCGCCC
This sequence comes from Streptomyces sp. BA2, assembly GCF_009769735.1. Lineage (NCBI taxonomy): Bacteria > Bacillati > Actinomycetota > Actinomycetes > Kitasatosporales > Streptomycetaceae > Streptomyces > Streptomyces sp. BA2. The sequence continues at coordinate 7,964,769 of NZ_WSRO01000002.1, forward strand.
TTCTCCTGGGTCGGACCCAAGCGGCTGCACCCCGTGCCGGTGCCGCTCGCGGCGCTCGGCCCGGTGGACGTCGTGGTCATCTCGCACGATCACTACGACCACCTGGACATGCCCACCATCCGGGCCCTGGCAGGGACGGACACGGTCTTCGCGGTGCCGCTGGGCGTCGGCGCCCACCTGGAGCGCTGGGGCGTCCCCGCCGACCGGCTGCGCGAGCTCGACTGGAACGAGTCCGCGAAGGTGGGCGGCCTGACCCTGACGGCGACGCCCGCGCGCCACTTCTGCGGCCGCGGCCTGCGCAACCAGCAGCACACGCTCTGGGCGTCCTGGGCCGTCGCGGGACCCGAGCACCGGATCTACCACAGCGGGGACACCGGCTATTTCACCGGCTTCCGGGAGATCGGCGCCGAGCACGGGCCGTTCGACGTCACGATGATCCAGATCGGGGCGTACAGCGAGTTCTGGCCCGACATCCACATGACGCCCGAGGAAGGGATGCGCGCGCACCTGGACCTCCAGGGCGGGCGGCCCCACGGTGTGATGCTGCCGATCCACTGGGGCACGTTCAACCTCGCGCCGCACCCGTGGTCCGCGCCGGGCGAGGGCACGGTCGCCGCGGCGGGCCGCCTGGGGGCGAAGATCGCGCTGCCTGTCCCGGGTGAGCCGTTCGAGCCCGCTTCGGACTCCGTTCCGGCGGAGCCGTGGTGGCGCGGCGTCGCGATCGAGCCGGATGGCGGGTGGTCGCTTCCGGATGTCACCGCCGCTGCCGCCGAGCTCTCCGCCCCCACCGGGCGTACGGAGGGCACCGGGGAGCCGGAGGCGGCGCGGGTCGGCTGAGGTCGTTCGGTCATACGGGAGGCGTCGGCCACACAGGAGGCGTCGGGCCCCTGTCGGCTCGTCGGCTCGCTAACGTCGGCCGCCGAACTCCCAGTCGTGCACCTCGATGCCGGCGTACCGGTCCGGGGTCAGGACGGCGCGTGCCGTCGCCGGGTCCGGGGCCCGGACCAGCGCCGCCGTGCCCAGCCAGTCGGAGCCGTCGTCGGACAGCAGCGGCCCGTACGCGATCAGTTCATCGTCGGCGGGCGGCACGTCGAGGTCGGCGGCCCCGCCCGAGCCGAGGCCGATGACCAGGTAGCGGTTGCCCCCGGTGGCGCCACCGGGGAAGTCCCACATGGTGCGCCGCAGCGTGTTGCGCCACCGGCGCAGCAGCACGTCCCGGTACGCGCCCGCCTGGTAGTTGGGCTCTTCGAAGGCGAACGCGCGGGCGGCGGCGGGGTCCGGCAGGTCGACGATGTGCACGCTGCCGCTCGGCGTCTCGCCGTCGGCGGCGAAGGTCGGCCCCCGTGCGATCAACTCCTCCGCGTACCGGTCCATGTAGGACCAGTGGTCCTCCAACAGCTTCTCGCGCAACGCCGTCGAGCCGGGCCGGTCGCGGTGGTAGCAGAAGAACTCCATGGCACAGACTCTCGCCGACGTACGGCGGAGGCTCAACAGGATTCCCTCCCCGAATTCGGACGGCCGTGCGACGCGTCATACCAGAGCGGGACGCTGGGTGCCGGACTTTGTCAACTGCCTCCCGCACATGAAGCGTTGGTGACTACCGTGAGTGTCCACCGGTCGACGCAGGGATCATGGCAGCGGTCCTGCCTGTGCCCTCCCGACCGGTACGGCGATGCCGCGAAGCCATGCGTCGCGCGCCCGTCGGAGCCCGCTCCCTGACCGAGGACGCTGATGTCTCACCTCCGTGCACCGGCAGCCCGCGCAGACCGCCGTGAGGGCGGGCGGCACGGCAGGCCCGGGAGCCGACCCGTCACGGTGCTGCCCGAGGCCCGGATACGACCCCAGCTCCTGCGCATCGCCGTCCTGCCCGCCGTCGCTGTGGCGCTCTGCGCCGGTGCCGCCGTGCTGTTCATCGTCCGGTCGGCCCCCCGCCCGCCCGAACCCGCGCTGCTCCTCATCCTCGCCGCCGCCGGGGCCATCAGCCTGGCCAGCGTCGTCATCGCGGCCGTCGCCGCCGACCGCACCGCGGCCTCCGTACGCGAACGGGTCGGCACCCTGCGCCGCACCACCGCGCGCGGACAGGCCGAGCTGCGGGAAGTCGTCGAGAAGCTGCGCCGCGGCGACGGCCCGCCCGCACACAGGACTCCCGCCAGATCCGCCGCGGAAGGCGACGACTTCGGGCTGCTCGCCGTCGAGCTGTCCCGGGCCCAGGACGTCGCCGTCACCGCCGTCGTGCAGGCCTCGCAGCTCTCCAGCCACGCGGGCAGCGAACAGAAGGTCGAGGTCTTCGTCAATCTGGCCCGGCGGCTGCAGTCCCTCGTACACCGCGAGATCTCGATCCTCGACGAGCTGGAGAACGAGGTCGAGGACCCGGAGCTGCTCAAGGGCCTCTTCCACGTCGACCACCTGGCCACCCGCACCCGCAGGCACGCCGAGAACCTCGCCGTGCTCGGCGGCGCCATGTCGCGGCGCCAGTGGAGCAACCCCGTCTCGATGACGGAGGTGCTCCGCTCGGCCATCGCCGAGGTCGAGCAGTACTCACGGGTCAAGCTCGTGCCGCCGATCGCCGGCACCCTGCGCGGCCACGCCGTCGCCGACGTCATCCACCTCCTCGCCGAACTCGTCGAGAACGCCACGGTGTTCTCCGCCCCGCACACCCAAGTCCTGCTGCGCGCCAACCTGGTGACGGCCGGGCTCGCCGTCGAGGTCGAGGACCGCGGCCTCGGCATGCCGCTGACCGAGCAGAACAAGATGAACCACCTGCTCGCCGACCCGGACCAGGTCAACGTCGCGAGCCTCCTCCAGGACGGGCGGATCGGCCTCTACGTCGTCTCCGCGCTCGCCCGCAGGCACGGCATCGCGGTCCGCCTCCAGACCAACATCTACGGAGGCGTGCAGGCCGTACTGATCCTGCCGCAGGGCCTGTTGGGTGCCGAGCCCCAGAACGAGCCCGTCGCCGCGGGTCGCCCGCAGCGGGCCCCGGAAGCCGCACCGCCGGTCACTCACGGAGGTGCACGCGAACCGGCCCAGGCGCCCGCACCGGCTCCCCACCCGGAACCGGTGGCCGTGCCCCGGCAGCCGCAGCGGGACGTGCCCCCGCCCCCGCCGCCCGCCGCACGGCACGCTCCCGTGGCCCACGGATCCCCGCCCGCCCCGCTGCCCGTACGGGGCAGGGAGGGCAGGCCGACGCCGGCCGAAGCCGTGCCGGGGATCCGGCCGGAGGACCGGCAGGCCGCCGCCGAGAACGCCTGTGCGCCGCCGACCCCTCTCAACGGCGGCGCCGTACGCGGCCGGGTGGGAAAGCCCCAACTGCCCAAGCGGCGCGCCCAGGAACACATCGCGCCCCAGTTGCGGGACGCGCCGTCGCCCCGCCCGGAGAGCGAACACCACGTCGGGCACGACCCGGGCCTGATGGCCGCCTTCCAGCGCGGCATCGGACTCGCCGCCGCGCAGGAGCCGCGCGACCCGGCACCCGGACCGGACCTCGACGCCCCCCGCGACGGGGGCGACCAGGGTGGCTGAACCGCACCACCCCGCCAGCACCACGTCTGCCCCGGCAGACCCTCGTACCTCAAGGAGTCGATCCACCATGGCGAGCGATGCGCCGACCGGGCAGGTATCCGACCTCGACTGGCTGATGAGCGGACTCGTGCAGCGCGTGCCGCACACCCACAGCGCGGTCCTGCTCTCCTCCGACGGGCTCGTGAAGTCGGTCCATGGCCTCGACCCGGACAGCGCCGACCACATGGCGGCCCTCGCCTCCGGGCTCTACTCACTGGGGCGCAGCGCGGGCATCCGGTTCGGGGACGGCGGCGACGTACGCCAGGTCGTCGTGGAACTCGACTCCACCCTCCTGTTCGTCTCCACGGCGGGCTCCGGCACCTGTCTCGCGGTGCTCGCCGGGCGCGACGCGGACGCGGCGGTGCTCGGCTACGAGATGACGATGCTGGTCAAGAGCGTGCGCCCCTACCTCCTCACCGCACCTCGGCAACCCGCCGGTGAACCCGCCCCGATGAGGCATTGAGCGTGGCGGCCCCGCACGACGGGCCATGGCTCGACGAATCCGCCGGACGGCTCGTCCGGCCCTACACGGTCAGCGACGGGCGGACCAGACCGACCGCCCAACTGGACCTCCTGACCCAGGTGATGGCCACCGGAGGCCCGGTCACCGGCTACCTCGGGCCCGAGCACACGGAGGCGCTCGGGCTCTGCGCGGCACCCACATCGGTCGCGGAGATCGCGGCGCAGCTGAAGCTGCCGGCGGTCGTGACCAAAGTGCTGCTCTCCGATCTCGTCGACTGCGGGGCGCTCACCCTGAGAGCCCCGGACTTCTACCACAACCCCACCGACCGGTCCCTGTTGGAGGCAGTGCTCGATGGACTACGACGACAGCTCTGACCCCTTCCCCACCGCACTGAAGATCCTGGTCGCGGGAGGTTTCGGGGTCGGCAAGACGACCTTCGTGGGCGCGGTGAGCGAAATCGCGCCGCTGAGCACGGAGGAGCTCCTCACCACGGTCAGCGAGGGCACCGACGATCTGTCGGGCGTCGAGAACAAGACCACGACGACCGTGGCCATGGACTTCGGGCGCATCACCCTCGACCCGGAGCACGTGCTCTACCTCTTCGGAACGCCCGGCCAGGAACGCTTCTGGTTCATGTGGGACGAACTCTCCGAAGGCGCGCTCGGCGCGGTGGTCCTCGCCGACACCCGCCGCCTTGAGGACTGCTTCGCGGCGGTGGACTTCTTCGAGCAGCGCGGCATGGGATTCATCGTCGCGATCAACGAATTCGACGGCGCCCACCGCTATGAGCCCGAAGAGGTGCGTTCCGCCATCGACCTGGATCCGCAGGTGCCCGTCGTGCGATGCGACGCGCGGATCTCCAGTTCGGGCATCGCCACCCTCCTCACCCTCGTCAAACACCTCCTCGCCCACGCCCCGGCCGCCCCGAGCTACGGAGCCCACACCTGATGTACGACTCGACCGCACCCCTGCTGCTCACTCCCGTCGACACGGAGGCGCCGAGCCGGGTGCGGCGGCTGCGCAGACTCGGCATAGGACTCCGTCCGGACGTCGCCTTCGACGCCTTCGCCGACCGCCTGGCCGAGGTCACAGGAGCGCCGTACTCCATGGTCAACTTCATTGACGAGAACCGGCAGTTCTTCGCGGGCCTGCACACCCCTGACGACGACGGCGCCGGCTCCGAGCTGACCGCCACGGCGGCCGCGGAGAACGCGGCGTTCCGGTACATGGCGCGCGATTACGGGTACTGCCCGCATGTGATCGTGCGGCGCAAGGCCCTCGTGCTGGAGGACGTCTGCGACTACCCGCGCTTCGCGGGGAACCCGGTGGTCGACGAGATCGGCATCCGCTCCTACCTGGGCGCCCCGCTCATCGACCGCACGGGCATCGCGCTCGGCACCATCTGCGTGGTGGACGTCGAGCCCCGGCCCTGGGGCAGAGCGGGTCTGGAGACGATCAAGGCGATGGCGGCGGAGCTGATCGAGCAGATTCACCGCCGGGAGGACGGCGGGATCTGACGGCGCGATCTGGCGCCCTTTTGACGCTCACACCTCCAGCAGGGTGCCGTCGGGGAAGCGGACGCGGACGGTGTCGCCGTCCACCGTGCAAGTGATGGACTCCCGCAACGCCGTTGGCTGGACGGTGTCTTGAGACAGTACGACCAGGGTTACGTGGGTGCTCTCGCCGCCCGCGTGGCCGGCGAAGGTCAGATACGGCGTGGCCGAGTGCGGTCCGTAGGCATTGGCCGCCACCTCCCGGGCGATGCCCGCCGCCCCCTCGTCCCAGCCGTGGAGCGCGACGACGGCACTGGTCAGCCCGGCTTCCGTACGGGTGAGGGCCCAGCCGGGCCCCTGCTCGGCGTACGGCTGTGCCTCGTCGGCGACCGCGTAGCCGCCCTCGCGTACCGTCACGCCTGCCGGGGCCTCGACGCGGTGGACGCGGATCTCCCAGGGGCCGTGCAGCGCACTGGTCGACGCGATGGGGAACTCGCCTTCGATACCCGGCAGTTGTGCGTCGTGACGGGAGGAGGCCACGCGTCCCTCGCACCGCACCGGGTGGATGCGGCGGCGGCGTGAGGGAGAGCCGTCCGGCGCGAGGAGCGCGAGGTGGTTGTCAACGGTGCGTTCCCATGCGCTCGGGGCTGTCTCGGGGGCGGTCGCCGTGGAGTAGCCGAACTTGGCGTAGTGCGGGTCGTCGGCCGCGGGGCCTTCCAGGGGGTTGTGGTCGCTGCCGTGGTTGATCAGGCGGACGATGCCGTCGTGCCGCGTGCCGTGCAGGAGCCAGCCGGGCTGGGGGAGCGCCGTGTACTGATCGGACTCCTCGACGGGCAGCGGGAGTTCGCGCTCCGTCCACACCGGGTGGTCGGCGGGCAGCAGCAGACCGAGGAAGCCCTTGCTCGCCCAGTACGGGGACGCGGGACCCGAGTAGGCCTGGGTCGACGGCAGGAACGTCCCGTACCAGCCGAGCGGAAGCAGCCCGCGTTCGTCGGGGACGCCGCGCTCCACGAAGTGCCGCGCGGTGCCGGACGCGAGGCGCCGGGTGAGGCCGGGGGCCAGGGGCGTGCAGTCCGCCAGGGCGCCCATCCAGACGGGGGCGGTCGCCGCGAAGCGGTACGTCAGGGAGCGGCCCTGGTGGACGGGGGCGCCGTCGGCGCCGAAGAAGTGCGGGTAGATGGCGAGGAATTGGGTCAGGCGTTCCCTGTAGACCTTGGCGCGCCCCTCGGTGTCCTGGCCCGCCATGCGTGCCCAGAGCAGGGGGTACAGATGCATCGCCCAGCCGATGTAGTAGTCGAAGTTCCGCCCGTCGCCGTCGCTGTACCAGCCGTCGCCGCGGTACCAGACCTCGATGCGGTCGAGCCCGCCGTCGATGTCCGCCTTGCTGTACGGGGCGCCGACGGAGGCGAGGAACTGCTCGGACACCACCTGGAAGAGACGCCAGTTGTTGTCCCAGGTCTTGCCGCCGACGAAGCCGGAGAACCAGTCGACGACCCGCTCCTGGACCCGGACGTCGAGCTTGTCCCAGATCCAGGGGCGCGTCTCGTGCAGAGCGATCGCGATCGACGCCGCCTCCACCATCTGCTGCGAACAGTCACTGAGTTCGGGCCAGGCCTCACCGCCGGCGGCGTCGCGGTCCGTGCCCGTTGTCAGACCCTGCGCGTAGCGTTCGACGAGGTGAGGGTCCACCTCGCCGCCCGCTCCCGCGATCCGGAAGGAGGCGAGGAGGAATGACCGTGCGTATCCCTCAAGACCGTCCGACACGACCCCTGACCAACTGCCACGCCCCGGCAGTCGGTACTGCGCGAAGTTCGGCGTCGCGTACGGGACGAGCGCCTCCAGCTGCCGGTCGGCGAGCGCCTCCCAGTGGGAGCGGGTCCAGCCGGTGAGCGGGGAGAGGACCCGGTCGGTGGGCGGCAGGGCCAGGTGCGGTGCGGGCATGGCGGATCCGTGCTTCCTAATCCGTGCTTCCTATGGGTGGGTCTTCCGGGGCGAGGGCGCGCCGGTCACCTCAGGTGTGCTGTGTGCGTGTGGCCTCGAGAGCCCTCGACGCGGACGGTGGCGACGGGGCGGCGGCCCGGGGCGACCGTGACCGTGTCGTCGGCGCGGACCACCTTCCGTACGGGGAAGGGCAGTTCCAGGGTGACCGTCGTGCCGGTGCGGCCCGGGTCGGCCACGGCCAGCGATATGCCGTCGCCGCCGCGTCGCGTGATCACGGTGCAGGGGCCCGAGGCCGTGATCCCGGCCGCGCTGCCAGGACCCCAGAAGTGCGCGGTGAGGAGTCCGTGACGGCGGGCCTCGACGGCCTGGGCGGTGGCGTTGTTGGCGACGATGCGGACCGGCCGTGAGCGGGCCCAGACTGCGGTCGCGGTGGCGCTCGCGCCGGGGAGGAGGACATAGGCGTACGAGGACGCGGCGGGGGAGACACCGTGGTCGAGCCACAGGGTCAGATAGCGGCGGGTGACCGGAGCGGTGCTGCCTCCGGTGTCCGCGCCCGTGTTGATCGCCCGCCAGGTGCCGGTCCGTGTCTCGCGCAGGGCGTTGAGGCGGGGGCCGTCCTGGCCGGGGGACGGCTGGGCGGGGTCGTCGGGGAAGACGTAGCCGCCGGTGCCGTCCAGGTGGGCCCAGCGGGCTCCGGGCAGGGGCGCCGACCAGCCGGTGTGCGAGGGCTTGCGCCGTCCGTCGACCGTGAGCCGGGGTGCGCCGTCCTCGTACAGGTTCCGGTTCTCGACGACCGTCTCGATGGTGCGGCCGTCGCTCGCGGTGATGTCCGCGCCGAGGGCGATGACCGCGTTGTCCAGGAAGAACCACGCCTTCCTGGCCCGCAGCGTGCTGCCGTCGGCGAGGAGTTCCATCGCGGAGGCGCCGAACCTCCCGTCGAGCACCGCGCCGCCCGCGACGGCGTTCTTCGGCCGGTAGGTCCCCGTACCGCCGCCCGTGCCGATGTCGGCGCGCTTGCGGGTGTCCACGGTGGTGCCCGGCAGGCGGTATGGATCGACCGTCGCCCAGAAGCCGTCCCCGAACTGCCCCAGGTCGTCGCCGTCGTACAGATAGGCCATGCCGTCGCCGGTGTACCAGCCGTGCAGGTTCTCGCCGTTGCCCGCCTCGTACGCGGCGATGCGCTTCGAGGAGAGCGAGAGCGTGAGCGCCCAGCCGGGGCGGCGGTGCACGACGCGGTCCATGTCAGCGAATGCGAAGTGCCCGGTGAGCCGGTCGGTGGCCGGTACGGCGGGGTCGTCGAGGACGGCCTTGGCACGGGCGAGAGCGGGGACGCCCACGAGGCTCAGGTAGGGGTGGGTCTTGTTGCGGCGGATCCATCCCTTGGCAAGGGCGCGCCAGCGTTCGGCGTACGCGGCGGGGGCTCCGTTCGCCAGCTGCAGGATGTTGGTGATGGCCGCCGCGCCGTCCTTGTGGTCCGGTGCCTTCTCGCGGGAGGTCGCACGGCCGCGCACCGCGTCCATCATCAGTCCGTCGAAGACCACCGGCGAGAAGGTCCGGTCCACCGCCTCGTACAGCACGGACGTCTTCGGGTCGGTGACGGCCCACTCGGAGTCCGCGAGCAGCGCGATCAGCTGTCCCGCGCTGCCGAGCAGGACACTGCCGTACGTACCCGTGTACGCGACGGAGCCGTGCTGCACGAACGACCCGTCCTCGTAGAATCCGTCGCCCGAAGTGACGTACGTGAACAGGCTGTTCCTGCCCTTGTCCCGGACGTCGGACAGACCGTCGCGTGCGAGGGCCAGCGTGGCGGCGTCCTTCGCGAGGAGGCCGCGCAGGGCCACGATGACGGCCTTGTCGGCGCGGTTGGCGCCCGTCTCCGACAGGGTCTGGGCGTTGGTGCGGCGGTCCGGGTCCGGGCAGAACTTCGCCACCGTGGAGACGTACTTCGCCAGGTCGGCCGCGGGGACCTTCTCGCGCAGCAGCACGCATGTGTCCATCAGGGCGCGGGGTGCGCCGATCTCCCAGAACCACCAGTTTCCGGATTCGGGGCGACCCGGGTTGTAGGCGTCGGTGTGCAGGAAGCGCAGGGCTTCGAGCAGGGTGTCCGCCGCTTCGGCGCTGTCGCTGAGGGAGGTGCCGGGTGTGGCCCAGGCCGTCGCGATCGTGCGCAGCCGGGTGTAGCTCTGGCCGAAGTTGCCCGGGTCCTTCGCGGGGGAGAGGTCGGCCCACAGCGCGCTGCGGCCCGCGGACCGGTCCAAGCCCCGCCACCAGCCCGCCGCCTGGGTGTCAAGGACCTTCAGCGCCGCCGCGAAGTCCGGGTCGGCGGCGTCGAACTCGCCGCCGGTGAGTTGCGCTGCCGCGCGGGTGAGCAGGGTGCCGAACGGGTCCGCGTCCGGGGCGGCCCACGCCGTGCCGCCGGCGGCCGGGGCCACCAGGGCGGATGCGGCGCTCGCGGCGAGGAGGGTGCGGCGGCTGGGACCGGTGGAGCCGGAGCGGGGCGTGCGCATGGGGAACTCCCGTGAGGCGTCGGGGCATCGGGGCGTCGGGTGTGCGGGGTGTTCTGGGTGTGCAGGGTGTTCGGGGCGCGGGGGAGTGAGGGCAGTGCGGGCTGGTGTGATGTCGCGACAGCATGTAAGCGGTTGCTATGCCGCGCAAGAGGGCCGGGAATCTTTCTACGTTCTTTCTGTCCCTGCATGGCCTCGGCAAGGGGCCGTCGAGGGTTAACCGGTTACTTCACCGCGCTCCTGCGGTACGTGCTCGGTGGTTCACGTACCGTCCCCTAGGTCGTGTCCCCGATGCCTTTCCGGGACATTCCCGATGGTGTGGGGATGGGGCACTTGGTCAGCTGTTCTCATGAGCCGTCAACAGTCCTCTCGTGGACTCCCCAAAGCCCTTGCCGTCGCAGCCGTCGCCCTGGGAACGCTCACCGCCGCCACCGCCGCACCGGCCGCGCCACCCCGCCATGCTCCGCCCCGATCGCACCCGAACGCCCAGGCCGAGCACGCGAAGACCCAGGCCGAGCACGCGAAGACCCAGGCCGCGCACGCGAAGACCCAGGCCGTACTGAACGAGATCGTCGCGCAAGGCACCCCCGGCGTCATCGCCCGGATACGAGACGCGCGCGGTGTCTGGGATGGCCGGGCCGGTGTCGGTGACCTGGTCACCGAGCGGCCGAGGAGCACCAGCGAGAAGTTCCGTATCGCCAGCGTGACCAAGACCTTCACCGCCACGGTGCTGCTCGGGCTCGAAGCCGAGGGCAGGATTTCGCTGGACGACAGCGTGGAGGAATGGCTGCCCGGGGTGGTGCGCGGCAAGGGCTACCGGCCCGGGAACATCACCGTGCGGCACCTGCTCAACCACACGAGCGGCATGTTCGACTACAACATGGACGAGGGCTTCCGCGCCCTGTACGCGGGGGACGAGTTCGACCGGAACCGCCACACCAGGTGGTCCCCGGAAGAGCTGGTGGACATCGCGCTCGCCCACCCGCCCAACTTCCAGCCGGAGCAGGGCAGCAGGCCCGGCAGGCCAGGCAGGTGGGACTATTCCGACACCAACTACATCCTCGCCGGCATGGTGGTCGAGAAGGCCACCGGCGGCACCTACGCGCAGGCGGTCGAGCGTCTTGTCATCCGGCCGCTCGGCCTGCGCGGCACGAGTGTGCCAGGCGCCTCGCCCCGACTGCCCGCCCCCCACGCGAGGCACTACTCCACGCTGTTCGAGGACGGGCCGGAGGCGAAAGTGCGCGACGTCACCGAGTTCAGCCCCACCGTCGCGTTCTCCGCCGGGCAGATGATCTCGACCGTCGGAGACGTGAACACCTTCATGTCCAAGCTGCTGGCCGGTGAGCTGCTGCCGCCCGCCCAGCAGCGTCAGCTGCTCGACGCGGTCCACGTCGACGGGGACAAGGGACACGGTGGTCCACAGGACCGCTACGGCCTCGGCATACGGCAGTTCAAGCTCAAGGAGGACTGCTGGGCGTGGGGCCACGGCGGCATGATCCCCGGCTCCGCGACCCGGACGCTCGCCTCGGCGGACGGCCGGCGCGTCATGACCATGAACCGCAACGGCGACTGGGGCGAGCAACGACTGGAGGACGCGGCCGTCGAGACCGAGTTCTGCGAGCTCTGACAGCCCTGTCCCACAGTGCGGGTGAACCCACCTCTACGGAGAACACGCGCCGCGGTGGGACGGCGGCACGAGACGGCGGCACGAGACGGCGGCACGAGACGGCGGCACGAGACGGCGGCACGGGATCGTGTGCCGCCGCCCCCGATCAGTAAGCGCGTACGGAAAAGTGCCGACAGGTCGAGGGAGTGGCCGGTGATCTCGCCAGGTAAGCGGTGTGTCACGGGTGTTGACGCTGACGGTAAGCGATTACTACGTTGCGGCTCCATGGCTGAGAACAGGACCCGAACCGCACGTGCCGCGACAGCGGCTGCGGCCGCTGCCGCCACCCTCGCGCTCGCCCTCCCCGCCCACGCGGCGCCCTTCGACCCGACCCCGGGCGCGGACGGCGTCGGCGACCCCCTCTTCCCGACCCTCGGCAACGGCGGCTACGACGTCCGCCACTACGACCTCTCCTTCGACTTCACGCCGGTGACGTACGACTTCACCGGCACCATGAGGATCAAGGCGAGAGCCACCCAGGACCTGTCGTCCTTCAACCTCGACGTCGACTCGCTGGCCATCGACGCCGTGAAGGTCAACGGCAAGAAGGCCGCGTGGGCGATCACGCCCGGTCAGAGCGGTCAGGAGCTCACCGTCACCCCGGCGGGCGGCCTGCGCGACCGCCGGACCTTCGACGTCGAACTGACCTACCACGGCAACGGCAGGACCAAGCCGATCAGCCAGCCGGGCTGGCGCTACATGTCCGACGGTGGCTTCGCCTCCGCCGCCCAGGCCTCCCGCGCGGACACCTTCGCGCCGGTCAACGACCACCCCTCCGACAAGGCGACCTGGTCCTTCCACCTCACCGCCCCCGACGGCTGGACGCCCGGCGCCAACGGCAACCTCACCGGCACCCGCGACGCGGCCGGATCCAAGAAGACCTGGGACTTCACCCTCAAGTCCCCCATGGCGCCCGAGCTGTTGGGCATCTCCGTCAACAAGCAGACCTACCTCTACGGACGCGGCCCGCACGGAGTGAAACTGCGCCACCTCATCCCCGAGGACCAGCAGGCCAAGTACAAGCCCATCGCCGAGGAGACCGGCGGGCAGCTGGCGTGGCTGGAGAAGACCCTCGGTGTGCGCTACCCGTTCGACACGTATGGGGTGCAGATCGTGCGGGACGGCTACAGCGACGCGTTGGAGAATCAAACCCTGTCACTCTTCGGACCGTCGTGGTTCGACCGGCCCACCTACTCGACCACCATGATCCATGAGCTGACCCACCAGTGGTTCGGCGACTCCGTCACCCCCGCGACCTGGCAGGACGCCTGGCTGAACGAAGGACCTGCCGTCTACTACGCGGCCGTGTGGGCGGATGAGAAGGGCTTCCAGCCCATCGAGGAGAAGATGAAGACCGCGTACGCCAAGCTGGACGCGGTCCGCAAGACCGACGGACCGCCCGGAAAGCCCACCGGGCTCGGCGGCTTCAACATCTACGACGGCGCGGCGGTCTCCCTCTATGCCCTCAACCAGCAGATAGGGAAAGAGAAGTTCGATGCCGTCATGAAGTCGTGGCTGACCGAGCACCGGCACGGCAACGCCTCCACCCAGGACTTCATCGACAACGCCGTCGAGGTCACCGGCGACGACTCGGTCGGCACGTTCCTCGACCATTGGCTGTTCGACCTCGACAACCCGCCCATGCCGGGCCACCCGGACTGGGGTGTCGCGAAGTGAAGCGGCCACACATGACCGCGGGGGTGCTCGCCGTCGCGGCCGTCGCAGCGTTCATCGCCCCGCAGAGCGCCGCTCAGGCCGTCCAGGCCACCCCGGGCCCCAAGATCCTCCACGCTTCCCCGAACGGCTCGGGAGCGTCCTGTACCGTCTCCCGGCCCTGCTCCCCGCAGGCCGCGCGTGACGCCGCCCGCTCTGTCAGCGGACGCGACATACGAGTCGAACTCGCCGACGGCACCTACGAGATGAGCGAGCCGCTGAAGCTGGGGGCGGCCGACTCCGGGCGCGACGGCCACACCGTCACCTGGACCGCCGCGCGCGGGGCCGAGCCCGTGTTCTCCGGCGGCCGGGCGCTCAAGGGATGGTCCGAAGCCGCCGACGGCACCTGGACCGCCGATGTCCCCGAAGGGGTCACCCCGCGCCAGCTGTTCGTGGACGGCGAGCGGGCGGTACGCGCGCGTGGCGAGGCCTGCGCGGCGACCACCTGCGACGCGACGAAGACCGGCATGACGGGGGCCACCGCCACCGGGATCGACAAGTGGCGGCGCCCTACAGACGCGGAAGCCGTCATCAAGATCCGCTGGCGCGACTACCACTGCCGGATCGCCTCCGTGGACGGCGACCGGATGACCTTCGCGCAGCCCTGCTGGACCAACTCCGCGAGCAGCACGAACCGTACGGGCCCCGCCTGGGACTCCACCACCGTCGACTCGTCGCGCTACTCCGGAGTCGCCTTCTTGGAGAACGCCCGCGAACTCCTCGACAAGCAGGGCGAATTCGTCTGGGACGCCGATGACCGCACCGTCACCTACCTCCCGCGCAAGGGCGAGGACATGCGGCGCGCGGGCGTGTTCACCCCGGTGACCGAGCGCCTCATGGTCCTCGACGGCGCCCACGACCTGCGCGTGCAGGGCATCGGCTTCGCCTACGCGGCGTACGGCCAGCCCTCCACCGACGAGGGCTACGCGGGCACCCAGGCCGGTCTCACCCTCACCGGAGCGACGGGGCCGGTCGATCACGCGGGCCGCCACTACACCAAGCCGAGCGCGGCGCTGACGGTGCGCGGAGGTCGCCATGTGAGCGTCAGCGGGGCCGAGTTCACGCATCTGGGCGGCGCCGGAGTCATCCTGGAAGCGGGCACCAAGGACACGTCGGTCACCCGCTCCCGCTTCACGGACCTGTCGTCCGGCGCCGTGTACGTCGGCGACACCGAGCCGAAGCCGGAGGCCGAACTCGGGGGCGAGCGGAACACCGTCGCGTACAACACGATCCGCCGCACCGGAGTCGAGTACACCGACGCCGTGGGCATCTGGGCCGGATACGAGGCCGAGCTGACCGTCGACCACAACACTCTCGACGACCTGCCCTACTCGGGGATCTCCGTCGGCTGGGGCTGGAACCAGCCCGAGGCCCAGAAGTCCGTGCTCCGCGACAACCGGATCACGCACAACCGGATCACGAACGTGATGCGCGTCGAGCACGCCCAGCACGACGGCGGCGCCATCTACACCCAGGGCGCCCAGCCCGGCACGGTCGTCTCCGGCAACTACATCAACCGCTCCGCCTACGGGAACACCGAGCGCGACGGCAACGGCATCTACCTCGACGAGCAGTCCTCGTACATCCGCGTCGAAGGCAACGTCATCACCCGCGTCGGCTACAAGTGGGTCTCCAACTGGGCCGATTACGGCATCCAGAACCACGCCACCGGCAACTGGACCGACACCGACGCACCGGCCCTCACCGGCACCGGATCGACGATGGAGGGCAACCACACCAAACTCGACCGGCTGCCTTCGCGTGCGCTCGCCGTGGCGGCCCGCGCGGGTGCGCACGGAGGGCCGGCCGAGCGGCTGCGCCCCGACCTCGCCCGCGCGGGCACGGCGTCCCAGTCGTCCACGGACGGCGCGGCCGAGGCGGCGTACGCGACCGACGGGGACACCTCCACCGACACGCGCACGCTGTCCGAACCGGGCGCCTGGTGGCAGGTCGACCTCGGCGACGCGCGGCGCGTGGGGCAGGTCGAGGTCTGGAACAACACCTCCATGGCCACCGCCGACTTCGACGTGCAGCTCGCGAGGAGCGCGGACTTCTCCGACGCCACGACCCTGCACGTCACCGGGCGAGCGCTTCGGCCCACACTCCTCGACACGGACACGGAAGCCAGATACATAAGGATCAAGCGCACCGGCACGGCACGCGTGGCGCTCGCCCACGTACTCGTGCACCCTGCACGTACATAGTCAACACCCGCACGCGCACAGGTATGTGCACAGGTATCGGTACGGAAAGGCACACCATGACCGACCTCCGTCTCGGCGTCCTCGGCTACGGCTTGCGCGGTTCGCTCGCCCGCACCGCACACCGGCCCGGCGCGGGCTCCCGCGTCACCGCGCTCGCCGACCACGACGTCACCGCGCGGACGGAGGCGGCCGTGGCCTTCCCCGGCGCCCTGATATCCACCGACCACCGCAAGGTCGTCGAGGACCCGGACGTCGACGCCGTCGTGATCCTCACCCCCGACCACACCCACGCGCGGCTCGCCTGCGAGGCGCTGCGCGAGAAGAAGCCCGTCTTCGTGGAGAAGCCACTCGACATCGCCATCGAGGCCTGCGACGAGATCCTGCGGACCGCCCACGAGACGGGAACGCGCCTCTACGTAGGCCACAACATGCGCCACATGCCCGTGGTCAGGCTGATGCGCGACATCATCCGGCGCGGAGACATCGGCGAGGTCAAGACCGTCTGGGTCCGCCATTTCGTCGCCTACGGAGGCGACTGGTACTTCAAGGACTGGCACGCCGAACGGCGGCACACCACCGGCCTGTTGCTCCAGAAGGCCGCCCACGACATCGACGTACTGCACTGGCTCGCCGGCGGCTACACCCGCCAGGTGCAGGCCCTCGGCGACCTCATGGTCTACGGGGACAATCCGCACCGCCGTGAGCCGGGCGAGCCGAAGACGGACGACTGGTACACCAAGGACGGGCACTGGCCGCCGCACACCCAGCGCGACCTCAACCCCGTCATCGACGTCGAGGACGTCTCCCTGGTCAACATGCGCCTCGACAACGGGGTGTTGGCCTCCTACCAGCAATGCCACTTCACCCCGGACTACTGGCGCAACTACACCGTCATCGGGGACGCGGGCCGTCTGGAGAACTTCGGCGACGGCCCCGGGGGAGTGGTGAAGGTCTGGAACGCGCGGCGCTCGGCCCATCGCCCCGAAGCCGACGCCGAGTACGCGGTGCCCGACGCCCAGGACGAGGGCGGGCACGGCGGCTCCGACCCGCTGCTCATCGAGGAGTTCGTACGTTTCGTGCGCGAGGGAGGGCGCACCGACACGTCGCCGGTCGCGGCCCGGATGGCGGTGGCGGCGGGCGTGCGCGCGACGCAGTCGCTCCGGGACGGCGGTACGCCGAGGGAGGTGCCGGAGCTTGATCCGGAGCTCGTCGCCTACTTCGAGCGGGGTCAGACCCGGCCCTGAGGGAGAGGCCTGAAGGAAAGCTGCGGCGGCGCTTAAGAAATCCTCGATGGACCAGGGCGCCGCCGTAGGGAAGATTCCTGTGTCGTCGGTGGAAGAAGCGACGTACGACAGGAGCCGTTGCGTTGAAGGCGCTGGTCAAGGAGAAGGCGGAGCCAGGGCTCCGGCTGATGGACGTACCGGAGCCGGTCATCGGCCACGGGGACGTCCTGATCAAGGTGCTCCGCACCGGGATCTGCGGCACCGATCTGCACATCCGGGCCTGGGACGGCTGGGCGCAGCAGGCGATCGCGGCGCCGCTGGTCGTCGGGCACGAGTTCGTCGGCGAGGTCGTCGAGACCGGGCGTGACGTCGCGGACATCAAGATCGGCGACCGGGTCAGCGGCGAAGGCCACCTCGTCTGCGGCAAGTGCCGCAACTGCCAGGCGGGCCGCCGCCACCTGTGCCGCGCCACGGTGGGTCTCGGTGTCGGCAGGGACGGGGCGTTCGCGGAGTTCGTCGCGCTGCCCGCCGCCAATGTGTGGGTGCACCGCGTCCCCGTGGACCTCGACGTGGCCGCGATCTTCGACCCGTTCGGCAACGCGGTGCACACCGCGCTCTCCTTCCCGCTGGTCGGCGAGGACGTCCTGATCACCGGAGCGGGACCGATCGGCCTGATGGCCGCGGCCGTGGCCCGGCACGCGGGCGCCCGCAACGTCGTCATCACGGACGTCAGCGAGGAGCGCCTGGAACTCGCCCGCAAGGTCGGCGCGAGCCTGGCACTGAACGTCGCCGAAACCTCCATCACCGAGGGACAGCGCCAACTGGGCCTGCGCGAGGGCTTCGACGTCGGCCTGGAGATGTCCGGCAACCCCGTCGCGATGCGCGACATGCTCGCCAACATGACGCACGGCGGCAAGATCGCCATGCTCGGTCTGCCGGCCGAGGAGTTCGCCGTCGACTGGTCCCGGATCGTCACCTCCATGATCACGATCAAGGGCATCTACGGCCGCGAGATGTTCGAGACCTGGTACTCGATGTCCGTGCTGCTCGAAGGCGGCCTCGACCTCGCCCCCGTCATCACCGGGCGCTACGGCCACCGCGACTTCGAGGCGGCCTTCGACGACGCGGCGAGCGGCCGCGGCGGCAAGGTCATCCTCGACTGGACCCACTGACCCACCGGCTTCCCGACCTCCCGGACTCCTGAAGGAATCAAGCATGTTCGACTCCGTACGCGACGACCTGCGCACCACCCTCGACGAGATCCGCGCCGCCGGCCTGCACAAGCCCGAGCGCGTCATCGGCACCCCGCAGTCCGCCACGGTCTCCGTCACCGCGGGCGGCCGCCCCGGCGAGGTGCTGAACTTCTGCGCGAACAACTACCTCGGCCTCGCCGACCACCCCGAGGTGATCGCCGCCGCGCACGAGGCACTGGACCGCTGGGGCTACGGCATGGCGTCCGTGCGCTTCATCTGCGGCACGCAGGAGGTGCACAAGGAGCTGGAGGGGCGCCTGTCCGCGTTCCTCGGCCAGGAGGACACGATCCTCTACTCGTCCTGCTTCGACGCCAACGGCGGAGTCTTCGAGACGCTGCTCGGCGCCGAGGACGCGGTCATCTCCGACGCGCTCAACCACGCCTCGATCATCGACGGCATCCGGCTGAGCAAGGCCCGCCGCTTCCGGTACGCCAACCGCGACATGGCCGACCTGGAGCAGCAGCTGAAGGAGGCCGCCGAGGGCGGCGCGCGCCGCAAGCTGATCGTCACCGACGGCGTCTTCTCCATGGACGGGTACGTCGCCCCGCTGCGGGAGATCTGCGACCTCGCCGACCGTTACGACGCGATGGTGATGGTCGACGACTCGCACGCCGTCGGCTTCGTCGGCCCCGGCGGTCGCGGCACCCCCGAGCTGCACGGCGTCATGGACCGCGTCGACATCATCACGGGCACGCTGGGCAAGGCCCTCGGCGGCGCCTCCGGCGGCTACGTCGCCGCCCGTGCGGAGATCGTCGCGCTGCTTCGCCAGCGCTCGCGCCCTTACCTCTTCTCCAACACGCTCGCCCCGGTGATCGCGGCGGCCTCGCTGAAGGTCATCGACCTCCTGGAGTCGGCGGGCGACCTGCGGGAGCGGCTCGCCGCGAACACGGCGCTGTTCCGCTCGCGGATGACCGAGGAAGGCTTCGACATCCTGCCCGGCGACCACGCCATCGCCCCGGTGATGATCGGTGACGCCTCGGTCGCGGGACGGATGGCCGAGCTGCTCCTGGAGCGCGGCGTGTACGTGATCGGCTTCTCGTACCCGGTGGTGCCGCAGGGCGCGGCCCGCATCCGCGTCCAGCTGTCGGCCGCGCACTCCACGGAGGACGTGAACCGCGCGGTGGAGGCGTTCGTGGCCGCGCGGGCGGAGCTGGACGCCTGAGTGAGGGTGCCCCTGAGTGAGGGTGCCCTTGAGTGAGGGTGCCTGAGACCCTTGGCTGGACCGCTGGTGTCGGTGGGGCCCGTGGTTTGGGACAATCGACCCCATGATCGAAGCGCGGCGGCTGCACATCCTCCGTGCGGTGGCCGACCACCGCACGGTCACGGCCGCTGCCGCCGCGCTCTATCTGACGCCGTCCGCGGTCTCCCAGCAGCTGACCGCCCTGGAGCAGGAGACGGGCCACCGCCTGGTCGAGCGAGGTGCCCGCGGGGTCCGGCTGACGCCGGCGGGCGAGATCCTGCTCTCCCACACGAACGCGGTCCTCGCCCAGCTGGAACGGGCCGAGGCGGAGCTCGCCGCGTACAGCTCGGGCGCGGCCGGGACGGTGACGGTGGCGTCCTTCGCCACGGGGATCGCCCTGGTGGTCGGTCCCGCCCTGGCCCGTCTCGCGAACGCCGCGCCGGGGATACGGGTGCGGGTCCAGGACGCGGAGGGCGACGCCAGCCTGCCGATGGTGCTCGACCGGCAGGTGGACGTCGCCGTGGCGGTGGAGTACCGGGGAGCGCCGGGCGCGGACGACCCGCGGCTGACGCGCGTCCCGCTGTACGCGGAACCGTTCGACGCGGTGCTGCCGGAGACGCATCGCCTCGCGGAGGCGGAGCGTGTGCCGCTCGCGGAGCTGGCCAAGGACGCGTGGATCGGGCCCTTCGTCGGCAACCCCTGCCATGACGTGGTGATCCTCGCCTGCGAGGCGGCGGGCTTCCAGCCCCTGCTCGAACACTGGTCGGACGACTTCCGGGCTGTGGTCGCCCTGGCGTCGGCGGGCGCGGGCGTCGCCCTGGTGCCTCGGTCGGCGCTGCGGGGCATGGACGTCTCCGGGGTGGTGATCCGCCCGGTGGAGGGCGTCGCTCCCACCCGCCGCGTCTTCGCGGCGGTGCGGTGCGGTGCGGAGGAGCATCCGCTGATCCGCCCGGTGCTCGACGCACTGGGCGAAGCGGCGGGGTGACACCACCGGGCGGTCGTCACATCCACGTGGTGGCTACATCCAGAGGCCGTCCAGGAACGGGTAGGCCTCGGTGAGCCTGGCCGGGCCCTGGATGAGTTTGTCCTCGGAGACGACGACGAACTCGTCGCCCTTGGTGAGGAAGTAGTGCGCCGTGGAGTCGGAGACGGCCGTGGCCGCCGCGTCCGGCCCGAACCCGAAGGCATCGGGCGCGGCCGTCAGCAGGAACTGCTGGTGGGACGAGCCGCGTGCCAGGTCGACCCTCGTGGGGTCCATGGTGCAGCTGTCCTTGCGGCCGAAGACCACGAGCCTGCCGCCCTCGGCACCGAAGCCGGTGACGTCGCACAACTCGCCGACCGCCTGTACGAGGCCGGGGTGCAGGATGCTCTCCGCGTCGTGGACGGGGCCATGGCCCTTGTCGGAGAACTCGACGGCCTGGTCGCGCGTGAAGCCCAGATAGGTGTGACCGCCTCGCTTGGCGGCAGGGCCGACGGCGTCGAAACCGTCGCTGAACGGCTTGGGCAGGTGCGGGAACTGATCGGCGATCTTCCTGGGCCCTGCCTCGATGCCGCGCCGCTTGGAGAAGCGGATGAACTCGTCCCCGCGGAAGCCCTCGAAACGTACGTAGGGCGTATCGCTGTCCGGGATCGCCTTGGCCGCGGCCTCGAAGATCCCGCCGCCCGCGTCGAGCGCCTGCTTGGCAGCGCCGCTCAGGGAGCCGAGGACCGAGCCGAGGATGCCGCCGCTGGAGGAGACCACGGTGGCCGTCAGCGCGTCGAACGCCGTGGTCTCGCCGCGGCTCTCCACCCGTTCGAGGCGCCATTGCTGAGCGGGGCGGGCCTCCGCGGCGGGCTTGGCCGCCTGTTCCAGGGTCGCGTCCGGCGCGTTGCTGTCGTCGTGGACGGACAGCAGGTGGCCGCTGTTCACGTTGACCAGCGTGTACCGGTCGTCGCCCGACGCCACCGGCCGCCACAGCTGGGACACCAGCAGATCCTGCCGGGTCTCCGCCGGGCACTGCTGCACCGGCGAGCCCGCGCGGCCGCGGCCGGTCATGATGTCCATGCGCAGGGCGCTGTGCACGTTCTGCAGCGTCCAGGCGCCCTCCTTGGCGGCGTTGGGCCGCAGATGCCACAACTGGCTGTGCCGGGCGGTTCCTTGCGGGTGCAGCTCCTGCTGCACGATCGGGACGCTCTGCGCGGTCTTGGCCCCTCGCACTCCCGCGTACAGCCCGCTCGCCTCGTTCTTGAGCAGGTAGATCCCCTCGGACAACGCATCGGATGACGCACCGGACAACGCATCGGATGACGCAGACATTGCCAACCTCCGTGGAAGACGGACAGCGATCCCCCGAAAGCAGTGATCCCCCGCGTGTGCGCCTCACAGAGTAGGAGCTGGGCCCGATTACCGATACGGGTGGATTTCGGCTGCTATTTACCCCTCAATTACCGGGACTTGGGGCAGTCATCCGCACGGGCGTACCTCCAGGTGGGCTCAACTCGACGCGCCGGTACGCCAGTTCGTGGGAGGCGCGGCAGGTCGGAACGTGCCTGTAGTGAGCGGGCCGGTTCTCACTCGTGAGCGATCCGATCCCGTATCAACTGCCGTGCGGCGCGATCCATTTGCGGCTCCGCGCAAGGCCGCCGGAGACCGGCGCGGGCCCCAGGCCGTCGTCCCCGTCCTCGTGGCGCAGGACCCAGTCGTCGAGGTCACGTGCCGCCTCCAGCGGATTGCCCGCCGCGTACGCCCGCCACCAGCCCGCACCGTCGAGTGCTCCGGTGGCGGAGACTTCACCGGGGGAGCGCGGTTCCTCCCGGAAGCAGGACTCGGCGACGGCGAAGCGCGCCCGCGCCGTGCGCGCGTCCACGCCCAGGACGTCCCCGATGAGCTGCCAGCTCGCGCCGCCGAGCCGCTCGCACACGGCGGCGGCCTCGAAGAAGCGCTGCGCGGCCCTGAGCACGTGGGCGGCGTCGGCAAGGACCGCTCCGGGGGAGCGCGCGGTGCCGTCGGGGTGCAGCTCGTCTTCGCCGATGGGTACGGCGCCGCGCGCGAGCCCGGCCAGCTCGCAGGCCTCGTAAGCCATCGCGAGACGCGCTCGGGCCGCGTCCGTGTAGTCCTCGTCCGCCATGTCGATCGTCCTCAACCGCGCACGTCGCGCACGAAGTAGAGGACGGTCATCGTCACGGCGGTGGTCAGGATGATGCTCCGTAGCAGCCGGTCGGAGAGGCGGCGTGCGAAGTGGGCGCCGGTGAAGCCGCCTGCCAGCGCGCCGACCAGCATGGTGGCGAGGATGAGCGGAGAGCTCAGCGCGTCCGATGCGACGAGGAGCAGCGCGGTCGCGCTGAGGTTGATGGCCGCGATCTGGGTGACCCGCATCGGATTGCTGACCGCGGTGTCGAGGCCGAGGCCGATGCCCCACAGGGCGAACATCATGATGCCTACGGCGCCGCCGAAGTATCCCCCGTACAGAGCGAGGAAGAACTGGCCGATCAGGACGGCCCGGGAGCTGATGCTGATCTCGCGGCCGAGCGCGCCGCTCACCGCACGGGAGACGCGCCGACCGAAGGCGAGCACCACCGTGGCGAACGCGAGCAGCCACGGCACCGCGGCGTCGAACGACGCGGCGGGGAGCGCGAGGAGCAGGGCGGCGCCGAGCCCGCCCCCGATCACACTGATGGCCGTCAGCGCCTTGGTGGACGCCGCCCCGACCGGGGCGAGTTCGCGTCGGTAGACCCATCCGCCGGCCACCGCTCCCGGAACGAGGGCGATGGTCGACGACGCGTTCGCCGTCACGGGCGACAGGCCGACCGCGACCAGGGCGGGCAGCGCCACGAACGTGCCTCCGCCGCCGACGGAGTTCAAGGCTCCGGCGGCGGTGCCTGCCACGAGAACGAGGAGTATGTCTGCCACTGCCACCCGCCGAGCATCGCCCCGTGGCCCGTGGGCCCACAATGCGTTATCGGTGTACCCAGCCTAAGGCTGTGCCATAGGCTCACGGGGGTGCGCTATGACCTGGACGATCTGCGGCTCTTCCTCGACATCGTGACGGAGGGGTCGATCACAGCGGGCGCCCGCCGGATGCATCTGAGCCTGCCTTCGGCCAGTGCCAGGGTCCGCTCCCTGGAGCAACAGGCCGGTGTGGCGCTGCTGATCCGCGGCCGCAGGGGAGTGCGCCCCACCCCGGCGGGGAGCACGCTGGCCCGGCACGCGCGCGAGGTCCTCGCCCAGACGGTACGGCTCGAGAGCGCGGTCGCGGGCTACACCCGGTCCCCCGCAGCTCCGCTGACGCTCCTGTGCGGCGGTTCCGCGATGCACCGGCTGGTGCCGCGCGCCCTGATCTCGTTCCTCCGGGCGCACCCGGACGTCGACGTCACGGTGTCCGAGAGCCGTACGCCGAAGACCGTGCGGAGGCTCGCGGACGGCGAGGCCGACTTGGGTGTGGTCGTCGACGACGAGGCACGCGACTGCGGCCTGGCGATGGAACCCCTGGGCGACGACTCCCTCGTCGTGATCGGCCAGGCGGGCGGGATCCTCGCGGGCCGGACCGAACTGACCTACCGCGAGGCCGCGGAACACCCGCTGGTCGGCCTCTCCGCCGACTCCTCGCTGGGGCGCTGGATCGAGAAGCACCTCGGCCCGCACGCACCGGTGGCACGCCACCGGACCAGCGTCGCCCACCTCAACGCGGTCGTCGCCCTCGCGGCGGCCGGCGTGGGCCTCGCGGTGGTACCACGCCGCGCCATCGACCCGAGCCGGCCCCTCGACGTCTGCGAACTACAGGATCCGTGGGCCCGACGGCAGCACCTGCTGGCGTGGGGCGCCAAGAACCCCTCACCGCCCCCGGCGACGGAAGCGCTCGCCGAACACTTGCGGCGTGCGGCGCGGGCTGAGGATGGGGAGGCGTGGACCCGTCGTGGTCTGGAGTGAGCGGATCGGGCTGGGCAGGGCCGGGCCGGGAGGGATTTGCTGTGGCGTAAGAGGCGGACCCACGCGATCGTGGGTTGGTGGGCAACTCGGGTAGGTGGAGGTAACTCCTTTATGAATAAGCCGTGTTGGTGACGGCGGGGGCTCGACGGAGTCCGGTCAACTTCGGCAGGCGCCGGGCGGCTGTACGGGTTGTTTGGCGACGGTGGCGCCGCCGGGGCCTTACCCAGGGGAGACGGTGCTGGCCCGCAGCACGACCTCCCCCCGTACCCGCACCACCCGCGACCTCGCGCCCCGT
Source organism: Streptomyces sp. BA2 (assembly GCF_009769735.1). Lineage (NCBI taxonomy): Bacteria > Bacillati > Actinomycetota > Actinomycetes > Kitasatosporales > Streptomycetaceae > Streptomyces > Streptomyces sp. BA2. The sequence continues at coordinate 7,989,171 of NZ_WSRO01000002.1, forward strand.
TCACGAAGGGCCAGGGCGAGTACGTCCCGGCCCATCCGCGTCAGCGGCAGCGCCACCGTGGTCAGCGGCGGCGTGAGTTCCCCGACCAGGGGGATGTCGTCGAAGCCAGCGAGTGACACGTCGTCCGGTACGCGGAGTCCCCGCTCCCGCAGCGCGCCCAGCGCCCCCACGGCCATCACGTCCGTCACCGCGAAGACGCACGTCGGCCGCTGCCCACGCCGCAGCAGTTCGACCGCCGCCGCATGGCCTCCGTCACGGGTGAAGGCACCCTCCACGATCCGCTCCGGGGGAAGGGCGACCCCCGCGTCGGTCAGTGCCGCGCGGAACCCGGACAGGCGGTCCGCGACCGTGGTGAGCCGTTCGGGGCCGGTGAGGACGGCGAACTCCCGGTGGCCCAGGGTCAGTAGTGCCCGTGCCAGTGCGCCCGCCCCCGCGCGGTTCTCGGGCTGCACCGTGTCCACGCGGAGGCTGCGGTGCCGGCTGACCACGGCGACGCGGCCACCGTCACGTATGTAGGGAGCGAGCTCGGACGCCAACGACCGTTCCCACGCGGGGTCCTGGAAGCCTGAGCCGATCAGCAGGATCGCGCGGGCCCGCTGCGCCCGCAGCATCGAGACGTACGCGATCTCCCGTGCCGGGGCGCGGAAGGTGCTGGCCAGCATGACGAGCAGGTCCTGCTCGGCGGCCGCCGCCATGACCCCGCTGGCGATCGCCGCGAAATAGGGGTCGCCGACGTCGTGACAGATGACCCCGACGGTGTTGTTCGACGAGCTGGCGAGCGCCTGCGCATGGGCGTTGGGGATGTACCCGAGCTGGTCCGCCGCTTCGAGCACCCGACGCCGCAGGTCCTCGCGGACGCGTGTGGTGCCGTTCAGGGCGCGCGACGCGGTGGCCGGCGAGACCCCGGCGGCGCGGGCCACGGCATGCAGAGTGACATGCAACCCACCCCCCCGCCCCCGCCCGGGCCCCACGCCTCGCCCCCGCCCGCGCCCGGCTTGGGGGGACTGCGCGGGCGTGCGCTTGGGTGGGGTCTGGTTTTCGGGTGTGCGTTTGGGTGGGGTCAGGGCTTTAGGCCTTCGCTTGGGTGGGGCCTGGTCGTCGGGCCTACGCCCGGGTGCGGCCTGGTCCTCAGGCCTACGCCCGGGTGCGGCCTGGTCCTCGGGCCTACGCCCGGTTCCGTGTTGCTCCGCGGGTTCGCGTCCGGTCCCGGGCTTTCCTTCGGGTCCGCGCCCGGCTCCGGGTATCCCGTCGAGCCCGCGTCCGGTCTGGGAGTCTCTTGCAGGTCCGCGCCCGGCCCCGGGTTTTCCCTGGCGTCCGGGTAGCGTTTTGGGTTGCTCCTCGGCTCTACGTCCGGTTCCGGCTTGCTCCTCGCGTCCGCGCCCTGCTCCGGCCCGTTCTTCGGGTCCGCTCCCGGCCCGGAGCTCTCCCTTGCGTCCGCGCCCGGTTTGGGGTGGCTGCTCTGGTCCGGGCCTGGTTTCGGGGTGCCTCTCCTGTCCGTGCCTGGTTGCGGGTTGCTCCTCGGACCTGCTGCGCCCGGTTCCGGGTTGTTCCTCACGTCCGCGCCCGGGTGCCGATTGCCGATCGCTGGCTCGCCCCGCTCCGGGCAGTTCCTCCAACCCCTGCCCCGCTCCGGGCTGTTCCTCGCGGGGCCTTCCGGCTCCGGCATCCTCCTCGGGCACACGCCCGGCCCGGGGCTCTCCGGGGCGTCCGCCCCCGGGCGCCGATTGCCGCTCACCGGGAAACCCCGCTCCAGGCAGCCCCCCGCGGGCCCGCCCCGCCCCAGGTTCCTGCTCGCGCCCTAGCGCCCGCACCGCGCCCCCCTCGTCTCGCGTCGCGAAACTTCGAGCCGACCTATTGACCCTGCGGTCAGCCAGTCATTAGCGTGGCGGACACCTTATCAGAAAGCGCTTTCTGAAAGCGGTTTCCGCGCCACCCTCCGCATCATCGAAACTCCGCAACTGCCTCCGAAGTTCGCTGACCGCCAGGGGAGTTCACCGTGAGTCAGAGCGCACTGCAGGAAACTCCCGTGAAAACGGCAGGCGTTGCCGACCGCAGCCGCCCGACCCTGCGACAACGTACCGCCGAGGCGGCCGAGAAGAGCTGGCGTCCGCTCCTCCTGCTACTCGTATGCTTCGGCGCCTGGTGGCTGATCGCCGCCACCGAGATGGTCGAGGCGTATCTCGTGCCCTCGCCCGGCGCCACCCTTGACGTGATCCTCGACAAGCCGGACTATCTCTGGCAGCACAGCTGGGTCACCACGTACGAGACCCTGCTCGGATTCGTCATCGCCGTGGGCGTCGGGATTCTCTCCGCGGTCCTCATGGTCTACTCGACGACCGTCGAGAAGACGCTCTACCCGATCCTCCTCTTCGCCCAGGTCGTGCCGAAGATCGCGATCGCCCCGCTCTTCGTCGTCTGGCTCGGCTTCGGGATCGCCCCGAAGATCCTCATCGCCGTGCTCATCGCCTTCTTCCCTGTCGTCATCTCGATGGTGACGGGACTGAAAGCCGTCGACCCGGAGATGCTCCAGCTTTCCGCCACCATGGGCGCTCGTCCCTGGCAGACCTTCCTCAAGATCCGCTTCCCGGCGTCGCTGCCGCACCTCTTCTCCGGCCTCAAGGTGGCCGTCACGCTCGCCGTGACCGGCGCCGTCGTGGGCGAGTTCGTCGGCGCGAACGAAGGCCTCGGATATGTGATCCTCCAGGCCAACGGAAACCTCGACACCCCGATGCTCTTCGCGGGGCTGCTCGTCATGTCGTTGATCGGCGTCGTCCTCTTCGTGCTCGTAGAGATCGCCGAGAAGCTGCTCCTGCCGTGGCACGCCAGCCGCAGGGACGTGGCCGCCACCACGACGTACTGACCCCCGCCCTCCCCCTCCAGCCATGTCCGTCGTACGCGAGAAGGGCCGCCCCATGCACGCGCGCAGACTGCTCACCGGCCTCGCCCCCCTGGCCCTCGTCGCGGTGACCGCGACGGCCTGCGGCGGCGATGACGACAAGACGAGCACCAGCGACTCCGGCAAGAAGCTCGACAAGGTGACGCTGACGCTCAACTGGTATCCGTACGGCGAGCACGCGCCGTTCTACTACGGCGAGAAGCAGAAGATCTTCGAGAAGCACGGCATCGACCTGGACATCAGGGCGGGCCAGGGATCGCAGAAGACCGTGCAGGCCACCGGCGCCGGGCAAACAGACTTCGGCTGGGCGGACACTCCGGCGGTGCTCGCGGGCGTCGACCAGGGCGTAGAGGTGAAGAGCCTGGGTGTCTTCCTGCAGACGACGCCCGCCTCCGTGCAGTTCTTCGATGCCCAGGGCATCAAGTCGCCCGCCGACCTCAAGGGCAAGACGATCGCGGGCACGGCGGGCGACGCGCTCACCAAGACCTTCCCGATCTTCCTGGCGAAGAACGACATGGAGCTCTCCGACGTCAAGGTCCAGAACACCGACCCGGCGGGCAAGATCGCCGCGGTGATCTCCGGAAAGACGGACGCGCTGCTCGGGTACGCGAGCGACCAGGGCCCCACCATGCAGAACAAGGCCAAGAAGGACGTCTCGTATCTGCGCTTCTCCGAGAACGGCCTCAACTTCTACTCCAACGGCCTCATCGCCGGGCCCAAGACCCTTCAGGGCAGGGGAGATCTGGCCAAGCGCATGACCGCCGCCGTGAGCGAGTCTTGGGCGGCCGCCGAGAAGAGCCCGGAGCCCGCGGTCGCCTCGATGGAGGGCGCCTCCGAGCAACTGCCGCCCAAGGACGTGCTGTCCGAGCAGTTCAAGACGACGCTGACCCTGCTGCACACCGACGCCACGAAGGGGAAGGCGCCGGGCGCCAACACCGAGGCGGACTGGCAGCAGACCATCGACGTCTTCGCGGAGGCGGGCATGGTCAAGAAGGCCAAGCCCGTCGCGGAGTACTGGGACGCGGCCAAGGGGATCAAGGGCTGAGGGGCGGCAGGGGAATGGCGAAGGATGCGACTCTCAAGATGAGTGACGAGCCACGCGCGACGGCGGGGGAGCCGGCAGGGGAGGCACCGGGGGCGGCACCGGGGGAGGCGCGACCGACCGCGGTACGCCTCGATGACGTCGCCGTCCGCTTCCGTACGAAGAAGAAGGACGTCACCGCGTTGCGCGACGTCTCGCTGAACGTCGGCGCGGGCGAGTTCGTGGCGATCGTCGGGCCTTCGGGCTGCGGCAAGTCCACCCTCCTGAAGCTGGTCGCAGGGCTGCTCGCGCCCTCGTCGGGCGGTGTACTTCTCAACGGCGAGCAGGTGCGCGGGCCACGCCGCGACATCGGATACGTCTTCCAGCGGGCCGCGCTCCTCGACTGGCGCACGGCCCGCCGCAACATCCTCCTCCAGGCGGAGATGCGGGGAATCCCCGGAGCCGAGGCACGCGCGCGTGCCGACGAGCTGATCCGCATGACCGGCCTCGGCGGCTTCGAGGACGCCTATCCGCACGAGCTGTCCGGCGGCATGCAACAGCGCGTCGCGCTCTGCAGGGCGCTGTTGCATGAGCCGCCGGTCCTGCTCATGGACGAGCCTTTCGGGGCGCTCGACGCGCTCACGCGCGAGCAGATGAACGTCGAGCTGAACCGGATCTGGCGCGAGACCGGGACCACCGTGCTCCTGGTGACCCACTCGATCCCGGAGGCCGTCTATCTGGCGGACCGCGTCGTCGTGATGAGCCCGCGCCCGGGAACGGTGGAGGAGATCATCGACGTGGGCCTACCCGCCGAGCGTTCGTACGCGACGACGCTGGCGACAGCCGAGTTCCGCGAGGGCACCGGGCGCATCCGCGAGCTGCTGGGGGCGGTGTCTGTGCACGACTGAGGCATGAGCCACCGGCATCGGCGATTGCCGTCCGTGTCATATCCGGGATAGCGTGCCAGATATGGAACACGATGGTGTCGACGACCGGCTCGCCGCCCGCCTCGCAGAGCTGCGCGCGGAACGCGGCTGGTCCCTGGGTGAGTTGGCGGACCGCAGCGGCGTGAGCCGCTCCACCTTGTCGCGGGCCGAACGCGCGGAGATCAGCCCCACCGCGTCCCTCTTGAACCGGCTCTGCGCCGTCTACGAACGCACCATGTCGCAGCTCCTGAGCGAGGTGGAGGCTGAGCCCGCGCAGCTGGTGCGCGCGGCTGAGCAGGGCGTGTGGACCGACAGCGCGTCCGGCTTCGTGCGGCGGTCGGTGTCCCCGCCCCAGGCGGGACTGCGCGGCGAACTCGTCGAGGGCCGCCTGGAACTGGGCGCGGACGTCGCGTACGACAGGCCCCCCGTGCCCGGTCTCGAACAGCACATCTGGGTGCTCGAAGGGGCGCTGGAGGTCACCGTGCAGGGTGATCCGCATGTCCTGGACGCAGGGGACTGCCTTCGCTTCCGGCTGTGGGGGCCGACGCGGTTCCGGTGCGTGGGGGAGCGGGCCGTGCGGTACGCCCTGGTGGTGGTCGCGCCATGAGGGCACTGTCCAAGCCGGTGGTGACGCGGCTCTCCGCAGATCAACTCATCGAGTGCGCCGACGACTTGGGCGCCCTGCTCGCCGACGTCGTGGACGGCGGCTCCTCCCTCGGCTTCCTCGCGCCCTTCGACCGGGCGGCAGCCGCCGACTGGTGGCGGGGCCTGGCCCCTGCGGTGGCGGACGGGCGGCTCGCCGTCTGGGCCGCGCGCGAGGGCGAGCGGATCACCGGGACCGTCAGCGTCGGCTTCGTGGACAAGGCCAACGGCAGGCACCGCGCCGAGATCCTCAAGCTGATGGTCCACAGCTCCGCCCGCGGGCAGGGCCTCGCCCGCATCCTCCTGGCCGCCGCGGAGCAGGCGGCGGCCGACGCGGGCGTGACCCTCCTGATCCTGGACACCGAGACCGGCAGCCCCGCCGAGTCCCTTTACCGGTCAGGGGGTTGGACGGCTGCCGGGGTCATTCCGGACTACGCGGCTGATCCGGCCGGAGTGCTCCACCCGACGACCCTCTTCTTTAAGAAGGTGGCCAGTTCGAGTGCACCCCGGCCGGACGAACCGGCACTTCAGTACCGCAGCGCCGCCAGATACGCGTAACTGTTCCGCGCCGTGGCGAACGGATCGGCAGGGCTGTCGTGCTCCACCAGCCACTGCTTGACGCCGCCCACGCGCGCGTGGGCGAACATCGCGGCGAAGTCCAGGGTCCCCGAGCCGACGTCGGCGAAGCCGCCGTCCGGTGCCATGTCCTTCACGTGGAGCGCGGGGAACCGCCGCCGATGCCGCACGAAGTACGTCGCCGGATCGGCGCCGCCCTTCGCCGCCCAGTAGACGTCCAGTTCGAAGCCGACCAGATGCGGGTCGGTCTCGGTGACGAGGATGTCGTACAGGCTCGTGCCGTCCACCACCACATGGTCCGTGCCGTGGTTGTGGAAGAGCACCGGGCCGAGGCCCGCGTCGCGCGACGCCTGCCCGATGCGGTTGAACTGCCGCGCCGCTTCCCGGAATCCGTCCGGCGTGTGCAGCGCGCCGGGCAGACTCGGCACCACCGGCCACTTCGCGCCGAGGGTGTGCAGGTCCTCCAGCGCCTGCGGGAGACCGCTGCCCTTGAGGATGTCGTACGAGACGTGTTCGAGGACCGCCTTCAGGTCCACGGCGTCGAGCATCCGCCTGATGCCGGCCGCGCTGTTCCCGTGCCGGCCGCTCACGCCCACCGTCGCGTAGCCGATGTCGGCGAGCTGCTCCAGCGTGCCCGCGAAGTCCTGCGCGAGGGCATTGCGCATCGTGTAGAGGTGCATGCCGATGCCGCCGCGCGGGATGCGCCGGCACCGTGACGCGTCACCCGCGCGCGCGGGCAGTGCGGTACCGACTGCTGCCGCCAGCCCCATCGACGTACCGAGAAAGGCGCGTCTGGTCCCGTTCAGACCGGTTCCGGTTCTCTTCATGGCTGTCATGGCTGACCCTTCACTTCGCCGTGATCCGGACAGCGCCGGTCGTCGTGTCGCCCTTGTCGTCGGTGACGGTCAGATGCGCCGTGTACGAGCCCTTGCGCGCGTACGTGTGCTCGGCGCTGCCGGTCTCCGTGCCGGAAGGCTTGGCGTTGTCGCCGAAGTCCCAGTGGTACGAGGCCGCGGTGCGGCCCTCAGGGAGCTTCACCGTGCTGGTGAGCTTGACGGCGAGAGGTGCGGTGCCGTCGGCCGGGGCCGCCTTGACCGTCACCTTCGCGCCGGTCTTCTTCTCGACTCCGGGACCGTTGAAGTGCAGCCAGTCGACCGTCAGGAGATCGGCCTTCTCGGGCGTCCACTCGGGGTTGGTGAAGACGGCGTACAGCTTCGTCGTGCCGTCGTGGCCGGCCAGTTCGGTGGTCGGTGAGACGAAGTTGCCCCAGCCGCCCGTGTTCGGCACGCTCACCTTGCCGAGCAGCTTGCCCGTGGGAGACCCGGCGCGGAACTCGATGTCACCGCCGAGCCCGCCCGAAGCCGCGCCCACCGTCACGGAGTCGACGCCCTTGAGGTGCACGGGGTCGAAGGAGACCCAGTCGCCGTCCTCGATCTCGATGAGCCGCTTGCCGCCGGACGCGTCGGCGCGGTCACCGATGACCGCCCCTTCGTGCGCGCCCCCGGTCGTGGTGCGGTGCTCGCCCTCGCGGAAGGAGGTCCGCAGGGTCAGCGAGGAGGAACCCGTCAGGGCGGGCACACCGGCCGCGCCCTTGTCCTCGTACTGGGCCGTGATCCCGTAGTAGAGATTCTGGCCGGGGCCGTGACTGTCCCCGGCGTCCGTCACGATCTCGCCCGCGCAGCCGGTGTAGTTGTCCAGCGGGTGCAGATGGGTGTCGTGTCCGAGCTGGGACTGGACGACGACCCGTTTGCAGTCGATCGGCCCGTCCTCCTTGTCCGTCACCTTGATCTTGAACGGAATCGTGTCGCCGAAGCTGAACGTCCCGCCGTTCGGCGGCTGTTGGATGGTCACCACGGGGCGGGTGTTCCCGACGGTGACCTCCTGCACGGCCATACCGCTCAGCTCGTCCGGGCCCGTGACCTTCAGCCGCGCGCTGAACAGCCCCTTCTTGGTGTACGTGTGCGTCGGGTCGGCCTCGGTCGAGTCGGTCGTGCCGTTGCCGTCGAAGTCCCATGCGTACGTGACGGGCTTGCCGCCGGGCAGCCCCGAACCCTCGCTGGAGAACTTGACCTTCAGAGGGGTGCCGCCGTTGTCCGGAGTGGCCTTGACGCGGGCGTCGGGCAGCCGTCCGTCCGCCACGTAGTCGATACGGTAGATGCCCGCCCCTTCGTTGCTGCCGCCGCGGCCCGTGCCGCTGCCGAGCCCGAAGTCGATGACGTACATCGCCCCGTCGGGACCGAAGTCGGCGTCGAAGGGCTGGTTCCATTTCATGTCCGGGAAAATGGAGTTGATCGAGTTCAGATCGCCCGCCTTCGCGGGCTCGAAACGCGGATCGGTGAACGTCTGGTCCTTCTCCTGCATCGAGAAGGCCTTGAACCACTTCCGCGTCAGCTCGTAGTTGAACCACTTCCCCTCGAAGTACTCGGGGAACTTCGTCTTGTACGTGTTGGCCGCGTCGTAGTCGTAGACGGGACCGCTCATCGGGCCGCCGCCACCCGTGCCGAGTTCGGGGAACTGTTCGGAGGCGGAGTAGGCGTACCAGACGTCCGCGGGCTGCGCGGGCGGCAGCTCGCGCAGGCCCGTGTTGTTCGGCGAATCGTTCACGATCTTCGCGCAGTCGAATTTCGCGCCCGACTTCTTCGTCGCGAAGTCGTAGTCGTTGAACGGGGTGTTGTTGCCGATGCAGTAGGGCCAGCCGTAATTGCCCGCCTTGGTGATGCGGTGGTACTCGACGGTCCCCTCGGGGCCACGGTCGGCGACGGCGCCCTTCGCGTCGGGCCCGTAGTCCGCCATCAGCAGGGCGCCGCTCAGCGGGTCCGTGGTGATGCGGAAGGGGTTGCGCATGCCCATCGCGTAGATCTCGGAGCGGGTCTTGTCCGTCCCCGGCGCGAAGAGGTTCCCCTCGGGCACCGAATACGTTCCGTCGTCCTTCGGCGTGACGCGCAGGACCTTGCCGCGCAGGTCGTTCGTATTGCCGGAGGTGCCCTGCGCATCCCAGGCGCGGCGGCCCTCGCGCTCGTCGATCGGGCTGAATCCGTCCGACGCGAACGGATCGGTGTTGTCACCTGTCGCGATATACAGGTCGCCCTTCTTGTCGAAGGCGATCGAGCCCGCCATGTGCGAGTTCGCCCGGCCCTCGCCACGGAAGGTGGGAACGGTCAGGATCCGTTTCTCCGTGGCCGGATCGACCTTGCCGCCCGCTTCGGTGAATCGGGAGAGGTTGATGCGTTTCTCGTTCTTGTCGGAGTTCAGGAGATAGACCCAGTGGTTGTCCTGGAACTTCGGGTCGAGCGCGAGGCCGAGCAGCCCGTCCGACTGGCTCGTCATCTCGGGGGTGTAGTCGAAGTCGAGCGCCGTGGAGACCTTCAGCGTCTCCTGGTCGATGATTTTCAGCTTCCCGGTGCGCTGGATGAAGAACACCCGGCGGTCGGGGGCGACGGCCAGCTCGAAGGGGTCGGCCAGGTCGTTGGTGGCGAGCGGCGTCCGCTGGAAGGCCCCGGTCTTGGTGGCGGTGCAGTCGCCGGGCTTGTTGCCGGCGGCCCACTCGATGCCGCCGAGCAGGTGCTTCAGGAAGCCCTCTTCCTGGAAGGCCGACTTGGCGTGCCCGCCCGCCGTGTACCAGGAGCGGCCGCCGTCGTAGTTCTGGCACCAGGACCACGGCTGGTCGACGCCCTCGTCGAGCCCGGTGACGCCGTCGCGCACCTTCACCTGCGCGAGCGTGTGCACCTTCCCCGTCGGGTTGGCGCGCCAGTTGTACCACTCCTCCGTGCGCTCCCAGAGCTCCGGGAGCCCCTTGGTGGAGGGGTGCGCGTGGTCGAGCACCTTGATCCGCCCGGTCTGCACCTCGGGGTGCTTGTCGAAGATCGCGCCGACCAGACCCTCGTACCAGGACCAGTCCCGCTCGCTGGCCGACGCCGCGTGCAGGCCGACCCAGCCGCCGCCCCCACGGACGTACTTCTGGAAGGCCGCGCGCTGGTCGGCGTCGAGCAGGTCGCCCTTCTCCGGGGTGGAGTTGGTGTTGTTGAAGACGATGGCCTGGAAGCGGGCGAGACTGGCGTCGGTGAAGGCCGCCGCGTCGTCGGTGGCCTCCACTTCGAAGCCGTTCTCGCTGCCGAGCTTCTTGATGGCCTCGACACCCGCGGGGATGGAGTCGTGGGGGAAGTTCGTGACCTTGGAGAAGACCAGGACACGGAAGGGGGCCGCCGCGGCCTTCGGCTCCGCTTCCGCTTCCGCTGCCGAGCTCTGGGCCGGGGCGGTGAGGCCGAGGCCGATGACGAGGGCCAGCAGGGCGATGAGCGCGAGCCAGGGGCTCGGCGTGGTGGGGCCCGGTCTCGATGGGGCGGGGCCGCGTCTGGGCGCGGTGGGACTCGTGGAACTCATGGCGCTCCCTGGGCTGGGCGGGTGGACGGCTGCCGGTAGCCGGGTGTGCGGTGAGTGCGGTGAGTGCGGTGAGTGCGAGTTACGCGGGGTGTGGTGCGGGGGGTGCAGTGCGCGGGGTGCTTGACCTGGGCCTGGGGAGGCGGAGGCTAGAAAGCGCTTTCTCCTGCGCGCTGTTCAGCGTAGGTTCCTCTCTGATGGGGGGTCAATGGGTCGGAAGGGCCTGGCGTGAGAAGGGAGTCACGGAGAGGCACTGGTATGAGGGCGCGTGTGCGGGGGAGGGTTTCAGGGGCAGGGAACCCAGCTCTGCAGAGGCCGACCCAGGGAACCCAACTCTGTAGAGGCCGTCGCCGTCGCAGGGAACCCAGCTCTGCAGAAGGCGTCGCAGGGAACCCAGCTCTGCAGAAGCCGTCACCGTCGCAGGGAACCCAGCTCTGCAGAAGTCGGCCAAGAACCCGTTCCAGATCTCGTACAGGGGAGCCTTCCGCAATGCCTGACCACGCCTCGACGCCCGCCCCCGCCGCGTACACCGCCGGACTCGTGAACGCGATGGACGGCGTCCCCGTCGCCACGTACACCTGGCTGCCCGACGGCGGCAGGCCGCGCGCCTTTCTGCAGATCGCGCACGGCGCGGGTGAACACGCCCTGCGCTACGACCGGTTCGCGCGCCATCTGATGGCGCACGGCTACGGGGTGATCGCCTCCGACCACCGGGGGCATGGCGCGACGGCGCAGGCGACGGGTGGGTACGGGGTGACGGATTCGTCCGCCGACGCGTCTGCTGCCGAGGTGTCTGCTGCCGACGCGTCCTCTTCCGACGCGTCTTCTACCACCGCGCCGTCCGACGCGGAAGCCTCCGACAGCTGGCGCGCCATCGTCGACGACCTCAAGGCGATCGGTGACCAGGTGCGCACCCTGCATCCGGGGACCCCCCTCTTCCTGCTCGGCCACAGCATGGGCTCGCACCTGGCGAGGGACTACGCGCAGGAGTACCCGGACGGTCTCGCGGGCCTGATCCTCTCCGGCACCTTCCGCTCCCTGCCCGGGGTCGGGATCGACGAGTCGATCGCCCGTCTGGAGCGCGAGATCGCCGAGGACGGCCGCGAGGCACTCTCGTCGTACCTCCCCGAACTCTTCGCGGCCTTCAACGACCCGTACCCGCACCGCACCGGTTTCGAATGGCTCTCCCGTGACGAGGCCGAGGTCGATGCGTACGTAGCCGACGAGCGCTGCGGCTTTCCCTTCTCGGCCGGTCTCTGCCTGGACTGGGTGCGTGCCGTGCGCAAGATGAACGACCCGCGGAACCTGGCCCGGGTCCCGGCCGACCTGCCCGTCCATATCGCCGTCGGCACCGAGGACCCCTGCAACCAGGGCATGACGCTGGTGCATGAACTCGTGGAGGACTACCGGTATCTGGGCCTGGACGATCTCACCTTGAGGGGGTACGAGGGGGCGCGGCACGAGATCCTCAATGAGACCAACAGGGACGAGGTGCAGGAGGACCTGAGGAACTGGATGGACAAGCGGGTGCTGTGAAACGCGCCGAGCTGATGGCCCCGGTCGCCAGCTGCCTACCGTCAACACCCCGCGCCCCTATGGTGATACGGACACGACAGTGAACCTGGGGGTGAGACCGATGGCCTTCACCGAGATCGCCGTAGCTGTGATTACGGCCGGTCCTGCCTACATCGCGGTGTGGTTGGCCGCACGCAGTGCTCAGGGCGAGCCCGCACAACCGCGGGCTTGTGCGCAGCACACCGTCTGTGAGCAGTGCGAGGATCGAAGCACGGCGGACGGCATGCCGGGCTACCAGAAGGCTTGGGCCCTCGCGACCTGACCCCTCCTCTTCGCCGTGACGCGGCGGGCTGCCACCTCCAGTGTGGCGGCCCGCCGTTTCGTCGTTTTGTTGTGTAGCTGTGTAGCTGTGTAGCCGTGTAGCCGGGGCGCCGTTTCGCCGTGTCGTGAACGGCGTCCGGGGGCCGCTGTCAGTGGCGTTGGCTACCGTTCGGGGCATGTCTCGAGTTCATGCCAAAGCCCAGGTCACGGGTGACGACGTCCGGCGTATCGCACTGGCCCTGCCGGATACGACGGAGAAGATCGCCTGGAGCATGCCCACCTTCCGGGTGGCAGGAAAGATGTTCGCCACGCTCCCCGAGGACGAGACGTCCATCGCCGTGCGGTGCCCGAAGGAGGAGCGCGACGAGTTGGTCCTGGCGGAGCCGGACAAGTTCTGGATCGCCGACCACGAGGCGATGTTCGCCTGGGTGCGCGCACGTCTGTCGGCGCTGGACAAGGACGAACTGAGTGACATCCTCGCCGACTCCTGGCGCCAGGCCGCCCCCACCCGACTCCTCGACGCCTACCCGGAGTTGGGGCTCCCGCCGACGAGCTGAAACGGGGCGGCCGTTGTCAGTGCCCCGTGGCATGATCCAGGCAGGGGTGGAGGACGAGGGCTCACGGGACACCGGGCCTTCGCTGCTGCCGGGGGAGGGGGTTTGTCGCCAGGGGAGGGGACAGGGGTGCCGTCAGGGGAAGGGGTTTCAGGGGGCGGGGTTGACGAGGACGGGGTTGACGAAGGCGGGCGTGCGCAGACCCCGGCGGAGAATCGGGCCCCGGTGGCCCCGGCGGCCGCGCGCGGTAAGCGGGGGGCCCCTGGCCGCGGAGTTCGGTCGATGACTGAAGCGGCCGTGGACCGGAAGAGCATCTGGTCGCGGGACTTCGGGTTCTTCTTCGGGGCGCGGACCATCGCCAAGCTGGGCGACACGATGCTGCCCGTCGCGCTCGCCGCAGGGCTGCTCCAGCACGGGCACGGCGCGGGTGCCGTCGGTCTTGCCATGGCCGCCACGACGGTCTGCTTCGCGGGCCTCGTGATATTCGGCGGGGTCTTCGCCGACCGGTTCAGCACCCGCCTGCTGATGATCGGCGCGGACGTGGTCCGGCTCGGCACGCAGTCGGTCGCGGCGGTCCTCTTCTTCACCGGCCACGTCGTCCTCTGGCAGATCTGCGTGATCGGCGCGGTCAACGGCGCGGCGGGCGCCCTCTTCCAGCCCGGCGTCGCCAGCACGGTCCCGCGCCTGGCCGCCGACGTCCAGAAGGCCAACGGCGCGATACGCGTGGCCGAGTCGGCCGCGGCCCTGGCGGGCCCGGCCGTCGCGGGCGTCCTCGTCGCCTTCGCCTCGCCCGGCGCCGTCTTCGCCGCGCATGCGGGGACGTACGGCCTGAGCGCCCTGTGTCTGGTCCTGCTCCGGCTGCCGCCCGCGCTCCCCGGCTCGCTGCCGCACAGCAGCGGCTTCCGGGCCGATCTGGTGCAGGGCTGGCGGGAGTTCAGGTCCCGCACCTGGCTCTGGGGCGTCATCGCCATCTTCTGCGTACTGATGATCACGACCACCGGTCCACTGACGCCCCTCGTCGCCACGCTCGTCGTCCAGGAGCACGGATCGGGGGCGTACGGCCTGGTGAACTCCGCCCTGGGCGCCGGCACCGTACTCGGCGGCCTGGTCGCTCTGCGGCTGCGCCCCCGCCGCATGCTCCGCGCCGGTTCCGTCGCCCTGATCGGCTACTGCGCGTTTCCGGCGGCCGTCGGCGCGCAGCTCGGCGTGCCGCTGATGGCTGCGGGCGCCGCGATCGCGGGCGCGGGGCTCTCCTTCTGGGGAGTCATGTGGGCGACGAGCGTCCAGACCCAGGTACCGTCCGACGTCCTCAACCGCATCCACGCGTACGACGTCGCGGGATCGATCGCCCTGCTGCCGGTCGGCCAGGCACTCGCGGGCCCCGCCGCGAGTGCCTTCGGCGCGGAGCAAGTGCTGATCACGGGCGCCGTGACGACGGTCGTCGTCTGCCTGGCCCTGCTTTCGGTGCCCGCGATACGCGGATTGGTGCGGGTGGACGGCAAGGCGCCCGTCCAGGGCGGGGGAGCGGGAACGGACCGGCCACATCATGGGCACGGAGGCGGGCCTATACGAGAGCCCGCGCCCCCACGAAGCCGGTGATCCGCTCCCGCAGCGAGCGGATGTCGAGACCGTGCGCGGCCATGTGCTCGTCGACCTGCCCGTAGCGGCGCAGCTCGGCACGGCCGACGCCGAGCCCGAGCACCCGGTGCGCTACGTCGGCGAGCGCGTCGTTCGCGGCGGCGGTGGAGGTACCGGCCAGATAGGGCTCGACCACCACGACGTCGGCCGCCGTTCCCGCCCCCGTCGCGCGGCGCAGTGCCTCCCCGTCGAAGGGCCGCACCGTGGTCGCGTACAGCACGGTGAGATCGAGGCCCTCACTCGCGGCGAGTACGTTGTCCAGCATCGGCCCGACGGCGATCACGACCCCGCCTCGGCCTTCCCGTACGGTGCGGAAGCGAGCCCCGTCGACCGGCAGCGCCCGAGCGTTCGACTGCACCGAGAGCCGGACGTACACCTTGTCGTCGCCCGCGGCGACCGCGTGCCGCAGCAGCGTCTCGGCCTCGTCCGGGTGCCCCGGCACATGAACGGTCCAGCCGTCCAGCGTGTCGAGCAGCGCCACATCGCCCGGCGACATGTGCGTGAAGCCACCGGCGGGCCAGTCGAAGGACGCGGCGGCGCTGACCAGGACCCCGCCCACGCCCTGATGCCCGAAGTCCAGCTTCACCTGCTCGAACGGCCGCTCCACGAGAAAGCTCGCGAAGGTGTGCACGACGGGCCGCAGCCCGGCCAGGGCGAGCCCGGCGCCGGCCCCGACGAGCAGCTGCTCCCGGATCCCGACATTGATCACCCGGCCCGGGTGCTTGCGCCGCGCCTCCGCGAACCCGTCCGCGCCGATCTCGGCGAGGACGACGGCGACGCGCGGATCCTCGTCGAGCAGCCGCGAGAGGACGGGGGCGAAGCGATCACGCATGGTGTCCATGACAGAGAAACCTCCAAAGAGAAGAACCGATAAAAGAACGGAGAAGAGCCCCGTGAGGGCTGAAGAACGGCCAAGAAGCGCGGCGCCGGGGGGCCGGGGGGGGGGAGGACGCTGCCCCGCTCAAGCCACCTTGGGCTCGCTCACGGACCCCTTCGGCTCGACCCGGGCCACGACCACCCGTGGCCGCCCCGGGTGCGGCGCGGTGAACGCCGCGTACAACGCGTCGTGGTCACGCCCGTCGACGGTCTCGGCCGACCACCCGGCGGCCTCGAAGCGCGCGGCGATGCCGCCGGGCCTGGCGTGCCGGGCGGAGGCGTTGTCGATCACGACGGTGTGCAGCCGTTCGAGCCCGGAGGGGCCGGCGAAGGCGATGGCCTCGTGGTTGCTGCCCTCGTCCAGCTCCGCGTCCCCGACGAGCACCCACACCCGGGCGTCCGCGATGCCGCGCGCCCCGAGCCCCAGCGCCGTCCCGACCGCGAGCGGCAGCCCGTGCCCGAGCGACCCGCTGCCGATCTCGACCCCTGGCACGAGCACCCGATCCGGATGGTGCCCCAGCGGTGAGTCGTAAGCCCCGAACCCCTCCAGCCAGTCGACGGGAAGGAAGCCCTTGGCGGCGAGGACGGCGTAGTACGCCATGGGCCCGTGCCCCTTGGAGAGCAGGAACCGGTCGCGCCCGGGGTCGTCCACCTGCTCGGGTGTGACCCTGAGCACCCGGTCGTAGAGGACCCAGAGCGCGTCGAGGGTGGACGTCGCGGCGGGCCCGTGCTTCTCGTCCCCCGTCATCCGCGCCATGAGGCGGGACAAGTCCCCGAATCCGTATCCGTGCGTGCGTTCCGTTGTCGTCGTCATGCCACAGAGCGTGCAACCTCAAGTTCGCTTGAGGTCAACAGGGAGGGAAAGGCGTGAGCGATCACGGCTCGGAGTGCGGTATTGTTTCGGTGCGCGTTCGGCCAGGGGAAACCCCAGGTCACACGGGCACCGGGACGTGGCGCAGCTTGGTAGCGCACTTGACTGGGGGTCAAGGGGTCGCAGGTTCAAATCCTGTCGTCCCGACGGAAACGTCGCAGGTAGGGGTCACCTTCGGGTGGCCCCTACTTCGTGTTTGGGAGCGATTTCGGGAGTGGGGAGCGGCTCCCTGCGCTCCCTGGGGGCGGCAGTCTGGGAGCAACGTCAACCGGCTGTCAGGGCCCTGCACAACGGCGGGATGTTCACGGACCTCGCCCTCGCTGGGTAGACGATCGGGCCGAACAGTCAGCGGGCTCACCCCACCCAAGCTGAAGATCATGAGCGGAACACCCTTTAGTCCAGGATCGCACTACGGCGTCTGTCGTGTGAATACGAGGCGATAGTTCTCAAGCCCTGTGATGGGGTGCTCGTTTCCCATTAGTTCGTTGAAGCGTGTCGACGCGGTTTCACCTCCTTTTCGCCAAACCTGAAGCGTGTAACTCGAGTCAGGATCCAGATTGAACGTCAACTCAGGGCCGTCTATGTTCAGAAGAGAGACGTCGCCACTCCGGCTGAGGAAAGGCCAGTTACCAAGAAGCTGAAACCCTGGATAAGCGTCACCGGTCGTGGAGTCTTGAACCTTCAGCGTGACCGCAGCTTCATGCGATTGGGCGTTGCTGATGATTAAGGCGGCCCCCTTCTCGACGTGAACCGCCGCTTTACTGTCCAATGGCAGGTCTGTCCAGTAGGGATCGTCGTCCTCCCCGGGCCTCCTTGATTGATCCAGGCCGAAGATCGATCGATCGATCGTTACGATGCCAGAGAGTTGCTGGTCCGCGTTTTCAGGCACGGGAACCTTCTATACCTAATGGGCATGCAGCTGAGCGAGGGCCTTCTTTGGTCCTCGGTCAGACATCAACTGCCTACGATTGCAGACTAGTCAATGTAGATCCTGTAGGGGTCTCCGTCGAGGATGCGGTCCTGTGCGGTCTGCTGGGCTTGGGCGGCTTCCACGGCCCTGCTCGCAAGCGCGGCGGCGTCGCTGACCTTGCGGTTCCGCAGCCAGTTCTCCAGGCGCCTGGCGCCCATGCACCGGATTGCCGCCGGGGTCTGGTACCCAGTCAGCAGCGTGACGGGGCCCTCCTTGGCCAGGTCCAGGGCCCTCTCCAACGCCGGGAAGAACCCCAGGAGTTGAGCGCGCATGCGGTTGATCTGGCGGGTTTGTCGAACACGACGTCCAGGCGTCGGGCGGTGGGAAGGCGCAGGTCGACGGTGAGGTCGTCGCCGGGCCGCAGCATGCTCACATCGCGTCGGACACGGGCCTGCTCGGCGATGATGAAGGCGTCCGCGGGGGCCGACCGGCGCGCGCCGGTCGGCCCCACACTCTGTTCAACGCCGGTGTTCTGGTTGCTCAGTGGTCGGAATAGCTGAAGTCGCCCACGGTCCAGGCGTTGATGTCCTCGATCGCGACGCGGTACATCCCGCCGGTTTCCGGGATCCCCACCGTGCCCTGCAGGATCCGGGCGACGTGGAAGTGCAGATGCGTGGGCGGCCCGTTCTTCTCCGCGGCGGTATCGAAGATGACGGAGAACTCTCCCAGGTGGATGGAGTCCGTCAGGACCTCGGCGACACGCTGGCGCCACACTGTTTCGGGAGCCAGCCGACCGGTGATGACAGCGCCACCGGTCACGACGGTCAGGGACATCTGATTGCTCTGCCCGGACTCCACCAGGGCGGCGACGGCAACGAGCAGCTCATCATGCTTCGACATGGGCGAATTGTATTCGCCGACGCTCCAGCTGCTTCAACGGTGGTGCTACCGGGCGAGACGCGCGCTCACTGTCTTGCCGCCGGAGGCTAAGCGCCGGAGGCCAGGCGAGTGACCGCGGTGGTGCGGGCGAGGCGGTTGACCCTGGGCCAGCCGAAGCCTCCGGTGCCGCCGCCGTACAGGTCGGGCGCGCGCATGTGCGGGGCCTGCTGACTGAGCATTTTCAGCGTGGCCGTCACGGTGTCGGCGGCCTCGGCTGCCATCACCGGCACGAGCCCTCCGAGGAAATCTCGGGCCCTCTGGCGACGTTCATGCCCGGTCCCCGTCTGCTCTGGCCCTGTGCCCCGGCAGACAGCCCGAAAACCGGGCGATGAACGCCTTGCTCCCACCCTCCGTCACCGGTCGAGGCCGATTGCCTCACTGGCGAGCATCCAGAAATCTGTGTCGGCCGGAGTAGACATTGGGTGGTGGTGTGGTTATGGTTTCTCTCGTAACCCAGAGAGACAGCAGGGCCCGGTAGGGATGAACTGCCGGGCAGCAGTACCCGCAAGTGCAGTTCGCAGGACGGTGCGGTGGTGGAGTTCCGAAGCCAGAGCAGTAGCAGGACGGCGACGGGGCTGATGACCGGACCGGGTGGCCCGCAGTGATCAGGGGCCGCCACGAGCAGGACCGCAGTTAACGCAAGTGCGGTACCGGTAATTGCAGTTCGCAGTACCCAGCAGTACCCAGCAGTGAAGGCAAGTGAGCAGCACCTCGGTGAAGGCGTCGGCTGCGGGCGCGCGCATCGGGAGGTTCGGCAGTGGGGTTCTAAGCCAGAGCAGATGCAGGAGAGGCGACGGGGCTGGCTGTCGAAACGTGACGCTTACTCAGGTCACCAGCAGTACGCACCACCCGGCAGTACGCAGTTCCCGTAGGTAAGCAAGTGGTTCAAGAGGGAAACGGAGGAGCGAGACGCCATCAGGATCGCCCGGACGGCATGACAGGTCCGGGTACCGCAGGACATCGATAGTGAGGTGGTCTCCGGTCAAGCAACCGCGATCCCCGCAACCCCGACGACTTCCAGGTCGGGTCAGCGGAAACAGAAGGCCGGCGCAGTATCAGGGCCGGCAGATGGTGTAGCAGTTTCCTTCGGGGCCCGGGTGCCAGTACGGCACCCGGGCCCCTCCACGCGTTCACGCGTTCCACAGAGAGGTGCAGATGACAGCAGACGACTCGTTCAGCCGTCTCGATGACGACGACTACCCCGCCTACACCATGGGCCGGGCCGCCGAAATGCTCGGCACCACCCAGGGCTTCCTGCGCGCCATCGGCGAGGCCCGCCTGATCACCCCGCTGCGCTCCGCGGGCGGCCACCGCCGCTACTCCCGCTACCAGCTGCGCATCGCCGCCCGCGCCCGAGAGCTCGTCGACCAGGGCACCCCCATCGAGGCCGCCTGCCGCATCGTCATCCTCGAAGACCAGCTCGAGGAAGCCCAGCGGATCAATGCCGAATACCGCCGCACCACAACCGCAGGCTGAGACCTGAAACTCCTTCAGCACTCCCGTCAGGAGGGAGCTATGCCGGAAGTGCTCGGCATTCCCGGCGCAATCCGGCCGCTCCCGGCCAGCCGGATCCTTACGCGGTCGTCGAGCCCCCGGCCGGGCCGCGCCCTTGCCTGTCAGGCGGCGTTTCCCGCCGAGGTCCGTGCGGCATCAAGGGCCGGGACGGCGCCCGTGTCCTCGGCGGCTGCCGCCTTCGCCGGTACCCCGATTCCGATTCCGAGCTTCTCGAGGATCTTCCTCTCGATCTCGTTGGCGAGGTCGAGGTTGTCCTTGAGGAAGTTGCGGGCGTTCTCCTTGCCCTGGCCGAGCTGGTCGCCCTCGTACGTGTACCAGGCGCCTGCCTTGCGGACGAAGCCGTTCTCCACGCCCATGTCGATCAGGCCGCCCTCGCGGCTGATGCCCTGGCCGTAGAGGATGTCGAACTCGGCCTGCTTGAAGGGCGGCGCGACCTTGTTCTTGACGACCTTGACGCGGGTGCGGTTGCCGACCGCGTCCGTGCCGTCCTTCAGGGTCTCGATCCGGCGGATGTCGAGCCGCACCGAGGCGTAGAACTTCAGCGCGCGGCCACCGGTCGTGGTCTCCGGCGAGCCGAACATCACGCCGATCTTCTCGCGCAGCTGGTTGATGAAGATAACCGTCGTCCTCGTCTGGCTGAGCGCGCTGGTGATCTTCCGGAGCGCCTGGCTCATCAGGCGGGCCTGCAGACCCATGTGAGAGTCGCCCATCTCGCCCTCGATCTCGGCGCGTGGCACCAAGGCCGCGACGGAGTCGATCACGATCAAGTCGATCGCGCCGGAGCGGATCAGGATGTCCGCGATCTCCAGAGCCTGTTCACCGTTGTCCGGTTGGGACAGGATGAGGTTGTCGGTGTCGACGCCGAGCTTCTTGGCGTACTCCGGGTCCAGAGCGTGCTCGGCGTCGATGAACGCCACCGAGCCGCCGGCCTTCTGCGCGTTCGCCACGGCGTGCAGCGTCAGCGTCGTCTTGCCGGAGGACTCCGGCCCGTATACCTCCACCACACGGCCGCGGGGCAGACCGCCCACACCGAGCGCCACGTCCAGCGCGGTCGATCCGGTAGGGATCACCTCGATGGGCTCATTGGGCCGCTCGCCGAGGCGCATGACCGCACCCCTGCCAAATTTCCGCTCGATCTGTGCGAGCGCGGTGTCCAGCGCCTTTTCGTGGTCGGTTCCTGCCATGAGCTTTCACCCGGTCCGCTTGTGTGGCACGCGGCACGTCGGAGGACGTGAGCGTCTACTGCCGACAACGGACGTCTCGGAGATCCCAGTAAACGAACATCCGATCGATTTGCGTGTCGAGTGAAAGGTACCAAACCGCGGGGGAGCGGGACGGGACGCCACCGGACCGCCCCGGACGCAGACGGCGCCCTCGCCCGCTTCCTCTCGTGATCGGCCTGCTTGTCCCGACGGGAACGTCGCAGGTAGGGGTCACCTTCGGGTGGCCCCTACTTCGTTTTTCGGGGGCGAATTGCGGGGGCGAATTGCGGGAGCGATTTCGTGGTCCCGCTCAGGGGATCCAGTAGTTGTGCACGGAGGACGACTCGGGCTGTCCTCCGGGGCCGGACAAGCCGACCGACTCGGCGATGGGCATGATCTTCTGGGAGAACGCCTGCATGTGCTCCTCGGACTCCCAGACGTCGTAGATGTCCAGGCCGTCGCCGCTCGGAACGCAGACGTGGGCGATGCAGCCGTCGAAGATCTCGGGCGTTTCCTGGAGCTTGGCGTTGAGGGTGTCGTACTGGTCGGTGGTGACACCAGGGAGGGAAACGTGCATGAAGATCGCCATGGCGGCTGCTCCTTCTGTGATGTGGGGTTCGGTGAGGCTGTGGGGAGGGGGCGCCGCGGGGCGGCCGCTGCCTCATGGCCAGGACAGCACGCCCGTCCGCCGATGGCACCCGCAAGCAGTACGGCCGGCATGGCAGGGGCGGCACGGCAGGGCCGGGGATTCGGATTCGGCTCGGCCTTGGCCGGTGGTCAGCTGACGTCCTCGGTGAAGGCGGCGATGTCCCTCACCACCCGTTCCGGCCTTTCCCAGTACGCGACGTGGCCCACGCCCTCGTAGACGATCAGCCGGGAGCCGATGACGGTGTCGAGGATCGTCTGTTGTTCCTCGCGCGTCAGAATCGGGTCGCGGTCGCCCCAGACGGCCAGGGTGGGGACGAGGATCCCGGACAGCGTGGCCCGCAGATCGGTTTCCAGCAGGCCGCGCAGCGTCTCCCGCCACACGCGGGCGGGTGCCTTCAGATTCTCCTCGACGACCGTCTCCAGGAAGCCACGGGCGACGGGCTCGGCCGTCATGCCCAGCGCGAACCGTTCCACGAAGCCACGCTCCACCGGGTCCTCCAGCTGCCGCACGGCCTCCCACAGCTCAGCGGCGGCGGGCTTGTCGGCCAGGGTGACCGGAACGCCCAGGAGTACGAGCCCGGCCACCCGGTCGGGATAGCGGCCCGCGACGATGCGCGCCTGCACTCCTCCGCTCGATGCCCCGACGAGCACGGCCCGCTCGATCCCCACCCTGTCCATGAAGGCGACGAGGTCGGTCGCGAAGTCCTCGGGGAGGTAGCCGTCCGGGGGCTTGTCGGCGTCTCCGTGGCCTCGCTGCGTGGGCGCGTAGGCGTGCAGGGAGGACGGCATCCGCCGCAGCAGCGGCTCGAACGTCCACCAGGAGTCGACGTAGCCGTGGACCAGGACGACCGGCGTGCCAGAAGGGCCGCCCGCCTCGGCATACGGGAGGACGAGACCCTCGCGCAGCGTTGCCTCGCGCACGGTGACGGCGGACATGACAGCCTCCTCACCTCTGCGTCCAGCGTAAGGAGAGGCGGGCCGCGGGGCAGGTCGAGCTTCTAGCGACGTGCCGGCGCGGTCATGCCCTCGAGGAGAAGTCGCAGGATCTGCTGCAGCTCCTCGGCCAGTGATCCGGTTGCGTCCGTCGGTTGGTGGGCCCAGCGGTAGAGGGCGCCGAGATAGACGTCGCGCAGAACGTTGCCGACGCTGATCGGTGACATTCCCGGGCTCAGCTCTCCCTGCTGCACCCCGCTGTCGACGATCCTGGCGAACACCTCCGCCACATACGGTTCCTCGAGGATCGGCCGGCCCGCCTTCACCCAGGCGATGAGCATGGCGGTGGTGAGTTGAGGTTCCTCCTGGTTGATCCGGACGAGGACCGCCATGCACTGCTGAAGTTGCGCGACCGAACCGGGGTTGAACGCGCCGTTCGCATCGAGGCCCGTCACGAGTGCGGCACGCCTCCTCTCTCCCCAGGCGCCGATGATGTCTTCCTTGCGCTGGAAGTAGTTGAAGAAGGTTCCCCGTGCGACATCGGCCCGCTCCGCGATCTCGTCGATGGAGGTGTGGTCATATCCCTTCTCCACGAAGAGCTCGACCGCCGCTGAGTAGAGGCGTTCCCGGACCCGCTGTTTATTGCGTTCCCGGCGGCTGACCGGCGGCGTCGTTGCGCGCGAGTCCATTCCGTCCCTCCTGTTTGTGGTGAGCTCGTTTTTTTATACCACAGTACAAGTTTGACGGTTCCTGCTTCTCGCTTCACTCGCCGTGCCCGGCGAGGCTCTCGCGCAGGCCTGCGATGCTCTCCGCTCCCAGGAGCCGCCCGGCGGTTATCTCTATGCCGTGACTGCGGCGCAGGTGCCCCCGCAGCTGGGAGGCCATCAGGGAGTCGAGCCCGAGGTCGCGCAGCGACCGCCGCTCGTCGATGTCCGACGCGGGCATGCCCAGCAGTGCTGCGGAGTACGCGACGAGGGTTTCCGCGGCGTCTCCACGGTGAGGGCGGCTGGTGACCGGTGCCGTGCTCGCCCGGGACGACGACGTACGCGCGAGTCGCCGCATGCGGATTCCGGAGAACCGCGCCAGGAGGCGACGGTCCGGCGCGATCAGGAGGACGTCGGCCCGGAGTGAGGCTCCGCCGTTCTCGGACCGCACGGTGCTCAGACTCCAGAACTCCGGTTCCAGTTCCGCGTGGAACCGGACCGAGTCGAAGGAGAGGGGAACGTGGGCGAAGCCGTCGTTGCCGGACGCGGCTCCGGGCCGGGCCGCCAGGAGTGACAACAGGCCCGTCTCCCAGCCGACTTGTGGCAGGGGCTTTTCCAGCCGGACACGAGCCACGGCCTCGCCGTCGCGCCGCCACAGATGCTCCACGGCCCGGAACGGCTCTCCGATGTCGTACCCGTGACGCCGGGCGAGCGACAGGAAGTCCTGTGCCCCCAGATAGTCCCGGCACCGCGCGAGAGCACCGTCGAGGGCGCCCGCAACGTCGAGGGCCCCCGAGTCGTCTAGGGCGCCCGCGTCCACGGGGCCGGCCTCGTCGGTGTCCGCCCTGACGGCCCGCCCCGAAGCGCAGAAGACAGGGGAGGGGGAGCCCCGGAGTGCGGCTTGCACCGTCACGGTGCGCGCGTGTCGGTCTCCTTCTCGGTCTCCGTCCAGGGTCACTTGGAGGGTGGTGTCGCCGACTGCTTCGACGGGCACGTGCGCGTCGCCCAGCTTGACGTCCCGCAGCTCGAACGACGTGCCGCGATCGGCCTCTTGGGCCGTTTCCAGCATCGCCGCGAGATATACGACGGGCGGTACGGGCGAGACTCCGTGGACCGCGACGCCGCTGCCCCAGTCGGCAGTCGAGCCCCAGGACGAGAGGTCGATCCTCCGGACGCGGGAGGCGGCGGCTCCGCGTGCGGCCACGGGGTCGGCGGCCTCGCGCCGGAACTGCGTGACGTCCCAGGCGTACGTGGGAAGTGACGGCACATGCCGTGGGCCCCCGCCGTACCATCGCTGCCAGTCCACCCGCCCGCCATGGGCGAAGATCCTGCCCGCCGCCCGGGCCAGTTCGGTGGGCTCATCGCAGGCGCGGTGGAGCGAGGAGACCGCGGCCGCGTCGCCGTGCTCGTCGCCCAGCGTGTCGTCCATGGCGGCGACGAGGACCGGATGCGGGCTGACTTCGAGGAAGACGCTCTCCGTCTCGTGGGCCACCTCCCGTACGGTGTCGGCGAACCGCACGGGGCGGCGCAGGTTGTCCATCCAGTAGTCGGCCGTCAGCTCCGGCCCTTGGATCTTGGAACCGTGAACGGTGGAGACCATGCCTGTCGTGACGGGCACGGGGGAGAGATCGGTCAGTTCCTTCAGCAGGTCGTCGCGCAGGGAGTCCATCTGCGGCGAGTGCGAGGCCACGTTCACCTTCACGAGGCGGCACAGGATGCCGCTCTCCTCCAGTTCGGCCTGGAGGGCGGCCAAGGAGACAGGGTCGCCCGCGAGCACGGTGGTGGTGGGTGCGTTCTCGACGGCCACGCACACTGTCTCCCGGTAGGCCTCGGTGTACTGCCGAGCCCGGGTGGCCGACAACTCGACGACGAGCATGGCGCCTTGTCCCGCCAGGCGCTGCATCAGCCGGCTGCGCCGGCAGATCACCGCGGCCGCGTCGTCGATCGACAGGGCGCCGGAGACATGGGCGGCCGCGATCTCTCCCATGCTGTGGCCCATGCACAGATCCGGCTCCACACCGCGGTCGCGCCAGGCGGCGGCGAGCGCCACCTGCACGGCCCAGAGGGCAGGTTGAACGGTGCTCACATCAGTCGGGAACTCGGCTTCGCCGGAAGCGAGTTGCTCCAGAACCGACCAGCCGAGCTCCTTGCGTACGGCCCGGTCACAGGCGTCCAGCGCCGTCCGGAAGGCGGGCGAGGAGTGGTACAGAGCCCGGCTCATGCCCACCCACTGCGACCCTTGTCCCGAGAAGACGTAGACGACGCGCTTGTCACCCGACAGCCCCGCCTCCGCGATTCCGCCGTCGGGAATGGTCTCGCCCGCGGCGAGGGCGCGCAGCCGCCGTGACAGAGAGTCGTGGTCGTCGCCCACGACCCACAGCCGGTGCGGATGGGCGTCGCGTCCGGTGGCCGCGGCGGAGCAGATGTCGCCAAGGCGGTGCGGCCGTCCGGGCCCGGAGGGGCCCAGGTAGGCCGCGTAGTTCTCAGCCAGGCGGCGGAGGGAGTCGGACGTACGCGCACTGAGCACGAGCAGGTGGGGCCAGGAGTCCCTGGCCGTGCGCCGGGCCTCGGGCGTGGGTTCGGGGTCGGGTTCGGGATCGGGCTCGCGGACGTGGGCGCCGACGACCAGATGGGCGTTCGTCCCGGACAGGCCGAAGGAGCTGACGCCGAGCAGGGCACCGGAACGGGCGGTGTCCAAGGGCCGGTTGCGCGTCACCACGCGTACCGGGAAGTCGTCCTGCGAGAGCAGGGCGTGCGGCTCGTCAAGGTGCAGCGACGCGGGGATGACACCGTGCCGGAGGATCAGCGCCGTCTTGATCAGGCCGGCGATGCCGGCCGCGGCCTCGGCGTGACCGACGTTCGTCTTGACCGATCCGGTCAGCAACGGCCGGTCCGCGGGGCGGCCTTGACCGGCCGACTCGGCGAGCGCCCGGAGCTCCACCTCGTCCCCGACGTGCGTTCCGGTGCCATGCGCCTCGACGTAGTCGAGTTCCGACGGCTTGATGCCCGCGCTGACGCACGCTTCGCGCATCATGTCGGCCTGGCCCTCCACGGAGGGGCGGATCAGCAGTCCGCTCGCCGCACCGTCGTTGGTGACCGCGCTGCCGAGCAGCACCGCACTCACGGGGTCACCGTCCCGGAGCGCGTCGTCCAGCCGCTTGAGCACCACCGCTCCTACGCCTTCGCTGCGAACGAACCCGTCGGCTCCGGCGTCACCGAACCGGCAGCGGCCCCCGGGGGAGAGCATGTCTCCCTGGGAGTAGGCGATGGAGTCGTGCGGCGACACCATGACGTTGACACCCGCGGCGATGCACAGGTCGCTCTCGCCGGTGAGCAGACTCTGCCGTGCGGCGTGCACGGCGACCAGCGACGAGGAGCACGCGGTGTCCAGCACGACGCTCGGCCCGCGCAGGTCGAAGGCGTAGGAGACGCGGCCGGCCGTGACGGCACGCAGCCTGCTGCCCACCATGCCGCGGACATCGGGCTCGTGGGCCCGGGGGGCGATGTCCGCGTACTCGGACGTCGCTTGCCCGACGAACACGCCGCTGCGGCTGCCCGCGAGCCGGGAGGGGACCGTCCCGGCCGATTCCAGGGCTTCCCACACGACGTGCAGCAGTAGCCGTTGCTGCGGATCCATCTCGCGTGCTTCCACGGGGGAGATGCCGAAGAACGCCGCGTCGAAGCCGAAGGGGTCGGTGAGGAAACCGCCGTGCCGGGACACCGTTCGACCGGGAGTCATGGGGGTGGGGTCGTAGAAGTCGCTGATGTCGAAGCGCTCGTGAGGTACGGGCTTCACGGTGTCGACGTTGGCCACGAGCACGTCCCACAGTTCGTCGACGCTCTCGATCCCTGGGAACCGGCATCCCATGCCGACGATCGCGATGGGTGTCGTGCTCGAGAGTTCTGGGCGCATGGACGACTCCAAGCTTCACGGCATGGGCGAGTCAAGTGATCGTTAGAAAACGGGATCCAAAAATACACTCGCGACCATTATTTGCCTGGGATGCCCTGATGCTTTTCACCAAATCTTGGGGTCAGCCGGGTGGAGACAGCTACTTAACAGCTACTTTGATCCGCTTTGCCCACTCGGGCTGCAGCAATAAACTTGGACTTGCGTTCATATATATCTCGGTGTTTATTCTTAGGTCGCAGTTGTCGAAGCGGCCAAGGGGGAAAGCTGTGGACATCGCCCAGATCGTTCCGCTGATGGGTGACGAGGAGCTGGTGGCCTATCAGTTCCTCGTCACCACCGGCGGAGCCACCCTCGAGAAGCTGTCGAGAAGTCTGGGGTGGGGTACGGGACAGGCGGAGCGAGTGCTGTCCGGGCTGAGAAGAATGCGGCTGGCGCGATCCGAGGCGGAGGGCCGCAGCGACTGGACCGCGGTGCACCCGGAAACGGTCAAGCTCCAGTACGCCAAGCCGCTCTCGGGTGTCATCGATGCCTGGCAGGCGCAGCTCGACGGAATCCGCGAGCAGCTCGACACGCTCTCCGGCCTGGGCGGCGACGGCACGGAGGGCGGCGGCCTCAGCCCTGTGGTCACGGTCGAGGGTGTGCCCGACATCCAGGACGCGCTCGAAGACTGTGCCGCACGGTGCACCGAGGAGGTGTTCGCCGTGCAGCCCTTGGGGCGGGGAGCTCCGGCTCTCGCCCGGGACGTGGTCTGCCGGGATTCCGGACGGATGGCGTCGGCGGTCAGCGTGCGGGTCTTACTCCCTCACCTGTCCCGTTACGACGCGGAGGTGCGCGACTGTGTCGAACTGATCTCGGCGACAGGGGGCGAGGTCAGGACCACTGCCGCGTCCTTGCCCGCGCTGATCGTCTTCGACCGCTCTGTGGCGTTCCTGCTGGAGGGCGAAGACTCGGGCAAGGCGCACATGGTGCGGCACGGAGCCTTGGTGGAGTTCATCGTTCACATGGTGGTGAGCTCCTGGGCGACCAGCGCGGCCTTCCAGGGAGGGGGCGGCAGCACCAGAATCCCGGAGTGTCTGACCCAGGAGACGAAGAGCGCGATCGTCCAGCTGCTCGCCGCGGGCTACAAGGACGAAGTGGTGGCCAGACGCCTGGGCATCGGTGTGCGGACGTGCCGGAAGTACATCGCCGAGATATTCGACGAGCTGGGAGCGCAGAGCCGCTTCCAGGCGGGATGGATGGTGCGCGACCACGTGCCCGTGTCCGGCCTCGAAGGGCCGTGGCGGGCCAAGGCGTTGGCCAAGGCCTTGACCGAGGGGCCCGCCTGAGCCGCCGTCACGAATGAAGCCCGGCCGCCCTCACCGTCAGGAACGACGGGACGGGCGGGCCGGGCTTCCCGTCGTTCCTGACGGGGGGAGGGTCGGCCCCCGTCGGCGTCCTGTGTTCACCTTCGCGGCAGCAATGCCGCCGCGCCCAGCGCATTGGCCAGCAGCAGGCAGCCGGCGAGCAGCAGACTCTCCCGCATCCCAGGCGCGAAGTCCCCGGCGAGCAGCGCCCCGAAGACGGCGATGCTGAGCGCTCCGCCCGTCTGGCGACTGGTGTTGAGCAGCGCCGCCGCCGTGCCGGCCCGCTCGGCGGGGACGCTGTCGAGCATCAGGGAGGTCAGTGCAGGCATGGCGAGGGAGCCGCCGATGCCCAGGGGGACCATCAGCAGGGCGGTCACCCACCAAGGCGTGCCGGTGTCGACGGTGAGCAGCCCGCCGCAGCCCACAGCGCCGGTCAGCAGTCCCGCGACGACCACCGCCCGCGGGCCGTAGCGGGAAACCGCCCGGGGCGAGAGGTAGTTGAAGTTCGCGGTGATCACTGCCATCGGCACGAACATCAGCCCGGCGGACAGCGCCGACTGCCCCCGCTCCTCCTGGAAGAAGAGGCTCAGTACGAACACTCCGCCGTAGAAGGCCGCGTTGAGGGCGAAGCCCGCGACGACCGGCACGCTGACACCGCGCTCACGGAACAGCCGCAGCGGCAGCATCGGCGTGCGCCGCCGTGCCTCGACGGCCACGAAAACGGCCCCGGACACCACCGCGACCCCGGCAGCGGCCAGCACCGTGCCGGTGAGCCCCTCGTGCCCGCCCTCGATCACGGCGAAGGTCAGGGCGGCCAGCGCGAGAATCGCCGTCAGCTGACCGGGCAGGTCGAACGCGGCAGCGTGGCGCGGCGAGCGCGCTGCCCGTAGCAGGAAGAGGAAACCGGCGATCCCGGCAGGCACGTTGAGGCAGAACACCGCGCGCCAGCTCCACTCCGTGGTGAGCAGCCCACCGAGCACGGGCCCCGCGGCCACGGCCACCGCGCCGCCGACCGTCCACAGGGCGATGCCACGCGCCCGCGCTTCGGCATCGGGGAACGCCTGCCGGATCAGCGCGAGCGAGGCGGGCACCATCATGGCTGCCGCGGTCCCCTGCACCACGCGCGCCCCCATCAGTGCCCCGAGCGTCGGTGCCGCCCCGCAGGCCAGCGAGGCGAGGGTGAAGACACCGAGCCCCCAGCCGTACGCGCGCCGCGCGCCCACCGCGTCCGAGAAGGCACCGGCGGAGAGCATCAGCGCCGCGAACATCAGGGTGTAGCTGTCGGCGACCCACTGGATCCCGGACATCGAGCCGCCGAGCTCGTCCCGCACCGCGGGCAGCGCCACGTTGACGCCGGAGACATCGAGAGTGATCACGAAGAAGCCGAGGACAGAGGCGATCAGAGCCGCGCGGGCGGAGCCGGGCTGCTTCGACTCACCCCGGGGCTGCGTCGGCTCACCCTGGGGCTGCTTCGGCTCACCCCGGGCGACCGCGCTCGCCTCGACTCCCCGGCCTGTCCCGGATTGCGTCACCTTCATCGTGCACTGCTCCTTACTGTGTGTCTGTCGCTGTCGGATACGGGTTGGATCGGGGGCGTGGGCGTGGGCGTGGGCGGATCGGATCGGATCGGACCGGGGCGGCTACGGAGAACAGCCTGCTCGGCGTGGGCGGCCCCCGGCAGACCGAGCCGTGCGGGGGAGCGCTGTTCCAGGCCCTGACACGGCCTCCCTGGACGCGCGCCCCTTTGCGACAATGAACGGATGAGCGAAGGTACGGAACTGGGTCGTTTCCTCCGCGCCCGCCGCGGGCAGATCCGCCCGCAGGACGTGGGCCTGCGCGGCAGCACAGGCATCCGCCGCACTCCGGGGCTGCGCCGCGAGGAACTGGCGACGCTGGCCGGGGTCAGCGTCGACTACTACACGCGACTTGAGCGCGGCAGCGAGACCAGACCATCGCCCTCCGTCGTCACCGCGATCGGCGAGGTGCTCCAGCTCTCCCCCGACGCGCTGCACCGGCTGCACGAGCTGGTGGCGCTCGCCGCGGGCCAGTCGCCCGCGCCGTCCCCGGGCCCGGCGCGTGCCGTACGGGAGTCGGTCCGTACCCTGCTGGAGACGCTGCGTCCCGCACCCGCGTACGTCGTCGGCCGTGCCAACGACCTGCTGGCCGCCAACCGGCCCGGCCTGCGCCTCTTCCCCGGCATCACGGACTGGCCGTGGGAGCGCCGCAACCTCACCCGCTACATGTTTCTGCACCCCATGGGCCGCAGTCTGTACCGCGACTGGGAGGAGATGGCGGCACACAGCGCCGCCCATCTGCGGGCGATGGCGGGCGCCGACCCTGACATGCCGGAGCTGGCCCAGCTCGTCGGTGAACTCGTCGTGAAGAGCCCGGAGTTCGCCCGGCTCTGGGAGCGGTACGACGTACAGGCGCGCGGCGGCGGCGAGAAACACTTCCAGCATCCCGAGGTCGGCTCGATGTGCCTCTCGTTCGAGGTGATGGCGATCTTCCGCACGGACGGCCAGCGCCTCGTCATCTACCAGGCACCGCCCGGCACCCCGGACCACGACGCGATGCTGCTCCTCGACATGGCGAGCCCCACGGAGGCGGCACTTTCCGAGGCCGAGGGCGCCGAGGAGTAGCCATCAGCGCGCGAGTATCGCGGTGAGCGCTGCCGTCAGTTCGCCTTCCGGATCGTCCGCGGCCTTCTTGGCGCGCCAGGCCACGACGGCATCGGGGCGGATCAACGCCGCTCCGGTCGGCTCGACCCCGTAACGGTCGCACCAGGCATCGCCGCCCGCGACGAAGCGGTCGCCGATCCGGTACGCGGCCAGGGTGGTCCCGAGACCGCGGGCGGCCTTCTCGGCGGCGGCGACCCACTCGGGGGCTTCGTACCCCGCCAGCAGCACGAAACCGCGACCGAACAGGTCGTGGGTGGAGAGCTCCCGCGGGCCTTCGGTGAGGGCGACGTGCGGTGCTCGTCCACCGGGACGCCCGGTGGCCTTCCAGGGATCCTCCTGGAGACTGCCGTCGTCGTCGGCCTCGGTGCGGACAGCGGCGGAGTGGTACCGGAACCCCAGGAACTCCTTGGGCATGGGGATGGGGGCGTCGGGATCGGACGGGTTGTAGCTGGCGGGCACCCGGCCCTCGGAGATCTTCGCCAGTTCGACCTCGCGCTCAAGAGTGATGGTGACGATCGGGCGCCGCTCGGTCTCGTACGTGTCCAGCAGGTCGGGTCCCGCCTGTCCGGTGAGAACCAGCGCGAGCCGCCAGGACAGCTCGTAGGCGTCCTGGATGGCGAGGTTGCCGCCCTGCCCTCCGTTGGGCGGGCAGGCGTGCGCGGAGTCGCCGGCCAGGAACACACGGCCCTGGCGGAACCGCTCGGCCAGCTTGTGATTGATGGCGAAGAAGCGGGCGTTGACGAAGGTGACGTCGATCTCCGGGTCGCCGATCGCGCGGCGTATCCGCTCCAGGCAGCGCTCCTCGGTGAAGTCCTCCGGCGTCTCGCCCCGCTCGGGGAAGTAGTCGACCCAGAGCGTGTGCCGCTCCGAGCCGTCCAGGATGAAGCTGGATCCGCTGCCGGGCATCCCGATGACCTCGACCGCGCCCTTCTCCACGTAGCGCGTCAGATCGGCCTCGAAGGTGAGGATGTACATGTGGCCGATGGTTCCGCTGCCTTCGACGGCGATGCCGAGCATATCCCGGATCGGGCTGGTGTTCCCGTCGGCCGCCACCATGTAGTCCGCCTCGACCACGTACTCGCGGCCACTGGAGACCTCACGCAGCGTTGCGGTGACCTTCTCGTCGTCCTGCGTGAAGGAGACCATCTCGGTGCCGAGGCGGATGTCCGCGTCGCTCTCCTCGGCACTTGTACGGAGGATCTCCTCGACCTGGGCCTGAGACACCCAGGCGAGCGGCGGCACCGCCGACAACTCCTGCGGGTCGGGCAGCCCGGCCTGCGGATCGAGGTGGAGCCGCTCGGGGTCGGCCATGGAGGCACCGTGGCTGATGCGGGGCCACTGCGTGTCCGCGAGGGCGGTGCGGAGCCGCTCGGCCACGCCGGGCAGCGTGTGGAGCAGCTCCTGGGAACGGGTGTTCAGTCCCCACGCCTTCGGCAGCGTGGAGGTATTCGGTCGCCGCTCCACCAGCAGAGGGCGCACACCACGCGCGGCCAGACTCAGCGCCGTGGTGAGCCCGGTATATGCACCACCGACGACGAGTACAGGAACTCGCTGGACTGACATGGTCTCTGCCTCCGTTATTGCTGTCATTGGCCGGCTGATTCGTGCGCGTCAGCTGATTTGTGTGCGTCATTCAAAACGCGGGCGGTGAAGTGTGAAGGGTGCCGAGCGTGGCGACATCGATGACATATCGGTAGCGGACACCGGAAAGATTCGCCCATGCCTCGGAAACCCGGTCCGCGGGGATTTTCTCGATCTCCGATGTGATGTGGTGCCGCGCGCAGAAGTCGAGCATGTCCTGGGTCTCGCGTATGCCACCGATGGAGGACCCCGCGATGCTGCGGCGGGCTCCCAAGAGGGAGAACACGTTGTACGAGGCGGTCGGGTCGCCCGGGGCGCCCACGTGGACGAGGGTGCCGTCGATGCCGAGCAGGCCCAGGTGGGCGTCCATGTCGATCTGGGCAGGCACCGTGTTGATGAGAAGGTCGAAGTGGCCCGCGAGTCCGGCGAGTTGCTCGCTGTCGCGGGTGTCCACGAACCGTGCGGCGCCGAAGCTCAGGGCGTCGTCCTTCTTGTCCGGCGACCGGCCGAGCAAGGTGACCTCGGCGCCCATGGCCGCGGCGATCTTCACCCCCAGGTGCCCGAGACCTCCCATGCCGAGCACGCCGACACGCATGCCCGGACCCGCCTGCCAGCGGCGCAGGGGTGAGTAGACCGTGGCGCCCGCGCACAACAGCGGTGCCGCACCGTCGAGTTCGAGCGCGTCGGGTATCCGCAGGACGAAGTGCTCCGAGACGGTGATGGACTGGCTGTAACCGCCCAGCGTCACCGTCCCGTCGTGGTCACGCGCCGAGTACGTCTTGACGAAGCCTTCCGTGCAGTACTGCTCGTCGCCCGACCGGCAAGGGGCGCACTTGCCACAGGAGTTGACCATGCAGCCCACGCCCGCCCGGTCCCCCGGCGCGAACTCCGTGACGGCGCCGCCGACTTCCGACACCACTCCGGTTATCTCGTGTCCGGGTACGAGGGGAAAGAACGTCCCACCCCAGTCGTCCTGCCCGAAGTGCAGGTCGGTGTGGCAGATACCGGAGAATCTGATGTCGATCCGGACGTCGTTGGCGCGCAGCGGGCGCCGCTCGATGGTGGTCAGCGTGAAGGGCGCTCCCTTGGCGGGCAGTGACAGCGCGAGGGTGCTGGGCATGGCGATCCTGTTTCCCTTGGAAGCTGTGTTCAGGGGCGATTGCTTACCTGTCCAACGTGATGCGGTAGGTCTCCTTCGGCGTCTGGATGTTCTTCGCCGCCAGCTCGCCGGTCGCGCCGCGATAGGCACCAGTACCGCCCGTGATGGCCATCCGCACCGTGTCGCTGCCCTTCACCCAGAGGGATTGCGCGGTGAGCTGCCCCTTGGGCAGCTGTATCGACAGCACGCAGCTGGTGGTGACGTCCGAACCGCGCAGCTCGGTCACCTGGCAGGAACTGCCGTCCTCACCGATCTGTTCACCGCCCCGGGAGAGCTTGTCCGCGTACACGTACTCGTCCCCGACGCTCAACCCGTGGGCACCGACATCGGTGTGCACGACGCCGTTGTTGCCCACGTCCAGGTTGATGACCTCCTCGGACGTGGCCTGCGCGGGAACGGTCAGCACGGCGGATATTCCCAGTGCCAGCAATGCGCTGGCGACAGCACCGGAAATGGCCAGAGTCTTCTTCGACATGCGATGAACCTCCTTGGTGAATGCAGTACTTGGTGATGCGCTGCTTGGTGAACGCACTGCTTGGTGAACGCACTGCTTGGTGATGCGCTGCGTCAATCGACGGCGAACTCGTCGTCGCCGATCCCCGCGGCGCGTCGCAGGGATCCGGTCTCGATCAGCCCGATCACCGCCTCTATGTCCTGGTCCAGACGGCGGTCGTGGGTGACGAAGGCGCTGTGCTCCCTGATGAGCGCGTGCACGGCCCGGACGGCCGGCGACGCCTTCTCGACGCCCCGCAGATCGAGGGCCTGGGCGAGGGCGAGCAGATGGATGGCCGCCACCTCGCGCACCAGGCCGTTGACGGTGCGCGCGTCACGGGCCGAGATGGTGCCCATGCTGACGATGTCCTGGTTGTGCGCCTCCGTGGAGCGGGAGAACACCGATGCGGGACCTGTGTGTTTGAGGGCTTCGGCGGTGACGGCCGAGGCTGCTATCTGCATCCCCTTGAACCCGTGGTGCAGCCCGGCCTCGGGATCGTCCGGGTCCCGTGCGACGACCAGGTTGGGCGGCAGCCCCTCGTTGAACTTCTCGTCCACGACGAGCGCGAGCTGACGGTCGAGCAGGTTGGCCAGGCCGGCCACCGCGGTCTTCAGACTGTCCATGGACTGCCCGACATGACCTGCGTAGAAGTTGCCGCCGAGATGGAGCCCGGACTCGTCGACGTCGAACAGGGGGTTGTCGGTCGCGGAGTTGATCTCGGTGGTGAGCCAGCTCTCCGTCCAGTCGAGCGTGTCGCGGACGATGCCGATGATCTGCGGTGCGCAGCGCACCGAGTACTTGTCCTGGATCCTCTCGTTCAGCTGCAGGAAACTCCGCCCGGCCAGCTTTTCGCGGCGCACCAGGATGTCGTCGAAGGAGGTGGCGAGCCGCGACCCCGCCAGCAACGTACGGATGGCGTCGGCGGACTTGACCTGGCCCTGGTGCGGCTTGTTCGCGTGGACGAAGGGATGAAGGGCGGACGCGTTGCCGTGCAGGGCCTCCAGTGTCATGGCTGTCGCGATCTCGGCGACGCAGGCCAACTCCCTTGCGTCCGAGGCGGCGAGGACCGCGTACGCGGCGGCGAAGGAGGTTCCGTTGATCAGCGCGATTCCCTCCTTGGGCGCGAGGGACAGTGGCTCGATGCCCTCGTCGCGCAGGGCGTCGAGCGCCGGACGCACGGTGCCGCGGTGCAGGGCCTGTCCTTCGCCGATCAGCGCCGCGGCCAGATAGCACAGCGGTACCAGGTCACCGCTTGCGCCGACCGATCCGCGTTCAGGAATCAAGGGCAGGATGTCCCGGCCCAGGCACTCCAGCAGGGTCGACACCGCCTGCGGCCGGATCGCGGAGACTCCCTTGGCCAGCGCGTTGGCCCTGATGAGCATGGCTGCCCGGGCGACCTCCGGTACGGCTGCGGGACCCACGCCGTTGAGGTGATAGAGCACCAGGTTGCGCTGGAGTTCGTGCGCCTTGTCCGGCGAGATCTGCCGGACGCAGCTGTCGCCGAAGCCCGTGGTGACGGCGTACATGGGAACTTCCTGCGCCAGCAGCGACTCCTTGAGGCCCACGGAGGCACGCATCCGCTCGGCGGCCGAGGCACTGAGCGTCACGCGAGTCCCGCCGCCGCTGTGGCGTGCGGCCGCAGCGACGGAGCGGGGGGAGAGGCCGGCTCCGTCGATTTCCATGTGCTGGGCCGTGGGTACGTGCGGCATCAATAGACGCCTTCGATCATCTTCTGGCCGTCCATTTCGGCGACCGGATGAATGTTCCGCAGGGAGTCGCCGGCGCCCGTGGGGCTGGGGACCCGCGTGGCCAGGTCGCGTTCGAGGCTGTTGGGCACCATGCCGTACTTGGTGAGGTAGTTCATGACCACGGCTCCCTCCGACCCGAACTCGACGGGCCGACCGGTGTCCGGGTCGACCACGCGGTAGAAGACGAAGGGGGCGTACGAATCGAAGACCGTGTCGCCCGTGCCCTCCGCGTCGGGGCGCTGGACCGTGCCGCTGAGGACGGATGTGCTGCCGTACGACCCCCGGAACCGCGTCTTGGGGAAGAGCTCCGTGGACAGGTAGTCCAGGGTGTCGAGATCCATGTGCGCTCCTGTCCAGATCACGAGGCGCACCTTCTCCTGGATCAGGGCGCGGACCGAGGCCCGTTCGGACAGCCGGGCAAGGAGCGGCGGCGTCGTGATCAGGAACGCGATGTCCTGTGACTGCAGGACCAGTTCGGCCTGGTCGACGAGGTGGTCGACGTACGCGCCGGCGCCGGCGGCGTCACCGGCCGCGATGAGGCGCTTCACCCAGCGCGGATCCAGGTCGATGGAGAACCGGATCCCGCCCCGGGCCTGCGCGATCCTCCTGGAGTACTCGCCGAGCATGTGGGGGCCGCTGGGTGCCACCGCCAGAGCGTGTCCCTCACCGTCATCGGGGTAGTGGGAGTTCTCCCACGCCATGTACTGATCGAACCACTTCTCGAACATCATGAAGCGCTTGGGAGCTCCTGTGGTGCCACCGCTCTCGTAGACGGCGAACACCTTCTCCGTCGCGTCCAGGCCGCGGGGGATCAGGTCCTCGACCGGAACGTCGCGGAGTTCGTCCACCAGGTTGGGGAACTTCAGCAGGTCATCGACGCACCGCACGTCCTCGACCGGATCGAAACCCAGCCGGTCGCGGCGCTCCACCCAGTAGCGGGAGCCCGTGGCCGGGTCGAAGTGCCAGCGCATCATGGCTCGGACGTGCGCGTCCGCCTGCTCGCGGGCGTTCATGGATTGTCACCGTACTTTCGCGGTCGGGGGTTGAAGGGCACGAGGTCAAACGCCGTGGTACGAGCCGCCGTTGATCTGGAGAATCTGAGAAGTGACATAGCCACCGGGCTCTGAGCACAGGTAGAAGCCGAGCTCCGCGATGTCGGCCGGATCTCCCGAGCGTCCAAGGGCGGTCTGCCGGACGAGCATGGTCTCCCGCGCGGCGGAGAGGCCGTCGCCGAAGAGGTCGGTGCCCGCGACATAGCCCGGCGCGATGGCGTTGACACTGATGCCGCGCCGCCCCAGGCGTGTCGCGAGCGTGTGGACGTACGAGTGGAGGGCCGCTTTCGCGGCGCCGTACCCACCTGAACCGCCGGATCCGCGGTAGGCGGCGATGGAGCTGTAGAGCACGATGCTGCCGCCGTCGGCCATGAGCGGGACCAAGCCTTCCACGGCGATGACGGAGGTCATCACGTTCGACTGGTACGCCTCCCGCCATTCCGTCACGACGGACTTCACGTCCTCGCTCCCTGACGGCGGGACCGAACCGGCGCAGCACACAAGGCCGTTGACCGGCAGTCCGGTCGACCTGACGTGGTTCTGGAGGAGCTCCGCCGAATCGGCGTCGGACATGTCGAGGGCGAGTGTCTCGACGTCCGCTCCCGGAACGCTCGATTCGATCTCCTCGGCCGCCCGCGCGAGCCGGTTCCGCTGCCTCGCGATCAGCAGCACCTTGTCGTTGTTCTCGGCGAAACGCTTCGCCGTGGCCTTTCCGATGCCTGCGCTCGCACCGGTCACCACGATCAACCTGGACACAGAAAAATCCTCTGAAGAATTGCGGGGAAAGAGAGAAAGAGAGAACGAAAGGTGACGGCGGTCAGAGCGCCGAGAGCAGGGCTTCCCG
The DNA here is from genome assembly GCF_009769735.1 of Streptomyces sp. BA2. Lineage (NCBI taxonomy): Bacteria > Bacillati > Actinomycetota > Actinomycetes > Kitasatosporales > Streptomycetaceae > Streptomyces > Streptomyces sp. BA2. The sequence goes on from NZ_WSRO01000002.1 coordinate 8,027,046, forward strand.
GTCCGGTTTTCCGGTGGAAGTCCTTGGTATGCAAGCCAGTTCCACGATCCGCGACGGACCGGGGAAATCTCCGAGAGCCGCTCTGATGTCCGCCACGCCCACTCCGCTGCCCCGGCCGGACCACAGGACCACGTATCCCTCCCCGGCGAGCGAATCGCCGGGCAGGGGGAGCGCGACGCATTCCGCCTGTGGCAGGCGGGCGCCCAGTCGCTCGTCGACCCTGGCGAGATGCACCTTGATGCCGTTCACCTTGATCAGGGAGCTGCCGCGCCCGACGAGTCGGAACGTACGGGGTCCCGTGAACCGCACCAGGTCGCCGGTGGCCCACTGGGCGGGTGGTCCCGTCCCGCTCTCCGGGCGGGCCAGGCGCGGACCGCGCACCACCAGTTCTTGCTTCCGTTCCGCCGGTGTGCCGACGTCACGTACGAAGGAGATGTCGGGGAAGGCCTCCCACGGCGCCGCGCTGTTCCCCTCGGGAGCCAGCCGCCGGTGGGCGATGCCCCCGGTCTCGGTCGACCCCAGGATCTCGTGAGCCCGAAGCAGCGGAGCGGCGCGGCGGACGAGTGCGTGGGCGGTCGGCGGCGGGGCCGCCGAGCTGTGCAGGGCGACGACCGAGCTCGCGCGCTTCAGCGTCGGCCAGCCACGGCGCAGCAGGTCCCAGGCCATCGGGACGCAGACGACCAGGACTCGCTCGCCGGGGCGCACCGGGAGGGGCTCGAACGGGTCGGTCCACGCCTGGTGGACGCGGACCTTCGCCATGCGCGGCAGCCACTGACCGAACAGGGCGCCGAACAGGTGCTGCGGCGGGGCGTAGTTGATGACGCGATCGACCTGACCGACGAGACGCGTGCCGATCAGCTCCACCTCTCGCTCCATCTGGTGCGGCAGCCGGAACCAGCCACGCGCGACACCCGTGCTGCCGGACGTGTCGAAGCGGATCTCGTCACGCCCCCCAGCTCGGGGCTCCGCCGTACGAGCCGCCCTCGCCGTCATGCCGCCTGATCCTCGACGCACTCGCGCACGTACTCGGCGGTCCGGTCGAGCGTGCTGAACCAATAGCGCACGTCGTCGCCCACGAAATCGACCTCGATGCCGAACTCGCCCTCGACGGCGGTGACGTACTCAAGAGCCGCCAGGCTGTCGAACCCCGGCAGCGCGTCGGACAGGTCCGCGTCCGGGGCCAGCGTGCGGGCGGCGTCGCCGAAGCGCTTCTCGAGGACCGCCAGGACGCGGGTGCTGGTCTCGGTGTGGTCAGAGGCGCGGTGAGAGGTGTGTTCAGAAGTGCGGTCAGAGGTGTGCATGCCTGGAACCTTTCTCTTGGCTGCGGCCGCCCGGTGGCGGGCCGCCGCTCGTCATCGACCCCGAGTCCAGGTAGAAGACCCGGTCGGGTTGCGTGGGTTCGAGCCGGACCGTCAGGTGGGAGGTGGCGGGGTCGAGACCGAGCGCCTCCCTGATCTCCTCGGCCAGTTCGGTCCGGTACGCGGTGTCGCGGTCTGGATGGATGTGGCACACGACGGACGCCCACCGGGCGTGCTTGTCCTCGCCCGTGCCGTCCCCGTAGGGCGTCAACGGCACCCCGCCGGCGAAGTACGTCATGGGCTCCGTGGTCCGGAAGGTGACCACGACGTGCGCGGCGTCCGAACCGTGCGCGGCCATCCACCGGGTGAGGCGCAGAGTGGCTTTCAGCCGCGCGGAGGGGGTCAGTGGGGTGCTGGTCACATCGATGGTCGGCAAGATTCCGCGCCTTTCACGAGAGGGCCAGCGGCGGCAGAGCGTGCCGTTCGGGCGAGAGCCGCATCTCCAGACGCCGTCCCAGACAGTCGGCGAGCGGGCCGCCGCTCGCGGCCATCAAAGGAGTCCAGGCGAACCCGCCGTCCGCCGTGCGTACGCTGTCCAGGAACTTCGTCAGATGGCCGGCATCCCATGCGAGGCCGAACTCGTCGCCCGCAAGGACGGCTTCGTAGGTGCTCAGCAGATCCGGGACCCGGTTGCCCTCGTTCGCGAATCCGCCGCCGCGCACCCGGTGCAGGGCGAGCGCGTCACAGGCGGGGGCGCCGTCGGTCCCGACGGCACGGTTCAGCGCCCTGAGCGCCTGCAGGGTGGCTCGCAGCGTGGGCCGGCCACCGGGCACGTTGGCGTACTGGCCGGGTGCTGTCTCGCAGGTGGCCACGTACCCGGCGATGTCCCGCAGGTGGGCGGCCACCGACTCCCCGCCGGTCCGGTGGAGGATCTCAGCGGCCGCGCACGTCGACACCATGTCCGACGCGCGGCCCTCCCAGTACCCGAAGCCGCCGTCGGGGTTCTGGATGGAACCGGCGAGCCAGTCCGCGATCCTGCCACGGGCCGCGGTGTCGTCCCTGAACGCCCCCGCCGACAGGGCCCAGAGGGTGCACCGCACCTCACTTCCCCGCCCCGGCATGTACATGATGCCGTCCTCATTCGGCAGCATGCAGCTCTCCGTCCACCGAAGGGCGTCGCGCTCCCCGGTGTCCGAGAAGTGGCCGGCGATCAGGTGAGCGGAGGTGGTGAGCACGTCCGACGCGAGTTCGGGAGCGCGATAGGTGAATCCGCCCTGCCCGGTCCGGAACGACAGCACCGTTTCGACCACCCGGTCGGCGATGTCCTCGAAGTCCTCGGCTCCGGCGCCGAGTTCCCTCAGCGCTCCCACCCCGCAGAACGCGGCCCACACATCCGGCACGGGATATCCGGGCCACCGAGTGAACGATCCGCCCGGCGTGAGCCGGGCCCGGATCCAGGCGACGCAGGCCTCGGGGTCCCGCGGGGTCTCGCCGAGGCGGCTCAGGGCGCTGGTGGCCCGGAACGTCGCCCACAGACAGTCGGTGTCGTCGCCCGCCTGGAAGGTGAAGCCGCCGGCCTCGCTCTGCCGGTCCTTGAGCCAGCTCGTGAGCCGCTCGCGGCTCCACGGCAGGGGACCCTGACCACCCGTGGCCGTGCTCCAGGCCGTGAGGGCGTAATAGCAGGCCCGCACGTCGGACGTGCCGTCCTTCGCGTGGGCGGGGCTCCATGCGAGTCCGCCGTCCTTGGCCTGAAGCGCCGACAGCCAGTCGAACAGCGCCTCCGGAGGGCGCTCACCGAAGATCTCCACCAGGGTGCGTACGGCGTAGTAGGTGGCCCACACGTCCGACGCCTGACCTGGCGTCATCGCGAACCCGCCGTCCGCGTGGGCGGCACTCCACACCCATGCGGAACCCGCACCGCCGACCGGGTCGCGGCCGCCGCCCGGCAGATCGGCCATGGCCTGGGTGCAGTAGTAGGTGGCCCAGGCGTCGGAGCTCATGCCGGCCGACCACGCGAACCCGCCGTCGGAGTTCTGCCGGGAGGAGAGGAAGCCGGTGACGGTCTCGGGGGATGGCAGGTCGTCGACACGGCCGAGCCAGGTGAGCGTACGCACGGCCGCGTACGTGCACCACAGGTCGGAGTCTCCGGAGACGACCCCGGACGACCTCCGCAACATCTCGTACGTCATGCCGGTACCACCTCGGCGACGACCCGGAAGTTGGAGCGCTTCCAGCTCTTCTGGGAGCCACCGCTCTTCGTCGTCACCGGCAGCCGGTTGACGAACCGGACCTCGTCCCACCGGAAGCCGAGGTGTTCGTCCGTACGCCGCTGGATGGCGGCGTTCTTCGCGGACTCGGCCTCACGGTCGGTGCTCGGGTCCCGCTCGAGCAGCAGCCTGGCCCACGTGCCGCCCTCGTCGACCTCGATCAGGTAGCCCATGACGTCGCGGTTCGCGTAGATGATGCCTTCGAGGTCGCGGGTGCGCACCCGGCTGCCCTTGATCTCGGTTCCGTCGCTTCCCCGGCCGTGGACCGTCACCACGGTGCTGTCCTCGCCGCAGGGGCAGCCGTCGGTCAGGGACACGTCGTCGCCCATGTCGAGGCGGAGGAGCGGACGGGCATCGTTGTTGAGCGGGGTGACGACGAGCCGCCCTTCGCGTCCCGCCTCGGCGGGCACGATGCCGTCCTCGTTCGCGATCTCGAAGTAGTTGGCCCCGCGCAGCAGGTGCAGTCGGTCCTGTGGGCAGCATGCGGCCAGCGTGCCGCTTTCCGTGCTGCCGTAACTCGCGTCGTAGGCACGCGCGTTCCACCAGTGCCCGGCCATGGCGCGCAGCTCCGGGGTGCTCACCTCCCCGAGCAGCATGAGGAGTTCCACGGACTCACGCAGTTGGTCGAGGAGGCCGCGCTTCATCATGATCTGGGAGAACTGGAGCAGCACACCGGGCGCCACGAACAGGACGGTCGGCCGGAAGACCTCCCACAGACCGACGATGCGGTCCCAGTCGGAGATCCCGGTGGTGTAGGGGTACGCCTTGACGTGGGGAACGCCCAGGAACTCGCAGACGCCGACCATCAGGTCGGCCACCGGCACGATGTCCGACGGCAGCAGGATCAGAGCGCGGTGACCGCTGTCCGCGAGCATCGTGCGCCAGGTCTCGGCGACGGACACGGTGTTGGCGATCATGTCCTGGGCCGTGCGGGGCGTCGGCGTGGGGGCCCCTGTCGTCCCTGTGGTCTGGTAGTACTTCAGACCTGCGTCGATCGGTACCCGCAGGTAGTCGAGAGGCCGGGCCTTGAGGTCGTCCTTGGACGTCGCGTGCAGGTCCCGGAACGCCCGCATCGAGAACGGGTCGAGCGAGGCGTAGGCGGACGTCCCCTCCGCGCGGTGCCAGACCTCGGCCAGCTTCGACGTGTAGTACGCCTCGTCGGAACGGGACTCGCGGCGGTGAGCTGCCACCTGCTGCTGTATCCGCTCCATGAAGTCGAGGTCGCTCCTGGAGTTGATCTTCACTTGCCACTCCTTGTTCGCGGCGGATGCTTGAGGTCAGTCGCCATGGGCAAGCCCCTTGGCGCGCATCAGGAACTCTCCGAGGAACCCGTCGTGCGGTACGTCCGGATGGACCCAGGAAGTCGGCCTGCTCCGGTACACGTTGGAGACCGACGTGAGCCGCGTGGCCGCCTCGACCAGCTCCAAGTCCTCGGTGTGCAGCGACAGGACCAGAGATCCGTCGAGGACATCCACGGCGTCCCGCTCGAACGGGGCGACCCATACGCAGGGGAAGGGCGCCTCGTACGACAGCGCCGGGCTCCTCGGGGACGTCAGTTCCACGACTGCGGGTGTCACGGTCGCCAGGGAGCCCTCGCCGCCGAGCCGTTCGACTCTCGGCGCCAGATGCACCGTCGCGTCCTTGGCCTGCTGCATGACCGCCGCCGCCAGTCGTTCCGCGTCGGCCTCCGGCATGCACGGCAGCAGGGCCTCGTCGTCCAGGGGCCCGGCCGGTGCCACCTTCCGTAGCGTGGCGGCCAGTTCGCCGGCGAATCCCGCCGGATCCTGTTCGACCAGTACGCCCGTGGTCGCGGTGCACGCGGTTCCCGCGTGATAGAGCGCGCCCGTGCCGGCGAGGCCGAGACCGGAGCGCCGTTCCGCGTCGGCGGTCACGACCAGTTTCGAGCGGCCCGGCCCCTGCAGTCGTACGTCGCAGCGGTTGCGGTACTTGTCCACGACGTCCTGACCGCCGTACACGAGGGCACGGTCCGCGCGCTCGATGATCAGATCCGCTGTCGCGTGGTCGCAGGGCGCCATGACCAGCTGCGTGGTCGGTACTCCTGCCTGCCACAGCGCGGTGACGAGGCGGAAGGGGGTGAGCGGGTCCCGGGTGGAGGGGCGGACGACGACCCGGTAGCCGAGCGCCAGCGCCTCGGGCCACATGGCATGCACGCCGGGGCTGTTGCCCGCCGCGTGCACGGCGAAGACGTCCCCTGTACGGCACCACGCAGCGCCCGCCGAGGGAGCGTCACGCACGGCGGTGCCTGCCGGGGCGCAGCCCGTGGGGCGTGCCGCCGACGGCGCACGTCCCACGTCGCGCAGGGTCGCCGTGATCAGCCTGTCGCACTCGCGCACGACCGTGACGGGCGTTCCCGTCAGCGCCGACACGCGACGCTCGTGGGCTTCCAGATCGTCTCCCAGGAGCTCCTGGCCCTCGAAGACGTCGGCCGCCTTGCTGAGCACGTCGGCTGTCTCCGCGACGGGCAGAGGCGCGCTTCCGCGCAGTTGATCGATCCAGTGGGAGACCACAAGGCCCGGGACCGATGCCAGTTCAAGGGCCGGTGTGCCCGAGGCGTCCGCCACGGTGGTGCGGTTCCGCGTCCGGTAGGGCCCATTCGGACCCAGCGCGGCGATGTCAAGCATGCTCGCTCCCCTCAGCGTCCGGCGGCCGTCAGGGCGCGGCACCGGCGGCTCGCGGACGCGAGGTCCCTGAGCACGTCCACGGTGGCGTCCCACCCCATGCAGGCGTCGGTGATGCTCTGGCCGAACACGGCCTCACCGATGCCGAGTTCCTGGCGCCCTGGGACGAGGAAGCCCTCCAGCATGACGCCCCGGATGTCCGTGTCACCGGCCGCCACCTGTGCGCCTATCTCCCGGGCGACCAGGGCCTGTTGTTCGTGGTCCTTGCCGCTGTTGCCGTGGCTGGCATCGATGACCAGGCCGGTCGGCAGCGCGGCCGCCGACAGCAGCCGCGCCGCGTCGCGCACGTGCTCGGCGCGGTAGTTGGGCTGCCCCGACCCGCCCCGGAGCACTACATGGCAGTCGGGATTCCCGCTCGTTCGCAGCGTGACAGGCCTGCCGTTCCGGCCGAGGCCGAGGTACGCGTGGGGGGCGGCCGCGGACCGGATGGCGTCGACGGCAACGCCCACCGAGCCGGTGCTGCCGTTCTTCATGCCCACGGGCATGGGCAGACCGCTCGCCAACTGGCGATGCACCTGGCTCTCCACGGTCCGCGCGCCGATGGCTCCCCAGGAGATCAGGTCCGCCAGGTACGCGGGAGCCGCCGGGCTCAGCCACTCCGTGCCGATGGCCAGGCCCAGTTCGGCGATCTCCAGCATGAGGGAACGGGCGGTGCGAAGCCCTCGGTCGAGATCGAGGTTGCCGTCCAGCGCCGGATCGGCGAGCAGCCCGGTCCAACCGACCGTGGTGCGGGGCTTCTCGACATACACCCGCATGACGATCGCCAGGTCGTCGGCGAGTTCGGCGGCCAGTTCAGCCAGTGATCTCGCGTACGCAAGACCGGCGTTGACGTCGTGGATCGAGCACGGGCCGACCACGACGAGCAGCCGGTCGTCCTCACCGCTCAGTACGCGGCGGGTCATCAGGCGGCCGGAGCTCACCGAACGGGCCGCGTCCGCGGTCAGCGGCAGCTCGGTCAGGAGTTCGTCAGGGGTGCTCGCCAAGTGCGTACGGTGCCGGCCACCGATGTCACCCGGCGAGAACTGTTCGACCACGGAACGGGGCTTTTCCTCGGTCAGCATGTCAAGACTCTGCATCGATCCTCAATTCGTGCTAATCAGCGCAAGAGTTGTGCGTCGGCAACGAATCATTGGGGCGGACCGCGATCTCCTGAGTGCCCAACTGGAAAGACCGATTGGATGGGCGATGCTGAGGGAGATACCGCGGTGCAGCCGTTCGGTAAGCACGTGATTCACCGTGCCCCATCCCGTGGGCGGGCCGCCACCTGCACCGCGTGCAGCAAGTTGTGGTGCATTTAGCTGCAGAGGCGGTGGGACCTCGTCTCGTTCCTGAGCTTGGCGTCCACGCAGTCGCCGGGCAGCGACCCGTACGGCTTCTTGCCGAAGTTGGCGGTCACGGTCAGCTTCCCGTCGCCGAACTCCGAGCGCTGTACCGTCCCGTCGGCGGTGAGCCGCTGGTAGCCGGTCATCCGCTCGGTGCCCGCGGCCTTGTGCAGAGGTGCGAAATAGCGCTGGAGCTCCGCCATTTCCTTGCCCGTGGACTTCAGGTTCTTGTCCCCGAGCGTGAAGTTGAGCGGGGTGTTGTAGAGGGCGGACATCAATGCCCGGTCGGTCTTCTGGGCCGGGAGCTTGTTGTACGGCATTTCCCAGCGGTCCGTGTTGATGACGGAGCCGTGCAGTGCGGTTTCGTAAAGGGGGACGCGGTAGCGCGGGTCGTACATCGCCTTCGCCAGTGAGGGCGGCAGCTCGGCCTCCTTGAAGAAGAACGCGGGCTCGCCCTGCGGCGCGTAGCCGCCCCACTTCTCCTTGTCCTTCTCCAGCTGCCACAAGCCGTCAGCGACCGGCGTCTGCCCACCGTGGTTGAAGGCGAGCACGGGGGCGGCCCAGGAGCCGGCGGACTCGGAGCCGAGGACGAACTTGTCGTCGGACGCGAGCTTTTGCATGCGCTCCAGGCGGTTGGCGCGGTCCTGCTTCTTGTTCATGCGGTGGCCCTCGCTGCTGTCGGTGAACAGCTCGCCTGCCGCGTCGACATCGAGGAAGTAACTGTCGGCGCCGTTGGCCGTCATCTTCTTCGCCCGGTCGGCCAGGTAGTGCTTGCCCGGCTCGGCCTGCTTGAACGCCTGGGTGCTGACGTAGCAGCCCCGGCCGCCGAAGCCCTCCTTGATCTCACCCTTCCAGTTGCGTACGCAGAAGTCGGGGTAGACCGAGCCGGGCCACTTCGACGAGGGGTTGTCGGCGCTCCGGGAGGGCTGGCCGTTGGCGTAGGAGTCGTACGGGCCGACCAGGTAGCCGTGTCGTTGCGCGGCCCGCACGGCTGCCTTGTCCATCGGCTGGTCGTCGGCGTCGTAACCGAGCCAGAGCCGGGAGACGCCGAGCTTGCGCAGCTCGTTCACGCCCTTCGTGGTGCGGGCGCTGCCCCATGCGTAGGCGTGCACCGCCCCGAGCAGCCGCCCGACCTCGGGGTTCTCCTTGATCTTCTGCGCCAGGGAGCGCAGCTTGCCGTGTTCGTCGAGGTATGCGCGGTAGTTGGCGGCGGAGGAGACCGGGGAGGAGCCGGTGAGGGAGAAGTGCACCGTGTAGTCGCGGGTCTGCTCGCGCCGCGAGAACTCGTGCCGCGCGGTGGAGCCGATGCGGCCGTCCTTCGACGCGAAGCCCAGCGATGTGCCGACCTCCTCCGGCACGATGTAGCCGACGCCGTGCTTGCCCTCGGTGTAACCCCAGGCCGGAAGGGTGAGGCCGCCCGAGAGTTCGGTCTCCGAGTCCTTGAGACCGGCCTCGCCGGAGTTCCAGAAGGCGTCGCTCACCGGGACGCGCAGGCCCTCGCCGCGCGGGATCTGAAGGGCTCCGTGGGCGCCGGGCGCGGTAGTGGGCCAGGACAGCTTCTGGTCGGTGTCGGAGTGGACCGTCATGCGCAGCCGACCGTGATCGCTCTTCGCCGTGACGGTGAGCTTCTTGCCGGGGTACGACCAGCGGGCCGTGCCGCCGTCCACGCTGACCGCGCCGGGCTTGCCGAGCTGCCGGCCCGCCGCGCCGGACATCGGGAGCGAAGCCCCGTCGTCGGCGTGCCCGGTGACGCGCAGCGACCCGGTGTCCACGCGCGTGGTGCCGCCGCGCACGGTGAAGTCGACCGCGCTGCCCTGCACTTGGGGCGCCACGTCCGCCGTACCGCCGTCCGACGGCGGCTCTGCCATGGCCAGGTAGCCGGCCGACGCCGTGGTGACGGTCAGTACGACGGCCGCAGCGATGCCGTACGTACGGAAGCGGCGCCGACGCCGCGCGCCCGCGATGTCACTGTGCCGGGCTTCACGTGGCTGGGGCAGTGGCTGACTGCTGTTGCTCTTCACGTAGTTCACGGGGGAGAGCGTCGGGGGAGGGCGTAAGAAGTTTCTAAGAGTCGCGCTCCGGGCTGCTGGCAGAGCATGACGGAACGTGGCGGAACATCGGCATCTTCTGGCAGATTATCGGAAGTGCGACAGGGTGCCCGGCGTCGACGATGACGGGGTGCGAAGGAATACATCCATCACTCTGTTGTCCGCCGGGCACGCCTGCGTCGATGTGTACCAGGGTGCCGTGGCGTCCCTGGTGCCGTTCTTCGTCGCCGAGCGCGCCTACAGCTATGCCGCCGTCTCGGGCATCGTGCTCGCCGCCTCCCTGCTGTCCTCGGTGGCGCAACCGCTGTTCGGTGTCCTCACCGACCGCTGGCCGATGCCGTGGCTCCTTCCGGTCAGCACGCTGCTGGGCGGTGTGGGCATCGCGCTGAGCGGGGTGAGCGGCTCCTACGCGCTGACCCTGGTGTTCGTGGCGGTGTCCGGGGTGGGCGTGGCCGCCTATCACCCCGAGTCCGCACGCGTCGCCCGGCTCGCCGCCCGGGGCAGCCACAGCGGGATGGGCTGGTTCTCGCTCGGCGGCAACCTCGGCTTCGCGGCGGCCCCGCTCCTGGTCACCGCTGTCGTGGCGACGGGAGGTCTGCGCCTGACGCCACTGCTTGCGCTGCCGGCGCTCGTCGGCGCCGTGCTGTGCCTGCCCGTGCTGCGTGCGCTGGAGAAGCAACGACAGGACGCCGGGGCCGGTACGGCGATGACGACGGCCCGGGACGACGACCGGGCGTCGTTCGTGAAGCTGTCGCTGGCCGTGGTGTGCCGGTCGATAGTCTTCATCGGCCTCAGCACCTTCATCTCACTGTTCGCCGAGGAGCGCATGGGCGGGAGCGCGGCGGCCGGTACCGCGGCGCTGTTCGTGCTCTACCTCGGCGGTGCGGTGGGCTCCGTGCTGGGCGGCAAGCTGGCCGACCGCTGGGACCGGGTCACCGTCGCGCGCTGGTCGTATCTGCTCACGGCCGTATGTGTGGCGGGTGTGGTGTTCGTACCCGGCCCGGCGATGTATCTGTGCGTGGCGCTGACCTCGGCCGGTCTGTACGTCCCCTTCTCGCTGCAGGTCACGCTCGGGCAGGACTACCTGCCCTCCCGCATGGGCACCGCCTCCGGGATCACGCTCGGACTGACCGTCAGCGTCGGTGGTCTGGTGAGTCCGTTCATCGGCAGCCTCGCCGACGCGACGTCCCTGCGAACCGCCCTGGCACCCCTGGCCCTGATGCCCGTGCTGAGCTGGCTGCTGTTCCGCACCCTCCCCGAACCGGCCGTGCCGCGGCCCGCGGACGCGGTCCACGGCGGCGAGGACGGTGAGCGTCGCGCCCTCACCAGCCCGTGAACAGCAGGTGGTTCAGCGTGAGCGCGAGTACGGCCTGTGCGCCGAGCCAGTGGCGCGCACCCGCCTTCGGCAGGAGTGCGGTCGCCGCCGTCAGGAACGTGGCGAACGGCAGCCAGATGCGCTCTGTCTCCGCCTTGCTCATCCCGGAGAGGTCGGCAGCAAGCAGGGCGAGGAGGGCGGCCAGGACAAGAACGACCAAGCGGTCGGCCGGCGTTGTCCGGCCGGCGCGCAGGCGGCTGATCGCGCCGGGCGCCGAAGCCACCGTTCTGCGGAGACCCGCGACCGTGGCGAGGCCGACGACAAGCACCGTGCAGGCGAGGTTGGCCCAGACGAAGTAGGCGTACGGTCTGATGCCGCCCGCGCCCTGGTAGTAGCGCTCGACGAGCAGGCGGTACGCCTCCCACCAGTCGAAGCCCGCCAGAGTGAAGACGAGCGGGGCCGCGGCTGCCCCTGCCAGGAACAGCGGGAGCGGGCGCAGGGTGCGGGTGATCAGCAGGACGGCGGCGGCGACGACGGCGAACAGCGTCAGGCCGTACGAGAGATAGCAGGTGAGGCCGAACAGCAGCCCCGAGCCGAGTGCCGCGGCGGCGGGGGAGCGGACGTCGCGCGTCGATGCCAGTGCGAGCAGGGCGATCATCCAGGCGGTTACGGCGGCGAAGTAGCCGTCCGCGGAGGCGCCGACCCAGATCGCGGCCGGGGTCAGGACGAGGAAGGGAGCCGCCCGTCGGGCGGTCGCCTCGTCGGCCAGCGCGCGCACGGTGATCAGGACGGCCGCCACGGCGGTGCTGCCCACCGTGATGCAGAAGGCCCCGGCCCAGGCACCGCCCCCGAGGCCGACGCGGTCAAGGAGAACGAAGGTGAGGGTGGCGCCGGGCGGGTGGCCCGCGGTGTGGGCGGGCCAGCGGTCGGGGGAATCGATGAGGATGTGCCGGGTGAAGTCCCGCAGCGTCGCCGGGATGTCCTCGAAACGGTCGATGACCTGGAGGTACTCGTACTTGGTGGTGAGCCGCCGCGCCACGCCCCGGTGCCAGCCGTCGATCAGCGCGAGCGACCAGATCCAGGCCATCGAAGCGGTCCACGCGGTGAGGAGAAGCGCCCGCCAGGAGAGCCGGGCGGCGAGGGCCGGGCCGTACGCGATCACCGCGACGGCGACCGCGAGCGCGGCGGGCGTGCCCGGCCCGACGTGCGGGTCCCACTGGGCGTACAGGGGCGGCCAGTTGAGGTGCAGGGTGCCGTCCGCGTGCTCGATGGAGGCGCCGACGACGACGGCCGCGGCGACGAGCAGCGCCGCGACCCCGGCAGCTGCCAGGTCACGGCGGCGCCCGCCGCGCTCAGGGGCCGGGTCACGGGGGCGTCCTGTGCGCTCTGTGGTGCTCACGTCTGCACGGTAGGCGCAGGTGGCGCGTGCGAACGGGCTCCGAGGGATGACGTCAGCGTTTTGTCATGAGTCGTGGCCCCGCTGGACGACAGGGTCCGGCATACGGTCGTTTCATGCCCCCAGCACCACGCGTCACGTCTCCCACCGACCCCGGTTTCTGGCGCAGCCCGCTGCGCGGGCCCTGGCTCACCTCGGTTCTCGGCGTCGTACTGCTGGCCGGTGTCACGGTGCTGTTCGTGACCGGCCTGCTGTCGTACGCGGCGTACAACCCGAACCTGTCACCCGTCAACGACAAGACACCGGACAAGGGCCTCCTCGGCTTCTACCTCTTCGACTGGCCGACCGACCCGCACTGGCTCTACCGCCTCAACCAGGGCCTGCACGTCACGGTGGGCATCACACTGATCCCGGTGCTCCTCGCGAAGCTGTGGTCGGTGATCCCGAAGCTCTTCGCGCTGCCCCCGGCGCGGTCGGTGGGGCACGCCCTTGAGCGGGTGTCGCTGCTCCTGCTGGTCGGCGGCGCGCTGTTCGAGTTCGTCACCGGTGTCCTCAACGTCCAGCTGGAGTACCTCTTTCCCGGCTCGTTCTATCCGCTGCACTTCTACGGCGCCTGGGTGTTCTTCGGCGCGTTCGTCACTCATGTCGTGCTGCGCCTGCCCCAGGTCGCACGGATCCTGCGGGAGCAGGGGTGGCGCGAACGGCTGCGGGATACGCGCCCTGAGCCGCCCGACGAAGCGGGTCTGGTGGCGCCAAGGGCCGCCGAGCCGACCGTGTCGCGGCGGGGAGCGCTCGGCATGGTCGGCGCGGGCTCCGCCCTGCTGTTCGTGACGACGGCGGGGCAGAACTTCGACGGGCCCCTGCGGCGTACCGCCCTGTTCGCCCCGCACGGTGGCGGCGATCCGGGAAGCGGACCGAACGGCTTTCAGATCAACAAGACGGCCGCGAGGGTGGGCATCGAGCGGCGGGACACGGGTGAGCTGTGGCGGCTCGTCGTCGGCGGACCACGGGGAGACGTCAGACTGTCTCGTGACGATCTGCTCCAACTGCCTCTGCACAGCGCAGCGTTGCCCATCGCCTGCGTGGAGGGCTGGTCGACATCGGACCAGTGGTGGCGCGGCGTGCGGCTGCGCGACCTCGCGGCCCTTGCCGGGTTCGACGAGGACCCTCCGGGCGTGCTCGTGGAGTCCCTGCAGCGCCACGGGGCCTTCCGCAAGGCCGCGTTGCGCGACAACCAGGTCCGCGACCCGAGGTCCCTCCTCGCCCTGCACGTCAACGGGGAGGATCTGTCGCCGGACCACGGCTATCCGGCGCGGATCATCGTTCCGGCCGCCCCCGGCGTGCTCAACACCAAGTGGGTCTCCCGCCTGACCTTCGGGGAGCTGTGATGACTGGTCTCGCGCGTCGGCTCCCGGTCTTCAGGCGGTGGTACGGCGAGGGGCCGCTGCAACTCCTCGTGCTGCTCGCCTCGTTCGCGCTCACGGGGTACGCGGGGATGCGCCTCCTGGACGGCGACTGGCTGCTGGTCGCCGTCTGGTTCGTCGGCGCGGCGCTGGTGCATGATCTGCTGTTCGTGCCCGCGTACGCACTCGCCGACCGGGCACTGCGGGCCGTCGCCGGGCGGCGGGGGCGCGGGGAGCGGGTCGGCGGGGGGTGGATCAACTTCGTGCGTGTTCCGGCCTTCCTGTCCGGGCTGCTGTTGCTGGTGTGGTTCCCGCTCGTCGCCGGACAGGTGGAGCGCTATGAGTCGGCCACCGGGCTCCCCGCCGGCGTCTTCCTCGCTCGCTGGCTGGCCGTCACGGCCCTGCTGTTCGCGGGAGCGGCACTGTGCCGGGTGGTTCAGACCCGGCGCGCGCGGCGCAGCGCGAGGAAGGAGCGGCCCGAGGTGGTCCACTGATCGGCCGGGTTCCAGCCGAGCGGACGGGCGTGGCGCAGTAGGGCGGGGGTGCCGAGACGGGCCCAGGGGAACAGCTCGCCCGGTGCGCCGTGCCCGTCGTCGACGTGCACCTCCACCCGCTCGTCGACGTCCATCGGCGCGGTCTCGGCGATCAAAAGTCCCTCAGGGGCGACAAGTTGGAAAACCCGCGTGAGCAGCGCGGTGGGGTCTCCGCCGATGCCCACATTGCCGTCGATGAGCAGGGCGGTCCCCCAACGCCCTTCGCCGGGAAGCGCGTCGAAGACGGAGCGGAGGAGGGCGGTGCCTCCGAGCCGGATCGTGTGGTCGACGGCTGCCTGGCTGACGTCGACTCCCAGGACGCGATGGCCTCCGGCCGCTGCCCCGGCCACCAGGCGGCCGGGGCCGCAGCCGATGTCGAGGACGCTGCCCTCGCAGCGGCGCAACGCGGAGAGGTCAGCCGCGTCGGCACTCGCGCACCAGCGTTCGACGTCGAGGGGCAGCAGCCAGCCGTCGCTGCGGCGCAGGAACAACGGGCCGTGGCCGTTGCGCAGAGCATTGGTGTAGGGATCCGCGTGCCAGGGCGCGGCCGCGGGGGCCGTCCTGCGCAGGCCGGTGTCCGGCGGCGCCGTGCTCATCGGCCACTGCCCCGGCCCGGGTGCCCGGCCGCCGTCGCGAGGCGGGCGAGCGTGGCGGCGAACCGGCTGCCCGGCGCGGCTTCGGCGACCTTCCCGGCGTCGTCGGCCGTGTCGACGTCGCGCAGCAGGGGCAGCTCGCGCACCCGCAGGCCGGCGTCGGTGAGCCGGGCCCGTTGCAGGGCGCCGGTGTCGGGCCTCGACATGGGGACGCCGCGCAGCAGCCGCGGATCGGGCCCGGCCAGGCCGAGCGCCCAGAATCCGCCGTCGACGGCGGGCCCGAACCAGGCGTCGCAGTCCTGCCAGGCGTCGGGGCCGAGCGCGGGGGCGAGCAGGCCGGGGGTGAGCTGGGGGGTGTCCATGCCGACCAGGAGTGCGGGCCCGGTGCAGCAGGCGAACGCCGCGGCGAGCCGTTCGTCCAGGCCGCCCGCGCACTGGGGCACCACCTCGATGCCGGAAGGCAGCCAGGGCCCCGGCTGCCCGTCGAGAACCAGCACGCGCCGGCGGGCGGGCGCCGCGAGTACGGCGTTGAGCGTGTCGGTGAGGGAGGCCGCGGCCAGTTCGGCGGCTTCCTCGGGGGTGTAGGGCGGGGTGAGGCGCGTCTTGACCCGTCCCGGGAGTGGTTCTTTGGCGATGACGAGGAGGGTTGTTCCGTGGGTGGTGGTGTTGGTGGTCATGCGGCGGCGCCCCTCGCTTGGTGTGGATGGGTGGCGGGGGTTGCCTGTGGTGGTGTCGCGGGTGCGGTGTTGAGGGGTGGGGTGGGGTGTGTCCTGCCCGTCGCTTGCTGGGTGTGGGCGGCGGCTGCTTGCGGTGGCTTCGTGGGTGCGGTGTGGCGGGGCGGAGCGCAGAGTGGTTTCGTCCGGCCCGGCAGTGGTTCGTTGCCGGGGCCGAGCAGGGGCTTGTTGTAGCTGGTCACGCGGCACCGCCCGACGCTCGCCGCGCAGGGCCTGCGGGGGTCGCCTGCGGGGCCTCCGCCAGTACCGCCCGCATGTCGCGCACCGCGTGCCACGTCCCGAGCCACGTCCCCGTGACCTTCGACTTTCCGGCGCGCGGCAGATACGGCACGTCCCGCTCCTCGATCCGCCAGCCGGCGTCGGCCGCCCGTACGACCATCTGCAGCGGATATCCGCTGCGCCGGTCGGTCAGGTCAAGGCCGAGCAGCTCCTCGCGCCGTGCCGCCCGCATCGGGCCCAGATCGTGCAGTCGTACGCCGGTTCGCCGCCGCAGCATCCGCGCGAGCGCCAGGTTGCCCGCGCGTGCGTGCGGTGGCCAGGCCCCGCGGCCCTGCGGGCGCCGCCGTCCGACGACCAGATCGGCTGCCCCGTCCTTCACGCTGCGTACGAAGGGCCGCAGCAGCCCGGGATCGAGGGAGGCGTCGCAGTCGCAGAAGCACACGATGTCCGCGTCGGACGCCGTGAGGCCCGCGTGGCATGCGGCCCCGAAGCCGCGCTGCGGCTCCCGTACGACGGTGGCGCCCAGGGCCCGGGCGATGTCCGGTGAACCGTCGGTGGAGCCGTTGTCGACGACGACGGCCCGCCAGTCGTCGGGAACGCGTTCCAGGACCCAGGGCAGCGCCGCGGCCTCGTCGAGGCAGGGCAGGATGACATCGACCCGAACAGCGCGAGAGCCGGGCGGGTCGGGGACGTCAGGTACATCAGGTTCCGCGGAGGGGGAGGGGGTCATGTGACTCACCCTATGAATCCGAACCGGACATATTGGACTTGAGGTTCTTACGAAACAGGGACGTCGGCAACCGGAATCAGGTCTGACCGGCAGGTCTGCGCGCCGCAGGTGCGAGGCTTGCGGCATGCAGCCACCACCGCAGGACCACCCGCCCGCCGGGCCCACCGCGCCCACCGCGCTTCGGGTGCTCGTCGTGGACGACGACCCGACCGTCGCCGAGGTCGTCGCGGGCTATCTGGAGCGCGGCGGCTACACGGTCGACCGCGCCGAGGACGGCCCCGGCGCGCTGGAGCGCGCCGGGGTGTTCCGGCCGGACCTCGTCGTCCTCGATCTGATGCTGCCCGGCATGGACGGCCTGGAGGTGTGCCGCCGCCTGCGCGTCAAGGGCCCGGTGCCCGTCATCATGCTCACCGCCCGTGGCGACGAGGACGACCGGATCCTGGGCCTGGAGGTGGGGGCCGACGACTACGTCACCAAGCCGTTCAGCCCGCGCGAGCTGGTCCTGCGGGTGGAATCGGTGCTGCGGCGAAGCCACGCCGCACGCGCTACCGAGGGGGGTGCCGCCACGCTGGGTGCCGCGGGTCTGCGGTTGGACCCGGCGGCGCGCCGCGCGACGAAGGACGGGACGGAACTCGCCCTCACCCTGCGGGAGTTCGACCTCCTCGCCTTCCTGCTGCGCCATCCGGGGCAGGCCTTCGGGCGGGAAGAGCTGATGCGGGAAGTGTGGGGCTGGGAGTTCGGCGACCTGTCCACGGTCACGGTCCACGTCCGCAGGCTGCGCGGCAAGGTCGAGGACGACCCGGCCCGGCCGCGGCTCATCCAGACCGTGTGGGGCCTGGGCTACCGCCTTGACGTACCGGCCGGTGAGGTCCCGCCCGGACTCCAAGACCCCCAGGGCGATGGCGTGCCGCCCCGAGCCGAAGGCTGACCCTCATGCAGGACATCATCCTCATCGCCCTGTTCGCCTTCCTGGGCGCCGCGAGCGCCGGGCTGCTCGGCGCCCTGACGCTGCGCCAGCTGCGGCACCGCTCCCTCGTGGTGGCGATGACCGTCGTGGCGGCCGTCGCGGTGCTCGCGATGCTGGCCGGTACGCTCGCCGTGGCCTGGGAGATGTTCCTGTCGCCGCACGACCTGAAGGTGGTCACCATCGTCGTGGCGATGGCCGCCGTCGTCTCGCTCGCCACCGCGCTGCTGCTCGGCCGCTGGGTGGTCGCCCGCAGCAAGGCCCTGACCCTGGCGGCCCGTTCCTTCGGTGACGGCGGCAGCTTCGCGGCGCCGCCCGAACCCGTCAGCGCCGAACTCGCCGCGCTCACGCGGGAGCTGGAGTCGACCAGCGCCAAGCTCGCCGAGTCGAGGGATCGCGAGCGGGCCCTGGAGCGGTCCCGACGCGAACTGGTCGCCTGGATCTCGCACGACCTGCGTACCCCGCTGGCGGGACTGCGGGCCATGTCCGAGGCGCTGGAGGACGGCGTGGCCGCCGAACCGGACCGCTACCTGCGCCAGATCCGCACCGAGGTCGAACGCCTCAACTCCATGGTCGGAGACCTCTTCGAGCTCTCCCGCATCCACGCGGGCGCGCTGGCTCTCTCGCCCGCCCGCATCTCCGTGTACGACCTCGTGGGCGACGCGCTCGCGGGCGTCGATCCGCTCGCCCGCGAGCTCCGGGTCCATCTCGTCGGCGACAGCGTCGAGGCCGTCCCGGTGGAGGTCGACAGCAAGGAGATGAGCCGCGTCCTGGGCAATCTCCTGATCAACGCGATCCGCCGTACGCCGGCGGACGGGACGGTGGCGGTGGCGGCGGAGCGTTCCCCGGAGGGCGTGGTCCTGTCTGTGACGGACGGCTGCGGCGGCATCCCGGAGGAGGACCTGTCCCGCGTCTTCGACACCGGCTGGCGCGGCAGCCAGTCCCGCACACCCCCGGCGGGCGCGGGCCTCGGCCTCGCGATCGTACGAGGCATCGTCGAGGCCCACCAGGGCCGGACGGCCGTACGCAACGTGGCGGGCGGCTGCCGCTTCGAGGTAACGCTGCCAACGGCAAAGGCGTAACAGCCCCACGGGTGACGCGGGGCAGCCCCAGGACGGTCGCCCGCGAAGCGGAGAGGGGGGACTGTCCGCTACCCCCGTAGTGGTGCCTTCGCGAAGGATGTCATTCCCTCCGTGAAGGCCACCTCCGCTCGCCATCCCAGTTCCGACCGCAGTCGTCCCGAGTCCGCCGTGACGTGGCGGACGTCCCCGAGGCGGTACTCGCCCGTCACCTCCGGAGCCGGGCCGCCGAACGCCCGCGCCAGTTCGCGGGCCATCTCCCCGACCGTGTGCGGCTCACCGCTGCCGGTGTTGTACGCCGTGAACGCCCCCGCCTCCCGCTCGCGCACCGCCTCCAGCGCCATCGCGTTCGCCGCCGCCACATCCCGTACGTGCACGAAGTCCCGCCGCTGGCGGCCGTCCTCGAAGACCTGAGGCGCCTCGCCCCGCTCCAGCGAGGAGCGGAAGAACGAGGCCACACCCGCGTACGGGGTGTCGCGCGGCATGCCGGGGCCGTACACGTTGTGGTAGCGCAACGACACCGCGCGGCCACCGCTCGCCCGCGCCCACGCGGCGGCCAGATGCTCCTGCGCCAGCTTGGTCGACGCGTACACATTGCGCGGATCGGCAGGCGCTTCCTCGCCCACCAGGCCAGGCCTCAACTCGGCCCCGCAGTCGGGGCAGAGGGGCTCGAAGCGCCCGGCGTCCAGGTCCGCCGCCGCGCGCGGTCCGGGCCGGACCACACCGTGCCGGGAGCACTCGTACCGCCCCTCCCCGTACACCACCATCGACCCGGCGAGCACCAGTTCACGTACCCCCGCATCGGCCATCGCGGCGAGCAGGACGGCCGTGCCCAGGTCGTTGCAGCCGACGTACTCGGGGGCGTCCGCGAAGTCCTTGCCGAGCCCCACCATCGCCGCCTGATGGCAGACCGCGTCCACCCCGCGCAGCGCGCCCCGCACCGCGTCCCGGTCCCGGACATCGGCGACGGTCCACCGCTGGCCGTGGGGCGGCCGCGGCGGATCGGCATGCGCGGAGGGCAGCAGGGCGTCGTACACCACCACTTCGTGCCCGCGTTCGGTGAGTGCTTCGACCACGTGCGATCCGATGAACCCGGCGCCGCCGGTGACAAGTACGCGCATGCGGCCCACGCTAGGCGCGCCGAGCATCGGCGACGGGCACCGACGGGGCTTCGTCACGGGTCCGTAAGAACCGCGCGGCGACATGCCCTCGCGCAGAGCGCCGCGCGCGGTGCTGATCAGTCATAATGACTTGCCGTCACAATGCCCCGGGCTACACCGAGTTCCACCAGATCCTGTGGGCGCAGACGCAGCTGCTCCGCCGTCGACCGGATCTCCCCCTTCCCTCGTTTGAGGATCGCGGCGGCCTGCTCCGGGGCGATCACCGAGAAGTAACTGTCCGGCGTCGCCCAGAGGTTGTCCGGTGACGCGAGCGCGAGCGCCCCGCCGGAGCCGCCCTCACCGATGACCAGGGAAGTGACCGGCACCGGCGCCGTGGCGACGGCGGCGAACAGATCGGCGATCGCCGCGCCCGCGCCCGCCCGTTCGGCCTCCGCCCCGTTCGCGGCACCCGGCGTGTCGACGAGCGTCAGGACGGGGATGCCGAGACGCCCCGCGAGCCGGACAAGACGTGCCGCGGTGCGGTACCCCGCGGGCGTCGTCGCGGTCCCGCACTGCGCCGCGTAGGCGACCGTCCGCCCCTCGTGCCGCCCGAAACCGCAGAGCATCCCCGGGTCCGTGCCGCCACACCGGTCGCCGCGCAGCGGTGCCCGGACCGTGAAGTAGGCGTCCAAGTAGGCGTCGGCGCGCGGCCGTTCGGGTGCTCGGGCCCGGCTGACGGCTTCCCAGCCGGTGGCGGGCAGGTCGGAGCGGCCGAGTGCGCCGGGGGGGTCGGGGGCGGCAGACGTGGACCCGTCGGTAAGAGGGCGGACGGCCCCAGGAGCGGCGGCCAGCAGCCCCAGGCGCAACGCCAGCGCTTCGCGCAGCTCCTCCGGGCGTACGACGTCATCGATCGCCCCCGCCGCCAGCTGGGCCTCGGCGGTGTACGCGGCCGGGTCCGTGTCCACGGGCCGCACCCGCGACCCGGCGAAGCCGACCTGGCTGCCGGGCAGGGCGAGGATCAGGTCGGCACCCGCCCCCAGGGTGGCCCAGCCGCCGCCTGTGGTCGGATCGCGAAGGACCGCGATCCGGGCGAGGCCCGCCGCACCGGTGAGCTCGGACTGCCGGGCCACGCGCTGCAGTTGGACCAGGGCGCGCATGCCCTCCTGCATACGGCTGCCGCCCGTCGCGATCAGCGAGACGACGGGCAGCCGGTGGTCCCGGGCGTGACGGTGCGCGGCCTCCAGGCGGTCGCCCGTGCGCTCACCGAGGGAGCCGCCCAGGAAGCCGAACTCGAAGGAGACGATCACCGCCCGGGTGCCGCCGACGGTGGCGGTGCCGCAGACCACCGACTCCCGTTCGCCGGTACGCTCCTCGGCGCGGGCGCGGGACTGCGCGTACCCCTGCCAGGCGAGCGGGCCGTCCGGGCGGGAGCCGGTGTCCCTGAACTCCGCATCGGGAGGGAAGAGTTCACGGAAGCTGTCCTGATCTGCCACGGAGGTGATGGCCGCGCGGGCCGTCAGGCGGAGCGCCGGGCCGTCAGGCATCGGCTCAGGCATGGAGAGACCGCTTCATGATCTTCCCCATGTCGTTGCGGGGAAGCTCCGTCAGATAGCGCACGGCCCGAGGGCGCTTGTGCGGGGCGAGCTGCGCGGCCACATGGTCCGCCAAGTCGCGCTCCGACGGCGGCTGTTCGGGGTCCGTCGGCACGATCCAGGCGACGATGCGCTCGCCCAGGTCGTCGTCGGGCTCCCCGGTCACGGCGGCCTCTCGTACACCCGGATGCTCAAGCAGGGCGTTCTCGATCTCGCCCGCGCCGATCTTGTAGCCGCCGCTCTTGATGAGGTCGGTGGCCTTGCGGCCGACGATGCGCACATAGCCGTCGTCGTCGCGCAACGCCATGTCGCCGGTGCGGAACCAGCCGTCGGCGGTGAAGGCGGCGGCGGTGGCGTCGGGCCGGTTCAGGTACTCGGTGAACAGATTCGGGCCGCGCACCTCGATCTCGCCGACCTCCCGCGGGTCCGCGGTCTCGGCGCCCGTCTCGTCCACGAGGCGCAGTTCCACACCGGCCAACGGCACCCCGACGGTTCCCGCGCGGGGTTCGCCGTCGGCCCGCACGCTCGTGTTCATCAGGGTCTCCGTCATGCCGTACCGCTCGATCACCCGGCGCCCGGTGGCCGCCGCGATCCGCTCGTGGTCGTGCACGGGCAGCGCGGCGGACCCGGAGACCAGGATCCGCGCGCCGGACAGCGCCTTGGCGAGCCCCGGATCGCCGGGCAGCGCCTCCGCGATGCGGTGGTACATGGTGGGCACGCCGAACAACATCGTTGCCCCGTCGGCGAGTTCCTT
This sequence comes from Streptomyces sp. BA2, assembly GCF_009769735.1. NCBI lineage: Bacteria > Bacillati > Actinomycetota > Actinomycetes > Kitasatosporales > Streptomycetaceae > Streptomyces > Streptomyces sp. BA2. Next base: position 8,049,092 of record NZ_WSRO01000002.1, read on the forward strand.
CTTCACGCCCTCGATGGAGAACCGGCCCAGGTGCCGTACGGAACCGCCTCGGCGCAGCGGCCCGAGGATGCCGAGGATCAGCCCGTGCACGTGGAACAGCGGGAGCCCGTGCACCAGCACGTCGTCGGACGTCCACTGCCAGGCGTCCTCAAGGGCGTCCAAGGTGGTGGCGAGGGCCCGGCGTGGCAGCACGGCACCCTTGGGCGGCCCTGTGGTGCCCGAGGTGTAGACGATCAGGGCGGGAGACTCGGGGTCGGGCTCGACCGGCGCTTCAGGGGTGGTCGTGACGCCGGTGAGATTGATGTCCTTACGCTCCAACGCGCGCAGAGGCTCCGGCAGTTCATCACCCGGCCCCGCGAGCACCACCGACGGCGCGCTGTCCGCCACGATGTGTCCGAGCTCGCGCTCGCCGGTCTTCGGGTTCAGCGGCACGACGGGCACACCGGAGAGCAGCGCGGCCACCACGCCGACGGCGGTTTCGAGCGTCGGCGTCGCCCACAGCGCGACCCGGCGCGCCGAGCCGATCGAGGCGGCCAGGGAACCTGCCGTGGCGGCGAGTTCGGCGTACGTCAGCGAGCGCTCGCCGAAGCGCAGGGCTGGGAGATCGGGGGCCGCGGCAAGGGCAGGGAAGAGGGGCGGGAAGGCGGGCGGTCGGGGGGAACTCACGCTGCGTGTCTCCTTGGTCGTAGGGGGCCTGTGGTGGTTCGTCCTACCCGAATCCTGGCACCACGAGGACGAGCCACACCGCGGCGGGCACCACCGCCACCACGATCCCGCCGTACACCATGAGCTGCCGGAAGAAGCGCTCCCGGTCGACGTCCGGGGCGGCTGCGAGCACCAGCGCGCCGTTGGTCGAGAAGGGGCTGACGTCCACGACGGTGGCGGAGACGGCGAGCGCCGCGATCATGCCGACCGCGCCGATCTCGCCCTGGGCCAGGAACGGCACCGCCAGCGGGATGAGCGCGCCCATGATGCCGACGGAGGAGGCGAAGGCGGAGATCAGCGCTCCGATGTAGCAGAGCAGTACGGCGGCGAGGAGGGGGACGCCGATGTCGGACACGCCCTCACCGGCCCAGTCGATGGTGCCCATCTCCTCCAGTACGCCGACGTAGGTCAGCACACCGCAGATGAGCAGCACGGTCGGCCAGGCGATCTCGCCGACGGCCTTGCGGCTCGACTCGGGCCAGAACGCGCTCAGGAGCACGGCCAGGGTGATGGCGCTGAGACCGGCGTCGAGATCGAAGCCGAGGACGGCGACGACGAGGGCGACCAGTGCGGCGAGCGTGGCGATCTTGGCCGGATCGAGCCGCGAACCGGCCTCTTTCTCGGCCGATTCGGCCTCTGCCGACTCGTCGTCCTCGTGACGGCCGCCCAGCTTCAGCCCGCCGAAGAGGACGAAGACGATGCCGGCGATGAGGAGATTCACGACGAGCGAGGCGAGGAAGAGCGCGACCTCGTTCCCCGGGAGTTTCTCGCGCTCCACGATGCCGTTGACGATCGAGCCGTAGATGCTGATGGGCGAGAAGCCGCCGCCCTGGGCCCCGTGCACCACCATGGCGCCCATCAGGAGCGGGCTGATTCCGTACTGCGCGGCGAAGCTCAGGGCGATCGGCGCGACGATCGCCACGGCGGCCGGACTGACCGCCCCGATCGCGGTGAGCGCACCGGTGATCACGAACATCACCCAGGGGATCAGCGCGATCCGCCCGCGCACAAGCCGGATGGACGCGTGCACCAGCCAGTCCGTGGTGCCGTTGGCGCGGGCGATCGCGAACAGATAGGTCACGCCGACCAGGACGACGAACAGGTCGCCGGGGAAACCGGCGAAGATGCCGTCCGCGTCGAGGTCGGCGGCCAGCTCGCCGACCGCGAAGGCGGCGGCGAACGCGAGCGCGCCCATGTTGATGGAGCGGGTGGTGGCGATCACGAAGACCACCACGAGTACGAGGATGGAGATGAGTTCGGCGGACAACGTGGGCTCCCGTCCCTGGGCCGTCCCTCAGTGGCCAAGTGGCTGAGCCAATATGGCCGTTGGCGGAACTCAGCGTCGGGGTATCGGTTTCGGCCGTCAAGGGATCGGACGCACATTGGCTCAGCCACTTGTCCACTCGTCCACTGGATCGCCCGCTGTTAGGCTGCGGCTCCATCGGCACGGGGACCGGACTCACGGGGACCGGAATGGGGGGTGGGGATGTCCGACGCGCTGCGCCCCATGGGCAGGACGAGGCTGTACGAGCAGGTGCTCGACCGGCTGCGCGCCTACGTCGGCGAGGGCGGCCTGCGCTCGGGCGACCGGCTGCCGCCCGAGCGTGAACTGGCCCAGCGCCTCGGCGTTTCCCGCGCTTCCGTCAAGCAGGCCATCGTCGTACTCGAAGTGCAGGGCCTGGTCGAGGTGCGGCACGGCGGCGGCACCTATCTGGTCAAGGACAGCCTGGACGCCGAGCCCGTGGAGCGGCTCGTGGAGCGCAAGCGACGGCTGCCCGACGTCCTGGAGGCACGCGAGGCCCTGGAGACCAAACTCGCCGAACTGGCCGCCGAGCGCCGCACGGACGAGGACCTGCGGGCGATGCGGGACGCCCTCGGCACGATGGCTCGGGAGATCGAGACGGGCGAGCGCGGCGTCGAGGGCGACCGGCTCTTCCACGCCGCCGTGACCGCGGCCGCCCACAGCGCGCTGCTCGCCGAGTTCATGCGCTCCATCGCCGAGCAGATCACCGAGAGCCGCAACGAGTCGCTGCGCCAGGTGCGCCGTCCCGCCCGTTCCCTCGCCCAGCACCACGCGATCCTCGACGCGATCGAGGCCGGCCGTGGCCGGGCGGCGGCGGCCGCCATGCGCCGGCATGTGCGGACGGTCGCGAAAGTGCGGCTCCTCGACTGGAACCCTGACGACGAGGCGAGCACCCCGGACGACTCGGAGGCGTAGGACCCGCGGTCACTCGGTCACTTCCCTGCCGCACGGGGGGGGTGCGGGGCTTCGTCGGCGGCCGGCCGTGTCGTTCACCCCGGGCGCCGCACGCGGCACCGAAGGTGGGCCCATGCACGACGACACCGACGACACCACGGACGACGACACCACGGACGGCAACAGCGCTCCCCGTCAGCCCGGCACCGAGGCACGCGCCTCCGCCCTCCTGCGCCGCCCCAAGCTGTGGCTGGTACCGACCGTTCTGACCGGGATGCTCGCGCTGCTGCTGTCCCTGCTCTACATGGGCGGCATCATCAGCCCCAACCGCGACCTGCGCGACCTGCCCATCGCCATCGTCAACGCCGACCAGGGAAAGCCCCCGGCCGGGCAGAAGCAGAACCTGGGGACGCAGGTCGCCGAGACCGTCCTCGCCGACACGTCGAGCGACAAGGCCGACTGGCGCGGGCTCACCCGGGCCGAGGCCCAGGACGAGCTGGACTCCGGCAAGATCTACGGGGCCCTGGTCATCCCCGCGAACTTCACCGACTCCGTAGCCGCGCTCACCACGCCGCGCGCGACGGAGCGGCCGACGCTGACCGTGCTGACCAACCCCGGCATGGGCAGCCTCGGTTCCTCCCTGGCGAGCAGGATCACCACGGCGGCCGCACAGCAGTCGTCGCAGGCCATCGGCAAGCAGCTGAAGTCGGCGGGCGCCGACAAGGAGGCCGGTTCCACCGCGGGCCTGCTGCTCACCGACCCTGTCGGCATCACCACCGAGGTCGGCCGCCCCATCGGCGACAACAGCGGGTTGGGCCTGAGCGCGTTCTACTACACCCTGCTGCTCGTCCTAGCCGGGTTCCTCGGCGCCAACCTCATCAGCATGGGCGTCGACACGGCCCTCGGCTACGCCGACAGTGAGATCGGCCCCTGGCACACCCGTCGCCCGACCGTGCCGATCAGCCGTACCCAGACCCTGCTGCTGAAGATGGTCATGACCGCGGGCATCACGGTCCTGACCACCACCTTGGTCATGCTGGCGACCATCGCGATCCTGGGGATGGACGCCGGCCACCTGCCGTTGCTGTGGATCTTCTCCTACTGCGCGAGCCTCGCCGTGGGCCTGGGAGTCCAGGCCATCAACGCCGCCTTCGGCGGGATCGGTCAGCTCGTGTCCATGTTCGTGTTCATCGTCCTCGGCCTGCCGTCGTCCGGGGCCACCATCCCGCTGGAGGCGGTCCCCGCCTTCTACCGCTTCCTCGGCATCTTCGAGCCCATGCGCCAGCTCAGCGGGGGCGTCCGCTCCATCCTCTTCTTCGACGCCCGCGCCGATGCCGGCCTCGCCCGCGCCTGGATCATGATCGCGGTCGGGAGCGCGATCGCCGTGGCCTTCGGGTTCGCGATGACGCGTTACTACGACCGCAAGGGGCTGCACCGGCTGACCCCGCAGCCCTCACCCTGAACTCGCCCGTCAGCGGCGGAGGCGGACGCGGGTCAGCAGGTCCTCGCCCGCGGGGCCGGAGCCCGACTTGTCGACCACGTACGCGTGTCCCTCGGCCACTTGGACGTGGTTGGGGTTCGCCCCGGTGGCCACGGACTTCACGACGGCTCCCTTGTGCGGGTCGACGATCGTGACGGTGGCGGTGGTGCGGTTGACGGCAAGGACGTGGCCCGAGCGGTGGTCGACGGCCACGGACTTGGTGCCCCCGCCGGTGGGCACGGACCGGGTGACCGCACCCTTGCGCAGGTCGACGACCGTGACGGTGCCGGAGGTCTGGTCGGCGGTGTAGGCGGTGCGGCCGTTCTTGGAGAGGGCGATCGAGAGCGGCCCCTTGCCCGCCGGGATGAGGCGCGGACTCTCGGCACGGGGGGAGACCTCGATGATCTGGGCGCCGTGGTAGTCGGCGGCGTACACCGAACCGGTCCGCTCGTTCACGGTGATGCCCGTCGGGCCGGTGCCGGGGACGGTGAGGCGCTTCTTCTCCTTGAAGGTGCCGGAGTCGAACGCGACGAGGCTGCCGTCGGCGAAGGAGCTCGCCCACACCGTGTCGCGCCGCTCGTCCACGACTATCTCGCGGGCGTGGTTCACGTTCGGCAGCGTGGCGAGGCGCTTGCCGGTGCGCTGGCTGTAGACGCCGACGCTGTTGTCGCGGGTGTTCGTCGTCCAGACGGTGTTGTGCTCGTCGTCGACGGCGATGCCGTAGACCGACTCCACGGCGCCGGTGGCCGCGTCGGTGACCGGTGGCGCGTAGGCCTTCTCGACCTTCAGCGTGTCCGGGTCGACCCTCAGCAGACGGGAGTCGGTGACGGTGGCGGGCGGCATGCCGACGGAGGAGGTCATCCAGAGCGCGTCGTTCCGCTCGGAGTACGCGGACTGGTACAGGCCCTGCCTGATCGGCACCGTGGTGGTGGGCGAGCCGCCCCCTGCGGTGTCGGCGCCCGCGGTGCCGGTCGGGACCAGGGCACTTCCCGCGGCGAGCGACACGGTGATCGCGGTGGTACGGCGGGCCCGGCGGATGGTTGAGCTCATGCTGCGTCGATCTCCTTGGCAGATGTGCCTCCGGAGGAAGGCACTCGCCGATCAACTTAGCCGAGCCTTACCTAATTCGTCATTCCTCTCTCCGCCGCTCTCTTCGCCGCTTTCTCCGCCGCTCTCTAGGACAGGCAACCGGCGTGCGCGAGGGCCTGCTTGAGGAGCACGCCGTGACCGCCCGGCATCTCGTTCTGGACCACCTCGGACGAGGCCTCCTGCGGACTGAACCAGACCAGGTCGAGAGCGTCCTGGCGGGGACGGCAGTCGCCTGCCACCGGGACGATGTAGGCGAGGGACACCGCGTGCTGGCGGGGGTCGTGGAACGGCGTGATGCCGTGCGTCGGGAAGTACTCGGCGACGGTGAAGGGCTGCAGCGAGGCCGGGACGCGGGGGAGCGCCACCGGGCCGAGGTCCTTCTCAAGGTGGCGCAGCAGGGCGTCTCGGACCCGCTCGTGGTGCAGGACCCGGCCGGAGACGAGGGAGCGGCTGACCGACCCGTCCCGTCCCATGCCCAACAGCAGTCCGATGCTGGTGACTTCGCCGCTGTCGTCGACGCGCACCGGCACGGCCTCGACGTACAGGATCGGCATGCGGTTACGGGCCTGCTCGAGCTCGTCGGAGGTCAGCCAGCCGGGCGTGGTTTCGGTCGTGTCAGACATCGGCTGATCATACGTTCACCGGCTCCCGCCGTGCTGCTTCACCTCGCGGTACGGGTGCCTGACCACGTCTCCCACAGGGAGGCGTACGGCCCGGAACCCGCGCGCAGTTCGTCGTGGGTGCCGCTCTCCACGATGCGGCCGCCCTCCATGACGACGATCCGGTCCGCGGTCGCGGCCTGGGTGAGGCGGTGCGCGACGACCAGCGCGGTGCGTCCCTCCACCGCCCGGCCCGCGGCCTTCTCCAGGAGACGCGCGCCGGTGCTGCCCGCCTCGGCCGTCGCCTCGTCGAGCACGGCCACCGGCGGGTCGGCCAGCATCAGCCGGGCCAGGGCGAGTTGCTGCACCTGGGCGGAGGTGAGCCGGTGGCCTCCGTCGCCTACGACGGTTTGCAGGCCGTCGGGCAGGGCCTCGACCCAGTCGAGCGCCTCGACGTCGGTCAGCGCCGTGCGCAGCTCGTCGTCGGTGGCGTCGGCACGGGCCAGGCGCAGATCGTCCGCGAGCGGCCCGGCGAAGACATGTGTCTCCTGGGTGACCAGAGCCACCGGCAGGCCGTTGCCCCGGCCCCCGGTGCCGGTCAGGTGCACCGAGCCGGAGGTCGGCCGGTGCACACCCGCGATGAGTTTGGCGAGGGTGGTCTTGCCCGCACCGCTCGGGCCGACGAGCGCCACCCGTTCCCCGGCCCGCAGCGTCAGGTCCACGTTCTGCAGGACGTGCTGCCCGGGTACGTACGCGTGGTCGATGCCGATCACGGTGACGGTGCCGTCCGGCTCCGTACCGGGCCGCGACGGCTCGGCCGTCCCCCGCGCCCGCGCGGGCTCAGGCGTCGGCTCGTCGGCGACCCCGACGAGGCGGGCGAGCGAGGCGGTCGCCGACTGTGCGTCGTCGAGGAGTACGAGTGCGGAGTTGACCGGCGTGAACAGGCTGTGGAAGTAGAGCGCGGCGGCGGTCGCGGTCCCGATGGACACGGAGTCCGCGCGGACCAGGAAGAACCCGGTGACGAGGACGGCGGTGAGGCCGAGGTACTCGGCGACGTGCAGGCGGTTGTAGAAGTCGAGGACCAGCCGGATGCCGCGCATCTTCAGCTCGACCGCGGTCGACGAACGCCGGGTCACCCGCGCGGTGTGCTGCTCCTCGATGCGGAAGGCCCGCACCGTGCCCGCGCCGGCGATGGTGTCCAGCAACTGCTGCTGCTGGGCCCCGGTGGCGATGCGCTGCTGGGCGTAGAGCGGAACGGCGTGGCGGACGTACCAGCGGGCCGTGGACGCCTGGATGGGCACCGCGAGGAGGGCCGCGACCAGGAAACGCCAGTCGAGCGCCGCCATCGCGGCCAGCGTCAGCAGGATGGCGAGCAGCGAACGGGCCAGTTCGGGCAGGGCGCTGCGCACCGCATCGCCCACCACCGAGACGTCCCGGGTCACCCGGGCGGTGAGGTCTCCGGCACCGGCCTTCTCCACCTGTTCGAGGGGCAGCCGCAGGGCCTTCTCCACGAACCGCTCGCGCAGCTGCGCGAGCACCGTCTCGCCGAGCCGGGAGACGAGCGACAGGCCGAGCGCCGTGGTCCCGCCGTGCGCGAGCGCGACCAGGACGAGCAGGACGACCGGCAGCGTGAGGTCGCCCGCCGGCCGCTGGTCGGCCACCAGGTCGACGATGCGGCCGAGCAGCGGCTGGACGAGAAGTCCCACGGCCGTCGCCGCGATCATCACCGCGAAGCCGCCGGCCGCGAGGCCGCGGTACGGGCGCACCAGATCGCGAACCGCGGCGCGGGTCCGTGGTGCGGTGGCGACGGGGAGCAGCTCACGGGTGTCCGTGTGCTGCTCGGTCGGGGTCTCGTTCATGCCAACACCGCCGTGCGATAGGCCTCATGACGCTGGATCAGTTCGGCGTGCGGGGCCGTGTCGGTGACCCGGCCTTCGTCCAGGAGGGCCACCCGGTCGGTGACCGAGAGCAGGGCGGGACTGGTGGTGACCAGGACCGTGGTGCGGCCCTTGCGGATCTCGCGGAGCCCGGCCGCGATGCGGGCCTCGGTCACGGCGTCGACCGCGGTGGTCGGATCGTGGACCACGAGGACGGGCGGCTCGGCGGCCAGCGCCCGTGCGAGGGCGACGCGTTGGCGCTGCCCGCCCGAGAGCGAGCGGCCGCGCTCACCGACCGGCGTGTGCTCGCCGTCCGGCAGTGTCCGGGCGACCTGGGCGACTCCGGCGGCCGCCATCGCCTGCTCCGGGTCGGTGGCGTCGGACGCGGCGGCGGTGACGTTGTCGCGGACGGTGCCTTCGAAGAGGTCCGCGTCGTGCTCGGCGACCAGCATCGCCGTGCGCAGTTCGGCCGGGTCGAGGTCCCGCAGGGGTATGCCGTCGAGCTCCACGGTCCCGGTGTCGGGATCGGTCCGCCGGGCCAGGCAGCGCAGCAGGTCGCCTGCGTGCGCGGGGTCGGTCGCGACCACGCCGAGCAGCTCGCCGGGCGTGATGTCCAGGTCCACTCCGCGCAGCCCGCCGTGCCGCACGCCGTCGAGGCGTACCGCTCCGCGCACCGGCACGGGCAGGCTCCGGTCCCCGCCGGTGACGGCGGGCGCGGTGGCGACGACCTCCGCGATCCGTCCTGCCGATGCCCGGCCCTGGGCGAACTCGGCGTTGACCCAGGAGAGCGTCTCCAGAGGGCCGATGAGGAAGAGCGCAAGACCGACCGCCGACACCAGTTCGCCCAGGCTGATGCTGCCCTGGGCGGCCAGCCTGCCTCCGACCAGTGCGACGGCGGCGATCAGGCACCCCGTGAGGGCAAGGACCACACCGCTCTGGAAGGCCTGGGCACGTGCCGCCTTCAGGGTGGCACCGAGGGAGTCGCGGCTGGTGGTGCGGTAGCGGGCGATGGCCGCCGACTCACCGCCGATGCCCTTGAGGATCCGCAGGCCGGTCACCAGGTCGGCGGCTACGGCGGAGGCGTGCGCCGCGCGCTCCTGCTCGGCCTCGCTGCGGCTCTCCAGCGGCTTGCTCAGGAGATGCCCGAGCCAGAGCAGCACCGGTGTGCCGAGCAGCACGACGAGGCCGAGCGTCAGCGACATCCGCAGCAGGACGACGGCGCAGGTGAGGATGCCGGTCAGCGCCGAGATCCCGGCCATCAGGGCCATGTTGACGGCGCCGACCCGCTTGGCGTCCTCGGTCGCGATGTTGGCGAGGGCGCCGGGCAGCCGGCCTTCCTCGGCTCCGCCGCCGGGGTCGAGGATGCGTCGTACGAGGGAAATGCGCAGCGTGTGCTCGGCGCGGGCGGCGGCCCGCTCACCGGCCGTGGCGCCGAAGCGGAAGCTCAGCGCGAGCGCCACATAGCCGACGGCGAGGACACCGAGACACAGGAGCAGGGCGCCGGTGTCGGAGTCGGTGACGGCCTGGTCGATCGCGACGCCGATCAGGACGGGGACGAGCGCCTCGCCTATCTGGTGCCCGGAACCCAGCACCGAGCCGACGGCGACATCGCGCCGCTGGCCCCGTATCGACTCTCTCAGGACGTCCCGCCCCGACGGACTTGAAGAACTCACCCGCCACCTCTCCAGGGCCGGACAGTAGAAATCTAAGTGAGGCTACCCTAAGTCGGTTCGAGGCCGGGTCATCGCCCGAGGGAGCCTGCGGCACACCCTTGTCCCCGTGGGCCCCCTACTCCCTGTGGACACCTAGGCTTCCTCCAGGCACCCGGCCCCGACCCCTGGAGCGCACACCGTGTTCGACCCCGCACCGGAGCACCCGTACCCCGACGGTCACCGACCGGACGAGGCGCCGGCACCGCACGCGCTCCTCGCGCCCGTGCTCGGTCTCCTGGGCACCTGGCACGGCCGGGGTCAGGGCGAGTACCCGACCCTCGACGCGGACTTCACGTACGCCCAGGAGGTCACCTTCAGCCACGACGGCCGCCCCTTCCTCCGCTACGAGGCACGGGCCTGGCTCCTGGACTCCGACGACGCGCCGCTGCGGCCGTCCGCACGCGAGAGCGGCTGGTGGCGGCTGCAGCCCGACGGGCGGGTGGAGGCGCTCATCACCCAGCCCACCGGCATCGCGGAGATCGCCGTGGGTCAGGTGAGCGGCAACACCATCGACCTCTCCACCAGCGAGGTGGCCCGTACGCCCACCGCCAAGGAGGTCACGGCCACCCGTCGCCGCTACACGGTCACCGACGACGGCGAACTCACCTTCGCCCACGATCTCGAAGCGGTCGGTCAGCCGCTGCAGCACCACCTCTCGGCACGGCTGCGCCGCACGGCGTAGGGCGGGGCGGCCCGCCGGCCGCACGTGGCGTGAAAGCGGCCTTGACCGAGACTCGCCGAAGTCTATGGTCTGGACTAATCGGTCTGGACCAATCGGCCATCGCGAACCTCTGGCCTCAGCACGTGCGCTTCACGCCCACCCCCACCCCAGCAGCGCCGTGAAGGAGTTACGCATGCACAGGAAGCGGAAGTTGGCCGCCATGATCGGTGCGGGTCTCGCGCCGGTCCTCGCCCTCACCCTGCCGACGGGTTCGGCCAGCGCGCACGGATACGTCAACGCACCGGCAAGCCGGCAGGCGCAGTGCGCCGCGCGCACGATCGCCTGCGGCGACATCAAGTACGAACCGCAGAGCGTCGAGGGGCCCAAGGGCCTGCGCAGTTGCCATGGCGGCAACGCCAGGTTCGCGGAGCTGAACGACGACAGCAAGGGCTGGAAGGTCAGCGACGTGAGCAGGACGCAGACCTTCACCTGGACGTTCACCGCACGGCACCGCACCGCGAACTACGAGTACTTCGTCGACGGCACGAAGGTCGCCACGATCGACGGCGGCAACCAGCAGCCGCCGGCCACCGTCTCGCACCAGGTCAACCTCGGCAGCGCCACCGGCAGGCACAAGGTGCTCGCGGTCTGGAACATAGGCGACACGTCGAACGCCTTCTACGCGTGCATCGACGTCAACATCCGTTAGGGAACGTCCGGTTAGGGAACATCCGCGGGGGCACGCCCTCTTGACGTAAATCTCTCCGGTCATGGCCCTATGAACTGATACGCCCGCTGGTTACCCTCCGCCGCATGATTTCCACGGTTGTCTGGGGTACCGGAAATGTCGGCCGCGCGGCCATCCGTGCCGTCGAGGCCCACCCGGCGCTGAAGCTCACGGCCGTGCTCGTCCACAGTCCCGACAAGGTCGGCCGCGACGCGGCCGACCTCGCCGGTCTCCAGGGGCAGTTGGGCATACCGGCGACCGACGACATCGACGCGGTCCTCGCGGCCTCGCCCCAGGCCGTGGTGTACGCGGCATCCGGCGACATCCGCCCCGACGAGGCCCTGGACGACGTCGGCCGGGCGATCCGGGCCGGAGCCGTCGTCGTCACCCCGGCGCTGTACGCCCTCTACGACCAGCGCAACGCACCGGCCGAGCTGCGGGATCCGCTCCTGGCCGCCGTCGCGGAAGGCGGCGGCTCCCTCTTCGTGTCCGGCGTCGACCCCGGCTGGGGCAACGACGTGCTGCCGCTCCTGATCAGCGGACTCGGCAGCACCGTCGACGGGATCCGCTGCCAGGAGATCTTCGACTACTCCACGTACGACCAGGAGGATTCCGTACGCCACCTGATCGGCATGGGGCATCCGATGGACTACGCGCCCCTCATGCTCGCCGAGACCGTACCGACCATGGTGTGGGGCGGCCAGATCCGGCTGATGGCTAGGGCGCTCGGCGTCGAACTCGACGACATCCGCGAGACGTTGGAGCGGCGCGCGCTCGACACGTCGGTGAGCACGCGGACGATGGGCGACTTCGACGCGGGAACCCAGGGCGCGGTGCGGTTCGAGGTGCAGGGCATCGTCGGGGGCGAACCCCGCATCGTCATCGAGCACGTCACCCGCATCCACCCGTCCTGCGCACCGGACTGGCCGACGCCGCCCGACGGCGCGGGCGCGCACCGCGTGATCATCGAGGGCCGCCCGCGCATCGAGGTCACGGTCGAGGCCACCGACGAGGGCGAGAACCGGTCAGCGGGCGGCAACGCCACCGCGGTCGGCCGGCTGGTCGGCGCCATCGACTGGCTCGTGGACGCGGACCCCGGACTCTACGACGCGCTCGACGTCCCGCTGCGCCCCGCGACCGGCAAGCTCGGAAGGAGCAAGCAATGAGCTCGATGCACATAGACATTCCCGAGGGGCAGGAGCCGATCGGGTACGTGTGGGGCGAGATGGTCCCCGGGATCGGCATGGCGGCGGCGAACTTCTCGCTGTCGGTGTACGAGCACACGACCCTGGGGCTGCGGGAGTTCGAGGCGGCGCGGCTGCGTGTCGCGCAGATCAACGGGTGCCTGTTCTGCCTCGACTGGCGGACCGAGCGCGAGGGCCGGAAGGTCGAGGAGGAGTTCGCCGAAGCGGTGGCCCAGTGGCGCACCACCGATGCCTTCGACGACCGGACACGTCTTGCCGCCGAGTACGCCGAGCGGTACGCCCTGGATCACCATGGACTTGACGAGGAGTTCTGGGCGCGGATGACCGCGCACTACAGCCAGCGCGAGATCGTGGAACTGAGCATGAGCATCGGCTCCTGGCTGGCGTTCGGCCGGCTCAACCATGTGCTCGGCCTGGACGCGGTATGCGTCCTGCCCGGGCACTGAGGGGCCACGGCTACGACCGCTGCAGATCGGTCGCGATGATCTTCTCGATGTTCCGTTCGGCGAGCGCCGTGATGGTGACGAACGGATTGACGCTCGTGTTGCCGGGGATCAGCGAGCCGTCGATGACGTACAGGCCCGAATAGCCGTGCAGACGGCCGTAGTTGTCGGTGGCCCTGTTCAGGACGGCGCCTCCGAGCGGGTGGTAGGTGAGGTGGTCGCCCCAGATCTTGTACGAGCCGAACAGATCGGTGCGGTAGATCGTCCCCTCCTTCGAGTTGATCTTGTCGAAGATGGTCTTGGCGGCGTCGATGGAGGGCTGCTTCCAGGCCGTCTGCCAGTTCAGCTCCACTTTGCCCGCCGCCGCGTTCCAGGAGAAGGCGGCACGGTTCGGGTTCCTGGTGATCGAGAGATAGAACGACGCGTACGTCTCGATCCCGGTGGGCAGCGGCGCGACCTCGGCGAACGCGCCACCGGCCGCCCAGTTGTCGATGCCGGCCGTGGGGATGGACGACTGGACCTTGCCGGTCGCGTCCCACATGTGGTTGGCGCGGCCGCACATGACGTTGCCGTTGTCGCCCCAGCCCTTGCCGATCTCCCCGTTCAGCCGGGGCAGCGCTCCGGTGGCTTTCAGTTTGACCAGCAACTTGCTGGTGCCGACACTGCCGGCCGCGAAGAACACCTTGTCCGCGGTCACCGTCTTGGTGGCGGTGGTGGTGCCGCTGGTGTTGAGCTGCCCGATGACCACGGTGTAGCCGCCGCCGGACGCGGGGGAGACCGAAGTGACCTTGTGCAGCGGGGAGATGGTGACCTTTCCGGTGGCGGTGGCACGGGCGATGTAGGTCTTCTGGAGTGACTTCTTGCCGTAGTTGTTGCCATAGAGGATCTCACCGGCGACCGCCGACCTGGGGACTGTTCCGGCCGCCTCCTGCTTCATGTAGTCCCAGTCATAGACACCGGGCACGAAGAGGAACGGGAAGCCGGAGCGCTGGGCGTGCTTACGGCCGACGCGGGAGTACTGGTAGCAGTCGACGCTGTCGAACCAGGCGGGGTCGATGGTGCTGACGCCGAGACCGGCGTTGGCGCGCGGGTAGTAGGTGGAGTACATCTCCTCGGCGTCGACCGACGGGAGTACGGCGCCGAAGTTCTCGCGCTTGGGCGTGACCGCCATGCCGCCGTTGACCAGCGAACCGCCGCCGACGCCGCGGCCCTGGTAGACGAGGATCCCGCCCATGTCCTCGGCGTCCAGGATTCCGGTGTAGCGGGGGATGTCCTTGTCGATGGGGAAGCCGAGGAAGTTGCTCAGGGGCTGTTTGGTCCTGGTGCGCAGCCAGTAGGAACGGCCGTCGGGTGAGGTCGTGTGGGCGAAGATCTTGCCGTCGGATCCGGGGGTGTCCCAGGCCATGCCCATCTCGGCCATGTGGACGTCGACGCCCGCCTGGGCGAGCCGCAGGGCGGCGACGGAGCCGCCGTACCCGGTGCCGATCACCAGCACCGGGACGCGGGCTCCATCGCCGATGGGTCCGGCCGCGGCTGCGGGTCGTGTCTGCGCGGAAGCGGAATCGGAAGCGGAAGCGGTCTGAGCGGAGAGGGTGACGGCACCCAGAATAGAACCAGTTCCAGCGATGAATCTTCGTCGGCTTACGCCCTCTGGGACGGCAATACGCGTGGTAGAGCCACTCATGTGACGTTCCTCACTCTCGTAGGAATGGGAACGAGTTCTACTGCTACTGGCGCATTAAGTCACTGCATACCTAGAGGTAACTTCTGTCCGATCTTGTTCCACTTGCGGCCCGCCGCGGCCTCCGTTGTAAAGAAGTCTTTCTAAAGGTACCTTTACATCATGGAGAGCCAGGAGACCCCCGAGAGCCCCAGACCCGCTGAGCGCAGCATTCGCCTCACCGACCCCCGCGCCCTGCGCGCCTACGCCCACCCCACGCGCATGGCCCTGGTCGGACTGCTGCGGCGGAGCGGGCCGTTCACGGCCACCCGTGCCGCCGAGCTGACCGGCGAGTCCGTGGCCAGCTGCTCGTACCACCTGCGGATACTGGCGAAGTACGGGCTCGTCGAGGAGGCGCCCGGCGGCCGGGGGCGTCAGAAGCCGTGGCAGGCGACCGCGCAGTTCACCGACTGGCCCGGATACAGCGAGGACCCGTCCATCGCCGAGGCGTCGGACGCGCTGAGCGCGGCGGTCGCCGAGCGGTACTTCGAGCGTGCCGTCCGGGCCATGGAGCAACGCCACCGGCTGCCACGCGTCTGGCGCGAGGCGGAGGAGTTCAGCGACACGCTCCTCCACCTCACCCCCGATGAGCTGACCGGCATCATCGAGCGCTTCGACGGGCTGCTGCAGCCCTACGAGGACCGCGAGAACGCCCCGGACCGGCGCCCCGAAGGCGCGCGCCCCGTCAGCCTGCTGCGCCTCGCCTTCGTCGACCGGGAGATCCCCGAGGAAGTCCCGGACGATGACACGGAGCCCCGCGACATGGAGGCCGGTGGCACGGAGGCCGGTGGGTGAAGCTCCGGGACCGGATACCCGGCCTGCTGCGCGAGC
Organism: Streptomyces sp. BA2; assembly: GCF_009769735.1. NCBI lineage: Bacteria > Bacillati > Actinomycetota > Actinomycetes > Kitasatosporales > Streptomycetaceae > Streptomyces > Streptomyces sp. BA2. The sequence continues at coordinate 8,064,338 of NZ_WSRO01000002.1, forward strand.
GGGGCTTCCGGCGCTACTGGACCGGGCAGACCGTCTCGCTCATCGGCGACGAGATCTCGCTGATCGCCATCCCGCTCGCCGCCGTGCTGGTCCTCGGCGCGGACGCCGCCGAGATGGGCTGGCTCAAGACCGCCGAACTGCTGCCCACGCTCCTCCTCAACCTGCCGCTCGGCGCATGGGCCGACCGGCAGACCCGGCGGAGGCGCGCCATGATCGCCGCCGACCTGGCCCGCGCGGCGCTGCTCCTCACGCTGCCGGTGGCCTATCTGCTCGACGCCCTCACTCTCGGGCAGCTCTACGCGACCGCCTTCGGTATCGGCGCGCTGACCGTTGTCTTCGACGTCTGCAACGCCACGCTGTTCGTGGCGCTGGTACCGGCCGAGCGCTATGTGCAGGCCAACTCCCTGGTGCACGGCAGCCGTTCGATGTCCTGGCTGGCCGGTCCCGGGGCGGGCGGTCTCCTTGTGCAGTTCCTCACCGCCCCCTTCGCCCTGTTCGCCGATGCCCTCACCTATCTGGTCTCGGCACGCCAGCTGTCCCGCATCAAGCCCGTGGAGCCCGAACCGGCGCCGGTCGCCAAGGGGCACTTCACGGCCGGGCTGCGCTGGGTCGTCAAGGAGCCGACCATGCGGGCACTCTTCGCCTGGTCCGGCACGATCCAGTTCTTCAACTACATGTTCCACACGCTCTTCGTGCTGTACGTGACGGTCGAACTCGGCCTGAGCGCAGGCGTTCTCGGCGCGATACTCGGCGCGGGCGCCGTCGGCGGACTGTTGGGCGCCGCATGCAGCGGCATGGTCGTACGCCGCTTCGGCGTCGGTCCTTCGATCATCGTCGGCTCGCTCGGCTTCACCATGCCGCTGCTGCTCATCCCCCTCGCGAGCGGCCCGCTGCCGCTGGTCGTCGCCACGCTCTTCGCCGCCGAATTCCTCTGCTGCGTCGGCGTGATGGTCATCGACATCGCCGCGGCGTCGCTCCAGATGGCGCTGATACCCTCCGCCATCCGCTCCCGGGTGATGGGCGCCTACCGGACCCTGAACCACGGTTTCCGCCCGCTGGGCGCCCTGCTTGGCGGCTTCCTCGGCACGGCCGTCGGCCTGCGCCCCACGCTCTGGATCGGCACGGGCGGGGCCGTTCTCGCGGTGCTGTGGCTCCTGCCGTCGCCGGTACCGGGCACCCGGGAACTGCCCGAACCCGCGGAAGACGCCGTGCGGGCCTAGGGCCCCGGAAAGGCCGCTGTTCGCACGGGCCGCGCTGCAGCCCGGCACGTGGTACCTCGCGATCGCGCGCCGGGGCGAGGTGCTCCTCGCGCTGGCCCAGGGCAGCCGGCGGGGGTTCCTGTTCGACACGTCGGGCATCCAGCGGGGTTGACCACCGCTCACGGAGCATTCAGCGGGGCCGACCACCGCCCACGCCTTGCGCTGCGCGAACCATTGACATCGCACCCCGGCGTAGAGAAGCTCCATCACGCCCGTGTTAACGCTAACACCGGGCCGACACACACCTGGGGGAGCCACCCATGTCAGGTAGTCGTCACCGCGTTCATCCGCTGCCAGGTGCTCCGCTCGACCGTCGTGCCCTCCTCGCCGCGGCCGCCGCCGGAGCGCTCGCCACGGCCTGCGGAACCGCGAGCGGGCAGCCTCCCGGCAAGGTCGCCGTACTCGGTGACAGTGCGGCCTGGGAGAAGCCGATGGCCGCGGCGGGAGCCGCCATGAAGTCCGCGGCGGGCCTCCAACTGGTGCCCGAGGTCAACCCGTCCCTGGAGTCGTTCGAGCAGGTCGTCAAGTCGTCGCTGCGCACCAGCAAGACACCGGACATGCTCAAGTACTGGTCGGGCTACCGGCTCCAGGACCTCGCCCGAACGGGCGGCATCGTCGACCTGACCCGGCAGTGGGACAGCGCCGTCAGGAAGGGCTGGGCCGATGCTTCCTTACGGGACGCGTTCACCTACCGGGAGCGGGTCTACGGCCTGCCGATGAACCTCGCGTACTGGGTGTTCTTCTACAACATCGAGGTGTTCGAGGAGCACCGACTCCAAGTCCCCGAGACCTGGGACGAGTTCCTCGCCACCTGCGAGCGGCTCAAGAAAAGCGGGATCACCCCGCTGCACGGCTCGGCGGCCGACCGCTGGCCCTCCTTCATCTGGTTCCAGGAGATCCTCAGCCGCCAAGACCCCCAGTTCTACGAAGACTTGATGAACGGCCGCGAGCGGTACACCGATCCGCGCGCCGAACGCGCCCTGCGCACCCTGGAGTCCTTCTTCGACAAGGACTGGTTCACCTCCATGGACATGAGCCACGCGGACGCCGCGGCGGCCGTCGTCCACGGCAAGGTCGGGATGGTGCCCTGCGGCACCTGGCTCGGCTCCACCCTCGTGGGCGCGGGCGCGAAGCCCGGCAAGAACCTCGGTGCCTTCGTCCTCCCCATGGCGGATCCCAAGGCCCGTCCATGCGTCATCTTCGAGTCCAGCGCCCTCGTCTCCACCGTCAAAGGCCCCGACAGGCAAGAGGCGTTGAAGGCGGCAGGCAACTGGCTGCGGCCCGCCGTCATGAAAGCTTTCTCGCACACCCTCCAGGACGGCTGCCCCAACCCGAAGGTCGAGCCCCCGAACCCGGTGATCGCCGGCCTCGCAAAGAAGGTGCGCGGCGACAAGCTCTGGCTGCTCAACCGCTTCTGGGAACAGGGCCCGCCCGAACTGGTCGAGGCAACCGTCGACGATCTCGCCGGGTTCCTGCTGAATCCCTCGTCGGCCCGCAAGACCCTGCGCACCATGCAGGACCGCGCGGACGAGGCCTGGCAGGTGTGGAGGGAGGCGGAGGAGACATGACCGAGATCGTGACCCCCGCCCGGCACACCGCGAAACCCGTGCGCGTACGCCGCCGCGTCCCGACCCGCAGCCCGCACCAGGCCGTCCGCGGCAACGGCAGGCTCGGCGGTCCGCTCGCCGCACTGCCCTGGGCGCTGCCCGCCTTCGCCTTCGTCGGCGTACTCCTCGTCTATCCCTTCTTCCGCAGCGTCTACGGCAGCTTCTTCGAGGACAACGGCTTCACCAGCAGCTTCACCGGACTCGACAACTACGCCCGGCTCGCCGACGACCCGATCTTCGGCCGGTCGCTGCTCAACACCCTGATGTGGGTGGCCGGGACCCTGCTCCTGCCCGTCCTCGCCGGACTGCTCATCGCCGTCGCCACGCACCGGACGCGGTTCGGTGGCATCGCTCAACTCATCATCGTGCTGCCCTACGCCATCTCCGCCGCCGCCACCGCCGTCCTGTGGAACTTCATGCTGACCTCCGACGGCGCGGTCAACCAGGTCCTTCGCGGGATCGGCCTCGACTCATGGGCGCAGACCTGGCTCCTGGAGTGGCCGCAGAACACGCTCTCGATGATCGTCGCCAGTACGTGGCAGGCAACCGGGCTGAATGTCGTGCTCTTCGCGATCGGTCTTCGCGCCATCCCTCAAGACACCGTCGAAGCCGCCCAGTTGGACGGCGCGAGCGGCTGGCGGATGTTCCGGTACGTCACGCTGCCCCAGCTGCGGGCCGTGACGGTCGTCGTGGTCGGGATGGCCATCGTGAACAGCCTCAAGGCGTTCGACATGATCTGGATCCTCACCAAGGGCGGCCCGTCCCGCTCCTCCGAGACCCTCGCCCTGAGCATGTACCGCGAGGCGTTCCGGCTCTTCCACGTCGGCTACGGCTCCGCGATCGCCCTCGTCCTCTCGGTGATCGTCGTCGCCTCCTCCTGGATGTACCTGCGCCGCCAGATGCCCGAGACCGACTCCCGTGCCGCCGACGCCAAGGCCTGAGGAGGCTCCTCATGGGTCGCACCGTGCGCCAACTCTTCGTCGCCGGATGCGTGCTGCTCTGGCTGATCCCGATGTATCTCCTCGTGGTCAACGCGCTGACGCCCGCCGCCGAGTACACGGGCAAGCCCGACTGGACCTTCCAGGGCTTCGACCTCGTCGAGAACATCAAGACCGCCTGGAACGTGGCGGGCATCGGCGACAGCTTCCAGGCCTCGCTGCTCTACGCCGTGGTGTGCGGCCTGGCCGCCGTCCTCATCGCGGCCATGGCGGCGTTCGCCGTCGTCGTCCTGCCCATCCCCAGGCCCGCCTTCTGGTTCTGGCTGATCTACTCCGGCACGCTCTTCCCGCTGCAGATGTTCCTCGCGCCGCTCTTCGGCCTGTACGCGGACGCCGATCTGTACGACACGCGGATCGGGCTCATGCTGATCTACGCCGCGTGGGCGGTGCCGTTCGCCTTCTTCCTGATCCGTAATCAAATGACCACGATGCCACCTGAGTTGACCGAGGCGGCACTCCTCGACGGCGCATCCTTCCGGCGGATCTTCTGGCGCATCCACGTGCCGCTGATGAAGGCGGGGCTCGGCGCGGCCTTCATCTTCCAGTTCACTGCCGTCTGGAACGACCTGCTCCTCGGCATCACGCTCAGCCGCAGCCCCGACGTCCAGCCGGTGATGGCGGCGCTGACCACCCTCAACAACGCCTACTCCTCGACGGGGCCGCCCGTCATCCTGGCCGGCGCGCTGATCGTCTCCGCGCCCACCCTCCTCCTCTTCCTGGTGTTCCGCGGCCTGTTCCTGCGCGGCGTCACCGCATCCGCCCGCTGACCAGCCCCTCTCTGGGAGAACCGCATGACGACACGGGCCCTTGTCCGCACCGCCGACTGGGACAACGACCGGATACGCGACAGTCTGCGCTCCTCCGTCATCACCGCGGAGGGAAGCCTCGGCGGCAGCGCCCTGCGGCTGACGGAGGAACCTCTGCTGCGCAGGGCCGCGGACGGCGGAGGGCTGACGCAGTCACTGCGGGTCGAGGCGGTCAACGGTTCGGTCCTGCCGGGGGAGTTCACCGTCCGTACCGAGTCCGGGACGGTGCTGCCCGTAGAGCAGCTCACCGGACCCGGCGGCTCCGTACGCCTCATGGTCCCCGCCGTAGGCACCGAGACCCGCCTCACCGTCTGCCTGCCGGACGCCACCGAGGAGGACGCCGAGGGCATCGACGTCCGTCTCACCCGGCAGCGCGAGTGGACCCTCCATCTGGTCCACCACTCCCACCTCGACATCGGCTACACCGACCCCCAGGGCCATGTCCTCGCCGAGCACCTCTCCTTCCTCGACTCCTGCCTTGAGCTGACGCGGGCCACCGACGACTGGCCCGCGGAGTCTCAATTCCGTTGGTGCGTCGAGTCGTTGTGGTCCTTCCGGCAGTGGGCGGACGCCCGGCCCGCCGAGCAGGTCGAGGAGTTCGTACGCCGCGTGCGCGAAGGACGCATCGAGCTGACCGCGATGCCGTTCAACCTGCACACCGAGACCTGCTCCACGGACGAGTTGCACGAACTGCTCCGGCTCGCCCACGACGTGCGCGACCGGCACGGCGTCGTGTTCACCTCCGCCATGCAGACCGACGTGCCGGGCGCGGTCGTCGGCCTCGTCGACGCGCTGGCCGCCGCCGGGGTCAAGTACCTCTCCGTGGCGCACAATTGGGCCGGGCGTTCCGTGCCCCACCTGGTCGGCGGCGAGAAGCTGCCCCGCCTGTTCCGCTGGCGCGCCCCCAGTGGCAACAGCGTCCTCGTCTGGGTCACCGACACCCCGCACGGCCTCGCCTACATGGAAGGCCCGCTGCTCGGCTTCGACACGGCCTACGCGGACGTCGACGACCTGCTGCCCGCCTATCTGACCTCCCTGGCCACCAACCCCTACCCCTACCGCGGCGGCATCTTCGGCTGGGCCATGGACCAGACGGAGGTCAAGCGCGAGCCCTACCCCTGGGACGTGCTGCATCTGCGCGTCCAGGGCAAGTTCGGTGACAACGCGCCTCCGCGCCGCATCATCGCCGACACCGTCCGCCGCTGGAACGAGACCTGGGCCTTCCCCCAGCTGCGGCTCTCCCGCAACGAGGACTTCTTCACCGACGCCGAGGCCAGACTCGGCGATGCCATCCAGACCTTCGATGGCGACTGGACCGACTGGTGGGTCGACGGTGTCGGCTCGGGCGCGCGGCCGCTTTCCCTGGCCCGCACCGCCCAGTCCGTGGTCGCCGACGCCCAGACCATCGGCACGTTCGCCGGACTCCTCGGCGCCACGGGGGCGGAGGAAGACAGCGCGGACGCGTCCGGGGTCTACGAGGCGGTGTCGCTCTTCGACGAGCACACCTGGGGCGCCGGCGACCCGTGGACCCACGGCGACGAGGGCGGCCACTCCGGCGAGCACCAGTGGCACTGGAAGTACGGGCAGGCGATGCGCGCGTACGACGACGGGAACGCGCTCCTCGGCAGGGCGAGCGCCCGGCTCGGCCAGCGGCTCGCGACGACGCCCGGCGTGGCGGCGACGTACCACGTGATCAACACCTGCTCCTGGCCGCGCACGGACGTCGTACGGATCTTCCTGCCGGAGAGCAGCGTGCCCCTTGAGCAGCCGGTGGCCGTGCACGACGCCCGAAGCGGCCACCAACTCGCCCACGAGGAGCAGCCGCAGACCAACGAGGACCACCGGGACGCCGGACGGTTCTTACTGGTCCGAGTGGACGAGGTACCGCCCGCGGGGTCGGTGCGCCTGGACATCACCGCAGCCGCGACACGGACCGACGAGCGGTCGCCTGCCCCGGTCGTCAAGGCCGCCACCGGCTGGAACCCCACCGGCGGCACGGAGCGTGAGGACCCGGCGGAGACCGCCGCCGCCGCGCTCGCCCGTCCCGAAGCGACGCTTCTGGAGAACGAGCACCTCGCCGTCCGCGTGGACCTCGCGCACGCCTGCATCGCCTCGGTCGTCGACAAGGCCACCGGCCGTGAACTCGTCAGGGCCGACGCGATCGTCGGCTTCAACGGCTACATCCACGACAGCTACACCACCGCCGGGGCCTTCAACCACAACTCCAGCCGCACGACAGCCTCCGACCGCCTCGAACATCTCGGCAACCGTGCCGTCGCGCCGCCCGCCGCGCTCATCGCCCGCCACTCGACGCCGACGGCCGAATCGATCACGTACGAGACGCGTCCCGCCGGAGCCAACCGGCTGCGCACCACCCTCACCCTGCCCGTGGGCGTGCCCCGACTGGACATCGAGAACCGCCTCGACAAGGACGCGACCCTGCGCAAGGAGAGTGCCTACTTCGCGTTCCCCTTCGCCTTCGACGAGCCGGTCGTCCGGATGGAGGCGTCGGGCGGCCTGACGGGCAACTCCCTTCCCGTGGTGCCGGGTTCGGCCCTTCACATGCGGGCCGTGCGTCGTTGGGTGACTCTCGCCGACGACGCGCTCGCGGTCGCCTGGTCCACGCAGGACGCGCCGCTGGTGCAGTTCGGCAACATCGCGCTGCCGTACGCGCCGTTCCCGAAGACCATGGGCCACGACGAGCCCGCCACCGTCTTCTCCTGGATCCACAACAACCTGTGGGACACCAACTTCCCCAGCGAGCAGGGCTTCGAGTTCACCTACCGCTACAGCCTGGCCTGCGGCCCCACCGCCGACGGGCTCGGCCCCCGCACGGCGGCGGCCTGGAGCCGCCCGCTGCGGGCCGTGCGGGCCAGGGGAGCCGAGGGCGGCGGGCAGGCGTCGCTCGCCTTCGCCGACGTGGGGGACGCCCGGGTCCGCCTGGTCGGCGCCACCGTGCCGGGCCCTGGAGAGGTCCTGCTCCGGCTGCAGTCCTTCGCGGAGGAGCCGGTGGCCTGCCCGGTGCGGGTCCACTTCCCGGTCGCCGCCGCTCACAGCGCGGACTACATGGGTTGGGCAGGAAGTGAACTACCCGTGTCGGGCGGCGCGTTGACCGTCGACATCCCGGCCCTCGGCACGACCGCGGTGCTGTTCATACGTCCCTGAATCCCCCGCGAGGAACCTCCGCACGAAGGAGCACGCGTGTACCGGCTCGACCCGCGTTACCCCCCGGCACCGGGGACCGTACTGACCGGCGGCTGGGAGGCGGTCGCCGCCCAACTGCCCTCCGAGCCCGCGATTGTGGCCGTCGAAGGGCCACCCGCCGCCGACTGGGAGACCATCGCGGCCCGGCTCACCACCGGATGCCCCCTCCCCGTACGCACCCTCGACGTCCGTACGCGCTACGCACCCCCCGCCGTGGTGCGGCGTCGCACCATGAGCGCGCCGGACACCGACGACCCCTACTACTGCAAGCTCGCGGAGAACCCCCTCGCCGACCTGTTCGACGAACTCCCGCAGGACGACGGCGACATGGAGGGTCTGCTGATCGTCTACGGCCCCGGCGCCTCGCTGGTCCTGCACGACGTGCTCTGGTACGCCGATCTGCCCAAGCGGTACGCGGAGTCCGCGGTGGCGGCCGGAGAGGGCAGCAACCTCGGACTGCCGGGTGAGCGGGCCGAGTTGAAGCGGCTCTTCTACGTGGACTGGCCGATGCTCGACCGCCACCGTGACGCGATCGCCCGTCAGCTGGACGGCTGGGTGGACGTCCAGGATCCGGAACGGCCCGTGTTCGTCGACGGGAACGGCCTGCGGGCGAGCTACGCCGGCCTCGCGCGCCGCCCCGTACGCACCAGGCCGTTCTTCAACTCGACTCCGTGGGGCGGGCATTGGGGCCAACGGGCGCTCGGCTTCAACCCCGGAGCGCGCAACACCGCCCTCGGCTACGAACTCATCGCCCCCGAAGCGGGCATCCTCATCGGAGAGGGACCCGAGGCGCAGGCGGAGGTTCCCTTCCAGCTCCTGTGCGTCCTGCACCCCGACGAGGTGCTCGGCCCTGAGGCGCACGCCCGCTTCGGCACGTCCTTCCCGATCCGCTTCGACTATCTGGACACCGTGGGCGGCGGCAATCTGTCGGTGCACTGCCACCCCAAGGAGCCCTACATGCGGGAGCGGTTCGGCTGGCGCTACACGCAGCACGAGACGTACTACATGACGCTCGGCAGCGCGGACACGCGCGTCTTCCTCGGCCTGCGCGAGGACGCCGACCTCGCCCTCTTCCGCAAGGAGATCGAGGAAGCGGCGCACGACGGGGTTCCGATGGACCCCGCGCACCACGTCATGACGTACCCGGCCGAACAAGGCAGGCTCTTCATGATCCCGGCGGGCACCCCGCACGCGAGCGGCGCCGGAAACCTCGTCCTTGAGATCAGCGCGACCCCCTACCTCTACAGCCTGCGCTTCTACGACTGGCTGCGGCCGGACGCCGACGGCAACCCGCGCCCCCTGCCCTATGAACACGGCCTGACCAACCTGGAGACGGAGCGGCGCGGCGACGCCGTGACGCGCGATCTGGTGCAGGAGCCGTACGTCCTGCGGCGCGGGGACGGCTGGCGCGAGGAACTGCTCGGCGCGCTGGACGAGATGTTCTACGAGGTGCGGCGCTACGCGCTCGACGCGGACGCGGTGGCCGCCGACGACACGGCGGGGCGGTTCCACGTCCTGAACGTGGTGGAGGGCGAGGGGGTCACCGTGCTGACCTCGGCGGGGGAGCGGCACACGCTGGAGTACGCGGAGACGCTGACGGTGCCCGCGGCGGTCGGCGGCTACCGCCTGGAGTCGCGTGGCGGCCCGGCCAAGGTGGTGAAGGCACTCGTGCGTGACCGACGCGGCGCGGGCGCGGGGCACCCGTGAGAGCCGTCCTGGAGATCGGCGGCACCCATGTCACCGCCGCCCTGGTCGATCCGTTGCGCACGCGGGTGAGCCGCCGCATCCGGCGGCCGCTCGACGCGCGGGGCAACGCCGAGCACATACTCGGCACGGTCGTGCGCTGTGCCGCGGACCTCCAGGTGCCCGCGGGTCAGGTGTGGGGCGCCGCCGTACCGGGACCCTTCGACCACGAGAAGGGGATCGCCCGCTTCGAGGGCGTGGGGAAGTTCGACGACCTGTACGGCATCGACGTGCGCTCGGTGCTGCTCGACGGAGTCTGGCCGAGACCCTCCGACGTGGTGTTCCTGAACGACGCGCACGCGTTCCTCCTCGGTGAGTGGAGCGCGGGGGCCGCGGTCGGCCACCGGCGCTGTGTCGGGATCACCCTGGGGACGGGGGTCGGGTCGGCGTTCCTCGCGGACGGCGTCGTGTGCCGGGAGGGCCCGGGGGTGCCGCCCGAGGGCCGCGTCGACCTGATGTACTGGTCCGGCGCGCCGCTGGAGCACACCGTTTCGCGGCGGGCGATCCTCGCCCGCTACGGCGGCGACCACGGCGTGGACGTGCGGGACATCGCCGTGCGGGCGCGGGAGGGCGAGGCCTGGGCGGCGCACGTCCTTGACGAGGCCCTCGCGGCCCTGGGTACTGTCCTCGCCCGGTGCGTACGTGACTTCGGCGCGTCCGCGGTCGTCGTCGGCGGGGCCATGGCGCTGTCCTGGGACCTGGTCGGTCCGGCCCTGCGCACCGGACTCGGGGATACTCCGGTGGGGCCGCGCCCCGGCACGCTGGGCGCGGACGCGGCGCTGATCGGGACGGCCGAGTATGTGGGGGCTGCCGGGAGGTGAGGCGATCCCCCCGGGAAAGGACACACATGACGATGCCCGAACCGCGTCCCCCCTCGGACGGTCCGCCCACCCTGCGGGACGTCGCCGAGCGGGTGGGCGTCAGCGCGATGACCGCGTCCAGGGCCCTGCGCGACGACCCGCGCGTGCTCCCGGCAACCCGGGAGCGCATCCGCGCCGCGGCGGCGGAGCTCGGCTACCGGCCCAACGAAGTGGCCCGCAGCCTCCGCCTGGGGCGCGGCACAGGCCTGGTCGGACTCGTCGTCACGAACCTGGCCAACCCCTTCTACTCGCGGTTCGCCCTCGGCGTCGACTCCGTCATCGCGGGCGACGGCTTCAAGACCGTCATCGGGAACACCGGCCAGGACCTGGACGCCGAGCGTGAACTCGTCGCCGACCTGGTGGCCCGCCGCGTCGACGGCATCATCGCCGTCCCCGCCGCGGCTGACCAGCGCCATCTCGCCGCCGCGGTGGCCGACGGCGTGCCCGTGGTGCTCGCCAGCCGGCCGCCCGAAGGGTTCGAGGCCGACTGCGTCCTGGTCGACGACTTCGGCGGGGCCCGCGCCGCCACCGTGCGGCTGATCAGCCGCGGCCACCGCCGGATCGGCTTCCTCGGCTCACCGCCCGCCGTCTACACCGGCACCGAGCGCCTGCGCGGGTACGCCGCGGCCCTCGCCGCACATGGCATCCCCTTCGACGAGCACTACGTACGGCAAGGACAGACCGAACCGCGCGAAGCCCGGCGCGCGGCGGCCGGACTCCTGGCACTGCCCGAGCCGCCCACCGCGCTGTTCTGCTCCAACAACCGCAACACGATAGGGGCGTTCCGCGCCCTGCGCGCATCCGGCACGGACACCGCGCTCGCGGGCTTCGACGACTTCGAACTGGCCGACGCGCTCGGCCTGCCGCTCACCCTCGTCGCGTACGACAGCGATGAGCTCGGCCGGGTGGCGGGCAGGCTCCTCGCCGACCGGATGCGGGGGAGGGAGCCCGACCCGGGCAGGAAACCGGAGCCGGGCCCCGCCCGACGCATCGTGACGCCCACCAGCCTGGTGGAGTACGGCAGTTGACGTCCGCTGTGTCCGGTCTCAGTCGAGGGGCGTGAGGGCGGGGGCTGAGGGCAGGGGCCGCCGGGTCGGCTGCTTGCCGATCGGATGTGGGCGGCGGGGGTCTGATGCTGCGAGGAGGCCCCGCCCGGGTCTGGCGTGGTGCGTCGTGACTTCCACCAGCCTGGTGGAGTACGGCAGTTGACCGCTCGCGGCGGTCGCTCTCAGCCGGCCGGTGCGAGCGGCGTGGCCGACGGTCGGGCGCCCGCCGAGCGGCGGCCGAGTACAGGCTCGGCCACCCACCGTGCGGGGCCGCACAGGGTCTGACCGTGCCGGGTGAAGAGATCGTCGCGTGAGTCGAAGTGTCCGAGGTCGGCGAGGACATGGGCCGACAGATCGCAGGACGTGGTGTCGGCGCCGCAGGCCGTCGCTCCGTCCCAGTCGACCGCCGTGCGGGACAGGGCCTCGAAGAGCGTCTCCGCCCCCGCGTTGGTGAAACCACCGGCGCGGCGCTCCCTCAACTCGTCCAGACCGCCGAAGAGTTCGGACACCGGGAGCCACGGGCCGGTGGCGCAGCCCTTGCCGGGCGTCGGCTCCGAGAAGTGGAACTCCGGCCACGCAAGCAGCACTTGATCCGGGACGAGCCGTCGAAGGTGCGGGAAGCGCGGGTGCCAGAACGCCCCGTCCACGAGGAGCCCGCGCACCCGCGTGGCCACGCCGGACGCCCGTGCCACCGATTCGAGGATCGCGAGCCGCTGGCTGCACGAGCCACGGCCGCGCCGCAGCACCTCCGACACCGGCCGCTCGTCGTGCACCGAGTACACCGGCCGTACGGTCGCGGCGATCCGCCCGTGCGCCCGGCGCAGGGCCGCCAACTGGCCGAGGGAGTCAGGGGAGTCGGGAGCGCCGGTCGGGACGGCTCCGACACTGCGGATGAGGTCGGCGACGCGAGCGTGCCGCCAGTCGAGTATCCGCGTCGGCTCCGTGCCCCCCGCCGCGTCCGGGCGCCGTGGCTTCACGCCTGACCGCCCGGCGTCGGCTCCGACTCGGCGCCCGCACGGCGGCGCCGGCGCGAAGCCCGCAGGTTCGCGGCGTTCCCGCAGCCGCGGGTGGAGTGCCAGACGCCGCTGTTGTTGCGGGAGCGGTCGTAGAACGCCGTGGCGCAGCGTTCGTTGCGGCAGATCTTCAGGCGCCGCCACTCTCCGGTGGTCTGGGCGAGCAGCGCCTCGCACAGCACGGCCGACGTCAGCCAGCGCCAGCCCTCGCCCTCCGGTTCGGTGGTCAGGGCGGCGTCGCCGTGCAGGCTGACCTGGAGGGCGCACGAGGTGAAGCGCGCGGTCTCGCCGCTCGCCGTGCCGCACCGGGAGAGCAGGGCCCGGCGCAGCTGTTCGCGCAGCTGCCGCAGCTTGGGCAGGTCCTCTTCGGTGAGGGTGAGCCGCACCGCCGTGCGCCCCGTCCTCTCGGCCCAGGTGGGCAGCGCCACGGAGACCCAGTCCTGCGCGGCGGCCACGTCTTCGAGGAGATCCGCACCGGGAACACCGCAGGAGGGCGCGGTGTTCAGGATGTCCTGCACGAGCCCCAGGCCGCCGGGGACGGCGGTGGGGAAGTAGCGCTCGGTGGCAGGCCAGGTCATGCGCATATCGTACGCGACCGCGGGCGACAGCAGCGTACGGCCTTGGCTGCTGTCGCCCGGTGGCCCTCGCTCAGGCCAGGCTCTTCAGGAGCGACTTGTCGAAGGGCAGCGCGTCGCCGAGCCGGTTCTCCAGGGCCTTGGCCGCCCACTCCGGGTCGGCGATGAGGGCGCGGCCCACTGCCACCAGGTCGAACTCGTCCCGCTCCAGGCGGTCGACGAGCAGCTCGATGCCGGTGGAGGCGGACGGCGCGGCCCAGCCCTTGGGTCCGATGAACTCCTGGTCGAGGCCGACCGAGCCCACGGTGATCACAGGCTTGCCGGAGACCTTCTTGACCCAGCCCGCGAGGTTGAGGTCGCTGCCGTCGAACTCCGGCAGCCAGTAGCGGCGGGTGGAGGCGTGGAAGACGTCCACGCCCGCGTTCGCCAGCGGGGTGAGCAGGCGCTCCAGCTCCTCGGGGGACTCGGCGAGCTGCGCGTCGTAGCTGCCGGCCTTCCACTGCGAGAGCCGGAAGACGACGGGGAAGTCGGGCGAGACGGCGGCCCGCACGGCGGCGACGATCTCGGCGGCGAAGCGGGTGCGGGCCTCTATGCCGCCGCCGTAGCCGTCCGTGCGCCGGTTGGTGCGCTCCCAGAGGAACTGGTCGATCAAGTAGCCGTGCGCGCCGTGCAGTTCGACGCCGTCGAATCCGATGCGCTCGGCGGCGGCAGCGGCGTCGGCGAACGCCCGGATCACATCGTCGAGATCGTCGGCCGTCAGCGTGCTGCCCTTCGGCTGCCCGTCGAGGTCGATCCCGGAGGGGCCCGCCGCGGGGGCGGACGGCACCGGGCCCTTGCCCTCTTCGCGCGTGACGCCCACGTGCCACAGCTGCGGAATGATCTTCCCGCCCGCCGCGTGCACGGCGTCGACCACCTTGCGCCAGCCTTCGAGGGCGTCGTCCCCGTGGAAGCGCGGGACCCGGTCGCTCGTACCGGCCGAGGCGTGATCGACGTACGTCCCCTCGGTGATGATCAGGCCGACGCCGGCGGCGGCCCTGCGGGCGTAGTACTCCGCCACGTCCGCGCCCGGAACGCCGCCCGGTGAGAACTCCCTGGTCATGGGCGCCATCACGATGCGGTTGGGCAAGGTGAGGCTGCCGACGCTGAAGGGGCGGTCGAGGGTCTGGGGGGTGCGCGCGGTCTGCGACGCCGAGGTCATGCGTCCTCCTGGCAGGGAATGAGGGAGCGATCTCCTGCGATCGATGACGTAAGCGTACGCGCGTTGCTCATGTCGTCTGCCGGAGGGCCCTCCGGCAGGCCCGAATCGCCGGATGGTGGCTCCGGCCGCTGCGCACCGCCGTGAAGAGCCGACGTGCGCGCTGCCCTCGGGGCAGCTGCCGCAGGGGGACGGTCGCGGGTCGCCCGTCCCACACGAGACCGGGGAGCAGGGCGGCGGCATGGCCGCGCTCGACGAGACGCAGGTGCAGGAGGAGGTCGGTGGTCTCGAACCGTACGTCGGGCTCGAAGCCCGCGTTGCGGCAGAGCGTCATCGCCCACTGCCGGGCCGCCGTGCCCGTGGGTTCCATGACCCAGGGGCGGTCGGCCAGGGCGCGGAGCGCGGCGGTCGGGCTCTCGGTGTCGCTTCCCGCGTCGCTTGCCGGTTCCGGGAGGGCGAGGTGCAGGGGATCCGCGCAGAGATCCTCCTGTTCGAGGCCCGTGGGCCGGGGGCTCGGGACACCCGGGTACTCCTCGGCCACGACCAGGTCGAAGTCACGGGCGAGCAGGGCGGGCAGGGACTTCTCCGGTTCCAGCTGGGTGAGGTGGACGCGCAGGCCCGGGTGCGCCTCGCGCAGCAGGGTCAGCGCGGCCGGAACGAGGGCGAGGGCCGCCGTCTGGAACGAGGCGATGCGCAGCGTCCCGGTCAGGTCGGTGAGGGACGTGGCGATGTCCGCCTCGGCGCGCTCAAGGCGTTCAAGCACCGCCTCGGTGTGGGCGACGAGGATCTCCGCCTGCGGCGTGAGGCGCACGCGCCGCCCCACTGGTTCGAGGAGCTGGACGCCGACCTCCGCCTCCAGCTGTGACAGCTGCTGCGAGACGGACGAGGGGCTGTAGGAGAGGGCGGCGGCGACGGCCGCCAGCGTGCCGCGGTCCTTGAGCTCGCGCAGCAGGCGCAGTCGGTGCAGGTCGAACATGAGCGGGTTCTCGTCCTCGTCCTCGTCGTCTTCATCGTCATCGGCGGCGTCGGTCCGTCGGATCCATCGTCCAGACCCCTGGATCCATCGGATTCTCTGATGAATATAGGTCGGAAACATTCGCTGGACCGAGGAGTGACAGGGGCCGCAGGCTGGCCGCATGCCCGAGAACATCAAGAAGCCGGCGGCCTGGTTCGCCCGGCCCGCCGCCCGTACCTGGACCTGCCCACCCGCCCCTGCCGAGGCCCGCGCCTTCCACGCCTCGCTCCCCGGTCACGCCCCCACCCCGCTGCGTGAACTCCCCGCTCTCGCCGCCGAGTTGGGCGTCGACCGGGTCTTCGTCAAGGACGAGTCCTCGCGCCTGGGGCTGCCCGCGTTCAAGGCGCTCGGCGCGTCCTGGGCGGTGCACCGGGTCCTCGCCGAGCGGGCCGCGAGCGGCGAGGATCCGTCGCGGCCGGTCACGCTGGTCACCGCCACCGACGGCAACCACGGCCGTGCGGTGGCCCGGATGGCGCGGCTCCTCGGCCAGGGGGCTCACGTCTTCGTGTCGGGGGGAGTGCATCCGGCGGCCTCGGCCGCCATCGCCGCCGAGGGGGCCGAGGTCACGCGGGTCGACGGGCCTTACGACGAGGCCGTGCACCGGGCGGCCGCCGCCGCGGCCGCAGGCACCGCCACCGTCCTCGTCCAGGACTCGGCCTGGCCCGGCTACGAGCGGATTCCCCGGTGGATCGTCGAGGGCTACTCCACCCTGTTCGCCGAGATCGACGCCCAACTCGCCGCCGCCGCCGGCGCCCAGGCGCCCGACCTGGTCGCCGTGCCCGTCGGCGTGGGCTCGCTCGCCCAGGCCGCCGTCACCCACTACCGCGGCCGCCCCGCGGTCCTGTCGGCCCCCGCGCTGCTCTCCGTGGAACCCGAAGCGGCGGCCTGCGTCATCGAGAGCCTCACCCGCGGCGAGCTGACCAGCGTCGTCACCGGCGACACGGCCATGGCGGGCCTGAACTGCGGCACCCCCTCCAGCCTCGCCTGGCCCTACCTGCGCGACGGTCTGGACGCCGCCGTCGCCATCACCGACGCCGACAGCGCACGGGCGGCCCGCACCCTCGACGCCCTCGGCGTCTCCTCCGGACCCTGCGGAGCCGCGTCGCTCGCGGGCATCCGCGCCGCACTGACCGGAGACGGCGCCGACGACCGCCGCGCGGCACTCGGCCTCGGCCCCGCGTCGACCCTCGTACTGCTCAGCACAGAAGGCACGGACGCCAACCCGCAGCACCAGGAGCCCCGTTCATGACACGCCCCGACACCACCACCGCCCCGAACGCCGGCGCGCTCACCGTCAACGGCGATCGCCTGTGGCGGTCCCTGATGGACCTGGCCGAGACCGGCGCCTACGACGACGGACGAACAGGCCTGCGCGGCGTGAACCGCCTCGCCCTCACCGACGCCGACGCGGCCGGACGCCGCAAGGTCATCGGCTGGATGGAACAGGCGGGGCTCGCCGTCCGCGTCGACGCGATGGGCAACATCTACGGCCGCCGCGAGGGCACCGACGCCTCCGCCGCGCCGGTCCTGACCGGCTCCCACCTCGACAGCGTCGCCACCGGGGGTGCCTTCGACGGCTGCCTCGGCGTCCTGGGCGGCATCGAAGCCGTCCGCACGCTCGACGAACACGGCATCACCACCCGCCACCCCATAGAGGTCGCCGTCTTCACGGAGGAGGAAGGCGTCCGCTTCGGCACCGACATGCTCGGCAGCGCCGTCGCCGCGGGCCGCATCCCCCTGGACCACGCCCACGCCCTGACCGACCGCGAAGGCCGCACCCTCGGCGCCGAGCTGGCCCGCACCGGCTTCGCCGGGCCCGAGGGCGTGCGCCTCTCCCCACCGCACGCCTACGTCGAGTGCCACATCGAGCAGGGCCCCGTCCTCGCCGACGCGGGCCTGGACATCGGCGTCGTCACCGGCGTCCAGGGCATCTCCTGGCAGGAGATCACCCTCCACGGCCGCGCCGCCCACGCGGGCACCACACCCACCCGGCTGCGCGTGGACGCCGGGCTCGCCGCCGCCCGGACCGTCGTCCACCTGCGGTCCATGGTGGACTCCGGCGCCTACGGTGACCTGCGGGCCACCGTCGGCCACCTGACCGTCCACCCGGACCTGACCAACATCGTCCCGGCCCGCGCGGAACTGACCGTGGACCTGCGCAACCCCGACGACACACACATGGCCCGCGCGGAGGCGGACCTCGCCGCCTCCCTGCGCACCCTGGAGGCCGGAACGACCGGCCTGACCGTCGCCACACGCCGGATGGCGAGAACCGCGTACGTCCCCTTCGACGAGGGCGTACAGCACGTCATCGCCAGGGCCGCCGACGACCACGGCCTGGAGCACATCTCCCTGCTCTCCGGCGCCGGACACGACGCCCAGGAGATCGCCGCGCTCTGCCCCACCGCGATGATCTTCGTACGTGGTGAGTACGACGGCATCAGCCACAACCCGCGCGAGTACTCCACCCCCGAGGCCTGCGCGCACGGCGTCGACGTCCTGGCCACGACGCTGCTCCGCCTTGCCGGCCACGGGAGATGAAAACACGCCACCAGGTGGGACAATCCCCAGCGTGGACGGGGGGATCCTCGAGCGGGATCGTGAGCTGGCTCGACTGGCCGCCGCCGCACGGGAAGCGGCCGACGGAGCGGGTTCGGTGGCGCTCGTCTTCGGAGAGGCCGGGATCGGCAAGTCGAGCCTCGTGAACGCCCTTCCCGGTGCGCTGTCCGCGCAGGCCAGGGTGCTGGTCGGGCAGTGCGACGACCTGGCGACACGGCGGCCGCTCGGACCGTTCCGTGACCTTGTCGGCAGCGTACGGGCCGAGCTGGCGCAGGCGGTGACCGAGGGCGGCGACCGGCATCGGGTGTACGACGCGCTGCGGGCCGAGCTGGGCGAGCCGCCGCATCCGACGGTCCTCGTCGTAGAGGACGTGCACTGGGCGGACGAGGCCTCACTCGACGCGCTGCGGTTCCTGGTACGCCGCGTGGACCGGATGCCCGCCGTCCTTGTGCTGACCTTCCGCGACGACGAGTTGAGCCGTGAGCATCCCCTGCGGCACCTCCTGGGCCAGGTGTCGAGGGCGCCGCGCGTGCACCGCGTCCCCCTGCCCCGGCTGTCCCGCGACGCGGTGCGCACGCTGAGCGCCGTGAGCCGCCTCGATCCCGCGCAGGTGTACGCCGTGACGTCGGGCAACCCCTTCTACGTCGCCGAGGTCGTCGCGGCGGGCGGCACCGGCGATGTGCCGCCGACCGTGGTCGACGCCGTACTGGCCCGGCTGCGCGGCCTCGACGACGCCGTACGCGACGCCCTCGAACAGCTCGCGGTGGTGCCGTCGGCGGCCGAGCGCTGCCTGGCCGACGCGCTACTGCCGGACGGCGTATGCCAGTTGGCGTCGGCGGAGCGGCGCGGCCTGCTCGTCGTGACCCCGGAGCGGGTCATGTTCCGGCACGAGATCATCCGGCGGGCCATCGCCGACTCGCTGCCCGCGGCGCGGCGGATCGAACTCAACCGCCACGTGCTCGCCGTCCTGGTCGCACAGCCGGGCGCCGACTGCTCCCGCATCGTCCACCACGCCGCACAGGCGGGCGACCGGGACGCCATCGCGCGGTACGGACCCGACGCGGCAAGGGACGCCGCACGCACCGGCGCGCACCGTGAGGCCGCCGCCCAGCTGCGGCTCGTCCTGCGGCAGCGAGAGCGATACGGCCCGGCCGAACTCGCCGGCCTCCTTGAGCGGTTCGCGGTGGAGAGCTACACCATCGCCGACTCGCCGGCCGCCGTCGGCGCCCAGCGGGAAGCCGTCGCCCTGCGCCGCTCGCTGGGCGACCTGCGGGCGCTCGGCGCCGATCTGCGCTGGCTGTCGCGCATCCACTGGTGGGCGGGCGACGCGGACGCGGCGCAGGAGGCCGCCAGGGAAGCCATCGACGTGCTCGAACAGGCCGGTGACGAGCGGCTGTTGGCGCTCGCGCTCAGCAACACCTCTCAGCTGCGCATGCTCTCCGACCGGTACGCCGAGGCCATCGGCTACGGCGAGCGCGCCATCACCCTGGCCCGGCGCACGGGCGACGCGGCGATCCTCTCGCACGCCCTGAACAACGTGGGCACGGCCCGCTGGCGCGGCGGCGACCCGCTGGGGCGGCCGCAGTTGGAGGAGAGCCTGGCGGTCGCGCTGAAGGCCGGCGAGGCCGAACACGCCTGCCGTGCCTACGCCAACGTCATCTGGACCCTCCTGGAGAACCTCCGGTTCACGGAAGCGGACCACTTTCTCGCCCCCGCCATGGAGTTCGCCGACCGTACGGAGCATGTGGGGTTCCTCCGCTACCTCCAAGTGGAGCTGGCGCTGCGGCAGTTCGCCGCCGGGAAGTGGAAGGAGGCGGAGAAGCACGCCGAGTTCGGTGACGCGTACGAGTTCCCGCCCGCGCGCTGCCCCGCCCTGACCGTCCTCGCGCGGGTACGGATCCGGCGCGGCGCGGAAGGCGGCGACGAACTCCTCAAAAGGGCCTGGGAAGTGGCCGCGCGGACCCGGGAGCTCCAGCGCACCGCCCCGGTCGCGGCCGCACGGGCGGAGGCCGCCTGGCTGCGCGGTGACCACGCGGCCGTGGTCGAAGCCGTCGGCCCCCTGTACATGCAGGCGCGCGGCCTGGCCGCGACGCCGTACCGCGCGGAGCTCGGCCACTGGCTCACCAAGGCGGGGCACCCCGTCCCCGCGGACGAATCGGACCATCCGTATGACCTCCAGGCCGCCGGGCAGTGGCGCAAGGCCGCCGAGGCCTGGCGGGCGGCGGGCTGCCCCTACGAGCACGCCGCCGCCCTCGCGGAGAGCCCGGACCCGGCGGACAAGCTCACCGCGCTCGCCGGCCTCGACGCCCTGGGCGCCGAACCCCTGGCCCGGCTCGTCCGCGCCGATCTGCGCGCCCTCGGTGTCGCCCGGATCCCGCGCGGCCCGCACGCGGCGACCCGCCGCAACCCGGCGGGGCTCACCGGCCGTCAGCTCCAGGTCGGACGGCTCCTCGCGGAAGGCCTCACCAACATCGAGATCGCCGGCCGGCTCGTCCTGTCCGTGCGCACGGTCGACAACCACGTCCGTGCGGTCCTGGAGAAGCTCGGCGCCCGCACCCGGCGCGACGTCGCCGCCCGCGCCGCGCAGCTGGGGATGGAAATCGGCCGCGAAAAGTAGGCAATCGCCGGGCGTGAGCTGGGTGGTGGGCACGGATACCGGTGGGTGGCGGGCGGCACTAGAACGGGCGGACCGGATGCACCAGTCCAGCAGCGGATGCGTCAATCCAGCACGGGGGAGCATATGTCCATCACGCCCGCACAGGCAGCACGTAGCGAACTGACACGGTTCAAAGGGGAGTTGAAGGGCCCGGACGACGCCGGGTACGACGAGGCGCGCGCCGTCTACAACGCGATGGCCGACAAGCGCCCCGCGCTCATCGCCCGCTGCACAGACGCCGACGACGTGTCCCGTGTCATCGGATTCGCCCGCGCCTACGGCCTGCCGCTCGCGGTCCGCGGCGGCGGCCACCACGGAGCGGGCCTCGGCACCGTCGACGGCGGCGTGGTCGCCGACCTGTCGCCGCTCAAGTCGATCGAGGTCGACGCACAGGCCCGCACGGCACGGGTCGGCGGCGGCTGTGTCTGGGGCGATGTGGACCGCGCCACGCACGAGCACGGCTTTGCCACGCCGAGCGGCATCATCTCCTCGACCGGCGTCGGCGGGCTCACCCTCGGCGGCGGCCTCGGCCACCTCACGCGCAGGTTCGGCCTGAGCATCGACAACGTACTGGAGGCCGACGTCGTCCTGGCCGACGGCCGTCAGGTGCGGGCGAGCGCCGACGAGAACGCGGACCTGTACTGGGCGATCCGCGGGGGCGGCGGCAACTTCGGTGTCGTCACCTCCTTCCTCTTCCGGCTGCACGAGCTGAGCACGGTCGTCGCGGGCCCCACCTTCTGGCCCGCCGAACGGGGCGCCGAAGTCCTCGCCGCCTACCGCGACTTCCTGCCCCGGGCACCCCGCGAGGTGAACGGCTTCTTCATGTACGGCACCGTGCCCCCGGCCCCGCCCTTCCCCGAGAGCCTCCACCTGCGCAAGGTCTGCGGCGTCGTGTGGTGCCACACCTCCCAGGACCCCGAAGCGGCGGCCCACGCCATGGCGCCGCTGCTCGACGAGCTGCCCGACCCGCTTCTGCACGCCGTTTCGGAGATGCCGCACCCCGTGCTCCAGTCCATGTTCGACGGGCTCTACCCGCCCGGCGACCAGTGGTACTGGCGCGCGGACTTCGTCGACGAGATCCCGGACGACGCCGTGGCCCTGCACGCCAAGTTCGGCCCCGAGGTGCCGACCATGAAGTCGACGATGCACCTGTACCCCATCGACGGCGCGGCCCACGACCACAGCTCCACGGACACCGCCTGGAGCTACCGCGGCGCCCGCTGGGCCTGCGTCTACGCGGGAGTGGACGCAGACCCGGCGAACGCCGGCCTCATCAAGCGCTGGACCGTCGACTACTTCGACGCCCTGCACCCGTACTCGGCGGGCGGCGCCTACGTGAACATGATGATGGAGGAGGGTCAGGAACGAGTACGGGCCAGCTACCGCGACAACTACGCACGCCTGGCGCGGGTCAAGGCCGCGTACGACCCGGACAACGTCTTCCGGCTCAACCAGAACATCGAGCCCGCCCCGCACGGAGCCGCGTAACCCGGGCGGCCCGCCCCGCCGGGCCCCCGGGCCGAGGCGGCCGTAGCGTGGCGGCCATGTGCTGGAGCGCGACGGCCGATCTCGTGGCGGGCGTGGGTGTCGCCGCCGTGGGGGTCGCGTGTGTGATCCGCGCGGCGCGCGGGCCACGTCCGCGCGATCTGCCGATGGCCGCGCTTCCGCTGCTGCTCGGAGCCCATCAGATCGTCGAGGCCGAGGTGTGGCGAGGCGACGGCGGCACGGGACCCGCCACCGTCGCCTGGGCCGTGATCGCCATGCCGCTGCTCGCGCTGTGGATGCCGGTGGCGGTGCTGTGCGCGGCCCCGCCGAGCGCACGCCGCCGTCTGCTGATCCCCCTCGCGGTGGGCATCGCGACGGCGGCGGTGCTCTCCTACTACCTGGCGACCCGCACCGTGACGGCCGAGATCCGCGGCCACACGGTCGGGTACGCACTCGGTCTGCCCCATACCGAGCTGATCGTCGCCGGATACCTGATCGCCACCGTCGGCTCCCTGCTCCTCTCCGGCGACCGGGGCCTCGTCCTCTTCGGCGTCCTGGTCGCCGTCGGGGCGGCGGTGTGCGTGCTGCTGTGGCGACGCGAGTACATCTCCACGTGGTGCGCGTTCGCGGCGGTGTGCTCGGTGGTCCTCTACTTCTGGGTCAGAAGGCGTTCTCGTCCAGTTCGAGCACGGTCCGGTCCAGGCTCTCCAGGAGCGTGAACTGGGCGTCCGTCTTGGGCAGTTCATGGCGGAAGAAGTAGCGGCAGGCGCCGCGCTTGCCCGCGTGGAAGTCCTCGGTGCCGGGCTCGGCCGCGAGCAGCTGCTCCAGCCACATCCAGGCGACGACCACATGCCCGACCGCTTCGAGGTAGACGCTCGCGTTGGCGAGGGCCGTCCGCGGGTCACCGGTCGACCAGAGCCGCCCGGTCGCGGTCACCACACGGCGTACGGACGCGTCGAGCGAGGCCGCGTACTCGGCCGCGTCCCCGCCTGCCTCCGACGCGCGGGCCGTCGTCCTCGCGATGCGCTCGCCGAGCAGCCGAAGGCCCGCACCGCCGTCCATGATCACCTTGCGGCCGAGCAGATCGAGGCCGTGGATGCCGTGCGTGCCCTCGTGGATGGGGTTGAGGCGGTTGTCGCGGTAGAACTGCTCGACGTTGTACTCGCGCGTGTAGCCGTAGCCGCCGTGCACCTGGATCGCCAGGTTGTTGGCCTCCAGACACCACTGCGAAGGCCAGCTCTTGGCGATGGGCGTGAGTACGTCGAGCAGCAGCTTGGCCTCGTCGCGCTCCTGCGGCGAGGCTCCGGTGTTCTGCTCGTCGAGCAGCCGCCCGCAGTACAGGTTGAGCGCCAACGCGCCCTCCACGTACGCCTTCTGGGCAAGGAGCATCCTGCGTACGTCGGCGTGCTCGATGATCGGGACCTGCGCCGACGCCGGGTCCTTCGCGGCGAGCGGACGGCCCTGCGGGCGGGTGCGCGCGTAGTCCAGGGCGTGCAGATAGCCGGTGTAGCCGAGGGCGGTGGCGCCCAGGCCCACGCCGATCCGGGCCTCGTTCATCATGTGGAACATGTACGCGAGACCGCGGTTGGCCTCCCCGATGAGGTGGCCGACCGCGCCGGGCTCGCCGCCGGGACGGTGGGCGCCCTCGCCGAAGTTGAGAAGGGTATTGGTCGTCCCCCGGTATCCCATCTTGTGGTTGAGGCCCGCGAGCACGACGTCGTTGCGCTCGCCGAGCGAGCCGTCGTCGCCGACGAGCACCTTCGGCACGATGAACAGCGAGAGCCCCTTCACACCGGGCGGACTGCCAGGAATCCGGGCGAGCACCAGGTGCACGATGTTCTCCGAGAGCTCGTGCTCGCCGCCGGAGATCCACATCTTGTTCCCGAAGAGGCGGTACGTCCCGTCGTCCCGCGCCTCGGCCCGCGTCCCCACATCGGCGAGCGACGAACCGGCCTGCGGCTCCGACAGGCACATCGTCCCCAGGAAGCGGCCCTCCACCATGGGGCGTACGTAGGTGTCGATCTGCTCCTTGGAGGCGTGCGCGAGGAGCAGGTTGGCGTTGCCCATGGTCAGGAAGGGGTACGCGGCCGTGCCGACGTTCGCCGCCTGGAACCACGCGAAGCACGCCTGCGCCACCACGGCGGGCAGCTGCCCGCCGCCGATCTCGTGGTCCATGGCGCTCGCCAGGAGCCCCGAGTCCCCGAAGACCCGCAGGGCCTCCTTGACCTCGGGGATGATGTGCACCCGCTCCCCGTCGAAGGTGGGCTCCTGGGCGTCGTTCTTCTTGTTGTGCGGGGCGAAGTGCCGCGTGGCGATCTGCTCGCTCAGCTCCAGGGCGGCGTCGAAGGTCTCGCGGGAGTGGTCCGCGTACCGCTCCCGGCCGGTGAGCGCGGGCACGTCGAGCCACTCGTACAGCAGGAAGTCGAGGTCACGACGGGACAGGAGCAGGGATGCCATGCGGATTCTCCATGCGGTGACGGCGGAACCGATCCCGGGGCAGGGAGCCCCGCACACCCGATACTAAGCGGTTGCTTATGGGGTTTGTCGAGTGCGGCCCGTGACGCGGGGCTCAGCCGATCGTGTCCCTCTGGAAGGTGGCCGTGTGCACCGCCTCGAACAGCGCCGTGACGTCCTGGCCCGTGAGCCCCGCCGACCGCGCCTGCTCCATCCACTCCGTCAGGGCGGTCTGCAGGGGAGAGTCGGGTCCCGCCTGGGGGCGGGCGAGTGAGCGGGTGATGAAGGTGCCCGCTCCCTGGCGGACCTCGGCGAGACCCGCGCGCTCCAGCTCGCGGTACGCCTTGAGCGTCGTGTTCGGGTTCACCTTGGTGGCCGCGGCGACCTGGGCCGCGGTGGGCAGCCGGTCGCCCTCCTCCAACGCGCCCATGCGCAGGGCCTGTTCGACCTGGCGCACGATCTGGAGGTACGTGGCCACACCGCTGCGCCGGTCGATGCGGAATTCGACCACTGTCCCCACTCTCTGCTCGTTTGCGGACACTTTACGTACTTACCCTCACCGGCGTCCTAGAGGGGCCGCCGCGAGGCCCACCACAGGACGAACACGGCCACGGCGGCGGTCGCGCCGAGCAGCAGGGCGGCGCCGGTCCACTGCATGCCCGGCATCTGGTCGTAGCCGAAGTACTCGACCATGTTGTTGACGATGCCGTGCTCCTTGATGCAGGCGTTGGAGGCCTTCTCGGTCGGCTCGGCGCACATGCCCCACCCGTAGAGCTGTCCGTCCGCGGTGCTGATCCAGCGGTCCGCCTCCACCACGCTGCTGCTGTTGACGAGAGCCGGCGTGTCGTCGTTCAGCGGCCAGGTGATCGTGCGCGGGGTGGCGAGACGGTCACGGAACATGTCCCAGGCCACCTGGACGGCCACGGAGAAGAAGAAGGTGGCCAGCATGGCGGGCAGCACCCTGCGCAGCAGCATGCCGATCGCGATGCCGCAGGTGGTGAGGAAGAGGGAGAGCGCCGTCAGCATGGGGCCCGTGTTGTCGAAGACCGAGCCCGAAAGCCATTCCGAGAGGAGCAGATCGCGGTAGGGCTCCCACCACCAGAAGAACAGTGTGGAGAGTACGAGGGTGGCCACCAGGACGAGCGAAAGGCACCAGGTCAGCTTGGCCGCGAGCCAGCGGCGGCGCGGCACGGACTGGGTGGTGGCCAGCTGTGCGGTGCCGTGTTCCTGGTCGCTCGCGATCAGCGGGGCGCCGAGGAAGACGCCGAGGATGACGGGCAGGGCGCCCAGGGCCTCGGCGATGTACTCGTAACTCTGCGGTGCCGTGTCCAGGCTGACGTCCTTGTCCGGCCAGCCCCTCCCGGCGAGCATGTCGGCCATCTCGCCGCGCTCGTAGATGATCGCGGCCGTGCCGAGCACGACCAGGGCGAGGATGATCCACGTCGTGGCGCGGTGCTGGCGCAGGACGAGCCAGGTCAGCCCGTGCAGCAGGCCCGGCTTCTTGACGGGCTGCCCCGTGCGCGGCTGCTCGGTCAGGGTGGTGCTCATGCGGCGGCGTTCCCTTCGGCCTCGATGCGTGCGTCGTGCGTGAACAGCGGCTCCGCGTCCGGCGTGCGGAGGTGGGCGAGCAGGACTTCCTCCAGGCTCGGCTCGGAGACCTCCCAGTCCGGGGCCAGCGGGCCGCGGGGCCGGATGAGGGCACGGAACTGGCGCCCCTGGGCCCGGAATTCGACCACCGTGTGCGGGGCGAGGTCCGCGGGCGGCGTTCCGTCGGGCGCGAGACCGGTCACCAGGGCGTGGGCCGGGACCAGCTCATCGGTGTCGCCCGCCATCCTGAGCCGGCCGTCCGCGATGACCAGGAGGTAGTCGCACATGTCCTCGAGCTCGGAGAGCATGTGGGAGGACATCACCACCGTGGTGCCGCGCTCGACGGCCTCGGACATCAGCAGGGAACTCATCTCGTCCCGGGCCAGCGGGTCCAGGTCGGCCATCGGCTCGTCGAGCAGCAGCAGGTCGGGCCGCTTGCCGAAGGCGAGCGCGAAGGCGACGCGGGTGCGCTGACCGCCGGAGAGGGTGCCGACCTTGGCGTTCATCGGGACATTGCCGGAGCGCACGATCCGCTCGGCGGCGGCCATGTCCCAGCCGGGATTGAGTTCGCTGCCCATGCGCAGCGTCTCGGCCACGGTGAACCGCTTGAACAGCGGCTTGTCCTGGGAGAGGAACGCGTAGCGAGGCATGGCGGCCGGGTCGTCCACCGGTACGCCGAAGATGCGCAGTTCGCCCTCGGTCGGCGTCACCAAGCGGGTGGCGAGCCCCAACAGGGTGCTCTTTCCCGCCCCGTTGGGCCCGACGAGACCGCAGATCCGCCCGGCGGGCAGCCGGAAGGAGCAGTCACGCAGCGCCCAGCCGCGACGATAGCGCTTGCCCAGGCCACGGGCCTCGAGCGCGATCGCGCTCAGGGGGCCGTGGGCCTCGGTGGGATCGGCAAGGGTCATGTCCACGCGCGCCTCTCTCGATTCCATTAAACAATTAATGGAATCATGATCTGCGCGGCGCATGCCTGTCAAACGCCTCGGGGGCGCTGTGGTGGTGTAGAGGCGTAGAGGTGTAGTGGCGCCGCCGTTACGGCGTCGGCTTCGCCGTCGGGGTGGTGGCCTCGCGCTGGTGCGGGATCAGGCCCGGTGGCAGTTCGCCCTGCTGGACGTTCACCGTTCTGACCGGGGCGGGGACCCGGATTCCCTCGGCGCGGTAGCGCTGGTGGAGCTGCTTGATGAACTCGTGCTTGATGCGGTACTGGTCGCTGAACTCGCCGACGCCCAGGATCACCGTGAAGCTGATCCTGGAGTCACCGAACGTGTGGAACCGCACGGCCGGTTCGTGATCGGGGAGTGCGCCGTCGACGTCCTTCATGACGTTCTCCACGACCTCGGTCGTGACGCGCTCGACCTGCTCCAGGTCGCTGTCGTAGCTGACGCCGACCTGGACCATGATCGACAGATCCTGCTCGGGGCGGCTGAAGTTGGTCATGTTGGTGCCCGCGAGCTGGGCGTTGGGGATGATGACGAGGTTGTTCGACAGCTGGCGCACCACCGTGTTGCGCCAGTTGATGTCGACGACGTAGCCCTCTTCGCCGCTGCTGAGCTTGATGTAGTCGCCCGGCTGCACCGTCTTCGCGGCGAGGATGTGGACGCCCGCGAAGAGGTTGGCCAGGGTGTCCTGGAGGGCCAGGGCCACCGCGAGGCCGCCCACGCCGAGCGCCGTGAGCAGCGGGGCTATGGAGACGCCGAGCGTCTGGAGCACGACGAGGAAACCCATCGCGAGCACGACGACACGGGTGATGTTGACGAAGATCGTCGCCGAGCCCGCGACGCCCGACCGGGACTGCGCGAGGGACTTCACCAGGGTGGTGACCACGCGGGCCGCCGTCAGGGTCGCCGCCAGGACGAGCAGGGCGGTCAGCGTCATCGTGACGTTGCGGCCGGTCCTGGGGGTGAGCGGGAGGGCCGCGGCGGCGACGGCCGCGCCCGCGGTGATCGCCGCGCAGGGGACCAGGGTGCGCACGGCGTCGACGATGACGTCATCGCCGCTCCACCGCGTCCTGCTGGCCCGTTCGCCCAGCCACCGCAGGATCATCCGCAGCAGCAGACCCGCCGCGATACCGGCGGCCACCGCGATACCGGCGGTGATCAGGTCGTGCCAAGTGAGGGCTCGCTCCATCAGTTCCTTCTCCAGGTTGTGCGGGCGCGCCGGACGTATGTTCGTGTCCGTCGTCGCGAGCGTCATCCTGCCCCATGGGTACGGCGCCGTCGCCGGGGGCCCGCACCAGCTTGCCCTCAACTCGCCGGGCACAGGTTGATATCCGACATCCCGCGCCGAATCACCTGACGTCCGGTCAGGAGGCTACGGCTTGCGGCCCACCCCCGCGTACAGCGGCACCGGTGTGCCGTTCCTGACCTCGTCGACGCCGAGCTCCGGATGCCAGTCGGGCAGCCACGCGATGCCGGGGCCGACCAGCTCCAGGCCCTCGAAGAACCGCTCCACCTCAGTGCGCGCCCGCGGCACGAGCGTGACGCCGCCCGCCTTGTACATCTCCACCGCCTGCCGCGTCCGCTCAGGATCGACGTCGCCCGCCATCTGGGACAGGACCAGGTGGCTGCCGGGCGCGAGGGCGGAGACGAGCCGCTCCACGACGTCGTAGGCGCCGTCGTCATCGCTGATGAAGTGCAGCAGCGCGATCAGGGAGAGGGCGATCGGCTGC